>NZ_FWXM01000016.1:0-1066 GCF_900176315.1 Chryseobacterium sp. YR221
ATAGGTAATAGGTAATAGGTAATAGGTAATAGGTAATAGGTAATAGCACTGTCAACTCTTAGCTCTTTTCTATTTTTACAAAGAACGGGCTAAAGCCCGTCCCTATCGAATATCCATATCCTGGATAAACTGATTTTACAATCAGAAGTCAATCATTGACCATTTGCTATTTATACTTATAACTCATCACTCGTTACTCGTTAGAACCTATATTGAAGTCCAATACTGAGATCCCTACGGGATGACAAGGGAGAGGGGAAGTATGATAGTAGCGGATTAAATTCCTGAAGAGTTTTTATTTTATAGATACATATATATACATATATATACAAAGAACTATTTACCCAGAATACAATCTCTAGTATTCAATACTTATATGAATCTTTAGATATTTTCCTAGGACTCCTCATTTATTATTTCTAGGACTCACTTCATTATTCAATAGAAATGGGCTTTAGCCCATTTACAAAAAACGATTTTCTAATAGGGCTTTAGCCCAAACTTAAGAATGACGATGTACGCAAGATAATTATACTGGCTTATGTTTGGGCTAAAGCCAATGGATTGTTTTTGTATTTTTATAAGAATGGGCTAAAGCCCGTCCCTATTGAATATCCATATCCCGGATAAGCTAATTTTTCCAATCAAGAGTCAAGCATTGACCATTCGCTATTTATATTCATAACTCATCACTTCTCATTTATTATTTCTAGGACTCACTTCATTATTCAATAGAAATGGGCTTTAACCCATTTACAAAAAACGATTTTCTAATAGGGCTTTAGCCCAAACTTAAGAATGGCAACGTACACAAGATAATTATACGGACTTATGTTTGGGCTAAAGCCAATGTATGGTTTTCTATTTTTACAAGAACGGGTAAAGCCTGTCTCTATCGAATATCCATATCCTGGATAAACTAACTTTTCCAATCAGGAGTCAATTATTGACCATTTACTATTAATCGCTCCTAACTCTCAACTCTTAACTTTCTATAAAGAACTCATCACCTTTCCCTTATTTTTTCCGGGTATGGCTTCCATTTTAAAGGATGCGGTTATCCTTT
>NZ_FWXM01000015.1:0-2704 GCF_900176315.1 Chryseobacterium sp. YR221
CCCTTGGGACCTTCTCCAGCCCCAGGATGTGACGAGCCGACATCGAGGTGCCGAACCTCCCCGTCGATGTGAGCTCTTGGGGGAGACTAGCCTGTTATCCCCGGAGTACCTTTTATCCTATGAGCGATGGCCCTTCCATACGGAACCACCGGATCACTATGTCCTGCTTTCGCACCTGATCGACTTGTTGGTCTCACAGTCAAGCACCCTTATGCCATTACACTCTACGCACGGTTACCAAGCGTGCTGAGGGTACCTTTGAAAGCCTCCGTTACTCTTTTGGAGGCGACCACCCCAGTCAAACTACCCACCACGCAATGTCCTTCTATTCAGAAGTTAGGCTCCAAGTAAGTAAAGGGTGGTATTTCAACGTTGGCTCCACAAACACTAGCGTGCCTGCTTCAAAGCCTCCCACCTATCCTACACATTACTTACTCAAAGTCAATACGAAGTTATAGTAAAGGTTCACAGGGTCTTTTCGTCCCATTGCGGGTACTCGGCATCTTCACCGAGACTACAATTTCACAGAGCTCATGGTTGAGACAGTGCCCAGATCGTTACACCATTCGTGCAGGTCGGAACTTACCCGACAAGGAATTTCGCTACCTTAGGACCGTTATAGTTACGGCCGCCGTTTACTGGGGCTTCAGTTAATGCCTTCGGTTTAACCCTAAGCACCTTCCTTAACCTTCCAGCACCGGGCAGGTGTCAGACCCTATACTGCATCTTTCGATTTTGCAGAGTCCTGTGTTTTTGATAAACAGTCGCCTGGGCCTCTTTACTGCGGCCACCATTGCTGATGGCGTCTCTTCTCCCGAAGTTACGAGACTATTTTGCCTAGTTCCTTAACCATGATTCACTCTAGCACCTTAGGATTCTCTCCTCGACCACCTGTGTCGGTTTTGGTACGGGTTGCTTCACTTCGGCTTTTCTTGGAAGCACTTTCCCTACAGCAGCTTCGCCCGAAGGCTAGGCCTTGACTATTCCGTCAGTCTCCAGTAAGTACGGCACTCCGTCCCCTTTTTAGTGTGAGCAAGTATGGGAATATTAACCCATTGTCCATCCACTACCCCTTTCGGGTTCGCGTTAGGTCCCGACTAACCCTCAGCTGATTAGCATGGCTGAGGAAGCCTTGGTCTTTCGGTGAGCGGGTTTCTCGCCCGCTTTATCGTTACTTATGCCTACATTTTCTTTTCTATCCGCTCCACAATACCTCACGATACTGCTTCGGCGCAAATAGAATGCTCTCCTACCAGATATACCCCTAAGGTATAAATCCATAGCTTCGGTAATATGTTTATGCCCGATTATTATCCATGCCGGACCGCTCGACTAGTGAGCTGTTACGCACTCTTTAAATGAATGGCTGCTTCCAAGCCAACATCCTAGCTGTCAATGCAGTCCAACCGCGTTGTTTCAACTTAACATATATTTTGGGACCTTAGCTGTTGGTCTGGGTTCTTTCCCTCTCGGACATGGACCTTAGCACCCATGCCCTCACTGCCGTAGAACATTTATTAGCATTCGGAGTTTGTCAGGAATTGGTAGGCGATGAAACCCCCGCATCCAATCAGTAGCTCTACCTCTAATAAACTTATATACGACGCTGCACCTAAATGCATTTCGGAGAGTACGAGCTATCTCCCAGTTTGATTGGCCTTTCACCCCTACCCACAGGTCATCCGAAGACTTTTCAACGTCAACCGGTTCGGTCCTCCACTCTGTGTTACCAGAGCTTCAACCTGCCCATGGGTAGATCACAAGGTTTCGCGTCTAATCCTACTAACTAACCGCCCTATTCAGACTCGCTTTCGCTCCGGCTCCGGTACTTAATACCTTAACCTCGCTAGTAAAATTAACTCGTAGGCTCATTATGCAAAAGGCACGCCGTCACACCATATAGGTGCTCCGACCGCTTGTAGGCGTACGGTTTCAGGTTCTATTTCACCCTTCTATTCGAAGTGCTTTTCACCTTTCCTTCACAGTACTTGTTCACTATCGGTCTTTCAGGAGTATTTAGCCTTGGAGGATGGTCCCCCCATATTCAGACAGGATTTCACGTGTCCCGCCCTACTCATTTATCACTCAAATATGCCTTTCATTTACGGGGCTATCACCCTCTACGGCTGTTCTTTCCAGAACATTCTATTAAACATATATCAGCTTTTGGGCTAATCCGCTTTCGCTCGCCACTACTTACGGAATCTCTTCGATTTCTTTTCCTCCGGGTACTTAGATGTTTCAGTTCTCCGGGTTTGCTCCTATTACTAGGTGACTGGTCTTCAACCAGCCGGGTTGCCCCATTCGGACATCTGCGGATCAATTCGTGTGTGCCGATCCCCGCAGCTTTTCGCAGCTTACCACGTCCTTCTTCGCCTCTGAAAGCCTAGGCATCCGCCATACGCCCTTAACGATTTCTTTCCTAATTATTAATTAGTTCAGTATTTTTTGATAAAATTTAATTTATCGATATTTTTATAAACTCGGCACTCGAAAGTGCTCGGTTATCTCTTTGTGATGTCTTTACCGTTAATGTCAATGATCTTAATGTCTTCTTTTCAAACTGATGAACAAATGTTGTTTTTGGCTCCATTCGTAACTTTTAAATCAGTTCTCCAAAACTGTGGAGAATAAGGGAGTCGAACCCTTGACCTCCTGCGTGCAAGGCAGGCGCTCTAGCCAGCTGAGCTAATTCCCCCTCTAG
>NZ_FWXM01000013.1:0-8783 GCF_900176315.1 Chryseobacterium sp. YR221
AGAATCGCATGGTGGTTGCTGAATAAACAGCTGTAGTGGCTATCTCCTCTTTTGAATAGATACACCCTGAAAAGACTTCCCTGGGTAAGGTCATACACCTCAAAGCGATCCTTCTGTGTGATTTCTCCGATCAGGGTTTCCTGAGCCTCTTTGCTCATTCCACTGATATCCTGGTAACGCCAGTCTACCTCGCCTTCTTTATCAATAACCTGTACGATCTCACCATTCCAGTCAAAACGAAGTCTCAACGACGGATAAGCGGCCTGGGTACGTTTCCAGGAATCTTTTAACTTCTCTTCATTAATTTTACTATGGTAGTCCCAGATCAACTGTACCCTGTAGGCATCATCTTTATCTCCCTGGTTCAACGCATGGTACACAAAGCCTTCCTGTAAGCTGTTCGCTAAATAAACCCCTTCAATTTCCCTTTTCTCCTGAATACCAAATAGCTGTTCCTGTTCTACAATATAGTCTATATCTGATGGAGTCAGTATGCTTTTACTTTCCTTTGAAAGCTGATCTACAATAGTCTCTATATTGGCTTTCAATCGTTCTGAAAAGTGATTAATCTCTTCTTCACTCAGGTAGCCTGCAACACCAAATTTAAGCTGTCCGTCAACAACAGCTCCATTGATGCTGATCTGATTATTATCTTTATTTCTTTTTCCAACACTCAATCCACTATCTTCGGCAACAATAGTCCAGTTTTTCTCACCAAGTTCCTGATCCAACTGCCCCAGATAATTAAAGCTGACCTTAGGTAATTCACGTTCTGTATAGCCTATCAAGCTGCCATACCCTATTCCGTTGTTCGGTATGATTCTCAAAGACTCTTTGGTGGAAACAATAGTATCTCTTAGATTCTTTCCTCTCCTCAAAAGCAATGGATACATCGTGGTAAACCAACCTACGGTCTCCGTAATATCAAGATTACCTGATATTTCTTCACGACCATGACTTTCCAATAAAACAGGATGAATATCTTTCCCACTTAATTCTGAAAGAGTAACGGATAAAGCGGAAAGCAATAAATCATTGATCTGGGTATGATATGCATGATTGGTTCCTCTAATCAATGTTTGAGTAATCTCTTTGGATAATTGCAGCTCACTGTAGTGTTGATCTTTAAGCATGAACTGATCCAGCCCTTTGTTATTTTCTTCTACATGATCCGCTGTTGTATTCCAGAATAAAAGTTCCTGAGCCCGGGATTCCGGATTTTCTGTTTTATAGCTTCGTACAGCTTCCACCCATTGTCTGTAGCTCGTTCCTTTTATATGACCCGTAATATATTCTGTATCTCCTTTTTCAAGAGACTGGTAAATATTTTTTAAGTCTTCGGTAATAATTCTCCAGCTTACGGCATCAATAATCAAATGGTGAAGGGCAAAGTAAATCCTTGCACTGCCATCTGCATAACCACTGATATAACCGATCTGATACAATGGTCCGTTTTCAATATCAAAGCCGGACTGCCACTCTGTAAATACATGAGAAAGCTCTTCTGGATTTAATCCGGAAGCATCCAGATAATGGACTGAAGGGATTTCTGGTTTTCCATATTGCTGAATGGACTTTCCATCTTCTCTACGATATTGAAGTCTAAGTGCATCATGTCTTTCGATCAGGTACTTCACTGATTCTTCCAGAAGCTCCTTCTTTAGAACAGGTACATAAAGTAAGAAGGCCTGATTCCAGTGATTGAAATCTACCAAATAGCCCGCTTCTTTCTGACTGAAAAACCAATCCTGAACAGGAAGTAAGGAAACTCCCCCTTCTAATATACCTTGTTCTGCCAAAATATGGATTGCTTCATTTTGACTTTTCTCTTCGATAAGTAAAGACAAAGAAACAATAGTCCGGGTAGTGAATACTTCTCTAACCGTCAGCCTGATATTTAATTGTTGTCTGATTCTTCCTACCAGCTGGATACTGATAATACTGTCTCCTCCTAAGCGGAAGAAATCATCTTCGATACTGATCCCTGTAGCATCAAGACCCAAAACATCACCATAGATCTGGCATAGTTTAGCCTGAAGATCAGTTTGGGGAGCAATATAATCTTTGCTGCCCGTAAACTCAGGTTCAGGAAGTTGTCTTCTGTCCAGCTTTCCATTGATCGTTAATGGCAAGGCTGTTAAATGTACAAAAGCACCCGGTACCATATATTCCGGTAAGCTCTCTGAAAGATGTTCAGAAAGAAGGTTGGAATCAACCTCAACATCGGATACATAATAGCCTGCAAGGTATTTCATCCCCGCTTTGTTTTCTTTAGCTAATACTGCGGTCTGACGGATACCAGGGTAATGAAGCAGGGTATTCTCAATCTCTCCTAATTCAATTCTATACCCCCTGATCTTCACCTGGAAGTCATTTCGACCTACATATTCCAGCTCGCCATTAGCCAGCCAGCGTACTAAGTCTCCCGTTTTGTATAAACGGCTGTTTTCTCCCCTTCCTTTTTGGGATAATGTCTGGAATGGGTTTTCAAGGAAACGTTCCTCAGTTAAATCCGGACGGTTTAAGTAACCTCTTGCAATTCCGGCTCCTCCTATATAAAGCTCACCTACAGCTCCAACCGGAACTGCCCGCATATGGTTATCCAGCACATAAGTCGTCATATTACCAATCGGACCTCCGATATTCAACGGATTACCATCTTCCTTGTAATAATGCAGCGTTGCACAAACTGTCCCTTCCGTAGGTCCGTAAGCATTAATAACATCCACTCCTTCAGCCTGATAAAGAGCCATGAGCTGTGGATTTGTTATGTCTCCGGCCACCATAAGTTTTTCTAAAGGTAAAATATAGTCTTTAGTCAGTAGAACCGGTGGTATAGTGGCAACACTGATGGTATTTACTGCTATATATTGTTGTAATGCGGCAATATCAGTCTGTCTTTCTTTATCTAGCAAATAAATACTGTGACCATGAGTAATGACAGGATAAAGTTCCGCAACATGGGCATCAAAGACGTAATTAGCATACCATAGACAGTTTTTGGAAGCCGTTCCATCAGAAATAAGATCCAGATCTTTAGCAAACTGCTTGATCAGATTGGAAACACCTTTATGTTCAATCATTACTCCTTTAGGAAGTCCTGTTGTACCACTGGTGTAGATGACATAGGCCAGATTATCTGAATTCACCTGGGTAACAGGATTATTTGAGTCTGTGAGTTCAAGCTGTGCTTTAATGTTTACCTCATCTAAAGCGATACAATCTACCCCCACATCTTCCAGCTTTTCGGCTGTACTTTCCTGACCTAAGACAAGTTTTGCCTCAGTATCCTGAAGAATGTGTTTTATTCTGTCTGCAGGATAAGAAGGATCCATCGGGACATAAGCTGCCCCCGACTTCAGAACTCCTAGCATTGCAATCAACATGTTCTCAGAACGATCTAAACATAAAGGAATAATATCGTCAGGCTGAAGATTGTAAGTTTGGATAAGATAGTTGGCCAAACGATTTGCTTTCTCATTCAGGTCTTTGTAGGACAATTTAATATCCTGATAGACTACAGCAATCTGATCTGGGGTCTTTGCAACCTGATCTTCAAACAGCCTATGAATGGTTTTTTCAGATGAATAATCAGAAACGGTATTATTCCAATCCTCGGTCATCTTTTTATAATCGCCCTCTTCCAGAAGATGAAGATCATTGATTCTGGTATTTTTAGCTTCTGCATCACTCATCTGGGCCAATTGCTCCAGAAGCAACACATAAGTATCTTTTAATTTTATAATGGTATCTCCATTGAAAAGAGATACAGCATAGTTAAACATTCCGCGGATGTTTTCTTCCCCATCATCTATCATGGTGGTCAAATCAAACTTCGCGGCCTGATAATCAATTTCTCCCTCAAAAGGGGAAAATAAAGTTTCGTGATCATCAGAATTTCTTCCGAAACTCTGAAGTCCAAACATCACCTGAAAGACAGGATGTCTGGAGGTATCCTGTTCTACACCCAATTCCTCCACCAGCTTCTCAAACGGAAGATCCTGATGAGACTGGGCTTCTGTAACCGATCTTGAAACCTGAAGGATAAAGTCTTTAAGGCTTTGTTCAGGATCAATAGTCTCTCTCAAAGCAAGTGTATTGACAAAGAATCCGATCATGTCCTCGAGACCTGCATGGTGACGGTTGGCGATTGGACTTCCCAATACAATATCGTTCTGTCCTGAATACGCAGAAAGCATCAGGTAATATCCACCTAGCATGACACTATTCAGACTTACCCCCAAATCTTTGGAAAGTTTTCTCAGACCAGAACCCGTCTCAGAAGAAAGATTAAAGTACATACTTGCCCCTTCATAAGAAATATAGGAAGGTCTTTTATGATCTAAAGGCAGATTGAGAGATTCAAAACTGTCAAGAGTCTTTTTCCAGTAATCGATCTGTTTTTCCAGTACATCTCCAGTAAGGTAGTTACGCTGCCATAGCGCAAAGTCTTTGTACTGAATCTTTAAATTAGGTAGTAGAGAATCCTTACCGGCTACAAGAGCTTCATAAACTGCCTGTATTTCCTTTAAAAATACATCTATTGACCAGCCGTCAAAAGCAATATGATGAACAACTACAGACAGGTAATAATGCTCTTTCAACTTGAAAACATTAATATCCACAGGGAGTTCTTGCTCCAAACGGAAAATCTTGTTGGCCGATCTGTTTATATTCTCCTCCAATTCTTCCCTTGTCTCTGCTTCTGTAATTGTAAACTCAGGAATAAGATCTGTAACCACCTGGTAACCCATTCCCTTCTCAGTAGTTCGAATCACCGAACGAAGCACTTCATGGCGCATTACCACCGCTTCTATAGACTTTTGAAGAAAATCCAATCTTATTTTTTCTCCCAGGCTGAAAGCCATCGGAATATTATAGGCACTACTTCCTCCTTCAAAAGCTTCTATAAACCATAGTCTTTCCTGAGCAAACGACAGACGTTGCTCTTCAGGTGAAGAAAATACAATCGGTACAATAATTAGCTGCTCATTGACTGTGGAGTCTGATTCCAGCACTGAGCTCAAAGATGCAATGGTTTTATGGCTGAATACGGAAGCCACCTGAATCTGGAAATCCAGCTGATTCCTGATTTTACTGATGAGCTTGATCGCCATGATACTGTTACCACCCAATTTGAAGAAATCATCATGAATGCCAATCGTATCCGCATTTATTCCCAGTATCTCTCCATAAATATGGCAAAGTTTTTCCTGCAGCTCATTCTCTGGTGCTGCGTATTCCATACTTGCTGTAAATTCTGGTTCAGGAAGCTGTCTTCTGTCGAGTTTTCCGTTAATTGTTAACGGAAGATACTCAAGGTATACATAAGCATTAGGAACCATATATTCAGGCAATGATTCTGCTAAGAATTCCGAAAGCACGGAAGATTCTATAGGAGCATCAGATACATAATATCCGGCAAGGTACTTCATGCCGGCAGTATTTTCTTTAGCCAGTACAACAGCCTGGCGAATCCCCGGATAGCCCAGTAATGCGGTTTCTATTTCTCCCAGCTCAATTCTGTACCCGCGGATTTTTACCTGGAAGTCATTACGGCCAAGATATTCCAGATCACCATTGGAAAGATATCGAACAAGGTCTCCGGTTTTGTATATTATATTATTTTTTCCTCTGCTTTTCTGTACTTCCGTTTGGAAAGGATTCGAAATGAATCGCTCAGCAGTCAGGTCAGGTCTGTTCAGATATCCGCGGGCAATGCCGTCTCCACCAATATACAGTTCACCTATAGCTCCTACAGGAACCGGGCGATAAAGATTATCCAGCACATAAGCCGACGCATTCCCTACAGGACGTCCAATCAAATGTACATCTCCATGATATACCTGTTTATAAGTAGCATAAATTGTAGCTTCGGTAGGTCCATAAAGATTGTAAAGGAGGGTCTGTTCAGACCAGTATTTTCCGGTTTCATAATCGCACGGTTCTCCCGCATAGAGTAATCCTTTTAGGTTCGGACACTTTATTTTTGGAAGTACGGATAGCATTACCGGAGGTAAATAAGCATAAGCTATCTGATGATCCAAGAGATACCTGCTTATTGAATCTGCATCCTTTTTAGTAACCTCATCAAGCAAATGCAACTCATTTCCAAACAATAAAGTATTGAAAAATTCTGATACAGATACGTCAAAAACATAGGACGTATAAGCCGTTATTTTCTCTCCTTCACTGAATCCGTATGCATCTCTTACCTGATTCACCACATTCACCACATTTCTATGCTCTATCATTACTCCTTTAGGCATTCCGGTGGTTCCACTGGTGTAGATAACATAGGCAAGATGGTTAGGCTGAGTTGTCGTCACCGGATTTTTAGGATCTATTTTACCGATAAAGGTTCTGAATGTTGCTTCATCAATAGATATTCCGGTTACATGGTCTAATCTTCTTACTTTTTCTAGAGTCCTTTCCTGAGTAAGAACTATTTTTGCTCCGGTATCATCAAGAATATGTTTTATCCTGTCTGCTGGGTAAGCAGGGTCCATAGGTACATAAGCTGCTCCGGTCTTTAGTACAGCTAAAACTGCAATCAGCATATCTTCCGAACGCTCTAAACAAAGAGGAATAAGATCATCTGATGTAAGCTTATAATTTTCAATAAGATAATGGGCCAGTTGGTTCGCTTTCTGATTCAGTTCACGATAAGAAAGCTTATTATTCTGATATACTACAGCTATTTGTTCAGGTGTTTTTTCTACCTGATCTTCAAATAACTGATGAATTGTCTTTTCTTCAGGATATGCAAGCCCAGCCGTATTCCATTCTCCTGTTATTTTTTGATGGTCTTCTTTTGTTATAAGGGTCAGATTCTTTATGGAATTGTTTTCTGTTCTATTTCCAATGTTAACAAGCTGCTTCAGGAAAAACAAATAGGAATCCATCATACGCATAATCGTCTCATTGCTGAAAAGGGACACTGCATAATTGAAGATTCCCCGGATCACATCCCCATGGTCATCAATCATCATGGTCAGGTCAAACTTTGCTGATTGATAGTCTATATTTCCATCAAAAGGTTGAAGCACAGCTTCATTATTTTTAAAAGAAGTTCCGCCATCAAAGCTTTGAAGCCCAAACATTACCTGAAAAACAGGGTGTCGGGACATATCCTGTTCTACACCAAGTTCTTCCACCAGCTTCTCAAATGGAAGGTCCTGATGAGACTGTGCTTCCGTTACGGATTCAGATACCTGAAGAATAAAATCTTTTACCTTTTGTTCTGAATCAATTTTCTCTCTTAAAGCCAGCGTATTGACAAAGAACCCTATGATATTTTCGAGTCCCACATGATGACGATTCGCAACAGGGCTTCCCACGACAATATCATCCTGCCCGGAATAGGCAGATAGCATCAGATAATAGCCACTTAACATCATACTGTATAAACTCACTCCGAGATCTTTTGAAAGATTTCTCAGTTCTGATACAAGATCTGTGGGCAAGTCAAAGTATTGTGTTGCTCCTGCATAAGAAATATGGGCAGGTCTTTTAAGATCCAGAGGAAGATCCAGTGTTTGGAAGCCATCAAGTTTATTTTTCCAGTAAACGATTTGTTGATCGAGTCTTTCCCCTGTAAGATAATCTCTCTGCCATAATGCAAAGTCTTTGTATTGTATTTTTAATTCCGGTAAATCAGGATTTTTTCCTTCAGAAAGAGACTGATAAATGCTGCATAATTCTCTAATAAAAATATCGGTAGACCATCCGTCAAAAGCAATATGATGAATCACGACAGACAGATAATTGCGGTTCTCCAGATGGAAAATATTAATGCTCATCGGGAGCTCTTCTTCCAGATGGAAAACTTTGTTTGCTGCATGGTTAATCGCTTCATCAAGCTCTTTTCTGGAGTCTACTTTTCCAGTATAGATAGGAAGTTCCTGCCCGGTTATAACCTGATATCCTTCTCCGTCCTTTGTTGTACGAATGAGGCTTCTCAACACTTCATGGCGTTGAGTCAGTGTTTCAAAAGATTGCTGAAGAAGTTCCATTTGAACATTTTCACCCAACATGAAGATCATCGGAATATTGTATGCATTGCTTCCTCCTTCATAAGTTTCTATAAACCAAAGTCTTTCCTGTGCAAAAGACAAACGCTGTTCTTCAGGTGATGATACTATTACAGGGTTGATGACAATCTCTTCCGCCTGATTGTTTTCTCCGTTGAGTATATGAGACAATGATGCGACTGTTTTATGGCTGAATACCATGGCCACATTCACCTGAATATCCATCTCTTGTTTGATCTTACTGATCAGTTTGATCGCCATGATACTGTTTCCTCCTAATCGGAAGAAATCATCATGGATACCGATATGTTCAGAAGCGACGCCTAAGATTTCTCCATAAATCTTACACAAGTTTTCTTGTTGTTTATTTTCAGGTCCGGTATATTCTCTGTCTCCACTGAAGTCAGGTTCAGGAAGCTGTTTTCTGTCTAGCTTACCATTGATGGTCAATGGTAAAGAGGTGAGATGAACAAAGACACTCGGTACCATATATTCCGGTAAAGAGGAGGATAAATACTCAGTAAGGTGTTCATGATCCAGCTCTCCGGCTGATACATAATATCCGGCAAGGTATTTCATCCCCGCATTGTTCTCTTTGGCCAATACCACAGACTGTTTTACTTCAGGATGCTGAGACAATCGGTTTTCGATCTCTCCAAGCTCTATTCTGTAACCCCGGATCTTCACCTGGAAGTCATTTCTTCCAATGTATTCTATATTCCCATCAGGAAGCCAACGCACAAGGTCTCC
>NZ_FWXM01000011.1:0-58092 GCF_900176315.1 Chryseobacterium sp. YR221
AAAAAATTGATCCGGTAGTTCAGCTGGTTAGAATGCCGCCCTGTCACGGCGGAGGTCGCGGGTTCGAATCCCGTCCGGATCGCAACTCAATTAAAAAACCTGTAAGTATTTACAGGTTTTTTTGTTTTCTGAGAGATCATTTAAAAAAGCCGGTTCTGTTTTCAGAACCGGCTTTACTATTATTTGCAGGAAGTGTTGACGGGATTGTTCATATAATCCTTTTCCTGAGGTGGATGTACATAATAAGGGGTGCCGTATGTATTTCCGGGGCGGAAGAAATCGGTAGAGATAACCTGGGCACCACTGCTGAAGGCTGCTTTAGCCCGTGAAGTATCATTGATCTTTGCCTCATAAGTTTCAATGTCTGACCTTGTTCTTACCATAAAGCCCTGCTTTACCAGATCCTGTATTTCTTTTTGTCTTATGATGGCATTATCCCGAAGAATAAAACCGGCAAAAGAATCATCAGGTTCACTGCTGAGAAACATGATTCTGTCTTTCAGTGAGCCATTGATAAGATAAGGATTGTTTTTAGAGGATAAAGTTCCGGCACTTCCTGGAAGCAGCATAAAAATAAATTTATCCTGAGCCTCTTTAAGCTTTGGCCAGTTATGGTGCGTTACAGCCTCTTTTAATGTTGAATACTTACCCTGAACCTCTTTGGGAGTAATAATCTTATCTTTTCCAAGGTACTTTATGATTTCTTCATCCAGCTCATCGTATGCTTTTTTATCAAAAGGTAAAACTTTCGTGCTGTTTTCAAAAATAGGGAATCCTGAATCTTTTGCCTCTATCATCATAAAGATAGGGGTATGTCCCGGATGTTTGTCAGACCACTGACGAAGGGTTGTGAGGGCATCTTTTAAAGTGGGATAATGCGATCTGAAATCTATATCTGCCATATGCAATACTTTGAAACCAGGCTGGTCCAGGCCTTTTGTATTCATAGGCGCCAAATCAGTTATTCCCTTTGCCTGTAAGATCTGATAGGTAGCAGGATTGCTGAAACGTTTTCCCTCCGGATCATAATAAACATCTATTTCCAGGCCCCGGAGATTGGCATTGAGCTGTTCTGTAAAATCAGGATGGTTGTAATTCAATCCCTCTTTCAGATCCATTCCGTAAGGATGGTATTCTTTGAATTTAGCTTTTTGCTCTTCAGACATGCTGCTGCTGTATTTCTGCATCATACCGTTAATAATTGGAGTAACCAATTCCAATACCCTTGGGTCTGCCGGCTGAGCATATGAATTGTGGGTTCCTACAACCTGCAGTTGATTGATCTTTATATTCTGGCATTTATCCTGTGCCTGTATTAATGCTGCCATACAACATGCAGCTCCATATATATACTTTTTCATATGAATAAATAATTTTGATTAAAAATTGAAATTGAAACCCATCTGTCCACGCATCCCCGAATAAGAAATATTTTCTACACGATCCTTTACTCCCATATAGTAGCGGTTGGGTTCATTGAAAACATTATTAAGCTCTATAAACAGGCGTATTCTCTTTGTAATACTATATGAGGTGGAAATATCCACAGTGAAGTTTTTATCAAAGTACTGATAGTGATCTGCGCCTGCAGCCGCCCTGATCTCACTTACATAATTCCCTTTATAATTTCCGGCAAGACGAAGCATTAATTTATTGGTTTCATAAAACAGTATCGTATTGAAAATATGTTTTGCCTGATTGGGAATAGTGGTAGACATCGTACCGGTCTGTTTACCGTTTTCATAGACAGGCATATCCATTTTAGAGGAGATATAAGTATAGTTGCCTTCAAAACCTATATTCTTTAAAAAGCCCGGCAGATTTTCAAAACGTTTGGAGATCCCAAATTCAAAACCGAAGAGTTGAGCGCCTTCCAGGTTTTTAGGGGCAGTAAAAGTATAAGACCTTCCGGCAATCTCTGTAACGGACTGATCTTTATAGATAAGATTGGTGATATCTTTATAAAAAACGCCTGCTGTAATAAGATCCAGTTTACCGAAGTAGTTTTCAAACATGATATCAAAATTGTTCGAAAAGGTAGGGTTCAGTTTGGTATTTCCCTGGGTGATCGTATTGGTGATATCATTTACGATTGTTCCCGGGTTCAGATCATTGAAATCAGGTCTTGCGAAGGAGCGGGTATAGGCGAGTCTCAGGATGCGGTCACTGTTGATATTCCATTTCATATTGACCATGGGAAGCAGTACATTATATGTTTTATTATCTTTAATATCTACTGCCCTGGCATTTTGATCAGAGGTTACCTTTTTGCCCCAGAATGTAATAGCATTGTATTCATTTCTGAA
Source organism: Chryseobacterium sp. YR221 (assembly GCF_900176315.1). Classification (NCBI taxonomy): domain Bacteria; kingdom Pseudomonadati; phylum Bacteroidota; class Flavobacteriia; order Flavobacteriales; family Weeksellaceae; genus Chryseobacterium; species Chryseobacterium sp. YR221. Next base: position 2,307 of record NZ_FWXM01000011.1, read on the forward strand.
TCCTCCCAATACCTGCAGCTGATCAGTAATTTTCCAGGTTCCCATCAGGTAGGCTGCCCATACGTTTTCAGTACCTCTGTAGGAGCTCGTAATATTGGAGCTGCTGTCTTTGGTATTGACCTGCATTAATCCTAAACTGTTTTGGGTACCGGTCGTATACATTTGGTCAATTTGCGCGTTGGTGATCTGATCAATGATCACTGAGTTATATGGATTACCAAGAGGATTCATGAATCCTCCTCTGTAGGGGAATCCTTCGCGTTCCAGCTGGCTTAGGTAAGTAACCGGTGCTCCGGGAATCCCCAGGGATGATTTGGGCATCCAGACCAGTAAAGAACTGTTGACTACTTTTTCTTTATTATTGTATTTTGTCCCCCATTTAAGCTCAAATCTGTCTGATACTTTATATTTTAAATCAATTTGCCCCCGGAGGTCTGTTTCACTGTTATGATTCTGGCTGAGGATAATCTGGTTTAATTTTAGCTTATCTGCTGCTATACTCTGCAGGGTATAAGGCAGTGTATAAGCTCCTGTATTTCCAACGCCGTCAGGAGCATCCATCGCATTATATTTTCTTCCGTCTGCAGACAGATTTCCGTAGGTCATAGGCTGTATGAAATTGACCATTGGATAGCCTCTTTCATCCTGAGAAAGATTCGAAGGTGAGTTAAATTTGAATTCCGAACGTGCTTTGGATAATGACCAATTGACTTCCATACGCTGTCCTACCTGGTGGTTACCCCCCAGCTGCATAGAATACAGATCGGTAAGATAATCTGCATGACGGGCCTGAAGCATTACATTTTTACTGTCGAAATTAAAATAGGTTTCCCGTACGGACTGCCCATCTTTATACTGACTGTACAATCCTTTAATATATAATTTATTCCTGCTGTCGATCTCATAATCCAATCCTAGATTGAATCCCAACGTTCTTCTGTTGGCCTGATAATCCCGTAACTGTAACTGATTGATCGAGTAGGAAGCTGTTTTGTCCTTGTTTCCGTAATTGAAAATATTCCTCATCTGATCTATAGCAGTAGAGCGCTCCCAGATGACCGCTGAGGTAATAAATTTCAGTTTATCAGTAATTTTATTTCCGTATACTACTGATGTATTGTAGGTCGGGGCTTTGGACATATTAACGTAGCCGGAAGCCATGCTTATTGCCAGGGTTTCTTTATTAGGAGAGGTTTTGGTGATAAAATCTACATTTCCACCAATGGCATCCCCATCCAGATCAGGAGTCAGCGCTTTAGATAAACGTACATTCTGAATGAGCTCTGACGGAAAGATATCCATTTGGACTCCTCTGTTGGCATTATCACCACTGGCACTTGGCATTCTATTGCCATTTAGGGTAGAGGCAGTCCATTGTACCGGTGTTCCCCTTACCGCTACGAAGCGTCCTTCACCCATATCCCGTTCAATAGATACTCCCTGCATACGCTGTACGGCATCTGCTGCATTACGGTCAGGAAGTTTTCCTATTGCATCAGCGGAAAGAACTTCTGTAATCGTATTGGAGTTCTTTTTCATCGTGATAGCCCTGGCCTGTGATGCTTTGTATACACTGGTAACAATCACTTCCTGAAGACTGTTTTCTTTAGGTTTTGCCCCCAATCTGATTAATCCGAGATCAGTTTCCTTTTTATCTGTGACGGAGAAAGGAATATACAGCCTTTCATATCCCTTGTATTCGACAACAAGTTTATAAGTGCCATCATACACATTATTAAGAACAAAGGAACCATCCGTATTGGAGGTAACCTTTTCCCCGGTATTTTCAATATAGACCAGGGCATTGGGAAGGTTTCCCTCACTGTCCACTACAATACCATGAATGGTTGTCTGTGCAAAGGCTAAAGGCCCAAGTAGAAAAAATGCTGCTTTTGTTAAAAAAAGTCTTTTGCGTGCCATCTCTGTAAAAATTTCATGCAAAGATGTAGGGTCATTAAAAAGTTTTAGTTCATTTAAATTTTATGCAACTTCTTTCATTGAGTTCGAAGCGAACTGTATTGTAAATCAGTATTTTACCAATATTAAATTATTGTAACTAATGAACGAGCTGAGAGGGGAGACAGTCAAATTCCTTTTTGAAGTATTTATAAAAAGTAGACTTGGATTTAAAACCACACTGAAATGCAATATCAATAACACTGGCAGAAGGATCTTCTGATAAAATCTGTTTAAAATGATAAATACGGTTTCTATTGGTATATTCGTGAAAGTTGGAATGAAGATGCTTGTTGAAAGTAATACTTAGGTCTGCTTTATTGATTTTCAGATGGCTGGAAAGCTGATCCAGGGTGAATTCTTCATCCAGATAAATGTGACTGTCCTGATAAAAGGAAGTAATGGCATTTTGTACGGTAATGAAGTCTATTTTTGAAAGATCTTTATATTGATATGTTTCTTTTGGAACAGGAAGAGAATAGGTATTTTGTGGCTCTTCTTTCATTTTGTTTTGATAGGTTACCATATACACGTACAGAATCCAGCCAAATTGAATAAGAAATAAAAGGCTGTAAATCTTTTGATAGACCAATGTATTTAACCCCAGCTGATAAACAGCCCAGAAAACCAATACTCCCATTAAAACATAGCAGGCTAAGTACCGGAAATTTCTGACCAGAGGATGATTACTGCTGTGGCGATGCTTTATTAAAAGATAAATGCATACAGAAAGACTGGCTACCCAATAATAACTATAATAAATGAAATAGGATTTATAGGATTGAATAGCGATATCTGCCCAGGAAAGGCCGAAAATTTTTGCAGAAAGAGCAATCGCATGATGAATAACAACCAGGGTTAAGGGAATAATCAGATATTTGAGTTTATCCCGCCATCTGGCATTGATTAAATAGGTGGTAATGTATAAGAAAATAAGCCCTTTAAAAACACGGAGGCTTCCCGGTATTTCATACAGTACGGATTCATATCCAAACTTCTGAATAATGAAATATTCATATCCCATATCCAGTGTTACTACCACAATATATAATAGCAACATATTCAGTACAGATTCTCGGTTTCTGATAAGAGAGATTAATAGGGTAAGGGTGATAAGTGCCTGTAGTACAACTACCATAATGATGTATAACATGATAACTGATATTTTGTCAAAATTATAGATAATATGGGCACAGCATCTTTAACAAATTATTAAATATCAGTATTGATAAAGCAGCAAATTTTTATAATCTAAATGATTGAGGTTAAAGTATTCTAGTTTTTTTCTCCCACATTGCCTTACCCAGTTTGGGTTTTCTCCTTTATCATAATGTTTGATAAGATATTTGTGCGATATTGTAGGCTTCCCAGCGGGCTGTTGATCACAAAAAAATACTGTCTGGTAAGACAGTAATAGAGATTAATCAGTATAAAGTGTTCTGATTTTTGAAGGCTGCTATAATTCGGCCGTTGTTTTATAATATTTTCAGTCTGAATAATCCTCCATTATCCGAGGCGATTACGATAAAAACTTCATTGTTGAAATCTACTTTTTACGATGACCGAATTGTTTTGGCAGCTTCTTTATATCATGGTTATTGATAACAGTAAAGGAGTTTATTGATAGCTTCTTTAAAGCTGGTTTCAAACCCATCTTGCGACGATCTTCCAAAAAGGCACAATCATGAAAATCTTTTCGCAAAAGTAAATCACGGTATTTTGAAAACTGCTACACTTTTGTGTAGATTTGTGGTATCGAAGCTAAAACTACTCTTTTGTGTAGTGTACAGATTGATATTTTAAACCTATGGAAGAAATTAATAGATTTTTTAATGATAAAAACGAAGTCAGTAAGGATGCAGACATCGACTTCAGCCAGTCCGGAGATTATCTGGAGGCTGTAAAAGCACTGGCAAGAACCACTTATCAAAGTTTATACGTTATTAATTATCAGACGAAAGCATTTGAATATGTTTCTGAAAATCCTCTCTTCCTGTGTGGGAAAAGCTCCGAGGAAGTAAAGGAGCTGGGCTATGCTTTTTATTTTCAGAATGTAAAACCTGAAGATGTAGAGATGCTGATCAAGATCAATAAAGCAGGATTTGATTTTTATGAAACCATTCCTGTAGACGAAAGGAAACTGTATTCCATCTCTTACGACTTTTATCTTATCAACGGTAAAAAGAACCTTATTCTTGTCAATCACAAGCTTACCCCGATGTTTCTTACCGAAGAAGGGCAGGTGTGGAAAGCTTTATGCATCGTTTCGCTTTCCAATAGCAGCGCTTCGGGAAATGTTGTCCTTAGCAAAGAAGGATCGGATACCCTATTGAAGTATGATTATGTAACAGATGTCTGGGAAAAAAGTGAAAAAATAAAGCTTTCCTCCAGGGAATATGAAATTTTAAGTCTATACGCGAGTGGTTTGACGATCAATGAGATATCTGAAAAACTTTTCATTACTGCCGATACTGTGAAGTTTCACCGAAAAAAACTTTTTGAAAAAATTGGGGTAAATAATATTGCCGAAGCGTTAACTTATGCTAAAACCAATAAATTGTTGTAAAGAATCTACTTTATTACCGTTTTTTTACGGTATTTTCCATAATGTCTTTTGTGATTCGATTTTAGGTCTGATATTTGTACTGGGTAGCCAAACTAAGTGACCTAATTTATTTATGAAGAACATGTCTGTGAAAAAATTATTTCTATACGCATGCTTATGCGCAGTATTTCTTGTTTCCTGTAAAAAAGAAATAGAAAAAATAAGTGATACTTTTAAAGATACAGCTTCTTCTGTGTCGGGAAGTCCTGAAGCGAAGACTGATTCTATAAAGAAAGATTCCGTACTCGTAGTCAAGAAAGAATCTGTTCCACCGGTAATGCAGGAAAATGGATTTTACAATGCCTTCGTTATCCCAAAAGACAAAAAAATGAGAGATTCTCTCTATGCGGAATTCAGCAAAAAGTATAACGAAAAAGAAAGGACCGCCATTTTAGCTTTAAACAGGCTGGATTCTAAAAGTAAGTGGAATGCAGATACCTTAGTAGTCCCTGCGAAAATAGATACCACCCTGATGGCATATTCACCTTTCCCTATGCAGCTTGATGTATTAAGTGGGGTAAAGAAGTTTGTGATCTTTTCATACCCTATACAGGCTTATGCTGTTTATTCTAACGGAAGTCTGGTGAAGTGGGGCCCTACAAGTATGGGTAAAAAGGCTGCGCAGACCACAAGAGGACTTACTTTTGCCAACTGGAAAAAGAAACTCTCCATTTCCACTGTAAGCAGTGAATGGAAACTTCCTTATAATTTTAATATCCATAATATTGGAGGGATCGGATGGCATGAATATACGCTTCCGGGATATCCTGCATCGCACTCATGTTTACGATTACTGAGAAAAGATGCCCAATGGTTATACTCTTACGCAGATACGTGGATATTGAATCCGGGAGGTGCTACTACAAAAGCGAGAGGAACAGCGGTAATGGTATTTGGTGACTACAACTGGGGAGGAAGAAGACCCTGGAAGAAGCTTCTGGATGATCCCAATGCTAATAATATCTCCGTGGAAGAGCTGACCAAATTGCTGGAACCGGATGTTCCCAAGATGCTGAAAGAGCAAAGCAACAGAGAAAAAGTAGCAGATTCTATCAAAACGGCTAAAGCGATGGCTACCCCGGTTGATAGCGAGAGACCGGTAGAACCGTCGTCTAATTAATCTTTTTTTCAAACTGTAAAGTCGATTCTTCAGCAAATCTTCTCAGTTTAAGCATTTCTTCCTTTCCTTTATGCTGTCCGAATCTTGCAGCAGCATAAGTGAGAAGAATAAAAAATAACATCACAAAAGAAGCGCTCAATGCCCAAGGGTATTCGGCGCTTTTTATTTGCTTTTCTACATAATACATGGTAAAGAAGGTCATCCAGAGAATAGAAAAAGAAAAATAAAGGAACATGAAAAATGTCCAGACTGCTGAGCTGGGACCAAATACTCCACGGATTACCGTATGGTCATCTTCCATTTCTACCCGCAAAGACAGGCGGGGTTTCCAATAATTATCATATTTTGTTTCTACAGAAATGGTAGCCACCTCTTTGTTTATATTTCCGGAAAATTCATCCTTATGCCCGGCAAGATATTTTTTTAAACTTTCCGCATATTCTTCTTTGGTAAGATGCGTAAACATTTTAAATCTCGGACGGGTTCTTATTCTGTCTAAAGTGGTTTCTTCGGTCTTCATATTTTAATCTTGATAAGGTATTGGATCTTCTAAAGCGAAACTTATTTTTAAGGTTTCATTGTTTCTTTGGACAACAATATTAATGTCCCGGCCCTCAGAAGATTTCATTAATTCATTAATTTTTTGTAATGTCATATTTGATGCATTTTTACCATTGATGCTGATAAGTCTGTCATCTGTTTTTAACCCGGCTTTATAGGCGGGAGAATCTTTTCTGACTCCTGCAATTGAAAAAAGCGGTTTTAAGCTAAAATTGTATTGGAATGATTCTGCCTTAAAGGTTTCATTCATAGAACCTGAATATGGTTTAGGCTCAATTTTCACTCTTTCTTCGGCCCATTGCATACCGTCTTGTTTGAAATCCAGTCCACTCATATTAAAATGAAAAGGGTCATCAAAATTTCTGTTTTTTTTAAGGTATAGTTTTTTATTATGATAATCAAAAAAAATGGTAAAACGACGCATTATTTCTCCACCTATAGAACCTTTCCGGTCTGTTACAAGATTCACATGCTGGATAGAAAATTCATCAGGCATTGCGGTAAGTGGTTTTTCAAACTGAAATTTTCCAATATAAAAATTGTGAATTCTGCTTCTCTTACCATAGATATCCCCATTGAAACCACGTCCGAGGAAATCATCAATATTAGGTCTGTTATAAACGAAATTTTTAATAAGAGAAGGAAAGAGCCATATAGCATCGCTGTTTCCAAGGTCAATTAATAATTTTGAACTTTTCTTTTCATTGGTCATCTCTATATCGGTATAGAGATAAGGTTTATCTTTTTCTATGGTAATCGGAAGTTCTTCAAATTTTTTGATTTTCTTTTTAAACAGGTCAGTATCTTCATACACAGTTAGCTTCTTAGCCACATAATCTATTGAAACCGGATGGTTTTTGAAAAAATGATATCCAATCACTCCGTTTACAGGAATCCCTATATGGGGTGAAATGTTGAATTCTTCATTGGTAACAATATAAAGAGACATGGAGGTATTAATCATAGCATCACCTATCTTGGCGGTATTGCGTTCAGACTTGAACCCATCAAGGCTTAAACTTCCCCCAAGTCCTGAAAATTTTATTTTTTCAACATTTTCAAGCTTTATTTTCTTGTTTTCCATACTGAAAAGCATGGTTTCGGATACTCCTGTGTCTACTAAAAAAGTAAGCTCTGCCCCATTAATATTAATAGGAATAAAGATCAGATTATTGATAAGTTTGAAAGGAATAACAGCTTTTTTGGCGTTGATTAATTCAAAAGAATTCTGTGCATTACCTAAAATGCCAAAGAAAAAAAATAATAAAATAAATTTTAATTTCATGTACTGAATTTAGCGAAATTATATTAATTGTAAATAAAAAATATTCCAAATGCAGGAATGTTTACAAGGGTATCCGGCGCTTTTTTATTCACTTTTCTACGTAGTAAATCATCAAGAAAGTCATTCAGAGAAAATTTGAAAGATGTCCAGACTGCTGAGCTGTGACCAAATACTTGATAGATTACGGTATTATCATCATCCACCAAAGACAGATGGTGGTTTCCAATAATGATCATATTCTGTCTAAAGTAGTTTCTTCGGACTTCCTATATTAATCTTGATAAGGTATTGGATCTTCCAAAGTGAAGCTTAAGGTCAAGGTCTCATTTTTTCTTTGGACAACAATGGTAATACTTTGTCCCTCGGAAGATTTCATAAGCTCCATAATACTCTCCAGAGTCATGTCTGAAGCTTTATTTCTATTGATGCTGATTACTTTGTCATCTTTTTTGAGACCTGCTTTATAGGCTGGAGAATCTTTTCTTACTCCTGAAATGGAAAAGAGAGGCTTCAGCGTGAATTTATATTGAAAAGAATCCCCTTTGTACACTGAATCTGTTTTAGCAGTCGAAGACTGAGTTTCAATTTGTACTCTTTCATGACCCCATTCTAATCCATCCTGCCTGAAATCTAATCCACTCATATTAAAATGAAAAGGATCATTGAAATTCCGGTTCTTCTTTAAAAATAATTTTTTGTTGGCATAATCAAAAATAATAGTAAACCGGCGCATAATTTCTGAACCTACAGAACCTTTTCTATTGTCCACTAGATTAACATGTTGGATAGAAAACTCATCCGGCATAGCGGTCAGTGGTTTTTCAAATCGAAAATTTCCAAGATAAAAATTGCGTATTCTGCTTCTTTTACCATAGATGTCTCCGTTGAATCCACGCCCAAGAAAATCATCAATATTAGGTCTGTTGTATACAAAATTTTTGATTAGGGTAGGGAAGAGCCATATTGCATCGCTGTTTCCTAGGTCAATCAAAAGTTTTGAGCTATTCTTTTCACGGGTCATTTCTACATCAGCATACATATAAGGTTTATCTTTTTCAATGGTAATAGGAAATTCATCATATTTTCTGATCTTCTTTGTGAGCAGGTCAGCATTTTCATAGATGGTAATTTTCTTTGCCTGATAATCTATAGAGATAGGATGATTTTTAAAAAAATGATAGCCAATAACTCCGTTTACAGGAATTCCTACATGAGATGAAATATTAAATTCCTCATCAAGAATAATATAAATAGACATTGAGGTATTGATGACAGCATCTCCAATTCGGGCTGTATTACGCTCAGATTTGAACCCGTCGATACTTAGGCTTCCCCCAAGACCTGAAAATTTTATTTTTTCAACATTTTCTAACTTTACCTCTTTGTTCTCCAGGCTGAAAAGCAGCGTTTCTGCTACTCCCGTATCCACTAAAAAAGTAAGTTCTGCTCCATTGACGGTGATCGGAATAAAGATGAGGTTATTGATAAATTTAAAAGGAATAACAGCTTTTTTGGTGTTGATCAACTCAAATGAGTTCTGGGCATTTATAAAAATGCTAAACAATACACCCAGTAAAAGAAGTTTGAATTTCATTTACTGAATTTAACGAAATTATCTTAATTGTAAATAAAAAAAACATTCCAAATGCAGGAATGTTTATATAAACTACAATAATGTAGTGTTTATCTTGAAATTATTTCAAATAAGGCTATGCGTTTTTTGAATAAAAATCCATCAGGTCCATATAGTTTTTTTGATTGACCCCATGTCCGCTCATATATTCTCTGAAGGTAAAATAACAGCTCAGATCATACAACAGGTCGGCAGCCTTTCTTCCCCATTCTAATGGAATGACAGCATCCTCTGTTCCATGTGATATGAAAAAACGTAATTTTTCAAGTTTCTTCTTATCTTTTACAATACCATCTAAAAGTTTCTCTTCCGGATAAGAACTAAGACAGGCAATATTATTAAATAATTCAGGGTGCTTCAACGCTAAGGCATAACATAATATTCCTCCCTGGCTGAAACCGCACAAATGAACCTTACTTTCTGTAAGACCATAGTGATTGATAATTTTTAATATACTTTCCAATGTACCTTCCAATGATTCTTTGGCCTGATCTAAATCAATGAAATTCTCCGGGTTGTTGAAGTCAATATCAAACCAGGAATACCCTTCAAATTGGGTGTCTCTGGGTGCTCTGAAACTTATAATAAGCCAATCAGCAGGTAATGTTTCTCTGAAACTGAAAAGATCCTGTTCGTTGCTGCCATATCCGTGGAGCATAAAAAGAATAGGAGTATTGGCTGTGATATTCTCTGGTTCTCTTACTAGATAATCTAAATTCATACAGCAAATATAATTAATAAATCATATTGTAATCTTACCTTTTATAATTCGGTTGGGTAACTTATCAAATAATATATTGTATGTTTAACAATTAGCTGTTTGCACTGTATTATTGCATTTTAGAGATCTGTTTTGCTTTTTGCTGATTTGATATTATTTGCAAATCTTTATTGGAAATTTTTCATAAAAGTTATTTTTATATTAATAAAAAACTTATATTTGAAACATTAAAAAATCTATTTGAAGAATGAAGCAATTTTACAAATCAAAAAGTTTACTTAGACTTTCTTTTTTATTCGTTTTATTATTTTCTGTGATTACCGTTGTAAGTTCTTGTAAAAAAGATGACGATGATGAATTTCAGGATCATGTAGTTCAGTTCGAAGTGAAAACAACTACCGGAGGAGTTATTAAAACTATTGTAACCCAGGTGGGTACTACTAAAAATGACATCTTTGATCCTGTAGGGACCTCATGGAAGAGTGAAGAGTTTTTTGTGAATTCCAGCCAGGCACAATTAAATTTGGATGCGAATGCATTACTTCCCGAAACTGATTCGGAATTGACAATCAACCTTTGGATAGATGGTGAAATTGCAAAAACCAGCAAGAAGAAAGGGAAAGGTGTTTTAGTAGCTTCTATTGATTACAGCTTCTTAGAATTGTAAATAAACATTATAATATATCATTAAAACCGCTTTTTAAGGCGGTTTTTTTATTTTTTTATCATTTGACAGGTATTAGATTTTCGTTTGATTTTTGTGAAGATCAGTTGTAACTTCTTTTTAAATGTTAGATCTTGAATTGTTGACTTTGGTAGGTTGATAGATAATGTTGTTAAATTGTTTTATTATTTAAAATCTAGGAACAAAATTAAGTATCTTAGAATATTAATTTTAGTTCGAAAAATAGATGTGGAAAAAAATAACGATATTGATATTTTTAATTGCATTTTCTTCTGTATTTCCACAGAACCAACAAAATATACAGGCTTACAAGGATAAATTTTTTATCTACCAGAAAATAGGTACAGATAGTGCTTTAACGTACGTAGATAAAATTTTTGCTTCAAAAAATAATGCTGATCTGGCATTTGCATATACTGCAAAAAGATACTTACTGACCATTACCGGAAAGGAAAATGCAACTCAGGGTTATATGGTAAAAATTAATACCTATTTAAAGAAAATTCCTGAAATTGAGCAAAATTATGGGAATCTGTCGCACATATATAATATTCTCGGAAACACCGATATGGCCAATGAATCCCCTAATGAAGCATTAAAAAAATTTATAAGGGCTGATTTTTTTGCACAAAAAAATAATGATATCCGGCAACATATAAAGATCAAGGGAAATATTGCCTATGTAAAGCTTAATATAAAGCAAACAGATGATGCTATTTCGGAAACCAGGCAAGTGCTTGAGCTTCTGGAGAATAATAAGTATTTATATGAAAAGGAAAATTTTGAGATTATTTACAACAACCTGTTTTCTAATTTAGGCCACCTGTATTCTGATAAATACATCTCTGACCCGGATAAGAATAAAAAATATGCAGACAGCGCGCTGCAAAATTTTAATCAACTGCTTCGTTCTACAAAAGATAAAAAGCTGTTGGCAGGCACTTATCTAAAGCTGGGGACATTAAATAACAAGCAGGAAAATTACCAGAAAGCATCTGGATATTATCTGAAAAGTCTGGATCTCTATACTTCTCTGCAGCTTAAGGATGAAATTCTCAATCTTAAATATAATTTAGGAGTGAATTACTATGAGTTGAATGAATATATGAAATCCAAGAAGAGTTTTCTGGAAATGTCCCATTCAATGGAGAAAGATTCACAGGTAAATATAGACTATATTTTTGCCCAGGATTATTTATCCAAAATTTATTTAAAAGAAGGGAAAGTAGATTCTGTAGAATTTTTTAATAACAAATTCATTGAGCTGTACCAAAAGAATTCTGAATTGGAAAAGAAAAATATTGCCAATATTTATAGGGAAATCAATTCCAAAAATTTGAATGAAGAGATCAATAAAAGTGCTTCTATACTTAGGAACCGTTTGTTTCTTATTATCATACTGGTCGTATTGATAGGCTGTATCACAGGATATTTATTGCTTCAGATCCGAAAAAAGAAAAAAATAGAAATCAGGCTGGATGAAATATTACTTCAGGTGAAGAACAGCAGCCTAAACAATCATCAGAATAAAAGCAGCTTCACAATCAGCAATGAAAAAGAAGCTGAGATCATGGAAAAACTGCTTGAACTGGAAGACAAAAAGATCTATCTTAAAAATGAGTTTAACCAGGCCTATGCAGCCAAAAGACTGGGTACGAATACCACTTACCTTTCACAGACGATCAATAAATACATGAAGAAATCTTTCAGTGAATATACCAACGAATTAAGAATCAATTATATTCTGAAGGAATTATCTGAAAATAGAAAACTGCGTAATTACACCACCCAGGCGCTGGCTGATCTTGTGGGTTATAAAAGTGGAATTTCTTTTGCAAGAACGTTTAAAGAAAAAACGGGAGTTACCCCGTTTCAGTATATTGAGAAATTAAATGCGGAGAATTGATCCAGATTGAAATAGCCTTATACGGAAGTTGAACATAGATGTGCACATTGATCGATGCACATATTTGAAGAACAGCATTCATTGATCGTCATCTTCCAGCAATGATCTACAGTGCCCGAACCGTTGCCATTATTAGTTCCACCGCCACCACCAGGTCCATCATCACCAATAAGAGAAAGCTGCCCGGCAATGATTGTTGATTGTTCTTTTCTTGATAATTTTTTTAAGCTGTTTTTACATTGTATTTTCATATTATTTTTTTTAAGTTTTATCCTAAAAGTTCGGTAGATGGTTTAAAACATATCTGTCTTTATCTATGGATCCATTTTTTCAACGCACCATCAATTTCTTTCCAGCATTCCAATGCTATGATATTCCAGAGACCCAACCATTATTTAAATTTTGTTTCATCATAGCTGTTTTTACTATGGTGCCGCGATATTTTTATGAATGCATTGGTGTATGGCGTAAAATTAAAAATTAATATGCTTTCAAAACACATCCCACCCAGAAGGATAATTTGAAATATATGATTATTGCTTAATTGTTTGTTTTTTAATGTTTTATATGGTATTTGAAGGCGTACTTTTTATAAAAAGTTCTATTGTTTTTTATAAAAAATTGATTCCTACAGTTTTTTTTTAGCTCTGGTTAAGCAACATTTGTACTCGAAATTCTTGTATGAAACAAAATCTTAAAATTATAAAGCAAAAATTTAAAGTATGAAAACAAAATATCTACTCATTATTATCTTATGTATACTTTTTACTATACAGATAAAGGCACAACCTACCATTACAAGTGCAGATATAATTACCGGAACTTTCCCAAATACAGCTGTTTCCCTTGCGCCGGGAGCGTATTCTCCAGGAAGCGGAGGAGCGAATATAACCTGGGACTTTTCCAATATTCAAGGAACAGCGATTGGGGTTACGTTTGTCTGGGGAGTATGTCCGGGTATTGCTGAATGTTCGGCTTTTCCCACAGCAAACCGGTATATAGCATTAATTGATCCCAGTACCGGAACTCAATTCCCTGATAAAAATATGTTCCGTCTTACAGACACTCAGTTTGAACATTTAGGCGCTCGTAATGAAACAATGAATTTTACCTATGCTTATACGGATACCCCGATTGAACTTATATTTCCTCTTACGTATGGACAGTCTTTTACAGATACTTCTTCCGTAACGGATAATACCATTACAACGACCACCAATGATGTATTTACAGCGGATGGGTATGGTACCATTATAACACCTGCTGGTACTTTTACCAATGTGCTGAGAGTGAAAAAAGTAAGTACTGTAACATCATCCGGTGCAGGTACAACTTCAGTGACAGAAATGATCAATTATATATGGTATAAAAACAATAGAGAAACAATTGCGGTCTTTTCAATCGTCAACCTTATATCACCGGTATCAGCACCCCAGTCTTCAAACTTTCAGTATGCTACCAATGCTAACCTTGCTACGGAAAATATTCAGATAGAAAAAAAACCGATAATGTATCCCAATCCAGTAAAAGACGGAAAACTATGGATAAATATCCCTTCAAACACTAAAATTAAATCGATCAGAATATATGACATGACCGGGAAGCAGATTTTCGCAGAATTACAGCATCAAATCATCCAGATAGGAGGTAAGCATATGATCAATATGCAGAATTATCCTGAAGGAAACTATATTGTCAATATGGAAACCGATAAAAATACCATTTCTCATACCATACAGATTAGAAAAAGCAATTAATACTCATCGTGCATGGGGATATATGGAAATTACAGGTTAATAAATCTCTATTACACAGAATCACTTTGTCAATAATATTTTTTTTTCATAAATTTTATAATTATCCACTGTTACCCTAGTCCCAACATGCACAATGAGTTTACTATAATTTTTTAATAAACTAAATAATAAACAATTTAATAAATGAAAGAAAGATTTTTATGACTGGGCCTGATTTGGCTTTTTGCAGGTAAGGTTTCAAAGATCATTTTGTGGTCAACGTGGAATTCGATGGTGGATCAGTAGCCTTGGGTGGTAGAGGAGGAATTGTTTTAAAAATTTAATATATCATTTAAAACCGCTTTTAGAGCGGTTTTTTATTTTCAGATCATATTCTGCTGTACGGCAATAGTGATGAGCTCAGTAGAGTTTTTTACCTGAAACTTCTGTAATAGATTTTTACGGTGTGTATCTACAGTAAGAGGACTCAGGAACAGTTCATCAGCAATCATCATGCTTGTTTTTCCTTCTGCTACCATTTGCAGGATCTGTTTTTCTCTTTTAGTGAGTCTTGGTATTGGATGGTCATTTAGGGAAGGTTTACTGATAATCTGTCTGGTTTCATTACAGAAAACAATATTTCCCGAGTAGGCCCCCTGAATACAAACGACCAATTCATCAATAGAGGTGTTTTTAAGAATATAACCACTGGCTCCGTTTTGAAGAGACTGCATAATGATGCTTCTCTCAGAACGGTTACTAAACATAATGACTGAAGTATCCGGGGATATTTTTTTTATTTCTCTGCAGAGCTCCGTTCCATTGGCATCAGGCAGTGTAATATCCAGAAGGATAATATCCGCTTTGTGTGATCTGATAAACCCCATGATTTCTGAACCGGAGGTGAAACTTTCCGAAACACTAAAATGTAATTGATTGTTCAGCATCATTTTCAATCCTTCAATGACGATAGGATGATCGTCTACAATGACAATATTTATTTTTTTATTCTCCATCAATATTGAGTTCTATGTTAACTGTTGTCCCCTGGGTATCTGAACTTACCTCCATTTTTCCTCTCAGGTAATTGACCCTGTTTTTCAAATTCCGAAGCCCCATACTTTTACTGGTTTTCTCTATATCTTTTTCAAATCCCTTCCCGTTATCTTCAATAGTGATCAAAAAGTTTTTCCCTGACTGAGAACATTGCAGTAAAATATTACTGGCTTCAGCATGTTTAATAGCATTCGCCAATAACTCCTGTACAATGCGGTAGATATTAAGCTGGATAGTTACGGGCAGATCTTTTTCAATACCAATAGCCTGGAAATCAATTTCGAGGTCTTTTCTGATATAAAACTCACAAAGATCCTGCAAAGCGGTTTCCAAACCAAAATTAAGTAAGGATTCAGGCATTAGGTTTCTAGCCACATGGCGGAGTTCACTCACAGAGCTGTCTAATTGCCCTAAAATCCTGTAAAACTCCTGATCTTTTTCAGCATCTAAATGACTGGACGACCAGGTAGAAAAATTAATTTTAACGCC
This sequence comes from Chryseobacterium sp. YR221, assembly GCF_900176315.1. Classification (NCBI taxonomy): domain Bacteria; kingdom Pseudomonadati; phylum Bacteroidota; class Flavobacteriia; order Flavobacteriales; family Weeksellaceae; genus Chryseobacterium; species Chryseobacterium sp. YR221. The sequence continues at coordinate 18,060 of NZ_FWXM01000011.1, forward strand.
GGCAAGCATCCCGCCCAAACCATCATGAAGATCCCTCGCGATACGCTCCCTTTCTCTTTCTTCACCATCCAGAATAGCTTTGGTAAGTGATAATTCTTCCTTTTGTTTGATGTCGTTGATCTTTTGCTCAGATATCTTTTTGTTTTTTCTGAATATGATAAAAAAGAAAAGTAAAAGGCTTAAGGCTAATACCAGAATGAAGCTCAGTCCCCATAAGTAAGAATTTTTCTTATTGACTTCTAATTCTTTTTGTTTTTTTTCAGCATTTAAAGTGGCTATTTTTCTTTCTTTTTCAGCAGCATTAAATTTTGATTCAATCTTATTGATCTCAAGTTTTATATTTTCTGTATTCAAACTGTCGCTAAGCCCGGAATACCTTTGTTCCCATACCAATGCTTCCCGGGAATTCCCCATTTCTTCACTGAGTATAGAAAGTTGCTTATAAATGGTCTTTCGGTTATTGAGATCAAGGGCAAGAGATTTTTCTGTTAAAATACCCTCCAGAACATTTTTAGCCTCATGGTATTTCTTTAATTTTCTTAGAATATCATATTTATTGAAATAAAACATTTGTGCCAGCAGATTCTGATTGAACTTTTTTGCATAAAAAATTCCTTTTTCAATCACAGGCAGTGCTTCAGAATTCTTTTGTTTGGTAATACAATGCAGGGTTTTACTGTAATAATAAAATGCATTGACAGAGGATTCCGGGTAAGGGGCAATCAGCTTTTCAGCTTTATCCAAGCATTTTTTTGCTTCATCCCCGTTGGTCTGATAGCAGAAATTGTTGGCAGAATTGAGATAGGTGAAAAATAGCTCTGCAGAATTCGGGTAGTTCTTTTCAAGAATTTCTAAAGCTTTAGTATTATAATTCTCAGCTTTTTTTAATTCAGCATTATACATGAGAATAACGGCAAGTTGTGTATATAAAAATCCCAGACTTCTGCTGTTTTTATATTTTTTAGCCAACGGAATACTTTTTTCAAGGATAATCTTCAGCAAGAAAGGGTAGCCTTCCTTATCCTTTTGTGCTACTCCATAGCTGTACCATGCTGAAGACTGAAGGAGGTCCGACTCTTCAGTCTTGAATTTTGATAATCCTTTAATGGCCTGCTCATAAAAGATAGCTGCCTTAGCTTTATTCCGGTCCAGGTAATATTGCGCTTTGTAAAAATCATATTTTGCAGAAAGGAAAGGATTGTTTTTGATGAATGTTTTCCCATTTTCCAGGTACTTCCTGCTTAAAAGAGAATCGATATTTCTGTAATAATTGGACAGCAGGAAATAAGCATTGGCCTTTGGAATGTTGGATGTATTAGTTATTGTAATGTTTTGCAGGCTGTCTAAATAGGGTTGCTCATGAAGAGGAATGATTTGCTGGGACTGTAAACTGAAAGACAGGAATAAGCTTAATAAGATAAGTAATCTCTTCATGATGGATCAATTCTGTATAATATTTTTAAAAATGCTCAATTTAATTAAAAAATTTAGCAAAAAAAATACCTGAATCTAGGTAGAAAAAATTACTCATTTTTCAGGATTGATAAAGTTTATGGACTCTAATAGCTTTGCAGTTATCAAATCACTAATCATAGAATATTAAATAAAGTAACTAAAATTTAAACAAAAAGATTATGAAAAAAATGAGAATGAGTCAACTGTTGAGAGGTACGTTTGTTGTATTATTAGCAACCATGTTCATCGGTTTTGTTTCATCTTGCAGTAAAGATGATGACGATGACAATACTCCGGGAAGCGGGAAAAGTCATAAAGTGGTTTTTAAAGCGATTGCTTCTACAGGAGCTGACATTGATGTGGCGGTATATGGAATAGACGGTAATCCTACAACGGCTTCAAGCCTTAGTGGAACGACCTGGTCAAGCCCTGAAGTGACTTCAGAAGCAGGAGCTTATAATGCCAATGTTGCAGTAAATGCAATTGGGGCAGACGCTTCTGCAACGTTAAAAGTTCAAATCTGGGTAGACGGAGAATTAAAAAAAGAAGGTACTTCCAGCGGTCAATATTTATCGGCTTCTGCAAGCTACACATTTTAAAATCAAATTATTTTCGAACGAAAAACGGCGCTGAGATAAAATCTCAGCGCCGTTTTAATAGTATATTCAGAATTAGATTACTTTTACAATAAAGTAGCTTTTTTTACCTTTTTGAAGTAACAGGAATTTCCCGTCAATAAGGTCGCTTTCGCTAGCTGCAAAAGTATCATTTACTTTTTGTTTGTTTACAGAAATTGAATTTCCTTTCATCTCCCTCTGCGCTTCACTCTTAGACTTTAAGAATCCTGATTTTTCAGAAAGAAGATCAATGACATTGATTCCCAATACATCTGCTTGGGCCACTTCTTTTTGCGGAACACCGTCAAATACTTCAAGGAAGGTCTCCTCATCAAGGCTTACAAGATCTTCAGCGGTAGAACGTCCGAAAAGAATTTCCGAAGCTTTTAATGCCTTTTCATATTCTTCTTTTCCGTGTACCCAAACAGTAACTTCTTCAGCCAGTTTCTTCTGAAGTTTTCTTTCATGAGGAGCTGTTTTGTGCTCTTCAATCAACGCTTCAATCTCTTCTTTTCCTAAGAATGTGTAGAATTTAATGAATCTTTCAGCATCATCATCTGTAGCATTCAACCAGAACTGGTAGAATTTGTAGGGTGAAGTTTTCTTTTTATCCAACCAATAGTTTTCTCCACTTTCAGATTTTCCGAATTTGGAACCGTCAGCTTTTGTGATCAAAGGAACCGTTAATGCAAATGCTTCTCCCTGAGCTTTTCTACGAATCAGTTCTGTTCCCGTAGTAATGTTCCCCCACTGGTCAGAACCTCCCATCTGAAGTTTTACATTATTGTTTTGATACAGGTGAAGGAAATCATATCCCTGAATCAGCTGATAAGTAAACTCCGTAAAGCTCATTCCGTCTGCACCTGCTTCCCCTGAAAATCTTTTCTTTACAGAATCTTTAGCCATCATATAGTTGACCGTGATATTCTTTCCGATATTTTTTGCAAAATCAAGGAAAGAAATATTCTTCATCCAGTCATAATTGTTGACCAATTCTGCTTTATTAGGCTCGTTTCCATCAAAATTTAAAAACCTTGACAGCTGATTCTTTAAACAGTCAACATAATGTAAAAGCGTTTCTTCATCCAAAAGATTTCTTTCCGCAGATTTTCCGGATGGATCTCCAATCATACCTGTAGCTCCTCCTACAAGAGCAATAGGCTTGTGCCCGTGCTGTTGGAAGTGAGCAAGAATTTTTATCTGGATAAGACTTCCGATATGTAAAGAATCGGCTGTCGGATCAAAACCAATATATGCAGTAGTTACCTCTTTATTCAGTTGTTCATCGGTTCCGGGCATCATATCGGCATAAAGACCACGCCATTTAAGTTCTTCTATAAAGGAATTCATTGATTTTTTCTTTAAAAATTTTACGGGGCAAAGATAGTAAATTCAGAAGTATCAAGGGGGCAAAAGGGGAAATTTGCTGATTGATATATTTGCCAATTCAGTTTTCCTCAGTCTTTGAATTTTCATTCAAATATGCTATATTTGTTAGTAATGAACGACGAACAGCTATTTCTGCTCATTCAAAAAGCCAAGGACAAGGACCAAAAGGCTCAGACTAAACTCATTAATGTTTTTTGGGTAGATGTTTTCTCTTTTGTGATGAAAAAAGTAAGGGATGAAAATGATGCCGACGAAATCACTGTGAACGTCTTTTCCAAAGTACTCTCAAAGCTGGATATGTTTGATCCACACTTTCAGTTTAAAACCTGGGTCCTTACCATAGCTCAGAATACGGTCATTGACTTCTGGAGAAAGAGAAGCCGCGAAAATGAGGATGCCGTTGAAAATCTTGATGAGGTTAAAAATCAATATGCAAAATCTCCTGAAGAACTGATGATTTCCAATGAAGAGCAGAAAAAGATCATTAAAACCATTGAATCTTTGGATGCCAACTATCAGGATATTATCAAACTTAGATTTTTTGAAGAGAAAAGCATCAAAGAAATTGCCGAAGAACTGGGGATTTCTGTTGCCAATACCAAAGTGAGAGTGATGCGTGCCAAGAAAGTGCTGGCTGAGCTGCTTAAAGATAATGAGTTTGAAGACAACTAAATGCTATCCATTTTTTAAGAATCAGTAAATTAAATATTTTCAATTACAAATTACCCATTCCGGATGTAAGAGTGGGTTTATTAGTGCTCAATATATTGAGAAACTTCTTCAGAATACTTAATTCATTAAAAAGACTTACCATATATTATAAGATTCAATATATAGTGGCTGTTTACTGGGAAATTAAGGAATAATAACAGATTATTACGGAAAATAGACGGTGGAATTGATCCTTCGGGTTCAATTTTTTCGTAACTTTCGGTGTTTAAAAATGAAAAGAATGACTTCAAAGGAAAAAGTTGCTGCGCTTCGTGAAGAAATGCAGAAAAATAATGTTGATGCATTTATAGTATATTCTGCAGATCCCCATATGAGTGAATATCTTCCTGAAGAATGGCAGGAGAGAGCCTGGTTGTCAGGATTTCTGGGTTCTGCCGGTTTTGTGGTAGTAACCAAAGATAAAGCAGGGCTTTGGACAGACGGAAGATACTTTACACAAGCGGTTGATGAGTTGGAAGGTTCAGGAATTGACCTTTTCAAAGATGGAATAGAAGGAACTCCCAATTATATCGATTGGATTATTTCGGAAATTCCTGCAGGAGGTAAAGTGGCCGTTAATGCTTTAGCAGCTTCTCATGCTAACTGGGAACTGCTTTCTCAAAAATTTAATTCAAAAAATATTGTACTGGCTGACATTCCTCTTTTAAAAGAAGTTTGGAAAGAAAGAGGTACACCTTCAAAAAATCCAATCTTTGTACACCCTGTAGAAAGAGCCGGTCAATCTGTAGCGGATAAACTTTCTGCTATCCGTCAGAAAATGGAGGATCAGGATGCTACTGTTCACATCATCTCAAGTTTAGATGATGTAGCATGGACTTCCAATCTTAGAGGAAGCGATGTACAGAGTAACCCTGTATTTTTAGGATATATTGTGATCACTAAAAATGATGCTGTTTTATTCACAGACCTGGATAAAATGGAAGTGGGGGCCAGAAAACAACTGGATGATTCTTTCGTGAAAATGATGCCTTACGAAGAATTCTATAATTATCTGAAAGCATTCAAAAATGAAAAAGTACTGGTTTCTCCGAACACCAACCAACAGATTTTTGAAACACTAAAAACAGATAATCAGTTTATCAAAGCTCCGGTTCCCGGAAATCTGATGAAAGCTCAAAAAAATGAAACTGAGCTGGAAGGTTTCAGAAAAGTAATGGCGAGAGATGGGGTAGCGATGGTAAAATTCCTTTACTGGCTGACTCATAATGCCGGAAAAGAAACCATGAACGAATATTCTATTGGTGAAAAACTGAGAGGCTTCCGTGCAGAAGGTGAGAATTTTGTGGGAGAAAGTTTCGGTTCCATCGTAGGATATAAAGGTAATGGTGCTGTCATTCACTATTCGGCCAAGAAGGAAGGAAGCAAAGACGTGACTAATGATGCAAGTATCCTGGTAGATTCAGGAGGACAGTATCTTGAAGGCACTACAGATATTACAAGAACTTTTGCTTTGGGAGCTGTTTCTGAAGATTTCAAGAGAAACTCAACATTAGTATTACAGGGACTGATCCGTTTATCTATGGTGAAATTCCCGAAAGGAACTAAAGGAGTACAACTTGATGCCATTGCAAGACTTCCGTTATGGATGGATGGCAAAGACTACAATCATGGAACAGGTCACGGTGTGGGAAGTTTTATGAATGTTCACGAAGGCCCGCAAAGCATCAGAAAAGATCTGAATCCACAGGATCTTCTTCCGGGAATGGTATGCTCCAATGAACCTGGATATTACCTTGAAGGAGAATACGGAATCCGTCATGAAAATCTGATTGCCGTGAAAGAAGCGGAAACAACAATTAACGGAACTTTCTATGAATTTGAAACACTGACATTCTGCCCGTTCTTTAAAGATACCATAGTGAAAGAAATTCTTTTAGAAAATGAAATCGCCTGGTTAAATGGGTATCATAAAACATGTGAAGAAAAAATTGCTCCTTATTTAGAAGGAGAGGTTAAAGAATGGTTCTTACAGTTGGTAAGCCCTCTTTAATAAGATGTTTGTGCTGATTAAGGAATATAGCTTTTGGCACAGCATTGAACTTTAACAGAATAATTGTTAGATACGTTTGAAGTCCTGTACGTCTTGTTACAGGGCTTTTTCTTTTTATACAACCGTATTTTTACGGAGAAAACTTTAGGGATTCCCCTGACACAGGGGAATTGAGAGCTGCCTATATTTGCATCAACACAAACATCATATCTTCATATACATAACTCAATCAGTTTTAAAACGGTAGTAAAATCATTCCATTCGGGGTGGTTTTACGTTTTTTGTAAAAGGATAGGATACAATTCCTCATGAGACCATTTTTGCTTTTCTTTATACTTTATAGGCCGTAATTTTATTTTCATGCTGTTTTTATTTATTTTCGCTGTATTCAAGTAGGAAGGATACTATTTTTTAAAAACTATGATACAGGATTATTTTCGAATGTTTTCCCTATTTTCAGAAAGTGAAATTGAGGAGTTTTTACATCTTTTTGAACCCCGGAGCGTCAATAAAAATGACTACTTTGTGCAGGAAGGTGATCCATGTAAAGAGATTGCATTCATAGAATCCGGAATTTTCCGTTCGTATTATATTTCCGATGATGGGAAAGATACTACGTACTGTTTCAGATTTCCCAATAATCTGATGGCTTCCTATTCATCATTTATTTCAGGGGCTCCAAGTATGGAGACCATGCAGGCTATCTCCAGTGCTGATCTGCTTATTTTGAAAAAAGATAAAATAGAAGAGCTGGTTCGGAATAATCCCAATTGGACCTTATTTTTAAAAGCAATAGCCGAGCAGGAATATATGGAACTTGAAAAAAGATTCTTTCAGCTTCAGCGTAACAATGCTGCCCAGAGGTATGCCGATTTACTTAAAAACCAACCGGATTATATCCAGAATATTCCGCTGCAGTTCCTGGCTTCTTATCTTGGGATTACCCAACGCCATTTAAGCCGTATCCGAAAGGAAATTTCTTTTTAGACATTTGTCCTGTTCATTGGTCCGGAAGCTCTATAATTTTGTAAAAAAAATAGATGGAGCATAATATTCTGATTATTGGTGGAACCGGATTAGTGGGTAAAACGATTGCCCGTATTTTAAAAAAAAGAAATCCTCAGTTCAATATTTTTATTGGGGGACGAAAAGGAGGTAAAACTGATAAAGACCTAAAGATTGACGTCACAGATCCGGGTTCTTTTAGCATAATTTTAGAGAAAAAAATCAACCTGATTATTCTTTCAGTCAATGATAAAACGGATCATGTTCTCCGCTTTGCTATTGACAATAAGATCGATTATCTGGATATCACCAAGCCAACTCCTGATCTGGTAAAAGCCTACGATCTGGCAAAGAACCGAAAAGTCAGCAGCAGAATTGTATTCAGCTCAGGATGGATGGGAGGAATTGTTCCGGGGTTGGCAAATACGCTTTCAGATAGGGTAGATATCCGGGAGATTAAGCTTTTTGTATATTATTCTGTAAAGGATCTGGCTGGAGAAAGCTCTGCTCATTTTATGGCAGAAAATGTGGCTGTTCCTTTCAGTGAATATAAAAATGATCAACCTGTTTCTATCCGGCATTTTTTAAATACTGAAGTTTTTGATTTTTCCTTTGGCATAGGGAAGAAGAGGGCTTATAATTTTGATGTTCCGGATCTTTATATTTTAAACCGGGTAGAAAGAGTTCCTGATGTCAGTGTAAAAATGACCTACAATTCAAAATTTATTACGTGGTTGCTTGGCTCTTTTCAGTACCTTAGAATTTTCAGTATTTTATCTTTAAAAGAAAGAAAGATGATCTTCGGATCCAGTGGAAAAGGAGATCAGTCAGTATTTGAAATTGTTGTAAAGGATAAAGGGATTTGCAGGAAATTAAGTTTACAGAGTACAAAAGGACAGGCAGAACTAACCGCTTTATCAGCAGTGCTGCATACGGAAGAGCTGTTGAGAAACCCTCATGGAAATAATGTTTATTTTGGACACCAGCTGCATGAACCCTTATCATTATTAGCCCAGCTTAATGCATATGAAACCATTAATATCAAGGTAACACAATGAAAAAAATAGCCATTATCAACGGACATCCAAATAAAGATTCGTTCAATTTTGGAATTGCTGAAGCATACAGAAACGGAGCAAAGGAATCGGGGGCAGAAGTAAAGGAAATTACCATTGCCTATCTCGATTTTAATCCTAATCTGCAATTCGGGTATCAAAAAAGGATGGAACTGGAACCGGACTTGCTTAAAGCCTGGGAAATCATACAGTGGGCTGATCACCTGGTATGGATACATCCTGTTTGGTGGGGCGGCCTGCCCGCCATCACAAAAGGTTTTATAGACCGGCTTTTCTTACCGGGAATGGCTTTTAAATACAGGGAAAACTCTGTATGGTGGGATCGGTTTCTGAAAGGGAAAACAGGACATATTATTACCACTTTAGATCAGCCGGGTTGGTATTACCGTCTTTTTTTCGGCAGACCCAGTGTTAATCAGCTTAAAAGATCTACGTTGGAGTTTTGCGGCGTAAAACCGGTGAAGGTAACTTATATTGGAGTAATCAGGAATTCTAAGGAAGAACAGCGGAATCATTGGCTGAAAAAGGCAAAAGAATTGGGAAAAAAGATGAAATAAAATGATGCCCCCCTGATCTTTAATTTTATCTGACAATTAAATCTCTAATTGTCAGATAAAATTGTGAGTATCACTTACAATCCTTTCTTTCCTTCTATCCAATAGGCTTGTGATCTGATGCATCTGGAGGATACTCCTTTTGCCTTTAGGAATTTTCTGATCAGTGTCATTGTATTTCCGTTTCCCGTTACATAGAAAATCACATCATCATTGTATATAGCTTGTTTTTCTTCCCTTAAAAAATCAGTTAGAGATTCAATAATAACCATGATATTATTCTTTGGAGCATGGTATCCGTATAAACTCAGGGTTTCCAGAGCCGAAGAATCTTCCACCTCATGGAGACAGCCAAATAAGAGATTAGATTCTTCAGCAGCTTCTTTAATGGCAAGAGAGCTTCCCAGGGATGTTTCATCACCTATTGAGAAATGCATCATGGCATCGGGATCAAAAAAACGTTTTCCTCTGGGTATTAAAATTTTTATAGAATCTCCTGCTGACAGGTGGGTCACGAAATTGCTTCCTGCTGCTGCGATATCGTGAATATGAAAGAGAATGTCAAATGTACCTGCTTCTCTGTTGAAATTAAAAGGAGAATAATTACGGAAATCCCTATCGTTGACTCTTATTCCTATGGCATAGGCAGGTTCATAATGAATATCCTGCAAGTCTGTGGCAAAACGTATACAGTAAAGCTCATCAGTAATTTTCTTCTTATCGATAACATTACAGTCTTTAAACTTTGAAGACCACACATTTTCTACAGTATCATTGATCCATTTTGGTAAGCTTGGCATAAATAATTTTTTATGACAAAGGAAGCTGTAAAATTAAAATATAGCGATAGCTGTTTCAGGGAATTGGTTGGATTATTCGTGGGTTACTTTCCTGTTTTATTTTTATCCCGAAATGCTGAGGGAGGCTGGCCCACCAGTTTTGAAAATAAACGGCTAAAATAAGTGTGATCACTATATCCCAATTCATAAGCAATTTCCTTTACTGTAAGATGGGTAAAGGCTAATAATCTTTTTGCTTCTATGATAATTTCCTGATGGATCCAGTATTGTGCTGGCTTTCCGGTTACCTCCCGGATTACTTCGGTGAGATATCCTCTTGAAATATTGAGAAGTTCAGCATATTCTGATGGACTTTTCGTGGTTTTAAAATTTTCTCTTATCCTGATTCTGAAAGCTCTTGCCAGCTGCAAAGAACGGTTTTCATCAGATATTTCAGAGGTGGTTTCGCGGGAATATATAAAAGCAAACATCCCGACAAAAGCATTCAATAAAGAGTGAACAACCAAAAGCCCTTCTTTGGAGGCGAATGTTTCCTCAGTGAAGGAAGCCTGGAGCATACTGGCAGATGTATTGATCTTTTCCATCCAATTTTTATCGATAGTAATAGGCTTCACTTCATCCAGGGATTCCTCAAAAACAGCACGTACGGTATCCGGAAGCCAATCTGCCTTTACCGCTACAAACCAACCGCTCACATCTTTCATCAAAAGCCCCTGATGTACCTGATTAGGCAATACACAGAAAATAGAGCTGCCTTGAGATTCAATGATTTTAAAATCAACCATCATTTTTACGTGGCCACTTTCCATACAAGTGAAAATATAATGGCTGTCACGGTGTATCCCTTTATCCAAAATAGTATCTTTTGAATGGTGATAATTTTCATCCAGTCTTTTGATAAGAAAATGATGCTCCGAAATATCACTTAAATCATAGGTAGGAATGGTATGCTTCATCTTTTATTTTGCCTTTGAGAATGCCATCTTTATGGCTAAGCAGGTCAGTACACTAGCCATAAACCACTTTTGTACTCTTATCCAGGCAGGGTTGTGGGCAAAGAATAAAGCCACTCTTGCCGCGGTTAATATGATTAAAAAGTTAACACTAAAACTTACCAGAACCTGGATAACTCCAAGTTCCAAACTCTGGATCAGTACTGATCCATATTCAGGTTTGATAAACTGTGGAAAAAGGGACAGGTAAAAGACAGCTACTTTGGGATTGAGCATACTGGTTAAAAAGCCAATACTGAAAAGCTTTTTAGGACTGTCATGAGATCCGCTTTCATCGACTTCAAAAATGTTTTTGCTCTTAGGTTTAATGGCCTGATAAGCTAAATATAAAAGATAAATAATTCCTACTGTTTTAAGGACTGTATAAGCGATGGGCACCGCAAATAATACGGCGGTCAACCCAAAAGATACCATAACGATGTGAAACAGAAATCCACAGACTACCCCGATCAATGAAATAAACCCTGACTTCTTTCCTTGCGTTATTGATTTGGATATCAGATAGATCATATTGGGCCCCGGGCTGATTACAAGAACAAGTGCAGCCAGAATAAAGAATAAAAGCTCGTGGAATGGAATCATGATGTAAAGAGGTTTTAAATGAGATCGTTTTGTATTACAAAGATACATACTGCTTCTCATGTTTTTTGAAAAAAAAATAGATGAATATTAATTTTAATTACGTTGTATTATGTTTTCCACACAAAAGTGATTTAAAAATAAATAGGAGTGCATTTTTTTTGTAAATTTCAACACATAAAATAATTATCATTCACAAATAGCTATCATGACTACTGAAAACATCTTTGAAGCCATTAGAAAATGGAAAAATATTATTGATTCTTACAAAAACGGGATTGATACGAATGGGACCAAAATTTTGAATTATTTAAATCAGGGAACCCATTTCAGTGTTTCAGGAGCAGAAATTGAACGGTGGAAAAAAAACCTTACAGGAGAACACCAAAGAATTCATGCTTATGTAGGTATTCATGAGGAACAATTAAAGTTTTTTCTGATTGATTCTACAAGTGATAAAGAGGCTAATTTTGGTGCTATAGTTATTAAAAGCTTTTCCCGTGATTTTGCTGACGGGAAGATGGAAATCAGTAATGATATGGAATTAAATCCACCTTCAATTACTTCAGAAGCGGCCATAAATAGAAGTTTCAGATGGAACATGTTTGCTACTTCCTGGCTTCAGGCTCAGAAAACAGAAGATTTTTTTCAACTGATCTCTATTCCGTTTTCGGATTATGAAAGAATGGGGATTCTGGATGCCCAGACATGTATCTGCTTCTTTGGGCTCACGAATAACTTAGAAAAAAAAGAAAGTAATTTCCCTTATCATATCGAAATGATTACGGTGAAAAGTTTAGCGATTAACCATATCAGTGAAACTGCAGAAAACTATTCTACTCCACGACCTCCATTTACGATTGATAGTCTCAGTGATTATCAACTTTTGAAGCAAAGCACCAGTGTTTTCGTATAACAGCCTTTCCCTGTACTTGCAAATTATGATTAATCTCGTTTTACTGACTGGGTTGATTATATTGGTAAAAGAAGGGATAAGAACAAAGTTTCCTGTGATTGTACTTCTTTCAGGAGAGCTGACGTTGGAGATGGCCGACTTAATTGACCGGTTGATGAAATTAAACACGCTTAACACCTATAATTATGCACTCAGCCAGTTTTTTGGTCTGGTAGCCCTTACGGTGGTTTATAGCAATTATTATATTCAGCTTTCCCGCAAAATCAGATGGGTGATCTATTGTTATGCAGGGTTTTTGCTGATTGGTAATATGTTGTATATACAAAACGCTACATCGGTCACTTTCTATTCTAATATCATCAGTAGTATTATTATTTGCAGTTATGCAGCTTCTTATTTCATGAAGATCATCAGGGTAGGAAGAGTTGAAAAAAGTATGTTTATTGTAAACATCGTTGTTTTTCTGTTCTTTTCCGTTGAATGTGTGATCTCTACTACTTTTAATTTTTTAATCAGCAACCATCTGAGCTGGGTAGGGCCCATCTGGCTTCTTAGAGGCGTTTTGTTATTGTCTTTTTATATTGCTTTTATTAATCTGGGATGTGCTGTTGGGAAAATCAGAATCAGGTAGTCGTATGGATATGGATCGGTATTGGGCTATTTTTTTTAACAACATTATTCATCACATTATTGGTTATTAATTATTTAAAAAGTATCAAAAAAAACAAGCAGAAAGTCTCGACGATGTTCAGGGATGTGAAAAAGGAATACGGGGAGCATATGCTGAGCTTACAGGAACAGGATAGGGAACGTTTGGCAGAAGAACTTCATGATAATATCATCTCGCAGCTGAATATTATTCGTTTGACTATCAATGAGAAAAAGCCGGAAGAGCTCAATGTTGATTTAAAAAGATCAATGCAGCTGATTCGGGAATTATCCCATAATCTGACTCCTCCTGATCTCAATGAAATTGATCTTGCAGATTTAATTGCGGATTATCTCGTACCGATTAATAAAAATATAGAAGTTATTTTTCATCATCTTACAATAGAGATAGCAATCAGCAATCCTGTAAAATTAAATATCTTCAGAATCATACAAGAATTAATCACCAATATTCTTAAACATGCTGAAGCTACCAGAGTGGATGTATCCCTAAGAATATCGCTGAATTATCTGATGTTAACCATAGAAGATAATGGTCGTGGCTTTATTATAGGGAATCATTCGGGTGGGATAGGATTAAGAAATGTTCATTCAAGAGCACAAAAAATCAAAGCAATCTATAAACTTAAAACAAAACCTGAGAAAGGAACAAAATTTATCGCCTGTATGGCAATACAATAAAACAATATACATGGAACATTCAAGAATTAAAATAGGCATTGTAGATGATGACCTGCTGTTTGTACAGCTTTTGAAAAATTATATCGAGAATAGCGGCATCTATCAGGTAGTCGTTACAGCAAAAAGTGGGTATCATTTTCTCGCCGAAGAAGATTGTGGCTCTTTGGATATTCTGATTTTAGATTTGAGAATGGCAAATGGTGATGGTCTTGATGTGATGTCTGCCTTGGCCCAAAGAGAAATACAAACTAAAATCGTAGTGCTATCCAGTTTTTATCGCCGTTCTTTTATGGGACAAATGCTAAAAATGGGGGCTCATGCGTTTTTATCTAAAGAAATTGAGCTGGAGGAGCTATTGACTGTCCTCAACACGGTTTACCATACCGGGCATTATTTTTCCAGTGAACAGATTGATGCAATGAGAGGGCAGCTTTCCAACAAGCTTCCTGAATTTCATTCTTTTTCTAAAAATGAACTTACAGAGAGAGAAGTGGAAGTTTTACGATTGGTTTGCCAACAAATGAGTACGAAAGAAATTGCAGATTCCCTGTTTATTTCTCCTAAAACTGTAGAAACCCACAAAACCAATCTTATGATTAAAACAGGAGTGAAGAATATGGCTGGATTGGTCATTTACGCGGTACAAAACAGTATTATTGATGCGAATGAAATTGTTTTGCTAGATAAATAATCATAAAGAATCAGGGAGCACATTGATGTACTCCCTGATAACAAGAAATCTAAAAAACACACTATAATTAAGGATTTAATACTTTAGCCATAGAAACTGCATCGGCTACGGTATCCAGACTGTAGATCTGCAGAATTCCCTGAGTAGTCGCTGCCTGACCTAGAATATTTTGTTGGTTCTGTGCATTTACTGCGTTTTCAAACATAATTCCTGTAGAATGTGCAGCAGATTGATATACGTTGCTCAAAGCCATTGCAGGAGATTCTCCTACTACTTTTACGTTCGATTGCGTTACTGCATCTGTGATTTGTTCGTTGACTGTTGTTCCAGCTTTTTCGGTAGGTAATGCCATAGTTATAATTTTTTATGAGGTTTAAAAACAACCGGATTTTCCGGTTGTTCGGATTATAATATTCTGCTTTTCGCAAAAAATAAATTACGGATTAAGGATTTTAGCCATAGAAACCGCATCTGCAATAGTATCCAGGCTGTATAGTTGTGAGATACCTTGGGTAGTAGCAGCCTGCGTAACTACATTTTGTTGATTTTGTGAATTCACTGCATTTTCAAACATGATTCCTGTAGAGTGTGCCGCTGTTTGGTACACGTTGCTCAGTGCCATTGCGGGAGATTCTCCTACTACTTTTACGTTCGATTGTGTTACTGCGTCTGTGATTTGTTCGTTGACTGTTGATCCTGCTTTTTCGGTAGGTAATGCCATAGTTATAATTTTTTATTAAGTTTAAAGAACAACCGGATTTTCCGGTTGCTCGGATGGTATTCTGCTTTTCGCAAAAATGAATTACGGATTAAGGACTTTAGCCATAGAAACGGCATCTGCAATAGTATCCAGGCTGTAGATTTGTGAAATCCCCTGTGTAGTGGCAGCCTGAGTAACTATGTTTTGTTGGTTTTGTGAATTCACTGCATTTTCAAACATAATTCCTGTAGAATGTGCTGCTGTCTGGTACACGTTGCTCAGTGCTACGGCAGGAGATTCTGCTACTACTTTTACGTTCGATTGTGTTACTGCGTCTGTGATTTGTTCGTTGACTGTTGTTCCTGCTTTTTCGGTAGGTAATGCCATAGTTATAATTTTTTATGAGGTTTAAAGAACAACCGGATTTTCCGGTTGCTCGGATAGTATTCTGCTTTTCGCAAAAATGAATTACGGATTAAGGACTTTAGCAATGGAAACCGCATCTGCAATAGTATCCAGGCTGTAGATTTGTGAAATACCTTGTGTCGTAGCTGCCTGAGTCAGAATATTTTGTTGGTTTTGTGCATTCACTGCATTTTCAAACATAATTCCTGTGGAATGTGCTGCTGATTGATATACGTTACTCAGCGCCATTGCAGGAGATTCTGCTACTACTTTTACGTTGGACTGGGTTACTGCGTCTGTGATTTGTTCGTTGACTGATGCCATAGTTATAATTTTTTATTAAGGTTAAAAATCAACCGGGTTTTCCGGTATTGTAAAATTGTTGTATGCTGCGGTCTGCAAAAATGGATTAAGGGGTCAGGATCTTAGCAATAGAAATAGCATCAGCGATGGTATCTTTACTGTAAATTTGAGTAACACCTTGTGTTGTAGCTGCCTGGGTAACGATATTGTGCTGGTTTTGAGCATTAATCGCATTTTCAAACATAATTCCTGTAGAATGTGCTGCTGTCTGATACACATTACTTAAAGCTATTGCAGGAGACTCTGCTACTACTTTTACATTCGACTGAGTTACTGCGTCTGTGATTTGTCCGTTTACTGGCATAACGATTATTGTTTATGGGTTAAAAAACAACCGGATTTTCCGGCTGGGATGATCACTTTTTATCAAAAAGTTTAAAAATTAGGGTTTCAGGATCTTAGCAATCGAAACGGCATCTGCTACGGTATCCAGGCTATAGATCTGCAGGATTCCCTGAGTAGTGGCTGCCTGACCTAAAATGTTTTGTTGATTTTGCGTATTGACTGCATTTTCAAACATAATTCCTGTAGAATGTGCTGCCGATTGATACACGTTACTTAAAGCCATTGCAGGAGATTCTGCTACTACCTTTACGTTAGATTGCGTTACTGCGTCTGTGATTTGTTCATTGACTGTTGCCATAGTTGTAATTGTTTTTGGTGAGATCTGATCTCGGTTAATAAATTATTGATTTAAACTAGTTTTCTATTCTATTTTTAAACTCACAACAGATCCTGCAGATGAATAAATTTCAAAAGCATTGGTATAGACTGGTAATTGATGATTAGATCCGAAGGGTGATTCTTAATACAATGGTTGAAACCATGATCTGTAAAATCTGTGCGAGTTTAAAGCATATTTTTTATTAAAAGGATGCGGTTATAATTTTAATATCTGTCTTAAAAATATATTTCTGCTGTAGGTATGCCGGCAGTGATCAATTCCTTTGGGCCGGAAAAAAAAATGGATTCTGAATGATTGCTTTTGTACACTGACAGCATCTAAAAACCGGTGCAAAATAAATGTTGACCTGATGGTATATGTTGAGGGCACCGGATTTTATCTTTACAGAGAAAATAAACCGCATCCATAGTTTTTGATGCAGGGATTAAAACCTTCCCTTTTTAAGCATTTCCAATTCTCGGTATTTCCGTTTTCCAGAACTCATTTTTTTGACTCCCATGACATAATTGGTTATTCCCATCATAGAGTCCCGTTGTTGGTTTAACGCAGAATTAATCTGCATGAGCCCTGTGGAATGGGCACTTATCTGTGTAGAAATGGCACCGGGCACAGCCGTAGACATTCCTGTGATGAATGCATTAATTTCGTTCATAGTATATATTTAGTTTTTGATGTTTTTAGATCCGAATATTACCAAGCCTTGTATTCAGCTTATTCATTCGCTCCATTATTTTTATCTCTTTCTCCTTTACCTTTGCTGTTGAAGCCTCCTGAAGCTGTTTCAGCTGTTCTTCATAATTCATTGCCGGGGCAGCAGAAGCAGTGGGTGGGAAATCCTGAGTGGGAGCTGCTTCTTGTTGTTTAACTGCTTCTTCCAGTTTTTCCAGTAAAGGTGCCAGTGATTTCATGGTCTCCTTTATTGCTTTTTCTTTGATGTAATTAATGATTTCATCTTCGTGCCTCAATACAAAAGGCATCACTTCTTCTTCAATGATAGCAGGCTTATTGTATTCTTCCGTCACCGGGACAGGAGGCTGCTGAACAGGAACTTTTTTGGGAATTCTTCTGCGCATTAATGTTGTTTTTTATGATGTTAAAAAAAATACCTGGCAATTACAGTATATAGCCGATAAATGCAGAAGCAGCCCTCCAGTCCGGATTAAGCCCTCTGATTACATTATAGCCTGTAACTTCTAAAGAAATACACCCAGAAATAGCATTGGCTGAAAGCATTTCTTTTAATTGATTGTGAGGAAGGGTTAGAATATAATCATCCGAAATCACAATAGGCTTCCCATTATTTACTGGCGTTTCATTCACTACAATACTTAGGATTTCCTGGAAATAATGGGCAATCAGCTTGGAAGCCTGAAACTCCAGTTCCCTCTTTAATTCTATCATCTCAACCGGAGTGACCAGGTCAGAAACATCAGAAACATCTACATCATGTACCGAATACATTGCTTCTCCCGTATTGGATGGAGTAATTGTAATATCCGTTTTGAGAATGCATTTTGATCTTTCAAGATTAATAGTGAGAGGTTTTGAATCACTCTCCGGAAGTGCAATGTCGCTTAAAGTAGTAAGGGGTAAAATTCTTACATTACAATAAAAGGCTTTCGGATCATCCAGCTTGATCATAATAACTACGATTCCGGTTGATTTATCCTTAGGTTCTATCACAAAAGACTGAAAATGATTGTATCTTTTACTTCCCCTGGTGCAGTTGACCAGTCTTACAGAAGGTTGTATATTAATGTCCGATGTTTGGAGATTAAATACAATACGCTCTGCATTATTGTCGGTTTTCTTGCTATCTGTGTTTTTTGTGTCCAAATAAGCGGTATCACTGTTTCTGGTCAGATAAAGCCGTTCATTTAAATCATGTAAGCTCTGTAGATTTAAAATTTTAGCGGGTTTGGTTACTGTAGAATAATTCATTTCTTATTTATTTTAAGTTTGTCAATGAGTTGGGTTATTATGGTTTTCTTTTCTGTTGTAACTTCAGATTCTTCTGAAGGAATTACTGCTTCTTTAATTTCTGGTTTTACGAGTGGCTGTGTCAGTTTTATTGACTTCAATACTAATTTCCCCTCATGATCAGCCGTAATAAAGCTTTTTTTCATTTCTTCTTTTTCTGATGAGGTTTGTTCCGTTACCGGATCTACCTGTTTTTTTTTTCAGGATCTTCAGCCTCTGATAAAATATCGGTATAAGGGGGAGATACCGGTGTTTCATTCGGAATGGGAAGCGTATTGGCGTTGTATATGGTATTGGAAATTTTAGCTTTTACTTCTGCATAATCACTCACCATTTTAAACAAGTCTTTCATCATTTCATTACTATGTCCCGTCCCCTCTGCCTGTACAAATTCAGCTTTGTGAGCTTCTGTATCTTTACTGCCCGGAGCAGGACCTACAGGCGATCCGTAAGTCAATAAATTGTTGGCTAATCTGCTTAAGGCAATAAGACCTACCTGCTCAAATCCTTTTAAAAAAGACTGCAGATCCTGAACCATCATTCCCGTAGACTGTTCAATCATTACTTTTGCTACTCCGGTCATAGGGGATGCTTTTGGGGGTGCCAATACCTCACTGTTTACAAATACTACAGCTTTCTCCACCGGAGTGGTGGCATCCGCTGTCTGCGATTGTTGGATTTGACTGTTGTGCTCATTCATGATCGTAAGGTTTTAGATTATCCTTTTAAAATTTTAATGGCATCTGCAACAATCGCAGGATTAAGCTGATTTAAGTTCTGCTGATTCGTTACCGAATTCTGAATGGAAATTCCACTGGCATGTGTAGCCATCTGGTAGAGCATACTCATGGCCTGTGCGGGAGATTCACCAAGCACGGTAACATTCGTCTGCGTTACTGCATCTGTAGTCTGATTGTTTACTGTATCTGCCATATTTTGGGTTTAAATGGTTATTATTATTTTTAATTTCAAACATCTTTTTTCAAAGATTTCCTTTCAATTCAACACTTTCTTTTTTCTTATCGAATATTCAGTATGAGATTGTTAACCTCTTTTGTCTGATACAAATTTCATCAATCAAAATAAATCTTCATTAAGGGAAAAGACTGAATTTTAAAAAATAAGGGAATTCTCTCATGGGTGAAATGTTGGGTGGGAGCGTTGTATTTATACATTATGAGTTATGAGTTATGAGTTGTGAGTTGTGAGTTGTGAGTTGTGTTTTTGTTATTTAATCAGTGTAGTAAGAGTATTTATACTGAATACATAATTTGGTTATTTACACTCTAAAATTCCCTTCTTTTTGTGCGTTACTTTGAGCTTACTAATCAGAAAACAAATCAAAAAGCAGGGACGATCTTCATATCGTTATTGTTTATAATCAATAGGGAATGCTGAAAACCTTTAAGAGTAGGCAACAATCAAAAATCAAATCACATGGAAAAACAGACTTTAACCGAAACATCATTTCAATTTAATGAAAATGGAAAATCCTATGATGTAAGCTTTCATGCCAACAAGGGCTTTTCTTCAATGATTACATCAAATATTACCTCGGATTCAACAGTTAATAAAAAAATTCAGGAGGCTTTTGTTGCCTTAATGCCTTACGAGAACAGAATCATAGAATGGATCTCAAGGTCAGCGGATAATGGTCAGCAATATGTGGAAAATCCTATGAAGGCTATGCAAGATGCCAATATCGGGATCCCGCAGGATGTTATTCAGATGGTCAAAGAGGCTTCTGATATTTTATTAACCACCCTAAAAAAATAAAGATATGGCAACAGTAATGACCCAGGGATGGGACCTAGTAGCGGTAGCAACCCAATCACTGCTTAATGAGCTTATTGGAGCAGCTTACAATGATAATCTTTTCCCCAGTAATGTTAATACATCATCGGGAGGGATAACATTTGACGGATCTTTTGGTACACCAACCACCAATTTAACGCCCCCACAAAGTTCAGGCACAAGTTCTATGGCCTCTATAGAAGTTCCAATAAGCGGAACTCTGACATTCTCGGGCGCTTCTCATGTGATTCCGGATGGGAGTACTCTGCTTATTATTTCCAATCTTCAATATTTAAGTGTAACCCTTGACGGTACTGATGCGGTACGGTTATATTTGGATTTTACCAGTCAATATGCTATATTTAGTGTAAGTGTAAATCCTCCGCAAGGTTGGGTAGCTGTATTAAACGGAATGGTGGAATATTACCTGCAACAGGTATACAAAGGAGGTTCTTATTATCTGGGAACTGTAAATCTGGAAGGTGTCCCGGCTGCTGTACAGCCTGTAGGGAGTATTTATTTTGCCATTCAGGCCAACACCTCAAATCCGGACTCTAATATTTTGGCGTTAGTAGCCAATACAAGTACGGGATCTGCTGGTTCATTAAATTTTATGGGAGGCCCGGCTCTATTGCCATCAGATCAGAATGCCGCCATGTATATATCTAACCGGTGTATTCTTAATAATATGCTGCTTCCTGTTCTGGCTACCCAATTAAATACCACCGCCAGCTCATTTACAGTAACAGGAAACTCCAGTACACCTTATAATGTAAGCCTCAACACATCTGTTAATCTCGATGGCGAGTATAATCCTAAATTAACGAGTATGAATAATTACGTTAATAACAATGGACAGATACAGTCTGATTACGGTGCCGTTGGGTATCCTGTTTCGGCATTTTCAAGCTTAATCTGGATAAATGTGAGTGGTCACATTTATCTTACTCCGGGATTATCGGGTCAGACGATCTCGTTTAATGTTGATGCACCATCCGGAAGTGGTTCTGCAGCATTAAGCCCGGGCGGATGGGCTATTGTTGGAGCATTGATTATTGCAACATTTGGAACTTTAGGGGCCTGTGTAGCCGCTGTGGTAGCTATTGTTGTCCCAATAGTGGTTACTCAGCTTAAGTTTAATATCAGCTTATCTCAGGTAGGAGCCAATATTGGAAGTGCCAGTACTTCTTTCAATTGGCCGGCGGCTTCCATAGCACCTTTAACAGGTGTGACACTTCCCGGAGATTTGATTTTATATATAGATCCTCAGGTTTAGTATATATCTGTGAATTGTCAAATATAATAGTAAAAACTGTTTAAGAATGGATTGGTCAAAGACTAATCCATTCTTTTTTTGATCGTGTTCAAGGCAACCACAATCCAAAAATAAGAGGGCGTTTACATGTAATACGGGTAAACCCTTACTTTTTGAAAATGGGGTTTTCCCCTTTGATGAATCAGAATCTTTACACAGAAATTTGTGATATCAGTTTTCAGAAAACCTGGTTCAGGTTTCATTGAGTAAATAAAAACTTTAAAAATTCAATTATAAACTTATATCATGAAAAAAAAATATGTACAACTGTTGTTTTCTGCAGCAGGCGCAGGGACCTGGATGGGAAGAAATGAATATCAGCAGTACCAGGCCCTGCTGGAACCCAATAAAGTAGACCGGAAGGGACGGCTTGGTGCGATGATAGCGACAAAAGACTTTACCTCTGATCAGGTGGGTTATGGAGTTCATTTTGCCATACGATTAATTCATCTTTTGTTTGGAAATGTAGGAGAACAGAAGATAGGCGAGGTATTTAACGACTCTGATGTACAGAAACTACTACAAAAGATCAGTACCCATGAAAATCATAAAACTGTAGGGAGTACCGAAGAAGATTATTGGCAAAGTGAGAGAGGCAAAGGACAACATGTTTTAGATGAGCTTATGATTTTGTTTGGTGCTAATGTCAATGCAGAGACGCGTGCATCTTTACAGGAACTGGCTGCTAAAATAAGGGAGGCCGGTTCTTTCGGTCAATAGTAGTTTTTTACCCATTTAAAAATAATTTATATGCTAAAAAAAATAGTAGAGGAAACGGAGCCGGAGGATCTTATATGGAATCATCCGAAGGCTATTTCTTTAAACTTCAGAGAGGCCTTAAGGAAAACAGAAGGCAAAAAAAATCCATCTTATATGCTCCCCCAAAAAACTGATTTGCAAATTGTAGAATTTGATGATCTTGATTTTAGTGGGGTTACGGTGAGCCAAAACGTTGGCCTACTTAAGAGATACTTTGGGTATAAGCGGATCAATTTAGGTCCGGTATACTTTTTCCCATACATTTCCGGAACTCCAAAAGATGATTTTTCAAATATAGGAAGATTGGAAAATATTCCCTTGTATCCTACCTTAGCCGAGCCGCAATATGTTATTACCGGAGAAATGAATGGCTGTGCTATCATTATAACAAAAAAAGACGGAGCAAAAACATTTACAGCATGGCACTTCCAAAGTCCAGATTCTGTAAATAACCGGGAAAAATTACGTGCATTTTTAAAAGAATACCGGAATGAAATTTACAGCTACCTTTGCTTTAGTGATTACGCAAGTGAAAACAATGATGAAACTTACAATGAGAAGGAAAGAGAAGGTTTTAATTATCTGTTTTTCAATAGAAAGAACCATGGGGATGGTAATGACTGGGTGGCGGGAACCTGGGAACTTAGATGCATTCCTCTTATAAGAACTTTAAATAATCCAAAACAGGATGATCCCTGGGTTGGAGATTTAATTAGTTTTTCAACGAAAAACAAGTTTACAAGACCTATAGATTTTAACCAGCCACTGATACCTGCTAATGAGACCGGTGATCTTATCATCAACTGGATCATCAGCCATATTACCTATGATGTGACCCTCCGAAACAGGCCGGTGTTACCGCCTTTACCCCCTGGAGTTTCAACATTGCCTCCTGTAAGTATCATTAATGATCATTAAATCTGTGAAGGTTTTCTAATGTAAAAGTTGAGGAAACATTCATTCTAAGCTATTTATGTGAATAGATACAAATTCGGAACAGGATTAGAACTGTTCCGAATTTGTATATAAAATAGGCACAGACAATTCCATGTTAAATACTCCTTTATCCAGAAAATTCAGAAAGATGGAAAAGGCAGATTGATATAAAACAATCCTAATGTTGTTGCATGTTATGATAATGGTTGAATGGTAACAGATGAATCTGATTTTTCAAGAGTCTGCTCCGGCAGCTCCTTTCGTTTTCTCCAGAAGAAGTACGCTACGATAGCTGTAGCAATGGGAAGAGCAATACCAAACTCGTCGATATAATAATTGGTATGTCCTTTGTCTACCGTAAGAGGGGTAAAAATAGCCTGAATAAAAAGGTTATGGCTGGCATGTAAAATAGCCGCCGTCCAAAGGCTTCCGGATTTTAAGCGCAGCCAGGTGAAGATAAAACAACACGCAAATATCATAACCGTAAAGCAGGTTAATGCCAGCCATTTGGGTCCGCCCGTATTGTAATTGGAAAAAAGAAGAAGAGGATAATGATAGAGTGACCAGATCACTCCCATCCATAAGGAAGTTGCAGTATAGGAGTTTATTTTCGCTAATTGTGGAGTCAGAAGTCCCCTCCAGCCAATTTCTTCGCCCAGGGCAGAACCGATGGAACGTACCATTCCAAAACTGCTCATCAGAAGGATGTACAGAATAATGGTTACTCCATCAGGAAGATTCCAGCCCATACCTTTTCCTGTTTCAGCCACAAACTCATGGTTATAAAAACCACCGGCACCACTTATCCAGATGATAAGGTAGGGGACAAGGGAATACAGCAGCGGAATACAATACGCCATCACCTGATATTTGGTGAGTCCCCATTTCCAGCCCAGGGAAGCAATAGGGATTTTTCTGATACGACAGGTCAGCAGTGCTGCAATAGCCGGACACCACATAATAATGGTAGCGTAAGATATGGCTCCGCCTCCTAGTTTTCCGGTAACAATACACATATAATAAACAGGTAAACAAAACAGCAGGGTGAGTCCCAGATAGGTTGCTATATTTTTCCTGATTTCCGATGGAGAGGCTGAGGTATTTTCCATAAAAAGATTGGTGTTGTGGGTTGTATGAAAATGCTATTTAATTGATTATCGATAACATATCATAAATAATTTTAATAAAATTACATTTATTTTTGATAAAATGGTTGATTTTTATAGGAATAACTTTTCTACTGCATTGCTTCTACCGTTACTACTGAAAAAGATGTAAATTAGCCAGCGAAAATGAATACATATCTCTTTGTAGAATACGCATGCTATGTCTAAATTAAAAGCAGTAAGAGAGCAGAAGAATCTGACCCAGGAAGAATTATCAGAAAGATCTAAAATTTCTGTGCGCACGATCCAGCGGATAGAAGCGGGTACGGAGCCTAAAGGACATACACTCCGGGCGCTGGCACAAACCCTGGATATAGAAGAAAACCTATTGCAGAATGATATTGCAGTTGCAGTACATACCGATGAGAAAACCATAGAGATCAAAGAAGAAGCACCAGAAATAAACTATTCTCTGATTAAAATAATCAACCTTTCTTCGCTTGTATGTATTGTGCTTCCACCTCTTAATATTTTAGTTCCCCTGCTGCTGATGTTTACCATGAAGCAGAGAAACAACCTTGCCCGACAGATTATCTCGGTTCAGATGTTGTGGACGGCAATGGCTCCTATTGTATTTATGTTGGGGATTTTTCTAAAGCTCGGAGGTCCGTTTACCCTGATCCTGATGATCCTGATTGCACTCTCTAATGTATTTATTATTCTCCGTAATGCAGCGGAAATAGATAGGAATAAGAAACTGTATTTTAGGCTGAATTTCAGCATGATATAAAGCATGTCAGGGCTTTGTCGGGTTTTTGTCAGGTTCATTTTTTGCATTGAAACGGACTAAAATTTAATCTTTGTCAAAATTATTAACAATGACAAAGTATACTCATTTTATACTCCCTTTTTTCATCTTTTTCTTCAGCAATACACAAGCACAGATAGAAAAAACTGATGCCCTGTACAAGACTATTATGTCCAGAGACAGTCTTCTTTTTTCAGTAGGTTTTAATACCTGCAATATTTCTCAAATGGAGAATATGTTGAGCGACCGGCTGGAGTTTTATCATGACAAAGACGGTATTTCTGATAAAAAGAAATTCATGATTGATTTTAAAAACGGATTGTGCAAGGCACCGGAAATGCGTCAGGTAAAAAGAGTTTTAATAGATAAAAGTTCTGAAATCTATCCGATGTACCAAAACGGAAAACTATATGCCGTTATTCAGAATGGCAGCCATGAGTTTTCTGAAAAAGAAAAAGGAAAACCCGAAAAATTAGGGGGGAAAGCTAAGTTCACCAATTTCTGGATGATAGAAAATGGAAGCTGGAAACTGGCTAAATCCCTGAGTTTTGATCATCAGGCAAAATCAACGATTCAGGAGAATATTTCTGGGGACGACCAGGCGATTGAAAGCTGGCTGAAAGAAAATAAAATTCCGACACTCGGGCTGGGAATTATTGAAGAAGGAAAGCTTAAACAGATAAGGGTTTTTGGGGAAATAAAAAAAGGAGTTCCGGCACCTTATAATACCTATTTCAATGTGGCTTCGCTTACCAAGCCTGTAACAGCAATGGTAGCACTGCGTCTGGTAAGTTTGGGGAAATGGAAGCTGGATGAACCTCTTGACCAGTACTGGGTAGATCCTGATGTTCTAAACGATCCAAGACACAGAAAGCTGACCACCAGACTTATCTTGAGCCATCAGACAGGATTTCCGAACTGGAGATGGATGAATCCTGATAAAAAGCTAAACTTTCAGTTTGAGCCGGGAACACAATACCAATATTCCGGAGAAGGTTTTGAATACCTGCGTAAAGCGTTGGAAAAGAAATTGGGAAAACCGTTGAACCAACTTGCCCGGGAGCTGATTTTTCAGCCGCTTAGTATGAATGACACCGATTATATTTGGAATCAGCATACAGAAGAATCGAGATTTGCGATAGGATATAATAAAGAAGGTCAGCCTTATCCCACGGAAAAAAACAAAGTAGCCAATGCTGCGGATGACTTGCATACTACCATTCAGGATTACGGTAATTTTATGGTTAGCGTTATGAAGGGTGAACATTTAAAGCCTGAAGTTTTTCAGGAAATGACCAAAAATCAGGTAAAAACGAAGGAGAATAAATACTTCGGATTGGGTTTTGAAATCTATGATTTGGGAAATGGGAACTATGCCTTATCACACGGAGGAGCTGATCTTGGAACACGCTGTATTGCCTTTGTACTTCCAAAATCAGGAAAAGGAATTCTCATATTTACGAATGTAGATGATGGGTACAAAGTATATGAAAAGCTGGTAGTTCATTATTTGGGAGAAGAAGGAAAGAAAATTGTGGCAATAGAGACCAAATAGCAGATTGATTGGCAGGACTTAATTAGGATATAGTAAATCTTTGTATATTTATATTGAAGATATGAATCTGAAAATCAATGAGTAGTCAAATGTCTGTTTGCAGGAAGCAATATGATGAATAACCATAAAAAGAAAGCTATGTGGCCATATTATATCATCCTTGGGGCAGGAGTGATTCTGTTTGTTGCAGCGTTACTGAGCTTCAGAAGTACACTTGCATTCCTGCAGAAAGCAGAAAAGGCAACAGCAACTGTTACCTCTCTGCGGGTAATTGAATCAGACGGAGAGGTATATCTACCTCTTTTTACCTTCCGGACTCGAAATAATATTGAATATACCTATGAATTGCCGGAAGGAAGTAATCCTTCATTCTGGGCAGTAGGTGAAACAGAGACCGTTATTTATGACCCTGCGGATCCTTCTTCTGTAAGATTATATACTTATTTCAGAATATTTGTCTGGCCTTTGGTACTGATCTCTATAGCCTTGCCATTACTGGTCGTTGGCGGAGGATATTTTGTCGCAGCTCAGTTTTTAAAATAGCCGTGATTTCACTATTTATCAATAGAAATTCTTGCGCAGAAAACTATTTTTGTAAAGTCTGTTTTACCGAAGCAAATGCCCTTACCGGAAAAGTTCCTACCCCTTTGAATTTTGGAGGAGCAGCGGTAAAAGTGATATCTTCATCAGGAAGTTTATCCAGATTACAAAGGTGTTCCACAATTAATATTTCGGCATATAAAAGAATGGTATGTACCGGTCTGCTTTTGCCTGCTGTATCATCGATATTATGGGAATCAATGCCGACAAGTTTTACCTGACAGTCTTTAAGATATTCTGCTGCACTTTCCGTAAGGTAAGGATGGTTTTCATAATAGGTTTCAGTATTCCAGTGACGATCCCAGCCGGTATGAATGAGTATGGCTTTATTTCTGATCTCCCTGTTTCTGAAATGTTCGTCTGTGATTTCCAGTGTCTCAGAATAAGGAATCCGAAAGACTACGGCATCTAATTCAGCAAACTTTTCCAATTCTATTTCGGCTGTATCTTTTCCGTTTTCAAATCTGTGAAAAGGACAATCGATATAAGTTCCTGTATTGGTGACCATCTCTATATTGCCGATTTGAAACTCTGTACCTTTGTCATAAAACTTTTGAGAATCCTTGCGACTTAAATAATCACAGATATGAGGAGCCGGAAGTCCTTTATAGGTGATCAGCCCTTCTTCGATGGTATGACTTAGCTCTATAAGTCTTTCCGTAGGGGAGTGTTCTTTTGCGGATTTTCTTTTGTGAGGCTCACTGAAGATCTGCTTATTCAGAATATTTACTTTGCCGGCCATAAGTAACCTAAGATCTTCAATAATATAATCTGCAAGCTCCCGATCTGTAATGTCATCGCCCATGATGTCCAGTCTGAAATCTTCCCCTTTAAGATTTCCTCCGTTGGTAAAATAAACTTCAAAATCAAATCGTACTCTTTTGTCCATAATTGAATTATTTAAAACAAAAGTGCAGAAAATCAGATCTTATTTACTTGACTTAAATCAATTTGCTTCAATTTTTTACTTCTGATGCGGCTTAATGTTTCCGGGCTTATCCCCAGATAGGAGGCGATATGGAAAAGAGGAATTCTGTTTTCCGAATTGGGGAACTGTTCAAGAAAATACAGATACCGTTCAAGGGAATCATGTAACAGGAAAGAACTTTCCCTGCAGCATTTCTTGATAAACTCTTTTTTCAGGATCTGATTGAGGAGCACATGCCATTTTTGATCCTGCAATAAAAGGTGGTCAATTAAAGTTTTGGGTATAGCAATGACCTCAGATTCCTCGAGACATTGAAAATTGAGATATGTTATTTTACCGGTCAGAAAGCTTGTTAATGCGGTAAGAAAATCATTTTCAAAGAAAAATTCAGTATTGATTTCACGATGGTCTTTAGTATAGAAGCTTCTTACCAATCCTTTATTTAAAAAGAACAGATGATCCACAATTGTATTTTCCCTGATTAGAAAGCTGTTATTTTTTAAAGATAGAATACGGGTTTCAGACAAAAGCATTTGCTTCTCCCTATCCGTAAGATCAAGCAAAGGATATATTGCCTTTTCAAAGAAGGTATTGAGATTAAAGTCTGACAATACTTTGATGTTTTTAGTGTTACACTGAAGCAGCCATTAGGTATTTTAAAAAGGAGAGGAGTACAGGTTAAGTAACTCCTCATTACCTTTTTAATGATTATTTCACCTTTTCTAAAAGATAGAGTTTAGCTCCGGAAAATGCCAGTTTGGGCATTACATTACCTTCCAGAACCATTGTTTTGTTGTTGACATCAATGACTGAAATATAGTTGTTGGAGTTGTATTCTATATAGTTTTCCTTTTCTTTAGTCAAAGGATTTTTTCCAAATTCAAGAGAATATTTTACCCAGTCTTCTTTCTCAGAACTGCAGTGTACCGGCTGAAATTTAGATTTTTTAGCCTTGAAAATAATCTGATCATAACTTTCTGTACAATCTGTACTGAATGAACTTTCCGGGTTCTGATCTTTTGAAAAATCTTCAAAAGAACCACGGTATACACCCACTACTTTCCAGGTTCCGTCTAAACGGTCTTCATCAATCTTTCCTTTAGCTTTGCTTACGGCCCAGCTAATCCCATTCACCGTTCCTTTTACTGCCTTGTAGCTTACATTGACCGCTCCCTTTACCACTTTTGCGGCAGTGGATACTACACATGAATTTAATACAAGAACAGCTGAGGCGAGAAATATTATTTTTTTCATATTGTCAGGTTTTTTTTATTTGCTGCGAAGATAATGTTTTTGAAAAAGATCGTTGGGTAATTTTTACCATGGCTTTCATTCCTTTTGATCAGATGATAACTCAGGTCTTTTAAAAATATAGCCGAGATCATAATATATCTTGTTTTCCTGCCTGGTTTTACCCATTGCCTGTACTTCTTCTTCCGGGAGCAGTTGTTTCTTCTCCATCAGATTTTTCTTGTATTTTTCTAAGGTAGGGAGCAGATAAGATATGAAAGTGATCTGATTCTGAACATTGGCATGAATAAACATCCATTCATCAGACTTTTTATTAAAATAACAAGACAAAAGACCTCCTTGTTTTTTGGGACCGCTGTACTTCATTTTAAACCCTTTTTGGACCAAAAGGCTGTCTGTATTAAGTTTGCCGGGGATGATATCATACCAGATTCCGGATGAGGTGAATGTCTGGGCAGAAGAAATACATGTTCCCGCAACAAGAGCAATACCTAACGGAACTTTTTGTCTTATTGTTACCGTTAAAAATAAGGTCAGTATATTGTTTTTCATAGCTTTCATTTAGGTGCCGGGATGTATTCCGGAATATAGGACTTTTCTTTTCCGAGAGTTTGAATATATTCTTTGCTGTATACATTCAGACGTATGTTTGAAATCTCAATCATTTTAGAATTTTTGTTTCCTGAATGATCGTATGAGAGGATCTCTTCCTCCTTTCCATCTTTTTTAGACAGAATGTAATAGAAGTTTTTATTTTCCCAACAGCTTACTTCTTCAGATGAGCTGTCTTCAATAGGTATACGTTTGCTGTTTTTTTGTAGAAAACTCAGCAGGTTTAAAAAATCTTTTTTATTTCTTGAGGCTTTACTGGCTCTTAGATACGAAAACTCTCCTTTATTGTTTTCCGCCATGTCCAAAGAAGGGAAGGCTACTGTATTTACGATCGCCAAAGTATCTTTTGCTTCATCATAAGCTACTGTTTTATATTGATAGCCAAAATATTTGACCGGTTTCTTTTTTCTGCTCATCCAATCATTGGTAGACTCAAGATAAAAGTCTGAGGGCAATCTTCCTTCTGATGCGTAGAAAGCCAACGTGTCTTTTTCAAACATAGCTGTTTCCAGGGCTTTTAATGCCGCGTTTTTATCCATCTTTTTGAGATCGGTTGATAAAATCTCATTAGTTTTCTGCAATCTTGATTGGTAAAATTTTGAAACACTGAATGTTTTATCCAGTTGATCTATCAGAAGAATATCCGTATCCTGAGCCTGGCAGGAATCCAAAAACAATAATAAGACAATAAAAGGAAGTATTTTATTCTGCATGTTTTTAATTATAGCTTAAATATAAAGATAGTTCATAGAATATCTTTCAAATTTTATTTGCTCTATTTTAGTATTTTTTTAACTGTGATTGGATTGGGTAAGTGTTCAGAGTACCGGTCAGTAAAAATAAAGGCAACCTATTTTCCGTCTACATACCTTTTAAGATCAGAGATGCTTTTTATCTTAAGATCTTCAGCTTGTTTTCGGCGCATCATTAAGGCATATGCATTATTAAAACCAAGCGGCTTCAGCCATTGAATTCCATATTGTTTTTCAAATTCTGAGTTAACATATTGGTAGGTTTTATCAGCGCTTTGGGTAACATTTTTCAGGATTTGTGGCGTAGGCTGTAAGAGGACAAGAAGCCCGGTTCCCGTATATTCAGGGTAAAAATCAATTGCGTCATTCATTAAGGCATCAAAACAGATTTTAGTTCCTCCCAAGCCTGTTTTTGTTTCCGCTTTATAGTCTGTATATCCTTCAATAAGCATAGTATACATTTCTGCAAGAATGTATTGTTCCCCGAAGATTTTTGAACCTATTCTTACCGTTCCTGAATTTCCTTTCCGGGGACTTTTGTAGAGACCATTCTGGACTAAAAAATCCCTGGCAATCTTCTCCGGTGTCTGGTGGAGATGATCAGACCTGTAATTCAAATCGGTCATAATAGAATCATTGAATTTTCCCGCCAGCAGATTTAAAGCTTTTTCCAGTTCCGGAAATTTTTTCAGAGTTTTGGTTTTCATGATGGGAGCCGCAAAGTATGGGGGAAAGATTTTTTTATCATCATCCAGTACATAGAGATCAAAGGCCTTGATCCTCCCGTCTGTAGAATAACCACTGATCAGATCCAGTTCTTTTTCATAAGCTGCTTTATACATAATGGCATCATTGACAACCAGTGGATTTACATTGAGCCCATAGACAGAACGCAGCCCGATGTCACCATCCTGCCTTCCCATAAATTCCGGCGTAAAACCTGCTTTTATTTTATGATGTGAAACAGAAGTAAGCAGATAGCCGACTGCCATGATAACAAGAACAATCGGCGCTACATATTTCAGTTTCCGGAATACCAGATATCCCGACTTTTGTATCATAGCAATCACCTGGTCCAATAGAATAGCCAGTAATGCTGCAGGAATTGCACCCGCCAAAATCATATTGGTATTATTAAGCGAAATACCTCCAAAGATAAATTCTCCCAAACCACCTGCTGCTACAAATGAAGCTAAGGTGGCTACCCCTACATTAATAACGGCGGCAGTCCTTATTCCGGCAATGATAACAGGCATAGCTAAAGGAAGTTTAACCTTAAAAAGCAGCTGGCTTCTGTTCATTCCCATTGCTTTGGCAGACTCAATCACAGCAGGATCTACACCTGTGATTCCGGTATATGTATTGCGGATAATAGGTAAAAGAGCATAGGTTAACAAGGCGGCAATAGCCGGTTTAGGACCGATGCCGAACACAGGAATCATAAATCCAAGCAATGCAATACTGGGAATGGTCTGCAAAATACCAGCAATACCAAGCACAGAACCGGAAAGCCTTTTTTTTCTGGCAATCAGTATTCCTAAAGGAAGTCCCACCATGATCGCCAATAATAAAGACAGAAAGGTAAGCCCAAGATGCTGAATAATCTGGGTTATTAACTTTTCGTGCTGTTCAGCAATAAACTGCCAAAGACTCTGATGCGTCATACGGTCTGTAATTTTCTGTAATGATTAAATGCTTTGACCAGATTTTCATACAACCCTGTATGATTGTGATCTGAGCTTAATGTCTGCAGGGCATTCCAGACGCTTGTGTTTTCTGAAAGATCAGGTTCGTGATAGGAATCTTCAGTATTCAGGAAAGGGGCAATATCCTGTAAAGTGGCTACTTTATATTCCAGCAAGAGCCGGTTTTCAGCAAAAAAATTGAGGACAAAATTATTTTCAGGACGATAAAGCATTTCTTTTGGAGTACCGGTCTGAACAATTTTCCCCTGATCCATCAGACATATCCGGTGACCCAGCTCAAAAGCTTCCTGTACATCATGGGTAACCAATACTATTGTTTTGTTTTTAAGCTCTTCCAAAGATTTAAATTCGGAATGGATATCTGCTTTTGTAATATTGTCCAGGGCTCCAAAAGGTTCGTCCATCAGTAAAACCGGAGTATCGGCAATCAAAGCTCTGGCAATGCCAACCCGCTGCTGCTGTCCGCCACTTAATTCATTGGGAAACCGGGAAAGTACCTCTTCCGAAAGGTGAAGCTTAGCTAAGAGCTCGTGGGTTCTTGTTTCCGTTTTCTTTTTCTCCCACTTCAGCAGTTCAGGAACTACCGCAATATTCTGTTGGATAGTATAGTGAGGAAATAATCCGGAATGCTGCATCACAAAACCTATTCCCATTCTCAGCTCTTCAGCTTTCTGATCACGGATATTTTTGCCGTCAATAAGAATGTTTCCGGAATCTGCTTCTATAAGCCGGTTGATCATTTTAAGGGTGGTTGTTTTCCCACAGCCGCTGGTTCCTAAGAGGACGAGTATTTCCTGATCATAGGCCTGAAAAGAAATATGATCTACTGCGGTTTTTCCGTTAAAACTTTTTGAAACTGATTCAACTGTAATCATCGGCAAAAATTATTGGGCAAGTCTGATTCCTGTAAACTGCCATTTTAAATTGGTTTGAAAGAAGTTGCGGTAGGTATTTCTGCTATGGCCAGGAGGTGTGGCTTCGGAAGCACCACGTAAAACCATTTGATTGACCATAAATTTTCCATTGTATTCACCCACAGCTCCTGCTTCTTTTTTAAAATGAGGGTAGGGCAGATAGGCCGAATTGGTCCATTCCCAGCGGGCTCCCCAGTTAAAATGATCCGATGCCGCTTCCCATTCTGCTTCAGTAGGAAGACGCATTCCCTTCCAGGATGCAAAAGCAGATGCTTCATAGAAGTTGATATGACACAGGATACCATTAGGATCCACTTCCTGTAATCCGTTCAATGTATAATTCATCCATTTTCCGTCTATATAATACCAGTACAATGGGGATTCAGCATGGCTTTGCTTCACCCAATCCCAGCCTTCGGCATGCCAGTACCTGAAATCGCTGTACCCGCCAGCTTCCATAAATGCCAAATATTCACCGTTGGTCACCAGCCGGCTGGCTATTTCAAAACCGGTAAGGTAGGCTTTATGCCTTCCTAACTCATTGTCAAAACAAAATCCTTCTCCATGAAAACCTATTTCATAAAGGCCTTCAGGAAATCTGAGCATGTGTACATCCTCCACGTAGGGTTTTACAGTTTGTTTCTCTTTTGTATAGGCTGGAAATAGCGGATTATGTCCCAGGATATATTTAATGTCAGTCATTAATAATTCCTGATGCTGCTGTTCATGGTTCAGACCCAGTTCCAATAACGGTTCAATGGTTTCCGTCATAAATCTGCTCTGAAGAAAAGCTTTCATCTGCTCATCCACATATTTCCGGTATTGATAGATATCTGAAACAGAAGGGCGGCTGAGGTTTCCCCGGTCTGTACGGATTACTCTTGCCCCAATAGTTTCATAATAGCTGTTAAAAACAAAATTATACTGAGGATCGAAAATTTCATATTCAGGAAAATGAGGAGCCAGAATAAAAGTCTCAAAAAACCAGGTCGTATGGCCGAGATGCCATTTCGGTGGGCTTACATCAACGATGGGCTGTACTACATAATCCTCGATTTCCAACGGGGCACAGATCTCTTCTGAACGTCTGCGGATATCCGTATATTTTTTCACTATATCTTTTGTGGTGATCTCTGGTGTCATGTCTTTTAGTTTTAGTGATGTAGTTTATATCGAATGCATCCAATACTTTTTTCAGATGCTTTACTTTTATTGTACCTGCCAGATACTGTCTACAAACCATTTTTTAGAATCTTTAATTTCTCCGGTTATGGCAAACCCTGATTTCTCTCCCAATGCGTTGATCTGTTCTGCAGAGAACTTCTGAGAAATTTCCATATTGATAAGTTCATGTTCTTCAAATGAAATGCTGACATTTCCAACCGTTACCTTTTGATTTTTAAGGCTTATCAGAAAACTTCTGCAGGCCCCACTTACAGGATCATAGGTTTGGTAGTGCTGAAATTGTTCCAGATCAAAATTTCCTTCCAGTTCGTTATTGATTCGTGTCAGGAGATTAAGATTAAAGGCAGCAGTAATCCCTTCTTTATCATTATAGGCATCCAAAATAATGTGGGGATTTTTTTTAAGATCAAAACCTACCAATACACGATCTTTTGAAGACAGGTTTTTATTAAGATGCAAACAGAAACTTTCAGCTTCCTCCAGGGACATATTTCCAATATTGCTTCCTAAAAATAAAACCACTTTTCTCCTGTTGGATAATGAAGCCGCTTTTTGAAGCATCTCAAAATAGTCACCTTCCAGGCAGGTTACTTCCAATGCCGGAAATTGACTGTTTACTTTTTTGTCGAGTATGGAAAGGATATTCCCGGAAATATCAATGGGCATATAAGTAAAGTCAGCTCCTTTTTTTACCAAATATTCAAGTAAATAGGTAGATTTCATGGCGTCACCGGCTCCCAATTCAATCAAATCGAAAGGCTCATTTTCCGGAATGAGGAGGCCGGCAAGTTCATCGGTTTTATTTTTAAAAATATCAAGCTCACAACGGGTAAGGTAATATTCAGGCATTGCCATAATTTGCTGAAAAAGGTGATCTCCAATTTTATCGTAAAAGTATTTTGAAGATAACTTTTTGGGAATGCTTTGTAAGCCGTTTAAAACATCCTGAAGAAAATAATCAATAGGCTCATTTTCAGTTTTAGCATGTGAATCTAACTGTACATTCATAGGTCTGATTTTGTGTGGTTTTTAGATAACTGCAATTATCTTGCCTTTCAAAACATTGAATTCTGTTGCTATTTTATTAATTTAAATATAAACAATTTTATTTTTAATAGATTGAATTTCATTGTATTTTTAAAATATGTGGTACTTTTTTCTGGAAAAAATACATGTGATTTCCTGGGTTGATTTTGAAAGTTATAGAGATATAAAATACCCTTACATTGGGATTTGTAAGGGTATTTTAATAGGGTGTAGGTTGGAAAACGCAAAGACGCAAAGGATTTTAAATAATAGGCTGCTTTTAAGGCGCAAGGAAATCGAAGATTTCCGTTGAGTATTCCGTGATTTTTACGATTAATAGATGAGTAAGATGGTCTGGGTGTGGGTTGGCTTCATCAGCAAAATCTAAATACTATTTGAAAAATTATGCAGGATACAATTTTATCGGGGATAAAATCTTTGCGTCTTTGATTATTGGGCATGTCAGTATTTTTGCGCCTTTGCGATATACCAACTTTATTTTGAGATTATTTTATAGGTTGGAAAACGCAAAGACGCAAAGGAATTTAAATAATATGGTGTTTTTAAGGCGCAAAGAAATCAAAGATTTCCGTCGAGTGTTCTTTGATTTTTTAGCATTGATAGACGAATAGGTAATCTGGGTGCGGGTTGGTTTCATCGGCAAAATCTAAATACTATTTGAAAAATTATACAGGATACAATTTTATCGGAGATAAAATCTTTGCGCCTTTGATTATTGGGCATGTTAATATTTTTGCGCCTTTGCGATATACCAACTTTATTTTGAGATTATTTTATAGGTTGGAAAACGCAAAGACGCAAAGAAATTTAAATAATGGCTGCTTTTAAGGCGCAAGGAAATCAGAGATTTCTGTTAAGTATTCTTTGATTTTTTAGTACTGATGCATGAATAAATTCATCATGGTGGAAACTCAGATTAAAGGGGGCTGCATTGGAATAAGAATCTCCTCATAAACTGATTTGAAATAATTTTCCGGCATCCAAAAATACAAAACACCCAGTCACAACTAGGATTAATAAAAGAGAAAGTACAAATGTCAGCACTTTGAAAACATCCAGTCTGAATTCTTTTTCCTCATGATTTTTACGACCTTTATTGAACTCTGCAAGATCATTTCCATACGGCCTGTCTTCTCTTGAATTTCCTGCTCTGGTATTAAAATAAGAAATTGAATCAAGCGATTCTATATTCTTATTTTGGCTGATGGTATTGATCAGTGTTTTTTTATGCTCAAGATATCTTTTCTTTGCAGTCTCTACTTTTCCATCTGATTCTAAATTCCTGATCACAGTATCAATTTTTTCAGCATACTGTTCGTATTCCCGGCTGATGAGGTCTATTCCTGTTTTGGATTCTTGAATTTTGACTTCATTTTCCTGATGCTTTTTTTCATTTCGCTCGACCTGTTTCCTGAGATCATCCATCAGTTGTGTCTTTTCTTCTTTAAGATTCTCTTTTTCCTTTTTAAGATCAGCAACAGCATTTTGAACCTCCCGAAGCCTTTCTTCATGAAATTTTTCAATTTCTTTATTAAAGCCACCGGTATCTACAATTTTAAAAATTCCTTTCTGTTTTACAAATTCTGCAATTTCGTGACTTTGGGTAAAATAGAGGGTATCATACACATTCAAAAGATCGAGTGCCTTGGTAAAAAAGTTTTGTAATTGGGCCGGATTGGTTTCACAATAAATAACCAGGTAGTTTTGGGTAGCCCTGGTAAAATTCAAATCCTCCATTTCCCGGACATTGAACCCTATTTTATCAAAATCTTTGGGCTTTCGTATCGAAAAGTTATCAGAGTGGTTTACAGCAATTGTCCCTTCAGACAGGTTATTTTTTTCAAGTTGATCCTGAAAATCATTCAATGTATTGATGACAAGGCTTTCCGATGCAATTTTATCAATGAAAAGAAGGCTTGAGCCTATAAAAGTTCCGCCCCGGTCAGAATTCTGTTCTTTTGCAAATTTGTAGACAGCATAAGAAATGAGATTACAATCACCGGCAAAATCTTTCCGGATGGAATAGATGCTGCTTTGGGGAAATAGCTTAATGGCATCTGTTTTTAAATCATAGGTTCTGATTTCCTTTGCAATATTCCTGTTTCCACCCAGGAAAAAAGACTGCCTGAAACCGTATGGATTGCCAAAGGTACCGAATGCAGAGAAAAAATAAGTAGTATCCATTAATTTGTAAAACTAAATTTTAAACGTTCCCAAAATGTTCCTTCATAGTCAAGATCATAGCCAATGATGCTTCTGTACAGCCATTTCGATAAAACCTCTGCTGTAGAAAGATTGAGTAAATTAATCCTCTCTTCACCGGTTGCATTTTGCACACTTCCTACGGTGTAGTAGGTTTTGCTTAAGCCATAGGTATCAATACGTTGTGAGGTCATAGGAAGGCGTTCGGAGATAAATCCATCCAGCTCTTCGGCGCTTTCCACATCCATTCTTCCGGATTTATCCCATTTTGAAATCACCAGTATCGCATTGACGGATTTTAAATTTTTACCCTTTCTTTCCAGTTCATCCAGAAATTCATTGATCAGGGAGTCATCTTTATAAGCAGATTCATAACTGGTTACAATAATAAAGGTCAGCGGAATATTGGCATTCAAGAAAGATTCTATACTGCTGTGATAGCTTCCGCCTCTTCGGATATCGTTGTGGTTTTCTCCCGAAGTTTCCAGAAAAGTAAGATCTATCGGCACTACTTTTTTAGATTTATTATTGGGTTCAAAGACGAGGTCCAGGCGGGTTACCTGATCTCTGGTTGTTCTGTTGGGCAAAACCCCCTGGCGTATATTTTCAAAAAAATCCGAAAGAAGAACGTTGGCTTCCTTAGAATTTGGAGTACCCAGCTTAGGTCTTAAAACCCCGGCATATGATCTGAGGTAATAGAGCATAGAGGAAAGGATCACTGATTTCCCGGATTCTGCTGTTCCAAAGAAAAAAACAAAGTTGCTTTCTTTATTTTTTATATCATTGGATATGGTTTTTGCAATAGGGACAAAATCTTCAGGAGCATCATTTTTAAATTCAAAAGAAAGCGGTTTTAAAGCTTCTTCAGTTTCAATATCAAAAGATAAAGGCTTTAATTGGTCGTTAGTTTCCATAGTTTAATTATTGGGAATTATAGTTTTACCACTTCTTTTATTGCTGAATACACTTCCTCCGTTATTTCTGTTGTAGCCGCCGGGAGTAGTGACCAGTAAAATAATAATGACAATCACGAAATCCAGTAAGATACATCCTGCCAGGACTACAAATTGGTACATTCCAAAGTTTTTAATGGCATGCTCAAAAGCGAAACCAATTTTTCCCACCTGCTGTGTCTGCGATACAACGGGTTCAAAATGGATTTTTTCATTTCCTAAGACCGTTTGTGACCTGCTTCCCAGTTTATTGTAATCGGCCAGGGATTCATCAATTAACCCTTGAGACATTTCATCTTTTTCTTTTTTGGATAGCAGAAGCAGTTCCTGGATGTTTTTGTTCCATTTCAAGGCTGCATTATTGATATCGGTTTTTAAGGCTCTTTCTTCGGGCGATAGGTCCGAAATCATATTGTCAATCTGATGTCCCATTCTTTCTGAAAGATCTTCATAGTCATTTCCTACCGGAGTAAGCAGGTCAACTTTCTGACCGGTCAGCTTTTCAATATCCCTGATTAAAGATTGTGCACGGGTTCCAATCCCTTTATTTCCGGGATCTTTAATCTGTTCCATCAGCTGCTTCTTTTTAATTTCGATATTCTGGGTGGTTACTTTATTGTATTTGTAACTTAACTTTGATTCTACATCGTTTTCCAGACTCGTGAAGTTTTTATTGATATCCCGAAGTTCATCCGTATAGATATCGGTCTTCATAAATCTTGTATACAAAGCATTAAAATTGGCAATGAAACAAAAAGAGGCAATAAAGAGGTAAATCCCGACAAGGCTTCCCGTTGGTCTGCCTTCAAGTTTAGCATTCCTCAGCATCCAGCATAGAAACAGGAGCAGTAATGAGAGCACCAGGGCAATAACAAAAGATGCCGGGCCAAAAATCTGTTGCAGCCCGAGCCAGGTCTGGTAAAAACTTACACTGATCAGTAGTAATGCCAGAATTCCCAAAAAGAGATCTGCAGGAGTTATTTTTTTATTCATAATATATAGGTTGTTTTTCTATGAAGGAGTATCAAAACATTGTGTTTTATAATGTTCGAAACTACAAACAACCCATAAAAAAAAATTACGGAAAACCGTAAACCCTGGTGACGTTGCTGGAATGGTATATATATAGATCTGCCTGAGCTGCCGGGAAAAAACTATAACCACAAAAGTCACAAAAGTTTTAGGAACACTTTAGGAGAATGGAGTTACAAATAAACTGCTGAGAAGTTCACATAAGTTTTTTTGAAAATCTCTGATTTTCTTTTGAAATGTAAGCTTCGTCAAAATCGATTGGAAATCGATTTACTCTT
>NZ_FWXM01000001.1:0-1083967 GCF_900176315.1 Chryseobacterium sp. YR221
CACTCTAAAAATACACCGCGGGATGGAGCAGTAGGTAGCTCGTCGGGCTCATAACCCGAAGGTCATCGGTTCGAGTCCGGTTCCCGCTACTAAATAGGAAAAGTGATTGCAATAATCACTTTTCCTTATTTTATTTTAGGGGGAATCCGTTATTTATCTTACGGCTATGGTTACCAGGATGGTCCAACAAACTCTCTCCCTCAAACTCTATTTTTTTGAAGAATATCGAACCAATTACAGTTCTGTTTGTATAATTTCTCCCTCTCTGTAAAGAGTTTCGAGATATTTATGATACTGTATAAATCCCTGCTAAAAATTTCACCTTCGGTCTGTTCCCTGCATTCTACCTGGTCACGGGCGAGCATATCTTTGGCTGTTTTGATCCCTTCTCTTTGTTCCTGTTTATCTGAAAAATAGGAAATATATTATAAAGTCGGTTTTGAATTGTATTAGTTACTTGTTCTTTATTTTATTAAGCGTTTCCTCAATCATTTCCATACGCTTTTTGACTTTTTCGGCAGAGGCATCTAATGTATAACCCTCATCCAGAAGTTCTTTGATAAGAAGCATCTTTTTGATATTTTCGTAGTTGTACCTTCTGTTTTTACCTTCCTCTTCGGTTAAACTTGTAATAATTCCCTTTTCTTCCCAATAGCGGATTTGCCTTGGAGGAATAGCTGTTATCTGCGATACTTCCCCAATTCCAACAACTAATTTATCTAAAAAATCAAAGTCAAAAGAAAGGTCTTTATTTGCTTCAGGCTTGCTCATTTTGTAAGTTATTTACAATTTATGTTGCAAATATAAAATATTCGTTCTTACTTTGCAATTGTAAATTATTTACAATTATTGATTATTTAAAACAATTGAAGTATGAAAGTAGCAATTTTAATTTTAAGTGTAATAATGATGACAACAAAAGAATACATGAACATTCCTGACAATTACCAATTTCAATCCGTATACAATATAAAAGTTGATCATGTCCCGGCATATTTATTCCGATTTGAGAAATCGACAAACAAAAATTTAGAAGGAGAACATTATTCTTTTGTCATTTCAAAAAAAGAAAAACAGGTTTTGGGATTTACCAATATGGATAAAAAGTATTCTAGTATAAAGATGCTTTCAAAATCAGAAACTGAAAAAATTGCAAAAGACTTTTTATTGAAATGGGATAAATCTTTTGCCAATTCTCTGGAAAATCTTTGGATAGAAAGACACGATGAAGAAATTTGGGTCAATGGAGTGAAAACAATAATAGCAGGAATGAAGTATAAATGTTATCGTGCTTCACAAAATGACTATGCATGGGTAATTGTAGGCTTTGATGGCTCTGTAATTACATTTGAGCGCAATGTAAAATGGAATAATAGTGAACATAAGCGTATTACTGAAAAATGGCTACATGACAATTGGTTGGTTGATAATAATCTGAATATACCAACTGAAGAACAAACACTAACAAAACTTGTAGAAGAAACATTTGTGAATGGAGCTTTGAATAAACTGAATGTAGAAGAAATGTCAAGAGGCTTTCATTCGGATTTTGCTATTCTGATCGCTAAAGAGAATAACCTTTTCCGTCTTCCACTTCGTGATTGGATGACAGTTGTGCAAGAATATAAAAACAATCCCCAAAAGGTAAAGTCAGGAATTAGAACTTTAGATTACAGTATTGAAGTGTTAGAAATCACCGGAAATACAGCAATTGTAAAAACACAGTTTTTCAGAGATACCAAACTCATTATTACAGATTATCTGTCATACATAAAATATTCAGAAGGTTGGAAAGCAGTGGCAAAAGTTTCTAATGAGCATATCATAAATCCATTACAACTTAATCTTTAAATCTATTAATATGAGAACGACAATTATAATTATTCTAACATTTTTAAGTATGAATTACGTACAGTCACAAACAAAAGAAAAATCAGCACTTATCCTTATCGAAACACAAAATGAATGGATGCACGAGGAAGGCAAGCTGTACAATGCCCTCGTTACAGACAAAGATATGATGCATAATTCAATGGCTAACATTGAAAAGATATTGGATCATGCGAGAAAGAACAACATTAAAATCATCCATGTTGGATTGCGTTTTGAAAAAGGTTATCCTGAATTAGCGAATGGTAAAAGCGGTTTACGGAAAGCCATACCAAATGCAGGAACTTTCCCGATAAATGAATTTGGCTCACAGTTTTATGAAACAGTACAACCGATTGAGAACGAATTTGTGGTTACTGGACGAGTGGGTGCAAGCGGATTTACAGGATCCAATTTAGACGTGTACCTGCGAAACAATAAGATTGAAAACCTGTATTTGGTAGGCTATGCTACCCATGTTTGCGTGGAAAGCACCTTGCGTGAAGCACATGAAAAAGGTTACAATACCTTTCTGATTTCGGACGGAACTTCTGCATTCAATCGTACACAGCAGGATTATGTGATTAATGAAGTCGTTCATCATTTCGGCGAACACTTGACAACTAAAGAATTTATGAATGAGTAAAGATTTAAAAATGACATGCGGCTGTGGTTAGCAGAACCACACTGTTGGAAAATGCATACTCCTACATACCTTAAAAAATCAACAACGATGAAATGGAAGGCTCTCTTTCCATTTTTTATATTCATTTTTCATACAGTGTCCACAAGGGCGGAAGTTATTTTGCAGTGCTTCCTGTTCCGTCGCAAAGAAGACTCTGTTTTCTCTTTTCATTCTTTTCCCAGATCTACACTGGAGTAAACCATAGATTTTCAGGTTTTTATTTCCGGCAAAACGAATTTCCAGCGATCGGATTTTGCTTCTTAGTATAGGGGCTGATATTAGGGTATGTTGTATCATTTTTGGCTAGAGGTTAGAGATTAGGAGAGAAGTAGTACAGGAAGCTGGAAGTCATGACTTCCAGCTTCCGATATTACGGTGTTCCAGCTTTCAGATTAATTTAGCTTGCTGCATCATGGAAAATGATACCCAGGGCGTATCGGTTTCCCTCCTTTACTTCGCTTACTCCATGTTTCATATTAATTCTGTAATAGCCTTTTGTTCCTTTTTCGGGCTTGAAATTGGTCGTGAAAATAAGCAGATCCCCTTTCCTGGGCTTTAAAACAATTGCTTTTGATTGTGCTCTGGGGACCTGCTGGGTTAGTACAAATTCCCCTCCGGTAAAATCTTTTTCAGGTTCGCTGAGCTGGGCAACAACCTGAATAGGAAAATACAGATCTCCATACAGATCCTGGTGTAACGTGTTGAAGCCTCCTTTTTCATATTTTAAAATTAGAACAGTTGCTTTCTGCTGGCCATGAATGTGGCATTGTTTCAGAAATTCAGCATGTTCTGATGGAAATGACGTATCCATATGTAAAGCTTTAAACCAGGAATTGGCAATAGAAGCCAGATGGGGATATAGACCGGTGCGAATAATTTGAATCAATTCGGGCAGAGGATAATTAAAATATTTATACTCTCCTAAGCCAAAGCGGTGCCGGGCCATAACAACGGTTTTACGGTATGATTCTGAATGGTGGTAATTTGATTTCAACATCTCACAATCTTCATCCGATAAAAGATCAGGAATAATAGCATATCCGTTTTGGTGCATGGCTTCGGTAATGGCGTGCCAGTCTGTATTGTTGATTTTTTGAATAATATCTGTCATGATTTTGTTTATATACAGCAAAGATCCAATGTTATTCATAGATATAAAATCCAGAACTTGCGGAAAATAGGTTGGATTACAACGAACGAACTTTATGCTGGCCTAGCTATATAGCTTTAATCTGGAGGATAAGACCCGTCTTATTTAAAGATACTTTTGCATCGTTAATACAAATAA
Source organism: Chryseobacterium sp. YR221 (assembly GCF_900176315.1). Lineage (NCBI taxonomy): Bacteria > Pseudomonadati > Bacteroidota > Flavobacteriia > Flavobacteriales > Weeksellaceae > Chryseobacterium > Chryseobacterium sp. YR221. The sequence continues at coordinate 3,843 of NZ_FWXM01000001.1, forward strand.
ATATAACGATGAATTACACAATTAAAAAAGCGAGTCTTGAGGATCTAAATGAAACAGCAGAACTGTTTAATCTTTACCGTATTTTTTACAGACAGGAATCAGATTTGGAAAAAGGAAAAGCCTTTTTAAAAGAAAGGTTTTTAAACAGTGAATCAGACCTGTTTCTTGCTATGGCTGATGGAAAAGCCGTAGGATTTGTTCAGCTTTATAAGCTTTTTCATTATACCAAATTACAGAAACAGTGGCTGTTGAGTGATCTGTTTGTACATCCTGATTATAGAGGGAAAGGTCTTTCTGTAGCGTTAATCGACCGCAGCAAACAATGGTGTGAAGAGACGGGTGCATGTGGGCTGATGCTTGAAACAGAGAAAACCAATGATATCGGAAATACCCTTTACCCACGTTGCGGATTTGAATATGACGGACTTCATAACTACTATCACTGGTGGAAATAGGTGAGGAATTTAGAGTTGAGAGTTAAGAGTGATGGTTGGAGGAGTTTTATTGTAAGATATTGATTTTTATAGAGTTGTTTTGTTAGTGAGATTGGAATTTCGCCTTAAATGTCAATCAGGGATACCTGTTGCTTGGGGTTGGAGGTTTTTATTTTCATATCTATTTCTATAAAAAAGTAGTATTACTTCTACATTTATTATTATTTAATTCTACATTTATCCTTTCACTTGTAAGAGACATAAGGCTATTTTTGTAAGAGCTCTGAATAATCAGAATTAGGACAGCTGATTACAGAGTTTGTGAAAGAAAATTAATCTCCGCCTCATTTTCTACTTTTTCCCCACGGTTTTATGATTAGTACCACAAAACTGCTTGGCGGAGATTTTTTACTTCAAATAAAAAAGAGAACCACATTTGTGATTCTCTTTTGTTTTTTATTTACCTCTATATTATGGAGCTAATTGAGCATAAGGACTTAGCTTATTATCATCAGACATGGTCTGATCTAAAAATTCTCTTTTCTGATCTGCTTTCATTCTTCCGGCAGCATCATTAGCATTAAAATAGGCTTCACTTAGTTTTGTAGCAATTTCTGCAGGTTTAAAATCAAATTTTGTATCCCCTTCCACTCCTAAATATCCATTCTTTTTGGTAAGGTTTGTAATATAGTTATTGTAGTTGATTAATGTATTTCTCAGGTATTGAGTGTGATACTCCATACATTTTTTAGCTTTCTTGGAAGAATTATTAAGAATACAGTTTTTCATGTTGTTTCTGTATAAAAACCATTCAGATTCCAAAATTTTATATTCTTTACCCACGGCAATTTTTCCGTTTGTGACAATATTATTATCGCTTTCTTTGGTAGCAATGTTCTGAAGATGCTGAACGACCAACGGAACAGTAGCTTCAATTTTTGATTTTGTTTCCTTTAATATGCTGAGATCGGCAGCCGGAGAGTTCTTCTTTTGTGCTGTTGTAACGTTAAAAATAAGCAGTAATAGTACAATCAATAAATTATATCTTTTCATGAGAAATTTTTAAAGCACTAAAATAAATATAATTTCCCGGTTTAGACAAATCCATTTTAATTTTATTTAATAAATTTTAACAAGTTTTAAGAATTTAAAGGTGAAATCCCTTCTTTTCTGATGATTATATAGCCGATAATTTATGGCTATTAAAAATTCAATATATTTAATGTAAATTTATTTGATTGATTATCAGGATGTTAATATATTTAATTACCTTATCACTAAAAAAATAGTTGTTAGATTCAATTTTATCTCTACATTTGTATAACTAATTTCTTAGTGATATAGAATGCATGGATACTATATCACCTTAATGATAAATGAAAAGGATATGAAAATTCAAACTTTAACAAAAGCAGAAGAACAGGTAATGCAGTATTTATGGAAAATAGAAAAAGGATTCCTTAAAGATATTCTTGATCTTTTTCCTGAGCCAAAACCACATACCAATACAGTTTCTACGATCTTGAAAGTATTGAAGGAAAAAGAATTTGTAGACTATGATGTGCATGGAAGGCAGCATGAATATTATCCGTTGGTTTCTAAAGAGCAATATTCAGGGAAAACAATGAAGAGCCTTGTCAAGAATTATTTTAAAGGTTCTTACAAAAGTGCCGTTTCGTTTCTGGTAGAAAAAAATGAAATGACCGTTCAGGACCTTGAAATGTTATTAGATGAATTGAAAAAGAAAAACTAAGAATCATGGAAACACTACTTCTGTACTTTGGAAAAGTAATTTTATGTTCTGGTGTAATGTTTTTGTATTATCAGTTGTCTTTAAAAGACAAGACATTTCATCATTATAACAGATTTTACCTGTTGTCGGCAATACTCATCTCATTATTGCTGCCTTTGATCAGGATAGACGATTTTACAATAGAAGTAAATAATGATATGTATATGCTTCTTGATAAGATTCAGAATTTTAACACAGCAAAAAACATAGACCATGGTCACATTTATTTTAACATTATTTTTTCAGCTCTGGGACTGGTTTCTCTCTATTTTGTAGGGAAGCTGAGCTATGGGATTTTTAAGATCCAGCAGTTTAAAAAACAGTTTCAGAAAGAGAGTTTTGACGGTATTAATTTTTACCGTACAGACCTGACAGAAGCCCCGTTTTCATATTTTAAAAACCTTTTCTGGAAGAATACAATCACCTTGAATTCTGATGTTGGAGAACAAATTTTAAAACATGAAATGGTACATATTGAGCAGAAACATTCATTTGATAAGATCTTTATTGAAGTGATAACCTCTGTTTTATGGTTCAATCCATTTTTTCACCTTATCAAAAGAGAAATTAACCTAATCCATGAATATCTGGCTGATAAAAAAGCCGTAAAACATTCGGACACGAAAGCATTTGCGCAGATGCTTTTAGCAAGCCACTTTTCCGGAACACAGTTGCCTGCCACCAGTCCGTTTCTAAGTTCAAACCTTAAAAAAAGACTTAAAATGTTACAAAAACCTAACACCAAATTCGGGTATGCGCGAAGAATTTTTGCATTACCGGTTTTATTTTCAGTGGCTTTTGCCTATATGGTGAATGCTAAAAATAAAGAAATTGAAGAAACGAATGTTTCTATTAAAAATGCTGTTTTACAGATCCAAAAGGATACGGTAAGACCTGGAGAAACTGAACAGAAAAAAATCCAGGAAATAAAAGGGAATGATTCTGATGATGATAAAAAATTATCTCAAATTCAAAAAAAGATTGACGAAAAAGGAAAGGAGCTGGATAAACTGAAGCCTGGAAGTAAAGATTTTAATAAAAAAATTGAAGAAATAAACTTACTGGCTTCAGAAATAAGTAAGATTGCTGATCAAAAAGCTCTTAAAGATACAGAAGTATATTTCAAATCTCCTGAATGGAAAAATCAAATGGAGGCTCTTGAAAATATGGAAATTGAAATACCTGAACCCTTGGTAGAACCGACTCCTCCAGGTGAGCCTAAAAGCCCTACTGTGATTTATTCTAAAAATAATAAAACGGTATTCTACAAAGACTTGGGACCAAAAGAGAAAGCTGCAGTTCGTAAAGCAATCAAGGAGGCCAAAAAGGCAATGGAAGAGGCTAAAAATGCCATGAAGGAAAGTGAGAAGGCAAGGAAAGAAAGTGATAAAGCCAGAATAGAATCCGGTAAAGCGAGATTGGAAAACGAAAATGCAAGAAGAGGGATCGAAATAGCCAGAAAGGAAGGAGAGAAGGCAAGAATTGAAGCCGAAAAAGCAGCTTCAGACAATGTAAAGAACTTCAGAAAAATAAGCTTCACTTCAGTAAGTAACACTCCTAGAGTAATGGTAATGCAGGCAGATTATATTAAAAAAGACGGCGACGGGAACATTGCTATGAATGGGATTAAAAGATTCAAAGTAAGCGGATGGGATAATGTGACATACTATATAGACGGCAGAGAAGTATCCAAAGAAGAAGCGGATGCCTTGAAACCTGAAAGTATTGCCAGTGTTACTGTTTTCAAAGAAAACAAAGCTAAAGGCACGAAGAACGAAATAAGAATTCAGACCAAGAAATAAAGTTTCATCAAGCTTTGTCAATGTTGGTATTGGCAAAGCTTTTTTACTGACTCATCATTATGAAAAATAAAATTCTATTCTTTATGTTACTGGGGATATTGACCAGTGCCCAAACCAATAGGTTTTTTTATGAATATAAATTTATCCCCGATTCCTATCATAAGGAAGAGGTGAAAAAAGAAATGATGTTGCTGGATATTGATAAAAAAGGATCAAACTATTACAGCCAGGATAAATTTGTAGCAGACTCTATAGGAAGAGCCGAACTTGAAAGACAGCTGAAGTCCGGAGGAGGTAATATAAGTGTCAACAGGAGGGAAAAACCGGGACAGGTTTCTTATAAGGTAACCAAAGAATATCCGGATTTTAAGACCTTCCTCTTCAAAAATATCTCTACGGACAGATATAAGGTCAAGGAAGATAAAAAACCGGAATGGAAAATACTGTCTGATAAACAGAAGATTGGAGAATATAATGCCCAGAAAGCGACCACAAGTTTTGGCGGAAGAGAATGGACAGCCTGGTTTAGTACAGATCTTCCTTTTCAGGATGGACCCTATAAATTCTACGGACTGCCAGGGCTGATTGTTAAGGTAGAAGATGCTACGGGATCTCACAGTATGACCCTGATCGGCAATAAAACGGTAAAATCTGTTGATGCTGAAAAAGATATGCAAGTTCCTGAGAACGTAAAGATATTAGGATTTGGAAAAGAAATTGAAGTAACGAAAGATCAGTTTAAAAAAGCATGGAAAGCCTATGTGAATGATCCTACTAAAAATATGAGGGAAATGATGATGAAAAATGGGGGAGATACTAATACTAAGTTTTCTTTTAAAGTGAAAACCTCTGATGGAAAAGAAATTTCTGATCCCAATCAGGTTTTCCGGGAAATGGAAAAAAGAACAAAGGAATCCCTTCAAAAAGATAACAATCCGATTGAACCGGATATGGTGAATTAAAAATTATATCATTTATTATTAGAACAGAATGTCATTGGCGTTCTGTTTTGTTTTTTTAGATAACAGGCAGCAGCCAAAATCCGATCATTATCACCATAAATATGGGGTGTTTTTTAAGCACTTTTTATTATTAATGCAAATATTCTTATCTTCTAAGCAAAAATAAATTTTCAACTTACCATCTTATGACAGAAAAGGAAAAATGTGCAGCCGGACTTTTATATGATGCGAACTATGATAAGGAATTGATCCGCGAACGTATCGCATGTAAAGACTTGTGCCAGGAATATAATGAATTGAAAAACTCTGACGCGGAAAACAGAAGCAGGCTAATTAGAAGAATTATTGGAAGTACAAAGGAAAACATTTTTATAGAACCTGTTTTTTGGTGTGACTACGGATATAATATTGAAGTGGGAGAAGATTTTTATGCCAATCATAACCTTGTTATTTTAGATTGTGCTAAAGTAAGCTTTGGAGATCATGTTTTTATTGGCCCCAACTGCAGTTTCTATACTGCCGGCCATCCACTTGATGTAAAGCAGAGAAATGAAGGATTGGAATATGCGCATCCCATTACCGTAGGAAATAATGTATGGTTGGGAGGAAATGTGGTTGTTCTGCCAGGAGTCAGGATAGGAGACAATTCCGTAATAGGAGCAGGAAGTGTAGTGACTAAAGATATTCCTGAAAATGTGGTGGCTGTAGGAAATCCCTGCAAAGTAGTTAAAAATATTTCTGAAGAAAAATAAGATGATATCTACAAAATAATTAATAATGAAAAAACTAATCACCTTATTGATTCTGCTATTAGGCATCACAGCCCATGCACAGAATCAGAGATTCATATATGAGTATCGGTATGCTAGTGATTCTACTGCCAAAGACCAACCGGAAACGGAGATGATGCTGCTGGATGTTGTTCCAAAAGGTTCAAAATTTTACAGTAAAGATACCTTTGAAACAGATTCTCTCATTGCTGCAACTATGGAAAAACAGTTTAAGGCCGGAAGTAAAGAATTAAATCTCTCGGGTATTCAGTATAAAGGTAAAATACGGTATAGTGTTGAAAAGATGTATCCGGATTATTCCGTTATTTTTTTCAATAACCTGGTTGCTGACGAATATATGGTAAAGGATGGAAGAAAACAGCAATGGAACATCCTTTCAGATAAAACAGAAATAGGAGGATTTAGTGTTCAGAAAGCAGTCTGTGACTTTATCGGTAGAAAATGGACCGCTTGGTTTACCACAGACCTTCCCATTCAGGATGGACCCTATAAATTTCACGGACTTCCGGGGTTAATTATAAAGCTTGAAGATGCTACCCATACCCATTCATTTGAGTTAAAAGGAAATAAAAAGCTTCCGCCAGGATATGAGTGGCAGAGTACTAAAGATAAACATAGGTTTAACCCTATCATTACACTGAACGAGGAGAAGTATAGAAAAGCTTATAAAGAGTATCGTGCCGATCCTATGAAAAGCGAAAGACAGATGCTGGCTCAAGGAGTGGTTATCATGGAAATGGATGCTTCGGGAAAAGCAACAAAGACCTCTGATTCAGAAAAAAGGGATAAAGAAATAAAACGAAGGAATGATATACAGAAGGAAAATAATATTCTTGAGATTGATCTGTTGAAATAAACCAGCTATTATAAAAATAAAATCCCGGAACATTGTTCCGGGATTTTTATATTTTAGATTGGGGTCAATTTTATGCTAATTTCTGAGAATCTGCAATAAACTGAGCTAGCCCGCTGTCTGTTAATGGGTGTTTTAACAAGCTCAAGATCGGAGGAAGTGGAGATGTGATTACATCAGCTCCAATTTTAGCACAGTCAATGATATGCATTGAGTGACGGATAGAAGCTGCAAGGATTTCAGTGTCAAACATATAATTATCAAAAATAAGTCTGATCTCCTGGATAAGGTTTAATCCATCTGTAGAGATGTCATCTAATCTTCCTAAGAACGGAGAAACATAAGTAGCTCCTGCTTTTGCTGCCAAAAGAGCCTGTCCTGCAGAAAAAATCAAAGTACAGTTAGTCTTGATTCCTTTGTCAGAAAAATATTTTAACGCTTTGATACCGTCTTTGATCATTGGGATCTTTACTACGATATTGGGGTGAATAGCAGCCAATTCGTCTCCTTCTTTGATCATTTCTTCATAAGTTGTAGAAAGTACTTCTGCAGAAATATCCCCGTCTACAAGTTCGCAGATCGTTTTGTAATGGTTTTTGATTGCTTCAGCTCCCTGGATTCCTTCTTTAGCCATTAATGAAGGATTGGTAGTTACACCATCCAAAATACCAAGATCTTTAGCTTCTTTGATTTGCTCTAAATTAGCTGTGTCAATAAAAAATTTCATTTCGTTAAATTAAATAGATTTACTTCTGCAAAGATAGGGGAATTAATTGAGTTCTTGAATATGAATTTTGAGTTACGAGGTCTGTGGTTCGGGATGCCAGATGCGAGAGTCTGGATATGAGTGCGGTTCGGACTGGGTTTTAGAGTGGGAGTGTTTGAGGGAAGCATGTTAGAGGTTACAGAAATTATAATATTGATAAAGTATTCTATCACCTACCAAATCCAACACTATACATCATACATTATACATTGTACAAATAACATTGTACATTTTACAAAATCAGCCTACATTTGTTATTCCATGAAAAACAAACATTTTACAGCAACACTGGATATCATAGGGATTAATCCTTTTGTTTTTGTTCCGGATGAAATTTTGGAGCAGATTTTTGAAGATTCGGAAAAGAATAAGAGCCCGATTCCTGTGAAAGGAACGGTGAACGGTAAAGAATTTAAGCAGAACCTGATGAAATATGTAGGGGAATGGAGACTGTATGTGAATTTACTAATGCTGAAAAACTCTCCGAAAAGAATAGGCGAAACCATTGAAGTGACATTGGAATATGATGATTCCGACAGAAGTATTACGATACATCCCCGGTTGGAACAGGCGATCAGCGATAGTAAACTGGCTACAGCCAATTTTGAAAAACTGATTCCTTCAAGACAGCATGAGCTGATCCGCTATATTAATAATTTGAAAACTGAAGCCGGTATTCAACGTAATATTGAAAAAATTATCAGGCATCTGCATGGGGAAACAGATTTTTTTGGAAAAAGGGTTGAGTAGGGGAATGGTAAGAATTAAGAACCAAGAGTCAAGAGCCAAGAATCAAGAACTAAGAGCCAAGAGTCAAGAGTCAAGAGCCAAGATTTCAGATACCAGATTTTAGATTTTAGATTTTGGGTGACGGATCGGATATTTTGGTGAGATAATTCATGGCTCCCAATTACAAGAGACAGGTGAAAAAATTAGAGGATAAGAAATAAAAAAAAACCGGAAAATTTTCCGGTTTTTTTTTATTATTATGAGTTTAAAGTTTTGCTAAGTTTTATAGCATCCTGATTGGTAGGATCATATTGTATAGATTTAGCAATATGTTCTTTTGCTTTGTTGGGATCACTTTGCTGTTCTGCAAAAGCGATATAAAAATAGGCATAGGCCAAATTTTTCTTATTTTGCTCTACTTCTTCAGGTTTTACAGTGACAATATACTTTTCATAAGCAAGTTTTGCATTGGCATCGTCCTTAGCAGACTGATAAGCATAGGCCTGGCTGTAATAAGATGGTGCCCAATCGGGTAATAAAGCAGAGATTTTTTTCCAGGTATCAATTGCATTGGTCCAGTCTGAAGCATCCTGATAGGCCGTAGCCAGTTTTGATAATGATTCCGTATCCTTTGGATTGGCTTCAATTTGTTTTTTAAGACCGTCAATCGTAGGGTTACCCGTTTGACTTGTAGCAGCTGTGTTAGCTGTATTATTTGCACTATCCGTTTGAGTAGTTTGTGCATTTGCAAAACTTGCACCTCCTACAAGGATTAAACCTAAAAATAGATTTTTAATATTAACTTTAGCCGTTTTCATATTCTTATATTTAAAATTCTACCTTCTAAAATTCAATAATAATTCCATAAAAGCTCAAATTTTAGAAGCTTTAAGTTTTTTTAGAAAATATTAACGGGATTCATGTTTTTTTTAGTTTAATTTTTGATTCGTTGTGGTTTGAGTTTATCTTTGTAGTTCAGTATTTTTTTTAATAATCAATATAATTTCCCCGTATGAATATCATATTAGCTTCAACATCTACCATTTTCGGTGGAGAATATCTGGAATATTTAAGAGAAGAATTAATCCAATTATATAAAGGAATTGATGAAATTGTTTTTATTCCTTTTGCAAGACCCGGTGGTATTTCTCATGATGAGTACACTGCGAAAGCCCGTTCTTTCTTTGAAACGATCAATATTAAAGTAAAAGGTCTTCATGAATTTGAAGACAAAGCCGGGGCTCTGGATCAGGCGAAAGGTTATTTTACAGGCGGAGGAAATACATTCTTATTGGTTAAAACATTACATGAAGAAGGCCTGATGACTGTTTTAAAAGACAACGTAACAGGTGGTAAAGCTTATCTGGGATGCAGTGCCGGAAGTAATATTGGTGGGCAAAACATGAAAACCACGAATGATATGCCAATTGTTTATCCTTCAAGTTTCGACTGTATGGGACTTGTTCCGTTCAATCTTAACCCTCATTATCTTGATCCGAATCCGGATTTGAAACACAACGGAGAAACCAGAGAAACCAGAATCAAAGAATTTCTTACCCAGAATGATAATAAAGTAGTAGGGCTTAGAGAAGGAAACTGGATCAGAAGAATCGGAGATACCATTACCGTTGAAGGAAGTGAGATGACCAGAATTTTTGAAAAAGATAAAGAACCTTATGAAATAGAATCTGGAAGCAGACTGTCATGAAACAGGAATTGATCAATGCTTTTATAGAACGTAATCTTAAAAATTTTGAGGTGAACAGCACCGGTTGGAATGAGCTGATCAGGCAGATGCTGTTTGAATTTGCCATTGGAGGCTGGAATATTGAAAAAGATATTTTTGGCAAAGAAAAATATGGAGAACTTCGTTGCTACACATATTCTGAAGATAAGGAACTGAATACGATCGTTAAAAATATTACTCAAAAATACGCTGCGCTTTCTATGGAAACCTGTGAGATCTGCGGAAGTGAAGGAAAGAAAAGAAGTGTGAATTCATGGGAGACTACGTTATGCCTGAGCCATTACCTTACCCAGAAACCGGTTATTGAAATTGACGAAGAACTGAACGTCAGATCAAACAGTAAAATACTTCTTAATATAAAGGATATTGTAAAAGCGGATATTGAATATGATCTTCAGAAATTATGTTTGTATACAGAAGAACCGGCTTACGGGACGGAAGGTATTTCTTTTTCCTGGCAGGAACCCAATTATTATCTGCTTTTAAAAACTATTCCATTACAGGTATTTTCACCGGATATGCAAAATCCGGTTTCAGCATTATTTGAAAATTTAGAGCACTGTGAAATATGCGGACATAAGGCTGTTCACCAAAGATCCTGTCTTCGTTGTCATCAGGAACCGTGGACTGAATCTCAAGTCTTTATTGAAGATTATGGAGAAAAGACAAATTATATAAAAGCCTGTCAGATGGATAGCTTCATAGACGAAGATGATTATGAGAAATATTTTAAATACGATCAGTCATTTGAAAAATCCCATGACCATCAGATCCTTTTCGGGCACCATGATCTCAAAGAATATGAGAAGCTTTTATTTTAAGTATATTTGATTAGAATTTTGAATGAATAAAAATGTTTTAGTCCGGTTCAGCCAGTCAATATTATGATTGAGCCCCGTGATTGAGACATCTTAATAAAGTTTAGAGTAAAAACAACAATGCAATGAGAAAAACACTTGCAGTTCTCACCCTTTCTGTACAGGTTATTTCTGCTCAGAATATAGCCCAGAAATTAGATAAAGCAACCAAAGACCTTATGGACTCTTCAGGAACCATTGCTTCCGGTCTGTCATTTTATGTCTCAGATGATAATGGGAATTTTATATATGAATATCAAGGGAATAAAGGACTTTCAACCGCTTCCACACAGAAAATTTTTACAGCAGCAGCAGCTTTGGAAACTTTAGGTAAAAATTATACCTATACCACTACTTCCAGTTATTCCGGAAGTATATCCGGAGGGAATTTGAATGGAAACCTTTTCATCAGCTCCAATGGTGATCCTACTTTGGGAAGCTGGCGGTATGATGCCTATAAACCAGAAAGCTTTAAAAAGAAATTAATTGAAGCCATTAAAAATTCCGGAATTACAAAAATATCCGGTGATCTGGTCATAGATGATTCTTATTTTGACCATCAGACCATTCCCGGAGGATGGCCCTGGGATGACCTTGGAAATTATTATGGAGCCGGAGTTTGGGGGATCAACTGGAGGGAAAATCAGTTTGATATCAATATCAATGGGACAGATTTTAAAAGCTTTTCCTATCCCCTGGAAGGTGTAAAATGGCTGAATGACCTAAAAACGGGGGGGAGCTCGGATCAGAGTCTGATCTTTACAGCTCCTCATTCTGATGTTGCCTTAATCAACGGAATGCTTCCGGGTGGTAAAACGGTCACCGTTTCAGGTTCTACTCCTAATCCTCCTTTGCAACTGGCTATAGAAGCAAAGCAATGGCTTAAAGAAGCCGGAATTGAGCTCTCCGGAAAGGCGGTCACCAATTCTCAGCTTGAAATGGATGGAAAGAAGGCATTGGAAGCTCCGAAAAATAATATTATCCTAACTTACCAATCTCCGACGCTGGATAAAATTGTGTATTGGTTTTTAAGAAAAAGTGTCAATCTTTATGGGGAAACTTTAATTAAAACCTTAGGGAAAGAGAAAAAAGGAAACCCAAGTTTTAAAAGCGGTCTAGCCTATCTGAAGGAATTCTGGAAGTCAAAAGGAATTAATCCGAATATGATTAATTTTGCTGATGGCAGCGGACTTTCTCCCCAGAATTATGTGGCGGCAAAAGCAGAGGTACAGGCGTTGTTATATGCTAAAAAACAATCCTGGTTCGAAGCTTATCAGGATGGCTTTCCTGTTCAGGAGAACGGAATGAAAATGAAAAGCGGAACCATGAGAGATACCAAATCCTTTGCAGGATATCATACCGCCAAAGACGGAAAGAAATACGTGTTTTCAATTATTATCAACAACTATCAGGGAAGTGGAAGTACAGAGCTGCAGAAAATTCTGAATGTTTTAAAATAAAAAAGCTTTGAGAAAATCCATATTAACCAGGCTGAATAACTGGATTATTTTTGTTGTAATGACCGCCTTAGTGGTAGGCATTGTAGTGGCATCTACCTCATTGATCAATTTCCTCAGAAAAGAAGAAATTAAAAGGATCAGCCTTCTTTCTAAGGCAATACGGATCCAGCAGGAAGTGAAAACTCCTGATACCGATGTTCTGGATCTTTTACCGGAGATTTTGAATATCAACAACACCATTCCGTTTATAGTCACCGATAAAAATAAAAATGCCATCCTTGATCTGGGATATTACAGAAATATTCCTGAAAATACCATAAAAGATCCCGAGAAACTGCAGGATCTCATCAGGAATATGGAGAAAAACTATGATCCTATAGAAATCAAAGTGCCTGATGGAAATAACCAGTTTGTCTATTATGACAATTCACGACTGCTTAATAACCTTCGCTACTCACCTTATATTTTAGGACTATTTATTCTCTTATATTTTGGTTTCTCTTTCTGGTTTTTCAGGACGATAAAAAAAACAGATGAAGGATATCTTTGGGCTGGATTGGCCAAAGAAACAGCTCACCAGATCGGAACTCCCTTATCGTCTATGATTGGATGGATGGAGATCATGAAGCTGGAAAATCCGGATTCAGAAGGGGTACATGAGATAGAAAAAGATATCGAAAGGCTCAGAACGATCTCTGAAAGGTTTTCAAAAATAGGTTCCATTCCGGAACTGAATGATATGAATTTCAATGAAACGATTCAGGTAAATTATGATTATTTAAAAACCAGGATTTCCAGGAAAGTTAATTTTACCCTACAGCTGCCTAATTACACGGTTCTGGTTCCTCATAATAAAATTCTGATGAGCTGGGTGATAGAAAATCTGGTGAAAAATGCAGTAGATGCTATGAAAGGGGAAGGATCAATTACCATGTCTGTTTTTGAAAGAAATAAAAGTATCCTGGTGGAAGTGAAAGACAGCGGAAGCGGAATGACAAAACAACAGGCCAGAAATGCTTTTAAACCTGGATATTCTACCAAAAAAAGAGGGTGGGGACTGGGATTGTCACTAGCGAGAAGAGTAATACATGAATACCATAACGGAGATATTAAAATCTCCCAAACCGAAATAGGAAAGGGTAGTACCTTCAGAATAACTATAAAAAAAGCATAGATAATATCCTGGAAAGGTATAAATCCTATCCCTGATCTTGCTGAGAAATTATATCTTCCTGAAATTTCCTGCATGAAAATAAGATGAATACGGAAAACATATTCATCAAAAAATTAATAAGGAAAATAAGGTATTACTTTTTTATGTTTTCTTTAGGTTGGTAATCCGGATGACCAAGCTGCCAGAAAGCAAAAGAGAAAACATCAGCTAAATTTGAATATTTTTGTTTTAGAAGCTGGTCACGTCCACCGTGTCCGCCTTTATAGTCTACTTTAAGTAATATAGTATTATCAGATATATTATCCATTTGTAATTTTGCTGCAAATTTAACAGGCATCCAAGGAGCTACTCGAGGATCATTGATTCCAGTAGTAATAAAGGTCGCAGGATATTTAATGCTTTTTTTAATATGCTGGTAAGCATCCATTTCATATAAAGCCTTGAACTCAGATTCAATATCTTTAGAACCGAATTCTTTTACACTATTCAATCCATTTGGCATTGCCTCAATTCTTAGGGTATTTAATATTCCTGCCGTTATAATGGCAACTTTGAATAGATCAGGTCTTTCAGTCATAGCTCTTCCTATAGTAATCCCTCCCGCACTTTGTCCCCAAATGGCTATTTTATCTTTAGATGTATAATTTTCATGGATCATATACTCAGCACAGGATATCAAATCCTTCCAAGAATTTGGTTTAGTATCCTTAAAACCTCCTAAATGCCATGATTCACCCTTCTCTGCACCTCCTCTTACATGAGCAATTGCAACAATTCCACCTTTTAGTGCCCAAAGCATAAATGTCATATCTAAAAAAGGACTATTATTGATTCCATAAGCTCCATAGGCATCAATCAGAAGAGGATTGTTTTTATCTTTCTGAATGTCTTTTCTACATAGTATGGAAAGAGGAATATCTTGTCCGTCATGAGACTTGACAGTTATTTCTTTTACTATAATATCTTTGAATTCAGGATATTCTACAACCGGAGCCAGATTTTCAGGAATGAATTTTTTTGTTAATTGGTCAAATCTAAAATACTCATCATTGTTTTTCCATCCTGTACAATTTATCCAGAAGTTATCGGAGTAATTATTTTGAGTAGTTACCGTAATATCACCTGAAGGAAATGGTAATATCAGGTTTTCAATTTTACTATTTTGATAAAGGTATAATTTAGCTTCTACACCATTTCTTGAACTGCTAAAGACAAAACCGGTTTTGATTTGATAAAGTCCATTAATTACTTCATTAGGTATACTGGGGATTAGTATATTAGAATTTTTAAAATCCGGATTTTTCAGTGATGTACAATAAACTGCATTAATTCCGTTTTTCTCTGATATATAGATTATACTATCATTTTCTACAATAAAACCATTAATTTTTTCTTCTTTAGGAAACAGTAGCTTCCATTGATATTTTTCATTGATGAGACTAACTGGTGTGAAATATGTATCATTAAAATTTGTAGCTCCTGCTCTATAGCCAAAGAGGTATTGACTTTCTTTTGTAGGAAGTTTTACTATAGGATAATCTTCAGAGTTTATCTTTAAATTAGGATTGTTTTTTTTTGATAATATAACATTTAGTTCTTTCGGATTTTGTCCTATTTTATAAACAACAGCCTGCATATTTTTCATAAACAGATTAGAATTTGGATCTGTAATAGGAAATTGAAGATAGACGAAGCTGTTATTGTCTGGAAGCCAAGAAATACCACCACCGTTCGTTGGCCAACAATTTGTAATAAGATCAGGAAGTATTTTATTGGATTTTAAATCATAGATAACCATTTCAGAAATTTCTTTTCCACTTTCCGTTAAGGCGATAACTACCTTAGAGCCATCATAATTAGGTTTAATATAATTAATTAAGTATTTTTTACGGGACTTCAGATTGTAATTTTCAGGATTGAAAATTTCTGTTTCTATACCTTTAAATCCTTTTCTGTAATATAATTTTGCGGTATTTTCATCAGGTTTCTTTTTTAAATAAAAACAAAAATTATTTTCCGTAATATTAATTTTATCTACTGAAAATGATTGTCGCTGATCAAACTCGATTCTTTTATTAATATAATATTCTCTATTGGGAATTTTATAAAGGACTGAATCTGAATAATTGGTTTGAGATTGCATCCAATTAATAACTGAAGGGTCTTTTAAATTTTCTAAATTTCTAAACTCATCTATAATCTTAGTTCCAAAATAGTCTTCCGTTATAGATTTTGACGGAGCTAAATTTGTTTTTTGAGCATTCATCATACCAAAAACAAAGTAGACAAAAAATATGAAAATAGGTTGATATGTCATTATATAAATTTATCTTGTTCTACCTGTACCTGTACCTGTTGTGTCATCTCCATTATAATCATTCACACCGTTACCTCCTTTTATTGTTTGAGGATTATTAATCTTAACCATTTGTAGTTTTTTCAGGGATAGCTTTTTTTCTGTTTGTTTTTTCTGTTTCATCTTATTTGTTGTCTTTATTTATCTTGCGAATAACGAAATTAATATATAATTATTCAAGAATTATTTGCCGAAATTTATAAATTCCGTACAGATTTTAATTTATTGATTATATGATAAGTAAGAAAATCATGATTTTTCTTTTTCTTTTAAGGCTTTTATAAAATAGGAAGGTAAAGTATTTGTAATTTTTTTAAACGCATTAGTAAAAGAGTCCACATTATTGTATCCTGCTTCATCCGCAATAGCAGCTATCGTAAATTTTTGTAAATTTTTATTTTTCTTTAATTCTTCGATAATATAATTAATTCTTAATTCATTAAGATACTGAGAGAAGTTTTGCCCTTTCAATTCGTTTACCAATTTTGATAAGTAGGCTCTGTTTGTATTAAGCTCTTTGGATAAAAAATCTAGATTGATTGCTTTATCTAAAAAACGTTTATTGTTTTCAAATTCTTCTAATTGTATTCTAAGCTGTTTGATTTTAGTGTCAGGTAAATTTAACAGCTTAGATTTTTCATTTTTTTGTGTTAATAAGGGGGATGATATTTTATGTGACTCTTCAAATTCTGAAATAACTTCCTTTATATATAGATTTTTCGTTAATAAGTTCGCTTTAAATTGATACCGTCTTATTTTTTTTCTATTTCTTATTTGTAAAAAAAACAAGCCTCCTATAAGTAATCCGCCTATTCCCAGCAACCAAAATAAAGTGTAATTCTTAAAGTGTAAATCAGCAATTAAATTTTCTTTTTCATTAAGCAGAAGTGGGGTATCGTATTTCTTATTAATTTCTGTTGATAAAATGCTGTTGTTTTTATTTAAAATACTATCTACAGATAGTAGATGCTCAATGTAAAATAATTGTTTTTCTTTATCTCCTGTTTTTTTATAATAATCAATTAAAAGTGGATAAGTATTTCGTAGTTCATAGGAAACATTTTTACTTGCAATAATAATAGAATCTACCTTTTCAAATCGATTTATAAACTTTTTATCATTCATATTATATAAAATTTTTCCTATATAATATTCACTTAAGGCTATATTTTGGACATTGTTTGGATTTTTTGTAAATAGGTTGTTGGCTTCATCCAAAATGGGTAAAGCTAATTTAGGTTTTCCTTGTTTGAACGTATTAATGCCTGAAACTAATAATAAGGAGGCATATAGATCCTGATCTTTGCTTTTTAAATTTTTTTCAAGTCCACGTTGGGCATAGTAATTTGAAGAATCTAATTTATTACTTACATGATAAGCATATGCCAAATTATATAAGCACTTCTCGTAATTGATATGACTTGTGAAATTATTCTTTTCTAAATAATTTTTATAGCCCAACAATAATTTTAAAGCTTCAGGATAATCCTGTAATTCAAGCTTTAATAAACCTATACAGGAATTGATATTATTATAAATTTCTCCTTCTCTCTTAGCATAACTTCTGGCTATTAAGTAATTATCTAATGATTTTGCATAATCAGCAGCGTAATAATAATAAACTCCTTTATAGCGGTATGCTTCTGATAAATATTGGGGATTTTGTATTTTTTTTGTTACACTAATCATACTGTCTATATATAAAAGAGCCTGCCGATCATTACTTATTTTATACAAACACTCATATCCACCAGCAATTTTCTCACTACTTTTACTTGTTTTACCTTTTATTAGTATGGTATTAGCATAAGTTTCAGCTTTTATTTTATTTGAATAAACGGTTTTATAGAACGATTTTTCTAAGTATTCAAAACTTTTATTTTGTAAAGAATCCGGAATGCTAAATCCTTTTATACTTTGGGAAAAGTATAAATTCTGACTAAGAGCCAACAGGTAAATAAGGAATTTTCTTCGCATATGTGTTTCAATATACAAAAGTACATATTTTAAGATTATTTTTTCACTATAAAATGAATATTTATTATTATAATATTGAAAACCAATAATTTGAATAATAATTGCTCTGTCTATATTTATAAATTCAATATATATTTATCCCTGAATTTATAAATCTCGATATACTTTTCTTGCGGACTAAAAGAATCAAATGCATTTTTGTTCCAGATAAAGTACAGCGATTTATTTTTTGGATCTGTTATAGAACAAAATATAAAATGCTCTTTCACAAAATCTCATATCAGAGATTATATTTGATAAAATAAATTAAACAGGTTTTAAAACTCAACAATATAAACTTAATACACTCTACAAATGAGAATTAAATTTCTATAATTCTCTTGAGGAATATTAACAACAATTGTAAGTTTAAAATTTAAAATGTTGTACAGATGTCATTAAATCGGTGAAGATCAAAACGAAGCTTATTTATTAATAAAATAGATAAAAAATGCAATTCATTTTTAACACGTCGGGTTTTGTCGCATTGACAATATATTTTTGCAGAAAAATTTAAAACATAAATACTTAATACATACACAAATATGAAAATTAAATTACTATCGCTCACCTTATTGGTTTCAATACTTACATCTGCACAAACATGGAACACTACAGGAAATTCAGGAACAAGCCCTTCAACCAACTTTATAGGGACAACAGATGACAAACCGCTTGTTTTCAAACTGAATAACCAGCAGACTTTCAAACTTGAAGGACAAAGTATCAATATCGGAAGTGGAATTCCTGGAACTGGAATCCTACAATTGGCACTTGCGCCATGTAATCATTGTTATTCCGGATGGGCTCAGCCTAATGATGCTGTAATGAGGCTATTAAGTGGGAATAATCTGAATATCCATATGGATAATGATAATGCTACTGATGGCATCTCTGATGTTTCTACTCCCAACTCACCGGGAATCACAAGGGTTCGTTTCTCTGATGCAGTCCATAAAAGTTTATTGGTTCTTTTCAATACAGGAAAAGTAGCCGTGGGTACAGATCAGTATGATAATGATCCCAATTTTATTTTTTATGTGAAAAAAGGAATAAAGGCAGAGCAGGTAAAAGTTGAAAACCCTGCTGTCAATGGTTGGGCAGACTATGTATTCAAAAAAGATTACAAACTCAATACATTAGAAGAAGTAGAGAAACACATTTCAGAAAAAGGACATTTACCAAACATCCCATCCGCAAAAGAAGTAGAAAAAGAAGGAATTAATTTAGGAGAAATGGACGCTAAGCTGTTGGAGAAAATAGAAGAGCTCACTCTTTATTCTATTGAACAGAATAAACAGATAAAATCTCAGGAAGAGCAACTTAAACAGCAAGCCGAAGAACTTAAGGAGTTGAAAAAACAAGTACTGCAAATTCTTTCCAATCAAAAATAAAACACCCCCGATGAAAACAAAATTATTTTCAATATTTTCTTTACTTATAGGCTTCTTTGGTTTTTCTCAAACTGAAGTGTATTTTAAATATGATGAAGCCGGTAACCAAAGATACAGAGGAACAAATTCTGCAGGCAAGACAGTAGAAGAACCAGCAAAAACAGTTTCTGTAGCCCAAACTCAGCCAGAATCTCAAATCATGGATGAAGCTACTTTCTGGAAACAAATCAGGCTGTATCCTGTTCCTGTAAATGATGTTTTGACCATAGACTGGACAGAACAAGTAGACGGATTAATAGAATCTGTTTCATTGTATCAGCACAGCACTGTTCACTGGAAATTCCAGCAGCAGAATCTACCTAATCTGAATAAACAGCTTAAGATTAATATGACAGGCTATGATTGGGGAGTATATATAGTACGTTTTACCCTAAAAGATGGAAGGATATTTAGCAGAAATATTACAAAACGATAAACCTTTAACCAGGACAATTTACAAAAAACAACAAATATGAAATTTATTTTATCATTTATACTGTCCTTGTGTTCGGTATTGGGCTTTTCACAGACCATACTGTATCAGGCAGAAAGTACATCCCGTACAGTTCAGGATCCGCAGGCTGTGGTACTTGCACAGGGATTTCATGCTAAATCAGATGTTTCCAATCCCTTTATAGCTAAAATTGGTCCTTCTACAGAAAATTCAGGAGGTGGACCTGTAGACTCTAATGCCGGGGCCAATAACCCAAGCGGTACATCATCTGCCCCTGGAGGCCAGAGTTTTCATGATACCAAAGGGAATATTGAGGTTAACGGAGCTGGGCAATTACAATTTACTTTACCCATTGCATTACCTCCCGGGGTGAAAAGTGTAGCTCCACAGATCAACCTTGTTTATACCAGTGGCGCAGAAAATGGAATTGCTGGCTATGCCTGGAATTTATCTGGCCTTACCGCTATTTCTAGAATAGGAAAGAATATTGAAAAAGATGGAGAGGTTAAGGGAGTTCAATTGGATTATTCTGATTATTACAGTTTCAATGGACAAAGGTTGATCCTGAAATCCGGTGAATATGGAAAAGATGGGGCGGAATATGTTACTGAGAAATATTCTAATATCAAAATAAGATCAGTTGGAAGTAGTCAAAATATTTCAGGACCTGATTATTGGGAAATTACTTTTGAGGATGGTTCTCAGGCTATGTATGAAAAAACATTTACTAATAGTTCTAACGGATTTGGAACTCCGGCACTAGAATATAATATTACGAAATGGAAAGATGTTCAAGGGAATTATATAACATACGCTTATGACTATACAATGAGCTCAGGTTTCAGAGGTGTAGATGGTGGTGTGTCAAGAATTTCTTCTATTGCTTGGGGAGGAAATGAAAAGCTAAATGACCCCCATTTTAATAAAATCGACTTTACTTATATAAACAGGGATTTAGCAGAACAATCTTATGTACAGGGATTGAAATATACACAAGATAAACTTTTATCAGGAATTAAGGTAAGTTCAAATGGTAATCAGTTTAAAAGATATGCTATAGAATATATAAATAATAATATAAAATATCAGTTTATCAATAAAATAAGAGAATATAATTCAAAAGATGAAAGTGCTAATCCGATAATTTTTGAAAATGAATCAGATCCTCAGGTTACCAATGTTTTCAGGCAAGATAATAGATTTGATGATATTTATGAGGCAAAAGTTTCCGGTGATTTCAATGGAGATGGGAAACTTGATTTTATTAAAGGAAATACTTTAATGCTTGGGAGATTGGATGGCACAGGGAATTTTTATACAATTAATTATGAGGGTGATTTGCTTAATGCAGTCTCTTATATTGAAAATGGAATACTCAATACCCAACAAAATCTTGTAACGGGTAAAATAGAATATTTAAATAAGACTTTAAAATTACAGTTTAGTGGTTTTGATGTTACAGATAGCTTTGTAAATAAACAAACTCTTTCTTATGACCTTTCAACAATTATACCTACCCTGTCAAATTCAAGTTGCAGTAATAGTTGGGGACAATTTAATTTTCCTCCCATAATAACTCTTTCTTCAAAAGAAGGTGACTTTAATGGAGATGGTATATCCGATCTGTTAATCAATGTAAGAAGAAGAATCAGATGTCCTCGTGGGATGGATGTCACCTGGCTGACAAATTTATATATAGATTATAAAAATGGGATTATAAAGAAGTTGGATGAAAATAAAACGCTTGATTTGATCTCGGTTTCAGATTTTAATGGGGATGGAAAATCGGATTTGTTGAGAATAGAGAATAATGAGCTGAATGTTTATTCATTAAACGCTCAAAATGATTTTATAAAAATTTCTTCTACATCAAAAGAATCTTTTAACAATATACTTTATTTAGGGGATTTTAACGGAGATGGCAAAACAGATATAATGGCCCCCATAGCAGAAGATTCATCAGATTGGAGAATGTATATTTCTACGGGCACTGCCTTTAAAAAAGAATATTATTCCAATCTATTCTTATACAAACCGGATTACACGGGAGCAGGAACAAAATACAGAAATACAGTAAGGACATATGCTACTCCTGACTTAAATAAAGACGGTAAAAGTGATTTTATTATTTTCGAGTCTCAAAAGTGGTTTAGAGATTTGGCCGTTAATAACCCGGATTCGAGCTATGGGTTCAATTATTTAAGAAATGACGGAGTAGATGCCAATGGAAAACCAATTTTTACAAGTGCATATAATATTGCCCCAAAAGAGCTTGATTGGGATGGAGAAGATTTAAATTATTCCATGTATGGGGAACACTACATTCCCTTATTTGGTTCATTCCGGATAGCTCAGCTCAATACAGAATTTACCATTGTTCACAAAACTAAATTAATTACATGGGATTTGGGAAGTAAGCTGAATGTAGTTTCCAAAATAAAAACAATTATTCAGGGAGGTCTTAAAACAGATATTGAGTATTCAAGTTTAATAAGTAGTGGAGATATTTATACTTCTTACTTCAATACAAGTCCTGTAGTTTATCCTTATGTAAATATTACGAAAAATAGTAATTATAATGTTGTTTCCAGGATTATTCAAGGAGAAAGAAAGCAGGAATTCAGATACAGAGATCTGATTGGCCATTTACATGGCAAAGGGACAATTGGCTTCAGACAAACAGCCAGATCAACATTCTTTGCCAGTGGTTTTGAGAACACTAAAGTCTGGAATGGCTCCGAAATAAACCCTGTTAATGAAGGATTACCCTACAAAGATTGGTCTGTCAGAACCACGAATGAAATGAAAATATTTCCGAATGATATTTCTTTAGATAATACTCAGTTATTGTCATTTAAACAATATCAATACAAAATAGATAAACTTCTCAATGGGAATGTTGTGACAACAGTTGCGAATACAGATAAACCTAAAATTGTTCTTGCAATCAACCCATATGTTACCACATCTAAAGATTTCTTAAAAAATATAAAGACTGTTCATACTGTTGAAGAATATGATAATTTATATCTTCCTAAAAAATCTGTAACAAACGTCAACGATGGTTTTTACATTAAAAGGTCAGAACTAGAATATTATCCATCCAATATTACTCCGGGAAATAACTATAGCATTGGGAAACCAAAAATCAAAACTGATATTGTACAAGCTTATGGTGATACCAAATCTGCTAAGGAAGAATATACCTATGAAAACAATCTGTTAAAAACCCTAAAAATAGAAAACAGGGATAATACAGGTTACTTACAGGAAGCCTATATTTATGATGGTTTTGGAAATATCACTCAGAAAACTGTAAGTAACAGTGTTGATTCCCAAACCCAGACCACTAAAGCAGACTATGATTCCAAAGGAAGGTTTGTTATTAGAAAAACAGACAACTTAGGATTACAGACCGGTATTGTATACAACGATTGGGGACAGATTCTGACCCAAGTTGACCCCTTAGGAAATATTCTTACCAATACTTATGATAATTGGGGTAAATTATTAACTTCTAAAACTAATTTAGCAGGAACTACCACTTATCAGTACGGAAAAGATTATTTCTCTAATTTGATCGTTACACAATACGATCCGGATGGGGATATTTCAAAGAAAACCACCAATACATTAGGGCAGGATATTACGTCTTCAACCAAGGCTTTTGGACAAGGATATTTTGTTTTGAAAGCTACCCAATATGATATTTTAGGCAGGAAAATAAAAGAGTCCGAACCTTTTTTTGAAGGACAAGGTGCTAGCCAGTGGAATACAATTATCTATGATGACAGCGTATTTCCGGCTAAAATAACCTCCACTTCCTTCACCGGAAAACAAATGGAGACCAGTGTCTCAGGATTAACAACAACAGTCAAAGAATCAAATCCTACAGATTACGGAAGAATCACTACCAAAACAGCAGATGCTTTAGGAAATGTAATATCTTCCACAGATAAAGGGGGTACAATTACCTTTTCTTACAATGCCGCAGGTGAACAGATCAAGGCTCAATATGCCGAAAATATTATCACTACAAAATATGACTCCTGGGGAAGGAAATCTGAATTCAATGATCCTTCTAACGGACTATATAAGTATGAATATGATGGTTTAGGACAACCTAAGAAAATCACCAGCCCTAAAGGAACCAAAGAATATACCTATAATAATGTAGGACAACTGATCACTCAAAAAGAACTTTCTACAACAGATGGCGGACAAGCAACTGATAAAACCATTTCTTATTCGTATGATGATAAAGGAAGGCTTATTTCCAACTCCGGAATCTCCAAAGGTAAAGCATATAGTTCCAGTGTTTCTTATGACCCACAGGGAAGACTGTTATCGTCCTCGGAAAGTAGCAATGGTAAATATTTCATTCAGAAAGGAATTGCGTATGACGACAAGGCAAGAGTAATATCTTATGAAAAGCAATTGTATTCTTCGGGAGCTTTGACTAAAGTGCAAATAGAAAATGTGTACAGTGCATGGAATGGAGAGCTCTATCAGGTAAAAGACAAAATCTCAGGTAAAATCTTGTGGGAACTTCAGGAAACCAATGCCAATGGGCAGCTTCTTAAAGCCAAATTGGGAGCAGCTAATATTAATAACGTTTATAATACTAATGGCTTCCTGACGAGTGTCAATCATTCCTCACAGGTGAAACCCGGTATTCTACAACTCTCATACACATTTGATGCGATCAAAAATGAGCTTAAGAGTAGAACCACAGGTGGTGATTTTAATGTTGTAGAATCCTTTGACTATGATGATAATAACCGTTTAGTCAACTGGACTAATCCCGTAACTGGAGTTAAAGTACAGAATGCAACCCGTAACCTTTATGATGCAAAAGGAAGAATTCTGGAAAATGATCAGGTGGGAAAAATCAAATTTGACAATTCTTCTAAAATCTATCAGCCAACAGGCATGACCCTTAATGCTGCAGGAGCTCAAAATTATAACAATGATTTAGTGCAAAGCATTGTTTATAATGAAAACAATGATCCTGTATTCATTGATGGAATGAAAGGTGATGTTGCCTTCCAATACGGACTTTCCGGTATGAGGCAAAGAGTTACCTATGGAGGTAACTTTAGTACAAATGGAGAAGGAAAGTTTACTAAATTTTATAGTGAGAATGGCAGCTATGAAGTGGTAAGAGACAATACAACAGGAAAAGAAAAGCATCTCATTTATATTGGAGGGACACCTTATGAATCTAATATTGTATATTTAAAAGATTTTACAGAGAGCAGCGGTTCTTATAAATTTTTGCATAAAGATTATATTGGAAGCATCTTAGCCATCAGTGATGAAGCGGGAAATAAGCTGGAGCAAAGACATTTTGATGCCTGGGGTAATTTTACCCATCTTCAGATAGGAAACGGAGCCATTGTAACAGATAAAAATATAATTGATAATGCTTCGTTATTAGTAGACAGGGGATACACAAGCCATGAGCATTTTGCAGAAGTGGGTATCATCCACATGAATGGTAGATTGTATGATCCTTTATTGAGAAGATTCTTAAATGCGGATGAAAATATACAGGATCCAACCAATACCCAAAACTACAATAAGTATGGATATGTACTGAACAACCCGATGATGTATAATGACCCGAGTGGGGAGTTTATCTGGTGGCTGCCGTTGGCAGTAGCTGTAGTTTCAGAAGGAATTAATATGTATATTACTCAAACCCCGTTTAGTTTTGACAGGTTTTATATGGGGCTAATTACCTCATATGTTAGTGCTTCAGTGGCTTCCGGAATTGGGGCTGTATTTCAAGCCGGAGGAGCTATTGCCAATTCACTGAGTAACTGGACCATTGTAGCAAAAGCAGGAGCACACGCCATTACCCAGGGAACTCTTTCCTATATGCAGGGAGGCAACTTCTGGAGTGGGGCATTAAGCGGAACTTTTGCCAGTATATCTAATGATTTGTTGGGGTTAGCAGTAAATAATGTTGGGGAAAACAGTATTCTAAGGAGTGACGGTTTTGCTTTGTTTAATGGTGCTGTAAGCGGTGGTGTAGGTTCTGTACTGGGGGGCGGTAATTTTTGGATGGGCGCAGGGCAAGGACTGATTGTCACTACTTTTAATTATTTAGGGCATAAAATCTCCTTTAAAGGAATTAAATTTGTTGATGAAAACAATAAGGTTATTGCTAAATATGCAACAAAAAAATATAATGCAATTGTGAAGATACCACATAATATTGGTAAATTAGATATAAATTTAAATGACCTTTATAAATCATTGCCAGATATTGATGTAATAGGAGTTGGAATTGGGGGAGATCTTACTTTTATAATGGGAGGCGGAAAATCAATTGAATTTGTATTTTTTCTTGATGGTGTAAATGCCGGAAGTTGGACAAGTTTTATTGCACAGAGAGGAAATGTAGGTATTGCAGGTTCATATAGTGTTTATGGTATTGTAGGTGATTACTTTGATGATGTCAATTTGAAAATTAAAGACTATACGGGGTATACATTTTCAATATCTTCTGATATTAAAGGATTGTCAGGGGGAGGAGCTAGTACTTTTTGGTCTCCTAAAGATTATAATTCTGATAAATCAGGCTTTAAATCAATGATTGACTTATCTCAAAGGTCTTGGTCTGGACTTAACATCTCTTTTGGTTTAGGGGGAGGAGCTCAGTGGACTCGTACGCATACTACTCTTTATAAATAAAAAGATGAAAAAAAATATTATCTATTCAATTTTTGTTTTACTTTTTATAGTTATAATTATTTATAACTACTTAAATCCGAATTCATTTGTTACTCATATGAAATCTGTATATTTTCCTAAAGAAATTAAGGGTAAAATATATGATTTTGTTTCTGTAAAAGGAGGATCTATATCGTTAAGTATTCATACTGAATCTGGTGATGATGGAATAACCATTAGAAATCCAAATGTAGTATTTAACAGTAGTAAAAAATATACTTACTTTAAAAAAGTATCTAATACTAATAAATGCTATATTATAAAAGGAGATAGCATAATGTATTTTGACTGTTATGTTTTTTCTACAGAAGATTCAATCAAAATAGGTAAGATCGAAAAATGGAATTCAACTATTACCAATCGTTGGGTATTGAAAAAATAAACGATATTGACGGAAATTATATAACTCTTAAATTAGAAATATTGACGATTCTGAGAAAATAGTATATGAAGTGGTTCTTTTGTATTCCATATATTATGTATCAATTTTTTAAACGAAGAAATGATAATGATAATAATGCTTACATGAAAGGTATTAGTATATTTACAGTTCTTTTTTTCGTATATTATTTGCTACTTATACCTAACAGCGTTATACAATTAAATAATATTTTTGCTACAATCTCTATTACAATTGGTATTACTCCACAAGGAAAATTAGTAAAATATATAACCGTTATAATTTTCTTTATTTTCATTTTATTATTTATAAGAAAAAATAAATTGGATAATCTAGTATTTAGTAATAAAGAATATAGAATAGCATATATGATAACTGGATTAGCGATTTGGTTTCCTATACTATTATTAATCTTTTTAATTATTAAGACATTTTCGGAAAATTAATAGATAGCATGAATTATCATAAGATTTTAGTAATGGTTATACCCTTTTGTGCAATTTTAAATTGTAGGGATAAAATTGGTAAAGATCTACCTGATTTTAATGACTACTCATTTAACACAACAATAGAAGGTGAAGGAACTTATGGTATTGGATATGAATTTGAAATTAAAAAAAAGTGGTATGCTAACAAAAAATATAATTTCTTTTATTATACAAAAAGTTTAGCGGAAAGAAAATTTTTAATACCTAGAAGTTTAGCAAATGATGAATTTCCCATATCTTGGAGAGAAGTTAATCTTCCTTTTAAAATTATTAAGAGAGCAAATAGTGATACACTAGTAATAATTAAAACTAACAAAGAATTCATATTTAAAAGAGTGAAAAATAGTGACTAACTATAAAGTGCTGTAGAAAATCATAGATTTAAGCAGTCCTATTATCAACAACAATATATAAATATGAAGAGAATACATTTTCAATATATTGGTTTAGCAATGTTTTCAATTTTTATCATTGGAAATATTATATCACGTGTTTTTTTTCCAAATTCTTTTGTCAATTATATGGAAAAAGAATATTTTCCTGAAAGTCTGCATGGAAAAATTTATGATATTATGCCAATAAAAGGAGGTTCTTTAGCTTTGATGATACATGCACAAAAGAAAGATAAAGGTATTACCGTAATGAATTTTTTGCAGGTTCGTGCTAAAATAAAAAAAGGAATGTATTTTAAAAAGCTACCGAATAGTAATCAATGTTACATAATAAATGGTGATAGCATAATGTATTTTAATTGTTATGAAAGGTCCTTTCTTGTAGAAAAAGATTCTATTAAGATCGGGCAAGTTAAAGAATGGAATTCAGCTATTACCAATCATTGGGTTTTGAAGAAATAAACTTTATTGGCAGAAATTATATAGCTCTTATATTAGAAATATTGACGATGCTAAGAAAATAATAATAAAAATAAGATATGGACTATTTGATTGGGATATGATTAATTATTATAGGTTTAGGATTTTATTTCTTAAGTAAGGAAAAAGAAAATTATGAGAATAAGTCGAATGATTCCGGTCTTTATTTAAAAGAACAAAACATGGGTGGATATATTTTTACGGTCGTATTAATTATTTATGGAATTTTTTCTCTACTCAAAAATCGCTCGTATTATACATAGTATAACGTTATAGTTTAAGTATGAGAGTTACTCGTATTACAAGAGAATTGAAGAATGTTATAAGAATCAGGACTCAAATTTAACTAGGTGAATATGAAAAAAATTATGTTATTAAATGTTGAAATGATCCTCAAATAAGAGAGGGAATTAGATAGGCCATAGCATAATAATATTTCAGGCGGTATAAAAACATGCCGCCTGTTTTTTAAAGAAAGACAAAATAAACACATATGATTTTTCCAAAAGCAAAAAAAATAGCCAGAGATCTTGGCTGGTACAAAACTGAGGACGGTGTATTCGGACTTTACAAAGGTTACTTTTTTAATGTTTCAGACGCAAGCCTGGTAAGCACCCCTCAATACAAATTTGTATCTGTGACTACGGGAAACCTGACAGAAGAAAAATGGCTGCAGATCAATACGGAACTGGTCACCAACAAAAAGAGGTTAAAATTTACAGGTTTTGAAATTAGAGATACCAGCATTTTATTCCAGTTTTCAGAAACCTTTATTTACACAAAACTCAAGACTGTTTATACCTTGTTTGACTTTTTAGTCGATCTTTTCAAAAAACTCAATATACCGGAGCAATACAAATGTCATAGCTGTGGAACAAATCAAAAAATCAACTATTACAACTTAAATGATAATGGAATATTACTTTGTGACACTTGTTTTCACGAAACAAATAATAAATTCTACGAAATTGAAAAACTAAGAATTTCAAAGGAGAAAAATTATCTGACAGGATTTTTTGGTGCCGTAATATTTTCAATTCCATGGATTATACTTTGGGTTTTATCTGCTGTATATTTAGGAAGAATTGCCTCCGCAATGGCCCTTATTATTGCTTTTTTTGCTTCTATAGGATACAGCTTTTTAAAAGGGCGTGAAGGTACATTAAAAAAGTATATCATTTTTCTGACAAACATTGTAAGCATCATTATGGCAAATGTTATGATAGTACTTGCTTTATTAATAAAAGAAGGTTCTACTTTAAAGCAGGCAATTCTGGAGTTTCAAACAAATGAAACGGTAAAAGAAGTATTTTATACGAATATTATTATTTCTTCTATATTGGGATTGGTTGCCTGGATCTGGATATTGTTTGTCATGAAAGACGAAAAATTAATAATAAAACGTGCGGATAAATTTTAGAAGTAAAAGTATTAGAGATAAAGATTCTTAAAAGAATATTATAGCACCGGGAATGTTTGATCCTGATGCTTTATTAAAAAACAATTTTTAAAAAACATATGATATGAAAAAACAATTACTAAGCTTATGCATAGCTATAGGAACTATGACATTCGCTCAATCTACAGACGGACCAAAATTTGGTATTAAGGCCGGAGGTAACCTTTCAAGCATAACAGGAGATGACACCAAATCAAAGTTTGGATTTTATGCCGGAGCATTGGTAAATGTCCCAATTTCTGAGGCATTCAGTATTCAACCGGAGGTTGTGTACAGCCAACAGGGGGCAAAGGTAAAAGACAATTATGACTTTGCAGGGTATACCATAACCAATATGAAACAAAATCTTAGTTATATCAATGTTCCTGTAATGGTTCAGTACAATGCCACTCCTGAGTTTTATCTTGAGGCAGGTCCTGAATTTGGATTTCTGGTCAATGCCCAGGCTAAAGGAGATATTAATGGTAGCACTTATAAGGCTAGCAATAAAGATTCATTAAAAACTTTTAATTTCGGACTCGGGATTGGTTTAGGATACAGATTTACTTCCCAATTAGGCGTTAATGCCCGTTATACTGCTGGTTTAACGGATATTGTTAAAAATGGAGGAGGAGAAACTTCAAAAAACACTAATTTCCAGTTAGGTCTGGTTATTATTTTCAAGTAAGAAGTAACAAAAAAGCGAGGAATATTTTCCTCGCTTTTTCTATTTATTTTTTACCTGTTAACCATTGGTTTTGCAGTTTCAGTTCTGCCGGACTAGGATTGGCTTTGTATTTAAGCATTTCCATCGTCAGTTTATCCAGAATCGCTTTTCCTTTCAATTCTACTTTCTCTTTCTTTTCTCCATTACCTCGTAAAACAGTCACGGAAACATTTTGTCCTTCCTTGATTGTTTTAGCATAATTAATGAAGTCCTGCATATTCTGAACGTTAATTGTTTTGCCGTCTAACGCAAGAACCTGATCAGTGATTTTAAATCCGATACTTGTAGCAAAAGGGGATAGGGCAGAGCTTTCATCAAATACAAAAGCATTGTTTTTCTCATCGTATCCGGTTTGGTTAGGATCTTTCACAAACCAGAAAATAGGAGGAGTCTCTTGTTTCTGTAATTCTACACCTACCTGGCTCAGATATTCAGCATAAGGGGTTGGCTGGTTGCCTGCAATGTATTTATTGTAAAAGTCTTTCACTTGAGGATATCCGGTTACCGTTACCAGTTCATCAATTAATTTATCATCTTTGAAAGGTTTGTTCTCTCCAAATCTCTGAGATAATTTTCTGATCATATCACGATAGCCCATCTCTCCGTTGGAAAGTTTTCTCAGCTCAATATCCAGACACATGGCTAGAAGGGCTCCTTTCTCATAAACATTTCTGTACTGATCCTTATAAGGTGCTTTCAGTACATTTTTACTCATCACCGTAAACGGCATGGTATCATCATAATTCTTTGAATTGGTGATTTTTTCGTTAATTCTCTGTAAAAACTCATCTTTTGTGATCAGCCCTTCCTGGATCTGGAATAAATTGGCAAAATATTCCGTACCTCCTTCATACATCCACAGATGCTGAGACATTTTAGGATCTGCATAATTGAAATAGTGGATCTCTTCAGAATGGGTTTTCAAAGGATTCACGGTATGGAAGAACTCATGAGATACTACATCGGTAATAGTTTTGTCGATGGCATCTTTCGGCATCATTTCAGGAAGTACCACACTCGTTGATTCATGGTGTTCCAAAGCTCCAAACCCTTTAATTTTAGGGCCGTCACCTCCGGAAAGATAAAGCATGATAGCGTACTTTTTATTCGTATTCATATCTCCCAGGAATTTTTTCTGGGCAATGACCATTTTTTCCAGATTTTCCTTAAAATCGGCAGCTTTATATTTTCCTGTTGGAGAATACACTCCCAATACCAGCTCCATTCCACCGGCATTGAAGGTAATATAGTCCGGTTTGGTATACATCAGTGGAGAATCAGTTACCTTAGCATAATTAGCCAACGTAAAAGTATCTGTAGATTCAGATTTATCCTGATCTACCAAAGCGGTAGTTCCATAGAAATCAGTAGGCTTTTGGATTACCAGCTGATAGGGAACATCCTGCATATTATCGATATATCCAATAAATCCATGGGTATTGATCATAAAGATTTTTCCCTGTTCAATATCGGTTCCTGAAGGTGAGAATACAGCTTTATGCTTTGAAGTATCCATTTCATCATCAAAACTGTCGTTAACCAGATAGGTGATCTTATTTAAATTTTGAGCGTTCTTTAGTGAATAGGTATTATCATCCACTTTAGAATAGGTAAGTTCCTTTCCTTTGTTGTCATAAAATTTGATCCCTTCTATAAATCTTCCGTAATCATCTTCCGAATAAGTACCCGGAACGGTCTTTGGAAAATGAAACTTGATGTCACCGGATTTCATTTTTGGAAACTCCATGGTAACGGCTACTTTATCGTCTTTTACATTGACGAGATCAATGGTGGTTTTTATAGACTGGGCATTCGCTAAAAAAGCGGCAAAAAGAGCCAAGCTAAGTGCTGTTTTTCTCATTGGGTTAAATTTTATAGTTAAATAGTTGTTGTTTTTGCCATTTTGTTACGTGATAGGGTATTAAACTTTTCTTAAAATTAATTCCAAAGGGTTAAAAAAATAAAAAGGCAAATTTGCTGGTTTGCGAATTTGCCTTTTTTATTATTTACTGAACATTTTTATAATTGATATAATAGTTCTTGTTAAACTCAACAGGAGTATTTTTTGTAAGTGTTACCGTCTGCCAGTCTTCCGTTGGAGTAATTGTCTGCTCTCCGTCAATTCTGATTGGGAGTTTCAGATTTTTAACCACATCTGTATATCGGAATTTCAACGTCTGGCCATTCTGAGAATACTCAAGGGTAGGAATTTTTACCGTTCTCAGGTATTGATCAAAAACAGTGGAAAAATCAATTCCGGATTTTGATGATAGATAATCTTCAATCTGTTTGGTGGTAACGGTCTGATGATAAAAATCTTTATTGAGCCCCCTTAAAATCTGTCTGAATTTTTCGTCATTATTGATCACTTGTCTCATCGTATGAAGCATATTGGCTCCTTTAGGATACATGTCACCACTGCCTTCATTTCTTACCCCATAGTGGCCGATAATAGGTATATCATTGTTAATATTATTTCTGATTCCCTGAACATATATCTCCGCAGATTTTTTGTCCATAAATTTTTCAGTGAAAAGAGTTTCAGAATAATTAGTGAAACTTTCGTGGATCCACATGTCAGCCTGATCTTTTGCTGTAATATTATTGGCGAACCACTCGTGACCACTTTCATGAATGATAATGAAATCCCAATTCAGACCGACTCCTGTCCCTGAAAGATCCCTGCCCAGATAACCATTCTGGTATTGATTTCCGTAGGCTACATTACTTTGATGTTCCATACCCAGGTGAGGGGATTCTACCAATTTATAAGAGTCTTCATAAAATGGATATGGGCCAAACCAATATTCGAATGCTGAAAGCATAGGTTTTACCTGTTGAAACTGTTTTTTGGCTTTATCTAAATTATAGTCAAGTACCCAGTAATCCAGATCCAGTTTTCCTTTTTCACCATCAAAACTATCTTTGAAGTTGACATACTTTCCGATACTGGGAATAATAGAGTAGGCGTTGATCGGATTTTTTACCTCCCAGGTGTAAGTAGTTGTATTGCCTTTGGTCTTTTTGTCTATCAGTCTTCCGTTCCCAACCCCTACAAGATCGTTAGGGGTGATGATTTTCATAGTAATACCATTGTCGGGCTCATCACTCCATATATCTTTGGTAGGAAGCCAGATGGAAGCTCCAATTCCTTCGTCAGCAGCGGTCATCCATGGATGACCATTTTTGTCTTTAGCAAAAACCCAGCCGCCATCCCAGGGAGCTTTTTTAGCAATTACAGGATTCCCGGAATAGGTAACATCAATACTGTATTTTTCTCCTTTTTTAAACTTTTTATTAGCGGTAATAAAAATAAAGTCGCCCTCCTGCTTATAACTTTTAATGGAGAAGTTTCCTTCCACTTTATCAGCTTTCATAGGTTGCTGCAGATCAATTTGAAATACAGGATTGGTCACATCTTTAATGATTTCAAAACTGATCTTATTATTTCCTTTGATACTTTTCTGATCAAAATCAGGCTCTACGGAAAGGTCATATTTTTTGACATCCCAAAAATTTCGGAATTGAGTGTCCGAACCCTTTAACGTATCCTGTTTGGTATAAACCTGACCTTTTTCAAAGAATTGTCCGAAAACCAATCCTGAAGCAAATAAAAGCGTATATGATAACTTCTTCATTTTTAAACTTTATTAATAATCTTTTCAAAAATAGAAAATTTAATTAACAGCAAAATTGTGAAAAGGTAAAAATGTGCAATATTAAAAGAAGATCAATCATTCAGATACAAAAAAGCCCGGCTTATTGATTGCCGGGCATGGTTTGAAAAATATTATTTTTATTTTTTGATGAATTTCAGGTTTGAAGTAGTTCCCTGATCCTCAATCGAAATCACATAAGCTCCGGTGATCAATTTGGATACCGAAATTTTATTGTCTGTAATCTGTCCGTTCATTACAATTTGTCCGGCCATATTGGTGATGGTATATTGGGCCTTAGCCGAAACTTTAGTCACGTTTAATACATCGCTAGCTGGATTAGGATAAATCTGTATTGAGTTGTTATCTTTTGTTATCTCTTTGGTAGCAAGGTTTTCTGCTTGAATTTGTACAGGGTAATCTTCAATTTCACCATATTGTTGGCTGCTACATCCGTTGGTAGGTTGTGTATTATAGGCAAGCACAACTCTCATGATGATATTACTGCCGACATAGGCATCTGCAGGTACCGAGAAGGTTCCTGAAACAGGAGTGATTTTACTAGGAGCACTTGTGAAGATGATTTCAGAATCAGAAAAAATTCCGTCTCTGTTAAAATCAATCCATGCACTTACCCCTTCATTATACTGAGCACCAGACCATTGTTTTTGTACACTGATGGTATTACCGGAAGATCCTTTGGTAAGGGTAATCAGTTTTGTAGGATCAGTAGCATAATTGGTATAAGGTGAAGCAGTGCTGGTATTGGAAATAGGGCTCATTCCTGTAGGAGTTACCGTGACGTTGGAAATAAATTCATCAGAAGAATTTGTTCCGGTTGCAGAACACAAGGTAAACGGAAGGGTAGTAAAGTTAGTAGATGCGGAATAGCTTCCAGTGGTAGATCCACAAACATTCGCTATTTGAATTTCATACTGAGTACCTTCATTTAATCCGGAGATGGTATAAGAATTTGTTGTTACAGGAACGGTAGTCCATGTAGCGGTTCCTGTTTTTCTATACATTAGTGAATAAGTAGCGCCCTGCAATGCAGCCCAGTTTATACTGGCAGAACTTCTTGTGATTCCTGAGACCACAATTCCTGTTGGTGTGGCTGAAGAGCAGTTTTCTGCGGATGCAGAAACGCTAGCACTGCCAATAGCGTAAAAAACATTGTCAATGGCACTTACTCTGATTTTTACGTTGGATCCGGTAGGCAGTGAAGAGAATGAAAAAGGTTCAGCTCCATCATTGGGAGTAGATGGGGTGATAACGGTCCATGTATTTCCATTGTCTGTTGTATAGTCTATTTTGACATTTTGTACGCTATATGGAGCATTATTTGTATTGACAACATCCCAGGTAACAGCCCCCGGTAGATTATTATAAACTGTAGTAGAAGTTACTTTAAATGGTCCCTCATTTCCTACATTTAATTTTACCAGACTGCTCTGGGTTTGCTGCTGAGTAATATCAGGATTATTGTCTCTTACGGTTACTTTGAACTTTAGCTGTCTGGGAACATTGGGTAGAAGTTCCCAATCCTGTACCGTAGTAAGTGTTCCATTAAGAACTGTTGAAAGCTTAGGAAAATAACGTGTTGGAGATGCTGTAGGGGATAGGGATCTGAAGTTAGCTCCACTGGTCCGGGTGGCATCCAGGTTATTAAACTTAGTGGCTGAAATATCATATTGCTCCCATGTATAGGTCATAGGGTCGTTTTGGGCATCGGCAGCACTTGCTGTCAGTACAAAAGCGGTACCTTTGGGGATTGCTTTATCAGGTGATGGTTGTATTACCGGTGGGGTATTGACTACGGGGATATTGATATCACAGTTTTTACTGTTTACATAGGCTTGTATCTGCTCAATGTTAATCGTATGAAAATAGGCATCAGAATGCATTTGCACATTAGCCTGGGTAATTCCTGCATATCCCATGATAGTAGATCCTGACCCCGGTTCTATTGGGATATCTGTTTGACCATGAACTACAGACATGGTATGACGTCCTCCAAATTGGTGTCCTAGCTCATGAGCTACATAGTCGATATCGAAAGTGTCCCCAAATGGTTGATCATCTACTGCGGGAGAAGTAATTCCTGCTCCTTTAGAAGTTGCGTCATTGTTGTTGCTTGGGTTTCTGCAGACGTTTCCGATATCACCGGCAGATCCACCACCACCTCTATGCCCGAAAAAATGCCCCACATCATATGCATTATTACCTACACCTGCGGTGTTGGTAAATGTTCGCTGGGCTTCCAGATTCCAGTTACCCATATTTGCCACATCTGAATAAGGATCTGTAGCCGGATCTGTAAAAATGAGTTGTGGAAGGTCCTGTACAATTAAATGAATTCCCAAGTCCTTTTCATAAACGCCATTTACCCTGTTGATTGTAGCGTTGATGCGGGCTGCTGCACCAGGAACTCCTCCTGCCAGCTGAGTATATTCACCATTAACGGAAACAGCAATTCTGTAAGTTCGATATTTTTGATCGTTACTCTTATTAATCCCTGCTCCGTTTACTCCTTTTTTTGACTGTAACAGTTTTTTCATTTCCTTTTTTGAGCTTTCAGGCTCGGATGCTTTACATTCAAAAACACTGTTTCCCTGTGCTTTGTCAGATTTGAAAAAGACTCCATAAATATCTTTTTCTTTGTTTACAGGCTCTATAAATTCATATTGTCCTGTCTTAGTGTCAAAAAGCATAGATTGAAAATCATTAGGAGCTGTACTGAATCTGATCTGTTTATTGGGATTGTCTACACCAACCCCGGAATAAGCTCCAAGTTGATATCTTTCAGCCATTGACTTTTCAACCACCGGCGAACTGTACACAGAGAATCTTTCGATCTTTCCCTCGGTAGTAGGAAGAGAGATAATTACAGGATTAGCTCCCTTTCCTGCCTCAGGAGCATTTTTCAAAAGTTCACGAAGTGATGTAAGGTCAACTTTGTAAGCGTGGATGATATTCACTTCCTTTCTGATCGGAGTGACCTTCTCGGATACGGGCTCCCACCGTTGTGCTTGCAGACTTGTTAAGCCAATAGCCAACGCAAAAACGAAAATAATTTTCTTTTTCATAATATTTAATAAATTGAATGTTTTTTTGTAAAATTAATTAATTTATTACGAATATTTCTGTTTTTGATACTATTTCATGTTATTTATTCCATTGAATGAAATAAAAATTATTTAAATGGTAATCTTGTTTATTTTTTTAATATAAATAACTTTATTTTAAGAAAATTAATAATTAGACTTGTGTGTGTGATAAAAAAGGTGCTGGTTTTAATAATTAAAACCAGCACCTTTTTTATCACACAGTATAATCGTTATTTATTTCTGAACGACCGGAAGATTTCCGTTATTTTTCTGCACCTTTTTATAAGTGAAAGTACACATGACGATACTGAATTCGTATAAAATAAGAAGTGGGAAAGCAGCCATAAGCATGCTTAAAACATCTGCAGGGGTAATGATTGCAGCCACTACCATAATCAAAACAATAGCATGACGGCGGTAGGTTTTCATAAATACCGGAGTCAGAATACCAATACTGGTAAGGAAGTAAATAAGGATGGGGAAAAGAAAGATAATACCCATTCCCAAAATTACCTGTAAAAATAAGGTTGTATAATCACTCAGGTCATAAAGGGGAACAATAATATCCGAAATTTTAAAAATAACCCCAAAGTTGACTGCAAAAGGAAGAATTAAAAAATATCCACAAAGAATTCCTGTCATAAAGAGAATCCAGACTGCATTGATGATATAAATGGAATTTTTTCTCTCTTTTGGATGTAAAGCAGGACCAATAAAGCGCCATAATTCCCAAACAATATAAGGAAACGCGGCTACCATGCCTCCAAAAACAGAAACAGCCATCATCACATTAAACTGCTGGTAGAGTCTCTGTACACGTACAGGGAAATCTTTGGGAAGATGAATACTGTCTTCACCTAAAAGCATTCTTGAAAAGTGGTTAACCACTCTGAAGGTAGGAAAGTCATTTCTTGTTGGTCCAAAAAAGATATGGTCCATAATCCAATTGATATTGAAACCAACTGCAAAAGCAGCAATTACGATAGCAATAATTGAACGGATCAGGTGTCCTCTTAATTCTCCAATATGCCCCAGAAAGGACATGTCTTTATTATTGTCCATATAGTAAAATCTATCCAAACGGTTCACCTGTTCGGATACGCCGTTTAAGTCTGCGAAATTATGAAATAATAATCAGTATTTAGAATTTATTGATCATGATTTTGTTCAATATTGTACATATATATTTACGGTATTGGCTTGATATTTTAGGTAAGGAAGTGAGATGAATGCTTGAAGAAGCAGGTTTTATCCATAAAAAAACAGACCTAACCTTATTTTGATTTCAGGTATAGTCTGTTTTTATCTATTTTATTCTTACTGAATTGCTTATTTTTCAAGTATTTCCAATACCTTTTCGGCTACGGCACCTCCAGATTGAGGATTCTGACCTGTTACCAGTTTTCCGTCAGATACCGCAAAGGAAACAAAATCCTGATCAGCTTTTACATAATGGGCTCCTTTGGTTTTTAAAACATCTTCTGTAAGGTAAGGCATATGATCAGCCAGTTCAGAGGCTATTTCTTCTGAATTGGAAAAGCCTGTGAGTGTTTTTCCGTTAATTAAAAGTTCTCCGTTGGAAAGTTTAATGTTGAAAAGACCTACAGCACCATGACATACTGATGAAACTATGCCTCCATTTTCATAAATTTTTTGAGCTATCTGCTGTAATGTTTCATTCTCTGGAAAATCCCAAACAACTCCATGTCCTCCAGTGTAGTAAATGACACTGTACTCTTCCGGGTTGATTTCTTCCGGTTTTAAAGTAGTCGCCAGTTTCTGTCTGAAAACTTCATCTGCATAAAATTTCCATTCCGAAGGCTGCACAAACATCTGTAATGAAATAGGATCCAGTGGAGTATAACCTCCTCGTGGGCTTACAAAATCAATATCATATCCTTTTTCAAGTAATTTTTCATAAAAATGGACCGCTTCACCCAGCCACAAACCGGTTGCTCTATCCATATCAGGGTATTTTTCTACACTTGTTACGACAATTAATACTTTCTTTTTCATTGTTTTTTAGATTAAAATTATAAAACAAAGATGAAGAATTTAACATCGTTATCACTATGACATAGCTCAAAAAAAAGATGTGACCCACGTCACATCTTAAGAATATAGTCTGCTTAATGTTTCTCTTGAAACTCCCAGGTAGCTTGCAATAAGCTGCTTGGGAATATGGTCAATAAATCCCGGATACTGCTGCAAGAAATCTTCATAACGCTCTTTGGCAGACTTGCTCATTAGAGAAAGAATTCTCTGTTGTAAAGCGATATATCCAAAATTGGATTTTACCCGGAAAAAATGTTCCGTCTTTGGGATTTTTGTACAAAGAAGATCTAAGTCTTCATAGGATATACAGTAAACTTCAGCATTTTCAATACAGTCAACAGCTACTGAGGATAGATCCTGCTTAAAAAAAGCTGCAAAATCTGAAATCCACCAATTGGGTGCTGCAAACTGAAGAATATGTTCTTTGCCTGTGCTGTCTATGAAGCTGCTTTTAAGAAATCCTTTTTCAATCAGGTATATGTCTTTTACAGGTTGATTTTCCTGTATTAAAAACTGCCTTTTTCTGAATTTCTGTTTTCTGAAAAGTGAGGCTACCATTTCAAACTCATCATCCGTGAGATTGATAATCTCCTGTATATGTTTTTTCAGAAAGTCTTCCATATAAATCGCTTAATTGATGCCTTCATCCAGCAGCTTATGAAGATCAATGATCCCGAAGTACTTTCCGTTTTCAGTGACAATAAGCTGACCTATGTTGTTTTCTTTCAATACCTTCATTGCCTGTTTGGCAAGAGCTTCTTTTTCAATGGTTTTCGGATGGGCAGACATGATGTCTTTAGCCAAAACCTTACTGATATCTTCTCCTTTCAGCAACATTCTTCTCAAATCTCCATCCGTAACAACTCCTATGATTTGCTCTTCATTGGTAACTACCGTAATTCCATGGCTGGATCCACTGATAGAAATGATAACGTCTCTTATGGTGGCATCTTCTGTAACCTGAGGTTTTTGTGAAGAAAGAAACTGCTCCACTCTTGATGTAAGATTTTTTCCTAAACTGCCTCCCGGATGGAATTTAGCAAAATCATTGGCTTTGAAATCATTCAGTTCCATTAAAGCAACAGCCAGGGCATCTCCCAAAGCCATTTGGATGGTTGTAGAGCTTGTAGGAGCCAGCTTATTCGGGCAGGCTTCAACATCAACATGGGTATCCAGTACAATTTCAGAAAATTCGGCAAGTTTACTTTTTTTGTTGCCTGTCATCCCGATCAAAGCGGAAGAATAGTCTTTTAAATAAGGAACCAGATTGGCAATCTCAGGAGAGTTACCGGAATTGGAAATACATAAAACGACATCCTGCTTCTGAATAACACCCAAATCTCCATGAATAGCTTCTGATGCATGAAGGAACTGTGATGGTGTACCTGTAGAATTTAAGGTAGCCACAATTTTATTCCCCACATGAGCAGATTTTCCTATTCCCACTACAATAAGTTTCCCTTTTGCGGCATGAATAATTTCCACTGCCTCGGCAAATTGGTCATCAATTCTGTTTTTTAATTTTTCAAGTTCCGAAATCTCTATTTCTAAAGTACTTTTAGCTATTGATATAATGTTGGTTCTATCCATTTTACGATGATATGGTATACAAAAAAGTTCCTAAAAAATGTTATATTTTAAAAAGAATATTTAATATAAATTTTATTTTTATAAATCCGTTCGCTTTTATTTTAAGCAAAAATTTTATAACTTTGGGTTATATGCAAATTTAGCAATAGAAAATTAGATGAGCGCAAAAAAAGCCAATTTATCAGGCGAATTGAAAAAGTATTTTGGGTTTTCTACATTTAAGGGTCAGCAGGAGCAAATCATAGAAAACCTATTGGAAGGGAAGGATATATTTGTTTTAATGCCTACAGGTGGTGGAAAATCATTATGTTATCAGCTTCCGGCACTTATTTCCGAAGGCACGGCAATAGTCGTTTCGCCCCTGATCGCGTTAATGAAGAATCAGGTAGATGCAGTGAACGGCCTTTCCTCGGAAGATGGAGTAGCCCATGTATTGAATTCATCATTAAACAAAACACAGACAAAACAGGTTTTTGACGATATTAAAAGCGGAAAAACCAAACTTTTGTATGTTGCTCCGGAATCCTTGATCAAAGAAGATTACCTGGAGTTTTTGAAAGAAGTGAAAATTTCTTTCTTTGCTATTGACGAAGCGCACTGTATTTCAGAATGGGGGCACGACTTCAGGCCTGAATACAGAAATCTTAAACAGATTATTGATAAGATCGCAGATGTATCTGTCATTGCACTGACAGCTACTGCCACTCCTAAAGTTCAGGATGATATCCAAAAA
Organism: Chryseobacterium sp. YR221; assembly: GCF_900176315.1. NCBI lineage: Bacteria > Pseudomonadati > Bacteroidota > Flavobacteriia > Flavobacteriales > Weeksellaceae > Chryseobacterium > Chryseobacterium sp. YR221. Next base: position 45,276 of record NZ_FWXM01000001.1, read on the forward strand.
ACATTAGGAATGACCAATGCTTTGGTCTTTAAGGAAAGTTTTAACCGTCCTAATTTATATTATGAGGTATGTCCAAAAGTCAATGTAGATAGGGAAATCGTAAAATTTATCAACCAACACAAAGGGAAATCCGGAATTGTATACTGTCTGAGCAGAAGAAAAGTAGAAGAATTTGCCCAGCTTTTACAAGTTAACGGTATCAATGCACTTCCTTATCATGCCGGTCTTGACCAGAAAATAAGGGTTGCCAATCAGGATAAATTCCTGATGGAAGATGTGGATGTCATTGTGGCTACCATTGCCTTTGGGATGGGAATAGACAAACCGGATGTACGTTTTGTGATTCACTATGATTTTCCAAAATCACTGGAAAGTTATTATCAGGAAACCGGAAGAGCGGGAAGAGATGGTGGTGAAGGACATTGTCTGGCATTCTATGATCCAAAAGATATTGAAAAACTGGAGAAATTTCTGGCACAAAAACCGGTTTCCGAAAGGGAGATTGGTTTACAGCTTTTGAATGAAGTGGTAGGCTATGCCGAAACTTCAATGAGCAGAAGACAATATATCCTTTATTATTTTGGAGAAAGTTTTGATCCTGTGAACGGAGATGGAGCGAAGATGTGTGACAACTCTTCGAATCCTCCAAAATTAAAAGATGCCACTGATGATTTGGAGAGAGTACTGGCCCTGATCAGTGATACCGGTGAGAAGTTTAAAGCGAAAGATCTGATTTCTGTAATAGTAGGAAAAGAAACGGCGGTTACAAAATCTTACAAACTGGAGCAAAGCTCACATTTCGGTTTCGGAAAAGAAGAAAAAGATAATTATTGGAAGACAATTCTGAGACAGGCTACTGTTCAGAATTTTTTACAGAAAGATATTGAAACCTATGGGGTTTTAAAAATGGGGGCTAAAGGCAGAGATGTTCTGGCTGGCAAAACTAAAGATGTATTTTTAATTGCGGAAGACAGAGAATTTGACCTTAGTCAAACAAAAGCTGAGAGTGATCAGATCCAGCAGCAAGCTGGTGGTGGACTGGATCAAAACCTGTTTGGACAATTAAAAGAACTGAGAAAAAAAGTAGCTAAAAAGTACGGGATTCCTCCTTATACAGTATTTATGGATCCCAGTTTAGAGGATATGACTGTTCAGTATCCTATCTCGTTAGAAGAAATAGCCAAGATCTATGGGGTAGGAGAAGGAAAAGCAAAAAAATATGGTAAAGAGTTTGCAGACTTTATCAAAACCTATGTAGAAGATCATAATATTGAACGTACCCAGGATATGGTCCTGAAACAGGTCGCCAATAAATCAAGCCATAAAGTATTTATTATCCAGAGTACCGATAAGAAAATTGACCTTGAAGATATTGCAAGAGCAAAAAATCTTTCCATGAATGAATTACTGAAAGAAATGGAAAGTATCGTATATCAGGGAACAAAATTGAATATTGACTACTATATTGAAGATAATTTTGATGAAGATATCGTTGATGGCTTTATGGAATTCATGACTGATTCTGAAAGTGACAGCATGAAGGTGCTGTTGGATGAATTTGGAGATGAACTTTCTGATGAAGAAGTAAGAATGCTGAGAATTAAGTTTATCAGTGATGTAGCCAACTAAGGATTGATGTATAAAAAAATAAAAAAGCTCTTCAAGTGAAGAGCTTTTTTATTGTAATTTAGAGAAAGCTAACAAACTATACTGAATGCAATTTTTAAAGAAAAACTATACTATAATTTTATTTTTTCTCACAATATGTGTATTCACCTATGATTATTTTACACGGCAGGATTTCAAGGGAAATTATAGAAAAACCGGAGAGTATGCCATTGGTAAAATATATGGAATTAAAGAATATGGAAGAGGTACAGGCTATTATTATCTGTATACATTTAAAGTAGGTGATAAAGAGTATAAAGGTAGATGTGATGGAGACTTACCTTTTTCTAAAGGACCAAAAAATGTAGATAAACGGTTTTTAGTATTATACTTAAGAAATAATATACATAATAATGTTCTTTATACAACCATTCCTGTACATGATAGCATGAAAAATAATTCTGATTTAGAGAATTGGTTTTTAGGGCATCCAGAAATTAATTCTAAATTAGATTCAATTCCTGGTACTGGGTTTTTCTTTGAAAATTATTTTTAAAACAACATACACGCATAGATTGTATGCATAATAAAATAAGTAGTGTATTCGTAGCATAAAAAAATATCAAAACTCTTTCAAACATCTGTATAATTAGTGGGATCATTTTACACATTCAATTTTATCGGAGATAAAATCCTTGCGCCTTAAAGCAGTAGCCATTCAAAATACCTTTGCGTCTTTGCATTTTTCCAACATCTAAATCTTTTTTAGCTGAGATTGTTTTACCTTATTCGGATGACTGATGTAGCGGTGGTTTTTTAGGGATAGAAAATCTTCAGTACTCCAATATTTGACACATAATGAAACTTTTTAGTAACTTTAACTGATGAAAAAAATATCAGTCATATTTATTCTGCCGGATCTAGAAACCGGGGGCGCAGAAAGAATAGTTACCACCATAGCGAATCATCTTTCCAGAGATCGGTTTGAGCCGAAGATTTTGCTGTTGCGTAAGAAAGGCGGGTATCTTAATTTTCTAAAAAAAGATGTTGAAATCATCGATATTAATACAGAGAGGATCAGACATTCACTGAAACCTATTTTGGGAGAAATTTACAGGAGAAAACCCGATATTGTTTTTTCCGGTTTTGGGGAAGTCAATGCTTACTTAGCATTATTTATCAAGCTTTTTCCAAGGACGAAATTCATTGCCAGGGAAACGAATGTGGTCACTCAGCATGTTACGAGAAAAGAAATAAAATTTTTCTATAATTTTTACAATAATTATCAGAGAATCATTGCCCAAAGCGATGATATGATGAAAGACCTGGTGGATAATTTTAATATCAAAAAGAAGAAAATTGTAAAAATAAATAATCCGGTTGATTTCGATTTTATTGATGATAAATTATCTGTTTCCCTTAAACCTGAATGCTTTAAATACAATTATAAAAATGTAGTGGCTATCGGTAATTTATCAGCAAGAAAAGGCTTTGATAATCTTTTGAAAGTTTTTTCAAGGCTTAAAAATGAACATATTCTGCTTCATATTTTAGGAGATGGAAAAGATAAAGAAGTCTTGCTTCAGATGAAAGAGTTTTTGGGACTAAAAAATGTAATTTTTCATGGCAGGCAGGAAAATCCCTACCAGTTTTTAAAATATGCAGATTTATTTATTCTTTCGTCACGATATGAAGGCTTTCCGAATGTTTTATTGGAAGCAGGAGCTTGCGGAACCTATTCTTTAGCGAATAACTGCCCCGGAGGAATTAACGAAATCATTCAGCATAATGTGAATGGAGAAATATCTAATATAGAAAACTATGAAAACTTTGCACAGCAGATTATAAGAGTTATGCAGAGTAATTATAATCGGGATGCTATACGAAACTCTATTAAATCCAGGTTTTCAAAAAATATTATTTTAGATAAATATGAAAAGGTTTTACTGGATTTAGTAAAACGTTAATGACAGCATTTGCTTTATGGGTTGTTAATTTCTTACTTTTGGAATTATAAATTTTATCTGAAAACCCATTTTTCATTCATGAATAAAATCCAAAAATTAGGATGTGCCTGCGAGAAGCCAACTTCCAATTATACAGAATATAGAAGCTCAGCATTAGGAATTGATCATACAGACGGAAGAAATGCTGAGGTATCTGTTCAGCAATGTAAACTTTGCCAGAGGATATGGATCCATTATTGTATTGAATTTGAAAATGCTCCCCAATCTGAAAGATGGTACAAGGGGATTGTTTCTAAAAAAGACCGTCCTCAAATAAGTCCGGAAAATGCTGTCGAATTTTTAGAAAACCTTGACTGGTATGTGTATGGTGGTTCTTTTTTTGAAAGTACCGGTACATTTGGACAAGGAAAACTGAATGTGAGTTTGTAATATATATGCTGATTTAAGTAAAAAGGAGTCTAATTAAATATCAAATTTATGAAGCCATTTATAATCGTTATTTTGATATTGAATTCTGTTGTCATGACAGCCCAGCAGAAGACAATTTCCAGAAAAGAATTGTTAAAAACGGCTATTGATCAGCAAATTAAATCCACAGAGATTCAGGAAATAACAATGGCTGCAGGACAAGGAGCTCCTGAACATCTGCATCCCTGTCCCGTTTTAGGAATAATCAATTCAGGAGAGGTTGTTTTTCAGATAGAAGGACAACAGAAAGTGATACTTCATGAAGGAGATGCTTTTTATGAACCTAAAAATGTGAAGATCCTCCATTTTGATAATGCTTCAGCAGAAAAACCACTTGTCTTTACCGCCATTTATTTGAAGGAAGGGAGTGAGGAAAATATAAAATTCATAAAATAACACTTTTCATAAAAATAAGGCCTATAATTATCATTTTTAAAATTGATAAAACTCACTTTGGTGCTTAGTAATTTATATGTAAATTTGTGAGAATTAAGATAGATAATAATAAACAAATTCATAATATAACATGAGTCAATTCGATGTTACCGTAATAGGTTCTGGTCCTGGAGGTTATGTAGCTGCGATCCGTGCAGCACAATTAGGTTTCAAAACAGCAATTATTGAAAAATATTCAACTTTAGGCGGAACTTGTCTTAATGTTGGATGTATTCCGTCAAAAGCACTTCTTGACAGCTCTGAACATTTTGAAAATGCAAAACACAATTTTGCAAGCCACGGAATTATCATCAATGAGCCGAAGGCAGATATTGCAAGAATCATTGAGCGTAAAAATGAAGTGGTAGATCAAACGACTAAAGGGATCAACTTTTTGATGGACAAAAACAAAATCACTGTTTTTGAAGGATTGGGAAGTTTTGAATCTGCTACTCAGATTAAAGTAACTAAAAATGATGGTTCTTCTGAAACAATAGAATCTAAATATACAATTATTGCAACGGGTTCTAAGCCGTCTTCACTTCCTTTTATCTCTCTTGATAAAGAAAGAGTGATTACTTCTACAGAAGCGTTAAACCTTAAAGAAATTCCAAAGCACCTTGTCGTAATTGGAGGAGGCGTTATTGGTCTTGAATTAGGTTCTGTATACTTAAGATTAGGTGCTCAGGTAACGGTTGTTGAATTCATGGATAAAATTATCCCTGGAATGGACGGTGCTTTAAGTAAAGAATTGACGAAAGTTCTTAAAAAACAGGGTATGAAGTTTATGCTTTCTACAGCAGTTTCTGCAGTTGAAAGAAACGGAGACACTGTAAAAGTGACAGCTAAAGATAAAAAAGGAGAAGAAGTAGTTGTAGAAGGAGATTACTGTTTAGTTTCTGTAGGAAGAAAACCTTATACAGATGGTCTTGGTCTTGAAAAAGCAGGAGTAGAACTTGATGAAAGAGGAAGAGTAAAAACAAACGATCACTTACAGACAAACGTTGCCAACATCTATGCAATCGGTGACGTGATCAAAGGGGCAATGCTTGCTCACAAAGCGAGTGAAGAAGGAACTTTAGTTGCTGAAATATTAGCAGGACAAAAACCACATATCAATTATAACCTGATTCCTGGTGTGGTATATACTTGGCCTGAAGTTGCCGGAGTAGGTAAGACTGAGGAGCAATTGAAAGAAGAAGGAGTGGCTTATAAAGTAGGTTCTTTCCCAATGAGAGCATTAGGAAGAAGCCGTGCAAGTGGTGATGTTGATGGACTTGTGAAAATTATTGCAGATGAAAAAACTGATGAGGTTTTAGGAATGCACATCATTGGAGCGAGAGCTGCAGATCTTATTGCTGAAGGAGTAATTGCTATGGAATTCCGTGCAAGTGCTGAAGACATCGCAAGAAGTTCTCATGCTCACCCAACTTATGCTGAAGCTATTAAAGAAGCAGCGTTGGATGCTACCGGAAAAAGACCAATCCACATATAGTACGATTAAAAAGATTTAATCATTTAAATATTGAAAAGAAAGAGAAGCAGATGCTTCTCTTTCTTTTTGGCACAAAAATGGAGATTGATTTTGAAAAGTAAAGTATGAAGAAAATTTTTATAAGTTTAATGTTTCTGGCTGGTATAAGCGTATGGGCACAGGAAGCGGGGAAAGCGGGGGAGTTGTTAAAGAATGAAGCTTCAACAACGGAAATGCAGTCTCCTAATAGCCTAAGCAGAGGAAATAAAACCTTTGATCACAATACAGCCAATCAAAACAACAAGATAAAAAATCCAGGGTATCAATGGAATAAAAATTACGGATATGCAGAGGTCTTTTTGCGCATCCCTGAGCAGGGGTTTTTCACTGTTGAAATTGGTGATCAAATGATGGCCAATGGTTCCGGGAAATATAGATTTTTTGACTTACAGTCCGGAAGAATACCGATTGCAATCTATGAAAATGGATTTTTAATGTACAGAACTACTTTGATGCTTCGGAATAACAGCAGAATGGTACTGGATTTCTTTACCAATGAAGGGTTATATTTGCTGGATTCTTATCCTGTTCAGGGGCAATACGGTTTTAATGACTGGAATGATGTCTGGAATAATCCTTACGGAAATCAATCCGGAAACTGGAATAATGCTGGTAATGTAATGGACAATACAACCTTCCGCCAGTTTTTTGAAATGTTGCAGAGAAATGAGAAATTTGATGATGGCAAAATAGCTATGATTAATCAGCAAATGCGAAATTCTATGTTTACCGCTGCACAGATCAGAGATTTGGTGAAGTCGATCAGTTTTGATAAAAATAAATTGTCTTTGGCTAAATCTATGTATCGGAATTGTGCCGATAAAAACAAATACTTTCTGGTATCCGATGCATTTGATTTTGAAAGTAGTAAACGGGAACTCATGGAGTATGTTACGAATTTATAACAATAAAAAAAGAGGTGATTTTCATCTCTTTTTTATTGTTGATTGTTTAATCAGAAATATGCTTGTTTCTATTTTAATAATAAACGTATTTGGGTCTAGCCTCACCCTATTTTAGATTACATTATTTTTATTGGGTCATAAAATTGAGTGTGTTTGGGCGCAATATTAAACTGTATCCCAAATGTAACCCCTTTAAAGTATTTTTCTTTGTGGATAGGAAATGCATATCCGGTATTGAGAAAGATAATATTGAACAGTGTAATACCGATTCTGGGTTCTATGGAATAGGGGTTAGAAGATAGTCCGAATAATTTTCCCTGATCGGAAAGATAAATATGGGCTTCCGGAATAAATTTATCTGCATGATTGATATGGCTATACAGAAGGGAGGGGCCCAAAATAACAGATCTCCCATGAGTATTACCTATTCTGAATTCCAAGCCGGTCTGTAAAACATTTCTTCCGGTATAACGATAGGCAACCGTAATAGCTGTTTTTTCGAGTAATTGAGCATTGATCGTGATCACCGAAATAAGAAATGCCACAGCGAAATACTTTTTCATGTTTTCTGGTATTTTTTATTCAAATGTACAGGTTTTAAAAGCTGTCTGACAGATAAAATAATTCTTAAAAGTATTAAGTAGGGTAAAATCTTCAAATTTCCGTACCTTTGTCAGCTAATTTTATCATCAATGCAACTCGGAAAAACTCAAACTTTAAAAATTTCAGAAAAAAATAACTCAGGATGGATCTTAGCAGATGAATCCGGTGAAAAGGCTTTTTTACCAAAAATTTTCACGAATGAAGAAAAAGAAATAGGTGATGAGGTAGAGGTTTTTGTTTATCAGGATGATGATAAATTGAAAGCAACTACTGAGATTCCATTGGCTGAAGTGGGAGAGTTTGCTGTAATGAGTTGTGTGCAGAGTCTTCCTAGCGGAGCATTTATGGACTGGGGAATCATCAAAGACTTGTTTATTCCTTACAAACAGCAGAAAACCAAAATTATAGAAGGTAAAAGATACCTGGTTTATATCTACGTAGATGAAGATATGGACTTGATTACAGGAACTACAAAATTCAAGAGAAACCCTCAGTATCAGGATTTGCCATTCAAGAAAGGGGATAGTGTAGACCTGCTTATGATGAATGAAAGTGAGATTGGCTGGAATGTGGTGATCAACAAAAAATATATCGGTTTGATCTATGTTTCCGATGTTTTTAAAAAGCTTTATCCTTTGTCTGAAGAAACAGGTTATATTAAAGCGATTCGTGAAGATGGAAAAATTGATGTTTCTCTGCAGCCCGAAGGTTTTGAAAATGTTGATGAATTCAAACAAAAGATTCTGAACAGATTGGAGGAGAACTACGGACTTTTACATGTTTCAGACAAGTCTTCTCCTGAAGAGATCAAAGATGAGCTTCAGATGAGTAAAAAGAACTTTAAGAAAGCAATTGGAGGACTTTATAAGGATAAGATTATTGATATCCTGGATGATAAGATCAGATTACTATAAAAAATAAAAGAGCAGAATTTTCTGCTCTTTTTTATTATTCCCTGTTTTTAACCAGCAGCCATCCACTGTAGGTTCTTCCATCAGACACTTTTATGGTGTACCAGTAGGTTCCTGTGGATATAGGTTGGGAGTTATATTTTCCATCCCATTGAAAAGGTTTTTTACTGATGGTTTCCTTAAAGATCATCAATCCTTTTCTGTCATATAAATTGACTTCTGTTCCCGGATAATTCTCTAACCCGGCTATTTTCCATGTATCATTTGTTCCGTCACCATTGGGAGTGATGGCATTAGGAATGTTGAATATAGAGAAGTTTTTCTGGCCAATAATACATCCTGCTTTTGTTCTTACATAGACGGTGTATTCCCCGATATTTAAATTGGTGAAAATATGGGAGTCCTGCCAGGTACTATTGTTTAAGGAGTATTCATAATTTCCGGCTTGGGAAAGAATGACTGTTGCTGTATTATTAACAATGTTTACTGATACAATCTGAGCTAATACAGAATAGCTGATCTGCACAGAATCTGTATTTTCACAGCCGAAACTGTTTGTTACTTTTACAGAATAGGTTCCCGGAGTTGATACGGTAATGGTCTGGGTTGTTGCACCGGTGTTCCATAGATACTGCAATCCGGGTCCTGCATCTAAAGTCACAGATTTTCCTTCACAGAAATCCAACTGATCAGGAAGGTTGATGAAAGGTTTTGGATTGACCGTAATATTCAGTCTGACTATTGTAAAGCATCCGTCAGCTGTGGCAACTTTTACATGAACTAAGGTTGATCCATTGTTTACAACATAAGCTGAAGGATTAGTAATGACATTTCCACTCATATCCGTATAAGTAAATATATAAGCGCCCGGATTCGTAATGATATTACTTTCAAAAGAATGTAGATCTACTGTCATTGTGTTTCCGGTCGTAGTATTACACAGTAACGGAGCATAATCTTTGGCCGGAATATTATTGATAGAAAGGGTTACAGAAACAGCCAGTTTTTCAGATTCACAGTTGTTTAATGTCTGTGTTACATAATAGGTTTGTCCATGTACAAGGGGAGTGGTCGCGGGTAATACCGTTCCTGAGGCATTGTAAAACACCAGAGATGTTCCGGTTACGGCAAGGTTAGCTATCGTGGGATTAGCGGAAGCACAGAAATCCTGGTCAATATTGGCTGTCGGCTTAGGAGTGGTATTGACCGTCACCTGAACAGCAATTGTATTGCTTTCACAACCGTTGATAGTTTGAGAAGCATGGTAAGTCTGGCCATTGAGAAGAGGCGTTGTAGCCGCTAACAGATTTCCTGCAGCATCATACCATTTTATATTCTGACCTGTGATCTGGATATCTGAAATTTTTGGATTGTTTGTGGTACAGAAGGTTTGTATTAAGTTTGCTGCAGTGGGAAGGGCAGGTGATGTTATAGTTACATTTTGGTTTTGAGTGGCTGTATTTCCGTTTCCATCATTATACGTCCAATGAATGATATAGTTTCCTGGAATTGAATATGACAGAGGGTCTGTGGTGGTTGCAGTAATTACCCCTGCACAGTTATCCGTAGCAGTTGGAAAGTTAGTAACCGTTGTATGACAATCGCCTGTAATATCTGTTAAATTGGCAACATTCGGAATCGGAGCGGCATGATCACCTACCACAACGTTTACGGAGAAACTTCCGTCACAGCCTCCGGATCCGGAAACCTGACATATGTAGGTGCCGGAATTAGCTGCTGTTGCATTGTTGATGGTTGGGTTTTGTAAAGAAGAAGTAAAACCATTGGGCCCTGTCCAGCTGTATGTTGTTCCTCCGGTAGCATTCAGTTGGAGTGTTGAATTAATACAAACCGGAGAATTGGAGGTGATCACTGCAGCTGAGGTACAGTCTTGAAATTTAGCTATAAAAATGTCATTTCCACCACCAGGTAACTGCTGAAATGTTCCTGGGGTTGCAATGCCGGAGGTATTTCCACTAGACATTCCTGTTAAATAAATAGCACCTTCATTATCTTTTGTAACTTCACCATGTTGTGTTGCACCATTTCCTTTATAATATGTTCCCCATTCCTTTACATCATTTTGATTGTATTTAATTAAGAAGGTGGAAATATACATGGCTGGCATTCCCATGTACGCTCCGGGAGTAGATATATCAGGTTGTCCACTAGAATGTAATCCTGTAAAGAAAACATTCCCGGAAATGTCCGGATATGCTAATAATTGAGGTTCACCAGTAAAATCAAAATAACTTTTTGTAATTGTATTAGTGGCTAAATTTACACGCCAGATTCCAGGCTGTCCCATTGGAAAAGCAGGTGTAGGATATTTACCGGGAAGAATTAAGGTATTATTTACAATTCTTGCTTTCCATATAACTTCCGATCCTGCATTACCATAATAGCTTGACCTTAGAATAGTATTTCCCGATTTTGAAAACTGTATGTAGATTCCGTCTACCTCACCACCTTTTAAAGGTTGAAAAGGGTTAACCATGGGGATGGTTGAAGATTGGGTAGCTCCAATTATTTCAAGGTGATCAACAGAAGAGAAAATATGGAAAATAGAGGTTGAACCATCACTTCTTCCAAAATAGGTGGCCCAATCCACAGTACCGGTTGTTGTATTTAAAGAAGCTAAAATACCTTCTGTATAGCCGATGGGGGTAGATTTGGTAGGTTGCATTGCGTTGACAGTAGGAAAATCAGAACTGAAAGCATCCCCACCAATATATACGTGATTTTGGTTATAAGAAACAGTATACAGTTTGTCTTGTCTGCTTGAAACAAATTCTTTTTCAAAAGCCAAGCTTCCATTATTATTAAATTTTATCAGAACAATATTTTCATTGTAAGACCCTCTTTGAACGGTTCCTCCGGCATATATATTAAAATTTTCATCAAAATCTACATCCATAAATACATCAGTCATTCCAAAACCATAATAGGTTCCCCAAAGTTTTTGCCCATTTTTAGACAGTTTCATCAAGAATGCATCAAAACCTCCGGCAACATTGAGCTGATAGGTTCCTGACGTTGCAAAATTCGTAGTACTATTGGTGGCTCCATATAAATAGCCAATATTTTGGCTGTCAGTCTTGATTCTTCCGGAATCTTCCCCAAATCCTCCAGCGTAGCTTCCCCATACTCTTGTGGGTACAGGATCTATCACAATCGTTTTATTGGAAGTATCTAAAGGTGCATTAAATCCAAAAGTCTGATCTCCAAGATCTTTAAAAGAAACATCAATACTTCTATTGATGCTCCCTGTGATCCAACTGTTAGGAATATTCTCATAGATTTCACCAAAACGTACATTCATGGTTAGTCTTCCGTCTTTGATCAGCGTAGAAGCACCATTAAATTTCATTTTGATATCAGATACTTTTCCACCAGGATTGATGATGAAATTATATTCAATAGGTTTTAAAGTGTCTTTAGGTTTGAAGAAAACCAGATCTATATGAGGGTATATATTTTTATAGCGAACCTTTTGATGACGATACACATTTGTGACTCCTTTATGATTATTTGGTAGATTATAATAGTTGTCGTAATCAGGAGATTTTCCCTCTGCTATAATAGTTGCTTCTTGATTAGAATTAACAAGATCAATATCTACTCTGTGTATCAACTTTTCATAAATATATTCATCAATATTATAATGGTTGGGACTTGGAAGTGTATTTTCTGTCTTTTTTGAAAAGTTGGGATTTACTATTTTCTTTGTTTCGTAAATATCATAAGAAAAGCCACCGGAACGGAGTTGTACATTCAGTCCATTAGAGTGGAACAGGTATTTTACGTCATTGTTTTCTTTTCCGTCCTGATCTATAATCTGGCCTTTGTTTTCGTAAAAATAGTAGGAGTTGTTTTCTGATATCTTTTTTTGTGAAAATAGAAGAACTCCACTCAGAACGGAGAACATCAATAAAATTTTTCGCATCAGGGTATTAATTTTTTTTTGCGGCAAAGATATAAAAATGCCCCTCTCATCGAATATTAAATAACACATGGTGTTGAATTATATGAAAAATATGATGTAAATCATAACAATTTTGTTTAATATTTTTGTTTAACAATTTTGTCAAAAACAAAATTTGTTTAATTTTGCACAAATTTGTTTAACAAAAATGTCAAATCAAGCAAAAAAAGACCAAACACAGGAATTGATCAAGGAGACGGCGAAGAATTTATTCTTTGTGAAAGGAAAATTTGATGCTACAACGCAGGAAATTGCTGATGCAGCCGGAGTGAACAGAACACTGATAAACTACTATTTCCGCTCAAGAGATAACCTGATTCAGATTATTTTCGATGAAGCACAAAAAGTGGAACAGGAGAAATCTAAGATTATCCAGACTTCAAATCTTCCTTTTAAGGAGAAAATGAGTGAGTTTATAGAAAGCAGCCTTGCTACAAGCCTTCAGTATCCTTATCTGGAAACTTATATTGTTTCACAGATCAATAAGGGAAGCTGTCATCAAAGAGAAATTGAAGAAGATATCCTGGATCAGATGTACCGCGATATTGAAAAAGAAATGGAATTGGGAAATATTGAGAAAATGTCACCCGTTCAGTTTATTCTGAATATGGTTTCGTTATTGGTTTTTCCAAGTGCTATAAGACCTCTGTTTATGGAGAATCTGATGATTAGTGATGATGAATATGATAAGATTATTTCAGAACGGAAAGAGATTATTATCAATATGTTATTTAAAAATTAAAGTATTTCAGAACGGCGTTCGTCATATAGAAATAAAATAACAACATTAAACTACATAAAAAAATAAACGAAGTATAAAATTATGAAAAGAAAACGTATAACTGCGCAAAAGCTAAAAATTGGGATAGCTGCAGCATTTATGATTTTCGGCTTTTCATCGGTGTCTGCACAACAGCAGGTTTCTTTACAGGAAGCCATTAAGCAGGCTCTTCAAAATAAGGCAGAAGCCAAAAAAGCGGCCTTACAGATCAAAAAAGCTGAATATAAAATAGATGAAGCCAGAGCAGGAGCTTTACCTCAGGTAACCGGTACGGCAGGCTTAACTTATAATCCAATTATTCAGCAGTCATTACTGGAATTTGGTGGACAAAGAATAACCGCTCAGCTGGGACAGCCTTGGAGCACCAATGCAGGGGTAAATGTTCAGCAAGCTATATTTGATCAGAGAGTCTTTACTGGCCTTAAGGCTGCAAAATCAACAAGAGAGTTTTATATCCTGAATGCTCAGTTGACCAATGAACAGATTATTGAAAATGTAGCAACTGCTTATTATCAGGTGTTTGTACAGGAAGAAAATCTTAAGACTGTGGAGGTAAGCTACACCAATACAGAAAAAACAAGAAATGTTATCAAGAGTCTAGTTGATAACGGATTGGCAAAAGCCATTGATTTAGATCGTACAAACGTACAGCTGACTAATATTGGATCCAACAGACAGCAACTGATCAATTCAGTTGAGCTTTCAAAAAATGCTCTGAAGTTTTACATGGGAGTTCCCATTGATTCCAGTATAGAGCTTGAAGAAAAGACTATTGAACCGAAACCTGAGCTAATCATCAGCAACGTGGATCTGAATAACCGCTTGGAGATGCAAGTGAAGAATAAAAACAGAGAGCTTCTTGTGTTCAACAAAAAAGCAACGGAAGCCTATCTTTATCCTACTGTAAGCCTGCAGGCCAATTATGCATGGGCGGCAACAGGAAAGAAATTTCCTCTTACCAATGGTTTGAGTAATGGGGTACTTTGGAGTGATTATTCAGCAATAGGGCTAAATATTAATGTTCCGATCTTTACAGGAGGGTCTACAAAAGCTAAGATTCAGCAAGCTGAAATTGATATTCAGGATTTGGATTTGGATATTCAAAATACCCAGTTGACTTTGAACTTGGATTATAAAAATGCGATTTCCAATATGGAAAACTCTATCATTAATATCCAAAGTATGAAAGACAATGTAGGCCTTGCGGAAAGAGTACAGAAAAATACTCAGTCTAATTATCAGAATGGTTTGGCAACACTTACAGAAGTTTTAGATTCTGAAAATGCTTTGACTCAGGCAAAACAGAATTATTCAAATGCATTATTAGACTATAAGCAAGCTGAGATCAAATTAATTAAAGCTAAAGGAGAATTAAACACACTACAAAACCCATAACTAAAATGAAAAAAACTTTAATATATATCATCGTAGCAGCTGTACTTGTAGGTTTGGCAGCCTATAAGATTGCAGGTAACAAAGAGAAACAGACAAAAGAGGTTAAAGAAGTTGCTAAGCAGGTTGATAAGATCAACGTGAATGTTGTAACGGTTTCTAGAGAAAATATCAATACCGATTACTCAGCCAACGGAACTTTTATTCCTAAGCAGGAAATGAATCAGTCTTCAGAAATTGCAGGGCGTATCGTTAGTGTTTTGGTAAAGGAAGGTTCCAGAGTTTCTGCAGGTCAGACGTTGGCAACTATTAAAAGAGATGCCATTGAAGTTGATGTAACACAAGCTCAGAATAATTTGCAAAATGCAATTATCGACAACCAACGTTACGAAAACGCATATAAAACCGGTGGTGTTACAAAACAGCAGCTGGATAACTCAAGACTACAGCTGAAAAACATGCAGGCTGCCGTTAAAGCTCAGGGAGTAAGAGTAAATGATACAAGCATTCGTGCAGGAATCAGCGGAACGATCAATAAAAAGATGGTTGAGCCTGGAACAGTGGTTTCTGTAGGGACTTCTATGTTTGAAATCGTTAATATCAACAGTCTTAAACTTTCTGTATTGGTAGATGAAAGTCAGGTAGGAAGAATTGCACTGGGACAGGAAGTTCCTATTAATGTCAATGTTTTACCTGAAGATTCTTTCAGCGGTAGAATTACCTTCATTGCTCCTAAAAGTGATGCATCTTTAAATTTCCCTGTTGAAATTGAAGTTCAGAACAGAGGAAACTTAAAAGCAGGGATGTATGCAACCGCTTTATTTAAAACCAATCACGGTGCTGAAACTCAGAATATGCTTACCGTTCCTGCAGAAGCTTTCGTAAACGGAGTAAGTTCAGGGCAATTATTTATCGTAAACAATGGTATTGCTAAACTGATCAAAGTACAAACAGGAAAAGTGTACGGTGATAAAGTTCAGATCTTAAGCGGACTGAACGGTGGTGAACAGGTAGTTACCAGTGGGCAGATCAACCTTGATAATGGTGCGAAAATCAATATCGTAAAGTAACAGAAGATGAAGTTAGCAGAAATATCCATTAAAAGGCCATCCCTTGTTATCGTATTGTTTACGATACTTACGTTGGGTGGTTTATTAAGTTACTCCATGATGGGGTACGAGTTGATTCCAAAGTTTGAAACCAATATGGTAACCATTTCTACGGTATATCCCGGAGCTTCGCCTGCTGAGGTGGAAACTTCGGTAACCCGGAAAATTGAAGATGCCGTGGGTTCCCTGGAAAACGTAAAAAAAGTAGAATCTTCATCTTATGAAAGTTTATCGGTTATTATGGTTCAGCTGAATACCGGTGCCGATGTAAACTATGCTTTGAATGATGCACAGAGAAAGGTTAATGCTATTTTAGCAGATCTTCCGGACGATGCAGATCCACCTTCTTTGCAGAAATTCTCATTGGATGATCTCCCGATCATGACATTGAGTATTTCCAGTGATAAACTGAATAATAAAGATCTTTATGACCTTTTAGATAAAAAAATAGAACCTATTTTCTCCCGTGTAAACGGTGTGGCTCAGGTTGACCTTGTAGGAGGGCAGGAGAGAGAGATTCAGGTAAACTTAGATGAAAAGAAAATGCAGGGATATGGGATTGCCATCGCAGACGTACAGCAGGCGATTCTTTCCTCAAACCTGGATTTCCCGACGGGAGCTTTGAAGACGAGAACTTCAAGATCTACGATCAGACTTTCCGGAAAATATAAAAGTGTAGATGAGATGAATAACCTTGTCGTTTCCAATAAAAATGGAGCTCAGGTTCGTTTATCTGATATTGCAACAGTTTTCGATACACAGAAAGATGTGGAGAAAGTTGCAAGATACAATCAGAATTCTACGATTTTACTTCAGGTTAAAAAGCAATCTGATGCCAATGCGGTTTCAGTTTCAGAATTAGTGAAGAAAACAATTGCTGATGTTCAGAAGAATTATAAAACTCAGGCAATTAAAATAAACATTGTAGATGATACAACAGACTTTACACTTGAAGCTGCGGACCATGTAATTTTCGATTTATTCTTAGCGATTATCCTGGTAGCAGTAGTAATGTTATTGTTCCTTCATAACATCAGAAATGCATTTATCGTAATGGTTTCTATTCCGATGTCATTGATTGCAACAGTAATTGGGATGTATCTGATGGGCTATACCTTAAACCTGATGAGTTTATTAGGACTTTCACTGGTTGTTGGTATCCTTGTGGATGATGCCATTGTAGTTTTGGAGAACGTTTACCGTCACATGGAGATGGGGAAAAGCAGAATTCGTGCAGCCTATGACGGAGCTTCGGAGATTGGATTTACCGTAACAGCTATTACCCTGGTAATCGTGGTGGTATTCTTACCGATCGCGATGAGTTCAGGATTGGTATCTGATATCCTGGCGCAGTTCTGCGTCACGGTGGTTATTGCGACATTATTCTCCTTATTAGCTTCATTTACCATCATTCCTTGGTTATCTTCAAGATATGGTAAACTGGTACATTTGACAGGTAAAAATCCTTTTGAGAAATTTATCCTTTGGTTTGAAAAGCAATTGGAAAAATTCACTCACTGGATCACAGGAATTCTGGAATGGGCTTTAAAAACAACATTAAGAAGAATTATGACAGTAGTCGTAACCTTCATTATCCTGATTTCTTCATTCATGCTGGTAGCTTTCGGATTTATCGGTGGTGAATTCTTCCCTAAAATGGACAGAGGACAGTTCCTTGTTCAGATGGAATTACCTAAAGATGCTTCTGTAGAAAAAACCAACCAGCTGACATTGGAGGTTGAAAGATATCTTAGAAATGATAAAGATGTTGTAGACATGATCACCACAGTTGGTCAGCAGTCATCAGGATTTGGTGGTGCGCAGGCTACTTTATATCAGTCAGAGATCCAGGTGATTCTGGTCGATAAATCTGAGCGTAATGAAAGCACAGATATAAAATCTGCAAGAATCAAGAGAGCGTTGGAAGAAAAATTCACAGGAGTTGAATTTAAAACGGCACCAATCGGATTAATGGGAGCAGATAATGCACCGATTGAAATGGTGGTAACGGCTCAGGATAACGAAACAGCCAATAAAGAAGCTAACAGAATTCTAGAGTTGCTTAAAAAAGTTCCTGGTTCCGTAGATGCAGAATTATCGACTGACTCTGGAAATCCGGAAGTTCAGGTGAATATCGACAGAGATAAAATGGCATCTTTAGGCTTAAACCTTTCCAGTGTAGGACAAACGATGCAGACTGCATTCAGTGGAAATACAGACGGAAAATTCAGAGCCGGAGAATATGAATATGACATCAATATCCGTTTTGGTGATGCCAACAGACAATCCATTGATGATGTAAGAAACCTGATGTTTACAAATCCTCAGGGTGAGCAGATCAGACTAAGTCAGTTTGCAGAAGTGAAAATGGGTTCAGGACCGAGTTTATTGGAACGTAGAGATAAAGCACCTTCTGTAAAGGTAAAATCTAAAGTGGTAGGTCGTCCTGTAGGAGACGTTGCCAACGAATGGGCTGCTCAGTTTATGGATAACGAAAAAACAAAACCGGCGGGAGTAAGCTACATCTGGAGTGGTGATATGGAAAACCAGACCGAAGGTTTTGGTACCTTAGGAATTGCATTGATGGCCGCTATCGTATTGGTTTACCTGGTAATGGTTTCATTGTATGATTCATTCGTATATCCGTTTGTAGTATTATTCTCTATTCCTTTGGCATTGATCGGGGTAATGGTTATCCTTGCTATCACCGCAAATTCATTAAACATCTTTACGATGCTGGGGATGATCATGTTGATTGGTTTGGTGGCGAAGAATGCGATTATGATTGTCGACTTTGCGAATATGAGAAAAGAAGCAGGAGCCAGTACTCATGATGCTTTGATTCAGGCGAACCACGCACGTCTTCGTCCGATCCTGATGACAACAATTGCGATGATTTTCGGTATGATCCCGATTGCGATTGCAAAAGGAGCAGGAGCAGAGATGAACAACGGATTAGCATGGGTTATTATTGGTGGTTTGACATCATCTCTATTCCTGACGCTAATTATTGTGCCGGTAGTTTATTCATTATTTGATTCAATTCTAAGAAGAATGGGTAAACATGAAAAAGTAGACTACGAAGCTGAAATGAAAGCTGATTATGTACATAAAGAACTAAGTGAAGACGGATTTACTCCGAAACACGTAGACTAAAAATAACAACCTTTAATTAACCCAAAAAGCGTATCATTTTTTTGATACGCTTTTTGATTTTTATAAATAGTAAGTTTGTTTAAAATTATGAGGAGCCTGACTATAAAAGTTTTTCAGTTAAAATTTCCCATTGTTATTTTTCCAGTTTTCCTTTGCCGGAATTTCTTCTATGGTATCCCAATGTTCGACAATTTTTCCGTTTTCAATGCGGAATAAATCATAAAAAGAGGTGTGCTTTCCGCCAAATTTACCTTCGCTTGCAGTGAGCACAAAATTACCTTCTCCCAATACTAAATGGATGGTGTCATATTGCATCGTAATACCCTGAGAAGCCATATATTCCAAAGCTTTCCCCAGGCCAGACAGACCATCACCTATTTGTGGGTTGTGTTGGGTATAGTTTTCACCATCAATATAATGGGTTAACTTGTCCATTTTTCCGTTGACCAGAATATCCTCTACAAAGCTTCGTGCCAATACTTTGTTAGCCTCCGTTTTGTCTGGGTCTGTAATCGTTGTTGTACCGTCTGTCATGGTATGACCGCTTGGATTTGGGCCGGATGTTTCCTGAAGGTTATCCCAATGTTCCACTGCTTTTCCTTCTTCGAAACGGAAAATATCAAATCCTATTTTGGGGCCGAAAAAGTTGTAATCTACATGACAGAAGGCATAGTCACCATCCTCAAAAGCCCTTATGATATTTACCTTGGTAGAGCCTTTTGGAAGCTGCGAAAACAGGGCTTCTAAGCCTGCATGTCCTTCGCCAATATTCAGATTGTGTTGTATGTACTTCCCTTCATTGATATGATCAAGAGGTACCCGTGTTTCAATACCATTTAAGAGTTCGATTGCTTTTTGTTTGTTTTTCATTTTTTATGTTTTTTAATTAAGAATTGAAGATACAAAAAGATAGAACTAAGTAGAGATAAAATAATCAGAAGTTCAAAGACCTGATTTCCAACCTCAATATTCTGCAGATTGGAGAAGAGTGGAAATGCTATGACAATATCTACATCGTTCCTAAACAAAAAAACAGCACCCAATCAGGTGCTGCATGATATTTTTAAATTCTTCAATTTTTCAATAAAAACAGATCTTACAATTCTTCACAGTTTTTTTTCAGATTCATGAAAATCTTATCAAAATCTTTGTAAACGGTTCCTTCATCTTCACGCTTTTGTCTGAAGCTGCTGTTGGCACAGTTGTGAAAACTAAGGCCGATCAGATCAATCAAGGCGTAATCTTCTTTTTGAGGATCATTCATTTTTAGATCAAATCTGGCCATCACGCCTTTAGGGTCTGCGTTGTTTTTGCTTTTTAGTTCCGTAAAGTTTTTCCAGGCCTCAAACATTTTTTCCCGATCCGGAGAAGATATAGCATCTATGGGCTCTTTGCAGGTATTATAAAATTTACTGTTTTTGAGGGTCGAAGGATCAGAAAAAGCCATAATCTCTTCCTTGTTTAATTCATACTCATTTTCAAAAGTCTGAATAGCATTCTCATACAGGTTTTTCCAAACCGGTAAATCGATCACTTTAAGACTATAAAGTTCTTCTTTTTTTTCCTGATATTGTTTTTCGAGATTTTCTAAGTGAGCCTCTTTATTTTTGCGAACCTCCTCAAGGCTGGAAAGCTTAAAAATAGGATTCGTATCAAAATGAACCCCATTGAATTTATATAGCAGTTTATTAACGCCGTCTATTTCTTCTTTTTCATATTTGGCAGCATCAAAATATCCTTTGTTGTCACAATTGAATGTCTGATAACTGTAAGCGGTAAGATTACTTACTTTTGAGGGCTTTTTTTGTCCCAAAACAATAACCGATAGGGCTGAACAAAGCCCGATCATCATTTTTTTCATGTACATAGTTGTTGAAGAATCTGAATTTTCTGAATTTCGCTTCAAAATTAAGGCTTTAAATTTGAAAATTAAAGAATTAGGGCAATTTTATGCAGTAATTTTTCTGATTTAATAAGATTTTAATTTTTTGTATAATAATTTACTATTCTGGCTCATGATGATAAACTTTTCTGTATCAGACATATTGAGTTTTTACGCGTAAAGGTCTATAAGTTTAATATCATATTATTCCTGATTTTATGGGTATTTTCCTCTGTTTTTAATTTTGTTTTTTATATTTTGCATACCACATCAAAAAATCCTTAGGCTTCTAAAGCTGATAGGAAAAAACAATAGAATTTTAGAACAAAATATTAATAATGTACAACAATTTTGAACAGCTGTTTTATCGTGGAGAACTGGAACAGTGTATTGCACAGGGTGAAAACTACTTATTATCCCATCCTGACCATGAAGACGTTTTATTTTTAATGGCAGTGGCACATCATGACAGGGTGTATGATGAAGGACATGAAGAAGTCTACAATGCTATATGTGACAAAGTAATTCCGTATCTGCGCAGAATTTTAAAACTAAATCCGAACAACCTTAAAGCCCTTTATAATATTCTGGATTACCCTTTAAGCAACGAATATACATTGATGCAGATAGGCAGGATGAAAAAACATATCACAGAAGAAAACAAGGTAGAATTTATAACATATGCAGAACGTTTACTGGATCATATTGAATACGAAGCCTATGGCTATGATTTTTTGGTGAAAATATATGAATCTCTGGGCGAAAATGAGGCCCTTTTAAACAGCCTTGAAGGCGGAATATATTATTTTCAAAGAGCATTTGCAGACAACCGGGAGCTGAGGGAAAAAAATAGCTCCTTGTTCTGGATCAAAAAGATATATCTGCTGGATCGCGAAAAAATGATCCCCGGAGAAAAATTAATAACTCTTATTGAAGAGGGACAATCTACGTTTGTAAGCAGAGATGACAATGATTTTATTAACCTTGCAGATATTGCCTATGAAAATAATGCTCCGGATCTTTCATTGAAGATGATGCTGAAAGCCATCAAAGGGACTAACAGTGCTTTGTATATACAGGAAAAGCTGGTAGAGTGGCATCAGCGTTTTGCAGAATTGATTCAAAACGGATATGATCATCCTGATGTTTTCTACTACCAGCTGATCATTGAAAGAAATTATGCTGACCTGATGAATATCTCTGAACACTTTTACTATGAGCATGCTCTTGAAGTGATTACTATACATCAGGAACTTTTTTCAGGTTACTACTTTGCCGGGACTTATCTCTATGAAGAAGAGAGTTACGCTGAGGCAATTCCCCTGTTACAAAAAGCTGTAGCCTTATCATCAAACGCAACGGCATGGAGACGGAAAGCAGAATCAGAATATCACCTTTATAAAGTGATACCGGCTGAAATTCCTGTATTTTCGGATTTGCCCGGAGACATCTATAATGAAGGAGTTTATCTGAATGAATTTATAGAAAATATACAAGATGAAAATGATACGTTACTGTGGACTGAAGTTAGCCGGATAGTGTATGAGCAGGCTTACAAAGCATTCCGAAGATATTATAAACAGGGCAAGTTTGATAGCGATTATTACAATGACCTGCATACCAGGGCGATGTGCTGTAATAATTTAGCCATTAAATATTCTTTGCAGGGTGATCATTATACTTCTGCCGCCAAAGCCTCTGAAGGGCTTACATATTCCGAGTTCAGGGAACTTCATTTTGTATTGCTGGATGCATTATTAGAGGGTGAAGACGATGAAGAGGCTGAGGCAGCACTGAACAGGTATTTCAGTCTCTATGATGAAGAGGACGATCGTTATTTTTATAAAAATTTATACTATAAAGCACGCCAGATTGAGGTTCATTGCCTGCTGGGATGTGATAATGTTTACAGGAATGCTGAAGAAACCCTTACTTACTTCTATCAGCACAGTATGGAACATCCGGAGATCAGTGATTATGATTACAGGGATCTGGAAGCAGGTAAGAATATTTTGGAGGAAATAATGGATCAGCGTCTGGATAGCGAAGATCATATAACCCGACAATCTTATTATGAAAAAGTTGCCGAACGTTTTCCCCGGGAACCTCATCCACAATATATTCTGATGCAGCTCTATAATGAACGCGAAGATTACAAAAAAGTAGCCATCACAGCTCATAAGTATCTGGAAAGCAAAAAAGATTTTATGCTGGACAGTTTCGACAGGGCGAAAACAATTTATATGATGGTAAAGAGCAATTATTTTCATGGAGCATACCCGGAAGCTGCGTCCGCATTTGGTAATCATGATACTTTCAATGCGGAAATCATGGACACTGAAGATTATGTACTTTGGCTCAGCTATGGAGTCAGAATTTACAGTAAACTGGATCATAAAGATCAGACTTTATCACTTGCTGAAAGGTTTTTTACGATCTATAATAATGAAGAATGGGGATATGACAAATTAATGGAAGGAGTAGAGCTGGCAAAGGCAGCTGTTCTGTACAAGTCTGGTAATCTTAAGGAAGCACATGCGATATTGGATCATGTGTGTTCTTTTCCAGACTATGATTCTATTGCTGATGAATACAGAGCATCATGGAAAAAACCGGGACTGTTTTCTAAATTTGGGCTTTAACCGTCTATCACTATGATACTCCATGATATTGGGTACACTGTATTTATGGATATCATATAGATTCGGAAATCAAACAATACGATCCGCATTATCCGGAAGAATGGAATTATGAGAGATTCCGGAGATGTTTAAAAAAAGCCGGCAAAAAGCCGGCTTTTATATCAAATTCTATTAATTGATAAATGGGTTTGACCATTTTTTATCCTTATAAACATTTTTTCCGGTAAGAGTTTTCATAAAGGCAATAACCGCCTTTTTTTCCTCCGGTGTAGCATTTAAACCTCTTAAACGGAGGTTATTATCCAGTTTGTTGTTTCTGGGGTCTTGTGGAATATTGTTATAGTGATCTATTACCTGCTCTAACGTAGAAAATACAGCAGAATGCATCATAGGAGCATGAGGTTGTCCATTGGAATTAACCAGATCCCGCATTGAAGGAGAATTGGTCACAGTAAGATCTATATCAGTACTCCCTATTTTATCAATTACGCCATTATTACCACTCAGGGCACTCATCCCAAATTCCGAAGCCAGGTGGCAGCTTGCACAGCCGAAACCTCCTCCTGCACGGGTTCCTCGTACGGCCACAGGAAATTCCATAAATAGTTTTTTTCCAAGGTTTTCTTCGGCGGTAAAGTTAGAGAAGTCAAGAAAATCAGATCCACTCATAGTTCTTCCTTCATCATACTTTGAGTCAAAAGAGATGATACTGCTGACAAATTGGGCTAATGCTTTCTGCATTTTTTCTTCAGTGACCTCCGGGCTGCCATAGGCTCTTGTAAAAAGTTCTTTATAATATTCCAGTCCCTGAAGTTTTGTGATAAGATTATCAAATGATGGGTCTCCATTCTTACCACTATAGCCCATTTCTACATGATCTTTTATCGGAATTGTAGTCTGGGTATCCAAAGAGGCTGCGCGTTTATCCCAGAATAATCTGACTTCTTCTGCAAATCTTACATTGATAAGTCTCATAGAATGTCTTCCCGTTGTTCCATTTACTCCCTGGCTGGCAACATTATTATCTCCAAATGCCAATTCCTGTTTATGGCAGCTGGAACATGATACAGTATTGTCGCTGGACAGTTTCTTATCATAAAACAGAACCCTTCCTAATGTAGCCCCTTCATTGGTGATACGATTATTGAACGGAATGTTGTTCCTGAATATATACATTGGAATATTTTGGTTGGCATAATTGGGTAAATTATTGAAATCTATATTATCACCAAAATAAGCAGATAGCGATGAGACATTTCTGGACATGGATAATGCTGATATTTGTGCATTGGGTTCAGTAATAGGTTCCAGTGTCATACTATCATTGGAGCATGCATACATTAGACTAAGCAAGGCGATTGCCGGTAAGAATAATAATTTTTTCACTTTCATTTTTTGTTTTTTTAAGTTAATGGATTGTTTTAGTTCAATATTTGTGTTAGTATTTGAGTAAGTAATCTGGCGGTTTCTTCCGGATGTTGCATCGGGAAAAAGTGATTGCCCTTTATCGGAAACCATTCTGTATTGCCTGAAGTATGAAGTTTCCAGTTTTCATAATAGGATAAGGTAGGGTATAGTTCGTCACTTTCGCCCATGATAACAGCTATAGTATTGGATACAGATATTTTTGGCCAATTATCAGTCTGATATTTTTCCAATATTTCTACATCTTTTTCCATAATCTCCATTCTTTTCTTATAAATTTTTTGAAAAAGAGGAGCCTCTTTGTTCTGCTCATACTTGATAGGTAAAAGGTCAGATAATAATTTGTTTTTAGCCTTTTCGGACAGGGTATGAGGTGATGACTGGTGGGTAGGCGCTTTCATTCCTGAAACCAATAACCCAACTGTATTGAACTGGTATTTATTTAATTTGGAAGAAACCAATAAGGCTAAAATAGCACCCATACTGTGTCCCCAGATTAAAATAGGTCTTTGCGGAAATACCAGACTGTTTTTTATATGTGCATAAAGATCCTCCACTGCCTCATCCAGAGAAGAGAGGAGTGGTTCTTTGTGTCTAAGACCTCTTCCCGGAAGTTCCAGGCATTTAATCTCCAACCCTTCCATACTGATAAGGCTTGTTATATTTGAAAATGACATTGATGATCCACCTGCATAAGGAATACAGAATAAAATAGGCGTATTCATGCTTAAGAAGAGATTTTACTTTTATCAACAGACATCACTGTGATTTTGCCTTTTGCACAGACAGAGCCTTCTACTGATGCTTTGACGTTCACAGAGCTGGCGGATCCCTTTTTCCAATCTATACTGACCTCCAGTTCCAGTAAGTTTCCTGGAAGTACAGATTGTAAAAAGCTGATTTGAACGCTTCCTAATACTCCCATTAAAGCTGCTTCTGAAGTCGGAATTTCACTGCCAGCTTGCCAATCCAGACTATCCAGGACCGTCATTAATGAAGAGGCCTGAGCAAGAGCCTCAGTAATGAGGACGCCAGGCATGATGGGGAAATCAGGAAAATGTCCTGAAAAATAAGGTTCTCCCATAGATACAGCTTTGACTGCTTTTAGTCTTTCCCCTTTTACATATTCGGTGACTTTGTCTATGAGTAAAAATGGGTATCGGTATTTTACTATTTGGGAGATTTGATAGGATTCTAAAATGGCTTTCATACTATATACTGTTTTTTTCTATAATGGTGTAGATTACTGTTCCGGATGGATCTGCTGACAGGACAAGGATGTTTTTTTTGTCTGTTCTGTGTGAATTCTTTCCGTTAAATACTGAGATCGCATAAGCAACACCTATCATTCCTCCGGCATTATCCAGATCACCGAATTTATTTTCAGGATACAATACTGTCACAGGAAAATTCTTTTCTTTAAATAAGTTTTCGAATATATTGGTATGTATTGTGGAAGTTCCACCGGAGACAATGATCGTATCAGTATTGTACTGTTTTATAACGGGGAATAGCATTTCATACAAATAGGTTTCAAAAGGAATAGCATCGTGGGTATAGGTTTCAGAATGCAACATTGTAATTCGGGCTAAAGGTCTCCTGTTGTCCTTTTCTAAAGATTCCTGACGTTCCAGAATCATGGAGATCCCCAGTTCCGGAGATTTATTTCTCTGGGTTTTTTGTATTGCTTTCTGATAGGAATTCCGTACTTCCGTAGAAGCCGTTACTCCGTAATCTATCATTCCCTGTTTCAAATGAAGGTAGGCAATATCCAACGCCTGGAGGCTTCCCGCCATTCCTGCGCATACACTGAAGTTAGGTCCTTTTATTCCAGTTTGTATAGCCATCTGGCTGGCTGCTGCATTAGCGATTGTACTGGGTGCTTTCATAGGGCTTACTCTGTCCGGTCCCTGATTTTTAGCTGTTAAATCGAAAATAAAACAGTCCTCAAGGTTAGATAGTTCCGTTCCATCATAGAGCCCAATCCTCTCCGGATTGTTGTGTATATACTTACCTAAATCCCGGTTATGAATAGACTGGAATGCGGCATTACAGTAAATTAATGTGGCTTTATTCAGAAAACGCTGTCCTTTGGGTTTCAAAAATTTCTGAGGATCATGATCCTCAATGATAGAAGAAGATAAAGGCTGATCTCCCCAATTGTTCAGGTATTCATCTATTTCTGTTCCATAGGGACTGTTAAAGCCAATAGCAGAAATTACAATATCGTTTTTTGGATTAATTTGTCTCATATTTGCTGAATATTACACTACAGATGTTACCGCCAAAGGCAAAAGAATTACTTAGAACGTGTTCTACATGATGTTCTATTTCCTTGGATGGCTGTATCTGGAAGTTGATATTAAAAGATTCGTCAATTCTTTCTGTGTTTCTGTTTTTCGGAATTTGCTGATGATATAATGACAAAACTGAGCTTACAGCCTCAAGAGCACTTGCTGCCCCCATACAATGCCCCAGCATTGACTTTATTCCATTCACATATAAAGTGTTTATTCCTTCTCCGAAAACATTACTCATTGCTTTTATCTCATGAGCATCATTTGCTTTTGTTCCGGTTCCGTGAGCACTTACATAGGTGATGTTTTTTCTGTCAATATTACCTGAAACAAGAGCATTAGACATGGATAATGTGGCTCCTGAGCCTTCCGGATCCGGGGCTGTGGGATCATATGCATCACAAGCCAGTCCATATCCCTTTATTTCTCCATAAATCCTTGCTCCTCTGGCCAACGCATGCTCCAATTCTTCAAGAATTAAAACAGCAGCGCCTTCTCCTACAATCATTCCTGTTCTATCCTGATCGAAAGGTTTGCAATCATTTTTTGACATTGCACCTAACCTGTAAAATACAGTATAACATGACCTTGTAAAAGGATCTGCACCTCCTGCAATAATAAGGGGAGATCTACCTTCCTGAATCATAGAATAGGCTGTTCCTATAGCGTAATTCCCCGCTGCACAGGCGGTAGGGATAACCATATTGGGGCCTCCCAGATGATAATATTTTGCAATACCGGCACTTAACTCTACAGGTCTGAATCTATTCAGGGTTTCATTGGCCTCAGGATTGAGCTCTTCATGCTCCATACCAAGATCCCATTCGTCAACGATACGTTCTACAATATCCTGATTGCCATTCGTTGTTCCCAGGATAATTCCATAGTTGTTTTTTTGAGTAAACTTATTTTCCAGCCCTGCATCTTTTAATCCCATATCTACAGCAGCGGCAGCATAAGTAACAGCTTTTCCATATGGGCGGAAATGCTCAATGACGTTTATATTGTGATATTCTTTTTCAAGATGCACTTCTGCAGCTCTTGTTACCCCTTTATAATTTGAGGAATCCAGTTTGGTAAGATCACTGACTCCGGTATCTCCATTGAGTATTTTTTTCCAGAAATCATCTTTCTCACAAGCTAGCGGGCTTACGACTCCCATTCCTGTAATAACAACTCTTTTCATATTGGTTTTGTGTTTATTTATAAGGTTAATCCACCATCAATAACGAATGTCTGACCGGTCACATAATTGCTTTTTTCAGAACAGAGAAAAGTGACCATGTCGGCAACTTCCTGTGGCATTCCCATTCTTTTCATGGGGATCATCTGGTCTATTTTTTTCTTATCCTGTTCATTCATTTGGGCAACCATTTCAGTATCTATAAATCCGGGAGCCACTGCATTCACCTGCATATTAAACTTGGCAAATTCTAAGGCGAGTGTTTTGGTGAGTGAGATAATGGCTGCTTTGGATGCACCATAATTGGCCTGTCCTACAGCACCTCGCACACCGGAAACAGATGAAATATTGATTATTTTTGAATTTTTCTTTCGGATAAATGATTTTATAACCGCTTTGGAAAGAAAATAAGTTCCATTTAAGTTGGTATTGATCACGTCTCTCCACATAGCATGGGTCATGCTGAAAAATGGGGCATCTGCAGTAATTCCTGCATTATTGATGAGCCCATATAAAGGTCCTAATGAGGATTTTTCAATAGTTTCTATTAATAATTTTGACTGTTCCTCATCTTGGATATCAGCATGGTATAATGCGATCTTATCAGGAAACTCAACAGAAAGTTCCTGTAAGTATTTTTCTGCAATTTCCCGGCCTTGATTATAGGTAAATGAAACGGATGCTCCTGAAAAAAGTAATTGCTGAACAATAGCTTTTCCAATTCCCCGTCCACCACCGGTCACCAGGAAATGTCTGCCATCTAAGTTAATATGCATACCAAAAATTTAATATTAATTAATAAGTGTTAGAATAGTTTTGTGAAAGACTGATATTTAATCATAATCTTTATCCATGACATTATCTATATCACCTTCATTAGCGGATTTCTTTTTAAAATACTCGACAGCATCTTCAACATCTTTTTCAAAACCATTTGCTTTCCATACTTCCATATTCTCATGGGTACAGATTCCTATTTCTACGAAATACCTCATCATGGGGGCCATAATCTTTGAATTGATTTTTTTTCTGTTTTCAGCATTCAGAACAGTTGGGATAAGCTCTTTATAGTTTTTAAAGGCTTTATCTTTAAAACCAACTCTGGCATATACCATTATACTGGATATGGACATGTCGAGCATACTTCTTAGCATGGGAGCTGTAATCTCCCTGGCTTCATTTAAAAAATCAGGAACAACATCTATAAATTCCCGGATCATATTTTTTCCCCATTCTATATGTCTCGCTTCCTCTTTATGGTGTTCCACCGCTACTGCCCGGGAAAGTTTGGAAATTTCTTTGCTGTTACAGTCTTCCATGGCATTGTTTTCTGCCAGCCATTCTATTAAAATAGTAAGGTAGATGGCTTTAAGCGGAAATTCAGACATGGAGGCATTATGGCTGTATATTTCCCGTAAGTTTAAAGGAACAGGAAAGGGGGCAATATTAAAATAATTCATTGCCTTTCGGAATACCATGGCATGTACGATTTCTTCTTTGCAGAAATGATGTATATATTTTACCACCTCCGGAAATCTTTTCAGAGAACCATGATTTACAATTTTCATATAATATTCCGAGACCAGGTTTTCAAATACAATAAACGTATACCACCAGGCTCCGGTTTCATATACAGACAGAAGCCTTCTTTCTTCCTCTGATGCAAGATCATAATACGGAGTTCCATAGATGGAAATATTTTCTCTCTTCTTGAGCCATACATTATCTATGGGTTCATCCCAGGGGTGATCCAGAAGCAGGCTCATTTGCTTTTTTTCAGATGCTTTATTAAGCTTCTCCAGCAGATCTGAAAATCTTGGGCTAAGTGTTTTTTTCTTTAACGGATTCATATTTTTGTGTTTTTACTCAATAATTTACCTTGCGTAAAGCCAAAGCACATTGCAGTCTCATAACCCGGACCTCCAGCCCAGGTACTGACTAATTTAATTTTGTCATTGGGAAAGTCACTAAGCAGGTTCAAATTGGTTCTGGGGAGCATCTTATAGGCAAAA
This sequence comes from Chryseobacterium sp. YR221, assembly GCF_900176315.1. NCBI lineage: Bacteria > Pseudomonadati > Bacteroidota > Flavobacteriia > Flavobacteriales > Weeksellaceae > Chryseobacterium > Chryseobacterium sp. YR221. The sequence continues at coordinate 75,571 of NZ_FWXM01000001.1, forward strand.
GCAGAACCTTTGGTGGCAAGAGTAAATTTGTAATTTGTTTTTGGTGTTGATGATTCTGTATAGATCAGTTTTCCTTCAAGTTTTGGAAATGTCTTAAGGGCTCTTTTTATAAACTTATCCTGAATTTTTTGTTTTCTGGCAGTATATTCTTCCTCAGAAAGATGAAACCATCTGTCTCCATGATCCAGCATGACAAGCTGGATGACATAGCCGCCGGCAGGATCAAATCTATGATAATTGCTTATACTCAGGGTAAAAAGATCATAATATCTATCGTTTTCAAAGTCTTCCTTCGTAAAGTTGTCTCCTGAGTCTGAAACCAAAAGATATTCGGGAGAAAATATGCCGATTTCTTCCGGAGGAACTGAGATTACAATGTATACGCAAAAGTGTCCCCATCCGACCTCAAAATTATTAATAACGCTTTGGAAACGGTCTGTATATTCCTGTTTCTTCAGCATTTTCAGTACATCTTCCGGAGGACAGGTTGCAATTACATTCTTGGCCCTGATCATATTTTTTCGGGTTTTGACGAGCATATGTTCATCATGGTCTTCCATCTCATAGACGGGATTCTTTTTTAACAGGATCCCCCCGCGATTGATAAATTCTTTGAGTAATACATTCGAGAGGTGTTGTCCTGTTCCTTTTACATAAGCCTGGCCTCCATAAAACATAGCATACAGGCAATGAAGAAAATAAAAAGCATTCACTTCATTGGAAATAGACCCCGAATAGATGGCGATAGGGCTGAGTACTTCAATGATATCATTTCCTTTAAATATTGTTTCAAAATATTCCCGTGCTGTAATTTTGGAGAGGCCTCTGCTTTCTCTTAAGATATCTTTGTTGATGGTATACTCATTCATCAGTCTTCTGAAAAACATATAATGCTGATATCCATGGGTTTCTATATCCTTAAATAGCTGTTCTATTCCGGTGGTTTCATCCGGAAAGTACATTCTCAGAGTCTCTTTAATTTCGTTCGGTTCCGAGGGAATTCTGATAAAGTTGCCTCTATAAACGACGGTTCCGATTTCTTCATGCAGATGAAATTCTTCCAGTAAAGAATGGAGTTCCAACCTTTTCAGAGTATTCCAGAGGTTTCCTACATGTTCTCTGAGTCCGCTTACTTTATGCTGACTACAGTCAAAAATGAATTTTCTCTTGTTTCTGTAAAAATTGGTAGCATATCCGCCTACTTTATGATGTGCTTCGCTAATGACGACAGAGCGTCCCTCTGTGGCAGCTGTTAAGCCATACATTAACCCACAAAGACCGGCTCCAATCACCAAATCATCGACATTAATATTGTCAATCATGTTTTGTGTTGGTTTGTTACAATAAGTTGATTTTGATAATTTGTCTCTTTCCCTACCTGTTCATTTTTTGAACAAAATATGAATGAAAAGTCAAGATTTTAGCTTGCTAATTCTTCTTCCAACACTTTAACAATATCTTTTGGGGTGGTCATATTAGCTAAAAGCTCTTCATCAAGGCTGACCTGAAAATTTCTTTCCAGTTCTACCAAAACTTCCAGCCCCATGAGGGAGGTCATTCCCATATCGTGTAACAGGTTGGTATCCGGCTGAATCTCCTTTGGATTACATTCCGTAATATCACCTAAAATCTCGTACACTTTTTCGAATAGTTTTTCTTGTTTTTCCATAATTTATATTTTAATTTATTATAATGAATGCTTTACTATAGTATAAAAACCATTGATTAGTATAAGTGTTATACTAATGCTAATGGTGTAATTATAAGTTTGGCCGTACTTGCCTTTTTATGGTCATCCAAATACTTATAATATGATGATAAAAGAGGGGAGAGGCTGGTATATTGTTTAATGAAAACAGACTATCCTCACACCAGGTCATATATGTATTTTCTGATAAGAATAAAAGGATAATTACAGACTAAAACTATTTTAAAATGTTAATGTATAAGTAAATAGAATCCATCTGTTTGGGAATCAGATAGGGGGAAATGTTTTTTTCGTATTTCATTATTTGTTTGTTTTGTTTGACAAATATACTATACTAAAAACAACTGACAAAGAAAATAAGTAACTTTATAGTGAAATATTAATTAAATAAATGAATGCTTTATTGTATTGATTTTTATTTAAGTTATTGTTTTATTTGTGTTTATTTTTTCAAAAGAAAAATACATTTTTAAATATATTTTTCTTTATAAATACAATATATATAATGTTGAAGCAGGATAAACCAGATATATTATGCTTCAAATTTTACTATAATAATATGCTTGTGGTTATTTGAAATCCGAATCAGCATAAAGTTCCATCTTGATGAGGTTCTGGTCCGGATCACGAAAATAAATAGATTGAATTTTCCCATAGTTTAGGTTCTTTCTACAATATCTTCAATAATGAGTATATCATTTTTGTTTCAGTTCCTCAGGAATCTCAAAAATATTTGTTTTGTCAAGCATTCCACAGATATGATGTTTTACACGTTAGGTTCACATTCTTTTCCTTTTTTTTAACATCTATGATATATTGATATACAAAATAATTGCTGCTTAGGCCTAACTCACGTTAAATCATAAAGCCTCAGATTTAATCTGAGGCTTTATGATTTATATCGAAATCTATCGTATGTCTATTTTTAGACTACTATTGAGGAAATTTTTCATTCCAATTATCTGGCTTCTCATTATTAGCTTTTGGTTTATCATCCCATCCCTCTGGTTTGTCATTTTTAGGTTTAGGAGGAGGGGTAATTACTATATCAGAAGCAGGAGTATCGTCCTTAACTTTATCAGAAGTTTCTCTGGCTTTGCCCATGGCTCCTGCGGCCGGATCGGTTACTGCTGAAGGAGTATTCATTGATTTCTCTACCTGATCACTGGATTGTTTAATATCAGACGTCACCGATTTTATGAAATCGAATATGATACCGGATTGTGGAGATGTTTCTCTCACAATTTTTGGATCTTGTCGAACTGGTTTTTCAGGTTTAAACGGATCGTGAGGAGGAGTACTGATTGATTCATTCTCTTCTTTCGGTATAAATCCGGAAATTTCTCCTTCTGCCTTGCTTCCCCCAGTAGACAGACTACGGGAAAAATTGAATATATCTTGAAATGCCATATTGCTGTTTTTAAATAGGTTAATTAACGTTATAAATTATGGGGACGATTGGTCGCAAATGTATCTTTAGAATCAGCAACTTTCTTGGTCTCGAAAATAGTATGGTTTACATCCAGAGCTGATACTGTTTCTGCCATTCCTTTTGCCCTGTAGGTTTTATCTTTATCGGAAAGCTCTAAATCTGATATGCCAACAGGAAATACTTTAGCTGGAGTATCTGGAGCAGGGCGTGTTATCGGTTTCTCTTTAGGACTGACTAATTCTTCAAAATTCAATCCAATGAATCCATCAAAAGTAATAGGGAGTTCGTAAGTAAACTGCTTCACCTGACGCCTTTGTGTGGCCGAGGTCTCAACACGGGAGTTGGCCGGAATAGTTCCTGAAACATTAGAATTTGATTTCCAGGATGTTGTTACTGTGCCAGAAATGGTACCTGTCAAAGAAAGCCCGAGTTCTGCATATAACTCTCCACGACCAATAGCTGTTCCTGTTCCTGTGAAACTTAACCTGTTTGAATTGGTGAAAGTAAAATTAGTTGTTTTGGTAGTTGCTGATTCATTGGCAACAGAAGACACAGTTTGGGTACCGATGTCGTCTTTATGATTATGTATATGCATGGTATTTGTGATGATATTGCTATCATATTTTGCTAAACTATTAGACAGGCTCTCTGTCAAAATTGTCTCTATAGTTTTTGATATTTGTCCTTGCAATTCCCCGGCAATTTTTCCTCCAAAAGTCTCACTTCCCGTACCTGCTAAAGCCCAATTGATAGTATTCCCTACCGTAAATTCAATAGTGTCAGAAAACTGACGGGCTTCTTTAGAGCTATTTTCATAGGTTCTGGTAGAGATTACATCCGCAACGGGTTGGATGATATTTGACCTTTCTTCAAACAAAGGAGCTCCAATTTCAAAAAAAGCTATCCATCCTCGTTGTGCAGCGTTTGGATCAGGAAAATTGCCAAATTTTTTATCGTTTATAGATATTCCTACAGGCCATAGCGGGACTGGTTGACCGTTTTTCATAATACTTGTTCCTTTTTCATCTACTTGGTTGTATTTTAATGCAGGTATTTTTTTAGCCAAAATCTCCTGAATCAATTCATCGGTTATTCCTAACTCTTCCATGTTTTTAACTGTGAGAATCCGACGTTTCATAGGATCAACAGTGTAAGTTTTTATTTGTGCCATATTTTAAAATTTTAATTTGGTGTTGTTATATTTATTTCTTAAAAAGGCAAGAAGTTTATTATTCATAAAAAGCTCATTTTCAGTTTGCTTATTTAAAATAATAATTCATTGTTATGTGATAAATATATCGGAATTTATTTTGCTTGACCAAATAAAATTTGAGATTTTTTCAAAAAAAATTATGAAAAGAATATAGATGTAAATTTAACTAATTGATTTTCAAGTATTTTTATGTTTGCGTCTAAAGAGAAAATTAACGTTTCAAATGGAAATTTTGTATCCCAATTTAAAAATAATAGAGCTATAAATTAACGTGAGTTCGATGTAAAAAACAGTGTTTTTTTTAAAAAAAAGCAGAAAATTTAGTGTGATTAATTTATTTGAATTCAGATTTTTAAGTGAAATTTATACTATAGTTAATGACGGCGAAATTAGGTATGTGTATTTTGTTATTGATGAAATTTTTTAAGAATTCAACCAGATTATAAGAGGACATACCTCAGAAATCAAAAAAATCAAAAAAAGGCATAGAAAATTTAGTATATCAGAGAGCGAAGTAATACCATTATAATTTTATTTCATTACAAAGTATTCAAAAATTTAAAACATTAATTCAGAGCTATGTACAAAGGATATTGAAAGAAAAAATTCCATAAACGGCTTGCTACTACAGGTTTATGGTTACTTGAAATCCAAATTATCATAAGTACTCACCTCGATGAGGTTATGATCCGGATCACGGAAATAAACAGATTGGATTTTTCCCATAGCCCCGGTTCTGTTTACTACACCTTCAATAATAGGTATCCCTTTTTGTTTCAGTTCTTCAAGAACTTCAAAAATATCTGTTCTTGAAATAAAACAAAGATCTGCAGATCCACAGGTAGGATGTTCCGCCTTAGGTTCAAATTCTTTTCCTTTTTGATGCAGATTAATCTTTTGATTCCCAAAGGCCAGGGCTTTTCTGTTGTCCCCAAAGGTTACCACTTCAAATCCCATAATCTGGGTATAGAACTCAACCGTTTTATCAATGTCTGCAACGGTTAATACGAGATGGTCTATGTTTTTTATTTCCATAATTTCCTTTTTTTTAATATCTATGATATTATTGACAGATAGATCTTGTTTTTTAATTTTAAAATAATAGTTTTACATCAATTAAATAATTACATGAGCTGGACATTGCCCTATTTTTTTCTTATCCTTACCCTTATATTATTTGCCGGAATTTCTTATCTGGTGATGCGCCTTTTTAAAAGATGGACTCAAAAAAGTAAATATGCTTCTTATTTAAATGTTTTGGTATTTGTCAGTTCATTTCTTGTGATCCTGTTCATTACCTTCATTATTTTCCTTATAAATCTTAATCTTGGCCGGTAATGGTGTTTTTTTTCTGAAAACTAAGTAGGCGGAAAATAAATTGATGAATAGAGCCAGCCATACATTGATACCATAAAAAAGCTCATAATTATGATATTCTTCATTATAAAAAAGGTTTTTAATGATTCTGAAAGTAAGAGCCGTGGTAGTAACGGCATAACTTAAAATCATATAGTTTTGGTGGCTGATTATCTTTCCTTTTTTGATGGAGGTAATTGCTGCTATGGTAAAATAAGCCCAAAGAATATCCTGTAGCAAAAAACCTGTAATCCCGATTAAACCTCCATTAGAGAACAGACCCAGGACAAAACAGGCCGGGACATTAATGATAAGGATATTGTAAACATATATCTTACCGATGATTTTGTGGAGTTTTCTGTTCTCAGCCAGGAAGCGGTTGGAAAACTGTGTTAAGCCAGCCAAAAGACAAAGTGTAATGGAAAAGATATGAATATAAAAAAAAGTGAGCCAGTATGGGTTTCCAACTACCTGCTGCTTAAACATAAGGAAACCTACATTTTTTTCAAAACTGGTGTACTGAGAAATTACTTTCAGCATGAGAATGCTGAAAATAAGTACTGAAAATAGAGCCAGAATTTTAAGAATGTTTATTCGTAAGGTCTTTGTCATCAATAGTTGATTATTGTGCAGATTATTATGGAAAATGGTCAGAACAAGTATCTGTTAAAATCTCAAAGCATAGCCATTTACCTGAACCATAACAAACTTATATACTATTCACATGGATGATTTCAGGATCCGTCCCATCCAGATTTCTTTTTGATCTCCCAAACAGCCCGATCTCCAGATCGTTGGGTGTATCATTCTCAAGTTCTGAAGGGTGTACGTAGGTATACATTCCATAGCCGTGTCCTGAAACAAGCCAACCCTCGGTTTCAGTAAGATAAATGGTATTGAAATCTCCTGCGGGTGTGCCTCCAAATACAGGTCCGTATTCTTTCATCAGCTTTATCGCTTCATCCTTTACATTACCTACATTGGCAATGTCATCAAAGATGATATAGGTACCATTTTTGAAAAGAACCCAGTCCTTAAATTGGGGGTTAATAGCAAGGGTTACATGCTCAATAATACTAAAGTTGTCCATGGTTTGTTTTAAAAATTGATTAGTTATAGATTACAAATGGTATAGGTAATTTTTGTTATAAAATACTTTTAATCCGTAAATGCTGGAGCAGCATAATCGTTTTAGCATCATTGATTTCTCCTGAGTCTACCATTTGGAGAGCTTTTTCAAATGGTAATTCCAATACTTCAATGTTTTCTCCCTCTTCTTCAAGACCTCCGCCATCAGCAATTTTCATTTCATTAGAATATTCAGCAATGAAGAAATAAAGAATTTCTGTTACAGAACCGGGAGACATATAAGCTTGAAATATCTTTTCAACTTTAGAAATTTTATATCCTGTTTCCTCTTCCGTCTCCCTTTTGATACAGTCTTCGGGATTGTCATTATCCAACAGACCGGCACAGGCTTCAATAAGCATTCCTGTTGAATTTCCGTTGATATAGGTAGGTAAACGAAATTGTCTTGTCAGAATAACAGTATGAGAAGATGTATTGTAAAGCAGAATGACGGCTCCATTTCCTCGGTCGTAAGCTTCTCTGCTCTGGGTTTCTATAGTTCCATCTTTTTTTAAAATGGTATAAGTCACTTTATTTAAAGTGTACCAGTTATCTGATAGGATTTCTGTTTTTAGAATAGTAATATTAGGATTTTGCATCGGGTATATCTTCTATGTTATAATAAATTTTAAGGCCTTTTTCTTTGGCAATTCTCACATCTTCATCAGCTCCTTTAGAAATTCCATGTATCCGGAGTACCGCATCACATTTTTCTAAAATACGGTGAGCCGCCGGATATTGTATTTCCTGCCATGCTTCATCGCCCATCTGAGTAGAGCCCGCAAGATTGATTAATGGTAATGCGATCCATTCTCCAATGATGGGGATATGTCCTTTTCTGAAAATAGGGAGTGCTGCAGCTTCAAGGTTATGAAGATTCTGCTGAATCAATTCCGGATCATCATTTGTCCCGCTACGGTAGGGACCTGCAATAAGTATAAGCATATTTTTTTGCATAAAATAACGGAACTTACAAGGTAAAAAAAATAATGTAGATTAAGAGGGGGTATTTTTCTGTTTATTTATTTTCATGGTACTTAAAAACTCTGGAGTAACACCCAAATATGAGGCAATTTGTTTTTGAGTAACCCGCTGGGCTGCCAAGGGATATTTTTGGAGAAAGCTGTCATATCGTTCCTCTGCTGAAAGGGAAAGGTTTTCAATAACACGCAGCTGCTCTCTTATATAGGCATTTTGCATCATAATTCTGAAGAATCTTTCAAACTTTGGGATTTTAAGGTACAACTCATCGAGACTGTCTTTTTGTAATTGCAAAATGATACTGTCTTCCAGGGCTTCAATGTTCAGCATGGCAGGTTGCTGGTTGATGAAACAGAACATATCGGTAATCCACCAATCAGAAACAGCAAACATAATGGTAGATTCTTTTCCTGCAGCATCCAGGTAGAATGCTCTAAGAATACCTGACTGAACAAAACTGATTTCTTTGCAGACTTGTTGCTGTTTTAAAATCAGTTCTTTTTTCTGAACCTTTTTCTCTTTTAATAAGGATATAAAATAGGAAATTTCCTGACCACTGAGTGAAATATGCCTGGATATATTTTTTAGAATTAAAAGGTCTTCCATGTAGAACGAGTAAAAATTTTTATTCCGTTATTTTATTTTTAATAAGTCTGTCAGGGCTTCTTTCAGATCCGGAAACTTAAACTGAAAACCTGTATTCTGGATTTTTTGTGATGAGGCCCTTGATCCTTCCAGTATAGCTGTAGCGAGTTCTCCAAATAAAAGTTTTAAGACAAAAGCAGGAACATTAGGCATCAGTAAGGGCTTTTTGAGCACTTCAGCAATCTCTTTGGTCAGCTCACTATTGGTGATATGCTGAGGGGAAACGGCATTATAAGCGCCGTGAAGAGAGGGTTGTCTTAAAGCAAATTCATACATTGAACAGATATCTTCAATATGAATCCATGGCATGTACTGCCTTCCGCTTCCTAAAGGAGATCCTATACCGTATTGAATGGGAGGAACCATTTTTTTTAATGCTCCGTCTTTTTCAGAAAGTACAACAGCGGTGCGGATTTTCACCACTCTTTCTGCAAGGTTATGTTCCTTGAAATGGTCGGCTGCTCTTTCCCATAAAACAACCACTTCACTTAAAAAATCATTTCCCGGCTTATCCTCTTCGGTATAAATTTTTTCAGTGGTTTGAGTTCCATAGAAATTAATACCTGAAGCTGAAATAAAGGATTTAAGTTTAATCTCTTTCTTTTTTAAAGCATTCTGTAATAATGCCGCAGAATCCACTCTACTGGAAATCAATTCTTTTTTTCTTTCATCTGTCCAGCGTTTTTCTGAAATATTAGCACCCGCCAAATGAATGATATGGGAAACATTTTCCAATGAAGACTCATCTATTGTCTTCTTTCTGACATCCCATTCATATTCATGATCATGTTTCTTTTTTCGGGTAAGGAACCTTAGACTATATTCATTTTCTAATTTTTTTGCCAGTTCCCGGGCAATCATACCGCTGGCGCCTGTAATCAGAACAATTTCTTTCATATGCATATCGTTTTGGTGGTGAAGGAAGGATTATATCTGGTTTTTTACGATCAGTATAAAATCATCTTCCAAAAGCTTGTATCCGTAATCATAAATAAACTTGTATTCAGACCCGTTTTTATAAACTTTTATATTGGTAAAATAATCGAAATCAAAACCTAAGCCATCGAGTTTGGATTTTGGAGCTTTTGTTTTACCATCGGTATTTATTTCTACCAGGATACGATAATTCTTACGAAGCTTGTTGTTTACATTTCGCATCAGATTAGTAGAATCTTTATTCTGTTTATTATTATAGGCGTTCCGGCAGGCATCATTACAGAACTTTTTGTCAGACCTTCCGATGATCTTTTCGCCACATTCCAGGCAGTTCATGCTATTTATTTTGTGTGTTTTGTACGTCTTTTCTTTAACAATCTTATAAACCTGCTGTGGGAAGGATAGCTTCTGTTTCGTGTTATATTATTGAAGAATAATGCCACAATCAGCAGGATAATACACCCCGATAAAACAGGAGAGATAACGTACCAGTATCCTAATTCAGGTATTTTTCCGGTAGAGCTTACAGCAATAAGGGCCGTTGCACCGCCAGGTGGGTGCAGTGTTTTGGTGTACTGCATGATGACAATGGAAAAAGCTACGGCCAGCGGGGCAGAGAGCCAGATGATATCCGGAACAATTTTATACACTGTAACTCCCACAAGAGCTGATAAAACATGTCCGCCTATCAGATTTCTGGGTTGAGCCAAAGGACTCTGAATAGCTCCATAAATAAGAACACTGGAGGCCCCAAAGGAACCGATCAGGAATATATTCTCAGTCTCTGCCAAAGAATGAGACTGGATGAATGCAATAAGTCCAATCCCAAAAAATGCACCCAAAAATGACCAGAAATGCTCTTTGTAATCAACCAGCGTTTCTTTATATATGACATACTTTGAGACTCTAAACGTTCTTTTTATGGTCTTCTTCATTTAGTCTTCTTTATTGTTTATAATTTGAATTAAATTTTCTACAAAAGCCTGGGTATAAAACCCATCTTTATCATAATCGGGATCTAAAATGGTGATCTCTATTCCAAAACATTCAGGATGATGAATCAATGGAATCAACATTTCTTGCAGATCATCATAGCTAATGCCATCTTCCATTCTGCTGTCTACTGCCGGCATGATCTCGTCTTTCAAAACATCCACATCAAAATGAATAAAGAAACCATCCAACTTTTTTCCAGCTGTCATTTTCAAAAAATCCTCAGCCGTTTTTCTGAATCCGTTTTTCCAGAGATGGTCAAGATCATAATAATGAATGTTGGAACTGATGACCTGGCTGACATATTCCTCATCATCTGTCTCTGCATTGCCGCTACAAAAGATATTTTCTTCAAGGAAATAAGGCTTAAGCCCATCAATATTGGTTAGCTTTTCATGCCCAATTCCGGAAACTATGGCAAGATCCATTCCCGCAACACCTCCGGTTTCTGATAATTGTGGAGGGATAAAATCGGTATGACCATCAAGATAAAAAAGCCCGAAGTTTCCCAGTTTTTTCAATGCAACAGCATTTCCAATCAGAATACTGCAATCTCCACCAAGAATGATATTGAACGTGCTTTTATCATAATTCTTCAGCATAAGGTCAGCCTGCTTTTTAGCATATTCAATAATAGCATCTGCATTTTTAACCCCTGATTCTTTATCGAAATCCATGGCATATTCCGGAGCTTCCAGTCTGAAAATATGTTGAGGACCAATTCTTTTATGAAAATCAAATTTTCTGAGCCAATCCGGAAGTTTTCTGACTCCGGGCTCAGTCTCGTGCTCCTTTTTTGTAAGTCCTAAGTTGAGAGGAAACTCAAAAATATTGATATCCCTTTTCATAATGAATTTTGACAAAGGTACGGAATTATCCGTTTGTAAATGGATAGTAGTGAGAAAGGTAATCGTTTTCTTGAAGGAAACTGATTTAATCTTTTTCTAATTTTAACCTTGAACTGCCAGTACTTTATATTAGATTTTAATGGAAATGACTAAATTCACGTATTATTGAATTATATGCAATCATAAAGTAATATGTCAAATTAAATCAAAATAAAATTACCATGAAAAAACAACTTATTAAACCAGAATTTACTGAGAAGATGTTTGAAATGTTAGGAGGGATGTGGATTACCGGCTGCATAAAGACAGCCGCAGAACTGAATATTGCAGACCATCTGGAAGCTGGTCCTCAAACAGTCTCTTCGTTGGCAAAAAAAACAGGTTCACAGGAAAAACCACTGTATCGGATTATGAGAGCTCTGAGTAGTGTTGGGATTTTTGAAGAGTTGGGAAATAAAACCTTTAGGCTGAATGATTTTGGTGCCACTCTGTTAACGGGAGTTCCGGGGACTGTAAAAGATTTTGTAATGGCCAATTTGAGCGAGCATTTTCCCGGTTTTATGAAACTCACTTATTGTGCCCAAACCGGAAAGGTTCCTTTTGAACATGTTCATGGTATGAATCTCTGGGAGTATTATAAAGAATATCCGGAATTAGGAGCCAATTTTGGAAGAGGAATGACCGGGCTTTCCAATATGGAGCTCTCAGGAATTATCAAGACCTATGATTTTAGCCTATACAAAACGATTGTAGATGTAGGAGGGGGAAACGGGATAATGATGTATGCAATCTTAAATGCCACTTCAGGGAGTTCCGGGATTATTTTTGATGAAGAGCATGTAATCGCAGATACAATTAGACTCATGCCCGAAAATATGAAAGAAAGGTGTTCTGTAGCTACTGGAAATTTCTTTGATAAAGTTCCGGCAGGTGCTGATCTATATACAATGAAGTGGATTATCCATGACTGGAATGATGATGAATGCATACAGATTTTAAAAAACTGTTGCGAAGCTATGCCTAAAGGAGCAAGACTCTTAATTATAGATGCTGTCATTCCCGATGATTCTCAAAATAAACCACATCCAGCCAAACTTCTTGATATTGTAATGATGGCTTGTATTACCGGTAGGGAAAGAACATTGAGTGAATTTAAAGTACTCATTGAAAAAGCAGGATTGCAATGTAATCAGCTTATTTCAATCGGGACAGAAGCAAAAAGTATTATTGAATGTGAAAAAGTATAGTTTATTCGACAACAAACGACTACAAGCGAATTTAAATAGTTTATAACCGACTGGCTTGTGGTGACATTACAATCTTTGCAACAGAGATTTGAGAAAGCAGTGAACGTCTCTTATCTAATTATTAATCTTTAAAAATATAAAGTTATGTCACTAAGAAACAAAGTAACACTCATTGGTTACACAGGTAAAGAAGTTGAAATGGTAAACTTCGACAATGGAAACGTAAAAGCCAGCGTATCTTTAGCTACCAGCGATCATTACACCAATGCTAAAGGCGAAAAGGTAGAAGAAACACAATGGCACAATCTGATTGCATTTGGGAAAGTAGCAGAAATTATGGAAAAATATGTTCCCAAAGGAAAAGAAATAGCTATTGAAGGAAAGCTTATGTACAGATCATATGACGACAAAGACGGTGTAAAGAGGTACATTACAGAAATTCGTGTAGATGAGATCCTTTTGTTAGGCGGTAAATAATTCTAAAAACACAAATGATGAAAGTAAAAGTTTTTAAAATTAGATTGCCTGAAGAATTTCTCTACAAAGATCAGAAAATGCTTGATGATTTTCTGGAAGTGAATGAAATTATAAAAGTGGAAACGGCTTTTGTAAATGATGAATGTTATTGGTCTGTTATATTGTATTTTGAAGCTTTGAAATTGACGAAAAATACAGTGAAAGAACCAAAAGTAGTGAAATACTCTGCAGAAAACGATTTTTTGAATACCGATGAAGAACAAATTCTCAATGCTCTGAAACTTTGGAGATCTGAGAAAGCCAGAGAACAGAATCTGCCCACTTACTTTATAGCAAGTAACAAAGAATTAATTTCTGTAGCCAAGTATAAACCCGCTAAAAAAGAGGAACTGCTGGAGATTAAAGGATTCGGGAAACATAAAATTGAAAATTATGGCGAAGAAATTCTGGAAATCCTTGAAAGTGTCTGATTTTTTGGAATAAATGATCAAATAACAACAAAAGCCGGGGAAGGTTACTTCTTCGGCTTTTTTATGCTGGGTAAAGTCCTAGTAATTCCTTATTTTTGCATCTATCAAAATGACATACTAGAAATGAAGCCAAGTTTAGCAAAAGGAACAAGAGATTTTACAGCACAGGAAGTTTCCAGAAGAAAATATATCATCAGTATTTTACAGAATAATTTTGAATTATTCGGGTTTCAGCCATTGGAAACACCAAGTTTTGAAAATCTTTCTACTTTAACAGGAAAGTACGGAGAAGAAGGAGACCGCTTGATTTTTAAAATTTTAAATTCTGGAGACTATTTAAATGATTATCATAACAGTAGAATAAAAGAATATAATAAATACTTTCAGGAGTATGTAAAAGATGTATTAGATCAAATATTTTCTCAAAACAAAACTATAGATTATAGTTTAATTTCTTTGGTAAAAGAACAAATAGATTTATCAGAGAATTTTATCAGCTCAGTAAATCCTTTAGATAAGGCTAAATTTAAATATTACATCGTAGATTTTTTTGAAAATCAAATTACTGAAGGAGAATTTTTTGATAGATATGAAAATGATGCTTTAGATTTAATTGTTGAAATTATTAATTTCTGTAATAAAAGTACAATATATGAATTACCAAAGAAGCAAGCTTCTTTAATAAGTTATATCTCAGAAAAAGCCCTTCGCTATGACCTTACCGTACCTTTTGCAAGATTTGTAGCCATGAATCATGGGAAGCTGACGTTTCCATTCAAGCGTTCCCAGATCCAGCCGGTTTGGAGAGCGGACAGGCCTCAGAAAGGAAGATTCAGAGAATTTTACCAGTGTGATGCAGATGTCGTAGGAAGTGAAAGTTTATTGCAGGAGGTGGAACTGGTTCAGCTGTATTTAAAATCCTTTGCTGATCTTGGAGTTCCTGTAACCATTCACATGAACAATAGAAAGATTCTTTCGGGATTAGCTGAATATGCGGGGATTACCGACAAGCTGATTGACTTCACTGTAGCATTGGATAAACTAGATAAAATCGGTAAAGACGGAGTGGTTAAAGAATTACTGGAAAGAGAAATTTCTCAGGATTCTATTGATAAACTGGACTTCTTGTTTAGTCAGTCTGATGATGCTCTGGAAAACCTTCTTCAGCTTAAGGAGAAATTTGTAGACAATGAAATAGGGTTGAAAGGAGTGGAAGAGTTGGAATATGTTCTTACCCAATCTTTGAACCTTGGTGTTAATATGCAGAACCTTGTGTTTAATATTACATTGGCAAGAGGATTAGACTATTACACCGGAGCTATCTTCGAAGTGAAAGCGGATGAAGTGGCTATGGGATCTATTGGAGGAGGAGGTAGATATGACAACCTTACAGAAGTTTTCGGAGTTAAAAATATTCCGGGAATAGGGATTTCATTTGGGTTGGATAGAATCTATCTGGTAATGGAAGAACTGAATCTTTTCCCTGAAGAAGCTTCTTCTAAAATAGAATATTTATTTGCCAATTTTGGTGGTGAAGAAGTAACAGAAGCTCTAAAACTAATTATACAGCTAAGAGCAAAAGGAATTTCAGCTGAGCTGTATCCTGAAAATGCAAAAATAAACAAGCAGTTTACTTATGCTGAAAAGAAAGGGATTAAAAATCTTGTTTTCCTGGGAGAAGAAGAGATTAAAAATAATACTGTTACTTTCAAAAACCTTGAAGCAGGGGAACAGAAAACGGTTTCTCTGGAAGAGTTTTTAGGATAAAAAGAAATATCTAATACTATATAAAACAGCTCAAGGCCAAACCTTGAGCTGTTTTTTTATCATAGAAAGAATTTTAAATATTTTTAGACTAAAAAATTAAATGAGAATTTGTAATTTGGGTCGATATAACAAAAACAGAGTGGATATCGTTCTCTGTTTTAATGAAAACTTTTAAACCTAAAAACCAAATGAGTATGATTTGCGCATCATGCGGAACACCACTGACGTCTACAGATATGCTTGTAGGAAAAAACAAACTCGCAGACGGAGGCTATTTGTGTACAGGATGCTTTAATAAAGCGGTCAGTATCAACCCTAATCTTATCAATACTTTAGATCAGTTTTATTTTGCAGAAATTACAGGAATGTTTCTTAAACATAAAATTGAGGAAAGCCAACATCCCGGAACATCTCAATATTTGGGAGAGAATACTTATGAATACGATGCCCCTACCAGGTTGGATCAGATTAAAGATCAGATAGTGGCTCTTAATGCCAGGCTAAGTGTTTTGGCCAATGAAGAAGTGAATGCATTGGATACTGTGTTGGATCAGGATGAAAAACTTTTAGCGATTGCAGAGTGTATATACCTTCAAAATAAGCGTGAAGGAATCGTTTTTGCAACGCCAAGAAGAGTTGTTTTTATTGATAAAAAGATTTTGGGTGGAGTGGTTAGGAATGAATTTCCTCTTCATGAGATTATTTCTATTGAACATAATGAAAGCCTTCTGTATTCTATTCTGAAAATCAATATTAAAGGGGCCTCCGCAGAATTTAAATTACACAACAAAACTGACGGAAGGGGATTTTGTAATGTAGCGAACGGAAATATTCAGTATCCTGAAAGGTCTCAGAATCAGCAATCAGAACGCATACAGGCATTCCATCAGAGTATCCCAAATCTGGCTGAGGAAAATGTATTCAATACAGGTAAGGAATCTTCTGAAGCTATTTTCGAGCAATTGGAAAAATTAGGAAGGCTTAAAGAAAATGGAATTTTAACAGAAGAAGAATTTGCAGAGCAAAAGAAAAAACTGCTTGATAAATTATAAAAGAAGAAGAAATGAGCAATAATTGTGCATTGTGTAATACAGAATTAACATCCATGGATACGCTTTTGGGAGCTAATAAACTCTCGGATGGCAATGTTTTATGCAATAAATGTTTAAACAACGCAAGCAATATCAATGATGAATTGCTTTACAAACTTAATACGTTTAGCATTGATGATATTAATGCAATGCTGAATACTGCGAAAACAGAAACGGTTCAGACATTGGCAGTGACAGGACAGAATATTCCTGCAGCTATAGATTCCGGGTCCCGTCAAATCTCAAAAGAGGTGTATAAACGAAGATATCAGAAAATAAAGCATGAGCTGGAAATACTGAATGCTAATCTTTCTGTATTCACCAAAGGAGAAATAAAAGAACTTCCTTATTTGATTGCTGAAGATGAAAAAATAATCGCGATTACAGATGCTCAGTTTGTCAATACATTGGCAGCCGGCATATTGGTAGCAACCCCCATGAGATTGATTTCTGTATCAAAAGCAATGTTCGGAGCAGCAAAAATCAATGATTATCCTAACGAAACCATTAAAGCTATAAGTTTTGTAACAGATCCAAGATCACCCATTATTAAATTACATCTTGATGAAAGAGTAGTAGAGTTTGAATGTTTTATGGATAAGGATGATGCCGAGCAATTCTACGACAAGATAAAAGCTATTTATAATAATCCTAAGGAACAGTCTCCGAAACAAATTGATACTGTAAGTAAAGGGGTTTCAGTTTCCTCAGAAGAAGTATTTAATAAACTTGAGAAATTAGGAAAACTGAGGGAAAACGGAATCTTAACCGATGCAGAATTTGCAGAACAGAAAAAGAAACTGCTGGAGCAATTAAAATAAAACTTTTAACATTGGATCATGAAGGATAAAGTATCAGTAGAAATAGTGGAAAACTGGCTTAAAGGATGGTGTTTATCAAGAGAAGTATCTTTTCCTGTACCCTATAAATCAGGATTCAAAGTGATTGTAGGTGATGAAAAACAAAAAGAACGTTTTGTATTTCCTAAACTTAATGATGATTTCTTCCAACTTGCCCATTTAATTGATGAGCCATGGATTTACCTGAAAGTATCCAGTTCTCCTGGTGAATTTATAGAGAAAATCCCTGAAAGATGGAAACTACAGCCACAGGGATATATGATGACTTGTTTTCACCCTATGAATTTCCCGGAAATTAGCCTTGCTAAAGGATACTACTTAGAGTTTTCTGAGTACAATACGACTTTTGTTGTCAGCATTGTAGCAGAAAATGGCGAGCAGGCTTCTATAGGCCGTGTCTCTCTTATAGATGATATTGCGGTTTATGACAGGATTATTACCGAAAAAAATCACCAAAGGAAAGGACTCGCTACTTTTTTACTGAAAGAACTTGAAAAGATAGCTTTATCAAAAGGATTTTCAAATAATCTTTTAGTGGCTACAGAAGAAGGAAAACTCTTGTATGAAACCTTAGGCTGGAAGATGTACTGCCTGCATACTTCCGTTGTGATCCCCGCAGAAGACTAACATTTTTACTGAATTAAATTTTTTATGACTAAGAAATAGTAATTTAGATCCATAAACTAATAATATGAGTGAAAAATCAAGACTTGACGAAATAAGAGATGAGCTTAAAAAGCTGGATATCAGCCCTACGATATTTGCCCGAAAAGAAATTCATGAATTGCCGGATATCCTTTTGGCAGACGAAAAAATTGTCTATCTCGTTGAAGGCAGAAACAAATTAAACAATCACCATATTATTTTAGTAGCCACAGACAGAAGGTTGATTTTTGTGGATAAGGAATTCATGTACGGATTGAAAGTAGAAGACTTTTCTTACAGCAAAATAAGTTCCATACAGTATGAAACAGCATTCTTACTGGCTTCCATAGATATTCAGATTACAGATGATATCGTAGAGATTGATGGAGTAGGCAATTACCATGCTGAGCTGTTTTGTGAAAAAGTAAGAGATTTCATGGCTCGTCCTAAGGAATATCTCCAAAACAAAACTGAACCGACTATTTTAGATCAATTGGAACAGTTAGGAAAATTAAAAGAAGGCGGTGTATTGACTGAAGAAGAATTTAATGAGCAAAAGAAAAAATTGCTTGAAAAATAGTAGACCGGGTTTACTACGTAAAGAAAAACAATCATGGAAAATTACTTAGAAATTAATAAAAACTCATGGAATGCCAAGATAGAACCGCATTTGAAGTCGGATTTTTATTTTGTAGATGAATTTTTAAATGGCAGAAGCTCACTCAATTCAATAGAGCTGGAGCTTCTTGGAGATATACAAGGAAAGAGTATTTTGCACTTGCAGTGTCATTTTGGACAGGATTCTATTTCGCTTTCAAGAATGGGCGCAAAAGTGACAGGAATCGATTTATCAGATAAAGCAATTGAAGCCGGAAGAGACTTAGCTAAGAGATGCGAAACCGATACGGAATTTATCTGCTCAGATGTGTACCATTTACCGGAGGTTTTGGATCAGAAATTTGATATCGTTTATACAAGTTATGGTACTATAGGATGGCTTCCTGATCTGGAAAAATGGGCTGGGGTAATCAGTCATTTTCTGAAGCCCGGCGGTCAGTTTATTATGGCAGAGTTTCATCCTGTGGTTTGGATGTTTGATGATGACTTTACAAAAGTAGCCTACAATTATTTCAATGAAAAACCAATTGTAGAAACGTATGAAGGTACTTATGCTGATCAGTCAGCACCTATCGTACAGGAATATGTCATGTGGAATCATTCTCTGGCAGAAGTTCTTGATAATTTGATTAAAAAAGATATAGAACTGAAGATATTTCAGGAATTTGACTGGTCACCATATCCATGTTTCAGGCATGTAGAAGAATTTGAAAAAGGAAAATGGAGAATTCCTCAATTTGGAAACAAAATACCGTTGGTATACGCATTTACCGGAAATAAAAAATAAGCGGTTTCATTGGTAAACTGAAAGATCCGGTAAGGTTTTAAAGTTGAAAAATTATGAATATATAGACTGTGAAATCAAAAAAGCCACCGTAATGATTACGATGGCTTTTTCTATATATGAATGTTAAAAAACTACTTTCTATTTTCTTAGCTTAAAGAATCTTCAGCTTTTGTTTTGGCTTCATCAACTTTATTCTGAACCTGAGAAGCAACATCATTGGCTTTACTTTTAAGGTCATTTCCCCATTTGTTAAGATTATCTTTTGCTGTATTGATTTTATCTTTTACAGCTTGTTGATCTTCAGGAGTTGAATTTTTATATTTCCAATAAGCTAAAGCTCCTAATCCTAATAACGCTAATATGCCTTTTGTTTTGTTTCCCATGATTTCTATTTTTAAAGTATTAATATTAAAATTTGTTATTAATAAGTATGTAAAATACGTGCCAAAAAAATAAATACAATGATAAAAAAATGTTAAAATTAAGAGAAGGTTTCAAAATGTTCCCCATCGAAACTTGCAAAAACCATTGTAGGATAGGAATCCTGATGATAGATATTGCCATTTTTATCTATGGCAATAGCTCCCGCAAACCCATCAATTGTTTTAAGCTCGTCAAAGGTTTTTTGAAAGGCTGTTTCAAGGCTCATACCGTCAGTAACCCTTGTTACAATTTTTGTGGCAGTAGCATTACTTACAATATCTTCTCCCACTCCTGTACAGCTTACTGCACAGAATGAATTGGCATAATTTCCGGCCACAGTGGCAGAATCTGAAATTCTTCCCGGAATCTCAAAACCTTTTCCGCCAGTGGAAGTAGCAACGGCTAATTTTCCGTCCTTATCGATGGCTACGCAGCCTACCGTTCCTTTTCCACCATTACTGAGTTTGGCTTCATATTCTTTCCTTCTTTGTGGGATTTCTGTAGAAAAGTCTTCAAAACCATGTTCAGTAGCATAGATTTTTGCCCCTTTTCCTCCCAATACACGGTCATCTTCTCCAATCAGATCTTTGGCAACCAATATGGGATTTTTTACATCCTGAAGGTTGATTACACCACTTAGTCTCTGAGTATCTCCGTTCATAATGGCTGCACTCATACGAATAACACCATCACTCTGAATCTGTGATCCAATTCCCGCATTGTATAAAGGATCATCCTCCAGAAGAGAAACTGCATATGCTACTGTATCAAAAGCCGAATGAGTCTGAAGGTATTCAAATGCTTTTTGAGTTATTTCTTTTAAAGATTCCTGTTTTGCGGTCTTTACTTCATGGCTTTGATCGCTTTCAGAGAAAAAACCACCGTGGATAATGAGCTTCATAAATAAAGTTTAGTTTTTTTAATTATTATTTGTCCAGAAAAGATTAATAAGGTACTGTAGTTCTTTTAAAATTAACCTTTAAATCCTGACAAAGCTTTGAAATATTTTCTACATTATGTTTTTCTACAATCATGACTTGCAGCTCATCAGAATAGCTGTCTGCCAGCTCAATAATTTCCAGTGGAGGATTTTCCTGATCAAGCCTGGGCTGCAGCCATGCAAAATAATCTGATACATATTTTACTCCCATTGGAAAATCTCCGATTATATTGTTAAGACTTTCATCAATGAGCTCGTGTACTTCATCTATTTTGTCACCACGGATCAGAAAAGAAAACAGTTCGTTAGTAACTGAAAACTCAAAAGCACCATCTTCATCACTTTCAATTACCCATTCCGCTTCATTGTCTGCTATATACTGAGCCGGGTTTGTATAGGAAAAAGAACAGTTTGAAATGATTTCCTGTTTATTGGCAACATCATAACCCTCCAAAAGGAGATCTATAAATTTTTCAATTTTTTCTTCTACCATTTAGTTTTATTTTTTAACTAAAATAGGAATTACTTTTGAATAATTTTTTTAGATTATTTATCCTGTGGGATCGGGTTAAACTGAGAATTTTCAATAGTCAGTGCTTTTGTGGTAAGATCATAATGGTCGTTCATAGACATTACATGTACCGTTAAATTATCAATAGAAATAGGTTCTCCAAGGTTGATATTCGTAAGATTGGTGTCTTTGATGAATCTGCCATCGACTAAAATGACAAGACCGGAGCCTACAGCAGTCATTACATCATTATGGATGAAAAGTCCTGTATCTTCACCTAATCCAATTCCTAATGTTCTAGGGTTATTAACCACAGCCTGGAAAAGACGGCCGATTCTGCCACGCTGTACAAAATGGGTATCAATAATGACATTGTCAATAAGACCTAATCCTTGTGTTGTTTTAATCTCTCCCTTTAACAGAGCTTCAGAACTACTTCCCTGATAGATCATATTTTCAGAAGCAGCGGCTGCCCCGGCAGAAGTTCCGGAATAAATAAAATCCTGTTCCTGATATTTTAATAAAATAGTATCGTGAAATCTTGTTCCTCCAAGAATAGAAGTAAGTCTCAATTGATCTCCACCGGTAAACATCATTACATCTGCAGCATTGGCTCTTGCCACCATAGCATCAGAATTCGCTTCTTCTCGGTTATGGATATCCAGAATATTGACGTTTTTGGCACCTAGAAATTCGAATGCTTTTTTATATTCTGTTCCTACGATCTGAGGGATTTGAGAAGCGGTTGTTACCACTTCAATAACAGAATCTTCCTTCAGTTTTGATTCATTAATAATCTTTCTTAAAATTCCTCGCTCAAAAAAATTAAGGTTCTTCTCGATGTTCTGATCATAATCGGTTTCTGCAAAACTACCTTTGTTTACAGCTCCTCCGATAACTATTAATTTTCCAACAGGTTTCGTCATGGTACAAAATTAAAAAATAATTAACATTATTTGGCGAAATTCGTGCCATCTTTAGTTGATTTTTAATGTTTTAGAAATGTTAATGAAAATTAATTTTTTTTTAATAAATCTTTAAATCTGCTATAGTTTCGTTTAGGGTTTTACATTATCTTTGGCTATAAAAGGAGTTATTGTTAACTGTTAAAATGCCAATAGACTATGAAAATCGAAAAGATTCAGGCACTGCGTGGTCCTAATATCTGGAGTATCAGAAGGAAGAAACTGATACAGATGAGATTAGACCTTGAAGAAATGGAGAATTATCCGACCAATAAAATAGATGGATTCAGGGAAAGGATTGAAAAATTAATCCCATCGTTGATGACTCACAGATGCTCAGAAGGAGTGGAAGGAGGTTTTTTCCATAGGGTGGAAACGGGAACCTGGATGGGGCATGTCATAGAGCATATTGCTTTGGAGATCCAAACGCTGGCCGGGATGGATGTTGGCTTCGGAAGGACCCGTGAAACCAAAACTCCGGGAGTATATAATGTGGTTTTCAACTATATTGAGGAGAATGCAGGAATTTATGCAGCTGAAGAAGCAGTAAAAATTGCTTTGGCCTTAATAGAAGGGAAAGAATATGATATGAATGCCTGTATTCATAAACTGAAAGAGATCAGAGAGCGTGTTCGCCTAGGTCCTTCGACCGGAAGTATTGTTGAAGAAGCAGCTTCCCGAAAAATTCCGTGGATCAGACTGGGAACCAATTCTTTGGTTCAGTTGGGCTATGGAGTAAATCAACAGAGATTCCAGGCGACTATTACAGGAAAAACAAGTTCTATTGCTGTAGATATCGCATGTAATAAAGAGCTTACCAAGAGAATGCTTCATGATGCTGCTATTCCTGTTCCTATCGGAGATCTTGTGGTGGATGAAGAGGATTTAAATATAGTGATCAAAAAAATTGGATATCCTATTGTTTTGAAACCGCTGGATGGAAATCACGGAAAAGGATCATCAATTAACGTAAACGATTGGGAATCTGCTAAAATAGGGCTGGAGCATGCTCAGAAATACTCCAAAAAAGTAATTGTTGAAAAATATATTACAGGCTATGATTTCAGGGTGCTGGTTATTGATAATAAAATGGTTGCAGCCGCAAGAAGAGTTCCTGCTCATGTGGTGGGAGATGGTGAGCTGAATATTCATGAGCTTATTGAAAAAGAAAATAAAGATCCAAGAAGAGGATATGGCCATGAAAATGTCCTTACTGAAATAGAAGTAGATAAAGATACTTTGGAATTGCTTGAAAAGCTTCAGTATACTCTTGAAACTATACCTCAAAGAGGAGAAGTGGTATATCTGAAATCAACGGCAAATCTTTCAACGGGAGGAACTTCAATAGACGTTACCGATATGGTGCATCCGGAAAATATCACAATGGCTGAAAGGATTTCTAAAATCATAGGCTTAGATGTCTGTGGTATTGATATTATGGCGGAGAATCTTACCCAGCCTTTAAAGGAGAGTGGTGGTGCAATTATAGAAGTAAATGCAGCTCCCGGGTTCAGAATGCATTTGGCGCCAAGTGAGGGATTGCCAAGGAATGTAGCTGCTCCTGTAGTGGATATGCTTTATCCTCAGGGGAAGCCTTTTACAATTCCGATTATTGCTGTAACGGGAACCAATGGAAAGACAACAACAACCAGACTTATTTCACATATTGTTAAAAGCAATGGCCATAGGGTAGGTTTCACTACTTCGGACGGTATTTATATTCAGAATACCATGCTTTCGAAAGGAGATACTACAGGGCCGCTTTCTGCAGAATTTATTTTGAAAGATCCTACCGTAGAATTTGCTGTTCTTGAAACTGCCAGAGGTGGTATCCTGCGTTCCGGGCTAGGTTTTTCACAATGTGATATAGGAGTGTTAACCAATATCGAGGAAGACCACTTAGGAATGAATGATGTTCATAATTTAAGAGATCTTACCAAAGTAAAAAGAGTCGTTCTGGACAGTGTGAAAAAAAGTGGCTGGAGCGTCCTTAATGCTGATAACGAATATTCCATGAAGATTGTCAATGATCTGGACTGTAATGTGGCTATTTTCAGTATGAATGAGAACAATCCTCATATCGTTAAGTTTGCGAAGGAGGGAAGAATTACCTGTGTATATGAAGAAGGTTTTGTAACGATCAAAAAAGGCGACTGGAAGATCAGAATTGGAAAAGCGAAAGACTTTCCTATTACGATGGAAGGAAAAGCCAGATTCATGATTGAAAATGTATTGGCTGCCAGTTTGGCGAGTTATCTTCACGGTTTTGGAATTGAAGATATTTCAAATTCTTTAAGAACATTTATTCCGAGTGCACAGCTTACTCCGGGACGATTGAATGTTTTTAAATTCAAAAACTTTAAAGTCCTGATTGACTTTGCCCATAACCCTTCAGGCTATGAAGCTATTGAGGATTATCTGAAAAATGTTGAATCTACCAAGAAAATAGGAATTATTTCCGGGGTTGGAGACAGACGGGACAGTGATATTAGGGAATGTGGAAAGATTGCCGGAAGAATGTTCGATTATATTATTATCCGTAATGAAAAACACCTTCGTGGAAGAACGGAAGAGGAGATTAACGGACTTATTATAGACGGGATTAATGAAGCCGGTAAAGACGTAAGTTATGAGATTATTCCTAAGGAAATTGAAGCATTGAAACACGCCATGGGAATGGCTGAGGAAGGGACGTTTATTACGGCCTTAAGCGATGTAATTTCTAACGCTATTGATCTTGTACAGGAATACCAGGCAAGAGAGTTGCTGGAAGATAATAATAGCTTTTAAATAGAATTTTGTTTTTAAATAAACTTAATAGCTATTCAAAATAAAAAAAGCCTTCGAATTTTTTTCGAAGGCTTTTTGTTTATAGATTTTCCCAGGTTTTCCTGATCTGTTGCATTTTTACAAGATAGAAATACAAAGGAATAAGTTCCAGTCTAAGTGTAAAACTAATATTTGGTATGGTAAACGGAATAATAAACATCATGATGGAACAAATAGCAATACCTGCAATTGCATCAATGATGGCAGCCTGTGGCGCCCATTTCTGCTCAAACCAAAGTCCGTAAGCAACAATGCCTTTATAGATTAATAATAAGCAAATCAAAAGTCCGGTCATTGAATAAGGATGGTTGGCGTTAATCCCATATAAAGACAGGGTCGCATGGTTCATAAAAAAGCCCGCCAGCAATATAATGGCAGCGACTACGCCTCCTATTAAAAAGAACCATAAAAAGATTTTAATCCATACAGGTAATAAACTTCTTCTGGATATAAAAGTGTTCTTTGTGTCAAACTCTTCAAAAGTTGATCTTTCCTCCATTGTATATTAGTTTTTAAATATCTGTTAATTGGGGTTTAGCCCATAATTTTCCCGCCAAATATACAACAAACGGATCTGTGATTTTAAATTTTCACCAATGCTATTTCCGAAAAACCTTTTAGTAGTGTACATTTCAATGTAATTTTTCTTTCTGTTTTCAACTCCAGAAATGACCTATCCTGCACTAAGGGTACATTAAATATTCAACAAGAGCTTAGCCTGCTGAAGCATTTTCATTTTATCATTAGAAAATTGCATAAAGTATGTCGTCTGCCAAGCCTGAGTTTTTTTTGCCTGTTGACTTTCTGTAACATCCCAAGCAGGATATACCCTGATTCCCCGTTTGCCGAGTTTTTTTCCTTCAGACAAAATTCCTTTTTCTGACAGGATCTTTTTTGGAAAAATAAATATTCCGGAAAAAGAGTCTTTAAAGCCAGCAATCAGATAAAAATCAAAATTGTCATTCAGCTCAAAAGGAGTGGTTTCTCCCTTTTCATTTCTTTTCCAGAGGGTTACAAACTGCCCTGTTTTGGTAGGTGTTATTTTGGAAACACGAAATTTTATTTTCAAATGATTGGCCATAAAATTAAAGCCCGAATATTCTTTGCATTCCGGATCTTCTTCAATCGCTGAACAGACCAAGCCAAGGGACTGTAGCATCAGCTCTTCAAAGGTTTTTATATTCATTGAGTGGTTCTAAGTTGGAGTACTGAAGTTGATGAAAAATAAGGATGAGTCCTACCCAAAAAAAGCATTGGAACTCCCAATCCAAATAGCATCTTTTTTATTGAAGTCTACATTCACCATTGCTGCTTTGGTCATTCTCCCCAGATTTTCCAGAAGAATAGGGCGTTCATCATTTTCTCTCCAAATATACAGTAACCGGATCTCTGCTTTTGAAAACTCACCGTTGATATCTTCAAAAATAGGTTCATAGCTTACTTTTCTCTGCAGAATATAGTTTTCTTTATCCTCAATAGCCTCGGTAATCTCTTTCGTGGGATTCAGATTCACCCCACTTCCTGCAAATGAAAATAAAGGCTTCAATACAAAATCTTCAAGATTTTCATGTTGAGGAAACTCATGTAAAAAATAGCTTTTAGGAACAAACTGATGTTGTAGCAGTGGAAGAAGGTACTTTGATATTTTAAAGAACCAGTTGGGATGTGTGATCCATTTTACATCCACTTCTTCACGGAAATCAAATTCTGTATTAAGATTAGGAATTCTGTCCAGTTCATCAAAAATAACACGATTGTAGATCCTTTTAATTTCTGTCAGTTTTCCATTATTTTCATAATACAGCTTTTTGCCTACTTTCTTTACTTTTGTAAGGCAAACAGTTTTTATTCCCAGTAATTTCTCTGTCAGAGCAAAATCTATGGCCGTTTTTTGCTTTTCGGGAAAAATTTCCAATAGGATTACATTTTCAGGGTTTTCATTACCTACGATCAGTTCCTTCAGGAGACTTTTAAAGGTTTCGTGAGGCATTGGGTTTCTGATCTCCGAAAGAAAAGGGTAGACTTCACAAAATGCATCCTCAAAAGTTTTCTGAAAAGCATAAAGTGAAGGAAATGCCTGCAGCTCAATAAGCTGAGGTTCTATTCCTCCATTTTCACTTCTGCAGACTCCAAAATCTATAGTGAAAAAATGAGGTCTGTTGGTATCATTAGGAACTCTGCAGTTTTCAGGAATAGCTTTCCTCAGAGTTTCCTCAGGAATAGTATTGATCTGACTGATGATGCTTTCACTGGCATTAATAAGCTGGGTTTCAAATTCTTTGGAAAGAATAATTGGGCTTTCTGAAATCCTGAAACCCGGCTCTACACCGCCTTTTTCTTTTAAAATATCTTTGAGCTTCCGGTATTTTTCTTCTGAAAATTCCTGATTAAACTGTTTTCTGTATTTTGGGATCATATTTTTTCTTTTGTGATGTTAAAAAATCGAGCATGTATGCCCGATTTATGTATGGTTTAACGACTCATGTGAGGTCACATTCATGTTGTTTATTCTTTTAAGCCAAAGATTCAGTCTTATTCAAAATATTTTTTTTAGCAAACTGAAGAAACCTTGGAAGGATCTGGTTTCTGGTTAAGATGATTTTGTCTTCATCATCTATTCTATCCATTGTTTCAAGATATTTTTCCATTCCGAAGTTTTCGATCATGGCTTCTCTGTTTTTATCATCTTTCAGATTTTCTATCAAAGCTTCAGGACTGGCTTCAGGGTGAAACTGGGTTCCGAATATTTCATCTGAAAAGCGAACAGCCATTATAGCTCTTTCTAAATTGATATGGGGACGTGACTTTTCTATAGCAACGATTTTCATACCCAATTTTTCAAAACGTTCATGATCCGGTTCAATAAACTGGTAGGCTCTGGAGTCTACTGCATAAAAAGGATCCTGAAGATTTTTGAATA
The DNA here is from genome assembly GCF_900176315.1 of Chryseobacterium sp. YR221. Classification (NCBI taxonomy): domain Bacteria; kingdom Pseudomonadati; phylum Bacteroidota; class Flavobacteriia; order Flavobacteriales; family Weeksellaceae; genus Chryseobacterium; species Chryseobacterium sp. YR221. Next base: position 103,361 of record NZ_FWXM01000001.1, read on the forward strand.
AAAACTCCTCTTTACCTTCTTTTGTTTTATGAACAGGCATGACTCCGAAAGAATAGGATTTTCTTTTACAGATATTGCCCAGGTTCCAATGAATACTTGCCAGCTGAAATGAATGACAGATCAGGAACAGGTATTTTTTATCCTCGTTATCCTGATTATGCTCAAAAACAGCGTTTAAAAATTGAGCAAACCTGTTTTCCCATTCAAGACCTTCTCTGTGTGGGTTACCGGGACCGCCTGAAGAAATGAAGATGTCAAAATCTCCAATTTCCGGCATTTCATCTTTAAACCTTACATCAAATGTCTTTATGACTACATTTTCTTCAGAATTCTGTTGGAACGTTTCAGAAATTTCTTTTATATTTCTAAAGCCTTGATTGACATGGTTGTTATTCATATCCAGCAGAGCAATTCGAATATCTTTCATTACATCATATTTTTTGTAAAGTTACCAAAAATATTATGAAGCAGGCTGACCGTGTGTGATGCCATATTCTGTTTCTGAGATCATATAATCTACCACTTTCGTCAGATCGCCTGTTTCCTTGAATATTTGAAGTTGTCTGTCTGCACCGGTTCCGTTTTCCAGAATAGTCCAGGCATATTCAACTTCATTTCTGCATCCTAAATCATCTACGACATCATCAATAAACTCTAAAAGTTCTTTTAAAAGATGAGGATACGGAACAGACTCTTCTTTTCCAAAATCGATCAGATGTGCTTCAATACCGCTCTTGGAAGCCCTCCATTTATTTTCATTCAAAAGCAGCCTTCTATAACTTCTGAAACTTAGATTCAGCTGATGGAGTTTGTAAATCTTAGCAACCAGACACTGCATAATGGCAGCAAGGCAGACTGTTTCGTCAATCCTTAACGGCATGTCACAGATTCTGAATTCTATGGTCGGGTAGAATGGGTGAACTCTTAAGTCCCACCATATTTTCTTAGCATTGTCGATGGTTCCGGTTTTAATCAGAAGATCTACATAGCTGTCGAACTCGGCCAAAGAATTAAAATAACTGGGAATACCCGTTCTTGGAAATTTGACAAAAATTTCCTGTCTGTAAGATTTAAAACCTGTATTTCGTCCAATCCAAAATGGAGAGTTGGTAGAAAGAGCATACACATGGGGAAGGAAGTACCGCATGACATTCTGTATTCTTACTCCCTCTTCACGGTTGGGAATTCCAATATGTACATGCAGACCGAAAATAAGGTTTTCACGCGCAACATCTCCCATGTCATCAACAATTTTGATGTACCTCTCGCCCTGAGTGATTGTATTTTCTGACCAATGGGAGAAAGGATGTGTCCCTCCTCCGGATACCCGCAATCCCTGTTCATGAGCGGTATTAATAAGATGTCTTCTTAGATTTGTCAGTTCGGCCCTTGCTTCCTGGATATTCTGACAAATTCCCGTTTCCATTTCAATCATAGACTCGTGCATTTCGTGCTTTAAGTTTTCACTTAAAACCGCTTTGCCCCCTTCAATGATTTTTGAAACGTGCGAAATAAGATCCCTGCTTTCAACATCAATGATCTGATATTCTTCTTCGATTCCAATAGTAAATTGATGCATTTTATTGTGTTTTTTTATTTCTTTTTCAATGTTATTTGATTGAATCCTTCACAAAGGTTCCCCAGGTAATATTAGGTTTTCCCGGAACATATTCTTTAGCTTTTTCTACGGCCAGTTTTGCAGCATGTTCTATAATCCAGGCAAAGTTTTCTTCTCCTACAGAATTTCTGTCTGCATCCGGAGCCGGATTACAGAAATCAATAGCATAAGGAATACCATCTCTTACCGCAAACTCTACTGTGTTGAAATCATACCCTAGTGCTTCATTCATCTTGATGGTATAATCATGAATAGTTTTTAGTAATTTTTTTAGCTCTTCGCCCTCAGTCTGATGAGTGGTAGCATATCTCAAATGGGGTGCATTTCTGGGTTCATAAGGCATGATATGAACATATTTTCTTCCCAAACAGTATACTCTGTAATAGTCGTCGAAAATGATTTCCTCCTGAACCATCATCACCAGCTGCTCTGTTTCTCCGAGCTTATTCCAAAGATCATCAGGGTTTTCAACTCTGTATACATTTTTCCAGCCGCCACCATCGTGAGGTTTCATATAGGCAGGGAAACCAACATAGTTAAAAATATATTCCCAGTCATGAGGAAACTTAAGGTTTCTGAATGAGGTTTCCGATGTATTGGAAGGTCTTTCATGGGAAGGCAGTAAAACAGTCTTTGGAAGGGGGATTCCCAATTTGATCATCAGGGCATTGTTGAAAAATTTTTCATCAGCACTCCACCAGAACGGATTGTTGATTACGTACGTCCCGTTAAGTGCGGCATTTTTCAGGTAAGCTCTGTAAAAAGGAACATCTTGTGAAATTCTGTCGATAATCACTGCATACCCATAATCTGCACCTTGCTCCAGTTTATCAATGGTTACAGGCTCAGCTACGATCTCTCCGCCACCCAGTTCATTTACCTTGTCTATGAATGCCCAAGGGAATGTATCTTCCATGCCGAATAGAATTCCTACTTTTTTTGTCATAATTTTTGTTTTTTTAAAATTGGTGTATATTTTTTCTATTGTATCATGCCTAAAGCCCCACCCATTAATCTTTGATTTGACCCTTCTCCGGAGGAGGTGAGTATCACGTCTTTAATTGTGATCTTCAGGGAGGGTAAGGTTTTGTGGTTTATAAATCATTATTTAAGAGAAATAAGCACTTATAAATGTAGGAAAGACCATTCTCCATAATGGCCAGTCGTGTCCTATCCATTTTCTTTCGTCATACCAGAAGTCTATGCCTTTTACCCTTAGGATTTCTGCCATTTCAATATTCTTGTCTTTGCAGATATCCTGATCGGAAGTGCTGAGGACAATATGCATATGCTTATACTTCCAGGCCTCATCATTTCTTATAAACTCCCTAGGGCAGTTGAAATACACTAAATCATCAGAATATCCATCCATAAAATTTCTTATGCTGAAAGCTCCCGAAAGACAGAAAAGATGAGATACCACATCAGGAAATCTAAAGGCAAAGTTGGCTGCGTGGTAGCCTCCAAAACTTGCTCCGGCTACTGCTACCCGATGGGTTTTATGGAGTTTCTGAATGTAGGGAACAAATTCTTTAATGAGGAACTGTACATAGCGTTCATAATTTCTTATTCTCTGCTGTGGAGAAATATTTTCATCATAAAAGCTCCAGCTGTCGATGGTCTGGATATTATACAATTTTACTTTTCCCTGTTCTACAAACCAGTTGATACTTCCATTGAGATGAAAGTCATGGTTCTGGGTATATTGGCCCTGAGAGGTTGGAAACATAATAATAGGATGTCCGTAATGTCCGGTTACTTCCACTTTAAGGCTTATTCCCAGTATATTTGAATAATACTCCGTATGTTCTATATGAGGCATTGATAAATTTTCTTTAATGATTATGTTTTAATTGCTCAGCTTCTTACTTTTGGAGGTAAAATATTGAGCATTTCGGCCTGGATCTTATCGGCAGCACTGTCCAATCTTTCCTGTATAATAGCAGCATCATTGGATTTGTATACAATTCCGACGTGATGATCTATGGGGAGAAACTTCACGACTTCTTCACATTCAAAATTACTGTAGTTGGGTTCCTTATCTTTAATCAAAGCAATGATTAATCCCGAATAATATCCTGTAGGAGGAGAAATGGTATAGGATTTATCCCTTAAAAGAGCATCCTCAATTTTGGCCCATTCTCTCCAGATATTGATATTACTTGATGCTTCCACCAAATCAGGAATGTGTGCTCCACCCACTCTGGAAGAGGTTTCCAGAAAGTACCATTTTTTATCCTCTTTTCCTCTGATAAACTCCGTATGGGTTGCCCCATTGAGCAGACCGAAATTGGAGAGAACTCTGGCATTGATCTCCTCAAGAGCTTTAAATTCTTCTGAATACCTTCCTAAGGTTTTAGACCTGAATACCCCTCCTTCATGAGAAACCTGCATAGGAGGAGCCAGATATTTTGATGCTGAGGTAAATACAATTTCTTTATTGAAAGTGAGGCTGTCTACATGATAAACATCTCCGGGTTTAAAGCTTTCCAGTAGAAAAAGATGACGCTCTTCTCCGAGAAGATTTAAAGCTTCATGAAGCTGTTCCTGTGAGGTAATCTTTTTAATTCCCGATGCAGAAGCTTCTGATCGTGGTTTTAATACCCACGGAGCAGGAACTCTTTCTACAAAGCTATTCACCTCATCATCATTGAAGACCGCAGTAAACTCAGGAACACTGATTCCTGAATCTTTCGCTTTCTGCCTCATGGCCAGTTTATCCCTGAAATAACGGTGGGTGGTCTGTCCCATTCCCGGAATGCGAAATGTTTCCCTGATCAGGGCAGCCTTTTCCACGTCATAATCATCAAGAGCTACTACAGCATCTACTTTTCGCGTTTTCATCAGGTGTGAAAATCCTTGTATTAAATGCTCAAGATTCCATACTGAAGGTTTTAATTCCGGCATATAGAAGGTTTCTTCAATAGCATGCCAGGGCCAGTTTTTTTCTTTAAGATTTTCTGATGTAACTAAGATTATTTTATTACCGAGCGCTTTCATTTCGTCCATGAAATCGTAACCCTTGTAATAGCACGAAATACATACAATAGTTTTCTCCTCCATATAATGTTTTTTTAAGTTTAGTGAATTATCAAAAATAAAAGCAATTCTTTGTTGTTTGATTAACATCAAAAATTGAAATATGCTGAACTTTTGAGAAATCCCTACTCAAGTATACAGAGTTTTTTTTTAAAAAACTAATTTTTAATGATAATTTTCGATTAAATCAGCCAACAATTGAACCCCAAATCCGGTAGCTGCTTTTTCCTTCGCATACTTCACGTTTCCGAAAGCTACTCCAGCGATATCTAAATGAGCCCAATTAGGGTGACCTTCAGTGAATTGCTCTAAGAATTTTGCGGCAATAATACAGTCCCCAACCGGCTTCAGAGAGATGTTTTTCAGGTCTGCTACATCAGACTGAATGTCGTCTTTCCAGATGTCCCAAAGCGGAAGATTCCACAGTCTTTGATTGGTATGATCTCCTGTCTTTATTAAAAGATTTTTCAGGTCTTCATTATTGGAAAATAAAGCACCGCAGGTATCCCCGAACATCCTTACGGAACTTCCTGTGAGCGTTGCCAGATCAATCATACAATCAGTTTTGTAATTCCTGGCCAGATAGGAAAGTCCATCCGCAAGGATCATTCTTCCTTCTGCATCAGTATCAATAACTTCAATTGTTTTTCCGTTGTATGCAGTCACTACATCACTTGGAAGTAAAGCCTTTTCAGAAACAGCATTGTCGGTGATTGGAAGAACGGCTATGATATTAACGGGAAGCTTCATTTCTGCAGCATAGATCAGTGTACCCAAAACGGCCGTAGCACCACCCATATCAGATTTCATATAGTGTAAATTGGCGGAACCTTTGATGGAAATACCTCCTGTATCAAACAATACACATTTTCCTACTAAACCGACGGTTTTAGCATTTTTAACGGTAGACTTATATTCTAAAATGGTGAAAGCTGCATCATAAGCACTTCCCTGATTGACTGCCAGATAAGCTCCTAAGCCTAGTTCCTCACACTTTTTTCTATTAAAAACAGTGTATTTTAACCCCTGTTTTTTTGCTAGGTTTTTAAGAGATGAACTGAAAATATCAGGCTTTTTCAGATTGGCAGGTTTATTCAGCCATTCCTGACAGGCAGTCTGCCCGTTGCTTAATGCCTCTGCTTTTTGGCCAATGTGATCTAATGTTTTTTGGCTTATATTTTCAAAGTGAAGTTCGAACGCCGGGTTCCAGAATGCATGTGTTTTTTCAAAAGGATAATTGTAGGTGCCTATTAGCAATCCTTTTACAAATTCTTCACATTGTTTCTTATTTATGAAATCTGCCACTACTAAGGTAGGAACAGCTAATAGTCTTTCTTTTTGTGCCTGAGAAAATGTATTTCCTACCTGCTGTACTTCAAAATCCTGAAGAGAGGTTTTACCCAAACCTATGAAATAAGTAATGGTTTTCTCATCTGTATGGACAAAAGTTTCGTGTTTCTTTCCGGTAAAAAAGTTGCTTATATTTTTATTGAAATTTGTACTGGATTTTGCCCATTCCTCTTCTGTAAACAGTTGAAAAACCTGGGTGTAATTCTTATTTTTTTTATGGATTAATTTCATAAACTTAATTTTTAATGCTTTGTTGCTGAGGTTTTACCTCTACAGGGTTCTCAGTATTGTCATAGAACAGCCACTCAATAGCTCTGGGGAACTCTTGTGACCAGTAAAACTCATTGTGGGTACCTTCAGGGTTAATATTCGTTCTGAATTCAAAATCAAAAAGATTCTTTTTTTCCCACCTTTTTAAATATTCTTCAAAAATATGTATTCTTTTTACCATTTTGGAGCCTTCCTGACCACCGCCGTATAAATATATTTTTGTTTTAAACGGAACCCTGAAGTTCATCATAGGAAAGTTATTATTAGGCTCTACCCAAAGAGATGGAGAGAAGATCAGCAATTTAGAATAGACTTCCGGATAAAGAAACCCGCTGTAAATACTGATAAGAGCTCCCAGTGAACTGCCACCAATACCGGTGTTATCCCGGTCTTTTTTTGTGCGGTAATTTTCGTCTACAAAAGGTTTTAAAGTATCCGTAATAAAGCGGATATATTTTTTGCCCTCGGAGCCGTTAGCAATATTATCATTGTCAAAAATATATTCTTTAATTCTGTCTTCACTTCCATGTTCTATAGCAATGATAATAACGTCACCCCGCCCATATTCAGCAAGGATAGATAGCTTTTTGTCAATTTCCCAATTTCCGAATCCACTTCCTTCATTGAAGAGATTCTGTGCATCCTGAAGATACAGGACCGGATAGTTTTTGTTGGTAGTGTGATAGTCGAAAGGCAGTAAAGCCCAGATCTTACGGTAACGGTCAAGCTGAGGAATATAGAATTCTTCAGAAATTACTTCTGCTATAGGAAAAAATTCTTCTTTAAAAGGCCCCCAGTTAAATCTCCATTTTTCTACAATGTCGGATGTTTTTCCTGCTGTTTTTTTTACCTTACGGTTGGGTGAGATATTTCCATATTTATCAAGTTCCACATTTTCCCATCCTCCCTTTGTGAATTTATATTCAATTTCATCAGGAAGAGAAGAGGAATCAAGTTCTATAAAGTAATTATGAGGATCCACCTGCTTAAGCTGATAATTATAATCCTTAGGATTCCATTTGTTGAAGTTTCCCGTAACAAATACCGGTCTGTCATCTTTTTCTTCAATGTAAAGTTCTAATCTGATCATATGTGTTTAATTGATAATTATTTAGTTTCTAAATTTATAAAAAAGATTCTTTCAAATTCATAAAAAAATGAATAGAAAAGTGATATATTTGATAGATGTGCGAATGAAGAACCTTAGATTGACAATAATTTGATTAATAATTAACCGCTGTTGTCGGTATTTTTCGTAGTTTCAAAGAAAATATTAAATACAATCGGACCTTGATGAATTCTGTTAGAACCTATACACTTTTTACTGATCATGATGTGTATCTTTTCAAAGAAGGTAGGCATTATAAGCTGTATAGTAAGTTTGGGTCACACGCTGCGGAAAAAGATGGAGTGAAAGGAATTTATTTTTCGGTCTGGGCTCCCAATGCTAAAAAGGTTTCTGTAATAGGAAACTTTAATAACTGGAACCATAAAGATCATATTCTGTATCCACGATGGGATGGATCAGGGATCTGGGAAGGTTTTATTGAAGAATTATCCTGGGGAACTCTTTATAAATATGCTGTTGAAACAGCAAGAGGTGAAATTTTAGAAAAAAGTGACCCTTATGCATTAAGCTGGGAACAGAATAAACAGGCTGCTTCACAAATCTCTACTACCTGGTATGAATGGAATGATCAGGAATGGATGGAAAACCGCTGGCAAAACAACAGCCTGAAAGCTCCCTTATCCGTTTACGAGATACACCTCGGATCATGGTTGAGGGATGAAAAATATCCTGACCGGTTTTTAAACTACCGGGATATTGCAAAAAAGCTTGTTCCTTACGTCCTGGAAATGGGCTTTACCCATGTAGAATTTATGCCGGTTATGGAGTATCCGTACGATCCGAGCTGGGGATATCAGATTACCGGTTTCTATGCTGCAACTTCCCGTTTTGGTTCCCCACAGGACCTGATGTATCTTATTGATGAGCTTCATCAAAATGGAATTGGGGTTATCATGGATTGGGTGCCCTCACATTTTCCGGGGGATGCTAACGGACTTCACCGTTTTGATGGATCATATCTGTATGAGCATGAAGATCCGAGAAAAGGTTTTCATCCCGACTGGAAGTCCTATATTTTTAATTACGGAAGAAATGAGGTTAAATCTTTCCTTATTTCTAATGCTATGTTCTGGCTGGACCGTTATCACGCGGACGGATTGCGTGTAGATGCGGTAACCTCAATGCTTCATCTGGATTATTCCAGAAATGAAGGAGAATGGGAGCCAAACATATATGGGGGTAATGTTAATCTTGAAGCAAAAGCCTTTCTTCAGGAGTTCAATACAGCTGTTTATAAAGAATTTGGAGACCAGATTATGACCATAGCTGAGGAAAGTTCAGATTTTCCTATGCTTACTAAACCTGTTCATGATGGAGGTGTCGGATTTGGAATGAAGTGGATGATGGGGTGGATGCATGATACACTGGATTACTTCAAGGAAGATTTTATCAACAGAAAATTCCATCACCATAAGCTCACCTTTGCTTCCATGTATATGTATAATGAAAATTATATGATGCCGTTGTCACATGATGAAGTAGTGCATGGTAAGGCAAGCCTGATATATAAAATGAAGGGAGATGAGTGGCAGAAGTTTGCGAATCTTCGTACCTTGTATGTCTATATGTTTACCCATCCGGGAGCAAAACTTCTTTTTATGGGAGATGAATTCGGACAGACCAGTGAATGGAATTTTACCCAAAGTCTGGATTGGCATTTACTGGAATATCCAGTTCATAAAGGATTACAGAAGCTTGTAAAAGAGCTGAATCATTTATACACCACAGAATCTGCCTTGTATGAAAACCAGTTTGATAAAAGCGGTTTTGAATGGGTGGAAGCTGATGATCTTGAAAATTCGGTATATGTATATCTGAGGAAAGGAAAGAGAAGAGATGATATTTGTATGGTTATTTTAAATCTTGCTCCACAGGTATTGGATTACAAAATAGGAATTCATACAGCAACGCATTGGGAAGTTGTTTTCAACTCTGACGATGAGAAATATAGCGGCAGCGGAGTAGATGCTGAAATTCTGGATCAGAAACATGAGGGATGGATGGGGCACCCGGAATCATTAACTGTAAAACTTCCTCCGTTGGCCGGAATTATCCTTAGGCAGAAAAAAGATAAAAAGTATAAATTACATAGAATTAAACATAAAAGATAAAAATGGTTGTTTATCATTTAAGTACAGAATGCTATCCTGTAGCGAAAGTAGGAGGTCTGGCGGATGTAGTCGGGGCACTGCCGAAATATCAGAACAAAATAAAAGGTGTAGAAGCTAAGGTCGTAATGCCGTGGTATAATAAATCTTTTGTCTACGATCATGAATTTGATATTGTTTTTGACGGATTTATTCATCAGGGGGAAAATATGCTTCAGGTTCAGATTATGAAAGAGAAGACCAATGTGTTGGGATTTGAGCTGTATATGGTGAAGATTCCAGGGCTATTGGATAGAGAAAATCCTTATGGATATCAGGATGAGAGTTTTCAGTTTCTTGCCTTCCAGCAGGGGATATTGCATTGGATGTGTGCAATGAAGATCCGGCCGGATGTTCTGCACTGCCATGATTACCACACCGGACTGGTTCCTTTTATGATTGAACACTGTCCGGAATTTCAGTTCTTGCAGGGAGTAAAGACCATAGGAACGATTCATAACGGAGAATATCAGGGTATGATGAGATGGAGTATGGCCAATTATATACCTTCTTTTGATGCTTATAAATGGGGGCTGATGGATTGGAACGGACTGATTAATCCTCTGGCCAGTATGATTAAATGTTCTACGGCTTTTACTACAGTTTCTGAAGGGTATCTGGAAGAGCTGTTTATCAGCTTCCGTGGACTGGAAAGCCTGGTGCGTCAGGAATTTGGTAAAGCATATGGTATTATTAACGGTATTGATACCGAAGTCTGGAATCCTGAAACGGATCCTATGCTGGATTTTAATTTTAATATCAAAAATGCAGTTGCCCAAAAGAAAAAAGGCAAAGAAAAACTGTGTAAGGAATATGGCTTAAAGCCTGAGCTGCCCTTGTTTGCCTTCATTGGTAGATTTGCTACGGAAAAAGGAGCAGATTTGCTGCCGGATGTTGTCTGGAAAAGCATTAAACAGAGCTATGGAGCCTTAAATATTATGATTCTTGGATCCGGAAACACCTATATTGAAAATAAACTGAAAGAGTACGAATATACTTATACCAATTTTGCTTTGGATCTGGGATATAAAGAACATCTTTCCCATAAGATCTATGCATCAGCAGATTTTTTACTTATGCCTTCACGTGTAGAGCCCTGCGGACTGAACCAAATGTATTCTATGAGATACGGAACAGTTCCTGTCGTAAGGTATACCGGAGGACTCAGAGATACAGTGGAAGATATTTCTACCGGCGGAGCGGGACTGAATTTTACCTATCCCGGAGTAGATGATATCGTGCATGCGATGAATAGGGCTATGGGAATCTATAACCAAAAAGGCGTTATGAAGGAACTTATTCATGCCAATATGAATTTTGACTTTTCATGGGAAAAATCTGCGGAGAAATACATAGCTTTATATAATAACTGATATGATAAGAATTTTTCTTGTTATGTCTCTGATAATAGCTCTTGTTTCCTGTAAAGTAAAAAATACTAATGCTTTTTTAAAAGAAAATACTATAGCTCAGGACAGCTCTTATTATACGATTGTAAGTTATTAATTACCAATAAAACCTTGAGAGTACAGCTTAAAAAGTGTAATATTGAAATTGACAGAATTTATAAGGACGTAAAGCAGCTGAAGGGTTCTGCAAACCCTATAGGGGTATGATGAGGAGAACAAGAGAATTGATTCTTGTACAGTATGGATGGATACCAAAGAAAGGACGATAAAAATTTAATACAATAAAAAACGCAAAATAGTTATGAATCGAAACGTAATCTCCATTGTTTTAGGAGGCGGCAGAGGGACAAGATTATTCCCGTTAACGTATACAAGATCAAAACCGGCAGTTCCTATTGCCGGAAAATACAGGCTTGTAGATATTCCTATTTCGAACTGTCTGAATTCGGGATTGAATAAAATTCTGGTCTTAACTCAATTTAATTCAGCTTCACTGAATTCACACATCAAAAACTCTTTCCATTTTGATATTTTCAGCAAAGGATTTGTAGATATCCTGGCTGCCGAACAGAATGTAGAAAATGAAAGCTGGTATCAGGGAACAGCAGACGCCGTACGTCAGTCTATGAAGCATCTTGAAAAATATGATTATGACTATATTTTAATCCTTTCAGGCGATCAGCTTTATCAGATGGATTTCCGGGAAATGCTGGATTTTCACATTGAAAACGGTGGTGATCTTACCATCGCTACCATTCCTGTGAATGCCAAAGATGCCACCGGTTTTGGGATCTTAAAATCTGATGACGAAGGAAATATTACTTCCTTCTATGAAAAGCCGGAATATGATATGCTGGACGGGCTGAAATCTGAAGTTTCGGACGAAAATAAGCATAATGGGAAAGAGTTCCTGGCTTCTATGGGAATTTATATTTTTACCAAGACCATTCTCAAAAAAATGTTTGATGAAGGTGCCGGAGATGATTTCGGAAAAGATATCATTCCAAGTTCAATAGGGAAATATAAAACACTCAGCTATCAATATGAAGGTTACTGGACAGATATAGGAACAATAGAGTCTTTCTACGAAGCCAATCTGGACCTTTGTCAGGATCTTCCACAGTTCAACCTTTTCTCATCTTCCCCTATATACACCAGGGCGAGGATGCTTCCACCATCAAAAATCAACGGTTCTTATGTAAGCAAAGCCGTATTTGGAGATGGATGTATCATTATGGCTGACAAAATTGAAAACTCTGTCATTGGAAACAGAACGAGAATAGATAAAGGAAGTACTATTGTGAATTCTTATGTGATGGGAGCAGACTTCTATCAGAATACCACAGAAATAGTTCTGAATGACAGGAAAGGACGTCCCAATATGGGAATAGGAAAATATTGCTATATTGAAAAGGCAATTCTGGATAAAAATTGCTATATCGGGGACAATGTAAAAATCATAGGAGGAAAACATCTTCCGGATGGAGATTATGAGACCCATTCTGTACAGGATGGTATTGTAGTTGTGAAAAAAGGAGCTGTATTGCCTCCGGGAACACATATAGGATAGAAAGAAGAATGAAACTCGAAGAGAGAATTTATTGAAACTGAAAAATAGCTAATGCTTAATTTATTGAAACTTTAAACGGTATTTTTACTATAAGCATTGTCAGTAACTGTCGGTCAGACAGTGATTTCCATCTTTCTGTAGTCCTTGATAGGTTAATTATTGTTAAACATACAACTAGAGTGATCAGCATATTGGTCACTTTTTTTATTTGTATTACTTTTGCGTGATGCGTATTTTTAAGATCTTAGCTTTTATTATTGTTCTTTTAGGAGGAGCTTATGCTGCCTCCATGTATTATTTTGTGGATGAGAGTAAAAATTTCACCATTGAAAAAGAAATTGATTACCCTATAGATAAGGTCTTTGGACAGTTTAATAATCTTCAGCACTTTACGAGATGGAACAATTATTTCACCAGTTCACAGTCTATGGATATAGATTATTATATGCCTTATGAAGGACAGGGAAGTGCGATCAGCTATGTAGATCCTAAGAATGATACCGATGGAGAAATGTTCATCCGGTATGAAAATCCTAATAAGACGTTGAAATACCAGCTTTTTGAAGATGAAAATGAAAATCCAACCCTGGTAGATGTTAAATTTAAGTCTGTATCAGCTGAAAAAACAAAAATCATATGGTATGTGCATACCCCAAAACTTTCTGTATGGAAAAGAGTGGGGAATTTTTGGACGGAAGACAGATTTGCTGAGAATATTACCAAAAGTATGGTGAATTTAAAGAATGTTCTAGGAAATAAAGTGGAGAAAGACAATCAGATGGCTGCCATAAAATATGACAGTCTGATGGTTGAAAATGAAGAAGATAAGCTGCTTCTGGGTGTCAATGTGAGTACCTCCAACAAAAAAGATGCGCTTTACAAGAATATCGTTATGAATTATAACAAAATGTATAATTTCGTAACCATGGACCTTGGGAAAAAAGACGATGAATTCGGGTATCCTATCTTAATGACGGATGCGGATAATTATAAAGACAAAGAAGTTTCTTACTTTCTGGGGATCCCACTTTCTAAAAAAATTGGAGTGACAGACAATAATTTCAACTTCAGAACTGTAAATCCGTCCCAAAATTATGTGATGTACTATAAGGGGAGCTATGACGGCAGAATTAAGGCCATTCAGCAGCTGATTCAGAAAGCAAAGAAGGATGAGATGCGTTTTGGGGATATTCGTCAGACTTTCATTGAACGTCCGATGGAAGGACAGGAGGTGAACATGAAGCTCTCATTATCAGTCTTTAAATGATTTTTTTTTTCTTAATTTTTTTTAACGGTTTGAGACTGTTCTAAGTCGGTTTTTTTTATTAAATTTGAAGATTAATTCTACAAATAAATTTTAATAAATAGATAAACTGTAATAATGGACAGATTTTCATTCCTAAACGCAGCTCATTCTCAGTTAATTGAGGATTTATACCAACAGTACTTAAAATTCCCGGATTCTTTAGAGCCATCATGGAAAGCCTTCTTTCAAGGTTTCGATTTTGCTTTGGAGAACTACGGTGATGACGATAACATCCAATTTATTCAGGCTCCGGCCAACGCTGCTCCTGCAGTACAACAGATTTCTCAGGCGGTATCAAATGGAGAGGTTCCTGAGCACATCAAAAAGGAATTTAAGGTGGTAAACCTTATTGAGGCATATAGAACAAGAGGGCACTTGTTCACAAAGACAAACCCTGTAAGAGAGAGAAGGCACTATACTCCTACTTTAGATATCGAGAATTTCGGTCTTACTAAAGAGGATTTAAATACAAAATTCAACTGTGCTGTAGAAACAGGAATGAAAGAACCTGCTACTTTAGCAGATTTGATCAAGCATCTGGAAAATATCTACTGTGATTCTATCGGGGTAGAATATACTTACATCAACAATGTTGAAGAAAAAGATTTTATTAAAAAATGGCTTCAGGTAAATGAAAATCACCCAAGCCTTTCTGCAAATGAAAAAACAGAAATTTTATTGAAATTGAATCAGGCGGTTGCGTTTGAAAACTATCTTCATACAAAATTCGTTGGACAAAAAAGATTCTCACTGGAAGGAGGAGAATCATTAATCCCTGCATTAGACCAATTGATCTCCAGATCTTCCCAATTAGGGGTAGATGAGGTAGTGTTGGGAATGGCACACAGAGGAAGATTAAATGTATTGTCCAATATCTTCGGAAAGTCTTACAAACAAATCTTCTCAGAATTTGAAGGAAAAGAATTTGAAGAAGATGTATTCTCTGGTGACGTTAAATATCACTTAGGATCATCTAAAAAAATTAAAACAGCTTCAGGAGAGGAAGTTTGTATCAACCTGACTCCAAACCCATCTCACCTGGAAACTGTAGCGGCTCTTGTAGAAGGAATCTGCCGTGCAAAAGTAGATGATAAATACAAAGACTATTCTAAAGTTTTACCAATCATCATTCACGGTGACGGAGCTATTGCAGGACAAGGGATTGCTTATGAAGTAGCACAGATGATGACACTGGAAGGATATAAAACAGGAGGTACTGTTCATATCGTTGTCAACAACCAGGTATCTTTCACCACGAACTTCCTTGATGCAAGATCTTCAACATACTGTACAGACATTGCAAAAGTTACAGAATCTCCTGTAATGCACGTAAATGCTGACGATGCTGAAGCGGTAGTTCATGCCATCCATTTTGCTGCTGATTTCAGAGCTAAATTCGGAAAAGATGTTTATATCGATCTTTTAGGATATAGAAAATATGGTCATAACGAAGGGGATGAGCCTAGATTTACACAGCCTAATCTATACAAAGCGATTTCCAAGCACCAGAACCCAAGAGAAATTTATAAAGATAAATTAATCCAGGACAGTGTAATCTCTAACGACATCATCAAAAAGATGGAAGTAGACTTCAAAGCTTTATTAGATAAAGATTTTGATGCTTCTAAAGAGATCGAGAAAAATGTTATGGATTTATTCATGGCTGAAGACTGGATGAACTATCCTATCGGAAAGAGAGGTGTAGTTCAGGCTCCGGTAGATACCAAATATGATATTGCTAAGCTGAAGGAATTGGCTCTTAAAATGTCAACACTTCCTGCAGATAAAAAATTCATCAATAAAATTACAAGACTTTTCGAAAACCGTATCAAAGCGATTGAAGGAAACTCTTTAGATTGGGCAGTAGGAGAATGGTTAGCATATGCTACACTTCTTGTAGAAGGGCATAATGTAAGAATCTCCGGAGAAGATGTGGAAAGAGGTACATTCTCTCACAGACATGCTGTCGTAAAAACTGAAGATACAGAAGAAGAATATATCCCATTAAGACACGTATCAGAAAGCAGATTTGATGTATTCAATTCTCACCTTTCAGAATATGGAGTTTTAGGTTTCGATTACGGATATGCGATGGCTTCTCCTAATACATTAACCATCTGGGAAGCTCAGTTTGGTGATTTCGTTAACGGAGCTCAGATTATCGTTGACCAGTACTTAGCTGCTGCAGAAGAAAAATGGAAACTTCAAAACGGATTGGTAATGTTATTGCCTCACGGTTCAGAAGGACAAGGTGCAGAACACTCTTCAGCAAGACTGGAAAGATTCTTAACACTTTGTGCTAATGAAAATATGGTAGTCGCTAATATTACTTCACCAGCCAACTACTTCCACTTATTGAGAAGACAGTTGAAATGGGCATTCAGAAAGCCATTGATCGTAATGAGCCCTAAATCTTTATTGAGACATCCGAAAGTGGTTTCTCCTCTTGAAGATTTTGCAAACGGTTCATTCCAGCCTATCTTAGACGATCCTACAGCTGATCCTAAAAAAGTAGAAAAACTAGTTCTTTGTTCAGGTAAACTGTACTTCGAATTATTAGCGAAGAAAGAAGAACTGAATTGTGAAAATATTGCATTAGTAAGATTTGAGCAGTTATATCCACTTCAGACAGATGCTATCGAAGAGATCTTCAACAAATATAGCAACAGAACACAGCTTGTTTGGGCTCAGGAAGAACCTGAAAATATGGGAGCTTGGTCTTATATCCTGAGAAACTTCAGAGATACAGGAATCCAGGTCGTATCTCCTGTACCAAGCGGTGCTCCGGCTCCAGGTAGCCACAAAATGTTTGAGAAAAACCAAAATGCAGTGATCAACAGAGTTTTCGATAGAGATGATGCTCCTGCAAAAAGACCTGTTACAGCTTAATTAAAATAATATCCATTAAAAAATAAAAAATACTCGATATGTCAGTTTTAGAAATGAAAGTTCCTTCACCGGGCGAATCCATTACAGAAGTTGAAATTGCAACTTGGCTTGTAAAAGATGGTGATTATGTAGAAAAAGATCAACCTATCGCTGAAGTAGACTCAGACAAGGCAACTCTTGAATTACCTGCAGAACAAAGTGGTATCATCACTTTAAAAGCAGAAGAAGGAGATGTAGTACAAGTAGGTCAGGTTGTTTGTTTAATTGATATGGATGCTGCAAGACCAGAAGGAAACGCTCCTGCTGCTGAAGCTCCAAAGCAAGAAGAAGCTCCTAAAGCTGCTGAACCGGCTAAACAGGAAGCACCAAAACCAGCTGCTCCAGTTGCTGCTCCACAAACTTACGCAACAGGGGCTCCATCTCCAGCTGCTAAGAAAATCCTTGACGAAAAAGGAATTAATGCAGGACAGGTTTCAGGAAGCGGAAGAGACGGAAGAATCACTAAAACTGATGCTGAATTGGCTGCAGTTCCTGCATTAGGAGGAAGTCCTCTTACAGCTACAGGTGCAAGATCTACAACCACAACAAAGCTTTCTGTTCTTAGAAGAAAAATCGCTCAAAGATTGGTTTCTGTAAAGAATGAAACTGCAATGTTAACCACTTTCAACGAAGTTGACATGTCTGAAATTTTCAGACTAAGAAAGCAATATAAAGAAGAATTTGCTCAAAAACACGGAGTAGGACTTGGTTTCATGTCTTTCTTTACTAAAGCTGTTACAAGAGCATTGGAAATGTATCCGGATGTTAATGCATCTATCGATGGAGATTTCAAAATAAACTATGATTTCTGTGATATTTCAATTGCAGTTTCTGGTCCTAAAGGATTAATGGTTCCTGTATTGAGAAATGCAGAAAACATGACTTTCAGCGGAGTTGAAGCAAACATCAAAGATCTTGCTACAAAAGTAAGAGACGGAAAAATTACTGTTGATGAAATGACAGGTGGTACATTTACAATCACTAACGGTGGTACATTTGGATCTATGTTGTCTACACCAATCATCAACCCTCCTCAATCTGCAATCTTAGGAATGCACAACATCATCCAGAGACCGGTTGCTGTTGACGGGCAGGTGGTAATCAGACCAATGATGTATGTGGCTATGTCTTATGACCACAGAATTATTGACGGAAAAGAATCTGTAGGATTCCTTGTAGCCGTAAAAGAAGGTATCGATAATCCTGTTGCAGTATTAATGGGAGGTGACGAAAGAAAAGGCCTTGGATTATAAGTTTTAATAAAATTATAATGTAAATATATAATCTCGCCTTAAAAAAGGCGAGATTTTTGTATCTGTTAAGAAAATACTACAATGATGTTTTCAAAAATGACTTCCAATATCAAAGTTTCAGTAATACCTGAATATGATAGTAAAAACAGTTTTCCATCCGAGAACCGTTATGTCTTTAAGTATAATATCACGATAGAAAATGACGGAAGCTTTCCTATCAAAGTACTTAAAAGAAAATGGTTAATTTTTGATGTAGGTTTTGGATATACTGAGATTATAGGTGACGGAGTAATTGGATTAACTCCGGAAATAGGAACAGGCGAAAATTTCGCTTATTTCTCAAACGTAATGCTTCGGTCCGGTGTAGGGAATATGAGCGGAAAATATCAGGTTAAAAACCTGGAAACCCAGGAAACTTTTGAGATTGATATCCCCAAATTCAATCTGCTCTCCGAAGTTTTAAGTAATTAATTATTTTTTTAATAAACTTATATCTGCTGATGCCACCTTTATACTTAATTTCTAGGAAATAAATACTCTTAGGCAGATAGAGCCTTCTATCTGGAATGAGAGGAATTTTGAAGGATGAGTTTCCTTCAGCATTGTAAGCTTTTATTGATTCAATAGGGTCTATCCCTCTAATAACCTTATTTTGTATATACCTCTCGGTTTTATACAGAATTACGTGTATATCCCATAAAGAATGCCCGAGAAGGTGGAGTTTTTTTAGCTATAGTTTCTTTACGTACTTTTTCAATACAGATTCATCTATTTCCTCATTGCTGGTGATAATTAATTTTTCAAATGCTAATAAGGCAATTTTTGCACAAACTTCAGCATCAGCTCCGGCCCTGTGGTGATTAAAATTGATCTGATGGTATTCTGCAAGAGGTTTTAATCCGTATTTTGGAAGGTAATTCCATGATTTTTTTGCGAGCTGTATACTGCACAAATAGTTTAATTTGGGCGTAAACATACCGTAATGTTCAAAGCAGCCTCTTAAAACAGATGCGTCAAAGCTTGCATTATGGGCAATCATTAATGTTCCGTACATTAAATCCTGAGCTTCATGCCAAATTTCGTCAAAAGTAGGAGCATCCTTTACATCTTCAGGCTGTATACCATGTACAGCAACATTGAATTTGTTGAAATAGGGGAAACTGGGAGGTTTGATCAGCCAGGTTCTTGTTTCTACAATTTTAGAATCCTGTACCACGCAGATTCCCATCTCACATGCTGAACTTTTCTCGTGAGTTGCCGTTTCAAAATCTATTGCACAGAAATCCATTGTTTATAAATTATAAGTTGCTGTTAATTATTTAGTTATTTGTTTTAAGATGTTGATTCTATAGTCTGGAATTAAATATTCTAGGGAGTGGGTTTAAGGTGGCTGAAGAGATTTTCCAGTTAATCATAGTACAGATATTTACTTTTCCTTATTCCCTGGAATCTATCATCTATCACTTGCTACTTTCCACCCAAAAAATGCTTAAAAATAAGCCATTTCGATTGATAAAACTGATTCTTCTGGTGTTTCTGACGTAGTTTCAGGGTTCCTGGAAGTTGACCGTAAAACCCAAAATGAGCTCTCACTACTGCCCATAAATGAGGAAAACCATGCTTTAATCCGAAATAGATTCCCGCAATACCATCCAGACAAAGCCGGAAAAATATCAGCCAGATCAGTCTTGGAAAAGGAAGGTTTTTAAGCATCATTGAAAGATTATTTCTGATGTTCAGGTAAGTCTTTTGAGCACTTTGCTTATTCAGTGTTCCGCCACCTACATGATAGACTTTGGATTTTCCTGTATAAAAAATCTTTTTCCCGGAGTTAATGAGTCTCCAGCATAAATCAATTTCTTCCTGATGGGCAAAAAATCTTTCATCAAAACCATTTTGTTCCCAAAAATCTTTTGAGCGGATAAAAAAACAGCATCCTGAAGCCCAGAAAATCTCTGTTTCATCATTATACTGGCCCTTATCTTCTTCCAGGTCATCAAATACTCTTCCTCTGCAGTAAGGATAGCCTAGATTGTCAATCAGACCCCCTCCGGCACCTGCGAATTCAAAATAGTTTTTATGAGTATAGGATAGTATTTTAGGCTGAACAGCTGAAATATCAGAATTCTTTTCCAATATTTCCATTACAGGTTCTATCCAGTTATCAGTAACTTCTACATCAGAATTGAGAAGGCAGTAATATTCATTCTTAATTTCCTTTAATCCCTCATTATAGCCTCCTGCAAAACCATAATTCTTATGATTTTTAATGATCTTTACTGATGGAAAATGGATATTTAAAAACTCTATAGAATCGTCTGTTGAAAGGTTATCAATGACGTAAATATCTGCATTTTGAGAAAATTCAACTACATTCGGTAGAAATTTTTCAAGCCAGTTTTTGCCGTTCCAGTTTAAGATAGCAACTGCCAGTTTTTTCTGCATGTCAATCTATTTTTTTTCAGAATCAAAAGTTTTGATAGAATCCTGATATTTCCATTTTCTGTGAGACCATAGATAATTATCCGGATTTTTGTGTAAAGTGTTTTCCAGCAAGTGGTGAAACTTTTTTACAACTTCATGCTCTACAAATTTTTCATTGTCCGGGTATATTCTGTGATAGTTGACCTGATAATAGCCTCGCTTTACCTTCTTCATCTCGCAATAAATAAAAGCAAGATCCATTCTTGTTGCCAGTTTATCATATCCGATAAAAACAGGGGTCCTTTGATTCAGAAATTTCAATCCGTAATTGACATGAGAAGAATGCGGGGTCTGGTCTGCAACAAACATGTAGATAGAATTCCCGTCATTTTTATTCCTGAAAATATTAAGAATTACTTCATTGGCTTCCAGAGCCTCATTACCGAACTTGTTACGGACTTTTTTCATCTGGTTTTCCCAGAAATCACTATTCACCTTTCTGTAAACCGGATGACAGTGCTCCTGAGGAACAATTTTTGCCAATGCATTAATCCATTCCCAGTTGAAAACATGCCCTGCAAGGAGAATGATATTTTTACCCTCCTTTTGAACTTCATGAAATACATCCTGATTAATATGCTGCATTCTTACTCTCGCCTCTGTTTCAGAGATGCTGAAAGATTTTATGGTTTCTACAAGATAGTCTGAGAAATTCCGGTAAAACATTTTCCGTATTTTACTAATCTCCTCTTCAGATTTATCTGGAAAAGAGTTCTTTAGATTTTGAGTAATCACATTCTTTCTGTAACCTACCAGATAATAGTTTAAGAAGAACATAACGTCCGAAAAAACGTACAATACTTTAAGCGGAAGTTTGGAAATGAAATATAATATTTTGATCAGGTAATTCATAAAACACGCAAATTTAGTGATAATAAAATTATGGTTCTATTTTTGCAGAAGGATAATATTATTTTTTTATTTTTATGTTATGAAAAAAATAGCAATATTGGCTTTCCTGGGATTAAGTATTTTTGCTTTTTCACAGGATATAAAGAATTTACCGGATAAAGGTAAACAGAAAACAGCTCTTATAGTTCCTACAGAACAAAAAGAACTGGAAGCGAAGAAAAAGGCTGCTGAGGAAAAAGCTAAGCTTCCTAAGCCTTATAATCCAAAAGCTGACGCTCAGGCAGATATTAATAAACTGGTGGTACAAGCTCAGAAAGAAGGTAAAAATATTATGATTCAGGCAGGAGGGAACTGGTGTATCTGGTGTCTCCGTTTTAATAATTTTGTGCAGACTACTCCTGAATTAAAAGAAATGGTAGATAAAAACTATTTATATTATCACCTGAATTATTCTCCGGATAATAAAAACGAAAAAGTTTTTGCTCAATTTGATAATCCTGGTGAAAAATTTGGATATCCGGTATTTATTGTATTGGATAAAAACGGAAAGATGATTAAAGTTCAGCAGAGCGATGTCTTTGAAGATGGAAAAGGATACAGTAAAGAAAAGGTCAAAGTCTTTTTCAATACCTGGGCTCCTAAAGGATAAAACTAAAAAAAGCTGTTTCAATAATGAAGCAGCTTTTTTATTTTCCTATGAAATTAAGATCTTTATAACGTAATCTGGATAATCTCTGGAACATTATAAAAACCTTTGGATCCAGCTTAATTTTTTCTCAGAATAGGGTGGATATTTAATATTAGGTTCACCCCACGTTGTTTTTTCCAGAACAGACTTCTGATGTGAAAAAGTTTCAAAACCAAATTTTCCATGGTAATTTCCAATTCCTGAATTTCCTACTCCTCCAAACGGAAGGTTGTCATTACTTAAATGCATGACAGTATCATTGATACATCCGCCTCCAAAGGAAAGTTTCCTGGTAAACAGTTTTTTTTCTTCTGCATTATTGGTAAAAAGATAGGCGGCAAGAGGTTTTTCCAGCTCCAGAATAGAATTAAGGGCTGAGTTAAAGCTTTGAAAACTGATAACCGGAAGAATAGGGCCAAAGATTTCTTCCTGCATAATATCTTCGTTCCAATCTGAATTATTCAGAATGGTGGGTTCTATATATAGTTTTTCTTCATCAAAATGACCTCCGAAATATACGTTCTCCGGATGAATAAGATGGATCAGTCGCTGAAAGTTCTTCCGGTTAATAATTCTTGTATACTGCTCTGAATCCGGTTCGTATTTAAATTCTTTGATATATTTCCTGAGCATTTCCATAAACTGTTCCTGTATAGACTCTTCAAGTAGTACATAATCCGGGGCTACACAGGTTTGTCCGGCATTCAGAAACTTTCCCCATACAATTCTTTTGGCAGCAACTTCAAGATTAGCCTCTTTGGTTACAATGGCAGGAGATTTTCCTCCCAATTCAAGGACTACAGGAGTTAAATGTTCGG
This sequence comes from Chryseobacterium sp. YR221, assembly GCF_900176315.1. Lineage (NCBI taxonomy): Bacteria > Pseudomonadati > Bacteroidota > Flavobacteriia > Flavobacteriales > Weeksellaceae > Chryseobacterium > Chryseobacterium sp. YR221. The sequence continues at coordinate 126,222 of NZ_FWXM01000001.1, forward strand.
CAGCAGCTTTATAGATGATTTTTCCAACTTTAGTACTTCCTGTAAAAAATATTTTATCAAACTTTAAGTGTAAAAGTGCTGTTGTTTCATCAATACCTCCTTCGTATACATACAGATAGTCAGAAGGAAAGTTTTCATTGATGATTGTTGCCATGGCCATCATGGTATTTTCGGCTATTTCGCTGGGCTTTAAAATACAGCAGTTGCCGGCAGCAATAGCAGCAATAAGAGGGGAGAGCGACAGCTGATAAGGATAGTTCCAGGCACCTATAACCAATATACACCCCAGCGGATCCGAATAAATTTTACTGCTTCCAAGCTGATTGACAAGGTTGGTACCTACTTTCTTAGGTTTAGAAAGAGATTTCAGGTTTTTTTAGATAATAGTCAATATCCTTTAATAAAAAAGAAATCTCTGTGGTAAAGGTGTCAAATTTAGATTTTCCAAAATCTTTGTTAATTGCTTCATACAGTATGTCCTCATTAGCTATGAGAAGGTTTCGGAGCTTTTCAAGATACATTTTCCTGAATGCAATATTCTTGGTCTGCTGTGTTTTAAAAAAATCTTTTTGTCCCTGTAAAATCTTTTCAATTTCCATACTATGCTTTGTATTTAAACGTAGATATTTGTTCAGTATTGCCGTTTTAATCAACGAACAATAAGCTGGCCAAAGTTGAAAGGGACTCAGAAGCGGGATTCGAAAGAGCATTATGGATCACTGAAACATCAATGCTGTATCCAGTTTCCTTTCTTTACTGCATTACATAATATTTCTTACAACTATTTTTACGGGATGATAAAGCAGTAAGAGAAGGGCTGTTATCAAGGCTAGCCAGAATAATCCGGTAAAAATTTCCATATTGGAAAGAAGAATCGACTGAGCTGTTATTTTTGCTTTAAAAGCTCCTGCAGTCATCGATAGAGATTCATTGACCGGCAGTTTTGAAATATGGCCTCCAAAAATCTGATTCCATTGGCTGTAAAAGACAGGGTTAGTGTCAGTAAGGGTAAAACTAAGAGCATCAGAATGTTTTAACGTTAAAAAAAGCATTACATTCTGCATTAAAGCATATCCGCTGGCTGTTGCCCAGAAGCGGGTAGTAGTTCCCATAGCACTGGCATTCGCTACATATTCTTCCGGCATTCCTGAGATCAGAAAGAATACCAGAGGAGTGAATAATAATCCCTGGGCTATACCCTGCAGAAATAAGGGCGGGCATATGGTGGAAAGGGTAGTATCCGGATAAAAAGTATAGGTAAACCAGGCGCAATCTATTGCCAATAAAAGGAAACCTGTAAAGAAGACTATTCTGGAAGAAATTCCACGAACCAGACAAATGCCTGATATAAAAACTCCAATAAGTGTTCCTGCTACATTCCAATATTGAATATTGACAATATAATCCCATGGCCATTTCCATACAGTCGCCATAATACTGTATACATTATTCAATCCTGAGCGGATAATATAGAAAATAAAGAAGAGAATCATCCCTGTAATCACATTTTTTGAATTGAAAACCTCAAAATGGAATAAGGGTCGTTTTGAGGATCTTTGTTTAAGCATAAATAATCCTCCGGAAATCATAAATATAAATAAGCAGATAACGATTGAATCGGACTCAAGCCACATCAGTCTTTTTCCATAGATAATAGCATATGCTCCCGATTGCAGGCATACCCAGAGTAAAAACCAGCTTGGAAGATCCATTTGGTACAGTGGTTTTTTAGGAAAAAATCGATTTCTGTTGAAAATAGCAATTCCCAGTATCAATACAAAAACGTGAAAATACGCCATCATTAAAATCATATGTTGAAAATCGTAATCCTGAATACTTGATTTTAATAAGGTGGTTGTTACTGTTCCTCCTGTCAGCATAAGAGAATACATAAAGAGGTAAGCAATAACTTTGGCGTGTCTGGTTTTTAGTTCGGCTATAATTAAAGGCAGGAAAATAGCGCCTTCCAACAATCCAAAAAATCCTTCTAAAAATCGTATGACCAAAATAACATGATAATCATTGGTGACAGATAAAATATAAAGAAGAATTACTGAAACAGAAGACATCAGCAGGACATAATATTTCACACTGAAATAGGCCATAAACCTTTGTAAAACTAAGAGAGTAACGACAAATGTCCCATACATCAACATCATTAAGTATTGAATGTCATCGGAATCTACCCCCATAAAAGAAGAGGTGAAAGCACTGTTGGAATGTAACAGCGACAACAACATGATATGGGGAAATAATGCCAGTACAAGAAGTGGTAGTTTCAGCCATTGAGGTAACCATTGATGATAAACTGTATTGTGTTGCATAGAATAGTGGTGAAAAGCTGAGAATGCAGATAGGTGCATTCACTTTTTCTGTGGAATAAAAAAAGCGAAAAGACAAAAGAGCAAGGTGTAAAAGTAAAAGGTAAAATGACAAATATGCTCAGTAAAAAAATAAGCAGATCTGTGATTTTTGCGGTCTTGCCTTTTCGCTAAAAAAATCTAACATTAATTTGAAAATTTGAAATATGATGATTGGAAAATAAAAAGAAGTATGATTTTGCATTCTAATACTCTAGTATTCTCAAACCCTAATACTCTCAAACTATATCTTCTTCGCACTTACCAGAACATTCATTCCGGAAAGCAGTTTTTCATTATCTTTATTGTGATCAAGGATAATTTTCACGGGAAACCTCTGTTCTATTTTCACAAAGTTTCCGGTAGCATTGTCAGGCTTTACCAGGGAAAATTGAGATCCTGATGCCGGTGAAACAGAAACAACCCTTCCTTTGAATTCAATATCGGGATACGCATCTGCTGTAATGGTCACTTCCTGCTTCTGGTCAATCTGTCCAAGCTGGGTTTCTTTATAATTGGCAATGATCCATTTTTCTTTGCTGACCATCTGTACCAAGGCCTGACCTTCCTTGATTAGTTGCCCTTCCTGAATTGTTTTTTTACCCACCCATCCATCGTAAGGTGCAGTAATAACAGTATATGAAAGGAAAAGTTTGGCATTATTTAAGTTGGCAGAACTCTGCTGGATCTGGCTTTTGGCCGGTGCAACCTTGGTCTGTTGTTCATTGGCTCCGGCTCTGACCGCATTTTTCTGCTGATCCAATGCCATGAGATTGGCTTTAGCCTGCTCATAGGAAGCCTTTACATTTTCAAATTCCTGTTCTGTAGCAGCATCTTCCGATAGCAGGTTTTTATATCTTTTATAGTCTTGTTCAGTTTTCCAGATGTCTATTTTGGCTGAAGCTATTTTGGCATCAATGATTTTGGTATCGCTTTCTTTGGTGCTCACCCCACTTTGAATGGTTGTAATATTTTCAGTCGTCGTATGAAGATTGGCTTCTGCTACTTTTACCTGGTTTACAAATTCCCTGTTGTCTATTACGATCAGTGTATCACCTTGATGTACAAATTGATTTTCATTGAATCTGATCGTTTTGATGAATCCTGAGACTTTACTGGATACAGGAGTAATATATTGTTCGATTTGAGCATCATTGGTGGTTACATTTTTCCTTGAAAACAGATAAAAACTCACCATTCCGGTAATTCCGCTGATGATCAGGATCCAGGCCAGTAAAGTAATGGTCTTGTTGATTCTTTTTTCCTTTTGTGTCAGTTCTTTCTTTGCCATAGTTTTTATAAGTTTCCAATCGTATATTGGAGTTGGTAGTATTTTAGTTGTCGGTTAATTTTTACAGAAATAAGATTGGATTCAGCTTCCAGATAAGTATTATCGGCATCAATGAGCTCGGTGATCAGACTTAATTTATTGGCATATTTTGTCCTTACAATACGATAGTTTTCTTTAGCCTGATCAATAGCCTCTTCAGCTATTTTTACTTTCTGATCAGTTTCTTCAAACTTTTTGTAGGCTTCATATACACTGTGTCGGATCTTCTCATCATTCTCTTCAATCTGAAGTTTTGCCAGATCAATATTCTCTTTCGCTTCCTGCATCCTGTATTTATTTTTATACAGGTTTTCTATAGGGTAGGTGAGATTCACTCCAAGCATTCCCAAACGGTAGGCATAGGGTTCCGGAGGGAAAAACATCATATTCGGATATTTTAAGAAATATTCACCCCCTGCCGTAATTTTAGGTAAATAATTGGCTTTGGTGATCTTCCGGTCCAGTTCTTTCAGAGAAAGATTCTTGTGTGTAATGTCTACAGATTCATTTTTGTGTAAAGCGGTTTCAGTAAGTTCTTCAAGGTAAGGAATAGTCACCGTATCAGAGATCAGATCTTCTGTATCTGCATGCATTTCCTGGCTTTCCGGAAGAGAAAGAATGGTTTTCAGCTTATGTTCTGCAATCTGAACATCATTGTCAAGTTCTGTCCAGCTCATTTTGTGGTTGGATAGTTGTAAAGAAGTTCTCAGTACCTCATTCACCGTAACTACACCATTGGCCTTTAATGCTTTTACCTGTTTGATATTCACAGAATCTTCTTTCATTTTATCATTAATAAGGCTCTGCTGTTCTTTTAAATGATGGATCTGTAGAAAAGCAGTAATAATCTCCATGGTAAGCTGTCTTTCATCCAGATGAGTTCTCAAACCTGAAATTTCAGTGTCAATAGCTGCTTTCTTTTCCGTATTTTTTATTCTTCCTCCCATATATACCGGGATTGAAGCTGATAAGGTAAAATCATACATTCCGTTGATGACGTCATATTTTGTAGCTTCATTGAATACACCGTTTTGATGCTGAAAAAGATTGGTCACCTGATTATAGCTGGTATGAAACTCAATGTCCGGAAGTTTTTCCATTTTAAGATCTTTCTCTTTGGTAACAGACATTTCCTGTTTTAAATGGCTGATCAGAATGTTCTTGTTGTTTTTCAGACCAATGCCTACAGCCTGTTGCAAGCTGAGATGCTGATAATCGATCATTTGTGTATGTAAAAGGTTGCTTACCAATAATAAGCACAACGCGATGCATTGATATTTACATGCGTTAAATATCATATTCATAATTTATTTAAAGGATTTTTGCTAAAATGATTTTGATGCAGCAAAGTTACGATCACTAGCATATGACCCTATTTGTGAAAACAGAAAAAGATTTGCTCATTTACGCCAATTTGAAATTTCTTCTTATCTTTACCCTATGAATGATAGTCATTTTAAAGCAGTAGAAGAAGAAGATGCCGAATTTTATGTATATCATGTGCTTACGGGAAATGTGACTACAGATATTCATTACCACAGTTCTGCACAATTAATCTATGCAGAAGGAGGTATTGTACACGTTTTCACAGAACTGAAACACTGGTATCTTCCGGCAAGATGCTTTATGTGGATTCCGGCCGGAACACCCCATTATATTTTCTCTACCAGTCCGAAAGTAGATTTGTATAATTTCTATTTTAAAAAAGAGGCGGAGGAGAATGGCCGTTTTGATGAAATTAATATCTATTCGGTTAATAACTTACTCCGGGAAATGATTTTATATACAAAAGAATGGGATGGGAAAATCACAAAAAATGATGGCTCTCAGTATAATTTTCTTAAAGCTTTAAAGGGTGTTCTTTCCGAAACTATTGATAAAAAACTGGCATTTCCGGTTCAGCATCCCTTTCCAAAAGATGAAACACTGCTGAAAATTGCAAAGTACATTCATGCCAACCTTGAGAAGCCACTTAGCATTGAATCTACGGCTAAAGAATTCGGAATGAGTACAAGAACCCTGTCGAGGAAGTTTAAAGAGATTTTAGGGATGAATTACGTCCGTTTTTTAAGAGCTTTAAGGATTACCCGTTCCCTTGAACTTATGCTGGAAGGAAAATACAATATGTATGAAATAGCGATGATGGTGGGCTACAATAGCTTATCTTCTTTTAGCAATATTTTCAAAAAAATAATAGGGGTGCCTCCTACGGAATACCAACAGAAACTGAGAGGCGATAAGTAAACGGTTCCCAGAACAGGAAGGCTGGATATACTGCACAAAAAAACCACTTCAGATGAAGTGGTTTAGTATATGTAGAAATGGGCTTATTAAGCTTCTTCTTCAGTTTTAGGAGCTTCCTTCTTTGCAGGAGCCGGAGCTGCTGGAGCAGGAGGAGCGTCAGAAACGATATCGAATTCGAAATTGTATTCAACATTTCTGTGTAGTCTGATGTTAGCCGTAACTTTACCAGTTCTTTTAATAGTGTTTCCTGGGATTTTGATGTATTTCTTCTCTACAGAAACTCCAGCCTTAGCAAGAGCAGCAGAAAGATCTCCATTGTTGATAGATCCGAATAATTTGTCTCCAGAACCTACTTTTGCAGGAATAGTAATAGAAGTTTTCTTTAATTGCTCAACTACAGTGTTTGCAGTAGCGATTAATTTAGCTTCTTCTTCTTTTCTAGCTTCTAAAGTTGCTTCTAAAGTTGCTTTGTTTTTAGGTGTAGCTAAAAGTGCAAATCCTTGAGGGATTAAGAAGTTTCTAGCATAACCTGGCTTTACGTTTACTGTATCAAACTCAAGTCCTAAGTTTTCTACGTCTTTTTTTAGGATAATTTCCATTGTTGTTGTCCGTTTTTTAGTTTTAGAGAAAAGAACAAAGAAAAAAGAAAAAAGACAGGTGTCTTAAAAATTATTTCTTTCCTTTAATCTAAAAATCGTTAGAATTAATTATTTATTCAGCAACTTAAAAAAAGAGAAAATGACCGAAGTCTTTTCTCTTTCTTCTTGTTTCTTTTATATCTTACTTTAATAAGTCAGCTACGTATGGTAATAAAGATAAGTGTCTTGCTCTTTTAATAGCAGCAGAAACTTTTCTTTGGTATTTTAAAGAAGTACCAGTGTATCTTCTTGGTAAAATTTTACCTTGCTCGTTAACGAACTGTAATAAGAAATCAGCATCTTTGTAATCAACGTGCTTAATTCCGTATTTTTTGAATCTACAATATTTCTTTTCAGATTTTGTATTGATATCAAGCGGAGTAAGGAATTTTACTTCTGATTCTCCTCCAGCTGAGGCTTGTTTAGCCATTTCATCTATTGCCATGTCTTGTCGTTTTAAAAAATAGGGTTAATTAATTAAGCTTTAGCTGCTTTTACTTTAGTTCTTCTAGTTACAGCGTACTCAATAGCATGCTTATCAAGTTTTGTTGTAAGGTAACGGATTACTCTTTCGTCACGTTTGAATGCTAATTCTAAATCGCCAACGATAGTTCCTTCTCCTTTAAACTCGATTAAAGTGTAGAATCCGTTCTTTTTTAATTGGATCGGATAAGCTAATTTTTTTAATCCCCAGTTTTCTTTAGCAACGATTTCGCAGTTCTTTTCTTTTAAAAGATCTACATACTTGTTCACTGCTTCCTCTACCTGTGATTCAGATAGAACGGGAGTTAAAATGAAAACAGTTTCGTAATTGTTCATAATGTTAAATGAATTTGTTAATTATTTCGAGGTGCAAAATTAGAAAATATATTTATAATATACAAGAGTAGAGGTGAAATAATTGAGGGCTAAAAGTTGAGATAAGAGAGGAAAGGGGTGTAGGATTTAAGTCTAAACTAATCTTTTTCCCGGATTTCCGTTAAAAAATTAACCTTCAGTACATCATATAGCGAATGTCTGCTTACTAAAATAGAGGCAATAGAAGATACCATTCCGGCAAGCATAAGGTGGAAAATTAAGGAATGTCTGTCGGTCATTTCCAGAACGATAATTGCTGAAGTAAACGGAGCTCTGGTAATTCCTGTCAGAAAAGCAACCATGCCGGCGAGAATCACAACATTGGTTTCGTTGGGTGTTAGGTGGATAGCTCCTGAGATTACAGAACCTATGCTTGCTCCGGCACTGAGAGCCGGTGCAAAAATACCACCTGCACCTCCTGATGTAAAAGAGAGGGCAGGGCCAAGCATTCTTAAAATCGGGACATACCAGTCTTCATGTTTATCTTTGGTGAAAAGAACACGTTCCATAATCTCTTTTCCTGAACCCAGAATTTCCCTGTTAATAAAGTAAGCGATAGAGGCTATAATCAGGGCGCAAATAATAAGGAACAGCACCGTGGCTTTATCTGTTTTCAGTTTTTTCTTTTTCCAGCTATTGATTTTAAGCATAATAACGGAAAGCTGGCTTGCAAGAATACCTGCAGTTGCCGCTACAAGGACAATAGGGAACATAATGAGTAAAGAAACATCATGTGTTTTCGGATATCCCAAATAGAGATAAGATCCGGCTAATGTTTGTGCGGTAAGGCCGGCAATAATAACGGCTGTAAATAAAGCCGTTTTAAAATAATTGATATGGGTTTTTGAAAGTTCTTCTACTGCAAATACAATTCCACCCAACGGAGTGTTGAAAGCAGCAGCAAGTCCGGCAGCAGCTCCGGTCATAATCATATTTTTTTTGGAAATTTTCGGCCACCATTCAGGAAGGTATTCGTTTACTTTTCTGAAAACAGAACCTGCAATCTGAATTGTGGGACCTTCACGCCCTACGGCACCTCCTCCAATCACTAAAACGACAGAAGACAGGATTTTGAAAAAAATAATTTTAAGACTTAAAAGGCTTCTGATCTTTTTATGTTCCTTCGGATTGGCGAGTTCTACTGCTGCCATTACCTGTGGAATACCACTTCCTTTAGCATTAGGAGCGAATTCTTTTACCAGCCACCAGGAAAGTACGAATCCGGCAGGGGCTATAATGAAAATCATCCACGCCTGCCAGTTAAAGATAAAATTCATGAGGTTTTCACCCCATGCAAATATTTTGGCATACAATACAGCAAAAAAACCGGTAATAACAGATCCTATCCAGAAGGGAATGGCTTGAAGCAGATTATATTTTAGCTGCTCATTCCGAATATTGTCAAAAGATTTTTTAACGGATCTCCGTATAAAAGCAAGGATTTTCAGCATTTGTCTATTTTCTGGGATGAAATTACGGTAAAATTTTGAGATTTATATTTCCTCTAAAAATTTTGCGATAGATAGGGTATTATTTACACTTATTTTTTTTTGGAATCCCAATACTTAAAATAGTATTTTTAACTTCAAGTCTAAAATCCTTATCGGGAAATGATTGTATAATTTTCTTGCGTGTCGGGCTTAAAAATTTCATCGTTTTATAGAGATTGCTTCCCCAAACATAGAAATTTTTAAAATCCTTATTCTCTTTGAAAAGAAGGGTAGGGCTGTTGAAAATTCCTGCAATGCTGTCTGCTAATTTTTTTTTTATGAATGGAAATGAATTCAAAGTCTTCTTCCAGCTTTTTCAAGCCCCAAATTTCTAAAGTATCCTCTTTATCGGTAGAGCGGGCTCCCCGAAATGTTGTACCAATTCTATTGATGATAAAAAGATAAAAGGAGGTAGTATTGCTTTTGTTGGTGATATAATAGCAGATCTTAGGTGTTTTCAGAAGATCTGTTTTATCAGAGATGAATTGATGATAAGGTGAGTTTTCAATTTCTATCACCGAAATATTGTAAATTTCAAACAGGGTATCATACACCTTAAAAATCAGGGTTTCCTCTTCTTTAGAAAAGTCGAATAGTTTCGTAATCAATAATTTCCTGAAATCCAGCTCCATGGTTTGATACATTTGTCTTAAAGATAAAACTATTCTATAGCATAAGAAATTCTTAACATCGATTTTTTAGTAATAAAATTGAAAAAAATCTCACTCGTTACGGAGTGAGATTCTGATATTTTAGTTTTTGATAAACTTAGAGCTTAGCGCTCCAATTTTATAAAAGTAAATTCCTTTAGGCAAGTTTTCAACATCAACGGAAATAGTAGTGTCCGAAGATCCGAAATTTTTGGTTAGCATCCTGCTTCCGGTCATATCATAGATTTCTACTGTATTACTTCCGTTTTCCGGATTTGAAATATGGAGTATTTTACTTGTTGGGATAGGAAAGGCAGACAGTTTTGTTACATTCTGAATTTCCTTGGAAGACAATACTGATGTGGGTAAACCATAGACGTCGTATATCTGATTGTTGTTATTGTCCCAGGTTTCAATAATAATCTTATTGGTATTAGAGACAGAATCGTGGAATACATTATAATTTCCAAAAAAAAGTGACATTAGTATTGGGCAGGAAATCTTTTAGTATAGCCCCATTTTCATTAACCAGAAGTAGTTTTGTGTGAACACCGGCTGGAGATGTTGCAGAAGATGCTTTAGCTGATATCAAAAACTCCAGATTATCGTCAGTGTTGAAAATATGTCTGGATATAGCATACGGATATTGTTCGGAATCATACCAGATATCTAATGTGTATCCGGTTGGTAAAGCGAAATTCGCTGTTTTAATTAATACAAAATCTGAATTGTAGATTTTCAGACTGTTTCCACTTCCCTGAGTGATATAAACCATATTATTTCCTTTTGCAAATGCGAATGCTTTTTCTCCGGCTGTAAAGGAATGTTGTAATGTGATTTGTTGACCAAACATAAAGCTGGCAGCTACAAATGCCGCCGAAAACATCATTTTTTTCATGGTATAATTGTTTTTAGTTCTTCTCTTTTTCTTAGAGAATTATTATTTGTAAGGGAAATGGTGAGACTTACTCATTTTTTCAGAAAGGAATTTGCATCTTGAAAAAAAGTATTTAAACACCGATTAGTGTCTTAATTAAAATCTGGTGCAAAAATAGAATAATTTTTGAAAGAATTGATAGAATGTATCTATAAAAAACAAATGTCATTATAATACAAAACAGGCTTTCAAAAATGAAAGCCTGTTGTAGTTTATTTTAAGATCCGCTGAAGACGATGGCACTTCCTATGCCATAAATCAATAAGAGAACAAGGGTGAAAATTAAATTTACATTCCTCAGTTTAAGTTTTTCGCTGCCCTGAAGAATGACCATTTCAATAATGATGAAAAGCAGCCATACGGCATGAAATATCATCATAAGGAAAAGGTAACCCAGAACATCCCAGCCTTTGGCCTGGCTCATGGCAATTAAAAAAGCAACACTTCCAAAAATAAGTACTGCAAGACGTATCAAAATATGTTTTTTTACGTTTTGGCCAGTAGGTTGAATACTTTTTTCTTCGTCCTGTTTTATTTCAAAAAGTTCCCTGAGCTCACGATTCATTCCTTTTGTTTATTGTATAATTTAACGAAAAACTGTAGAATTCCCATAAAACAGATAAGATTTAAAACACCAAAAACGCGAAACAGCTCCATAGAGTAAAACTCAAAAAAACTGGAAATAAACTGAATAAGATCAATAAGAATAATGAGGCTTAGTGAAATTATTGCAATTAGAGTTGCATTTTTCATGTAATATCTGTTTAAGTGTTGGTTAGACTATTGTTTTCTGGTTAAATTTTAAAGGAAGTATCTTCTGCTTTTATATCTCCGTGTTCAGATCCCAGTTTTCAAGATAGTCATGTACATGTTTCAGCATCATTCCTCCTAAAGATCCGTCTACTACTCTGTGGTCATAAGAGTGAGACATGAACATTAAGTTTCTGATCGCAATCACATCTCCGTCTGCTGTTTCAAGAACCGCAGGTTTCTTAACGATAGCTCCAATTGCTAAAATAGCAACCTGAGGCTGGGGAATAATTGGAGTTCCCATAAGGTTTCCAAAGCTTCCTACATTAGAGATGGTATATGTAGCTCCTTGTGTATCTTCCGGTCTTAATTTTTTATTTCTTGCTCTGTAAGCCAGATCATTGATTGCTTTTGCAAGACCTGACAGTGATAACTGATCTGCATTTTTAATAACAGGAACAATAAGGTTTCCGTCAGGAAGGGCAGTAGCCATACCAATATTGATGTTTTTCTTTTTGATGATATTGTCTCCACTGATAGAAACGTTGATCATCGGGAAGTCTTGAATTGCTTTTACAATCGCTTTCACGAAAATAGGCATGAACGTCAGTTTTTCACCTTCACGTTTTTCGAAGATTGCTTTGTTTTTGTTTCTCCATTTTACAACGTTGGTAACGTCTGTTTCTATGAAAGAAGTAACGTGTGGAGCAATATGTTTTGCTTTCACCATATTTTCAGCGATGATCTTTCTCATTCTGTCCATTGGAATGATCTCATCACCTGCGCTTACCGGAACTGTAGCTGCCGGAGCAGATACTGCCGGTTTCGGAGCGGAAGCTGCCTGTACCGGAGCTGCTTGCTGAGCCGGCTGGTTTCCTCTGTTCGCTACATAGGCTAATATATCTTCTTTGGTAATTCTTCCTTCCAAACCGCTTCCTTTGATAGACTTCAGTTCAGTTTCAGAAATGTTTTCTTGTTGTGCAATTGATTTTACAAGTGGAGATAAATAAAGGTCTCCTGAGAATTCTACATTTGAAGCAGCTACAGTTTGTAATGGCTCTTCAATTGTTTTTAATGTTTCAGTGTCCGGAGTAGCAGCCGGAGTTTCCGTTTTTACTTCTTCTGATGAAGTGCCTTCTCCTTCGATTTCTAAAATAGCAATGGCTTCACCAACTTTGGCAACTTCATCTTTTTGCTTTAAAATTTTTACAATTTTCCCCGAAACTGGTGTCGGAACGTCTGAATCTACTTTATCTGTTGCAATTTCTACTACAGAGTCATCTTCTTTTACGTTATCACCTTCATTGAATAACCAAGTGATAATTGTCGCTTCCATAACCCCTTCTCCCATGGAAGGAAGCAATAATTTGTATTCTGCCATTTTTGATTTTTAGATTTTGACAAATATATAAAAAAAATCGGTTTTTTTATGAAATATATAATTTTAGGAGAATTCAATATAGATATTCTCGCCTACATTCAATCCAAACAGGCTTTTGGCCCCATTTTTCTTGCTCCCTTTATAGATGGTAAGTTCCAAAAGCTGACTGTCATTGAAGATCGCTGCGGATTGCCCATGGAATTCTGTCTCCCTTTCCCAATCGGAAACGACTTCCGTATGGCTTGAAAAAATTCTTGAAAGGGTGAGATTTCTGAATTTTATGGTAAAACTTGTATAGGCTTTGCCTGCACTTTCGAAGAAATCTTTGCTGATATTTGAAATTATATTTCCGAAATTATCAATATAGGTAACCTCCCCAATAATCATTCCCTCAGATTCATTAAGGACAGGTCTTGGGAACATCAGCTGCTTAGTGGTTTCTATTTTCCGTCCAATGACCTCCGGGAGTCCTCCGTTTGCAAGATGTACGGCTGCAGGAACAAAAATATCAGTAGAGGTGAAGTCTATGATATCATCAAAACGGTTATTCAGCGTAATCTCATAGATCGCTTCAGGTTTGATGTCAAAAAAGATAAGACTTAAAAGACCGTTGTCTGCTGCCAGAAAGTAAGAGCCATCTGCTTTGTAAAGAATATTTTTTCTTGATTTGTTGAAAAAACTGTCTACCGCAAGGATATGTATGGTTCCTTTTGGAAAGTATTTATAGGCATTTCTTACAATGTATGAAGTTTGTATAAGGTTGAATGCCTGGATATCGTGGGTTATATCAACAATATTAACCTCAGGGTTTAGAGACAGAATTTTGCCTTTCACAGCCGAAACTCTGTAATCTAAATTTCCGAAATCCGAAGTAAGGGTAATAATTGACATGAGCAATTTTAGAATAGTGAAGTATTGCAAAGTTATTTAAAATAAAAAGAATGCCCGAAAGATTGTTGAAAAGAATTTGATATAAATTTGAAAAAAAGCTTTAATTTTAAAATCTAAAATAAAAATACTGCATGTTTGAATTAACCTATGATTTGGAAGATACTGATTTGAAAATCTTCTATGGAGTTAGTAACCAATATTTCAACTTAATAAAATCAAGCTTCCCCACTCTTAAAATTACAGGAAGAGATCATTTTATCTTTGCGATGGGAAATCAGGAGGTTTTAGACATATTGAAGCAAAAACTGGATGATATCGTCAGTTTTATTTCTAAAAACAATTCGATACAGCTTAAAGATGTTGAAAATATTCTCAATATTAAAGACGAAAATGAGAAACAACTGATTTTTGATCAGGATATTATTGTAAAGGGAGTCAATGGAAAAATAATAAAAGCGAAAACCACCAATCTTAAAAAACTGGTTAAGGAAACAGAGAAAAAAGATATGGTTTTTGCAATTGGTCCTGCGGGAACCGGAAAAACATATACCAGTGTGGCACTAGCTGCAAGGGCTTTAAGAGATAAAGAGGTAAAAAGAATTGTTCTCACAAGACCTGCAGTAGAAGCAGGGGAGAGCCTTGGTTTTTTACCGGGAGATCTTAAAGAAAAACTGGATCCTTATTTACAGCCTTTATATGATGCGCTTCGCGATATGATCCCTCATGAAAAGCTTGAAGGTTACATGGAGAAAAAAATAATCGAGGTAGCACCCCTGGCTTTTATGAGAGGACGTACTCTGGATGAAGCTTTTGTTATCCTTGATGAAGCGCAAAATACCACGCATGCTCAGATGAAAATGTTTTTGACGAGAATGGGGATGAATGCTAAGTTTATCATTACCGGAGATCCAAGCCAGATTGACCTTCCAAAAAATCAGCAGTCCGGATTGAAAGAGGCAATGAGAATCTTAGGAGGAGTAAAAGAAATTGGGTTTGTGCATCTTACGGAAGAAGATGTGGTAAGACACCCTGTGGTAAGAAAAATTATCCTGGCATATAATGATGAGGAAAAAAGACTGAGAAATGACTAATTTCATGTAAAAAAGTTTCCATTAACCTTCTATTAACGTTTGTTTTATTCTTTAAAATTTGTTTAATAGAAAAAAATAATTAGTTTTGCAGACCTAAAATTAAAGACTAATTACAATGAAAAAACTTTTACTTATTGCAGCAGTAGCTGTCATGGGAGCAAATGTAAACGCTCAGGAAACAAAATTTGGAGCTAAAGCCGGATATTCTTTATCTACGTTGAAAATGAAGGCTGATGGCCAATCTGAGAGTTCAGATCCAATGCATACATTCTATGTAGGAGGTTTGGTTGAGCATAAATTCGGAGACAAATTCGGAATTCAGGGGGAAGTTTTATATTCGCCACTTGGAGGAAAAGTAGACGAAACAGGTGCATTTGAAGGAGATTTCGACGGAAATGTTCGTGTAAAAGCAAAAACGACTTTCGGTACTTTATTGATTCCTGTATCTGCTAAATATTTTATTACTGAAAATTTAGCTGTTTCTGCTGGTGCAAGTTTTGGTATTATCCTTACTGCTAAAGCAAAATATGAAGTAACAGGAGGAGCGGAGATTCCGGGAGAACTTGCTGCTGAATTTGGGTTAGGAGATAAAGTAGATATCAAAGATCAGGTAAATACTTTGAATATTGCTCCTTTCATCGGTGCGGAATATGCTTTGGAAAACGGATTGTTCTTTGATGCAAGATACAACTACGGTGTTTCTAACCTGGCAAAAGATTCAGGAGACGGAAAATTAACGAACAGCTTCCTGCAAGTAGGTATCGGTTTCAAATTCGGAGGAAACTAATTTTTTAAGATTTTAATCTATCAAGATATAAAGCAGAACAAATTTGTTCTGCTTTTTTTATTTTACATAATATCATTCTTAGTGGTTTAGCTTATCATAGAAATAATTAGTATTTTTGCACCATAATTCAAACGCTAGTCAAATAAATGAAAAAGCTATTATTAATTGGTGCTTTTGCACTTTTAGGAGGTGCTGCTCAAGCACAGGAAGGTTTTAAACTAGGTGGACATATTGGTGTTCCTGTATCTGATGCAAGTGATATTTCTTCATTTACATTAGGTGTAGACGCTGCGTATATGTGGAATATTACAAAAGGTCTTGACCTTGGAGTTACAACAGGATATTCTCATTTCTTTGGAAAAGACAATTTTGATGATTTCGGATTTATTCCGGTAGCAGTATCCGGTAAGTATAAATTTTCTGGTGCTCCTATCTTTGTAGGGTTAGACCTTGGATATGGTATTTCTACAAAAGATGGTATGGACGGAGGTTTCTATGCACAGCCAAAATTCGGATATCAAATGTCTAAAGGAGAGTTGTACTTAGGATACCAGTCAATCAGTAACAGTAGAAAAGTGGGATGGGGTTCTTATAGCTGGAATGTAGGAGCAGTAAACCTTGGATACAACTTCTTTTTGAAATAAGAAAGTTTAAAAACAGTATAGCAGACTCTGGCCAAAAGCCAGAGTTTCTTATTTCTCATCATCAAGTCTATTTCTTCAGATTAATAATGCTCCAGGATACAGCGATATATAGAATATTCTTAAAGTTCTATTAAACTTACTTTCTGAGGGTTATTGTGAATTTTTTAAATATAATTCTCAAAAGGAGAGTTGGACTTTTTCTAAAAATTCATAAACATTTGTTTAATTTTTAAGAGTTAATTAATTATATGTTAATATTTTACGTTATTAATTTTAACAAAAATTCTTACTGGGGTATTATTTTTGACAAAAATGACAAATCATAAAGAGCAAAGATATCGACCTCTAATTGAAGAATTGAAATTTTTTTATTCATAATATTGTGAAAAAATCAAAAAGGTTTGTTGACTACGATTTATGTTTACAAAAGATCAATATTTAACAATGATATTAATCACGTTAACAAATTTTAATATTCGTGGAGGCCACTGTAAATTTGCCCTCAGAAAGTATTAAAATTTTTTAAAATGAAAAAAATATTATTAGCGGGTGCTGTTGCACTTTTTGGTTTATCAAACGCTCAGATTGCTAAAGGAACTACATATTTATCAGGTCAAGTAGGTTATTCTCAAACTGAAAATAACAATACAGATAAAAAAGTTGAGAGCTACAAAGTTCTTCCAACTGTAGGATATTTCGTAGATACTAACTTAGCAGTAGGTTTAGGTTTAGGTTACAAAAATGATAACACAAAAACTGTTTCTACAATTGGTGCAACTACTGTAGATGCAAAAGAAACTGTTTCTGGATTTGTTGTAGCTCCATTTGTAAGAAAATACTGGACTGTTGGTGAGAAATTATATATCTTCGGTCAATTAGAAGTACCAATGGTATTTGGTCAAAATAAAGATGAAGCAACTTCTACAACTACTGTTGGAGGAACTACTGCTACTACATCTACTTCTACTAAAAACAACTTCACTTCTATCGGAGTTAACGTTAAGCCAGGTTTAGATTATTTCTTAAACAAAAACTGGTCTATCGAAGCTACTATCGGTGAATTCGGATACAATACTTCTAAAGTAGATGTTGACGGAGCTAAGAGAGTAAACGACTATAAATTCGGATTGAATTTATCTTCTGTAACTTTCGGAGTTAAGTATGTATTTGCAAAATAATAAACAAAGCATATAGCAATGAAGCCCTGAGAATTTCTTGGGGCTTTTTTACTATTTAAATTAAAATATAATAATCATGAAAAAACTATTATTGGCAGGAGCTGTCGCTCTTTTCAGTTTTTCTAATGCCCAAATTACTAAGGGAACAACTTATCTTTCCGGACAGGTAGAGTATCGTCACAATGAAAGCAATGAATTCAACAACCTGAGAAAGGATGATGTTTTTAAAATTCTTCCCACTGCAGGATACTTCATCGATACAAATTTGGCTGTAGGATTAGGAGTGGGGTATAAAAGTGCCGTTACAAAATATAAAGTTGGGGATGTTGGTGTAAGTAATATACTTGAAATTAAAGACACGGATAATGCATTTGTGGTAGCTCCGTTTATTAGAAAGTACTGGACTTTGTCTGAAAAGTTATACATCTTTGGCCAATTACAGGTGCCGTTGGAGTTTGGTCAGTCTAAAATAGAAGCAACCAGCTCTGGTAACGGAGGAGATCCTATTCTTTATTATTTTGGTTCCCAGAAAAATAATTATACTCATATCGGGGTTAATATCAAGCCTGGTCTAGATTATTTCCTTAACAAAAACTGGAGTATTGAAGCTACCCTGGGAGAATTTGGATATAATAGATATAAAGGAGACTATGAGGGAGCTGTCAGTAGGAATAGTTATAAATTCGGACTGGATTTATCTTCTGTGACTTTTGGAGTTAAATACGTGTTTGCAAAATAAAAAACAAAATAATATAAGTAAAGCGGGAAAAGTTTATTTTTGAGCTTTATTTCAAATAGAAATTAAATATAATAATCATGAAAAAAATTCTTTTAGTGTCAGCGCTTGCGCTTGTTGCAGGGTTGAATGCGCAGACAAAATTCGGGGTAAAAGCCGGTTATGCATTATCAAAACTAAACTCCAATGAAGATCCTGAATTTGAAGGGGTAAGTGGAAGTTTAAAATCTAAATCCGGATTTTATGTAGGCGCTTTAGTTGAACACAAATTCAACGATAAATTTGCTGTTCAGGGAGAAGTTGAGTATGCAAATTTAGGTGGAAAAGTCGAAGTAGGATTTCCTTCCAATATTAAAGTGACTGAAAAGCTTAATTTTAACAGGATTTTAATTCCTATATCAGCAAGATATTATGCAACACCTGAGTTGGGAATCTATGCAGGTCCGTATGTAAGCTTTAAGACAAATACTACAGCCAAAATAGAAGTAAGTGGAGCTATGGCAGATCCAAGAGCCATCAGAGAAGGAGAGGAGTTCCTTGAAAGAGCTTTTAATGATAATATGAAGTCTACGGATTTCGGTTTGTTCTTCGGAGCTGATTATAATGTTTATAAAGGATTATTTGTAGATGCCCGTTATAGTTTTGGACTTACTAATATGCTTAAAAATCCTGTTAATGATGAAAAGCTGAAGATGAATTTCTTCCAGATCGGATTAGGATATAAGTTTAAATAAACAGATCTAAATAAATAAAAACCTCTCAGAAGAAATTCTGAGAGGTTTTTTATGCATATTGTTGTTTGAATTATTTTCCAAGCATGCCACCCATTCCAGGCATATTAGGCATTTTGCTCATCATCTGCATCATTTGCTTTCCTTGAGGTCCTTGCATCATCTTCATCATTTTACCCATCTGATCGAATTGTTTCATCAGTTGATTCACATCTTCTATCTTTCTTCCTGCTCCTTTAGCAATTCTGCTCTTTCTTTGTGTATTAATGATAGAAGGTCTTCTTCTTTCGTCAGGAGTCATAGAGTAGATGATAGCCTCAATATGCTTGAATGCATCATCACTGATTTCTACATCTTTGATTGCTTTCCCAACTCCAGGAATCATTCCCATCAAATCCTTCATGTTACCCATCTTCTTGATCTGGTTGATTTGCTTAAGGAAGTCATCGAAACCAAACTCATTTTTAGCAATTTTTTTGTGAAGTTTCTTAGCTTCCTCTTCGTCAAACTGCTCCTGAGCTCTTTCTACTAAGGAAACAACGTCTCCCATTCCCAGAATTCTGTCTGCCATCCTTTCAGGGTAGAAAAGATCTAAAGCTTCCATTTTTTCTCCTGTAGAAATAAATTTGATTGGCTTCTCTACTACAGAACGGATCGTTAATGCAGCACCCCCTCTTGTATCACCATCTAATTTGGTAAGCACCACTCCGTCAAAATTTAAAGCATCGTTGAATGCTTTTGCTGTATTTACAGCATCCTGACCTGTCATAGAGTCTACTACGAAAAGTGTTTCCTGTGGCTTGATGAAATAATGTACAGACTTGATCTCGTTCATCATCTGCTCATCAATCGCTAAACGACCTGCAGTATCCACAATAACCACATCGTGGTTGTTGGCTTTTGCAAAATTGATTGCATTTTCAGCGATCGTAGACGGATTGGTAGAACCTTCTTCCGTATAAACAGGAACATTAATCTGCCCTCCTAATACTTTTAGCTGATCAATAGCAGCAGGACGGTAAACGTCACAAGCTACCAATAAAGGTTTTTTATTTCTTTTTGTCTGTAAATAATTAGCAAGCTTTCCTGAGAATGTAGTCTTACCAGATCCCTGAAGACCGGCAATAAGAATTACAGTAGGTTTTCCTGAAAGATTAATTCCTTCCTGAGAACCTCCCATAAGATCTACCAATTCATCATGAACAATTTTGGTCATCAACTGTCCCGGAGTAAGAGAAGTCAGTACATTTTCTCCTAATGCCTTATCCTGAACTCTCTTAGTAAGATCTTTTGCTACTTTATAGTTAACGTCAGCATCTACCAATGCTCTACGGATTTCCTTTACGGTCTCCGCTACATTGATTTCGGTAATTTTTCCACGTCCGGAAATATTATGTAATGCCTTGTCTAATTTATCCTGTAAACTATTAAACATATGTATTGTAAATTATAGGTTTGCAAAAATAAGGAATTTTTAGCATATCTAAAGAGTCTATACACGTAATATTATATATAGAGAAAAAATGATATATATCAAATCGTATTATAATACGATAGAAAAAGTCTATTTTTGTGATCAGCTAAAAAAACCTTGATATAGTAAGACAAGGTGAAAGTAAATTATAAAATGAAATCTAATCCTAATATTTTAATTGTCGTCCTGTTCTTTCTGACATTTCTAATTCATTTTTCTCTTTGGAAATTTGTTTTTCATCTGGACGAAATTATTATTGTAAAATTTTACCTTTTCCTGAGTGTTATGTTTATGATGATGGTAACACTTCTTATTTTAATTAATAGAGTAGCGCCGGAGTTTTTAGGATTATCGGTGATCGGATTGATCCTTTTAAAATTCGGTTTGATGTACTTAATCAGAAAAAAACTGAACTTTGAAGTCATCCCAGGCTATAAATTTCATTTTATAATCCCATATTTTGTCCTGACAACGCTGCTTACGTACTATGCGATCAAGCTAATTAATCATGATAAAAAACAGTAAAATTATTTATTGAAAATAGAAAAAATATCATATTTTTGCACAACGAAAAAAACCTATCAATGTTTAAGAAATTCGCAGTTTTATTCTACAGTATTTTTGTATTAAACTTAGTGTCTGCACAGCACGGTGAGGTTGCTGCTGGGGCGGCTCCTACCCAAGAGCTTTCAGAAAAAGACAAAGCAAGTAAAGAAAACAAAGAGTTCATCGATCATCACTTATTAGATGCACATGATTTTACATTGATGGTTGATAAAGATGGTCACCACATTGGTTTTCCTCTTCCGGTTATTTTCTATGACAACGGAATCCACGCTTTTATGAGCAACAGTAAAGAAGGTTTCATGCATGGTGAAACTACTGAGGTAGACGGTTCTTATTATAAACTGCACCACGAGAAAATTTTCAAAACGGATGCAGCGGGAACTTTAACACTTGGTGAAGATGGTTTCCCTACTAACGAAAGACCTTTGGATCTTTCTATTACGAAGAGTGTACTTATCCTTTTATTAGTATCAATCTGTATGCTGGTAGTATTTGCAGGAATGGCTAAGTCTTATAAGAAATCTGTAGTTCCTACCGGAGCAGCAAGATTCTTAGAGCCTTTAATCATCTTTGTAAGAGACGAAGTGGCTATTCCAAATATCGGACACAAGTATAAAAGATTTATGGGATACTTATTAACTGTATTCTTCTTTATTCTTTTCCTTAACGTTCTAGGATTGATGCCTTTTGGAATCAATGTTACAGGTAATATTACCATGACATTCTTCCTGGCTATCCTTACTTATCTGATCACAACATTCTCTGCAAATAAAGATTATTGGAAACATATCTTCTGGATGCCAGGAGTACCGGTACCAATGAAATTAATTATGCTTCCTATTGAATTGTTAGGAACTATTACTAAACCATTTGCATTGATGATCCGACTTTTTGCAAACATGACTGCAGGTCACATTGTAGTAATGAGTTTGATCGGACTGATCTATGTGTTTAAGAATTTTGCAGCAGGTGTTGCATTCCCATTCTTAACATTAGTGATCTATTTACTAGAAGTATTAGTAGCATTCCTACAAGCTTATATCTTTACGATGTTATCCGCTTTATTTATCGGAATGGCTGTGCAAGAGCACGAGCATGAGCACGAACACCACGCAGCTCACTAATTGAAAATTAAAATTATAGTTAAACAAATTTTTTAAAATTATATATTATGGAAATCCCTAAAATTGTAGGTGCTGGTATCGTAGTACTAGGTGTAGGTATCGGTCTTGGTAAAATCGGAGCTGCTGCTCTTGAAGCTATCGCTAGACAACCTGAGCAATCTGGAAAAATCCAAACAGCTATGCTTATCGCAGCTGCACTTGTAGAAGGTGTTGCGTTTGCTGCTCTATTCGCAGTAAACTAATTAAAATCAAACCATTATCTGTAACGGTTGGTTACAGGTAATGGTTCTTTAAAAAAGTAATAATTATTTATACATTTATATAATGGAATTAATTCATCAGTTTTCATCAGGATTATTTATTATCCAGTCTGTTATTTTTCTAGCATTATTATTTCTGTTAGGTAAATTCGCTTGGAAGCCTATTTTAAAGTCTATCAATGACAGAGAAACTTCTATTGTTGACGCTCTTAATCAAGCTAAATTAGCTAGAAAAGAAATGGAGACCTTAAAAGAAGACAACGAAAGAATCATTCGTGAAGCTAAGATCGAAAGAGATGCTATCCTTAAAGAAGCTAGAGAAATTAAGGACAGAATCGTGGGAGAAGCTAAAGATGCTGCAAAATCTGAAGGAGATAAATTAATCGAAGCTGCTAAGCAGACTATCAACGCTGAGAAAAATGCAGCTATGGCAGATATCAAAACTCAAATTGGTACTTTATCTGTAAACATTGCCGAGTCTATCTTGAAACAAAAATTAGACAACAGCGAAGCTCAAAACGAATTAGTTCAAAATTATTTAAACAAATCTAACCTTAACTAATAATGCTTACATCTAAAGTAGCTAAAAGATACGCACAAGGTTTGCTTGATTTTACAAATGAATCAGGCCAAACGGCTACTGTATTTTCTGAAATGAAAGATGTAGTGAAGATCATGATTGAATCTCAGGATTTAAACAAATTCTTCCTTACCCCTTACATTGATGCAAAAAAGAAAATAGAGGTAGCAGACCAGATTTTTAAAAATTTTTCAGTTTCTTCACTGAACCTGATCAGACTAGTGATCAAGCACGGACGTGAGAACCAACTGAAAAATATCGCTCAGGAGTTCATCAATAAAGTAGAAGATATCAACGGAGTACAGAGAATCACTCTTACTACAGCGACACAGCTTTCTAAAGAGAACCTTGATCAGATTTTAAGATCTACCAACCTGGTAAAAGCAGATTCAAATTTTGATATCAGCTTACATGTAAAACCTGAAATTCTTGGGGGATATATTCTAAGAGTAGGTGACCAGCAGGTAGATGCGTCTGTAAAGACTAAACTGAACCAAGTTAAAAAAGATTTTCAATTAAATTAAGAAAAACAACCATACAATGGCAGAAATAAATCCGGCAGAAGTATCTGCGATCTTAAAACAGCAATTGGCCAACTTCGATACTCAATCAAATGTTGAGGAAGTAGGTACAGTTTTAACCATCGGTGATGGTATTGCTCGTGTATACGGGTTAGAAAACGTACAATACGGAGAGTTGGTGAAATTTTCTAGTGATGTAGAAGGTATTGTACTTAACCTTGAAGAAGACAACGTAGGTGTTGCTTTACTAGGTGAAAGTAAATTAGTAAAAGAAGGTGATACAGTAAGAAGAACAAACAGAATCTCTTCTATCAAAGTAGGAGAAGGAATGTTAGGTAGAGTAGTAGATACTCTTGGTAACCCTATCGATGGTAAAGGTCCTATTTCTGGAGAGTTATACGAAATGCCATTAGAAAGAAAAGCTCCTGGAGTTATCTTCAGACAGCCGGTAACTGAACCTTTACAGTCTGGTATTGTGGCTATCGACTCTATGATCCCTGTAGGAAGAGGACAAAGAGAGCTTATTATTGGTGACAGACAGACAGGTAAAACTACTGTTGCAATCGATACGATCATCAACCAAAAAGAATTTTTTGAAGCTGGTAATCCAGTATATTGTATATATGTTGCTATCGGACAGAAAGCATCTACAGTAGCACAAATTGTTAAAACTCTTGCTGATAAAGGAGCTTTAGCTTATACTGTGGTAGTTGCTGCTAACGCATCAGATCCAGTTCCTATGCAGGTATATTCTGCAATGGCAGGTGCTGCTATCGGTGAATTCTTCAGAGACACAGGTAGACCGGCATTGATCGTTTATGATGATTTATCTAAACAAGCTGTTGCTTACCGTGAGCTTTCTCTACTTTTAAGAAGACCACCGGGCCGTGAAGCTTACCCTGGAGACGTTTTCTATCTTCACTCAAGACTATTGGAAAGAGCGGCAAAAGTAATTGCTGATGACAACATCGCTAAGCAAATGAACGACTTGCCAGAATCTCTTAGACCAATCGTGAAAGGAGGAGGTTCATTAACTGCCCTTCCAATCATTGAAACTCAAGCTGGTGACGTTTCTGCATATATCCCTACCAACGTAATTTCTATTACTGACGGACAGATCTTCTTGGAGTCTGATCTATTCAACTCTGGGGTTCGTCCTGCGATCAACGTAGGTATCTCTGTATCGAGAGTAGGAGGTAATGCTCAGATCAAATCAATGAAAAAAGTTTCTGGTACATTGAAGTTAGACCAGGCTCAATATAAAGAATTAGAAGCGTTTGCTAAATTCGGTTCTGACCTTGATGCTTCTACTTTAGCAGTTATCTCTAAAGGAGAAAGAAACGTTGAGATCCTTAAGCAGCCGGTAAATTCTCCACTTCCTGTAGATAGCCAAGTTGCTATGATCTATGCAGGAACTGAGAACTTATTAAGAAACGTTCCTATCAGAAAAGTAAAAGAATTCCAAATTGAATATATCGAATTCCTAAGATCTAAGCACCCAGATACAATGGCTGCAATTAAGGCTGGAAAAATCGATAACGATATTACAAACGTTCTTAAGCAGGCAGCTAACGATTTAGCTTCTAAATATAACTAAAATTAGTTGATGGTTGTTGGTTGATAGTTTACAGAATTCTCTAAAACTATCAACCGACAACTGACAACCAACAACTAACTCAAATTAATGGCAAACTTAAAAGAAATACGAGGCAGAATTACGTCAATTTCATCTACGATGCAAATTACCCGTGCTATGAAAATGGTTTCCGCAGCGAAACTTAAAAAAGCTCAGGATGCAATCGTTATGTTAAGACCATATTCTGAAAAATTACAGGAACTTATCCAGAATGTAAATTCTAGCTCTGATCCTGACCAGGTTTCTGTATATGCTCAGAAAAGAGAGGTTAAAAGAATACTTTTCATCGCTGTTACTTCAAACAGAGGTCTTGCGGGAGCTTTTAATTCTTCTATTGTTAAGGAGCTTAACCTTCAGTTTCAGAACAATTCTCAGTATGAGATTGAAGTTCTTCCTGTAGGTAAAAAAGCATACGATGCTGTAAGAAGAAACCGTTCAGTATATACTAATGCAAGTTCTGTTTATGATAATCTGAACTTTGATGTGGTTGCTAATGTTACTGAAGGAGTAATGAGCAGTTTCAGAGAAGGGAAATTTGACGAAGTTTATGTTATTTACAACAAATTCGTTAATGCCGCTACTCAGGAAGTGACTACAGAAAAGGTTCTTCCTATCTCAATGCCTGAAAGTACAGAAGGAGAGGTAGAAACAGATTATATCTTTGAACCTAACAGAGCTGAAATTCTTGATAATTTGATTCCAAAGTCTATTAAAACTCAGATTTTTAAAGCTATCTTGGATTCAGTAGCCTCAGAACACGGAGCGAGAATGACAGCAATGCACAAAGCTACAGATAATGCCGAAGCTTTGAGAAATGATCTTAAGATCTTCTACAACAAAGCAAGACAGGCTGCAATTACAAACGAAATCCTAGAGATCGTTTCAGGAGCAGAAGCTTTGAAAAATTCATAAAGAATTATTTTAACATAATATTAAAAGCATCGATATCTTCGATGCTTTTTCTGTTATTTGTATATATTCGTAAGAATAAAATAATACACAAATATGAATAACCCTACATTGGTTTCTACTCAGTACGGTCAGGTACAAGGTATGGTAGAAAAAGGTGTTGCTGTATGGAAAGGAATACCCTATGCCCAGGCACCTGTTAATGAATTAAGATTTAAAGCCCCACAACCACTACAAAGCTGGAGCGGAATAAAAAAAACAACCGAATTTAGTGCCATTGCCCCACAAATCAGCCCAGAAGCCCTCACCGAACAAACCAGTGAAGACTGCCTTTTTCTCAATATTTGGTCACCTGCTGCTGACAACAGCAAACGACCAGTGCTTTTTTGGATACATGGAGGTGCATTTATAACAGGTTCAGGCTCTACACCTGCTTATAATGGAGCTAGTTTTGCTAATACAGGGAATGTGGTGGTGGTAACCATTAATTATAGATTAGGTCCTTTTGGCTTTTTGTATACCAAAGATTTAACAGATAGTGATCTTTTTGACACTAACAATGGTCTTCGGGATCAGATGGCAGCACTTCAGTGGGTAAAAGAAAACATTGCTGCTTTTGGCGGAGATCCTGACAATATTACTATTTTTGGAGAATCAGCCGGAGGAGCCAGTGTTGTTAATCAATTGGGTTCGCCTTTATCAAAAGGATTATTTCATAAGGCTATTGCTCAAAGTCCTTGCTCGTTTTGTATTTATACAGATACTAAAACAGCGACCCAGGGGACAATCCGTTTTTTAGAAATCTTAGCACTTAGTCTATCAGAAATCACTCAATTGATTGATATACCAGTCGATATCTTGTTAAAAGCATCTGAACAGCTAGTAGAAGAGATGACAGAGCTTGTTCCCGGCAATATTGCATTTCAGCCTATTGTGGGTGATGATGTATTACCTCTTCGTCCAGAACAGGCCGTAGTGAAAGGCTCAGGAAGCCAGGTACCTTTAATCGTTGGTTCAAATGAGGATGAAGGGACTATGTTTGCTTTGTTGCCTGTCCCTAAAATTATGCCGATTAATGATACTCTTATAAACACTTACTTAGAGCAGAACTATCCCAATACATCTTCTGAAATTAAAGAAGCTTATAAGGAAGTCCCTGCAGAATTAAGGCCAATTAAAATGGGTGGGGATGCAACCATCTGGCTGCCTGCCGTTACCATTGCAACTGCAATGCCGAACAGCAGTCCTGTTTATATGTATCGTTTTAGATGGACAAGTGACTATTTAAAAGGATCAGGCCTTTGCAGTTTTCATTCTTTAGAAATTCCGTTTGTATTTGGCAATCTTCAATCAAGCGATGTGGTAGAAACGTTGAAAGGAGCCGATGAGAAGGAAACACAAGCTCTTTCACAGAAGATGCAACAAGCCTGGATTAACTTTGCTCACACAGGCAATCCAAGTAACAATGAAATAAATGATTGGACTGCTTATAATACCAGGACACGAACCTCCATGGTCTTTGATAAAGAAATTAGGCTGGAAAACGATATAGAAGCTACAGTGAGAAAAGCTTGGGAGAACAATGAAATGAAAAATCTATAAAGAATTATTTTGAAATACATCAAAAGCATCGATAATGTCGATGCTTTTCTATTGAGAAAAGTTTTAAAACTGATATTTAGTATATTAAAATCCTTTGTAATGCTGAAATTGAAGAATGAGTCCGGGTATTTTTTTATTATAAAATTGACGTGTTTTAAAGCTTCAAATTTACTCTCTAAAAAATCATCGATCGAAATAATGCATGTCGAATTCAGGTTATTTATATTTTGCCTATCTTTGTACCAATTAAATTTATACAACTTCTAAATGGACTCGGACATAGTCAGGCTTTTGCTGGCCTTATTTCTTGTATTACTAAATGGCTTTTTCGTAGCCGCAGAATTTTCAATTGTTAAAGTTCGTTACTCACAAATCCAAATAAAAGCCGCAGAAGGTAATTCTATGGCCAAGCAGGCAGAGCATATCATCAAACATCTGGATGAATATCTTTCTGCTACACAATTAGGTATTACATTGGCATCCCTGGCTTTAGGATGGGTAGGGGAAAGCGCGCTACATCATGTGGTTGAAAGTATCTTCCACTCTTTAAATGTAGATTTGACCCAAACAACAATTACCACAATTTCAGTGGTGACCAGTTTTGTATTAATTACCATTATGCATATTGTTTTCGGTGAGCTTATACCAAAATCAATTGCAATCAGAAAATCAGAAGCTACAACAATGGCAACAGCTGTTCCATTGAGGGTTTTTTATACGGTTTTTAAACCGTTTATCTGGTTGATGAACTTAATGTCAAATACATTCCTAAGACTCGTTAAAATTCACCCTGCTTCAGAACAGGAAATTCACTCTACAGAAGAGCTTCAGCTTTTGGTAAAACAAAGTGCAGATAGTGGAGAGATTGAAGAAGAAAACTATGAGATCATTAAAAATGCATTTGATTTTACAGATCATTCTGCCAAGCAGATCATGGTTCCAAGACAGAATATCACCTCCATTGATTTTGAAGAAGATATTAATGAAATGATCAATAAGATCATGGATAGCGGTTATTCTCGTATCCCTGTATATGTAGATTCCATTGATAATGTGATCGGAATTTTCTATACCAAGGAAATTATCAGAGAATTTGTTAAAAGAAAAGGAGATCTTGATCATGATGACCTTAGAGATCTGATGCGTGATGCATTTTTCGTAGTGGAAAGTAAAAAAGTTTCAGATCTATTGAAGATTTTCCAGCAGAAAAAACAGCACCTTGCTATTGTTATCGATGAATTCGGAGGAACAGAAGGGATTATTACGCTTGAAGATATTCTGGAAGAGCTGGTAGGTGAAATTCAGGATGAGGAAGATGACGAAGAAAAAATTGTTGATAAAATAGCAGATAATACCTATTGGGTGCAGGCTACACAGCCTTTGGATGAAATCAATGAATTCCTTCCTAAAAAGCTGCCTCTTTCTGAGGAAAGCGAGTATAATTCATTAGCAGGATTTATCCTTAATGCATTGGCAGAGATTCCTGAAGAGAATCAGGAGTTTGACCTTGAGAATTACCATTTCAAAATTTTGAAAATGAACAATAAGAGCGTAGAGCTTGTGGAATTGGTATATCAGGAACCTAATGCTATAGATAATTTAGCAGATAAAATCGGAGAAGTTTAAAAAACAGCTTACAAATGAATTTTTATAATAGCATAAAAGACTATGAAAATCCAAAACGTCAATATGAAGAAGAAGTTCTCGTTTTGGATGATACGGATGATGTCTATAAACTGGTGCTGCATAATGATGATATTCATACATTTGATTATGTGATAGACAGTCTTATTGAAGTATGCAAGCATACCCTGGAGCAGGCAGAGCAATGCACGATGCTTGTTCATTACAAGGGCAAATGCACCGTAAAAACAGGCTCAATGGATGTTTTGAAGCCTATGCATGAAAAATTAATTTCAAGAGAATTAACAAGCGAAATAGTATAATAAAAAACCGGTAATGAATTTACCGGTTTTTTTATTAAATCCGGAGATGAAACCCGAGTAATAAGCTTTGCATGACAAGGATAGCAGGCTTCCCGGAGAATCTTTCAATTTTTAATCCTTTAATCTTTTAATTTCTCAATATTCTTACATTGCTACATTTTATCTAAAATAGTATATTTGTACCAACTATAAAGAAACAAAAAAGAATGCTTGTAATAGGAATTGCTGGTGGTACGGGATCCGGCAAAACTACAGTTGTTGATAAAATACTTCAACAGCTTGATATTGAGGGAATGAATATCCTCTCTCAGGATAATTATTATCATGATAACCAAAATCTAACCCTGACAGAAAGAGAGGCTCTCAATTATGACCATCCGAAGTCTATAGATTTTGAACTGTTGATAAAACATGTTAAAGCTTTAAAAAATAATGAGTCTATTGAACAGCCCATTTATAGCTTTGTAACGCATTCCAGAACAGGAGATCATGTCACTGTAGAACCTAAGAACGTATTGGTAGTAGAAGGGATTTTAGTTCTTACCAACAAAGAACTGTTGAAAGAATTTGATCTGAAGGTATTTGTTCATGCAGACTCTGATGAAAGATTAATCAGAAGGATCAGAAGAGATACCCAGGAAAGAGGAAGAGACCTTGGTGAAGTATTACACCGTTACCAGACTACCCTGAAACCAATGCACCAGGAATTCATCGAGCCATCTAAAAATGATGCCGATCTTATTATCCCAAATATGAAACAGAATTCCGTAGCGATTGATTTTTTAACTACTGTTATTAAAAACTCGTTGAGAAAACATTAAAAATGGAAGAAAACAACCTTATCAAAGACATTCAGCCGAAATCTGAAACATTGAAGCTGATCCAGAAGTATATCTTGAATAAATATACCATTACAATCTGTATGTTTTTGGTATGGATGGTTTTCTTTGATAAAACCTCATTTCTCGTCATTAATGAACTGAATGGTGAGATCAGTAAATATGAAGATCAGCTGGAGTATTATAAAAAAGAATACGAAAAGAATGATGCTTTCTATAAAAAACTGATGAACAACAAGTCAGAAAAGGAAAAATATGCACGGGAAAATTATTTTATGAAAAAACCGAATGAAGAGATCTTCATTTTGGTTGTTGATAGCGCAAAAGTCGCCAAGAAATAATAAAAGTTGAATAGGATAAGTCAATAATGAGGTCAATTCAATGGGCATGTTAATTCTTTATATTGAAATTCACATGTACGGTAAAATTGACCATTGACAGTTCACATCACAAATACATAAAACTAATGTCAAATAACATACTTCCAAACTGGGAAAACTTAGTCAAAAAACAACTTAAAACAGAGGATATTTACCCTATTTTAGAAAAGGAAAATCTGGAAGGAATAGAGGTAAAACCGTTTTACACAGAAGTTCAGAAACCTCTGGTAAACTTGCCTAAAGTTGAAGAAAGTACCCATCTGGTAGCTTCTTACCATGAAAGTCTGGAAGACGAAGTATTTGCATTTTTATTAGACCGGAATGTAGAAAATCTGGAAGAGAAAACAAT
Organism: Chryseobacterium sp. YR221; assembly: GCF_900176315.1. Classification (NCBI taxonomy): domain Bacteria; kingdom Pseudomonadati; phylum Bacteroidota; class Flavobacteriia; order Flavobacteriales; family Weeksellaceae; genus Chryseobacterium; species Chryseobacterium sp. YR221. Next base: position 157,105 of record NZ_FWXM01000001.1, read on the forward strand.
TTTCGTTAATAATAAAGAACTGGCCGGCCATATCAGCCCAAAAGAAGAAGATCAGTACTTTTCCCTGATTGACGTTTTTAACGAAAAAGATGGAGGTATTGATGATCAGCTGGCAAAAGAACTGTTGGCAAAAGATTTTAAAAGAAACATCTGTGTTGATATCTCATTGCATCAGAATGCCGGAGCAGCCATTTACCAGCAGCTTGGTATTGCCCTTGCTAAAACTAAAGAACTTATAGAAAACTATGGTCCTGAGATTGTAAGCAAACTGATTTTCAGACTGGCTGTAGGAGGAAATTACTTCTTTGAAATGGCCAAACTGAGAGCGTTTAAAATTGTTTTCAATCAGATTTCCAAAGAGTATGGCTTAGATGAAGTTCCCTATATTTTTGCAGAAACCTCTTTAAGAAATAAAGCCGTTTCTGATAATGAAAATAACCTGATCCGTTCTACACTGGAGCTTGCTTCAGCTATGATTGGTGGTGCAGATGCTGTTTTTACCAATAATTATCTTGTAGAAAAAAGCACTGAAAATTCAGAAGAAATTTCTTTTAAACAACAAATCGTTCTGGCCTACGAAAGTATTATCAATGTATTTGAAGATGCTTCCAATGGAAGTTATTATATAGAAGATATTACCAGACAACTGGCAGAGAAAGCCTGGGACCTTTTTGTTGAGATAGAAGATGCGGGAGGCTATCTGGAGCTTTTAAAGCAGGGTGTGGTTCAGAAAAAAATCTATGATCATGCTGTTAAAGAGCAGCAATGGGTGGAAGAAGGAAAAATAAAACTGATTGGCGTTAATTTATATCCCAAATTAGACGTTAAAAAGTCCATTGACGAGTTATATAACGAAAAAGAAATAAAAGCGGTACGTTGGGCAGAAATGTTTGAATAAACTGCTTTTAATCATAAACTATACAGACTTTCACAGATGACTACATAATGATTCTGTGAATTTTTGTATAAGGTTTTAATGTATATAGCGTTGATTGGACGAAGTCTATATTTTCTATATACAATAAATTGAAAAATAAACGGAAATATTAATGGGATATCATCTGTGAAATTTGTGGAAAATAAACTATTAAATCAAGAAGTTCAACATTATATTAATGCCAATCTGCATACAGATTTACATGCATTGCTGTTAAAAAAATCTCCTTTTCCTGAAGTTTCTGCCCAGGAAATTGTACAGCAGATCAAAGGAAGACAGGTGGCAGAGAAAAAGTTTCCTTTTCTCTTAAAAGAAGGGATTATTTTTCCACCACAGCTCAATTTAGAGCAGTCATCATCCGAAAAAACAGCTTTTTATAAATCAGAAATTATAAAGGGGGAAAAATTTATTGATCTCACAAGTGGTTTTGGAATTGATGCTTACTATTTGTCAAAAAATTTTGATGACATTACCTTAGTGGAACAAAATACTGAACTTCTGGAAGTTGTGGAACATAACTGGAGCGTTATAGGGAAGAAAGCAAATTTTGTGAATCAAAAACTGGAGGATTTCTTACTTGAGAATAAAGAGCATTTTGATACCATTTATTTAGATCCGGCCAGAAGAGATCACCAAAAGAATAAAGTTTTTCTTTTGGAGGATTTGTCTCCCAATATCCTTGAAATTCAGGAAAAGTTATTATCTATTTCTAAACAGGTGATTATCAAACTTTCCCCATTGATTGATCTGAAATACCTTATTTCTGTTGTACCGGATATTTTCAGGATTGATATTGTTGCTTTGAAAAATGATGTAAAGGAAATTGTCATCTTCCTGTCAAATGAAAAAGTAAACGAAATCAAATGCTATTGTGTAAATCTTGAAAGTGGAGAATCACCTTTTAATTTTATGTTTCGGGAAGAAGAAAATGCCCGTTCAGAATATTCTGAACCCGAAAAGTTTATTTATATTCCCAATAATTCCATTTTAAAAGCAGGAATCTTTAATTTGGTCTCAGAAAAATTTGGACTTAAAAAACTTCATCCTAATACCCATATTTATACTTCATCTGAAAAAAAAGAAAATTTTCCGGGAAGGATTTTAGAGATGGAACTGATTGATTCTAAATGCGTTAAAAAGAAATCACAGTTCAATATTATTTCAAAAAACCATCCTTTAAAGCCTGATGAAATTAAAAAGAAATATGGTTTAAAAGACGGAGGAGAGCACTACCTTATTTTTACACAATCCAAAAAAGGGAAAATAATTTTAAAATCAGTCTAAAAATGTTGCCGAAAAAAGCAGGATTTCTTAATTTTGGGCAATCAAAAATTTAAGCATGAGAAAATTAGTTATATGTTTAGCGATTGCAACTGTAGCTGTAAGCTGTAAAAAAGTATCAGCAGGAGGGAATAAAGGTACTTTAAAACTTGAAGAAGGAGTAGAGAGATATTCTGATGATGCACAAGGTGGAAAAGCTCATGGTCATGAGGCTGCTGCTGAAGGGCACAAGGAAGAAGCTGCTGCAAAACCTGAAGCTCCAAAAACAGATAGCGCTGCTGCAAAATCTGCTGAAGCTCCGAAAACGGCTGAAGCTCCAAAAGCTGAACACTAATTATAAGTATAAGACGTACAAGTGCCCTGTTTCTACAGGGCATTTTTTATTAAAAAAATGAATGTTGGGAGAATAAGTAATTCGTATGGAAAATCCTGTGTTTTTACTTGGCTCTGAGAGGCATTTTTTTTAATTTTAACAAAATAAATTTTTACAATGCAAGAGACATTAAATTACATTAACGAAAACAAACAACGTTTCGTTGATGAATTATTTGAGTTACTGAGAATTCCTTCCATTTCTGCAGATCCGGCTTATAAAAATGATGTATTGAAATGTGCGGATGTATGTGCAGCGCACCTTAAAAATGCAGGGGCTGACAATGTTGAAATATGTGAAACAAAAGGATACCCTATTGTTTTTGGTGAAAAAATCATAGACAAAAATTTACCAACAGTATTGGTGTATGGACATTATGATGTGCAGCCGGCAGACCCGTTGGAGCTATGGAGAAAACCACCTTTCGAACCTTATATTGAAAAAACAGAACTTCACCCGGATGGAGCTATCTTCGCAAGAGGGGCTGCAGACGATAAAGGACAGTTCTTTATGCATCTGAAAGCTTTTGAAGCTATGATGAAGACAAACACTCTTCCATGTAACGTTAAATTTATTTTAGAAGGTGAAGAAGAAGTAGGTTCTGTAAGTTTAGGAGATTTCGTTAATGAAAATAAGGAAAAATTGACGTGTGACTGTATTCTTATTTCAGATACCCATATCTATAGCAATGAACAGCCAACTGTAACAACAGGATTAAGAGGGCTAAGCTATGTAGAAGTAGAAGTGGAAGGTCCAAACAGAGACTTACACTCCGGACTTTACGGAGGGGCTGTTCCCAATCCTATCCATGTACTTTCAAGAATGATTGCTAATCTGATTGATGAAAACGGTCATATTACAATTGATGGATTCTATGATAACGTGGAAGTAGTATCTGATGCGGACAGAGCTGAAATGAACAAGCTGAAAGACAATCCTGAAGAATTCAAGAAATCAATCGGATTAAGCGGTATAGAAGGTGAAAAAGGATATACAACTCTTGAAAGAGCCTCTATTCGTCCTACATTAGACTGTAATGGAATCTGGGGAGGATATACAGGAGAAGGCGCTAAAACAGTAATTCCTTCAAAAGCTTTTGCTAAAATTTCAATGCGTTTGGTTCCTTACCAGACTCCTGAAGAGATTACCGAGAAATTCACAAAATATTTTGAAAAAATAGCTCCGGAAACTGTAAAGGTTAAAGTTACTCCTCACCATGGAGGAATGCCTTATGTGTTGCAAAGTGATACCAAAGAGTTTTTAGCAGCTAAACAGGCTATGGAAACAGCATTTGGTAAAGAAGTGCTACCGTACAGAAGTGGGGGAAGTATTCCGATCACAGCGATGTTCGAGAAAGTTCTGGGAGCTAAGTCTGTATTAATGGGCTTTGGACTGGATTCTGACGCTATTCACTCTCCAAATGAGCATTATGGTTTGTTTAATTTCTATAAAGGAATTGAAAGTATCCCATTGTTCTTTGAAAATTATTCAAAATAATAGTACTTATTATATCAATATCTCAAGCGCTTCTTTACAGGAGCGCTTGATTTTTTTATATATCTAAATAAGCTCGTGAAAAAAAAGGATTCACACTTAGAAAATTCCCCATACAAATCTGAAAGACAATGCTCAATTAAACAGGAACCCAATCATTTTTTCCTCCGGTTTACTATGTGGAGATTTATAGTAAAATTGTAAACCGCTTTTGTATCAAACACCTTGCCCTGTTATGTTTTTTAGGGGTTGTAAATTAGTGACAATAATCGGATTTCTGCTTGATGAATGGTATTTTTTTAATTCTTTGAAGTTTTTATTTTTATTCCGAAACTTAAACTTTACTATGAAAAAATACTACTCAATCGCATGTGTCTTACTTTCAGTATTTTCTTTCGCTCAGCAATCTATTTCCTTTGAAGATAACGAAGGTTTTTTAGCCGCCAATATCCATGGACAAAATAATTGGATAAGTACTCCTACAGGAGGAAATCCAGCTCATGTCATGAATCAGGTTATTAGTCAGGATTATGCCAGTAACGGAAATGCTTCCCTGAAAATTGTCAAAGAAAATACCTATGGAACCCAATCGGAACCTATCATCGGCGGTTTTTATAATTTGCCGACACCACTTCTCTATACCCTTTTTTCGGTTTCATTTGATATTAATATCTCTCAGCTTGATGGCTCTGTTTTTGGATTCCAGGGAGTTGACAGTATTGCAGAGCAGCTGGTCGTAAGGCTTGATTTTGATAAGACAGGTGCCATAAAAGTTTTAGACAAGGTTTCCGGTTCTTTGGAGCTTGTTTCTACTTCTGAAACCTGGTCTCCAAATACCTGGTATAGATTTAAAGTTATAGGAACAGCCTCAGATATCAGATATTATCTGAATGACACTTTGATATATACAGGATTGGCTGTAAGCTCACTCAATATAGATCAGCTTCGTTTTGTACATGACAATGCTTTGGGAACAGCTTATATTGATCAGATTAAGATCAATTCCGAGACCATTCTGACGGTTAAAGATGATAAGACGGGCTATCATGCAGTATCATTATATCCTAATCCAACAACAGATTTTATAAAAATAAATACGCTGGATGTAATAAATAAAGTAGAGGTGTATGATGGTGCCGGAAAAAAGATGAATATAGGATTACAGAATAATACAATAGATGTAAAGCACCTTTTACCAGGGCTTTATTTTATGAGCATACAGTCAGGAGATAGAACCTTTACGGAAAAGTTTGTAAAAAAATAACCATTGAAGGCATGATGAAGAATAAAAATAAAATTTAGCAAAAAGTGATATTTTGTTTAAAAAATTAACTTTATGATGTTGTTTTAATATTATTTTAACGTGTTTAATTGATGATTTTTAATGCAATATTTTTATATAAAAACGCTGAATAGTTGATTATTACTTGTTTTTTTAGATGTTTGATGTTTTTTTTAGAATAAATATTCTATTTTTGCGTCGAATTAAAAATAAATAATATCATGAAGAAATTTTTACTAGTTGCGTGTGGAGCTGCATTTTCAATTGGAGTTTCAGCGCAAACAGTTTTAAATGAGAATTTTAATGCTTTAACATTAGGGAATTTAGCCACTGATGCAACGGGAAGTTTACCAGGGCAGGGAGGCTTTTATATCTATGGTGGAGTAGGAAGTGATTATCAGGTAGCAGCACTGGATGCAGCCCATGGTAATTCTTTAAAAATTAAAAGTGGTGCAGGGTATGATGATCTTGACAATTCCTCAAATGTTAGATTTGCCTTTAAATCAATCACCACAACTGCTACAGCGGGAAATAATATCCTGAAAGGAACTTTGGATATTTATACAGGACCGGCAACGGGTGCTGGTAAAATCCAATGTGCAATGTATGATGCTGCCGGTGCTGGAATTGTTGGAATAAATTATGATTATTCTACAAAAACCATTAGTGGTATGGGAAGATTAACCCCAGCGGGAAGTACAGCAAGATTTTACAGTATTGGACTGGGATCTGCAACCTATGCGGCTAATACATGGGTATCAGTGTCATTTACATATAATAAAACAACGGGTGCATATTCCTGGACGTATCCTGAAGGAACATTTAATTTCACAAATGCCACAAATCCGGGGTATAGTGTTTCTACCGGTTTAGTCCCGGCTGAGCTTGATTTTGTTTCATCGACAGATGAAGGAAATACTGTAGCAAATGAGGCTTTCGTAGATAATGTTAACGTTATGTATGGAAACTCTGCAACCCTTGGAACTGCGGATGTTTCTGTTTCTGCAAAAGCTCCTGTATCTGTTTATCCTAACCCGGTTTCAGATGTCTTAACCATTAAAGCAGAAGCAAAGATAAATAAGGTTGAAATCTTTGATATGAGCGGTAGAAAAATTAATGTTGACATCAATAATGATAAAGTAAATGTTGGAGGCCTGAATGCAGGAAGCTATATCATTAATATTGAAACGAAAGAAGGTAAAACGACAGAGAAATTTATAAAAAAATAATACCTGATAAATCTTAGTATCAGTAAACGCTCCAATTGGAGCGTTTTTTTGTTGTAATCAATTCTGAAAAGTATAAATACCCTTTTATTAAACCAAATTGCACAAAGAATATTAATGAATTTATTAACTAATTTATTCTTTTTCATGCAATTTTATAAGTGAATGGTGTGGTTTTTGGCTTTTTATTGATTATTTTATAAATCTATTATTTTAAATTTGGAATAGAATATAGGTGTACTTAACTTGTTGTAAAATAAAAAATTATGATGAGAAAAATTTTACTATTGAGTGCATTTCTAGGTTTAACTTTATTAAATGCACAGACAGTCGTGTTTCAAGAAACGTTTGATACCGCTGTTGGATGGACAGTAATTGATAGAGACGGGGATACAAGGAACTGGGGGATTTATACAGGAAGTGCAACTTCTGATGGCTGGGGATTTTCTGGGAATGTTGCAGGTTCAGCATCGTGGTTACCAGCTGTGGGAGCATTGACTCCTGATAATTTATTAATTTCACCAGCAATAACACTTCCTGCAACTGGGACTTTATCATTGAGTTTTCTAGTAGGATCTTCTGATTCTCAGTTTTTTGCAGAACATTACGCAGCGTATGTGTTGCCAAGTAGTGCTACAGCATTTACAGGTACTGAAACTCCTTTGATTGAAGGAACTGTAACAGCGGGTAGAACAGCAATAGCTAAAACGGCAACGATTCCTAGTAATCTGGCTGGCCAGAGTGTAAAACTCTATGTTAGACATTTTAATACTAATGATCAAAACCTTTTGATAGTAGACAATATTAAAATTACACAAACAGGAACACTGGGCACTGCTGAAAATAAGATATCTAAGGTTGAGACCTCTCTATATCCTAATCCTGTATCCGATGTTCTTACGATTAAATCTAAAGAAAAAGTAAACAAAGTGGAAGTTTATGATATCAGCGGAAGAAAAGTAGTTGCAGATCTAGACGGAGATAAAGTAAATGTTGGAAACCTGAATGCTGGAAGCTATATCATTAATATTGAAACGAAAGAGGGTAAAACGACAGAGAAATTTATAAAAAAATAATACCTGATAAATCTTAGTATTAATAAACGCTCCAATTGGAGCGTTTTTGTTATATAGTATAGTGTCCTTTGTTATACAATTTAATCATGCTTTTATGATGGTGAGCACGCTGAAATTAAAAGCTTTATAATATGTATAGAGAAAATTATAAACTCATAGTATATCACTGTTTTATTATATAATGTATGAAGAGAGTTTTTTCTTTTCACGAGTTGTGTATTAAAATTATTCTATATATTTTTATAATTAAAGAAAAAAATTAATAACATGAAAAAGATAACAGTAATTTTATTCGCGCTATTGGGTGCGAATTCTCTATTTTCTCAACAATGGACAGGTAATAACACGAATACGGATCCTATTTACAGAGGAGGTTCTGTAAGTGTAGGGACAGCTCAATCTTATGATAAATTTACTGTAGGTAAAGGAAATTTAAGAATGGTAGATGGAGCTGTTAAATTTGGTTATTTTACACCGGGAATAGGAGTGAATCATGATTCTTACTTTACTATACAGAATTTTAGAAGTCTATCGGGTTCTAACGCTAATGGACTTTATATATATCCATCTCACTCCGGTTTAAGCCCAATAAATGATGTTCCTTCCGAAAGCAAGGTTTTCTTTGTTTCTTCTACCTCTAAAATAGGGATGGGAACCAATACTTTGACCTGTGTAGACTGTGACGACTATCGTTTGTTTGTAAAAGATGGTATTAAAACTGAGAAATTAAAAGTTGAAATTGCAGCTAATAACGGCTGGGCTGATTATGTTTTTGCCAAAGATTATAAACTGATGCCTTTAAAAGAATTGCAGGCCTATATTGATGATAAAGGACACCTGCCGGAAGTGCCTACTACGGAAGAAGCTATCAAAAATGGTATAGAACTTAAGGAAATGAATATTCTTCTTCTTAAAAAAGTAGAAGAACTGACCTTGTATACATTGCAACAGCAGAACCAAATGGAGAAGCAGCAAAAGTTTATGGATGAACAGAATAAGCGTATTGAAATCCTGGAGAAAAAACATGTAAATAATTGATCAACCAACTAAGTATTATTTATGAAAAAACTTTTTTTATCAATGGGCTTGGTTGCCTCATTTCTGGCATATGCCCAGGGTGAAAACAATAACTGGTACTTCGGTTATCAGGTAGGAATTAATTTTTCAGGGAGTGCTCCTCAGTTTGTAAATGGCAGTGCCATGAATAATTTAAATTCATCAGCAACAGTAAGTGATAGTAGTGGAAATTTGTTGTTTTATAGTGATGGGGGTGAGGTTTGGAACAGAGAACATCAGATAATGCCTAATGGGCTTATTGAGCATGGTGGGCGTCAGCTGGCTACTGTAAAGCATCCTACGAATCCTAATTTATATTATATTTTTGCAGCAACATGGATGTATAATAATGGGGTAATCCGGTATTCAGTAGTTGATATGTCTTTGGGAGGTATCGGATCAAACGGGCAGCCCTTGGGTGATGTCGTGCAAAATCTTATAAAAGTTCCTGTTTTAGATGATCAGGGAAATGAAATTAATGATGCGAGAGCAGTAACAGTTGTTCCACACGGAGATGGTAATTCTTATTGGGTTTTAGTAACTAATGGGAAGAAATTATACGCCTATCGCCTAAGCGGTTCAGGATTAAGTACAACACCGGTTGTGAATGATTTAGGTACTTCAGGTTTTTTAACCGGTTATGACGGAATCTCTATGAAGGCCTCTCCTGAAATAAAGAGTTCATGTAATTATTCACACTTTATATGTATAAACAATTCCAATCCCGGTACAAAAGAAAACGAAGGAATGGTACGCTCTTTTGATAATTTTTCAGGATTGATTACTACAGATTACAATTTGTCTATTGCAGGAACAGATGCTTTTAATGCCGAATTCAATCAATATGCTAATATACTGTACGTAAGTGGTTATTATGGAGTTGGGAATACTACTACCTTCTATGCTGTAGATCTGCTCAATTCTACGAATTCCAATGTGGTATACACCCCAATTTATAACGGAATGTGGGGAACAGGTGGTCTAGGTTATCCCAGTACTATCCAAAGGAACTCGAAAGGAGATATTTATTTTCATATGGTTAACTATAATGCAGGACAAAGTCTGAGCCAAATAGTAAATCCCGATGTTTATGGGCAAAGTTCAATTAATCTTAACGTCCTGAATTATCCTAGTGCTATGATTTATGTGGGAGCTTCCAACAGCTTTCCTCAATTACTTCCTACACTTTCAAAAAGAACAGGTACTTGTGTTACGTCATATGATTTAACTACTGCCGAGATGCATAATACACCTTATACTTATCATGCAAGTAATACCATTACTACACAGCTCAATTATAAAGTGAATTCAACTCAGAATATCACGATGAAGGCAGGAAATAGTATTAGTCTTCTTCCTGATACTTATATCGAGAAAGGGGCTCAATATTTAGCGGAAATAGAAGATTGCAGATGCTCGGGAGGTGAGGTTGAGGCAAAAAGGCAAAACTTAAAAGATAATATGCGTTTGAATTTAAGGAATATACAACCCGATAAAGCAAATGATAAAAAGGAACTTATTACAAAAGTGAAGTTATTCCCGAATCCGGCCTCGGATATTCTAAATATTCTCACTTCTTCAGATATTAAAAATATTTCTGTTTCAGATGTATCAGGAAAAGTAATCAATGTAAAGCTAGACGGCAATAAGATTGATATAAAGAATTTGCCGTCAGGAAATTATATTCTTAGTATAGAAACAAAAGAAGGAAAAACCAGTCAGAAATTTATAAAAAAATAATACCTGATAAATCTTAGTATCAGTAAACGCTCCAATTGGAGCGTTTTTGTTATTTTAGAGAATTAAATTTTTTATGCTATGTCAGAAAATAAAACAGCTTATATAACAGGAGGAACTAAAGGAATAGGCTTTGGGATCGCGAAAATATTGCTGGAAAATGGTATCTCGGTGGCATTTTCGGGAAGAAAAAGAGATGATGTTCTAAAAGCTGAAGAAGAGCTTAAGCAGTATTCTGAAAATGTGTTAGGGATTGTTTCTGATGTAAGAAGCCTTGAAAGCGAACAGGAAGCTATACAATATACTTTGGAAAAATTCGGAAGACTGGATTTTGTTATTGCCAATGCCGGATTAGGTATTTTTAAGCCGGTAGATGAGCTGACAGCTGAAGAATGGAATGATATGATAGAAACCAACCTTACCGGCGTTTTCTATACCCTAAAAGCTTCTGTTGAAGAACTGAAAAAGACAGAAGGTTATTATATTACCATTTCAAGTTTGGCAGGCGCTAACTTTTTTGAAAATGGAACAGGTTATAATGCTTCAAAATTTGGAGTCGTAGGATTTACTCAGGCAGCAATGATTGATTTAAGAAAATATAATATTAAATCTACAGTCATTATGCCCGGATCAGTGGCCACTCATTTTAACGGAAATACCCCATCCGAAAAAGACAGCTGGAAGATTCAGCCGGAAGATATGGGAAATCTTATATTGGATATTTTAAAGATGAATCCTAGAGTTTTACCAAGTAAAATAGAGTTTAGAGCAACAAAACCAGGAAAGTAAATACTTCTAATGTATTGAATAATAATTTAGTAAGTATTATGCATGCATAATATATTTTTTATTTATATTAGCAAAAATTAATTCAAACAAAATCTCTGCATAAACCGTTGTTGGTTTTGTGCGTAAAAGGGAAAAAATAAAATAGTACACATGAAAATATTAGTTTGTATTAGTAGTGTTCCGGATACTACTTCGAAGATTAACTTTACAGCAGATAAATCTGCTTTCGACAAAAACGGAATTCAGTGGGTAATTAACCCTTTAGATGAATTTGCGTTAACAAAAGCGGTTAAGCTTCAGGAATCTCAAGGAGCTACTGTAACTGTAATTAACGTAGGAGACGCTGCTACAGAACCGGTAATCAGAAAAGCTCTGGCGATTGGTGCAAATGATGCTGTAAGAGTAAACCTTGATCCTAAAGACAGCTATTCTACAGCGAAAGAAATCGCTGCTGTAGCTCAAAACGGAGGATATGACCTTATCCTTTGCGGGAAAGAATCTATCGACTATAACGGTGGTTCAGTTCCGGGAATGGTTGCTCAATTGCTAAACCAGCCTTTCGTTAACGCGTCAGTAGGATTAGACGTGAATGGAAGCGAAGCAACTGCTATAAGAGAAATTGAAGGAGGAAAAGAAACTATTTCTGTAAAACTACCGGCAATTATTGCAGGTCAGAAAGGATTAGTAGATGAAAAAGACCTTATCATTCCGAATATGAGAGGAATTATGTCTGCAAGAACAAAACCTTTACAGGTAGTAGAACCTACTTCTTCTGAAGTGAAAGTTCAGGGAGTATCTTATGATAGCGTTCCTCCAAGAGCTGCTGTAAAAATGGTTTCTCCGGACAATTTAGATGAGTTGGTAAGATTACTTCACGAAGAAGCTAAAGTAATCTAGTATTGAGGTAGAGGCAAAGTTTGGGTCCCACTCAATCCTTAGCCTTAATCTAAACCCTTATTTTAATCTTTAAATTATTTTAAAAATGGCAGTATTCGTATACGCAGAAAATATAAACGGAGTTTACAAAAAAGCAGCTTTTGAAGCGGTTTCTTATGCTAAAGCTGTTGCTGATAAAGCTGGAGATACAGTGACAGCAATCACCGTAAACCCTACCGATTCTTCAGATTTATTATATAAGTATGGAGCATCTAATGTAATTAATATCAAAGACGAAGGTCTTAAGAGCTTTTCAGCAAAAGCATATGCTCAGGCAGTAAGTGAAGTATTAGACGGAAATATTATTGTTTTCCCTCATACTACTGACGCTTCTTCAATTGCTCCAATGCTTGCAGTAATGAAGAACTATTCTTTACTTACTAACGCTTTGGAAGCTCCTGAAAGTCTTTCACCTTTCCAGGTAAAAAGAAAAGCATTCTCAGGAAAAGGATTTATGCATGCAAAAGCTGAAGGAAACGGAGTTATTGTTACTGTTTCTCAGAACGCTTTCGGAGTAAAAGAAAATGCTGTATCCGGTTCAGAAGAAGTGAAAAACCTTTCAGTAGCTAACGAAGATACTAAAGTGATCTCTCACGAGCAGAGCTCAGGAAAATTAGATCTTAAAGAAGCAGAAGTTGTAGTTTCTGCGGGAAGAGGTATGAAAGGACCTGAGAACTGGGGTATGATTGAAGAGCTGGCTAATGTTTTAGGAGCTGCTACAGCATGTTCTAAGCCTGTTTCTGATATTGGATGGAGACCTCACACAGAGCACGTAGGACAAACAGGTAAAGCTATTGCACCTAATCTTTACATTGCTGTAGGGATTTCGGGAGCTATTCAGCACCTGGCTGGAGTAAACTCTTCAAAAACTATTGTTGTCATCAACAGTGATGCTGAAGCACCTTTCTTCAAGTCTGCAGACTATGGAGTAGTAGGAGACGCTTTCCAGATTATCCCTGCACTAACAGAGAAAATCAAAGCATTAAAAGGATAAAAATGAATGGAAAATAGCCCGGGAGCTCTGCTTGTTAATAGTAATAATTCACTTGCAGCGTAACCTAACTATTGACCATTGATCGTCATACACAATACAATAAAAGCTCGGCTTTCCGGGCTTTTATTTTTGTGTGAAAAAGTAAAATCACAATAAAAAATTAATCTATATTTGTAGCTATGGATTATAAGCAGCTAATTATTCGCGGAATATCGTATAGTCAGACCCAATCGGGGGCTTACGCATTGTTATTGGAGCATGAAGAAACACACATAAAATTACCTGTTGTTATAGGAAATTTCGAAGCCCAGTCTATCTCTTTAGGACTGGAAAAAGATATTCATCCGCCACGTCCTCTTACCCATGACTTATTCACAAAATTTATAGTTTCTGCCAATTATGAATTGGTTTCTGTTATTATTTATCAGATTGTAGATGGTGTTTTCTTTTCAAACATCAATTTTAAAAGTAAAACGACTGAGGAAGAATTAATCCTTGATGCCAGAACTTCTGATGCTGTTGCAATGGCAGTAAGATTTGATGCGCCTATTTTTACGACCCAGCAGGTCTTAAACGAAGCCGGAATTTTACTGGAACTGGAAGATGTAGCAAAAGAAGAGCAGGGCTTTTCAGAAACTGTGCAGAATGAAGACAACTTAACATCCCTTTCTATGGAGGAACTTCAGAAATTATTGGATGATGCCGTTAGAGAAGAAGATTATGATACTGCTCTTGAAATTCAGGAAGAAATTAAGAGGAGGAAAAAGAAAATTGATTAAAAGAGATACTTTATATAAACTATGAATTTAAAATTACGACTGACCATCCTCAGTTTTCTCCAGTTTTTTGTCTGGGGAGCATGGCTGATTACGATGGCTAACTTCTGGTTTGGCACAAAACATTGGGAAGGAACACAGTTTGGAGCTGTCTTCGGAACAATGGGAATTGCTTCCATATTTATGCCTACCATTACTGGGATTATTGCTGACCGTTGGGTAAACGCCGAGCGTATTTTCTCAGTTTTGCATATCCTTTACGGGGCTATTCTTTTCATTTTGCCGCATTCTGCTGATCCTAATTCTTTCTTTTCGGTGATGCTTGTGGCAATGTGTTTTTATATGCCTACCATTGCCCTTGCCAACTCTATTTCATACACCATCCTTAAAAACAATAATTTGGATGTAGTAAAAGATTTTCCACCAATTCGTGTGTGGGGAACTATTGGTTTCATTGTGGCTATGTGGATTACAAATCTTACAGGGAATAAAGCAACTGAAGGACAGTTTTATATCGGAGGGGCAATAGCAATTGTTTTAGGAATCTATGCCCTTACTTTACCGAAATGCCCGCCACAAAAATTAATAGACAAAACAGCTCCTTTATCTGAGCAATTAGGGCTTAATGCATTTAAGCTTTTTGGGAACTATAAAATGGCTTTGTTCTTTTTGTTTTCAATGCTTTTGGGAGCAGCACTTCAGCTGACAAATGCATATGGTGATGTATTTTTAAGTGAATTTGCCCATTTTCCAAAATATGCAGATTCATTTGTAGTACAGAGATCTACTATTATTATGTCTATTTCTCAGGTTTCAGAAACCCTGTTTATCTTGGCAATACCTTTCTTCTTGAAGAAATTTGGAATTAAAAAAGTAATGTTAATGTCTATGCTGGCATGGGTGTTAAGATTTGGATTCTTTGCCTATGGTGTTCCGGATGGCTATGGATTATCATTAATCATCCTTTCTTGTATTGTATACGGAATGGCTTTTGACTTCTTTAATATCTCAGGATCTCTTTTTGTGGAGACCACTACAGATAAGAATATCCGTTCTTCTGCTCAGGGGTTATTTATGATGATGACCAATGGATTTGGAGCTGTTTTTGGAAGTTATATTGCAGGGTGGGCTATAGATAGATTCTTTACCCATAAGTTTACCACTGCTTCAGATCTTTCTGCGTACTTGGATACAACAGCTGACAATCCTACTTTCCTGGAGATTTTAAAAACAAGTTTTAATGCAGTTGTGAATTCTGATGGAACGCTTTCTTCAGTGGTTATGGTGAAAGACTGGCAGCAGATATGGCTTTCTTTTGCTATTTATGCCTTAGTACTTGCTATATTTTTTGCTATACTGTTTAGACATAAGCACAATCCGGAAGAGCTGTCTTCAATAAAACATTAATTCAATTAATCATAAAAAATAAAAATTGCACTTTTGTCATGAAAGTGCAATTTTTTATTAAAGACCTTTTAGGGAATAAGTTTGGTTCCCGTAAACTGCTAATCAGGGATGAAAATTGCATGATAAATTACAATTTTAATTTTCTCTTTTGATAATAAAAATACCATTTTATTATTAAATAGATATTTTAAGCAAAGAATATTTGTTATTAATTATTGTTTTTATGTGAATGTTCTGTTTTTGAAATACATCATTTGGAAATGTGTTTTTTTTCGTATTTTGGCACTTTAGTAAATATGAAAAACATTCAGTTATTAGGACTTTTATTAGTGGTTATAGGGAGTTTTTTACCTTTGGTACATGTACCTATTATCGGAAATTGGAACTATTGGAAACTTAACCACTATTTAGCCATCACGTGCTGGCTTTTTGCAGCATGTGCCGTCTTTGGAATCGTAAATAACAATACGAAGATCGTAAGGTTTTTTGGTATTCTGCTGATCCTATTCTTTATATTCACATTGATCGCAGTGAAAATGCAGTCTTTAGATTATTTCAGCTTTTTACCTTTTAAATCATGGAGAGAAACCTTTGCAGGGGTCGTAAAACTGAAATGGGGCTGGGGAGTAGAGTTTCTGGGAGCCTTACTGATGATCGCCGGAGGAAGGAGTAAAAAAGTAAATAATAGAACACAGATATGAGATTTTTTAAAATTTTTCCGGTAATGATGATATTACTGGGTGTTTCACAGGTTAAAGCTCAGAGATTTGAACTGAAAAAACCGGATAACCCGGCCAAATGTGCCAGTATAAAAGAAGGAAGATTCGTTCGCGTAGACTATCCTGCCGGAATTTGGAATATGACCATTAAAGACAATGTTCAAACGGAATATTTTAATAATGGTAAAGAATATATAAAATCATCGCTTGTTTTTTTGAATGACTGTAGTTATAAAGCCATAGTCATAGAGAAAACAGCTCAAAATGATCGCATAAAGGTTGGTGATGTCTTCAGCAATATCATTACGAAGACTCAGGACAACTATTTACAAATACAGACACGTATCGGGAACTCTCAGATAGAGCTGATATATGCAAAAGCAAAATCAAAATAAAATTATACACATGAAAGAAGTATTCATTGTTTCCGCAGTAAGAACTCCGATGGGGAGTTTTATGGGAAGCTTATCAACAGTTCCGGCTACAAAGCTGGGAGCTACTGCAGTAAAAGGGGCATTAGATAAAATTGGTCTTGATCCTAATAATGTTCAGGAGATCTATATGGGGAATGTACTGCAGGCTGGAGAAGGTCAGGCACCGGCTCGTCAGGTAGCTTTGGGAGCGGGTCTTTCAATACATACACCTTCTACTACTGTAAATAAAGTTTGTGCTTCAGGAATGAAAGCTGTAACAATGGCTGCACAGGCTATTAAAGCAGGTGACGCTGAGGTAATTGTTGCTGGTGGTATGGAAAATATGTCTTTAGTACCTCATTACTATAATGCAAGGGTAGCTACAAAACTGGGTGATATCAAAATGCTGGATGGTATGGTATTAGACGGTCTTACAGATGTATACAATAAAGTACATATGGGAGTATGCGCAGAAAAATGTGCTGCTGACTATAATATTACAAGAGAAGAACAGGATAATTTTGCAGTAGAATCTTATAAAAGATCAGCAAAAGCCTGGAGCGAAGGGAAATTTAATGACGAAATCGTACCGGTTTCTATTCCTCAAAGAAAAGGAGAACCTATCATCTTTGCAGAAGATGAAGAATATAAAGCTGTGAATTTCGACAGAATTTCAACGCTTCCTACTGTATTCAAGAAAGAAGATGGTACGGTAACAGCTGCTAATGCTTCTACATTAAATGACGGTGCTTCAGCTTTAATTCTTGTTTCTAAAGAGAAAATGGAAGAATTGGGGCTTACACCTCTAGCAAAAATCGTTTCTTATGCTGATGCAGCACACGAACCTGAAAACTTTACAACAGCTCCAGCAAAAGCATTGCCTATTGCTCTTAAGAAAGCAGGGTTGGAAGTTTCAGATATTGATTTCTTTGAATTTAATGAAGCTTTCTCTGTAGTAGGACTGGCTAACAATAAAATTTTGGGATTGGATGCTTCTAAAGTAAACGTAAATGGCGGTGCTGTTGCATTGGGACACCCACTGGGAAGTTCTGGTTCAAGAATTATCGTTACATTGATCAACGTATTGAAGCAGAATAATGCAAAATATGGTGCTGCAGCTATCTGTAATGGTGGTGGTGGTGCTTCTGCAATCGTGATTGAGAATATCTAATATTCTGTATAATAATACATTACCATTAAGGAATGGATAATTTTTTTAAAAACTTATTCATTTCTTAATGGTTTTTCTATTTTTGTGCTACTAATATTTAATTGAAATGTCTGAAACTGAGAATCGACAGCCTAAAAACATAAAAAATAATCCAAAGATTATGAAAGCCTGGGCAGTATATGACTGGGCCAATTCTGTATACTCTTTGGTTATTACTTCTACTATTTTTCCTATCTATTATTCTATTCTTACCACTGCGTATGAAAAAAAGGAATATGTAGCAGAAACAAAAAAGTGGATTGATGTTCCGGTAAGGCACATGATCAAAATTTTTGGAGAAGAATATCAACCGGATGCCGTGTATGGATATTCTTTAACAATATCATTTTTTGTAGTGGTATTGCTTTCTCCATTTTTGTCTTCATTGGCTGATACCATTGGAAATAAAAAATCATTCCTGCAGTTTTTCTGTTATCTGGGGGCTACCTCATGTATGGGATTAGCTATGTTTACAGGAATGCACAATGTATTTCTGGGCCTTCTTTTCAGTATAACCGCCAGTATAGGGTTCTGGGGAAGTTTGGTCTTCTACAACTCATTTCTGCCTGATATTGCCACACAAGATAAACAGGATGCTCTTTCTGCAAAAGGATATGTATATGGTTATCTTGGATCCGTAGTCTTGGTAGTAATTTGTTTAATATTAATCCAGGTTTTTGCAAAAGGAGCAGCTCAACAGTTATTATTTACAAGAATAAGCTTCTTACTGACCGGGGCATGGTGGTTCGGTTTCTCTCAGTACACGTTCAAGCATCTTCCCCAATTTGGAGATGTGAAAGATAAATTACCTAAGGACCTTGTCTTGTTAAACTATAAAAACATCTTTAAAAAGCATGAAGAGCAGGGAGGTTTTTTTGAGGTATTAAAAGACAATATGAGCTTTTATAAAGATATTGCCAAAGAAAGTTTTCATGAACTGTTTAAAGTGGGTGGAGTTCTTTTTAAAGACAGAAACCTTAAATTCTTTTTATCAAGTTTCTTCTTTTATAGTGTAGGAATGCAGACCATTTTCCTGATGGCTACATTATTTGGGAAAAGTGAGATCAACCTGGCACAGGATAAACTGATCGGTACCTTATTGGTGATTCAGATTGAAGCGATCATAGGAGCTGTAATATTCTCAAGGTTATCCAAAAGAATTGGTAATAAAAATGTAATTTCCATTGCTATCGTATTATGGATTGTAGCCTGTCTGTGGGCCTATTTCCTAAATAAAGAAAACCCTACAGTGGAATATCAGTTCTACGGTGTTGCTGCAGTAGTAGGATTGGTAATGGGTGGTCTTCAGGCCATGTCCAGATCTACCTACTCAAAACTGCTTCCGGTAGACTCTATGGAGAATACCACTTATTTCAGCTTTTATGATGTATTGGAGAAAATTGCGATTATCATCGGTACATTTATCTTTGCCACCCTTATTGAGCATTTCAACAATATGCGTATCGCAGCTTTATCAATGACTGTATTCTTTGGAGCAGGGCTCGTATTGATACGTTTCCTGAAGGTTACCATGCGAAAAGAAAGAGATACCTTATAAAATATAAAGACGTTAATTTTAACGTCTTTTTTTTATAATTTAATTTACGGATTACGATATTTTAAAATATTATTAGAAATTAGCATTAATTTTTCACTATGTTTTGATTTTTTTTGTTTATTTGCTGAGTGAATAAAATTATCAAAATAATGAAAAAAGTTCTATTGATTTGCTTTATGCAATGTTTTGTTTTTGGGTTTTCCCAGAAATTGAAACCGGTTGCTCAGAAAATTTCGGAATATCATAATGGTAAAATAGAGTCTAAAACGTATGACCTGTTTGAAGTTAATAACAACACGGATAAGCTGGCAGAATACAGAAAGTCTGCAACAGATATTAGTGTTATTTCCCTAAAATCTTCCGAGCTGAAGAGACTCGTTAATGACAAACCTGACTTTATTGAAATTACATTTCCTTTTGCCGGAGGACGGCAGATTACCGTAGAAATGTATAAAAATCAGATTTTCACCAACAGTTTCAAAGTGGTTACCAATACCGGGAAAACAGTCAATTATACTCCGGGAGTTTATTATCAGGGAATTGTAAAAGGAAATAATAATTCCATTGTGGCCTTTAGTTTTTTTAATAATGACGTTGTAGGAGTAGCTTCTACCCCGGAACTGGGAAATATAGTCGTTGGAAAAGCTAAAAATTCTGAAGATTTTGTAAGCTATTCAGACTCTAAATTGACAGGGGCAAACCCTTTTATCTGTGGTGTTGATGAATTGAAAGAAAACAATGATCAAAAAATATCATACGATCCGAATGCAAATAAGAATACAACATTAACTCAGAATTGTGTTCGGGTTTATTATGAAGTTTGTTTTAAGCCCTATCAAAATAATGGTTCCAATACAACAACCGTGACCAACTGGCTTACAGCTATTCATAACAACATTGCTACGTTATATACCAATGACGATATAAAGACAGCCCTAAGCGAGATCTATATCTGGACTACCCAGGACCCTTATACAGGAAGCCCAAGTAGTAATTTAAATAAATTTTCAGCTGCCAGACAAACTTTTAACGGTGATCTTGCCCATTTAATTAATACTCCGAGTACTACAAGTATTGCTTTTCTGAATTCCCTGTGTAAAACCTACGCACATGCGTATTCAGGGATTTCTCAGACGTATAATAATGTGCCGGTATATTCATGGACTATTCAGGCGATGACTCACGAAATGGGACACGGCCTAGGGTCTCCGCATACTCATGCTTGTGCATGGAATGGAAATAATACTCCCATTGACTGGTGTGGACCCACAGCAATGCCTTCTATCATAAACAGCGAAGGACTTACATGTACCAGTAATGTTCTGCCACCATCAGGTACCATTATGAGCTATTGCCATCTGATGTCAAATATCGGGATTAATTTCAGTAATGGTTTTGGTACCCAGCCGGCAGCTTTAATTAGAAGTACAATAGATTCCAAACCATGCCTTGGTACCAATTGTACAACATCATGTGTTCCAAGTATTTCTTCTATAGCGCCCACTTCTACTACACAGAATTCTGCCAATATGTTCATTACAGATGCTATATCTTCCTCATGGAAGTATAAAGTTTCTAAATTGGATGGAACTAATGTGACTACAGGAAATACAAATTCTCCCTCTTTCAGCATCGCAAATCTACAGCCGGGAACATACTATAAAGTTGACGCAGTAGGTCCATGTGCAAATGAAACGTATTATCAAAAATCAGGTCTGGTTCTTACCGATGCAGATTGGTGTGGAGGAGTGCCGTTTACAGATACGGGAGGTTCTACCGGAAGTTATAAAAACAATGAAGAACTGGTAAAGACATTTTATCCTGCCTCAGGTTCCTCTATGACCATGACATTTACAGCATTTGACCTTGAAGAGGATTATGATTTTATGTATGTGTATAATGGACCTTCTACGGCTTCACCAGTATTTGCTAATGGAAATAATCTGACAGGAAATACCGTTCCCGGTCCGTTTACATCAACAGATCCTTCCGGTGCTATAACTGTAAAATTTGTTTCTGATGCGGGGGTTACCGCAAATGGCTGGAATGTGAATTTCTCCTGTAATGTTTTGGGAGTGGCAGATGTTAACACGAAAAATAACTCAATAAACATCTATCCTAACCCTGCAAAAAATATGATTGTCATTTCATCCGATGAAACATTAAAATCCTATAAAATTTTTGATGAAGCGGGAAGGTTGGTGTCTTCAGCCTCTTCTTTGAAAGGGAATAAAACAGAGGTAAACCTTTCTTCCATACAGACAGGAAACTATGTAATCAGCATAGAAACAGAGAAACAGACAGTAAACAAAAAACTGATAAAACAATAATAAAAAGTGTTTTCATAATGATATAGAAGTAGAGATCATAAAATAATAGATAAACCATAGTAGAATTATTTCTGCTATGGTTTTTTTATACATTATTAATCTTTATGTATGAGTTTACCTTAATATGTGGGTATTATTTGTATTTTTAATTTAAAAATTAATAATGATTAAAAAAATTATAGTGTTTACTGTGTTGTTTTGGAATTTTTTCAGTTTTTCTCAGGAGATTAAACCTGTAGCCAGAAAAATCCATGAATATGAGAAATTAAACTACCGTGCGCCAAGGTATGGTCTATTTGATGTGAAAAACCTTGATAATATGGTTAATCTCAGAAAAATAGCAACCGATGCTACCATCTTTGGTCTTGATCAGTCAAAATTAAAAAGATTAATGGCTGAAAGTCCCGAATTCCTTGAGGTCTCTTTTCCTTTTGACGGAGACAAAGAAATCACCGTTCAACTGTATAAAAAGCAGATTTTCACCGCAGATTTTAAAGTAAAAACCAAAAAAGATGAACTCGTACCTTACCATCCGGGAATTTATTACCGTGGCATTGTAAAAGGAGATGATCAGTCTATTGTATCTTTCAGCTTCTTTGATAATGATGTGGTAGGAATTATTTCGACACCAGCGTTGGGAAATATCGTGCTGGGAAAGATGAAGAATTCAAGCGATTTCGTAAGTTATTCAGAATCTAAGCTGACCGTGCAAAACAGTTTTATCTGTGGAGCAGATGAATTGATGGAAAATAGGATTCAAAGACCATCACTTGACCCTGAGCAACTCACAAGAAGAACCATGACCGATAATTGTGTACGGGTATTTTATGAAGTAGGCTACAAGCCTTATCAGGGTAATGGATCCAATACAACTGCTACCATTAACTGGATGACTGCTATTCATAACAGTGTTGAAACCTTATATTTTAATGATGATATTAAAATCTCTTTAAGCGAAATATATGTGTGGACAACACCGGATCCATATACAGGAGGGGCAGATGCCAATCTGGGAATGTTCAGAAGTAACAGACCTTTTTTTAATGGCGATATTGCAGAGCTCATAACTGTTCCTGGAGGTCAGGGCATGGCATATCTCAACTCATTGTGTTCAGATCTGAAATATGGTTTTTCTCCTGTTGCCATAAATTATGATCAATTTCCAATGTTTTCAATAACGATCTATACTATTGCCCATGAGATGGGGCATGGATTAGGCTCTCCTCATACTCACGCCTGTGCCTGGAATGGTAATAATACAGCTATTGACGGCTGTGGAGCGGCATCTGGATCTCAGGGAAGTGTATGTCCCGGGCCACTTCCGGGACCGGGAGGAGGTACTATTATGAGTTATTGCGGTTCGGTTTCCGGAGTTGGAATTAATTTTGCCAACGGATTTGGGCAGCAGCCAGCCGAGTTAATAAGGAATACGATTAATTCAAAAGCCTGTCTGGGTACGAACTGTACTTCTTCATGTGAAACCACTATATTGGATCTTAGTATTACGGATATAACGCAAAGCACAGCGAGCATTTTTATTATAGATGGTACTTCCATATCATGGAAATATAGGCTCTCTAAAATGGATGGAACCATTGTACATTCAGGAACCACTAATTCAAACAGTTTTAATTTAAATAGTTTAGCTCCCAATACCTATTACAATTTATATATAGGAACAGACTGTTCCGGTTCCTCAGCCTTCCAAAAACACAGAACATTTTTAACAGATGGAGACTGGTGTGCAGGAGTACGGTTTACAGATTCGGGAGGTACTTCAGGAACGTATTCTAATGATGAAAAGCTTACCAAAACTTTTTACCCACTGTCCAATTCTAAACTGACCCTGGTTTTTAGCGAATTTAATTTGGAAAGCTTTAAAGACTATATGTATGTGTATAATGGCCCTTCTGCAGGATCGCCTTTATTTCCAAATGGGAATAATCTTACCGGCTATATTGTTCCCGGACCATTTGTGTCTACAGATCCTACCGGAGCAATTACGGTTGAATTCTTCTCTGATGCTACTGGTACAGCTAATGGATGGAATGCAGGATTCCTGTGTAAATTTTTAGGAGTGGAAGATATCGATGTAAAAGATAATATCATTTCAATCTATCCAAACCCTGCCAAAACAATGATCATCATTTCATCAAAAGAAAATTTAAAATCCTATAAAATTTTTGATGAAGCAGGAAGAGTAGTAACCTCGGCATCTTCTCTGAAAGGGAATAAAACAGAAATAAATCTTTCTTCCATACTAACAGGAAATTATATAATCAGTATTGAGACCGAAAAGCAAACGGTAAATAAAAAACTTATAAAGCAATAACATAATGGGTTCTCCTATGATAAAATAATAGCTAAACCACAGTGGAATTATTTCTACTGTGGTTTTTTTATACATTGATGATTTTTATTCTTCTTTATGTATAGATATGCAGTGATATGTGTGTATTTATTTATATTTTTAACAAAAAATTAATAATGATTAAGAAAATTCTAATGTTTACTGCGTTGTTTTGGAATTTTTTCAGTTTTGCTCAGGAGATTAAACCTGTAGCCAGAAAAGTCCATGAATATGAGAAATTAAACTACCGTGCTCCAAGGTATGGCCTATTTGATGTGAAAAACCTTGATAATCTGGTTGATCTAAAGAAAATAGCACCGGACGCCACGGTTTTTAACCTGAATGTACCCAAGCTAATGAGGTTACTTGCCGAAAGTCCCGAATTCCTTGAGGTCTCTTTTCCTTTTGACGGAGACAAAGAAATCACCGTTCAACTGTATAAAAAGCAGATTTTCACCGCAGATTTTAAAGTAAAAACCAAAAAAGATGAACTCGTACCTTACCATCCGGGAATTTATTACCGTGGCATTGTAAAAGGAGATGATCAGTCTATTGTATCTTTCAGCTTCTTTGATAATGATGTGGTAGGAATTATCTCGACACCAGCGTTGGGAAATATCGTGCTGGGAAAGATGAAGAATTCAAGCGATTTCGTAAGTTATTCAGAATCTAAGCTGACCGTGCAAAACAGTTTTATCTGTGGTGCAGATGAATTGAAGGAAAATAAAATTCAAAAAACAGCACCTGATCCGGGGCAGCTCACAAGAAGAACGATGACTGATAATTGTGTAAGAATATTTTATGAAGTAGGCTACAAACCTTATCAGGGTAATGGTTCCAATATAACCGCTACCATTAACTGGATGACCGCTATTCATAACAGTTTAGAAACCATTTACTTTAATGATGATATTAAAGTCTCCTTAAGTGAAATGTATGTGTGGACCACACCGGATCCTTATACAGGCAATTATGATCCCGATCTAGGAGTGTTCAGAAATGGCAGACCTTATTTTAACGGTGATATTGCCCAGCTGGTGACCTCACCTACAGCTACAGGATATGCCTACATCAATTCTCTATGTTCAGATTTGAAATATTGTTACGCACCGGTTCTGATCAATTATCAGCAGTTTCCAATGTATTCCTGGACGGTCAACGTAACCACCCACGAAATGGGGCATGGACTAGGATCTCAGCATACTCATGCCTGCGTTTGGAATGGTAATAATACAGCCATTGATGGCTGTGGAACTCAAAGTGGAAATCAGGGAAATGCATGTGCAGGGCCAATTCCGGGACCTGGAGGAGGTACTATAATGAGCTACTGCCACACAATGGCCGGAGTGGGAATCAATTTTGCCAATGGATTTGGACCACAGCCAGCTGAGTTCATAAGGAATACAATTAATTCAAAAGCTTGTCTGGGTACCAACTGTACCTCTTCCTGTGAAGTCACTGTGTTGGATGTAAGTATTACCGACATCACACAGAATTCAGCAAGTGCCTTTATTATAGATGGATTTTCGACAACATGGAAATATAGACTCTCCAAAATGGACGGAACTATTGTACAGTCAGGAACTGTTAATTCCAATAGTTTTAACATAAACAACCTGGATCCGAATACCTATTATAATTTATCCATTGGAAGTGAATGCTCCGGTTCGTCAGCTTACCAGAAATACAGAACATTTTTAACAGACGGAGACTGGTGTGCAGGGGCACGATTTACAGATTCAGGAGGTGCTTCAGGAAGATATTCTAATAATGAAAAGCTGACCAAAACTTTTTATCCTCTGTCCAACTCCAAACTGACCTTGGTTTTTAGCGAATTTAATTTGGAAAATTTTAAAGACTTTATGTATGTGTATAATGGACCTTCAGCAGGTTCTCCACTATTTCCAAACGGAAATAACCTTACAGGGACTTTACCTCCGGGGCCATTTGTATCTACAGATCCTACCGGCGCCATTACAGTTGAGTTTTTCTCTAATGAATCGGGTACAGGTAATGGATGGAATGCCGGATTCCTATGTAAATTCTTAGGAGTGGAAGATATAGCGGTGAAAGATAATACCATTTCAATCTATCCGAATCCTGCCAAAACAATGATCATCATTTCATCAAAAGAAAATTTAAAATCCTATAAAATTTTTGATGAAGCGGGAAGGTTAGTATCTTCAGCCTCTTCTTTAAAAGGGAATAAAGCAGAAGTACATCTCTCTTCCATACAGACCGGAAATTATGTAATCAGCATAGAAACTGAGAAGCAGACGGTAAACAAGAAACTTATAAAACAATAATCTTAAAAATACAACAAAAAAGCCTGATCAAATCAGGCTTTTTTGTTGTATTAATGTCAACATCTTTGCTTTATGAGAATGATGGAAAGCCGAAAACCAGGGGTTCAGCATTAAATAAATCTGAATTCGGTCCAAGTTTTGCTTATATTCAGCAGAATAATTTTAACTTTGCAAAAAGATTTATTGTCAACATGACGAACCCTCTATTTTATGCAAAAATAATCCTGTTTGGAGAATATGGAATGATTGAAGATTCCCAGGGGCTTGTAGTACCTTACAGCTTCTATAAAGGAACTTTAAAATTTTCAGATCTGAGCTCTGAATTTGAGCTTAAATCAAACAGACATCTGCAGAAATATGCTGATTACCTTACCGTACTTGATCTTTCCGACGATTTTAAATTAGATATCAAGAGCTTTAAGACTGATATATCAAACGGACTTTTCTTTGATTCCAATATTCCTCAGGGATATGGAGTAGGAAGTTCAGGCGCTTTAGTAGCTGCTATTTTTGAAAAATATTCAGTCAGTAAGCTGAATGCTGAGAGCATTTCAAAAGATAATCTTAAAAAATTAAAGGCAGTTTTCGGAGAAATGGAAAGTTATTTCCATGGTAAAAGCTCAGGAATGGATCCGTTGATCTGCTATATGAATTTACCTATACTGATCGAAAATAAAGAGAATTTAGACCGGGTATCAATCCCTGATGGCGAAGAAGGCAAAGGAGCTATTTTCCTTATCGATTCAGGAATAACAGGAGAAACAGGACCCATGATTCAAATTTTCTTTGAAAAAATGAAAACGGAAGGTTTCCGTAAAACACTGAAAGAAGAGTTTATTCGTTACAATAACGCATGTATAGAAGCTTTCCTTAAAAAAGATATGAATCCGTTCTTTAGAAATTTAAAGAAACTTTCTCATTGGGCATATGAACATTTCCGTCCTATGATTCCTGAAAGTATTTTTAATATCTGGAAAAAAGGTCTGGATTCCAATGCTTATTACCTTAAACTCTGCGGAAGTGGTGGAGGCGGGTATATCTTAGGATTTACCAAAGACTATGAAAAAGCAGAAAAAATGCTTGATGGTTTCCAAAAAGAGGTGATTTACAGATTTTAAACAGGTTGGAATGAATTCTGAAAAAGAAACTTTCCAATCTGAAAATTATATCTCTAAATCTTTATTTTATAGATTCTCACAATTCGTGGGCTTTATGCTCGGAGCCCGCTTTTTTGTAGCCGCTCTGCTGACATTTGCCCTCTATGTTTCCACTTTTTTCCTCTTCAATCAGGATGAAACATTCAGGAATTTTGTATTTGACTTCAAAGTTCATGGCATTATTTTCTGTACCGTTCTTACCATTTTAGCCGGTGGAATTATCAACCAATTTTATGATCTGGAGAAAGATCATATTGTAAAACCTTTCAGAACCAGAATTCAGAGCTTTATTAAGCAGAAATACTTTTTATATGCTTATCTGGTATTAAGTGTTATTTCTTTGGGAGTAGCCTGGATGATTTCCCATAATGTTTTCTTCTTTTTTCTGGTATATCAGTTTTTTATGTGGTTCTACAGCCATAAACTGAGCAGAATACTGATACTCAACAATCTCACTTTTGTAAGCCTTACCTTATACCCTTTCTTTGGAATGATGGTATATTATGAAACTTTTTCCAGAAAAATAATTCTGATGGCTGTGTTTCTTTTTCTGATCCTTCTTTGTATTGATATTGTAAAAGATACATTGACCAGAAGCGTAGACAAGGCATTCGGGTATACCACGATTCCAAACTATTTTAAAACTAAGAATACAAAAGCCATTCTTATCTCTCTGCTGCTGATCACAATGACTGTTTCAATGAAAATCATTACCAAAACAGGGGTGGCCGGTTTTATGGCTTATTATTTTGCCGGTGGATTATTTGTGATGATTATTTGTATTTATCTGCTTTTAAATTCTTCAAGGAGAAGTAACTTCTTTACAATTAATATATTACGTTTTTGGGTTTTTGTAGGAATTATTGCAATGCTTTTGAACGGAATTGAGAGTAAATTATAAAAAAAATTCTTTAAATAAACTGAGGTTATTATTACCTTTGTAAAACTAAATTTAATAAATAGGAATGCCCATTTTTAATGATACTAAAGTTGCATTTGCAGATAAATCTGATGCACAACTGAGAAAGGCTTACTGGATGTTTAAAATGATTGAACAGCCTGCACTTACCAGCCTTGGAACATCTGTCCTTAATTTTACAGTACACAATAATTTTCCTTTCGTAACAGGAATTGTAAAAAACACTCTGTTTGCTCAATTCTGTGGAGGAGAAACCCGTGAAGAAAGTATGAAAGTTGTAAAGCAGCTTTTCAAAAGAGGAGTTGGAAGTATTTTCGATTACTCTATTGAAGGGAAGGAAGATGAAGAAACTTTTGATGCGGTGTGTAAAGAGATTAAGGATATTGTAAGGTTCTCAGTAGGAAATCCGGCAATTCCTTTTATTGTTTTCAAGCCTACAGCATTTGGAAGAATTGATTTGTATGAAGCTGTTGGAAAAGGAGCAGAGCTTACCACAAGCCAGAAAGAAGAATGGGAAAGAGTGGTAAAGAGATTTGATGAGGTATGCAGCCTTTGCCACGAAAATGATAAAAAAGTAATGGTAGATGCAGAAGAAACCTGGATGCAGGACGCAGCAGATCACCTTTGCGAAGAAATGATGGAGAAGTATAACCAGGAAAAACCTATCGTTTGGAATACCATCCAGATGTACAGAACTGGAAGACTGGAATACATGGAAGCAAACCTTCAGAGAGCAAGAGAAAAGAACTATTTCATAGGCTACAAGATTGTTCGTGGTGCTTATATGGAGAAAGAAAGAGCCAGAGCAGAAGAAAAAGGATATGCAGATCCGATTCAGCCTACCAAAGATGCTTCAGATAAAAACTATAACGCAGGAATTGATTTTGTAATGAATCACCTGGATAAAGTTTCTGCTTTCTTTGGAACCCATAACGAAGTTTCTTCAGAACTGATTATGGATAAAATGAAAGCCAAATCTTTGAACAGCGACAATCCTCACGTTTATTTTGGACAGCTTTACGGAATGAGTGATAATATCACTTTCTATTTGTCTGATAAGGGCTATAATGTGGCTAAATACCTTCCATATGGACCTGTAAAGGATGTTGTTCCCTATCTGACAAGAAGAGCTCGTGAGAACACTTCTGTGGCTGGGCAAACAGGGAGAGAACTGGGACTTATTAAAAAGGAACTGGAAAGAAGAAAAAAATAACAGTTGTTATAAGCAAATAGAAAGCTCACAGAAATGTGGGCTTTTTTTATGATGCTGGTATAAGAAGTATAACAGATTTAATGTCAATTTATTAAGTTTGAAAAAACAATCCAAATTAAAGATATTAAACCTAATTCTTGTTTGTGTTGTATATATCGTAAAATAATTTTATTTTTATTGTTGATTTAATTTTAAATTATTATATTTGGTTAATAATAAAAAACTAATGCATGAAAATACTTTCCACTGATTACCCCTACTGATGATAGTTTTACTCCGGGATCAGTTTCATTATTTTTCTAATTATAGCTGGACGGGGTATCATCTCTGAATAGAGTATGATTAATCAAAAAACAGGAAAATATAAAAATACGGATTCGTAAATTTTTAAAAATAAAATAAAGCAATAGCTTTAGTTTTCTTCTTCAAATATTTTTTAGCCTGACCATTTTTTTGGTCAGGTTTTTTTAAGGCTCAAAACTTTCGAATTTTCCATTTTCATAGAACAAAACAATACGTTTTATCTTATTCGTTTGATTTCCAATAGCTTGGCTGATAATTTGATCTGCTGAATTTTCTAATCGCTGAGAATCCGATATTTTTTCCTGAGCTTTACTTTGGGCCGGTATAACCGATTCTGCAGGGCCTTCCCCGGGAAGCTCTGCTTCCATCTCGTCAGTTCCAAATTCATCATCGGTATTCATCATAGTGAAAAGATCGGGTAGAGGTGTTGGCCTTCCTTTTTCTTTTTCATCATCATGAGCCTCTTCTTCATGTACTGTTATTTCAGGAAGTGAAGATTTCAGCATCTCACCCTCACCGGTAACCAGCCAGTCCCAAAGAAGTTCCGGGAAACGTGATTTTATTTTTATGATAAACTCCAGAGAGGGTTTATTTCTGCCTGAGGTAATATGTGAAATGGATGATCGTTGTACATCAATCTCATCAGCAAATTCGGAAGGCGTAAAATTAGAATACTCTATAACTTGTGAAATTCTCTCGTTTAAACTCATAAAAATAAGCTTTTAATTATGTTACAAATGTAAATATTATAATTTACAAAAACAAAATACAAATGTAAATTAAGAGATTATTTTATTAAATACAAATGTAAACTATATGTAATTACTAGTAAAACAGCATGATAAGTATTAATTACAATTGTATCCAGATAATAATCTGATTATTTACAGCGTACAATAAGCTCCATGATATTGTCTATTTTGAACCGTTTTTCCCGATAAAACTTGATTATAAATGTAAATTATAAGCCTTTTCCAGGGTATTTTGGGAGATAATTTTCTATTTTTCACTATTTACATTATTAATCTGCTATATTCTTACAAAGAAGATATAATAAGACCCAATACTGGCTTGTAATGCTTTATAACGAGGTTTTCTATTGTATACAATGGTAAATTAAAAATGTAAATAGGGGATTAATACCACTTTTATAAGCTTTTTAGAGCTAAATATATCCGTGCCCACCAAAACAATTTCATTTCATTGGATAAAACTCCTTACTAATAAAAATGGGACTCCATTTCTGATAAAATTCCTGGAATTTCGTTAATTTACAAATGTATAGTAATGTAAAATACGGACTTGTCCACATTAGACATGTTTAATAAAATTATGCCTATTTACTATAAAACAGGCTTTTATTCACTTCAAGTATCTTTATAAACATGATTGAGATAGATTTCGTAAAGTGCTGAATTGTAGTTATTTAAATATATTGAATTAAATTATTCGCAATCCACAATTTTATCAACAGACAATATGGCTCTTCATACTGTTTAACAATGTTACATCTGTTAATAGACTTTGATCTCTTTAAATTGAATTATTTCACTTATGTAAACAAATTGATAAGATGAGAAAATTTTCAAATTTTTGCTGTTTTTACAATTGTTTACAGATGTTAATCTGGTTTTTATGCCTTAAAATGGTTAAATTTGATTTTTGTAAACTATTCCAACAATGAATTTTGAACAGATCTATTCCCAACACCCTAATTTTCCTAATCGGTATATTTCCCCTGAAAAATTATTTTCTTACCTACAGACGAATCTCGTCGATTATATTCAGGAGATCGGAAAATCATATTTAGAGAAACCTATATATCAATTGAGCATCGGAACCGGTGACATTCATATTTTAGCATGGTCGCAAATGCACGGAAACGAATCTAATGCCACTCATGCTATGCTGGATCTTCTGGTAAGTTTGGATAAGGCTCCTGAGATGAAAGAAGATTTGTTCAGTAAGATTACACTCGATTTTATTTTTATGCTTAATCCTGACGGGTCAGAAAGGTGGACAAGACTGAATGCTGTGGATATTGACCTGAACAGAGATTTTCACAATGAAGCCAGTAAAGAGATCAAATTCCTTAAAAATGCTGCTGCCTCTAAAAAATACGATTATGCTTTGAACCTTCATGAGCAGAGAACCATTTTTACTACCGACGGCATTCATCCTGCTACACTCTCTTTTTTGGCACCTTCTGAAAATGTAGAACGTACTGTCACTGAAAACAGGAAAAAATGTATGGCAGTTATTGGAAGTGTTTATCATCATTTAAAAGAAATAATCCCTAATCAGATTGGAAGATATTCTGATGAGTTTTATCCTACATCAACCGGAGACAATTTTATAAAAGCCGGGATGCCGACTATTTTATTTGAAGGAGGACATTTCATAGATGATTATACCAGACAGGGAACCAGGAAATATTATACAGTGGCTCTTTATTATGCCTTGAAAGCAATAAGCGAACTCAATTCTGAAACTACAGGATGGGAGGCTTATCTTGAAATTCCTGAAAATAAAGAAACCCATTACGATATAGTCTACAGAAATGTAAAACTGAATACGGAACATGAATGCATTCTGGACATTGCTGTTCAGTACAGAGAAATAAAAGAAGATGGAAAAGATGAGATTTCTTTTATCCCTTTTGTAATGGAAGTAGGAGATGTGAAAAAACGAAAAGGTTGGCTGGAAATAGATTGTACAGGAAAGAAATTTATTTCTGAAACTAAATATCCCAAACTGGATGCAGTAGTAAGTTTTACGATAGAAGATTAAAAAATACGGCAATCAAGAGATTGCCGTATTTAGTTTTTATATACAGAAGCCTTAGTTAACGACTTTTATTCCGTTAGCTACAAATCTGATTTCCTCTTTAGGCTGAGTGATGGCGTCAATTTCTGACTGCGGTTTCTTAGCATCTTCCGCATAATGTTTCTGCTCATTTACAGAAGTTACTTTTCTTTCTGCATTGCCTTCCAATACAACGTTTTTACCTTTTAAAGCTGTAGGTACAAAGAATGCATAATCTTTCATTTTTACAAAAAATTTAGAATTATCCTCAGTCTGAATAGTGAGCCAGCATCCTTTTTTATCACATACATCAGTTACTTTACCTTTGATAGCTACGTTTTCCAGCTTTTTGTTTTCTTTTTTAAGCTGTTTACCCAGTTGGTCTACAGTAACAGCTTTAGATTCAGCTCCGGATGCTACGCTTGCTCCATAAGTATCACCTACTAAAGCGTTCCCTGCCGGAGGTCCCACTTCCTGTGCAAAAGCCAGTGAAGAAGCACTTATAGCAGCTGCAAATATGATTGTCTTGAATTTCATTTTATTATTTTTCCCAAAAGTACTAATTAATATTGAATCAAAAATCAATTAAAAGTTGATATAAAACATGTGCATTATCGAATTTGCAATAAAATTCAAAATAAAAGGCAGATTTGTTTATATTTGACGCCTATACTTGACTATGCAAAAAAAATTGAAACTATGGGACGCCATTATGCTGGTAATGGGCTCTATGATTGGAAGTGGGATCTTCATTGTAAGCGCTGATATGATGCGTAATCTGGGATCCGGATACTGGCTGATTGTTGTCTGGATTATAACAGGAGTGATGACTGTTGCTGCTGCCATAAGCTATGGAGAGCTTTCCGCCCTGTTTCCAAAAGCTGGAGGCCAATACACATATCTGAAAGAGATTTTCGGAAAAAAGATGGGATTCCTTTATGGATGGGGACTATTTACGGTAATACAAACCGGAACTATTGCAGCGGTGGCAATGGCTTTTGGTAAATTTACAGCCTACCTTATTCCGTCACTTAATGATGCTGCACCTATTTTTCAAAGTGGAGAATTTAAAATTACCTGGATACAGATTTTAGCGATTGCTGTCATTCTCCTGCTTACCTATATCAATACAAGAGGCGTACAAAGTGGAAAAGTGCTTCAGAATATATTTACAGGTTCTAAAATTATTGCTTTGCTGGGATTGATTGCAGCCGGATTTATACTGGTTGATTTTTCGCATATGGCTGAAAACTTCAGCTTAGGTACGGACTCATTTAATAATCTAAAGAAAGACTTTAGTGGTAACTTCCTTAAAGAAGGTTGGGAACCCATTAACGGGATGACTTTACTGGGGGGAATTGCTGCCGCTATGGTAGGTTCCGTGTTTAGTTCTGTAGCCTGGGAAAGTGTAACCTTTGTTTCCGGAGAAATTGACAATCCGAAGAGAAACGTAGTAAAGTCTATGATCTATGGAACTTCTGCTGTAATGCTCCTTTATATTGCCGTGAATTTTGTGTATTTAAACGCATTGGACAGAGAAGGAATTGCTTTTGCGACCAATGACAGGGTAGCAGTAGCGGCGTCACAGAACATTTTTGGAAGCGCCGGAACAATTATTATTGCTTTGCTGGTTATGATTTCTACATTTGGATGTAATAACGGATTAATCTTAGCCGGGGCAAGAGTTTTTCAGACTATGGCAAAAGATGGAATGTTCTTTAAATCAGCAGAAAAAAATAACAACAATGAGGTTCCTGAAAATGCCTTATGGATGCAGGGAGTCTGGGCTTCACTTCTTTGTTTGAGCGGACAGTATGGAAATCTGTTGGATATGATCTCTTTTGTAATCGTTTTATTTTATATGATTACCGTTTTCGGAGTGATCTACTTAAGAATCAAGCACCCTGCCCTTGAAAGACCTTATAAAACATGGCTGTATCCGGTTACTCCAATTATTTATTTAGTGATTGGAACGGGATTCTGTATTCTGCTTTTAATATATAAACAGCAATATACGTGGCCGGGGTTGATCATGGTTGTCCTGGGACTTCCGGTCTATTATTTTATCAACCGGAAAAAAACAAACTGATATCATAATAAGATATAATAGCAGCAGGGCTTTCAATTCAATTTGAAGGCCTTTGTTTTTGAATAATATTTTAAATTATTAAACATTTATTTAGTGAAAATGTGTATTTTGGTATTTCGTTTTTAAGTAAACCTAACCATGAAGTAAAAATAAGAAGTTGATTATGGATACACCAAATTACAGAATGCCTTTTGTACCTTCAACTTTAATGACTGAAGGCGGAAGCATTGATACCTGCGATATGGGGGAAAGTATTGCCCACAATATCATGTTGCTGATTACCACTAAAAAAGGGGAGAACAGATATGATGAAAATTATGGTAATGACGTTTGGAACCTGGAGTTCGATAACGGAGTCACCAGCGCGATCTGGGAAAATGTTTTTGTTAAGAGTCTTAAAAGACAGATTCAGGAGTACGAACCCCGAATTGTACAGCCACAGGTAGATGCCAATATACAATTTGTAGAACACAGCTACGATACCAAAGAGCACACAGAAATCAAAAAGAAAGTAAGAATTGCCATCAATGCAAAAATGGAAGCAACGGGAGAACGTTTTAGTTTTTCAACAGAATTGTTTCTAAGTCCTATGTCTATTGATTAAATGTTTTTTTTAACAGCACCAAAAATTTATGAATTTAGATCAGAATATATATTCCAAAGAATCTGTAAAAGCCAGAATGCTTCAGAATGCAACTAAAGTATGGGGACTCAAAAGCCCTCAATCTTTAGATCCTTTTGTAAAACTACTGATAGATGCATTCAGTACAGAGGTCTTTAAGGCTAATAACGAAATTCAGACGGTTAATGCCCGTATTTTAGAAAAACTGGCAAAACTTCTTACGCCATCCATTTATACACATCCTATTCCGGCTCATTCTGTAGCTTTTACACAACCTTATGAGTCTTCCGAAGTTTTATTGGAACATACGGAGTTTTTCTTCCGTAAACAGATGACTTCTACCATAAAGTCGGAATCAGACAAGCAGTTGAATATTCCCTTTACTCCGGTAGGAAATGTAAGGATTAATAAAGTTCATACTTCAATCATGTTTGTAGGAAATACATGTTACAGTATAGATGACCGTTTCAATAAAATTCCTATTGCCAGATTTCCGGGAAAGCCCGAAGACTATAGAAAAATTACAGTAGGGATTGATGTCAGTAAATATACGAACGAAAATTTTCCTAAATATTTAAGCATCTTTTGCTCCAATCCTGCCTTTGAGCATTTAGATTTTGTCTATAAATTATTACCTTATATCAGCGTTACCAGTAATGGCAATCCATTGTTTGTAAGAGAGGGACTGAGTTACCTTACGGAAAATCAGCCGGACGGTTACGAACAGATGTTCAGAGAGCAGTCTATCCGAAACAAAGTGATTGAAGATATTAAAAGTATCTACCGTCATAAATTTATTGAGGTTACAGGAATTTCCAACAGTTTATTTTCAGAGCCCGGAAAACTTCCGCAAAATCTTGAATTCCTTCACGGAAAAGAAGAAATTGTGAAATATATGGAGAATAAAAAGTTTCTATGGCTAACTTTTGAATTTCCACCCCAGTTTTCAGCTGAAATCCTGGATAACTTTTCATTTGTACTGAATGCGTTTCCCATCTACAACAGAGGTTGGAAGAAAACAGAATACAGTTTAGATATCATGGGAAATAATATTCCTCTGGTTACTGACGAAGGAGAGCATTTCCTATATGTAGATGATGTTCAGGACGGAGACGGAAGAAAATATACAGAAATTCCTTTTACACCAGCAGATGACCTTAAAAAAGGTTTATATACAGTAAGAAAAGGAGGAATGGAACGTTTCACCAGCAGGAATGCTGTAGATATGATTGCCAATGTTCTGGAGCTGACCCGGGATGAGATTGCTGCTTTTTCTCTTCTCAACAGAGATAATGTAAAAGGAGTATTGAGCGAAATGTCTGATAAGATGAAATCTATGGTACAGAAAGTGAATAATGCCAAAAGAAATATCAGACAGGAACTGAATTATGTCATTATGGAGCCTGTAGAAAAAACAGATCATACATATGCTTCTTTCTGGGTAACCCACTGTACTTTAGCTAACCATATGCGTCCCGGAACAGAGCTGTCTAATCAGCTGAAATCTCAGACTATTGTTTTGCTTGCTGAAACTCTGGGAGGAGCGGAAGAACAAAAAGGAACAGACAGCATCCAGGCTTATAAATATGCATTGACAACAAGAGATAAGATCATTTCACTTGAAGACGTTAAGAATTACTGCAGGATGGTTCTGAAAGATGAAATGAGAGACGTAAGGGTAAGAAGGGGAACGATGGTCAGCAACAGACCTAAAGAAGGTTTTGTAAGAACAGTAGAAGTGGAGATTGTTCCACAAAACTATTCCTTCTATGGAAGAGCATATTGGGAAAATATGTCTAATATTCTTAGAAATCAAATTATTGCCAAAGCCATAGACGGTATTGAATATCTGGTGAAAATCACCAATGAGGATGTTGAATTTCAGGATATGTAAAACTAAACGAACACCAAAAAATATGAGAAAGATAATAATACTGGCCATGGCTTTATCCCTGACAGTAGTGAATATAAGCTGTAAAAAGGGAGCTGATAAGCTGGGAAATGCTGTTTTGAATCTGGGTGGAGAACAGGACGCAAATGCTATTATTGATTTTAATAATAACTTTTTAGACTCCTATAAAAGCACTTCTAAACATATAGAAGGGATCTTAAAGTATGCAGATGCTGCTGTCGCGAAATCCAAAGGGGAAGAAGTCCTCATAATGCCTATTGTAATAAGCTCGATGGACTATAGCTTTTCAAAAATCAAAGGTGTTCCTTCCGGATTTGAAAAAGATAAAGCCGCTATTGAATCAGATTTCAATATTTACAAAACGAAGAAAGAAACAATAGAAAAGAAGTTTGAGGAGTTTAAATCTTATATGAATTCCGAAGATTATAAAGATGATAAAGGCGCCAAAGCGGAAAATTTAAGAAAAGAGCTTGAAACTGAAGCTAATGCGCTCTATTTATCAGGGGAGAATATTATGATGAAGATTAAGCCTGCAACAGATGCCGCTGAAGAAGTAATTCTTAAAGATCATCCGTTGAAAGACTATATCATATCTTCCAAAAGTGTGATGAATTCTTTAGATTCTGTGGTAGAATTGCTTGGTAAGCAATATACCGGAAAATTTAATGAAGATGATGCACAGAAAAAGTATGATGAATTCGCTAAAGCTGTAGAAGCCAATTCAAAATTGGTTTTCGATGTGAAAGATCCACAGTATGCTTATAAAAAATCTCAGTTTGAAAGTTTTAATAAAAATGCTTCAAACTTTTTAGACTCGTACAGAAAATTAATCAGGGATTCTAAAGCAGCAGGTAAAATACCGGATAGCAATATCCAGCAAATTGACTCATCTTATGAATCTGTATTAAGTTCATACAATTCATTTGTAAAATAATAATACACACTGTAAACGATAAAAAGACCAATATAACCTGTATTGGTCTTTTTTATTTTTCTGAAAGAATCCACAAAATCTTTTATAGATTTCCCTGAGTACTTCTGTATCACTCAATTTAATAAAGATTAAACTTTTATACCTTTTACGGTTAATAAATTTCCATAAAATTCCGTAATTTTGCACGTTGTGATTTTCAGGCAAAGTCACTCTGAATTATGAGCAAATCAACAGAATATATAGAAGTTTACGGAGCACGTGAGCACAATCTAAAGAATATTAACGTTAAAATCCCGCGAAACGAGCTGGTGGTAATTACCGGGCTTTCCGGAAGTGGAAAATCTTCACTGGCTTTTGATACCATCTTTGCAGAAGGCCAGCGTCGTTATATCGAAACATTCTCTGCCTATGCACGCCAGTTTCTGGGTGGGCTGGAGCGTCCGGATGTAGATAAAATAGAAGGGCTTTCTCCTGTCATTGCTATTGAACAGAAAACAACCAATAAAAACCCGCGTTCTACCGTAGGAACCGTTACAGAGTTGTATGATTTTCTGCGTCTTTTATATGCAAGGGTTTCTGATGCTTACTCTTTGTCTACCGGGCAAAAGCTGGTAAGCTATACGGAAGATCAGATTCTTGAAACCATTAAGGAAAACTATAAAGGAGAAAAAATAATGCTGCTGGCCCCCGTGGTACGATCCAGAAAGGGACATTACCATGAGCTTTTCGTACAGATGGCGAAAAAGGGCTATGGACAGGCTAGAATTGATGGAGAATTACAGGATATTGAATATGATTTAAAGCTTGACCGTTATAAAACCCATGATATTGATATTGTTATCGACCGTTGGATCATTGGGGAAAGTGCGTCAGAGACACGAATGGAAAAATCATTGCGTACAGCAATGGAAATGGGTGAGGGAATCATCGGAATCCAGAAGTTGGGAAGTACAGATATTGAATATTTTTCCAAAAATTTAATGGATGCTGAAACAGGACATTCCTTAGCATTACCGGAACCTAATACTTTTTCCTTCAACTCTCCGAAAGGAAGCTGCCCAAACTGTAAAGGACTGGGGATGATCAAAAAGATCAATACAGATTATTTTACAGACAATCCAAAATTATCAATCAATCAGGGTGGATTATTACCCCTGGAAGATATCAAATCAAATAAATGGATTCTTGCGCAGATTAAAAATATCCTTGAGATCTTCGGACTGGGGCTGACAACACCTTTGCAGGATATTCCGGAAGAAGCTTTGAATTATATCTACAATGGCTGCCACAAAGAGTTTAATAAAGATCTTAAGTATGCAGGAATTACCAAAAAAATAAAAATCAGCTTTGATGGTTTGATTCCGTTTATGGAAGAAATTATTGACGAAAGAGAATCTTATGAGGCGATCTTGCTGGAAAGACATTTTACTACGGAAGAAACCTGTCCTGAATGTAATGGAAGCCGTCTTCAGCCTTCAAGCTTAAGCTTTAAAATAGATGGTAAAAATATTGCTGAGGTCAATGGGTTAAGCTTAGCTGATTTAAAAGATTGGTTAATTGATGTAAAAGATAAATTCTCAGAAAAAAATAAAATTATCGCTCACGAAATTTTAAAGGAAATTGAAACCAGGCTTCAGTTCTTGCTGGATGTTGGTTTGGATTATCTAAGTTTGAGCAGAAGTTCGAAAACCCTTTCCGGAGGAGAATCCCAAAGGATACGTCTGGCAACACAGATAGGATCCCAGCTGGTTAATGTATTGTATATTCTGGATGAGCCAAGTATTGGTCTTCACCAAAGAGATAATGAAAGGCTGATTCACTCATTAAAGAACCTTAGAGATATTGGAAACTCTGTACTCGTGGTTGAGCATGATAAAGATATGATTCTTGAAGCCGATGAGGTGCTGGATATTGGTCCTAAAGCCGGAAAATTCGGAGGAGAGATTCTTTGGCAGGGGAAGCCTAAAGATTTATTGAAAGCGGATACCATAACCGCTCAGTATATCAATGGAAAAAGAAAAATCGCCATTCCTGAGGAAAGAAGAGCAGGAAGCGGAAAAAATATACTGTTAAAAGGAGCTACAGGAAATAATCTTAAAAATGTAACCCTGGATGTTCCTCTGGGAAAACTGGTTGTGGTAACCGGAATTTCAGGAAGCGGAAAATCTTCACTGATCAACGGAACATTATACCCAATCCTTAATAAACATTTTTACAGAGCAGTTCAGGAACCTTTACCTTATAAAAAAATTGAAGGTCTGGATAATATTGATAAAATTGTAGATGTAGACCAGACTCCGATTGGAAGAACGCCACGTTCCAATCCTGCAACCTATACAGGAATGTTTACAGACATCAGAAATCTTTTTGCAGAATTACCTGAGAGTAAGATCCGGGGGTACAAACCGGGAAGATTCTCTTTCAATGTAAAAGGTGGAAGATGTGAAACCTGCCAGGGTGGAGGTTTAAAAGTAATTGAAATGAACTTCCTTCCAGATGTATATGTTCATTGTGAAACCTGTAACGGAAAACGTTTCAACAGAGAAACCCTGGAAGTCCGCTACAAAGGAAAATCCATTTCCGATGTACTGGATATGACCATTGATGAAGCGGTAGATTTCTTCCAGCCCATTCCTAAGATTTTTGCAAAAGTAAAAACATTACAGGATGTAGGGTTAGGATATATTACCTTGGGACAGCAGTCAACAACCCTTTCCGGAGGAGAAGCACAGCGTATCAAGTTAGCAACGGAACTGGCAAAAAGACAAACTGGAAATACCCTTTATATCCTGGATGAACCTACTACCGGACTGCATTTTGAAGACGTAAAAATCCTGATGGAAGCCATTAATAAATTAGTGGAATTAGGAAACTCATTTATCATCATCGAACATAATATGGATGTGATTAAATTGGCAGACCATATTATCGATGTAGGACCTGAAGGAGGAAAATATGGAGGACAGATCGTAGCCCAGGGAACTCCTGAAGAAATTGTAAAGTCTAAGAAAAGTCTGACAGGAAAATTTTTGAAAAGGGAACTTGAATAATAAAAAACAATTTAATCATACAAAAGAATCTGCAAAAGCAGATTCTTTTTTTTATTTAAATACGGGTATTTCAGGCTGAAAAAAATTATAAGATCAAAGAAATAGTGCTAAATAATAAGGATTTAATGCTATAATCTACCTTCCAATATTAAATTTTCACCTATTTTTAAAATTTATATTACTGTAAATCAATTGTTTATATTTCAATGTTAACTTAATGTTAACTCAATATGAAATTAATATGAATTATTTTAATAACTTTGAGTAAGAGATAGAGAATAAATCCAAATATAATCTTTAAACCCAAACAGTTATGAGAAATAAAATTCAAATATTGACCGCTTTACTTTTCGTTGTTGGATTTTCTGCGGTAGTGAATATTGCTCATGCACAAACGACAGATCATAATACAATCCAGGAAATTCAATTGAATAAAAGCGAAACTTTTAATGACATCAGGACTCAGCTGATCGCTAATTTTGATCTTACCAATCCTGAATATAAACAAGGAACAGTGAATTCAGTAGTAAAATTTGATATTGCAAAAAACGGAAAAATTGTGAATGTTCATTCCAGTGGCGATTGCAAAAGCGTAAGCAAGGAAATTGAGTCTGTTCTAAGCGAACTTGATTATAGAGTAGACCGCAAAAAAATAAGTGACAATATGGTTGCCTATACTTATGTAATGCCTGTAACCGTAGAAATTAATAACAGATAGTACTCACAGCCTATTGTAAATAAAACAAGGCAGACTCTTTTATGGTTTTCATCTAAAAAAGATGTAAATAATGAAAATTTTGAATATTAAATTGTAATAACAATTACTAAGATTCGTTTAATTTTGCTCAACCATAAAATTAAAACGATATGAAAAATTTAAAGAAACTGACTAAATTAGATTTGAAATCAGTGTACGGAGGAGAGCCAAAACAATATTGTACGTATTGCGAATGGGCAAATAAAGTTTTTTGCAGTGAGATTCCAATCGTTCAATGTCCATAAAAAAACAAAACCGCTTGTAAAAGCGGTTTTTCTTTTAACGGGTACTTTGTACAAACTCTTTCATTATTGTTTTAAGATCTTTAGAATTTCCGATAGAATCAAAGGTGATATTATCAATTTTCCAGCTCCCATCACGTTCCACCAAATGTATGGTATCTGTCCAGGATACTGTAGGAGAGGTCATATTGTATTCAAAACGGACGAGTACCTGGGCTGAAGCATTGTGGATGTCCATAGATTGGATCTTGTAGGCAGTATAGCCTTCATACAAACTTGAAAAAATAGCCCCTTCAAATATCAGTGGTTTCTCATCCGGATGATCACTTTTTTTTACTTTTTCGATATCTGCTTTTGATGCATTTATGGCATTTTGCAAAGTCTTTTTTAGGTCCGGGGAAAATAAATCATCCGGAATAGGCTGGTTATATACAGCTTCATTGGATTTTCCATACTTTGTATAGAGCTCATTTACTTTTATAGCAATTGCCGTATTGGGAGATAGGGTACTTTGTGTTTTACGGTCTTTACAGCCTATAAAAAATAGTAGGACGCTTATGTATAGGAATAGTTGTTTCGCCATTTTAATGTTAGTTTTAGCTAAACAACCAAATCTTATACCAATAATCAGTAATGTAGTAAGTTGATGTTAAGGAAAATAAATGTTTATGAAAGATGATTTTATTGCTTTATCAAAGATGTAGATTACTGCTTAGTGAAATAAAAAGATAATAATAAAGCCTACCAATCTTC
The DNA here is from genome assembly GCF_900176315.1 of Chryseobacterium sp. YR221. Taxonomy (NCBI): domain Bacteria; kingdom Pseudomonadati; phylum Bacteroidota; class Flavobacteriia; order Flavobacteriales; family Weeksellaceae; genus Chryseobacterium; species Chryseobacterium sp. YR221. Next base: position 200,111 of record NZ_FWXM01000001.1, read on the forward strand.
AATGATTTTCTTTCTGTGAATTTTTCCCCAATCGATCATAGATTTAAATACAGATTGTAATGTGGCGGTATGTTGAGTGGGGGTGTATTCAATGATCATAAGTAAATCATCGTGAACCGTTCTGTTGATAAGTTTATTCTGTTCGAGATCTCTTAATTCCTTGGCTAAAACTTTTCCACTGATCTTAGGAATACTATTCTTTATTTCTTTGAAGCGTTTGTTACCATTCATAATAGAAAATAAGACCAATGTTTTCCATTTCCCATGGATTGCTTCCAGTGTGTCCTGTAAATAAAGCATTCCTGCTTCACAATCCTTATGTGTTTCTTTTTTACCGTTCATCGCTCCATGAATTTTATAGTTAAACTGTCATCCGGATTACCTTTTGGTAACCAGCTAATAAAGCATATATAAAAGTAACTAACTTTATTATATGAAAAGCTGAGGGTATTCAAACCGTCTTTTTTCAAATAATAAGATCCTATAATTTAATCCTAACAAAAATAATTTACTAAAAATGAAATCAATAACAACAGGGAAGGTACTCGTAACCTTAGTTGCCTTAGTCACTCTTTTTGGAGCATATATCGCTGATTGGAATCATACCCATATTTTCAATCCCCGCTGGCCTCCACATGCAAAATTTCATAACGCACAGACCATGCTCTTCGGTGCTGTGCTTGGACTTTTGTCATTGTGGTTTCTTTGGGTCCAGAAAGGTGATAGATGGGTCATTTTTAGACTCTCAATCACCTTTGCCAGTCTTTATTGGATAACGCAGGCAATGTCTATTTTATTTCCGGGAACTGCCTTGTTTGATCCGGAGTTTTCTTATCCTGGTCAGTGGCCTGTACAGTTTATATTAGACGGGGTTATGTTTCTGCTGCTTATAATGGCCTATTTTTTAGAATCAAAACACTTAGATAAAGTAAAATAATTCATTCTTAAAAAAACAGGGAATCTGATTATTGTTCTTTCAGGGATTGGTAAAAAATCAACTCAATTATAATAAGGAATGATAAAAATTAATACATTTGAATAGATAAAAAATAGCCGTGGATCCTATTCTTAATGTTGTAGTTCGTTCCCTTTGCGTTTACCTTTTCATGGTGATTGCCATTCGTTTATTTGGAAAAAATCAATTATCCCAGCTTAATGCAGGAGATATTGTTTTGTTACTGTTGATCTCCAATGCTGTTCAGAATGCAATGGTAGGACCGGATACTTCTTTGCAGGGAGGCCTTATTGCTGCATTGGTCCTGTTTTTGGCTAACTTCATTTTAAAAAGACTGATGTTTTCCAATCACTCCTTTGAAACATTTATGGAGGATGATCCGGTAGTTCTTATCAAAGATGGAATTGTAGATCAGATCGCCTTGAACAGAGTGAAGATTACTGAAAGTGAACTGGAGGAAGCAATCAGAGAACATGGCATTGATAAAATAGAGAAGGTAAAGCTGTCTGTGCTGGAAGTTGACGGAAACATCAGTGTGGTTTCTGAAGATGAGAAAAGCAAACAGACTCATTATACGAGAATCAAAAGAAAAAATAAAAGAAAATACCATTAAATAGAATGAATTACGAATTAAGAGAAATGCTTCCCAATGATGGGGCTCGGGTACTTGAGATTTTCAGGCAGGGAGTTGATAGTGGTATCGCCACTTTTGAAACAGAAGTTCCTACTGTAGAAGCCTGGGATATGGAATACTTCAACGCCTGTCGCTGGGTATTGGAAAATGAGAATAACGAAATCGTAGGATGGTGTGCCTTGAAACTGGTGAGTAAAAGAGAATGTTATAAAGGAGTTGCAGAAGTAAGCATTTATTTCGATAAAGATTACCAGGGTAAGGGATTGGGGTCAGTATTGCTTAAAAAGATGATTTTGGATAGCGAGGATCACGGATTCTGGACTTTACAGACCAATATCTTTCCTGAAAATGAAATGTCTATCAAATTCCATCAGAAAAACGGCTTCAGAATAGTGGGGGTTCGCAAGAAAATAGGAAAGCTCAACGGAGAATGGAAAGATCTTATAATGTTTGAAAAAAGAAGTGAAATAATTTAACAAAATATCAATACTGATAAAACCGTTTTATCCATTATAGACTTTACGCTTTATATCCGGAATCTGGAATTTTAAACAACTTGGCATTAACCTTGTTATCTTTTGGCAACTAAGTTTGAAAAAGTGAAAATAATGAAAAGTATGTTTAAAATCATGGGAGCAGGTGCGGTCATGCTGATGTTAACGTCTTGTGTGGTCCATGAGCACCACGGAAGAAGGCTTCCGCCGGGACAGGCAAAGAAGATGTATGGAGGAAGCGCAAGATATTATGCTCCCGGCCAGGTAAAAAAAGTATATATTTATGAAGAGGGGGGTCGCGGTCATCATCATAAAGGTCGCGGTCATGGCCATCATAGATAAATAAAAAAAGAGGTTAAAACAATAACCTCTTTTTTTATGTTCTGACTACAAAATATATTATAGTTTCATATCAGGCTGGTGAACAGCCTCTGTCCATTTTATTGATATTAAAATCTGGATTTCTTAGGATTCAAAAAAGTATTGAAGATGATGACTTCCTGTCCGAATTTTGTTTCGACACGTTCAGCAATATTTTTTAATTCACTTTCAATAAAATCATTTCTGAGTTCATCATTATCGAAGACCAAAAGAAGATTGTAATTTTTTCCATCTTCAATATAATCACTGTGTACTTCAGAAAGGATATATTTGTTTACATCCATTAAGTTTTCAGTCATTACAACCAGTGTTTCATCAATATAATTTTCCCATTCCTCTAGATTATTTTTCGTGCAATGGAAAGTTATACTTAATATGCTCATATTTTATGAATTTTTAAGATTTTTTGGATAAATTCTACCACAAAAATCGGCAATTTTTTCGTAAATTAGCCCGTTAATAAAAATTCGAAATAAATAATTTTCAGACATACAGCTAAAGGTCTGGCTATCATTATAATAAAATTTGTTTATGCAAAAAGAAGGAGAAAGACTGATTCCTATCAACATCGTTGATGAAATGAAATCGTCTTATATCGATTATTCGATGTCTGTTATCGTCTCAAGAGCGTTACCGGATGTAAGAGACGGTTTGAAACCCGTTCATAGAAGAGTACTTTACGGTATGTATGGATTAGGGGTTTTTTCTAATAGAAAATATTTAAAATCTGCAAGAATTGTTGGGGATGTTTTAGGTAAATATCACCCGCACGGAGACTCCTCTGTATATGATGCAATGGTGAGAATGGCTCAGAACTGGAGCTTGCGTTATCCTCAGGTGGATGGCCAGGGTAACTTCGGTTCAATGGATGGTGACCCACCAGCAGCAATGCGTTATACTGAGGCAAGATTAAAGAAGATCTCTGATGAGATTCTTTCAGACCTTGATAAAGAAACAGTTGATTTTCAGAATAACTTTGATGACAGTTTACAGGAACCAACAGTAATGCCAACAAAAGTTCCCAACCTTTTGGTGAACGGAACTTCAGGGATTGCAGTAGGTATGGCCACCAATATGGCGCCTCATAACTTATCAGAATCTATAGATGCTATCTGTGCCTATATTGATAACAGAGAAATAACAATTGATGAGCTGATGCAGCATATCATTGCTCCGGATTTTCCTACAGGTGGAATTATATATGGATATGACGGGGTAAGAGATGCTTTCCATACAGGAAGAGGTAGAGTTGTTTTGAGAGCTAAAGTAAGCTTTGATGAAATTGGAAACAGAAATGCAATTATTGTAACTGAGATCCCTTATCAGGTGAACAAGGCGGAAATGATTGCCAGAACTGCTGAACTCGTTAAAGATGATAAAATCCCTGGTATCTATGAGATCAGAGATGAATCAGACAGAAACGGACTTCGTGTTGTTTATGAATTGAAGAATGACGCTATTCCGAATGTTGTCCTGAACTTATTGTACAAATATACAGCACTTCAGACTTCTTTCAGTGTTAACAATATTGCTTTGGTACACGGAAGACCGGAACAGCTGAATCTTAAAGATATCATTCACCACTTCGTAGAGCACAGACATGAAGTAATTGTAAGAAGAACTCAGTTTGAGCTTAAAAAAGCGAAAGAAAGAGCTCATATCTTGGAAGGATTCATGAAGGTGATCGGAACTCAGGATGCTCTGGACAGAGCAATTTCTATTATCCGTCATAGTGCCAATCCTCAGGGAGCAAAAGAAGGCCTAATCGAGGCATTTGAGCTTTCAGAAATTCAGGCTCAGGCGATTCTGGATCTTAGATTAGCCCGTTTAACAGGAATGGAGCTTGATAAAATCCGTGATGAGTATGATGCCATTATGAAAGAGATTCAGAATTTGGAAGATATCTTAGCGAATGAGCCAAGAAGATTCGAAATTATCAAAGAAGAATTACTTGAGATCAAAGAAAAATATGGTGACGAGAGAAGAACGGAGATAGATTATTCAGGAGGAGAAATGTCTATTGAAGATATTATTCCAAATGAGTCTGTCGTTCTTACTATTTCGCACGCAGGATATGTTAAGAGAACTTCACTTTCAGAATACAAAATTCAAAGTAGAGGAGGTGTAGGAAACAGAGCGGCAACGACAAGGGATGAAGACTTCCTGGAGTATATTGTTTCTGCTACCAACCACCAGTATATGCTGTTCTTTACAGAAAAAGGAAGATGTTATTGGTTAAGGGTATTTGAAATTCCTGAAGGTTCTAAAACTTCAAAAGGAAGAGCGGTACAAAACCTTATCAACATTGAACCGGATGATAAAATCAAAGCGTATATCAGAACCAATAACCTGAAAGATTCCGAATATGTAAATCAAATGAGCGTAGTGATGGTAACTAAAAACGGTACCATTAAGAAAACGTCACTTGAAGCTTATTCAAGACCAAGGGTTAATGGGGTTAACGCTATTGAGATCAGAGATAATGACCAATTATTAGGAGCTTACCTTACAAATGGTACTTCCCAGATTATGATTGCTACCAAAAATGGTAAGTGTATCCGTTTCCCTGAAGAAAAAGTAAGAGAAGTAGGTAGAGGATCTATCGGGGTGAGAGGAATTGCTCTTGAAGAAGGTGACGAAGCAATTGGTATGATTGTTGTGAATGATGTGGAGAACGAAACGGTACTTGTGGTATCTGAAAAAGGATACGGAAAAAGAACTGCAGTAGAAGACTACAGAATTACAAACAGAGGAGGAAAAGGAGTTATTACCCTAAACATTACCGAGAAAACAGGAAACCTGATTGCTATTCAGAATGTAACAGATGAAGACGGATTGATGATCATCAATAAATCCGGAGTTGCTATCAGAATGGGAATGGATGAAATGAGAGTAATGGGTAGAAATACACAGGGAGTAAAAGTAATCAACCTTAAGAAGAATGACGAAATTGCAGCAATTGCAAAAGTAGAAATGGATAAAGACGTAGAAGAAGAGATTGAAGAGGGAGAAGAAGGGATAGAAATTGTAACTGATAACCAGGAAAATGATGGAGTACCTCAGGCTGAAAAAGAAAATACAGCAGAGGAAAATGAGAATTCTGATTCTGAAGAATAAATTGTACAATTAATATAAAATAGTTATTATGAAGAAACTTATTTTAGGTATGGCTATCGTAGCATCTTCTTTTGCTTTTGGACAGAAAAAAGATGTAAACGCTCAGCTTCAGGCGGCTAATACAGCTGCTATGGATGCCTATAATGCAAAAAATTATGCAGCTGCTGCCCCTAAGTTTGTAGAAGTTTATGACTTATTGAAGGCTAACGGTCAGGATAATAAGATCTATATGTATTATGCAGGGCTTAGTCATGCACTGGCAAACAATACTGATCCTGCAATTAAAATATATAATGATCTTATCAATTCCGGATTTACTGGAGTAGAGACTACTTATACTGCAAAAGATAAGAAATCCGGACAGGTTGTTAATTTAGATAAGGCTACCTGGGAGCTAATGAAAAAAAATACTGATTATTCAGATTTTAAAACTGAGCAGTCAAAAAGTATAGAGCCGGATCTGTATGAAACTTTAACTTCATTACTTCTTAGTGCAAAGAAAACAGATGAAGCTCTTGTTGTTATAGAAAAAGGATTGGCTAAATATCCTAATAACGCTAAACTTAAAGAAGCTCAAAGTACTGCTTATTTCCAGTCTGGAAATACTGAAAAGTTTATTGGGACTCTAAAAGAACAGTTGGCTAAAAACCCTGCTGATGCTACAAACTGGTATAACCTTGGGGTAATGCAGTCTAAGAATCCAGCAACAACAGCAGATGCCATTGAATCATTCAAAAAAGCAATAGAGGTTAAACCTACTATGGCAGAAGCACACCAAAATCTTGTGTATACTACTATTGGAGATGATTCTAAGATTGTAACTGAGATCAATGCTTTGAGAAAAGATAAGCCGGATGAAGCTAGTAAATTGATTGATGCTAGAAAAGAGAGATTTGCTAAAGCTTTACCTTATGCAGAAGCATGGTACAAAGCAGCACCTCAAAGTCTGGATGCCGTTTCTGCACTAAAAGAAATCTATGTTGTAACAAAGAATATAGATAAAGTAAAAGAAATGAAAGCTAAAGAAACTGAGCTTAGTGCTAAAGCGAAATAATAGCTGTAAAGAAAATAATGATAAAGCCGGAACAGAAATGTTCCGGCTTTATTTTTTTAGGACCACAAAGTCCTTATTTTTTGTAGCAGAGATCAATAAATTTCACCCCAAAAATTCTCTGTAATTCCGTATCTTTGAGAAAAATTTTTATAAGATGATTGAGTGGAAAACCGTCAAAGAATACGAAGATATTACCTATAAAAAATGTAATGGAGTAGCAAGAATTGCTTTCAACAGACCGGAAGTACGTAACGCTTTCAGACCTAAAACAACTTCAGAATTATATGATGCTTTTTATGATGTCTATGAAGATCCTTCTATAGGGGTGGTATTACTTTCAGGAGAAGGACCGAGCCCGAAAGATGGAGGCTGGGCTTTTTGTAGTGGTGGAGACCAAAAAGCAAGAGGACACCAGGGATATGTGGGAGAAGACGGGAGACATCGTTTGAATATTCTTGAAGTTCAGCGTTTGATCCGTTTTATGCCGAAAGTAGTTATCGCGGTTGTTCCGGGATGGGCTGTTGGTGGAGGCCACTCTCTTCACGTAGTATGTGACCTAACTTTAGCAAGTGAAGAACATGCAATTTTTAAGCAGACAGATGCTGACGTAACAAGTTTTGACGGCGGGTACGGATCTGCTTACCTTGCTAAAATGGTAGGACAGAAGAAAGCTCGTGAAATCTTCTTTTTAGGAAGAAATTACTCTGCTCAGGAAGCTCTTGAAATGGGAATGGTTAATAAAGTAGTTCCACATGCGGAATTAGAAGATACTGCCTATGAATGGGCACAGGAAATATTAGAAAAATCTCCAACCTCTATCAGAATGCTGAAATTTGCAATGAACCTTACTGACGATGGTATGGTGGGGCAGCAGGTTTTTGCCGGTGAAGCTACGCGTCTTGCCTATATGACGGAAGAAGCAAAAGAAGGAAGAAATGCCTTCCTTGAAAAAAGAAAACCGAACTTCGGAGAAGATCAATGGATATCATAAACTGTAAAAAGTACAAAGTAAAATGTATTAATGATTCAACACATTAGACTTTTACTTTGTACATCATACATTTTACATTATACAAATTATGACTGATTGGATAAAAGCCGCAAGGCTAAGAACACTGCCGCTTTCTTTAAGCGGAATTATTATGGGAGCTTTTATTGCAAAATGGAGGCTTTACAGAGAAGGGGGAACCTGGGACTGGAAAATTTTTGCATTGGCACTGCTGGTAACACTTTTATATCAGATTTTGTCAAATTATGCCAATGATTATGGCGATGGGGTAAAAGGAACGGATGCGAAAAGAATCAATGAAGCAGAAGCAAGAGCAGTAGCATCAGGAAAAATTACGGCCAAGCAGATGAAAAATGCAGTCATTCTTTTTGCAGCATTGTCTTTCATTGCTACAGTAGCTTTGCTGTATGTAGCTTTCATTCCAAACTATATGAACGAATTCTATATTTTCATAGGACTGGGAGTCGCAAGTATTTTAGCTGCTATTGGATATACAGTAGGGAAAAAACCTTACGGATATATGGGATTGGGAGACATCTTCGTATTTATCTTTTTTGGGCTGGTTTCTGTATGCGGAAGCTATTTCCTGTTTACCAAAACATTCAGCTGGGATATGCTGTTGCCGGGAACGGCAGTAGGGATGATGAGTATGGCTGTTTTGAACCTGAACAATATGAGAGATATTGAAAGTGATAAGCTATCCGGGAAAAATAGTTTTGCGTTAAGGATCGGGTTTAAAAATGCAATGATCTATGAAATGATCCTTTTACAGCTTCCTTTGGTATTGATCCTTATATTTTTAGGAGTTAACGGGTTTATACAGGCTCAGAACTATTATGTATTTATGGTAATGATCCTGTTGTTTCCGCTTGCAAAATTAAGGAGAAGTATAATGTCGGTAAAAGAACCTAAAGAATTAGATCAGTATCTGAAGCAGGTGGGTATCATGACTTTCATTATGGCAATCCTTACGGCAGCAGGGCTTAATTTATTTCACTAAATCTAAAAATATATTATCATGAGTTCTACAATCTATGTTGAAGCGCAAATGCTTATCAGAAAATCGATTGAAGATGTTTTTGAAGCATTCATCAATCCTGAATTGACAACTAATTTTTGGTTTACAAAATCTACCGGAAAATTAGAAGAGGGTAAAACCATAATCTGGGAATGGGAAATGTACGGCGTAAAATCCGAGGTGAAAGTTCATCAGATTATTCCTAACCAACTGATTAAAACGGAATGGGGAGAGCCTTCAACGCGTGTAGATTATGAATTCAGAGTAATGGAAAAAGGAACCCTTGTTGTTATTAAAAGCTATGGATTCAGCCAAACCGGCGAAGATCTTTTAAAAATAATCAATGATAATACAGGTGGTTTTACCACAGTTTTAGATGGCTGTAAAGCTTACCTGGAACATGGAATCAACCTGAGGCTGATTGAGGATAAATTTCCTCAAAAATAGACAATATGAAGACCGCTTTAAAAGTAACTTCTTGTATATCTATTGTTTTAGCCTTATCTCTTGTTTATTATTTAATTCAAGAGATAAGGGGAGGTATGTCAATGCTTGAAATTGATTTTATTCCCGCCTTGATTACCTTGATAATTATTTCTAATGCCGTTTTGGGGTTTTATGTATTAGCTGGAAAATTACAACCAATGAAACCATTATTGGTGCTCCAGATTTTAATAATAATACCAACATGCCTGTTGATTTATGAGTTTTTTTTGAAATCACCAATGGGATGTTCCTAAATTAAAAAGACGCAGATGACAAGAATATTTTTAAAGGTCACTAGCATAATATTGTGCTATTTGTGAAAATCATTTGAGTCATTTGTGTTGAATAATAATTGAAAATTAAATTGAAAATGAAAATACAATTCTTAGGGCAAAATTGCTTCTTGTTCACCTATAAGGACAAAACAATTTTGAGTGACCCTTTCTATAATTACAAAAAAGCGGAGTCAGGATTTGACATTACTGCTCAAAAAATCGACTATATTCTGTTGACACATGCTCATGGTGATCATATCGCTGATGTGGGTGAAGTGTTGCAACATTATCCGGAAGCTACCATAATTGGAGTTCCTGAAGTATGTGGTTATTTTAAATCAGCAAAAAATACAGACGATGTCAACTTAGGAGGATCGGCAAAAATCGACGATCTTAAAATTTCCATGGTTCCGGCTCACCATACGAGTTCTTTTCCGGATGGGAGCTATGGAGGCGTTCCTGTAGGGTATATCTTCAGACTTCCTGAGGGTAAAAACATCTATTTGGCTGGTGATACAGGAGTAATGGCTGATATGGAGCTGTTTCCAAGATTATACGGGAATATAGATCTTTCCATACTTCCTATTGGGAGCCACTACACGATGTGTCCGAGAAAAGCTTCTTTTGCAGCAGCAGAATTATTAAAGACACCCAAAGTAATCGGTTGCCACTTTGATACTTTCCCTGCAATTGAAATTAATCATGAAAGTGCATTAAAGCATTTTGCAGACAGAAATGTAGAACTTGTTTTACCAAAATTGGGAGAGGAGTTCGAATTTTAAAAAAATTGGGGTAATCTGAAAATTAGAAAATGATGTGTAAGGTATTAAAAACAAAAAAAGATAATTATCAAATTACCTCTCTCAACTTAAACCAAAAAAAAATGGCAAGCTACCTAAATCACACCGCTACGACCGATTACCTTTGCTGCGTTCCCACCCTGGAGGATTCTCAGGAGCTGGTTGTTTAGGACTTGCCGTTGCAAAGGTAGGAATAATTTATAAACTTCAAAACTTTATCAAAGAAAATTTGTTGAAAAAATGCAGTGGTAGAGCTAAATAGCTGACATCTAGGAGAATAATTTTTCAACTTTTTTCTTAAAAAATTAAATATGACGAAAAGTCCATCAACATTAGGAATTATACTTTTTATCGCTACAATGATCATTTTTTTTGTAGTGTATTCATTTTTCTCAGGAATCAATTATTTTGATATATCACTGAAAGCCAATGCTTTCGTGTTGCCTGTCATCTATGCTGCTACAGCATTCTGGTCTGTAAAATCATATTGGAATAACCATAAAATGGGTTTTAGAGAAGCTTTCAAGAGAGCATTTGTTCCGATGTTTATCGGAGGAATTCTTTCTATTTTCAGTATTTATGCTTTCTTAAATTTTGCAGATACGGATGCTAAAAAGCTGCTGAATTACCAATATGTCCAAAGACAAAAATCAGAATTGGATACAGAATACACTTCTGCAAGAAAGATTTTAAAACATCAAAAAGACATTGATGAGCTGGATCAGAAATACAAAGAGAGGTTACAAAGCTTCACTCCGGAGGCTGTAAAAGGAAAAGATATGCTTACCGCAAGTCATTTTTCAGGATATTTTGCAGCAATTCTTATATTTTACGTAGTTTTGTCGGTGTTTTTCGGGGCGTTTTTCAGAACAAAGAAAATTCAGCCAGAAGAAACAAATCAAGCCTAATTTTTATTAAAAATTAAATGAATTTATCTATAGTTATTCCGTTACTGAACGAAGAAGACTCTCTGGAAGAGCTTTTTTCAAGAATTGATAAGGTCTGCACAACCGGTAATCTATCTTATGAGATCTGGTTTGTAGATGATGGAAGTACGGATTTATCGTGGAGTATTATTGAGAATTTAAAAGTACAATACCCTCAGATCCACGCAATTAAATTTTCCAGAAATTACGGAAAATCACAGGCACTTCATGCTGCTTTTGAAAGAACAAACGGAGATGTGGTGATCACCATGGATGCCGATTTACAGGACTTTCCCGAAGAAATTCCTGAACTCTACAATATGGTAATTAATGATAATTATGATATTGTTTCCGGTTGGAAGAAGAAGCGTTTTGATAATGTGATGACAAAAAATATCCCATCAAAACTGTTTAATGCGGCAGCAAGAAAAGTTTCCGGAGTTGAACTTCATGATTTCAATTGTGGTTTGAAAGCCTACAAAAGACAAGTGGTAAAATCCATCGACGTATATGGAGATATGCATCGTTATATTCCAGTATTGGCTGCCAATGCAGGATTCCGAAGAATTACAGAAAAAGAAGTAAAGCACCAGGCAAGGCCTTACGGAACTTCCAAATTTGGAACAGAAAGATTTATCAGAGGTTTCCTGGACTTAGTAACCCTTTGGTTTGTAAGTCGTTTTGGAGGAAGACCTATGCATTTCTTTGGTGCCGTAGGAACGGTAATGTTCATTTTCGGTTTTCTTTCAGCATTGTGGCTGGGAGTTTCAAAGCTGATTGATGTGGCCAGAGGAATTTATGGACATTTAATTACCAATAATCCCTGGTTCTATATTGCATTAACAATGATGATCATGGGAACCTTACTGTTTGTGGCAGGGTTCTTGGGAGAAATGATCATCAGAACCAACCGTGAGCATAAGAATTATAATATTGATGATGTGATATAAGGATAATATATTTGATGATGTGTAATTATAATGTTTATTAAAACAATCATCTGATATATGACCATTCCTTTCCTTTGGAGAGATGGCAAATCGTAGATTTGACGGGGTGGTCCAATATATCTCCCTATCTCAATAAAACAATACAATACCTCAGAAATTTTCTGAGGTATTTTTTATTTTTGCAGAAATTAATAATCAAATGCTGAAATTCAGACTTCTTTCCGTTTTCTTTCTCCTGTTTCTTATGTTTTCCTGTTCGTCTAACCAACTCATTGGTTCATGGCAATTTGTAGATGTTTATGATGGCGAAAAGCTGGAGGTAAGTCTATTGATTCAAGAAGGAAAGACTTCTCAACATGAAACAGCGGTTCTTACTTTTCACAAAAACAGGTCTTTTTCTTCAATGGATGATAGCGGGGTATACCAAAAGAAGAATAATATATTGAAAATGAAATATAATGACTTAAAAGATACAGCACAAATGAAGATTACTTATATCAACCACGATTACCTGCTTCTATTCTCAATGACTAAAAATCCTAAAACCTGGCTGTATAAAAAACTGAATCAAAAAAGGGCTGAAGAATAGGTGGACTCCAAAAAAGTCAAAAAATTGAAAATTATCAGGTATTTTATTGTCAAATGACAAAGTTTTTTAAAAATTTTAATCCTATTTTTGTTACATAATATTATTGTGAGTTCCTGAATTGGGTATGAAAATAACCTCAGGAAATTTCAGTAAGAATGATCATGCCTGATCATTACCATTAATATATAGAATATTTTAAAAATAAATATGAAGAAAGTATTGTACACATTGATGCTGGTAGCAGTAGTTTCCTGTGGGAAAGTTTCTCCAAAAGGAAATATTGAGAAGAAGGATGTGGAGGTTTCAGAGTTTGTCAATCTGGATTTGGAAGGAAAATTCAGGGTGTTTTATGCCAGAGGCCCGAAAAATTTTGTAGAAATAGAAACCTATCCCAATGTAGCCAGTAATCTTGATGTGGATGTAAACAATAAAACACTTACCATCAAAGAAAAGAGAGGTACAAAAGGTGTAGATTTTTATAATGTGACCATTTATTCAAAATACAATCTTGAAAAAGTAGCTGTTTCTGATTCTGTAGAAATGAATATTTCAAGTGAAATAAAGACAGATAATTTCAGACTTAGCATGAAAAATAATGCTACTTTTATGGGATCTGTCAATACAAGAAGGGCTGAAGTGGAAATGCATAACAGAAGTAGAGCCAACTTTTTAGGATTGACCAAAGAAGCGGTGATTAAAATTTCAGATACAGCAAGTTTAATTGCTCCTTACTGGAAAATTACCAATCTGAATATTGATTCTAAAAATGGAAATTATGCTGAAGTGAATGTAAAAGACTCTTTAAAAGGACATGTGCAGAATACCGCAAAATTCATCTATTATAACGATCCGATCAGAGCCTTTAAAATTGATAAGACAACGAAAGTTGAGAATAAAAAATTAGAGTAATTGTAGCTGGAGGGCAGAAGCTGGAAGATGGGAGTAATGGTAGTTTTTTAAACTTCTTGTTTTCCATATTGAAAATTTTTCCTCCAAGCATAAAAAATTAAATAAATAAAAACAAAGCCGGAATTTTGAAGCCAGGCATAATATAACTTCCTGCCTCCAGCTTCCCTCTTCTAGCTTAAAAAAATTAGACATAAATATGACAACATTAGAAAAAGCGCAACTTTGGTTAAATGATACATTCGATAAAGAAACAAGAGATGCAGTACAATCACTGATTGATAGCAATTCGCCTGATCTTGAAGATTCTTTTTACAGAGAGCTGGAATTTGGAACAGGAGGGATGCGTGGCATTATGGGCGTAGGAACCAATCGCTTAAATAAATATACACTGGGACAGGCTACTCAAGGGCTTGCCAACTATATGCTAAAGCAGTTCAAAGGAGAGGAAATTAAAGTGGCAATTGCTTATGATGTTCGTCACAACTCAAAAGAATTCGGAAAATTGGTTGCTGATGTTTTGACTGCCAATGGAATTAAAGTGCTGCTTTTCAAAGATCACAGACCTACTCCCGAACTATCTTTTACTGTTCGTGATAAAAACTGTAATGGGGGAATTGTGCTGACAGCATCTCATAACCCACCAGAATATAATGGGTATAAAGTATACTGGAATGACGGAGCGCAGATTGTTCCGCCACATGATGAAGCTATTATCAATGAAGTATATTCTGTGAAGTTTGACGAAATTAAATTCAATGGAAATGATGATCTGATCGAATGGATCGGTGAGGAGCAGGATGATGTTTATATCGATGCATGTATTGAAAACTCTACGTATCAGAACGTGGGAAAAGAAAATTTAAATATTGTTTTCACTTCTATCCACGGAACAACATATACCACCGTTCCAAAAGCTTTGGAAAAAGCAGGATTTAAAAAAATAGATCTTGTTAAAGAGCAGATGATTCCAAGCCCTAATTTCCCAACCGTAGATTCTCCAAACCCTGAAGAACCGGCAGCTTTGGAAATGGCAATGGATCTGGCGAGAATTACCAACGCTGATATTGTGATCGGAACAGACCCGGATGGTGACAGACTTGGAATTGCCGTGAGAAACCTTGACGGTGAAATGCAGCTGCTGAATGGAAACCAAACCAATACAATCCTTACTTACTATATCTTAAATGAATGGAGAAAACAGGGAAGAATTACCGGGAAAGAATTCATCGGGTCTACCATTGTAACTTCGGATATCTTCTTTGATATCGCTCAGAAATTCGGTGTAGAATGCAAAGTAGGTCTTACAGGATTCAAATGGATCGGAAAAATGATCCGTGAAGCAGAAGGAACACAGAAATTTGTGTGTGGTGGTGAAGAAAGTTTCGGATTCATGACAGGAGATTTCGTACGTGATAAAGATTCTTGTGGAAGTATCCTTGTAGCCTGTGAAATTGCTGCATGGTGCAAAGCGAATGGAAAAACAATGTATCAATACATGATTGAGATTTATCAGGATCTTGGAATGTACTATGAAGGGTTGGTAAACATCGTAAGAAAAGGAAAAGAAGGAGCTGAAGAGATTCAGAATATGATGAAAAACTTCCGTGAAAATCCTCCAAAAGAATTAGCAGGTTCATTAGTGGAAGAAGTTAAAGACTTTAAGGAGCAGACCAGTTTTAACGTTTCAAAGAATGAGAAAACGGTGATGAATGATATTCCAAAGTCTAACGTATTGATCTATTACACCCAGGATGGAACAAAAGTATGTGTAAGACCTTCAGGTACAGAACCGAAGATTAAGTTTTATGTTTCAGTAAAAGATTCTGTTACTTCAGAAGCAGATTTCAGAGACAAATTAACATCATTAGAAGCTAAAATTGGAGCCGTTAAAACAGATTTAAAACTGGAATAATATCCCATTGACAGCAAATGATAAGAAAAATTATAGCAGTTTGCTTGGTGTCGGCAGCTGTAGTTTCCTGTAAGAAAGAGACTGCAGTTTCTGATATAAAGCCGGTAAACGATTCGATTGCAAAAAACGAAGCCCCCGCAGATCAGTATAAACCGATTGATACAGCATGTTCTTCAGAAAATAAGACTGAGGATTATATTACAGCTTTACAATGGTATCGTACTAAAGTAGACAAAGAGATTGCAGGAAACAGCCCGGAGCAGAACAATAAAGTGTATGAAGATTATGTGAAAATCAGAGACAAATACACGGATTGTTTTAATGATTCTCAAACTGAGATACTCGATAAGTATGTTGATTATCATACAGGACCGGATACCTATAATCTGCCGGATAATATAAAGAAAATGGCTGCCGAACTGAATAAAGCAGGTCTTGAGTTCCGTGAAATGGGAGAAGGGTTTACCGAAATTCATTCATTGCCAGGATATTATGAGTCTGTTTTTAAGAATAAGGTAACGCCTGATTATGCTGCCTACATCTCACAGATGGCAAAAGATAATAAGGAAAATTACGCTATAAACGGAGGTCTGATGATAACCTGGGAAGAATTGGGAGACCGGTTGATCGTTTGGGAAAATTTAATGAATAAATATCCTAAAAGTCAATTAATCAAATCAATAACAGATAATTATTATAGTTATTTATCAGATTATCTTTTGGGAATGGATAGTGATTTGATTTATGACAGTGAAGAAGGAAAAATTTTTGATGACAAAATGGAAGAATACAACAGAATTATCAAAAAATACCCTAACTCCAGGACCGCAAAAAAAACTAAAGAACTAATAGCCGCTTATGATGCTCATACCCCTGAGGATCAGATAGGTGAGAAGCTCAATTTAAGAAGATAATATTAGTAAATTTTAAATAAGAATAAAAGTGAAAGTTTCAAAATTAGCAGCGAACCTGATCGGTTCTGAAATTGTAAAAATTGGTAACGAAGTAAATGATCTAAAAGCAAAAGGAGCAGAAATTGCCAATCTTACTATTGGTGACCTGAATTCTAATATCTATCCTATTCCAGCATTGCTGAAGGAAGAAATTCAGAAAGCCTATCAGAATAATCTGACGAATTATCCACCTGCAAACGGACTTTTATCTTTAAGAAAAGAAGTTTCCAAAGATTTGAAAACCAGATGGAATCTGGATTATGCGCCTAACGATATTTTGATCACCGCAGGCTCAAGACCTTTGATCTATGCCGTTTACAAAACCATCGTAGATGAAGGTGATAAAATCGTTTATCCAACTCCTTCATGGAACAACAACCATTATGCGTATCTTACTTCTGCCAATGCTGTGGAGGTAAAAACAAAACCTGAAACCAACTTCCTTCCTACTGCAGAGGATTTAAAACCTCATTTGGATGGGGCCGTTTTACTGGCACTTTGCTCGCCATTGAATCCTACCGGAACAATGTTTACAAGAGAGCAGCTTTCAGAGATCTGTGAATTGGTGATTGCTGAAAACAAGAAGAGAGGAGCAGATGAAAAACCGTTATACCTGATGTATGACCAAATCTATTCTAACCTTACTTTTGGAGCTGAGCATGTAGATCCGGTTTCTCTTTTCCCGGAATTGAAAGAATATACAATCTATATCGATGGTATCTCTAAATGCCTTGCTGCAACAGGAGTACGTGTGGGATGGGGATTCGGACCAGCTCATATTATTGATAAAATGAAAGCACTTCTTACACACGTGGGAGCCTGGGCACCAAAACCAGAACAGGAAGCGACTGCTAAATTCTATGAAAACCCGGCAAATGTAAATGTTTTCGTGGAAGATTTCAAAGGGAAGCTTGAAAACAGTTTAAAAGTTCTTCATGGGGGAATCCAGGATTTAAAAGGAAAAGGACTGGCTGTAGACAGTATTGAGCCGATGGGAGCACTTTATCTTACCATTAAATTAGATTATATCGGAAAAACAAAACCGGATGGAGAAGTTATTGAAAACTCTTCTGATCTTGTATTCTACCTAATCAATGATGCCGGGGTTGCTTTGGTGCCATTCTCAGCATTTGGAGAAGAAAAATCTGAACCTTGGTTCCGTGCTTCTGTAGGAGGGCTTGCCATTGATGAAATTAAAGTGATGCTTCCAAAACTGGAAAATGCATTGAATGCTTTAAAATAAGTTATAAGTTATAAGTTATAAGTGAAACTTCTGTTGGAGCAAATATTAGAGAAGCTTTGAATGGTCAGAGTAAAAGGGATTTTATTCATAAACTCTCAATTTCTCAAAAGGAATGTGATAAAACAATATATTGGCTGGAGCTCTTATTTACTACAGAGTATATTTCTAAAGAAGAATTTGAAGATGTAAGAAATCAGGCTTCAGAAATTTTAAAAATAATACGAAGTATTATATTGACAACAAAAAGTAAAAATTTATAACTCATAACCCATAACTAAAAAATAATTCCGTACGTCTCATGGATGTACGGAATTATTTATTTGATTAAATACATGAATTAATATCGATTATTTATTTTATAGAAAAAAATTAAATAAATATTAAAAATTAAGTAAACATTTTGCTTAAAACGGACTTGGGATTACCTTTGGGGGGCTTTATAAGAATAAAATAGGCTTGAAAATAACAAGGATGAAAAAACTGAGATTTCTGTTGCTACCGGCGTCAATATGGGTGTGCTCACAAGAGGTTGATACTTTAAAAATTCAGGAATTACCTGAAGAACGGGCAAAAGTTCAAACGTATACTTTAAAAGACGGTTCTGTCAGAACCTATCCAAAACCTAAACTGCTGGATTTTGTAACCAAATTACCCCGAAACTTTATCAATACCAATAAAGACTTTGTCGCAAAAGATCATGCCTATTACTTAGGGGGTGCACTTGCAGCAACCCTGATTCTGATACCTGTGGATCAGAAATTAACGGATAATTCGAGAGAAATTGCTGAGAAATGGGGGATGAGCGAAGATAATACCTACAGCAAAGTAGGGGGTGTTTTCAAAATTCCTAAAGATATTGGATCTACCTTATACCTGATAGGAAATGGGTCTACGGTAGTATTGGCAGGGATTGGTTTTGGAGTCTATGGTGTAATCAAAAATGATTACCGGGCCCAGGCTACGGCAAGCGGGTTAATGGAAAGTTTAATCCTCTCAGGAGTCTTTACCCAAACAATCAAAAGAGTTACCGGAAGAGAGAGCCCATTTATAGCGGAAGCCAATGGCAATAAAGGAGGTGCCTGGAATCCATTTCCAAGTTTTTCAGCATTTGGAAAATATACCTCAAACTATGATGCTATGCCATCCGGGCATTTAACGACATTTATGGCCGGGTTAACGGTTATTGCAGACAATTATCCCGATGCAAAATGGATAAAGCCTGTAGGATATACATTAGCAGGAGCGTTATGTTTTCAAATGATGCAGAGTAAGGTTCACTGGGCCTCAGATTATCCTTTAGCCTTATTGATGGGCTATTTCATCGGAAAAACAATTTCAAGAAGCAGATTTACGGTTTCGGATCCTCATGCTAAAAATACAAGATATAAACTCGATTTTCTTGCATCTCGCCAATGGGAATATAATATGGTAGGAGTGAAAGTTTCTTTTTGATTTAATAAAGCTGAGTTATTGCATAAAAACAGTGCCATAAGAAAGTTTTTTATTACTTTTGATCAGAATATAAACTATTATTCTTCCTCCTTGAGAAGGGAGATGTTAACTTCTTAATAATACTTAATTGTTTACTTAATGAAAATAATCGCTGTCATTCCTGCCCGATATGAAGCAAGCCGCTTTCCGGGAAAATTAATGCAGAATTTAGGAGAAAAAACCGTTATTACCACAACTTATCAGAATGTTGTGGAGACAGGTCTGTTTGATGAGGTATTTGTAGCAACGGATTCTCAAATTATCCTTGATGAAATTGTAAAAAATGGAGGAAAAGCTGTAATGACAGGACAGCATGAGACGGGAAGCGACCGTATTGCAGAAGCAGTACAGGCTATTGATTGCGATATTGTAATCAATGTCCAGGGTGATGAACCTTTCCTAAAACTGGAACCTTTACAGCAATTGATCGAGGTCTTTAAAAATGATGATCAGCATGAAATCTCATTAGCATCTTTAAAAATAAAATTACGGGAAAAAGAGGAAATTGAAAATCCCAATAATGTAAAGGTAATTACAGATAATAAAGGTTTTGCTTTGTATTTCAGCCGATCTGTAATTCCTTTTCACAGAGAAATTTCTTATCACATAGATTATTTTAAACATATCGGAGTATATGCATTCCGGAAAGAAGCGCTGCTGCAGTTTTCAAAACTGGAGATGAAACCTCTTGAAATATCAGAAAAAATTGAATGTATCCGTTATCTTGAATACGGAATGAAGATTAAAATGATAGAAACCAACTTCATTGGAGTAGGCATTGATACTCCTGAAGATTTGGAAAAAGCGAGAAAATTAATTTAAAATTTGAGAATCGAGTCATTTGAAAAATGAATAAAGAAAACCAGCGGATTAGTGAATTTCCAATGAGTTGATTCACTTTCTCTGCTTTATTGGGCTTCTTGCTTTTTCGGTCAAATCCCCTTATATTTGAATTTATAAATAAAATTAATGAAGAAATTACTTTTTGTATTTGCCCTGATATTCTCGCATTTTACTTTTGCGCAGACCGCAAAAGAAATTATAGATAAAAACATTGAATTGTCCGGAGGATTAACCAATTGGAAACTTTTAAACTCAGTGTTGCTTCAGGGAAAAGTAGTTTTGGGAATTAAAGATGAATATGCTATAAAGATTTATCAACAGCGCCCAAATCTCACCAAAACAGTGATTACCATCAACGGAAAAGATACGGCAATAGAAGGGTTTGATGGGAATAAAGGGTATGCAATGAACTATGCGACCAACAAACTTCAGGAATATCCTGAATATGTTTCTGAAAGTTTTGATAATGATTTCATTGATTGGGAAAGCAAAGGTTTTGATGCTAAATACCTGGGAAAAGAAAAAGTAGGAGAGATCTACTGTCATAAAGTTGAGCTTACAAAGAATGTCAATAAGAATATGTATTATTTTGATGCAAAAACTTATATGCTTCTAAAAGAAGTTAAGAAAGATGAAACGATGGTATATTCAGATTATAAAAAAGTAGGAAATCTTACAATGCCATTCAGAATAGAATCTTCAAGTTCTAAAAAAGATGGCGATTATGTGATGTTGCTCAATAAAATTGATATCAACAAAGTTTTTCCTGCTAATATTTTTAAGTTTTAAATTAACGCAGTTTAGCTGCAAAAAAATCTATAAAAAATGAAAAATATTTTTTTACTAATGCTTTCTTTTATAGCATTTCTGCAAAGCTGCACGAATCAAAAAAGCGAACTTTCTCAAGCTAAAACCAAAGAACTTATGGGAAAAACAATATATGACTTCAAAGTAGAAAGTCTGGATGGCAAAGAAATTAATTTTGCAGATTTCAAAGGAAAAAAAATCCTTATTGTCAATACAGCTTCAGAATGTGGTTTTACCCCACAGTATGCGGATCTGGAAAAAGTATATGAGCAGTACAAAGATAAATTGGTAATCGTAGGTTTTCCTGCCAATAATTTTGGAGGTCAGGAACCGGGAACCAATACGGAAATCGGTGCTTTCTGCCAGAAAAATTATGGAGTAACTTTTCCATTGGCAGCAAAAGTTTCTGTAAAAGGAGATGATACGGCGCCTATCTTTAAATATTTGACAGAAAAAGAATTAAATGGAGTGAAAAATACAAGTATTCTCTGGAACTTCACAAAATTCTTAATTGATGAAAATGGAAAGTTAGTAGATACTTTTGTAAGTACTACAAAACCTACAGATGATGCTATTACAAAGTATCTGAAATAAAGATAAAAAAGTATATTTTTACAAGGTGGATGTTGAGTTAACATCCACTTTTTTTATTTTAAAATAAATTTATACCTCCATGAAAAAAATAATCTTTACCATTTCTATCCTGGCTTCCTTTATGTTAGGATTTGCATTTAAAGCAGGTACAGAAAATACATCTGATCATATGAAAAGAGTGACCGGTATCGGCGGAATCTTTTTTAAATCCAAAGATCCTAAAAAAATGAGAGACTGGTACAAAGAGCATTTGGGTTTTGAAACCAATGAATATGGAACTGTTTTTGAGTGGTATCAGGGAGCTGATAACTCTAAAAAAGGATTTAGTCAATGGAGTCCTTTCAATGAAAAAACTAAATATTTTCAACCTTCGGAAAAAGACTTTATGATTAATTACAGGGTAGAAAATCTTGAAAAACTCGTGGAAGAACTTCAAAAAGAAAATGTAACAATCGTTGATAAAATGGAGACCTATGAATACGGTAAGTTTGTTCATATCATGGATCCTGAAGGAAATAAAATAGAGCTTTGGGAACCTAACGACATTGAATATGAAAAATTGGGGCAAAAGATGAAGAGTAAAACGACAAAATAATGCGTAAGGCTCCTCAATTAATAATCGCTATTCATTAGTTTTCTCTGCGAAACAAAAAATATTACCCAGTTTTATACTGGAGTACCCATTACTTTTAATCTTTGAAGAATTAATCATTGCCTTTGCCAGAATATCCGTAGGCAAGGGCTTTTGGCTTTCCAATAATCCAAGTTTATTAGCGAACTTTATAATTCTGCTGCCCAAGACTTCTCCCGCTCTTCCAGAGTTTTTTCTTTCAAGCATTCCGGGTTTAAAAATGGTGATTTTATTGAAATGTAATTGCCTTACAGCTTCTTCGAGCTCTCCTTTCATTTTGGAATAGAAGATTTTAGACTTAGGACTAGCTCCATAAGCAGAAACCAAAATATAATCCTCTACATTATTTTCTTTGGCTGCCTTGGCAAATTCATACTGATAATCAAAATCTACCTTTTTCTGGGCTTCCTTGCTTCCTGCATCCTTTAAAGTAGTTCCCAGACAGGAAAATGCAACATCTCCTTTCACCATTTCTTTCCATTCCTCAGGTTTTTCAAAATTGACGACATGAACTTTAAGCCTTTCATTTTCAATATCAACAGGTTTTCTTACAAAAATATCCACTTCCTCAAAATCCTTGTCATTGAGTAACTGATTGACTAAATCTTTTCCTGTAGCGCCTGTAGCACCGATTACTAGAGCTTTCATAACAATCTATTTTGAGGTGATGGTATTTTCCTTTCTTAAATTTACTAAATTTGATTTAAAGTTTATACATTTTTTATGTTATTAAATAACATCTCAGAACATCATCATTTTTATTATATTGCTACCTATAAACGAAAAACATGGATGCCAACGAAATTTTAGACTATTGTCTTGCCAAAAAAGCAGTTACGGAAAGTTTTCCCTTTGATAACGAAACTCTTGTGATGAAAGTGGACACTAAAATGTTTCTGCTTATGGGACTTGAAAGACAGCCATTAGCCATTAATGTGAAAACAGATCCTGAGTGGAGTGCAGAGCTTCGTGAGCAATATCCTCAGATTACAGGAGCTTATCATATGAATAAAACCCATTGGAATTCCGTTTCACTAGATGGCTTAAAAAGAGAACTCATCTTGAAGTTAATAGATCATTCCTATGAATTGGTGTTTAAATCTTTAACCAAGAAGGCTCAGAATGCAATTAATGAGTCTTTATAAGACGGAGAATAAGGTGTCCAATATTTTTTTTAAGGCATGCATTTTGTTGTCTGCTTCCCAGTAAATACTTGAAAATCATATTCACAAAATAAAATTTAAATGAAAAAAAATCTTACATTACTAATGGCTGCAGGAGTATTATCCGTTACACTATTCAGTTGTAATAAGAGTGATAAGAAACCTCTTTCTGAGAATACTGAGGCAAAATCTGAAAAATCAAATCCGTCTGAGAATCAGGAAAACTTAAAATTAGAATTTACGGGTACAGATCATTTTACCATCAAAAACCCAAAATTGAAGGTGAGTTTATATGCCCATGATCCACTTTTAGCTGATGCTCCCGCTACATTAATTACAGAAAAAGAGTATGAGCAAACATCGGTTCCTTTCACTATTGACCTGCCTATACCTAAAGATGCTGCAAGCCGTATTGATCCTAAAGCTGCAGAAAATATGAAATATTATGTCTCAATAGAATGGGATTCTGACGGAAACGGTAAAGCGGGTGAAAAAAGAGATATCTATATAGACCATGATAAAGAATTTCCCAATGTGAAATTGAACGGTGAACCACAAAAGGTCTATTTAAAAATACTAAAATAAAATCTATTAAACTGTTTCATGCACATTATATGAAACAGTTTTTATTTTAAAAATTAAATTCTTCGGTTAATCTTTTATCCTCATCCAGTCTTTCAATCAGTTTTTCCAGCCCTTCAAATTTGATTTCATCATGAAGGAAGTCTCTGAACCTGACTGTAATTTTCTCATCATAAATATCTCCGTCAAAATCAAGGATATACACTTCAACAGTTAACTTTTCTCCATTTACCGTTGGGTTGGTTCCAACGCTCAACATCCCTTTATATTGATTTCCTTTTACTTCAACTTCAACAATATAAGCTCCTTTTTTAGGTAATAGCTTGATTGATTCTGTGTCGATATTGGCTGTGGGATAACCAATGGTTCTTCCGATCTTTTTTCCGTGAACTACAGTTCCGGAAACAGAGTAGGAGTACCCCAGCATTTCATTGGCTTCTTTAATGTGTCCGGTTAAAAGAGCATTACGTACTTTTGTTGAACTGATATTATTTTCGTGAATATTGATTGCTTCCATTTGTTCAACCTCAAAATCCAGTTCTTTGGATAATTTTTGAAGCAATTCAAAATTTCCGCTTTTATTTTTTCCGAAAGAATGGTCGTAACCTATAATCAGGTACTTAACATTGAGTTTGTCAATTAAAATCTGACGCACAAATTCTTCGCCGGTTAAATTTCTGAACTCTTCATCAAATTCTTTCAGGAATAAATGAGCAATACCATATTTTTCAATAAGCTGCTTCTTTTCTTCTAATGTATTCAGAAGCTTTAGATCTTCATTAGGATTAAAAATAAACCTGGGATGTGGCCAAAAAGTAAGAATCGCTGTTTCCAGATTGTTTTCTGTACCTATTGTTATCAATTCATCAATGATGCTTTTATGCCCAAGATGTACCCCGTCAAACATACCTAAAGACAATGCTAAAGGCTTTTGAGAAGAATAATCTGTAAAATTTTTGAAAACTTTCAAAACGGAAAAATTTTGACTGCAAATATAGAAATAATGTGCCAATCTATCAATATAACAGTGTATCAATAATTTCAATGATAAATATTGTTACATTACTAAAATGTTATATTGCTACATGACTGAAAAAAGCATGATAAAAATCTTTTTTTTACCAATTGTAGGTTTATGAAGAATCACTATATTTGCACCAAGAAAAAATTTAGCAATGGCAAACCAAATTAAAGGTAAAATTTCTCAAATTATTGGTCCGGTAATCGACGTTGTCTTCACAGATGTGGAATCTGTTCCTAGCATCTATGACGCGTTAGAAATTACAAAAGAAAACGGTGAAAAAGTAGTTTTAGAGGTAGAACAACATATTGGCGAAGATACAGTAAGATGTATCGCAATGGACGCTACTGATGGTCTTAAGAGAGGTCAAGAAGTAATTGGATACGGAAATCCTATTACTATGCCAATCGGAGAGGCTGTAAACGGAAGACTATTCAACGTTGTTGGTGATGCTATCGACGGACTTCAGAATATTTCTAAAGAGGGAGGACTTCCAATTCACAGAGAAGCTCCAAAATTTGATCAACTTTCAACTTCTGCAGAAGTTTTATTTACAGGTATTAAAGTAATCGACTTAGTTGAGCCTTACGCAAAAGGAGGTAAAATTGGTTTGTTCGGTGGTGCCGGTGTAGGTAAAACAGTATTGATCCAGGAGTTGATTAACAATATTGCAAAAGGACACGGAGGTCTTTCAGTTTTTGCCGGAGTAGGTGAAAGAACGAGAGAAGGAAATGACCTTTTAAGAGAGATGTTGGAATCAGGAATTATCAAGTATGGTGATGATTTCATGCACTCTATGGAAAACGGAGGTTGGGATCTTTCTAAAGTAGACTTAGAAGCTATGAAAGATTCTAAAGCAGCATTCGTTTTCGGACAAATGAACGAGCCGCCAGGTGCAAGAGCTAGAGTAGCACTTTCTGGTCTTACATTGGCTGAGTATTATAGAGATGGTGGTGAAAGCGGACAAGGTAGAGATGTACTTTTCTTCGTAGACAACATCTTCCGTTTTACACAGGCTGGTTCTGAGGTATCTGCACTTCTTGGTCGTATGCCATCAGCGGTAGGTTACCAACCAACTCTTGCTTCTGAGATGGGAGCGATGCAGGAAAGAATTACTTCAACTAAAAATGGTTCAATTACTTCAGTACAGGCGGTATACGTACCTGCGGATGACTTAACTGACCCGGCTCCTGCAACAACGTTTGCTCACTTAGATGCAACAACGGTACTTGACAGAAAGATTGCTTCATTAGGTATTTACCCAGCGGTAGATCCTCTAGCTTCTACTTCAAGAATCCTTGCTCCGGAAGTTATCGGTCACGAACATTATGACTGTGCTCAAAGAGTAAAAGAAATTCTTCAAAGATATAAAGCGCTTCAAGATATCATTGCAATCCTTGGTATGGAAGAACTTTCTGAAGAAGATAAATCTGTAGTATACCGTGCAAGAAAAGTTCAGAGATTCTTATCTCAGCCTTTCCACGTAGCAGAACAGTTTACAGGTATTCCTGGATCATTGGTAGATATCAAAGATACTATCAAAGGTTTCAACATGATTATGGATGGTGAATTAGATCACTTACCAGAAGCTGCTTTCAACTTGAAAGGAACAATCGAAGAAGCTATCGAAGCAGGACAAAAAATGTTAGCTGAAAACGCTTAATAAATTAGACATAAAGATATCAGATACTAGACATGAGACTTTAAGGTTGTCTGAAATCTGAAATCTGAAATCTTCAAATCTAAATTAAAATGAATATAAAAATTTTAACACCAGAATACGTAGTTTTTGAAGGAGAAGTAAACTCAGTATTGTTGCCTGGAAAAAATGGTGAATTTCACATCATGCAAAACCACGCAGGAATTGTTTCTTCTTTAGTCGGTGGTAAAGTAAAGCTTTTTGCTAATTCAATTGATGATGCTTTTGCTAAAAACTTTGCTAAAGAAAATGAGAAAGACTCTGTTTTTTCTTATTCTATCAAAAGCGGTGTTGTAGAATTTAATCATAATAAAGGAATTATCCTTTGTGAATAATTAAATGAAAAGCTAAATATATTTTCAAGAAAGTGTAACTTTGTGTTACACTTTTTTTTTTTTATGTAAAAGGCTGGTTCTATGAAGAAAAGTATCATTATATTCTTTACACTTCTGGGAGTTTTCCTCAATGCCCAGAATATTAAGACCAAAAGAGGAATTATCAATTTAGACGGAATCCCGGTAGCAAAACTCTCCAATAAATCCAGTAATTATACTTTTATGGATTTAAAGGAGACACCATTATATACTATAAAATTTATAGATAAAAGTATTGTTGATTCTGTGAGAGACAGCTATATAGAAATTAATAGAGTATATAACAGGGATAAAGTAATAGAACTGGATTATATTTCACCATCGGCATTTTCCGGGGAAGAAAAATCTGCCGTTTATACTTCCGTGAATGGTCTTAAAATAATTGATAATAAAGGGATCAATGTAAAGAATCTCGATGAGCTGTTTTCGAACATGCCGAAAAGAAAGCTGGACAGTAAGACAAAAGAAGCTTATGCCATCAGAAAAAAGATTGATAAGCTGAATATTGAGGTCAATAAAGTAGGCGAGATCCTAAGTAATGGTGTTCCGGTAGGGTATTTTACTAATTTACCAGTAAGTTTCGGGTCGGATGATACCATCATGGATAAAACCTTTATAGATATCGAAAT
Organism: Chryseobacterium sp. YR221; assembly: GCF_900176315.1. Lineage (NCBI taxonomy): Bacteria > Pseudomonadati > Bacteroidota > Flavobacteriia > Flavobacteriales > Weeksellaceae > Chryseobacterium > Chryseobacterium sp. YR221. The sequence goes on from NZ_FWXM01000001.1 coordinate 227,650, forward strand.
CTACGATGCCAAAAGTAAATATATCGGACGGTATATTACAACTACAAAGCAATTGAAAAGTGCTGGCGGTAAATCTTTTACGATTTACCGGGAAATGTCTGGCAGAGCCTCTATTTTAAAATTCCCAACCTATAAAGCACTTGCAGAACGCATGGCTATTATGGATCCCAATTTTATTAAAACGCAGGAAAAAGTATCTGTTGGCCCTGTTGTAAAAGATACATCTAATTAGAAAACATTCAATAGAAATAGGTTTTTATCGTATAATAAAAAAGATCAGCATGCTCCGCAAAATTTGCGAGCGTATTATCTTCAGTAAAAATTGTACTTTATCCAAAACCTATGGAAGTCTTTGTCATTCCGTAGGAATCTCAATATCATTATTATAAGAAAATAGAATTTGGATTCCTCCGGAATGACAAACTAAGCGTTTTATCATGTAATAAAAAAGATCAGCATGCTCCACAAAATTTGCGAGCGTATTATCTTCAGTAAAAATTGTACTTTATCCAAAACCTAGCAGAGTCTTTGTCATTCCGTAGGAATCTCAATCTTATTGTAAAAAAATAATCTGGATCCTCCGGAATGACAAACTAAGCGTTTTTACCATGTAATAAAAAAACTGCTTGATCTGCAAAAGTTGTATCCAATAAGAATTTAGCTCGTTCGTTCGTTAATAATTTCAAAAATTAATTGGCAATTGGAAAATCTGTAGAATTTTTAAAATCCCTGAGAAAAAACTAAAAAATTTTATAAACTTAAAATCACTCCATTTTCCTTTAGTTGCTGCATAGGTTTTGAAAACCAGAATAGTTCAAAATCCTCAAAATTTTCTTCAAAATGATTCTTAAGTTGTTGAGCTGTAATCTTTTTTGGATTTTCTATAGAGTTCTCCTCCAATACATTCAGTAACCAGTTTGCCTTATCTTGCTCCAGCTCGATCTTCACAATATTGGTTTTTAAATGGAATGTAATTAATGTGTACGTACCAGAATATTTCTTTTTTGTTTTTACGCGATTCTCAGCGATTACATTTTTGGTTAAAAATACAATTTTTGAGTTTCCTTTAAAAGAAAATGAGTCATCTTCTAAAAGACAGTCATGAATATGGTCAGGATGAATTGTTGTTCTTGGAATTTTAAAATCGAACCATTCCTGAAGGGGAATTTCAAAATTAATTCCATGCATATAATTGAAGAGGGATTTTTTTAATCCGAAGCTGAATTTATTATGATCGATTCCTGTTTTATCTTTAAAGTCGATGTCATTGTTTGCGAATAGAATTTCCTGTTTTACCGGAATAACTCCGAAATCTTCGGGATTGATTCCTACAGGTGAATGGGCAGTCATTGCAAACTGGTGCCAGAATCCACTTTGAAGAATTCCCATTTCAAACATTTGACGAATCATCTCCAGTGAGTCTATTGTTTCCTGAACAGTTTGGGTAGGGTAGCCATACATCAGATAGGCATGAACCATGATTCCTGCTTCAGTAAAATTTTTCGTTACTTTGGCAACCTGCTCTACAGAAACTCCTTTATCAATTAATTTTAACAGACGATCACTGGCGACTTCAAGACCTCCTGAAACGGCAACGCATCCTGATAATTTTAAGAGATAGCATAAATCACTGGTGAAACTTTTCTCAAAACGGATATTGGTCCACCATGTTACGACAAGATTTCTTCTGAGAATTTCCAGGGCAACTTCCCGCATTAAAGCTGGAGGAGCTGCTTCATCTACAAAATGAAAACCGGTTTCGCCGGTTGTTTTGATGAGCTCTTCCATTCTGTCTACCAAAATTTTGGCAGAGATGGGTTCATAGATTTTAATATAATCTAAAGAAATATCACAGAAAGTACATTTACCCCAGTAACATCCATGAGCCATTGTCAGTTTGTTCCATCTCCCGTCACTCCATAAACTGTGCATGGGATTGGCGATTTCAATAACAGAAATATACTGATCTAATTTTAAATCGGTATAATCCGGAGTACCAATTTCAGCCTGCTTATAATCATGTCTTTTAGAATTGTTTTTATAAACAACTTCTTGATTTTCAAGTAAAAAAGTTCTTTTATATTCCAATTCATCTGTGGGATACAATACACTTTGACATAGTAACTCAATAGGAAGTTCACCATCATCTAAGGTGATAAAATCAAAAAATTCAAAAACTCTCTGGTCTTTGACCTCTCTTAATTCTGTATTGGGAAATCCACCTCCCATGGCGATTTTGATGTGAGGAAAGTTCTTTTTTATAAACTGAGCGCACTTAAAAGCAGAGTATAAATTTCCGGGAAAAGGTATTGAAAAACAAACCAGTTTAGGTTGTATATTTTCTATTTTATCCTGAAGAATTTTTAATGTAAAATCATCGATAAATGTTTGTGGGCCGGCTAATTTTGAATAGAGCTCGTCAAAAGAATTCGCACTTTTCCCCAGGCGTTCCGCATATCTGCTAAACCCGAAATCAGCATCATTATTTTCGATAATATAGTCTGAGATATCTTCCAGATATAAGGTAGCCAAATGTTTAGCTTTATCCTGTAAACCCATATTTCCGAAAGCAAAATCCATATCATCCAGTTGGTTGAAACGGGAAGCTTCAGGTAGAAAATTCATGCTGCAGATCTGTCTGGCTAACGTTGGATTTTTGCCCTGTAAAAAAGAAATTACCTGATCGATGGTTTTTAAATATTCTTCTCTTAAAGCAAATATTCTCTGTGTATTTTCAGTAGTCGTCGGAAGGTCAATCTTTTTATCAAAAACCTTTTGAAGCCCGTCTCTTGAAAATAATTCTAAAATAACATCAATTCCCAGATCAAGCTGATAACTGGAAATATTTTTGGTATTCAAAAATCCTTTGATATAAGCTGTTGCGGGATAAGGAGTATTGAGTTGGGTAAAAGGTGGGGTGATAAGAAGCAGATCTTTCAACAGAAAATTTTTGCAAAGTTATAAGTTTTAAATCTAAAAGAGCAAAGATTTTTACTGATTATTTGACGAAAACTTCAAAAGTATTTTTTTATACCTTATTCATATCAATGATTATGTTTCCAGTGATTGTAGGTCCATTCCAAACCAAATAATCCGGAATAAGTTTCAATATCGAGATAATCTCCTTTTCCAAATTGATTATAAGTTTTGCGGCTGACATTGATTACATCAGGCTTTGTATATTCTTTGAGATAGTATAAGCGTAAATATCCATCATTATTTTTATCCCGGATAATTTTAAATTTTCTGGCAAGAATTTCATATTTCTTATTTTGAATGTTAAGAAATACTTTGGAGGGATTGTAACGATCTGCCTTTGGATATATGTCTGCATGCTCCGCTGCTGATATTTGCTTCCAAAATGGAACCGGGTTCATTTTTTCCTTGGGAATTGTCTTAAACTGATAGTTTGTAATTTCAGAGTAACCATCCGAATCCATTTTTTCTTCTGTAGAAATGGCTTTATCGGTAATTAAATATCCTTTGGATAACGGCTTGGAAAAATCAAAAGATGCATTAACCGCTAAAAAGAAAAGGATAGAATAGAAACTCATGGTCTGTAGGATATGTTTAGTGTTGCTTGACAAATCTTTATCTTTCGATTCTATAAAAAGTCCTGCTATTACCGGTAAAGAGAATAAAACTAACTGCGTCATTAAACTGAAATGATACAGTTCAAAGATTTTCCAAACTATAAAAATATATAATATAGGTGTGGTAAGAGATAAAAGCTTGTAATAAATAGACTGATCTATATTTTTCCTGTCGCTGTCATTTATGAAAAATCTGATCCAGGGAATGCAAAAAATGATCACACATAGAAATCTAAATTGCCATGATACTGGTTCTGAGAACAATAAAACTAGACATAAGAAGATTCTTGTAATAAGAGAAAAAATGATCTTTGGAATAATTTGCATATTATATGTACCCATCAATTTGTTGGGTAAATATAGTATAAAAATTTTGTTATGAACTACTAATAGATCAATCGGCCATTTCTAGCTTGTGCACTGATTAAGTTTCGCCTTCCTGTTGTCTGCAATCACATTAAGCGTAACCCCTAAAAGAATCAGCGTAATACCTATGAACAGATTTTGGGTGAACTTTTCATGGAACATTAACACACTTACCATTACGGCAACTACAGGTTCTAAAGCTCCAAGTATTGCTGTGGGGGTAGATCCTATATATTTAATGGCATATACCAGGCATAAACTGGATATAACAGTAGTCAGAAAAGCAAAAATGAGAAAATTAAAAAATAGAGACAGGGAAGGTATCGTTAAAGACTGTCCCTCCAGACCTGTCTTTGTCATAAAAAACAGGGATGTAAAAAGCATGGAATAAAAAGACAGCTTAAATCCGGAAACCTTAAGATCTGATTTGTTGACAATAACCATATATAATGCATAAAAAAGAGAACTTAGCATCACAATTCCCAATCCCGTAAAATTGATTTCCAGGCCACTTCCTTTTAAACATAAAACAATAACTCCTGCAAAGGCAAAAAGTAAGGATACTATGGACAGTCTATTGAGTTTTTCTTTATAAAAAAAGAACATAATTAAAGCTACGATAACGGGATAAATGAATAAAACAGTAGAGGCAATACCCGGAGTAAGAAAGTCATAGCCTAAGAATAAAAATTCTGAAGACAATGCATAGCAGATTCCCAGTACGGCTAATATAAGCGTTTCTTTCTTATTGATTTTGAAACTCTCTTTGGAGTAAAGGAGATATCCACCTACCAGTAAAGCAGAAAAGAAGAACCTGTAAAATAAGGTTACATCTACTGAAAAATGCGCTTGTTTGATGGGCAGAATAAAAATAGGAATCAATCCATAGGAAACAGCTGACAGTGTTCCTAACATATATCCTCTGAGTTTCATTTCGTTTTTATAGCTTTTATAGTTTTTAAATAAAAAACCACTGAAGTAATTCAGTGGTTTTTTTTATGTTGATGATTAAATCGGTTTAAAACTTAATCCTTGTTCCTGCAGTAATAGCTGTTCCTGCTCTTTATAGTAACCACTTACTAATTTATCATGAATAGCTTCAAATGCGGTCAGGGTTTCATTAATCTCTGCATCCGTATGAGAGGCAGTAGGAATTAACCTTAATAGAATCATTCCTTTTGGAATTACAGGGTATACCACCACTGATGTAAAGATACCGTAATTCTCTCTTAAATCTTTTACAAGAAGGGTAGCTTCTACCGGAGTTCCCTGCATCATTACCGGAGTTACACAAGTATTGGTATCACCGATGTTGAATCCTCTCTCTCTTAATCCGTTCTGTAATTTGTGGGTATTTTCCCAAAGTTTAGCTTTGATCTCAGGTTTCGATCTTAAAAGCTCCAATCTTTTCAATCCTCCGATAACCATTGGCATAGTCAGAGACTTGGCAAAGATCTGAGATCTCAGGTTGAATTTCAGGTATCTGATAATTTCTTTGTCCCCCGCAAGGAATGCTCCGAAACCAGCCATTGATTTGGCAAAAGTGGAGAAGTATACATCAATCTGATCCTGACAGCCTTGTTCTTCACCTGCTCCGGCACCTGTTGTACCCAGTGTTCCAAATCCGTGTGCATCATCTACTAAAAGTCTGAAGCTATATTTTGATTTAAGGTCACAGATCTCTTTAATTTTTCCCTGTTGTCCTCTCATTCCGAAAACTCCTTCGGTAATTACCAAAATACCACCTCCTGTTTCTTCAGCAACTTTGGTAGCTCTCTGAAGGTTTTTTTCAAGACTCTCCATATCGTTATGTCTGTAGGTAAATCTTTTACCCGAATGAAGTCTTACTCCATCCACGATGCAGGCATGAGAGTCTACATCATAAACAATAACGTCATTTCTGTTGACCAAAGCATCAATAGTAGACACCATTCCCTGGTAACCGAAGTTTAATAAATATGCTGATTCCTTTTGTACGAAGTCTGCTAATTCTCTCTCCAGCTGAAGGTGCTGATCTGTCTCTCCGGACATTGCCCTTGCACCCATTGGATAAAACATTCCATATTCTGCAGCTGCATTAGCATCCGCTTCTTTCACTTCAGGATGATTACAAAGACCTAAATAGTCATTGGCACTCCAGAAAATTACTTCTCTACCCTGAAACTGCATTCTCGGACCAATTGGGCCCTCCAACCTTGGGAAAATAAAATATCCTTCACCATAATCTGCAAATTGTCCAAGAGGTCCTGGATTTTCTTTTATTCTTTCAAAAATATCCAACATTATATCGTAATTTTTAAGTAAAAAAGCCTTTGTTGTAGAACACGCAAAAGGCTTAATTTATATTGTGATTATATATTATTATTTGATAAACTCTGTCTTGAAGACTTCATCATAATTGTGAACACAATTATTAACAAATCCTTGCTCAGCCATCCATTTATCACTGTATACCTTAGTAATATATCTTGAACCGTGGTCAGGATAGATTAAAACAATGACATCATTTTCAGTAAGGTTGTGAGATTGGGCATATTGAATTAATCCCTGCGTTACAGCTCCTGTAGTATAACCACCCATAATGGCTTCTTTTAAAGCAATTTCGCGGGTTCTGTACGCAGCCATCTCATCATTTACTCTTACAAACTCATCTACTTTATCGAAAAGAAGGGCAGAAGGAATTAAATTTTTTCCCATACCTTCAATCTGATAAGGATGTACATCTTCCTTATGGATTTCTCCCGTCTCATGATAGCTTTTTAATATAGATCCATCGGCATCCACCCCAATAATTTTAATATCCGGATTTTTCTCTTTCAAAAATTTCGCGGAACCTGATAGGGTACCACCTGTTCCTGTACATGCAAAAAGGTGAGTGATCTTACCTTCTGTCTGCTCCCAAATCTCAGGACCTGTAGTCTGATAGTGGGCATCAATATTCAGTTCATTAAAGTACTGATTGATATAAATGGAATTAGGGGTTTCCTGAGCGATTCTTTTAGCTACTTCATAGTATGATCTTGGATCATCCGCTGCTACATTGGCCGGACATATATATACCGTTGCTCCTAAAGCTTTTAGATAAGCAATTTTTTCAGGCTTCGTTTTGTCGCTTACTGCGAGAATACATTTATATCCTTTGATGATACATACCATTGCAATAGAAAATCCGGTATTTCCGGAAGTAGTTTCTACAACTACAGAATCTTCTTTTAATAAACCTCTCTGCTCTGCATTTTCTATAATATGTAGTGCAATTCTATCTTTGGTGGAATGTCCAGGATTATATGATTCTAACTTGGCATAAACGGTTGCTGGAATATCTTTTGTGACGGTATTTAGCTTCACCATAGGAGTATGTCCTATCAGGCCAAGAATATTATCGTAAACATTACTCATTACTTGTTATTTTCAATAAAAATCTGACTGCAAAAATACAAAAAAATAAATAATTACTAAACTTTTGTTTGAATTCTAGGAGTCTATTTTAGAAAACCTATTTTCTTATTTACAGTTTTAGCAGGAGTACGATCGCAAATTCCACGCCAAATTTTTAAATTTTGTTAAAAACAATATAAAATAATATAAAAGCCTTATTTTCGCATAATTGATTTAATACTATGAAAAATTGGACTTTTAGGCAATGGAACACCGCTTTAGGATGGGTGATTTTCGTCATTGCGTTTTTTACGTACTTGTCCACGATAGAACCCAATTTTAGTTTTTGGGATTGTGGGGAGTACATTTCTTCTGCAGTAAAACTTGAAGTAACGCACGCCCCGGGAGCGGCTTTATTCCAGATTGTGGGTGCCGTGGCAGCCATTTTTGCATTAGGAAAAGGCGAAAATTATTCTATCGTAATTAATGCGATGTCTGCATTGTTCAGTGCGCTGACTATTTTATTTTTGTTTTGGACCATTACACATTTTGTAAGAAGACTGTTAAACAAAGACTTTGAAGAGGTTACTAAGCATCAGGAAATCTCTATTTTATTTGCTGGAGCAATAGGAGCACTTTGCTTTACTTTTTCAGATACCTTTTGGTTTTCTGCAGTAGAGGGAGAGGTGTATTCAATGGCTTCCATGTTTATCGCACTTCTGGTTTGGTTGATCACAAAATGGGAGAATGAGTATAAAGCAGTTGACAGTGAGAGATGGATTATCCTTATTTTCTTTATTTTAGGACTTTCTGTTGGGGTACACATGATGTGTATGCTGGCGATTCCTGCAGTATGCCTTGTATACTATGCAAGAAATTATAAGTTTACCTGGAAAAACTTTATCTGGGCAAACCTTATTACCCTGGGAATTTTGATTATTGTTTTCAAAATTATTTTCCCTTTGATCATGACAATGTTCGGAAGACTGGAGATTTTCTTCGTAAATGGGCTTGGACTTCCTTTCCACTCGGGAACTATTGTTGCGTTTATCATAATGGTAGCGATCTGCTATTTTATTATTAAATATGCAAGAAGAGCAAAGAAAAACGTATACCAGACGGTAGCTTTATCTGTGGTTTTTATGATGATAGGATTTTCTTGCTGGATGGTTATTCCCATCAGAGCAAATGCCAATCCGCCGATGAACCTTAATGATCCTGATACAGCTATTGGTATGTTGGATTATTATAACAGAGAGCAGTATGGTGACTGGCCAACAATCTACGGACAAAACTATACGGCATTTCTTGATGCTAACGGTATTGAGAAAAATGAAGACGGAAGTTTTAAAACAACGAAAACCGGTGAAATCTACGAAAAAGATGAAAAAACCGGAACCTATAGAAAAACCGGAGACCGGTTCAATTATGTATTCAATAAGTCTCAGATAAGCTTAATGCCGAGAATGTTCAGTGAGGATAAAGATGTAATGGCCAATTATATTGCTATGTACGGAGCTCCTGATTTTACATTCAATTACGGAAATGAAGATGTTGCTGATAACCCACAGGCTAAGCAGATCTTCGATGAGATGAGAACAAAATATGAAGACAAATCAATTACTGCGGCAGATTATCTGAAAGTAAAACCATATAACCTGATCAATGTTCAAAAGCCTTCATTACTTCAGAATATGGATTATTTCATTTCTTTCCAGAATGGATATTACTTTGTAAGATACCTGATGTGGAACTTCGTGGGAAGACAGAATGATCTTGAAGGAAATATGGAAAGCACAAAAGGAAACTGGATTTCAGGGATTCCTTTTATCGATAATGCATTAGTAGGAAATCAGGATAAAATGCCTGCTAAGTTTAAAAATGAAAGTACCGTAGCATTTTTCTTCCTTCCATTGATTTTAGGATTGATCGGATTCTTTTTCCAGTTGAACAGAGACTTCGGAAGATTCTATGCTTTGTTATCTTTATTTATTTTAACCAGTGTAGGAATTGTTTTCTATACAGGAGTAAAACCTTTTGAACCGAGAGAAAGAGATTATGCCATGGTAGGTTCATTCTATGCTTTTGCCATCTGGATAGGGTTGGGAGCAGGAGCTATTCTGTGGTTCTTACAATCCAAAATAAAATCTAACGGAGCTAATATAGCATTAGGAGTTGTTTTATTGGGAGTACCATTTATGATGGGCTTCCAGAACTATAATGTTCACGACAGAAGCGATAGATATACTGCGTATGACTATGCTTATTCTGTATTAAAATCATTGCCTAAGAATGATATCCTTTTTGTATATGGGGATAATGATACTTACCCGGTTTGGGCGATTCAGGAAACTGAGAGATTCAGAGATGATGTGAAAGTAGTTAACTTTACCCTGGCTTCTACACCATGGAACTTAGATCAGGTGAAAAGAAGAACGTATAATGCAATGGGAATCCCAAGTCAGTTAACACATGATGATTACAGAGACGGTGTCAATGACCAGATCTATATGATGAAGAAAGAAGATTGGGAAGGTGTTTTCTCTATGTTGAAAGAACAGGGAGCTCCGGAAACAGAATTCCAGTCATTCAGAAAATATCTTACACAGGATTCTTTAACATTGAAGCAGGCTATTGAGTTTATTAAATTCAAGTCTCCTGAAAAAGACCAGCTTTTAAAAATGTATTTCGGAGAGGAGAAATATGAAAAATATAATATTCTTCCGGTTAACAAATTTATCCTTCCTGTCAATAAAGATAACGCATTGAAAGCAGGAATCATCAACGCGGAAGATCTTCCGAATGTAGCGAATCAGATTATGATCACTTACAAAGGAAACACTCTTTATAAGAACAACCTGATCCTGCTAGATCTATTGGCAAACTTCGATTGGAAACGTCCGATTAACTTCTCTTCAGGAGGAATCTATGACAGTGAAAATATTTTCTACCTTAACGAATATCTTCAGTTTGACGGATTCAGCTACAGGCTAATACCAATTCACACCCCTCAGACTCCGGATGGAGATATGGGAAGAGTAGATCCTAATTCTCTTTATAACGTAGTGAAGAACTTCAGATGGGGGAACTTTAAAAATTTAAATGCTCACTTTGATGAGACGGCTACATCCAATATTATCAGCTACAGAATGTCAGCAAGCAGAGCTGCTTCAGCACTTGCATTGAACAATCAGAAAGCGAAGGCATTGGAAATCCTGGATCTTGCAGCTAAAGAAATTCCTGCAGAAAAATATAATGATCCCCGCTCATTAAGTTCAATTGTATCAGGATACATTATTGCAGGGCAGGAGCAGAAAGGTCTTCAGTTAGCAGAAGTGCTTAAAAAAGGAATTTTTGAAGAATATGATTATTATTTAAGCCTTTCAAAAACAGATCAGAGCTATCTGAGAAGACAGATGAGAACAAAACCTATGGAATATTCTCTTGTAGTTTCTGCGGTTACGGATGCTTATACAAGAATAGGACAGAAAGAAAAAGCATATGCTTATCTGGTAAAATCCATTGAACCTATTGATAAGAAATTCAATGTTTTTGTAAAAGAACTTCAGCAGATGGGTAAAGACAAAGCAATGAAGGAATCTGAAAATGTTCAACAGATCACTCCATTCTATCAGTATCTATTTGATATCATGGAACCTTTTGATTCTACTTATTCGAAAGAAAAAGAAAATCAGATTACCACAGCAATTATCAAGGTAACACAATAAAATATTTTAAAAACGGAACTTCGGTTCCGTTTTTTTATTATTGGGAATCCTGAATTTTAAGATTATATTTGTGAAACTAAAAATACAGAATGTCTGAAACAAAGAATAGCAGGTTCCCCATCTATGCTGTAATTTTTACAGTAATTTTTAAACTCCTTTTTTTATTAACGCACTATATTCAGGAAGATGCATTTATCACCTGGAGGGTTGCCCAGAATTTACTGGACTACGGAGTGATCGGTTTCAACGGAGATACTAAAATCTCAGCTTCTACCACTCATCTGTATGTTTTTGTATCCTATATTTTCAACTTTGTTTTTGGAAAAGAAAACTTTATTGAACCTCTTTTGATTTTCAATTCCCTGCTTTTTACAATAGGGACATTGTTTCTTTCTCATTTGGTTCTTAAAAATCCCTGGCATAAAGCTATTTTCATCTTTTTAATAGGTATTCTTCCACCTTCCATTAAAATTTCAATCCTTGGAATGGAGTATGGATTATTATTTTTTCTGGAGATGTCATTACTGTATTATGGTTTTTACAAAGGAAAAAAATGGGTATTGGCCCTGCTTCCTGTTTTGATCATGTTCACAAGAATAGATACGGTGATCTTCCTGGGAATTGTTTTTCTGGTTGACCTTTTCTGGAATAAAAAAATCAGATGGATTTATGTTTTTGGGGGAATTTGGGGTGTTTTATTTACTGTGGCTTTCAACTGGTTCTACTTTGGTGAACTTGTTAATAATACCATTACAGCAAAGAAATTACTATATGAGCAAAGTTTTACATTGCAGCAGCACATCAGCTATTTCTTTGTGAGTTTTGGAAATTTCTGGGGAATGCTAAAAGTACCCGGGAATTTTAATCCCGTAACGGTTGTTGTACTGATTTTTGAAGTCCTGTGTTTTATTTATTTGATCAGACAGAGAAATAACAGAAATTATTTCCTGTGGATGATCTTTATTTTCGGATGGGTAAAACAGATTCTTTTTATCTCTCAGAAGAGTTTATTCGATTGGTATTACTGGGTTCCGCAGCTTCTGCTTTTCGTACCTGTTCTTATTTTTATTTTAGAGCAGAAAGAGAAAAGAAACCTGTGGCTGTCATTATTGACTATATTTTATATTGTTCCCATGCTTGCCTTTCAAACCATTCATGCTATTGCTACAGGAAACGGAGAATGGAATTACCGTAGAACAATCGGTGTATTTTTAAATCAATATGAAAAAGATAAAAATCAATGGATTTTATTGGAGCCGGCAGGCTATGTCCCATATTTCTCAGGCTTAAAAACCATTGATGAAGTAGGTTTGGTAGATAAACAGATTCAGGAAGAAATCAAAAAGGATAAAGTGAATTATTGGATTAATACCGTTAAAACAAGAAAGCCGAAATATCTTCTCTCTTATAAAAATTTATATGAGGGTAATGATGCTAATGCTGTGTATTATCAGACTCACTATAAACTTTTGAAAGAGTTCAGAGTGAAAGATCATCTGAAAAGTAATCATAAAATACTGGAAAAAATCTATAAACTGAAGCCTTCTGGAACTGATTATAATTTATATATTAAGGTAGAATAAAGAATAAAGAATAAAGAAGTTGAAAGGGTAGACGTACTCAAACTCCAAAACCCTCCAACCCAGTATCTGCAACCTATTCTCTAAAATCTAATCTATGAAATACTGTGCTTTTCTCCGTGGTGTCAATGTAAAAGGAACAAACATGAAAATGGCTGACGTATGCCAGGTTTTTAAAGATGCCGGAATGGAAGAGGTAAGTTCCATACTTGCTTCCGGAAATATTGTGTTCTCTTCAGATAAGGCTGTTGAAGAATTAAAGGAAATTCTGGAAAAAGCTATGTCCGGACATTTTTCTTATGAAGCTTTTCTGTTTGTTAAAGCAAAGGAGGAAGTAGAATTATTCTGGAGTGGTATCCCTTTTGAAAAGAATGAGAACCTTCATATTTATGCCTTTGTGGGCGTTTCAGGTGTGGAAGATGTTTTGATGGAAGAATTTCAAAAAGCTTCCCATACTGAAGATGAAAAGGCAGAAATTATCAACAGTATATTTTACTGGCAGGTTCCAAAAGGAAATACCTTAGATTCTACTTTTGGAAAGATTTTAGGCAAAAAAAGCCTTAAAGACCGGTTTACAAGCAGGAATACCAATACTTTTGAAAAAATCCTGAAGAAGATGAACGGATAAGAGTATATTTAATAGAAATGAAGCTTTGCTCGTTTACCAAAGAAAACTTTAGTCTAAACCTGATAAAAATAAAAAAGCTATCCTCAATGAGAATAGCTTTCTGTATGTATTATAGTTATAATCTTAACTATTTAATGATTCTTTCCAATACCCATTCAATCAGGTTTTTCTCAGAAGCATGGTGATCTGCGGAGAATTCTCCACGTCTTCTGTTAGCAATTACGTTATTTACTGTAATGGCTTTATGGCCTAATAATTTTGAAAGCGCATAGATGGCAGAAGTTTCCATCTCGAAATTCGTGATTCCCAGATCATTTAAAGTTTCCAGGAATTTGTCATCTACTGCTTTTAAACGAAGCTGTCTTCCCTGTGGAGCATAGAACCCCGGGAATGTAGCTGTATTTCCGTGATATTTGGCATCTTTATAATAGTCTCCCATTTCTTCTGCCCAGTCTGAGAAATAAAGCATTGGCTTAATTTTTTCATAAGGGAATTTTTCCATGAAGCTTTTAGAAAACTCATTTTCAAAGTTGTAATCCTGGTAAAAATGCATTAACCCGTCTAGTCCCACTACATTTTGGGTAACCAGCATATTATCAACCTGTACATCCGGGTTTACACTTCCGCAAGTTCCCATACGGAATAATTCAAGAGCTTTGTGTTCAGTTTTGAACTCTTTATTTTTAAGATCGATATTAACCAAAGCATCCAGTTCGTTCATCACGATATCGATGTTTTCAGTTCCGATACCTGTAGACATTACTGTAATTCTTTCTCCGCGAAGAGTTCCTGTATGCGTATAAAATTCTCTCTTATTTTTTTTGATTTCTACTGTGTCAAAATATTTTGAAACCTTCGCTACTCTGTCGGGATCACCTACAAGGATGATTTTATCAGCGATATCTTCAGGTAAAAGGTTCAAGTGGTATACACTTCCGTCTTCATTCAGAACAAGTTCTGAGGCAGCAAGTTTATTGAGCATAATGTATATTTTTATATTTTAATTAATGAAAATTGCGTCTTTATAAGGAGACCCGGCAAGATCGAAGATCGTATCATATTCTTCAACGATTCTTTTTTGCCCCTGAATTACTTCGTATACCGTAATAATTGTTTTCTCAAAATTTTTAGGATCTTTCCTTTGTGAGGTAACCTCATAGAAATGATCATCTTTTTTGAGAACAGAAACGAGTTCCTCCTTAGTTGAGTTGTTGGTTTCCATCATTCCGGGAAACTCCATAACAACATCTTTTAGTTCAGTATAATTTTTATAAGGTTTTGTGATTCCATTTGAATAAACATAGACATTGGGAATATCTTTGCCTTGTTCCAGACGGACCAGGTAATAATCATTACCTTTCTTCTCTGCATACACAGCCATTTCCTGTTGTTTTTTCTTTTGCGAAAAAGCAGAAAGAGAAAGCAGGCTGGCCATACAAGCAAACAATAACTTTGTTTTCATATTATTATTTTAGTTTTGATTTGTTGAATTAAATTAAAAAATCCTCTCCCAATAACCTTCACCATTATTTTTTACCGGTTTTTTAGAATAAACCGTCTTCCTTAGAATAATGAATTTGATTTCGGGGTTTAAAATTAGTAAAAAATCCGTTATCTAAAATATAAACATTTTTTAATCTCCTATTAAAGTTAAGATAATATTTGATGAATAGCTTTGCCGTTAAAAATTAATGAAATCTTACCCATTGCTTGTTGTGATCCTTTTAATAGGATTTGCAGTAATGTCTTTTAATCCGGTTTACAAAGGAAAGGAAAACGAAAATACATTTATCAATAAAGGTTTAACAGACTTTAAAGGCAAGCTGGAACAGTTGAAATCAGATGTTTACCGGTTTTCAGAAGATAAGATTTCCCTTGAAGAACTGCAGAAATCTCTGAGCAGTACCAGAAATTCATTCAAAGAAATAGAATTTTATATTGCCTATCATTACCCTGAATATACAAAAACTCACCTTAACGCAGCGCCTTTATTCCATATTGAAGCAGCTGGGACATCGGCTTATACACTTCCGCCGGAAGGACTGCAGGTTTTGGATGAACTTATATTCTCCGAAGATGCTGAGAATGAAAAAGTAAAGATCAAAACCATTACTGACTTTTTATACAATAGCTACTCAAATTTCTATCTGAGTACCGTGAAAAATGGAGTAAGCAGAGGAAATAATAAAACCCTGCCTTTGCGTATAGAGCTGATCAGAGTTTATACATTGGGAGTTACCGGATTTGATACTCCTGGTTCTTTGAATACTTCTGAAGAAGCCCGTTCAGCATTTTGGGGAATCAAAAAATATATCAGCGACGATCTCTATTTTAAAAATTATAATACAGAGAAAGCCCATCAGATTCTGGCTGAAGGGATCAGCTATCTGTCTTCCCATAAAGATTTCGAAACTTTTGACAGGATAGAATTTTACAAAAAATATATACAGCCTTTATATGAAGAATTGGGGAGATGGGACGGAAGACCCGACGATCTGAAAGAATTCTCAGGCTGGAATGTAGGTAACAAAAACCTCTTTAGCAGTGATTTCTTAGATCCTTATTTCTATACTTTATTAAAATCTTCGGAAGACAATCCTTCCCTTAGAAACCTTGGAAAATCCATTTTCTATGATCAGAACCTTAGTGGTAACGGAAAAATGAGCTGTGCTACCTGTCATCTTCAGGACAATGCGTTTACAGACCTTAAGGCAAAATCTCCAAGCAATATCGAAGGAAAAACAGTCTTAAGAAATTCACCTTCTCTTTATAATGCTGTTTTTGCCAAAAGATTTTTCTATGACCTTCGGGCTTTTTATCTTGAACAGCAGGCTGAACATGTCATTTATAATGAAGAAGAATTTAATACCAGCTATGAAAATATCATCAGCAAATTAAAAACAGACCCTGAATACAAAAAGAAATTCCGTAATGCTTTTAAAGACGGTAAAATCAATAAAGAAAATTTCTCAAAAGCCTTAAGCTCTTATGTGGCTTCGCTATATTCTTTTGACAGTGATTTTGACCGTTTTATGAGAAATGAAAAAGAGGTTTCCGAAGATGTTAAAAAAGGTTTTAATTTATTTATGGGGAAAGCCAATTGTGCGACCTGTCATTTTGCCCCTCATTTTTCAGGATTGGTACCACCGCTTTTCAATGAAAATGAATCGGAAGTATTAGGAATCACAACAAAACCTGTTAATCAGCTTCCTGTAGAATTAGACTCCGATCTTGGAAGAGGAAAAAGCCCGGTGAAAAAAGAGAAATCATGGATTTATGATTATTCATTCAAGACTGTTACAGTAAGAAATATTGCCCTTACCAAGCCTTATTTCCATAATGGGGCTTTCAGTACGCTGGAAGAAGTTCTCGATTTTTATAACGAAGGTGGAGGAGAAGGCTTAGGATTAAAAATGAAAAATCAAACATTAGCTCCCGATAAACTGAATCTTACCCCGACAGAAATTAAAGAGATTATTGCTTTCCTGAACGCTCTTACTGATGTGAGTAAAGCGAAATAATAAGGGTTTGAAGCTCGGGGTAAAAGTTGTAAGATGTTGATCGTTAGTGTTTAGTATAGTCCATAACCTTATAGGTTTCAAAAACCTATAAGGTTTAGCAAAACGATTACCCCATAACCCCTTATCCTGCATTATTTAATGATAATTTAACTCCCTTAACATTGGGTTATTGATTAATTAATATTGACGGAACTATATTTAAAGTCCTATTAACAGAAGGGTAGTTCTAAAAAAATAGTTTTGCAACGTCTAATAAATCAAATTAAAATGAAGAGAAAATTACTCACATTGGGAGCTTTGGCCTTACTTGCCGGTTCCTCTGTTCAGGCGCAGACTTTTGTTTTTAATAAAAACTCGTCCTGGAGCTATAAAGACCTTGATCAGGCTCAGCCGGATGCATGGAAAACTAAAACATATGATATTTCTTCATGGGCCACAGGAAATGGTCCTTTAGGATATGGTGATCCTGTAACCACTACCATACATAATGGTGCTACAGGGCTTACCACGGCTTATTTTGCCAAAGATTTCACCGTTGATTTATCCACGCTTTCTGATCATATGGAATTGGGGGTAATGAGAGATGACGGAATTGTAGTATATCTTAATGGTGAAGAAGTCGTAAGAGATAATATGCCTGCTGGTGCTATCACTTTTAATACACTTTCAAGTACAATCGTTGATGGTGCTGCAGAAAGTGTATACAATGTTTTCTCTATTCCAAAGTCGAAATTTGTAAATGGAGTGAACAGAATTTCTGTAGAGTTACACAATAGAAGCACAGGAAGTTCTGATCTTAGAATTGATGCTTATTTAAAGACAATACCTGCCGCTACTACTTGTAACGGAACCCATATCAGCTGTTTTACATCTATCGTTCCTACAGCACAAACCAACAAGCTTATTATTCCTACAGCGCATAAGTACCAGCTTATCCTGAAAGAAGGAGATAATTATACTGAAGGAGGAGGATTCGTAGGAGGACAGAATGACTTTACAGCTTATGTTCCAAAAACCGGAAGCAGTACAAACGGATATCTTTCAGTAAACCATGAAACTAATCCGGGAGGAGTTACTATGGCTGAAATCAACTATAATGCTTCTACCAAACTTTGGCAGCTGACAAAATCCAGAGCTGTAAGTTTTTCAGATCCTAGTCTGGTACAGACGATCAGAAACTGTTCAGGAGGAATTACCCCATGGGGAACAGTGGTTACAGCTGAAGAATCTGTTACTTCCAGTGATGTGAACAATGACGGATATAAAGATTACGGATGGCTTGTGGAAATTGATCCTGCCACAGCTCAGGTGATTTCTAAAAATCAGGATGGAACTAAGGGTAAACTTTGGCAGATGGGAATCATGAACCATGAAAATGTTGTGATCAACACAGCCGGAACTGTTGCTTATTACGGAGAAGATGGAGGAACGCACATGGTATACAAATATGTAATGGATACTCCGAACAACCTGGCTTCAGGAAACCTTTATGTATTGAAATTAGATCAGGGACTTAGTACATCGGGAGATCCGGTGGGCACTACAGCAACATGGGTTCAGATTCCAAACAAAACTAAGGCTGACCAGAACAATACCAATAATCTTGCCCAAACATATGGAGGAACAAAATTCAATGGAGTGGAAGATGTAGATATCAGCCCATTAGACGGTAAGATTTACTTTACAGCAAAAGGATTAGACAAAGTATATCGTTTACAGGATAACGGAACTACGGCTTCTCAGGTGGAAACATTTGTGGGAGGAGCTTCTACATCATATTCTTTCAATACAGCTCAGGGAACCATGTCTGAAGCTTGGGGAGACGGAAATGATAACCTTACCTTTGATGAGCTTGGAAACCTTTGGGTTCTTCAGGATGGTGGGAAAAACTATATCTGGGTTATTGCTCCTGACCATACACAGGCTAATCCTAAAGTAAAACTCTTTGCTTCTATGCCGTCTGGTTCAGAACCTACAGGGCTTACATTCACACCTGATCACAAATTTGGATTCTTCTCTATCCAGCATCCGGATTCTACTATTTCTACAGATATTGACGCGACTGGAAATACAATCAACTATAAAGGAAAATCTGCAACAATTGTGATTGCACTTAAAGAAAACTTAGGAATAGAAGGATCTTTGGGAACTATAGAGAATAAAACTGCAGAAACTACAGTAAACGTAGCTCCAAACCCTACTTCAGGAATTGTTAAAATAAACTCTGAAAAAGGATTGAAAGATATTGCTGTGACCGCTTACAGTATGGACGGAAAAATTGTTTATACAAAGAAGTTTAACGGGTTAAACAAAGTATTGGACCTTGACTTCACATCACAGCTGGAAGCATCCCGTGTTTTAATTTTAAATATTGAAGCAGAAGGAGGATTCCAGAAGACGGTAAAACTTTTAAAGAAATAAATTATTAAACTTTTGTCTGCCGGTAGTATTGCCGGCGGACATTTTTATCTATGAAAAAATCGATACTGTTTATTTCCATTTTCTCTCTCGTTCTGGCAAAGGCCCAGATCGATCCCGTTAAATATCCTACCTTCACGAATATTGAAGATGCTTTAAATAGCAAAAAAGTAGTTTACAGTATGAGTTTCAGGGAAAAAGGATTATTTAATCTGCCTCCTGAGATCACCAGGCTGAATTCAATATTTTTTCTGAATATAATGGGTAATAAATTTGAAAAAATGGATCAGGAGCTGTTTGAACTCAAAGAATTGGAGATTTTGAATGTTAATGAAAACAGTATTAAATATATTCCGGATGAAATTGGCCAACTTACAAAGCTCACTACATTTTCTATCAATTTGAATAGCCTGACAAGCATTAATCCCAATGTAGCCAAACTTCAAAACTTAAAAGCCATTCATCTTGATGCCAATAACCTGAATGTTTTTCCGGAAGCATTGATGGAAATTCCGACATTAGAAGAAATTAATCTCCAGGGGAATCAGATCAGTTTTATTAGAGACCGTCTGGACCAGATTAAAAATCTGAAATTTTTAAATCTTTCTGATAATCAGATCAATGATCTTGGAAATCTGTCTTTTCCCAGAAATATAAAATATCTTGAACTTCAGCAGAATGCCATTACAAAACTACCGGAAAATCTATATAAATCTCAGCATCTGGAATTTCTGAATGTAAGTGATAATCATATTACCGAGATTTCATCCAAAGTAAAAGGATTAAAAAATATAGTCAGCATGAATCTGGCTCATAATAACCTGACAGATATTCCTGTAGAAATTAAACACTTAAAAAATCTTAAAACACTGATTCTTATAGGAAACCCTATAGAGAAATCTAAAATAGAACAATTAAAAACCTTATTGCCGGAAGCTCAGGTTTATTTCTAAACCTATCCGCCAACACGTTTGGTTTTATAGCCCATATCTTTAAGGATACTCATGATTTTATCACGGTTATCACCCTGAATGATAATTGTCCCATCCTTTTCAGAACCGCCTATTCCTAAGGTGGTTTTTATTTTCTTTGAAATTTTCTTCAGGTCTTCTTCACTGCCTTCCCAACCCTCAACTATTGTTACAGGCTTTCCGTTTCTTCCCTTTTTTTCAAATTTGCATACCAAAGGTTCTTTCTGCTTGAACTGTTCTTCAGGCATTTCAAAATCCTGCTCATCATGATCAGGAAAAAGATTCTTCAATTGATCTCGTAAATCCATACCGCAAAATTAAAAAGATTTACGGATTTATGAAGGGAATTGAAGCTGAAATTTTATGATAAAAATGATCTTTT
Source organism: Chryseobacterium sp. YR221 (assembly GCF_900176315.1). Classification (NCBI taxonomy): domain Bacteria; kingdom Pseudomonadati; phylum Bacteroidota; class Flavobacteriia; order Flavobacteriales; family Weeksellaceae; genus Chryseobacterium; species Chryseobacterium sp. YR221. The sequence continues at coordinate 248,215 of NZ_FWXM01000001.1, forward strand.
TTCATTCGATAGAAATTCATCTGATCATTTCCCGAATTATTTAATACACCATGTCAAGGTTTTAAACCTTGACATGGTTGGATTACCTGCAATATCATCCTGACGATCAATAATCAATAAAATTCGAGCCTTCAAATTCTTCTATTCATCGGAAATTAGGTAAATTTGTAGTACAAAAGTTATACAAAATGTCGAAAAAAGCAATACTGGCAATCCTTGACGGATGGGGATTGGGAACCAACCCAAATGTTTCTGCCATAGATAAAGCAAATACACCATTTATAGACAGCTGTTATCAAAAATTTCCACACACAACACTTGAAGCAAGTGGTTTAGCAGTGGGACTTCCTGCAGGACAAATGGGAAACTCTGAAGTAGGCCACATGAATCTGGGCGCCGGAAGAGTAGTGTATCAAAACCTGGTAAAACTCAATATGGCCGTTGAAAACGGAACATTGGGACAGGAAAAAGTGATCCAGGATGCTTTTGAATATGCAAAAAGAGAGAATAAAAAAATACATTTTATAGGATTGGTATCCAATGGAGGAGTACACTCCCATATCAATCATTTAAAAGGATTATTATCTGCTGCCAAAGAATTCGGGTTGAACGAAAATGTATTTGTTCATGCTTTTACAGACGGTAGAGACTGTGATCCGCATTCAGGACTGGGATTTATAGATGAACTTCAGAAGCATATGGAAGCTACTACAGGGAAATTAGCCACAGTAGTAGGAAGATATTTTGCAATGGACAGAGATAAGAGATGGGAGCGTGTAAAATTAGCTTATGATGCTCTTGTGGATGGAGTGGGATTAGAGACTACAGATGCCCTGGCCGCTATTAAAGATTCTTATGATCATAATGTAACGGATGAATTCCTGAAGCCTATTATTTTAGTGAATACTACAGCTACAGGAAATGTAGTACCGGTAGCGAAGATTATAGATAATGATGTCGTGATCTGTTTCAATTTCCGTACAGACAGAGGAAGAGAAATTACAGAAGTTCTTTCACAAAAAGATTTCCCGGATTTTTCTATGCGTAAACTCAACCTTTATTATATTACGTTGACGAATTACGATAAAACATTCCAGAATGTTCAGGTTGTTTTTGACGAAAATGTGTTAACAGAAACAATGGGAGAGGTACTGGAGAAAAACGGAAAGTCTCAGATCAGAATTGCTGAAACGGAAAAATATCCTCACGTTACCTTTTTCTTCTCGGGAGGACGGGAGGAAGAGTTTAAGGAAGAAAGAAGATTACTTTGTCCAAGCCCGAAAGATGTTCCTACCTATGATTTAAAACCGGAAATGTCAGCCTATGATATTACCAATGCTATTGTACCGGAATTAGAAAATGGAACTGCCGATTTCGTTTGCCTGAATTTTGCCAATACAGATATGGTAGGTCATACAGGTGTTTTTGAAGCTGCTATAAAAGCTGCTGAGGTAGTAGATCAGTGCATTGAAAAAGTGGCAACAGCTGCTTATGAAAACGGATATGCTGTTTTTATACTGGCAGACCACGGAAATTCGGATGTAATGATCAATCCTGATGGAACTCCAAACACACAGCATTCTACCAACCTTGTCCCTTTTATCGTCATGGATAAAGACAATACCTGGAATTTAAAACCCGGTAAACTGGGTGATGTAGCGCCTACCATCCTTAATGTAATGGGTGTGAAAATACCGGATGCTATGACAGGAGAGGTTTTGATTAGTTAAAATTCAATAATATTCATAAAAAAATGCCGTTATAATGATATAGTGGCATTTTTTATGATATATATCAGATAAGGTATGACTTGCATACTTTATTATGCGTTAAATAATAAATAAATCATATCTTTGTTAATTAAAAACTGAATAGTAAAATGTATCAAAAGCTTGTTAGGAAAGAAGTAATGGGAATATTGGAAAAGGAAGTAGGTTCTTTTCTTGATAAATTTTTAACGCCAATTGAAAAAATTTGGCAGCCTTCCGATTACCTGCCAGATCCATCAAGCGATGACTTTAAACATGATTTAGAGGAAATTCAGACTTTTGCTCGTGAAATGCCTTACGACTTATTTGTAACTCTAATCGGAGACTGTATTACGGAAGAGGCTCTTCCTTCTTATGAGTCTTGGTTGATGGGAGTAGACGGAGTAAACCAGGAACAAAAAGTAGGTTGGGCGAATTGGGTAAGAGCTTGGACTGCAGAAGAAAACAGACACGGAGATTTACTGAATAAATATCTATACCTGTGTGGAAGAGTGAATATGAGAGAAGTGGAGATCACAACTCAGTATTTGATCAATGACGGGTTCGACTTAGGAACAAGTATGGATCCCTACAGAAACTTCATTTATACAAGTTTCCAGGAAACAGCAACTAATATTTCTCACAGAAGAGTTGGTACTTTGGCGAAGCAATCTGGAAACGGAAAACTGGCTAAAATGTGTGGGGTAATTGCTGCAGATGAAGCAAGACACGCTAAAGCATACAAACATTTCGTGGCTAAAATTCTTGAAATTGACCCTTCAGAAATGATTCTTGCCTTTGAAGATATGATGCGTAAGAAAATTGTAATGCCGGCTCACTTGATGAGACAGTCAGGACAAAAAGCAGGAGAACTTTGGGGACATTTTTCAGATGCTGCACAAAGATGTATGGTGTATACAGGTAATGATTATATCAATATTATGAAAGATCTGTTGGATGAGTGGAAAATTGAGCACGTAAAAGGTCTTACAGAAAAAGCAGAAAAAGCTCAGGAGTATTTAATGAAACTTCCTGCAAGACTACAGAAAATTACAGACAGAGTTTCTACACCGGATCTTCAGTTCCAGTTTAACTGGGTGAAGAGCTAAATTCTATAGAATTTTTTAAATTATAAAAGTATTGAGTGCCTTTCTTTTTGGCACTCTTTTTTATTTCTTATCTTTGCAAAGCTAAAAAAAGAACAAAATGTTAAATAATAAAAAGATTGCCGTTGACTTTGACGGAACGATTGTAGATGATGCATATCCGGCAATTGGAAAAGCGAAAATTTTCGCTTTTGAAACCTTAAAAAAACTTCAGGCAGAGGGATACAGACTTATCCTTTGGACATACAGACACGGAAAAACATTAGATGAAGCAGTAGAATTCTGCAAAAAAAACGGAGTAGAGTTTTATGCCGTAAATTCAAGCTTTGAAGGAGAAGTTTTCGATTCTGCAAATCAATCCAGAAAACTGGATGCAGACTGGTTTATTGATGACAGAAACTTAGGAGGATTTCCTGGATGGGGTGAAATCTACAATATTATTCAGGAAAGAATAGAATTCCGTGTAGAAGGAAGAGAAGTTCTTGCCTATTCAAAACTAAAAAAAGAAAAGAAAAAAGGACTTTTCTGGTAGAATAGAACTTAGTAACAGGACATTATAACGTCATTACTAAAAGTTTCTACGTATTATCAGAAGAGTTTATAGATCATGGGAAGTCAACCATTAGCACAAAGCTGTAATCGGACTTCCAACATCTAATCTAACATCTATACAACAATGATTCAATTAAAAACGATAGACGAACTGCGTCTTATGAAGGAGAGTGCCCGATTGGTTTCTAAAACATTGGGAATGTTGGCTAAAGAAATTAAACCGGGAATAAACACTTTATATTTAGATAAACTGGCTCACGATTTTATTAAGGATCATGGAGCAGAACCAGCATTTTTAGGATATGGAGGTTTCCCGAACTCACTGTGTATTTCTCCGAATGATCAGGTAGTTCATGGTTTTCCCAACAATGATATCGTACAAGAAGGCGATGTGCTTTCTGTAGACTGTGGGGTAATCCTGAACGGTTTTGTAGGAGATCATGCTTATACCTTTGAAATTGGTGAAGTAAAACCGGAAGTAAAAAAATTATTGAAGGTGAGTAAAGAATCTCTTTATAAAGGGATTGAACAATGTGTAAGAGGGAAAAGAATCGGTGATATCTCCCATGCTATCCAGGCTCATTGTGAAAAAGAAGGATATGGAGTGGTAAAAGAGCTTGTAGGACATGGTTTAGGGAGAAAAATGCATGAAGACCCACAGGTGCCCAACTATGGAAGACAAGGAAGCGGAAAAGTGATTAAAGACGGTTTGGCTATTGCTATTGAACCGATGATCAATCTTGGAACTGAAAAAGTGAAATTCCATAATGACGGATGGACTGTAACTACTTTAGATAACTTACCTTCTGCTCACTTTGAACATGATGTGGCTGTAATCAATGGTAAACCTGTGTTGCTTTCTACATTCCAATATATTTACGAAGCTTTAGGAATTCAAAGCGATGAAGAAAAGCAGTTCCAGCTGGATTTTTAATGAAAAAAATAACGAAACTTTTACTGAATAAAATTCCACGTCCGATGCTTATCAAAATGAGCATCTGGGCGAGGCCGCTTATTTATCAGTTTTTTAAAGGAGATCAGTTCTTTGATCCTATAGACGGAAGGTCATATCGGAAATTTCTGCCTTACGGGTATGGAAAGCAGAGAGAGAATGCTCTTTCTCCGGGAACACTGAGCCTGGAAAGACACCGCCAGATGTGGCTTTACCTTCAGAATGAAACTGATTTTTTTATTAAAAGCTATAAAGTTCTGCATATTGCTCCTGAACAGGAATTTCTAAGGAAATTTAAGAGGATGAGCAATCTGAATTATATTTCAGCGGATTTATATTCCCCGATTGTAGATGTAAAGGCGGATATCCTGAACTTACCTTTTGAGGATGAAAGTTTTGATATTATCTTCTGTAATCATGTTTTGGAACATATTGAAGATGATGCCAAAGCAATGAGTGAATTGTACAGAGTAATGAAACCCGGAGGATGGGGGATACTTCAGGTTCCAATGAAAAATTCATTGGAAAAAACCTATGAAGATTTTACCATTAAAGATCCGAAAGAACGCCAGAAACATTTTGGGCAGTATGACCATGTCCGCTGGTATGGGATGGATTATTTTGATCGTTTGCAAAAAGCAGGTTTCGAAACAGAAGTGAATTTCTATTCTCAGAAATTTCCCCAGGAAGAAATCAAAAAATACGGATTAAGAGAGAACGAAATCTTACCGTTGGTTTTCAAAAAATAAATAAGACCTGCCTATCTTTGGCAGGTTTTTTTATGGATAAGCTAAAAATAATGGAAGCTGGAAATGTTGAAGATAAGTGTGAGAAAAGCGAAACCGCCTTCATATAGAAGACGGTTCCATTTTTAAATATAGATAGAAGTTTATGTGCTTTTTTAAGGTCGAATCTTAATGTGAAGAAGAAACAGCTTTCAATCCTACTACAGAACCGATAAGCGTTACAATAAAAAATACTCTCCAGAAGCTTACAGGGTCCTTAAAGAAGAAAATTCCCATTAAAGCTGTTCCTACAGCTCCAATTCCTGTCCATACGGCATAAGCCGTTCCGATAGGCAAGGTCTGAGTGGCTTTGATAAGCAAAAGCATGCTTATAGTCATCGTGATCAGAAATCCGGTATACCAAAGGTACATTTCCGTTCCTGATGTTTCTTTTGCCTTTCCCAAACATGACGCGAAGGCAACTTCAAATAATCCTGCGATAACTAATATGATCCAATTCATTTTTGTTAATTTTTCTACTGCAAATTTCAGAATTTTAAAGCAAACAAAATTTTACAATTGTTAAAAAATGAGATCGGGGGATATTATACAGAAAGAAGTCGGAGACTGGAAGAAGGAAGTATATAGATTTTGTAAAGAATTGATTTCAATCTTCTGGGATTGAGGAATATGATGAAAAAAGTTGAGTACCTGAAATAAGAAAAGGATGGACTTGTAGCTTACTCCCTCTCTAAGCTACTTGATCTCTGCCCGTATCCGGCTCAGGCTTACCTGAGTAATTCCGAGGTAAGAAGCAATATAGCCAAGCTGAACTCTTTTGAGTAAGTCAGATTGATAAAACATAAGATCTTTATAGCGCTCCAAAGATGTTTTAAACTGTCTGGAAATAATCAGTTCCTCAGATTTGATCATTTCAGCTTCCGCCAATTTTCTTCCCCAGTTGGCAATGTGGATATCCTCATTGAACAGTTTTCTTAAACTTTCGGTTTCCAGCTGGTACAATTCGCAGTCTTCCAGCAGTTCAATACTCTCGTAACCAGGCTTATCCTCTACATAACTTTTCATGGAAAGGATACACTGGCCTTCACTCCCAAACCAAAATGTAATGTCATTTTCTGAAGTACTGGCATAAGCACGGGCAATACCTTTGCGGATAAAATAAAGGTAAGGGATTACTTTATTGGCTTCCATCAGGCAAAAACCTTTAGGATGAGAAACTTCGGTAATATGTTCTTTTAAACTTTTTTTTGAGGCTTCAGGAAGGAGGTAAATCTGATCAAGAATCTGGTCTATATTCATACATATGAATTCTAATATTCAAAAGTATCGGTTTTAAGTAATGTAATGCAAAATAATCCTATAATTTTTTTGAAATATAAAGAAGAATAAAAGTTGATAAAATTCTTGATGTATTATATCCTTGGGATGATAGTCCATTGGCTGATCTAATGATTAATCGGATGCCTCAATAAGCAGAGGAATATCATTTTTCTTATCAGGTTCCCCTTAAAAATTCTTTTTTGTAATGCTGCATAAAGCCAAATAAGTCTCTTTTTTCTTTTTAAATATGGAGATTCACTCTAAGACCAATTTTGTTTTTACTAACTTTGCAGTTCGTAATAATATTTTTATGCACAAAGCAGGATTTGTAAATATAGTTGGAAAGCCCAATGCCGGAAAATCGACTCTTCTTAACCAGTTGATGGGAGAGAAGTTAGCGATTGTAACGCAGAAAGCGCAGACAACGCGTCACAGAATTTTTGGGATTTATAATGAAGATGATCTGCAGATCGTATTTTCTGATACTCCGGGAGTATTGGATCCAAAATATGGTCTTCAGGAAAAAATGATGGATTTTGTAAAGGATTCTTTGCAGGATGCTGATGTGTTCTTATTTATTGTAGATGTTACTGATAAAGCAGAACCATCAGAGTTTTTAATAGATAAACTGAATAAAATTCCTGTTCCTGTCCTTCTTTTACTGAATAAAGTTGATCAGACTACACAGGAAGGACTTGAAAAATTAGTAGAAGACTGGCACAATAAAATTCCGAAAGCGGAGATTCTTCCAATTTCTGCACTGAATGCTTTCAATACAGAGGTTATCTTGCCTAAATTAAAATCTTTACTACCCGAAAACCCGCCTTATTATGATAAAGATCAGTATACGGACAAGCCGGAAAGGTTTTTCGTGAATGAGGCTATTCGTGAGAAAATTCTTTTGAATTATGATAAAGAAATTCCTTACTCTGTAGAAGTGGTTACAGAACAGTTTAAAGAAAAAGAAGGAATTATTTTTATAGATTCTATTATTTATGTAGAAAGAGATACCCAAAAAGGAATTATTATTGGGCATAAAGGTGAGGCAATCAAGAAAGTAGGGACTGAAGCACGATTGGATCTTGAAAAATTCTTTTCCAAGAAAATTCACTTGAATTTATTCGTAAAAGTGAAAAAAGATTGGCGAAAGAACGACAGAGATTTAAAAAACTTTGGTTACAGATAGACTAAAAAACGCTGTAATCCCGTTGTATTAAAAGATTTTTATTACCTTAGTCTAAATTTTTTAGTAAATGAACTATACTGATTCAAATTCCAGCTCAATACTTAAAGATATTATTTTATTTGCAGTGAGAGTTTTTGTAGGTTTTGCAATGCTTTCTCATGGGTTTCCAAAGCTTCAGATGTTATTGGAAGGCGGTAAAATTGAATTTTTTGATTTTATGGGATTAGGACCTCAGATCTCCCTGATTCTTACGGTATTTGCGGAATTTGTTTGTTCAATCTTACTGATATTAGGACTTTTCACAAGAATCTCTTTAGGATTTCTGATCTTTACAATGGCTATTGCGGGCTTTTTTATTCATGGCGCAGATCCTTTTGAAAAGAGAGAGCTGAGTCTTATTTATCTTTCCGTGTATCTTCTGCTTATGGCATTTGGTGCAGGAAAGTTTTCAGTAGATCATATGATAGAAAAGAGAAAACGGGCTTCAGATTGGTAAGCTGATTTCAAAAATAGATATAAAAGAGCATTGTTTAATGCTCTTTTTTTATTTCCAGTATCGATATAGTGGGATTTGTAAAGGATCTTGTGAGTGAGTGTTTAAAAATTTATTAAAAATCACTAAATTCGTGAAAAATGATTTTATGAAGATAAAACTGACTATTTGCCTTCTGGCATTTCTCAATTTTTATGATGCACAGGAAAATATTACGTATCAAAAACCCTCTGCAGAAATCCTTAAACTTGCAGACTATGATAGGCCGCCTGGTGTTCTGATGAACAACAAAAAAGACTGGGTTGTTTTTATGTATCGTCCCACTTATAAGACGCTGAGCGATCTTAGCCAGCAGGAGATGAAATTGGGAGGGCTGAGGATTAATCCCGTTACCAATATTGCAAGTACTGCCAATTACCTGAATAACCTTAAAATCAGGAAGATTAATGATAAGAATGAGGTTCAGGTAAAGAATTTGCCGGCAGATGCTAAAATTACATATACTTCATTCTCTCCGGATGAAAAAAAACTGGCTTTTACCAATACTACCGCTAAAGGAGTGGAGCTTTGGATTGTAGACATGGAAACAGCTACTGCCAAAAAAATTACCGGAGATGTTTTGAATGCCAACCTGGGATCACCCTATGTATGGTATAATGATTCCCAGAGCTTATTAATTAAAACCCTTCCTCAAAACAGACCTGCTTTAATTGATTCCAGCAAGGATCTTCCAACAGGACCTATTGTTTCTACTGCTGATGGAAAAGTATCTCAGAACAGAACATACCAGGATCTTTTAAAGAATCCGCAGGATGAGAAGAATTTTGAGGTTCTTACCGCTTCTGAAGTATACAGTGTTGATCTTAACGGAGGTCTTAAAAAAGTAAAAGATCAGGATATGTATACCGGCTTAAGCTTTTCTCCTGATGGAAATTATTTAATGGCAACCGTTATTAAGAAACCATTCTCCTATATTGTTCCTTTAAGCAGATTTCCAATAACAACAACGGTGTACGATATAAAAGGAAACGCTGTAAAAGTGGTGAATGAAGTTCCCCTGAATGAGATTATGCCGAAAGGTTTTTCATCCGTAAGAACCGGAAAAAGAGATCTGTCATGGAGAAGCGATGCGCCTTCAACGCTGGTGTTTGCTGAAGCACTTGATGGAGGAGACCAGTCTAAAGCTTCAGAATACAGAGATGAAATCTTTATGTGGGAAGCTCCGTTTACTGCCGCTCCAAAATCATTCTTCAAAACAAAACAGAGATATGAAGATGTAAACTGGACCAATGATCATTATGCCGTAGTTTCTGAAGGCTGGTATGATACCAGAAATACAAAATCTTTCCTTGTTGATTTTAATAACAATGAATCCAAAATAATTGAAGACCGAAATTATCAGGATGTTTACAGTGATCCGGGGAAATTTAATAGAGTAAAAAACCAATACGGAAGATCTGTTATAGATCTGAAAGGAGGTAAAGCTTATCTTATTGGGGACGGATTTACAAAAGATGGACAACATCCTTTTATTGATGAGATGGATGTGAAATCACTGAAGAAAAAGAGATTGTATACTTCCAACCTTAAAAATACGAAAGAGAGTATTATTGATATTCTGAATCCTTCAAAAGGAGAGATTCTAACCACTCAGGAATCTCCAAGTTTGTATCCGAACTATTTTAAAAAGAATATTAAGTCTAATAAAACAGAAACGGTAACGCATTTTGCCAATCCTTTTGAGAGTATTAAAGATGTTTATAAAGAAGTAATTACCTATAAAAGAAATGATGGCGTTACTCTGACAGGAACACTTTATTTACCGGCAAATTATGATAGAAAAGCGAAGAAAGAAAAACTTCCTCTGTTAATTTGGGCTTATCCTACAGAATATAAAGATAAGAATACCGCAGGGCAGAATACCCAAAATCCAAATGAATTTACCTTCCCGTATTACGGTTCTTTCGTATACTGGACAACAAAAGGATATGCTGTTTTGGATGATGCTGCTTTCCCAATTATTGGTGAAGGAAAAACTGAGCCTAATGATACCTTCATTCCTCAGCTGGTAGCCAATGCCGATGCTGCCATCAATGCTGTAGATCAGTTGGGATATATCGACAAAAAGAAAGTGGCTGTTGGAGGACATTCCTATGGAGCTTTCATGACGGCAAATCTTTTGACACATTCCAATCTCTTTGCCTGTGGTATTGCCAGAAGTGGAGCGTATAACAGAACGCTGACACCTTTCGGATTCCAGAGTGAGCAGAGAAATTACTGGGATATTCCGGAGATCTATAATACCATGTCTCCGTTTATGAATGCAGATAAAATGAAAACACCACTTCTTTTGGTGCATGGGGATGCAGACAATAACCCGGGAACTTTCACATTGCAGACGGAAAGATATTTCCAGGCGCTGAAAAACCTGGGAGCGCCGGTTAAAATGGTTCTTCTTCCAAAAGAATCACATGGATACCAGGCGAAAGAAAATATCTTACATCTTTTATGGGAGCAGGATCAGTTCCTTGAAAAATGTTTGAAGAAATAATAAAAAGGAAGGCTGTTGAAAAACAGCCTTCCTTTATGTATAACAGGATTATAATAAATGAATTATTACCTTATCCTAGAGGTATTTCAGAATTTCGTCAATACTTTCCAATTCCATGAAATTGGGATGTTCTAAATTAACATCATGCTGTTCATGGCTCCAGGTAACATGGTAAGGAATATGGGCTGCCGATCCTCCAATTTCAAGTACCGGTAAAATATCTGATTTTATAGAGTTTCCAAGCATTAAAAAGTTCTCCGGCTGGCAGTCAAGATGCTTCAGTAATTTTTTATAATCATTCTCTTTCTTGTCACTCATGATTTCAATATGATGAAAAAACTCCTGTAATCCTGAATTTTTTAATTTTCGCTCCTGATCCAGCAGATCACCTTTAGTGGCAACAACCAGTCTGTATTTTCCTTTCAGGCTTTCGAGGGTTTCTGTAACCCCATCCAGAAGTTCAATAGGTTTTTGCAAAAGGCTCTGTCCCAGCTCAATGGCTTTGTTCACTAGCTGCAGGGAAGCGGTGTTGTTGGTAACTCTGCCTATCGTTTCAATCATACACAGCATAAATCCCTTTACCCCATATCCATATAAATGCAGATTTTGCATTTCAGTTTTAAACAATTCCTGCGATACGGAATGCTGCGGCAGATAGTCCTCAAGAAGTACACAGAATTCTTTTTCTGCTTCCTGAAAATAAGGTTCATTGATCCATAGGGTATCATCTGCATCAAAGGCAATGGTTGTTATGTGATTATTCATTTTAGTTTTGTAATTTTCTGTCGACAAAATTCAGCATAAAAAATAAATCAACCAAGGACATTTGTCCCGGACCAGCATGTTAAGAACGAATCATACATTTTTAAACTATCTCGAAGATCTATACACAAAACAGGAGAATAAGGAAGATATTGCAGTGAACTCTTTTTCCAGAGGAGAAAAAATAACAGTACAGGGTGAGCAGCTCTCCAGGGTTATCCTGATTAAAAAAGGAGTGGTCAAATGTTTTTTAATGGAAGAAAACGGGAAAGAATATATTGTTGAATTTTTGGGAAGCGGAGAAATTATCGGGGAAGTAGAGGTGATCAAAAATACCAATTGTTTATGCAGTGTTGAAGCCCTATCAGAAGTAGAGGTTTATGCAGTGGGTATTCCTTTTTTCAGGTCCTTGATTAAAAATGATCTCCGTCTGAATAACTTACTGTTGGAATCCTTCGCAGAACGGATTATTAATACTTCCAGCAGAGCTTCTTATCAACAGCTTTACACCACGGAACATACTTTAACCCAGCTCATAAAAATGCAGGAAAAACAAGGTATTCAAATTTCTAAAGAAGATATGGCGGCTTATCTGGGAATAACGGTAAGAAGTTTAAACAGGATTTTAAAAGATTTGAAATAGAAGAATATTAAGTTATATAAGTTTGTTTTGAAATTTGTGTTGAAATATTTAGGGGTTCGTTTTATTTAAGTGTTGAAATCTGAAAATAAGCTTTATTTATTAAGGGGTGTTTTTAAAATTTAGTATTTTTGTATTGAAAAAGTTGAATCAAGATCAATGGAAAAATTAAAGTTCAGAAATGCTGAGAGGGCTCATTTAAATAAAATTGTGGCCATTTACAATTCAACAATTGCTTCAAGGATGGTAACTGCAGATGTAGAAGAAGTTTCCGTGGAAAGTAAGCAAGAGTGGTTTGAGGAGCATAACCCTGAAACAAGACCGCTGTGGATCGTTCAAGATGCTGAAGACCAGATCATAGGATGGGTAAGTTTCAGCTCATTCCATGAAAGAGCGGCGTACAGCGGAACAGTAGAGGTAAGCATTTATCTGGATGAAAGCTGCAGAGGAAAAGGCTATGGAAAAACAATTCTTGAGTATTGTATTGATAATGCTGCAAAATTTGGAGTACATAATCTCGTGGCACTTATTTTCCTTCATAACGAACCCAGTTTAAGGCTATTCCGACACTTCGGATTTGAAGATTGGGGAACCCTTCCCAATGTAGCCATTCTGGATGGAATCGAAAGAAGTTTAAAGATTCTTGGGAAAAAGATTGGATAAATATTGACAATAGTCAAAAATCTTTGAGAAAACAATCCTAAAGTATATCAATTAAAATCAGTTGTTTTTTTAGTAAGAAACAACTGATTTTGTTTTATAATGGGATTACTTCTTTAGATAAAGTATTATTTACTTTTGAATACCGGTTCCTTATCCTTTTCAATATAGATATACCGTCCTTTAATGCCTTTCTGAAGCATCTCTTTTTTCTTATTAAGTTCTTCGATAGATTCTACGCTTTCATTTTTAAAAGTTGCTTTTTGCCCGTTTTTTATTTTTTCTGAAAACATTCTCGTAGGATTTTGGTAAATATCTGCAATATATGTATTGAATTTTTCGTTCGTTATAGGAATGGCAGGTTTTCCATAATGGGTTTCCACAAATTCCTTGGTATCATAATAAGTATCAAGTTTCTTATTGTTGATCAGTTTATACACAAAATTTTTGTCGGTATCTTCCAGGATAAAGATCAATCCCGGAAGTCCACGGAATTTATAAGGACCTTCCTTGATATTCACATCATTGGAGAACCAGGCGTTCCAGGTTCTGCCTCCAAAATCTGTGGTAGCTTTCTGAAGTGTATAGCCGTTGTATTGCTGGGTTTCCTGCAGCAGCTTCCATTTCATTTCATCATTTGTTTCTACAACAAAATAATCAAAAAAGTCTCTGTACCATTTGTTTTTGAAAGAATCGGGTTTTCTTTCGATGACCTGGTCGGTTTTTGTACTGTAGCGGGAAACGGCTTCATGAGCCTGTTTGTTTATAGAGTCATAATCGGCAAAGGTTTTATCATAAAATGTAACAGATTTTGGATTGATATCCAGATTCATCATATTTTTTCTGTATTCTTCTGAAGCATCTTTCCGGTACTGAAGTTCATAGGTGAATCTATTGGTTTGCCCCTGGTAAAAAGATCCTGCGGATAAAGTAAGCAGGAATAATATTTTTTTCATGATGATTAATTAGCGGAGGCAAATGTAACAAAATCTAATAAAAAAAACGCAGAGCTTTAAGCCCTGCGTTGATGTTTTCATACGTTTTATTTATGTATTCTGCTTAATTCTTTTTGCAGACATATTTAAAAATCGTTTGACAAGGAAAACGGCTGAGACCGTTAAGCCTAATCCCAGAGCAATCCACATTCCGAAAGCTCCCATTTCTAACGTTACACAGAAGAAATAGCCTAGAGGAATGGTAATGACCCAATAGGCTATAAAGGTGTAAATAGAAGGTATTTTAACGTCCTGTAAACCTCTCAGCATTCCCAATGCCGTTACCTGTATCCCGTCAGAAAGTTGGAATAAAGCGGCAATGATCATTAGTTTTGAGGCCAGGGTAATCACTTCCACCTCTTCTTTTTTAGTAAAGAAAGTTGGCAATATATTTCTTCCTAAAATAAAGACCAGTCCGCAGATGCACATAAAAATAAAGGCGATCTTCAAATTATTGATTCCCACTTTTCTTAATTCCACAAAGTTCTGTTCACCAAGTTTTCGTCCGATCATTACCGTAGAAGCAACACTGAAACCTACACACAAGTTGAAGGTAAATGAAGCCATACTAAGGGCAATCTGGTGTGAAGCAATATCATGAGCGGAAATAAGTCCACAGATGAAAGCTGCCCCAGCGAAAGCCGTTACTTCAAAGAACATCTGTAAAGCAGTCGGTAAGCCTAATTTTATCATTTTATCGAACATTTTCTTTGAAAAATCCTGGATTTTTAAAGAGAAATCTTTGATATAACGTTTGGTTCTTTCTTCTTTAATCAATACAAAATAAAGAAAAACAACCATAAATATTCTGGAGATCAGTGTTGCCAGAGCAGATCCTTTTACACCCATTGGAGGAAAACCCCAAAGTCCTTTAATAAATACATAGTTCAAAGCAATATTGATGATATTGGCAATGATAGTAGCTTTGGTAACCCCAATAGTATAAGACAGCCCTTCAGAAACCTCACGGAGAGTCTGAAAAGCCATGAAAGGGATCATACTGATGACCATAATACTTAGAAAATCCACTGTATCAGGGATGATCTTTGCGGGTTGCCCGGAATGGTAGAGTAGTGGCATTGCCAGGAGTAAAACCACCATCAGGATAATTCCTACGGACATATTGATCACAAACCCATGACTGAAAACAGAGTTAATGGTTGCGTGATCCTGCTTTGAATGTGCTTCTGATACCAACGGAGGTATGGCAAATGAAAACCCAAGTGCCAATACAAAGATTGAGAAAAATACGGCATTTCCTAATGAAACAGAGGCTAGTGCATCCGCTCCTAAAAGTTTTCCGACAATAATATTGTCAAATAAATTTACTGAAACTTGCCCTACCTGAGTAAGCATAACAGGCAGAGCCAAAGTCAGGCATTCTTTCGTATATTTTTTGTTTAAAAAGTTCATAATATTTTAAGATTCATATAGTTTATATTCAAAATAAGTCAAAAAAAAAATTTGCAGTATGGATACTGCAAATTTTTATATATTGTAAATAATAATTCAATTATTTCCTTACAAAACTTGCAACGTCACTTTCAGAAACAGAGTTTCCTCCAAGAATAATTAACCTCTCCACCACATTCCTTAACTCTCTGATATTTCCAGTCCATGAAAGCGCTTTTAACGCTTCAATAGCTTTATCATCAAATTTTTTCACAGCAGTACCGTGTTCATCGGCAATCATACCGGAGAAATGGTCAACTAATAATTTGATATCTTCTTTTCTTTCGTCCAATGGTGGAACGTAAATTTCTATAACAGAAAGCCTGTGGTAAAGATCTTCTCTGAACTTTCCTTCCTCAATTTCTTTCTGCATATTTTTATTGGTTGCCGCAATTACTCTTACGTCAACTTTTATTTCCTTATCACTTCCTACAGGAGAAACTTTGCTTTCCTGAAGAGCTCTCAGTACTTTAGCCTGAGCAATAAGGCTCATATCCCCAATCTCATCCAGGAAGATAGTACCTCCGTTTGCCTGCTCAAATTTTCCCTGCTTATCCTTAATAGCACCGGTAAAAGATCCTTTTACGTGTCCGAAAAGCTCAGATTCAATAAGTTCAGAAGGAATAGCAGCACAGTTTACCTCAATCATCGGTCCCCTTGCACGCTCACTTTGGTTGTGAATGGCGTGAGCTACCAACTCTTTTCCGGCACCGTTAGGTCCTGTAATCAGTACTCTGGCGTCCGAAACAGCTACCTTTTCGATCATATCCTGAATCTTCTGCAAAGCAGGAGAGGTTCCGATCATCTGGTACTTTTTATTTACTTTTCTCTTTAATGTTTTGTTCTCCGTCTGAAGATTTTTGTTCTCTTTCTTCAGGGTTTCCTTTACCAAAGCGTTTTTCACACTGGTGATCAGTCTGTTGATGTCAATAGGTTTGGAAATAAAGTCGTATGCACCCTCTTTAAGGCAGGAAACAGCAGAATCAATATCTGCGTGACCCGAGATCATAATAAAAGTAGTTTCAGGCTTTAAGGCGAGACTTTGTTTCAAAAGCTCGGTTCCTGAAAGCTTAGGCATCTTAATATCAGAAATCACTAAAGCGAAATCTTCTTTTTCTACCTGCTTGTAGCCTTCAAGGCCGTCTTCAGCGATAACAAATTCATATTCGGTAAGTTCATCAGAAAGAATACTGTGAAGTACTCCCGAGATTGCTTTTTCGTCTTCTACTATAAGGATTTTTTGCATAGTTGCAAATTTAAATTTTTTGTTTCAATTATTAGCAAAAACTGTACCTAAAAATTCTATTTTGAATAATCTCTTCTTCCAAAAATAGCCGATCCTACTCTTACTGAATTGGCACCACATTCAATAGCTACCGGGAAATCATCACTCATACCCATTGATAAGGTTTTCAATGATTTTAGTTTATTTAATTCATCAAAAAGGCCTTTTAAGGTTAAAAATTCTTTTCTTACCTGTTGTTCGTCATCGGTGAAAGTAGCCATTCCCATTAAACCGGTAATTTTGATATGAGAATATTGACCATCAATATACTGTTTAAAAAGGTTTTCAGCTTCATGAATTTCAAGTCCGAACTTGCTGTCTTCAGCGGCAATTTTTATCTGCAGCAAAACCTTGATGATCCTGTTATTCTTTCCGGCCTCTTTATTGATTTCGGATAATAATTTTTCAGAATCTACACTTTGTACAGTGTCTATAAAAGGAGCAATATATTTTACCTTGTTGGTCTGTAAATGCCCAATCAGATGCCATTGAATATCATCAGGAAGTAAAGGGGATTTTTCCATTAGTTCCTGAACTTTATTTTCGCCAAATACTTTTTGCCCCAAATCATAAACATCCTGTATGGCTGAAACAGGATGTGTTTTGGAAACAGCAACCAGCTGTACACCTTCCGGAAGCCGGTCTTTTATCGTCTGATAATTTTCTTTAATGCTCATAAATGCAAATTTCCGAAATTTACTTGACAGTTTCTGCCTATAGATTAATTTTAGGCTATACTTTTTTCAAAAAAATATTAGTTCAAAACTTCGTTAATCTTCGGATATTGTGAAATCTTTCTGAAAACGAATTTGTTGCTTTTCTGCAGCTTTTCAATAAACAGATCTAATTCGTTGATAGAGTCAGTATCTCTAAGGTATTGATCATGAGTAAGAAAAACAAGGTGTCTTGAAGTTTTTTCAAGGTCGTTAATGAAGATGCTGTCTACTTTTTTCAACATGGCTTCATGGCTCCCTTTTAGAGTCATTTTATGCGAAGGTCTCCATTCGAGATCCCATCCGATTACTTTATAGCCTGCATTTTTAAGTCCGTTTGCTGCAAGAGTAGAGCTCTTAATATCAGTTACGTTAATATTGTTGAGTCTCCAGATATTTCTTCCCGGAGTTCTGGCAATTTTATCCTGAAGTTTAAGGCTGTCTTTTGCAATATCAAAATCATGTACCACTGCCTGCGCATTCTTATAAAAATCTGTGTATTTGTTGTGGGCATGGCTGAAGCTGTGATTGGCAAGCTCAACAAGAGGATTCTGCTTTAAAAGTTCAAAATCATCCTTTTGCTTTTTGCTTCCATAGGCATGTTTACCCACAAGAAAAGCTGTAGCACATACATTTCTTTTATTCAGGATTTTTAACAGGTTTTCTGTGCCCTGGTTCGGGCCGTCATCAAAAGTAAGGTAGATGATCCTTTTATCAGGATCTATATTTTCATCATCTATTTTGGGGACTATTTCCGCGGTAGGATGTTCTTGTGAATTGAGCTTTTCATTCACATCATTCTTGAAGTTACAGTTGTTCAATAAAACCGAAGTTGCACTCATCAATGCAAACATCCCGAGAAAAGTCGTGTTTTTTGACTTTCCCGCAAAAGTTTTTCTCATAAAGGTAATGGAAATTAAATTGTTAAAAATCGTTAAAAATAACACTGAAAAGTTAACAAATTATATGCCATTATTCAAGGTGTTTTTTCTTTTTAAGGTTATTTTAAGAACTTTATTTTAAAGCATATTTCCATTAATCTGTTGATTATAAGTTTATGTTTTTGTTTTATCTGTTTTTTAACATTTATAAATGCGAAAACAATAGAATTTCTCTATTTTCATTGAAATTAAATAATTCTTCCTATTGTGGGGAATTATTTAATTTTAACAAATTGATACCGTTTATATTGTTGAAATTAAAAAGGATTATAAAATCTCTTGTAAGTAGATTGCATTTTTAACAGCGGAAGTTCCCCAGGTATTGTTGAAGAATATAAAGGCTGTTTGTTTCTTCATCTTGAGTTTGGCGGCAAGATGGTCAAGAAAATCATTGCTGTACTCGGATTTATAGAGAACAGGTTTCCCATGCAGTCTGTAATAGATTATTTCAGGATGATTAATGACTACATCTTCAGGGAGGTTTCCGGGGAAGCTTACTCCTGAAAATACAGTATTGATATTTTTTAAGAAATCAAATATTTCTTTCTGCCACCATGATTCGTGACGGAATTCAATAACATTTAAAAAATTAAAATCAAGATTATCAATAATGAGGGTAAGATTTTCCGGGGTATTTTTAAAGGAAGGAGGGAATTGGTACAGAAAACCGGAAAGCTTATCCTTCAGGTTGTTTTGAATATGAGTACAGAAGCTTATAATATCTTCTTTTGATTCTGTAAGGCGTTTCTGATGAGTGATGGCTTTGGGAATCTTAATAAAGAATCTGAATAGCTCCGGAGTTTCATCATACCATTTTAAAAGAGTTTTGGCTGTTGGAATCCTATAAAATGTGGAGTTGATCTCTACAGCATTAAAAGCCCTGGCATATAAAGAAAGAAAATCTTTACCTGGAGCATTTTCAGGATATAACGACCCTTTCCAGTCGTTATTATAAAATCCTGAGCATCCAATGTAAAGATTCTCTTTTTTCATTTTATTATTTTATATCCAGATCTACGGAATTTAACCTCAATGAATTCAGGATCACCGATAAAGAACTGATGCTCATGGCTGCAGCTGCAATCATGGGGGATAATAGAATTCCAAAGAATGGATACAATAATCCTGCCGCTACCGGAACTCCCAATACATTATAGATAAATGCAAAGAATAGATTTTCTTTAATGTTTTTAAGAAGTTTTTCGCTTAGCAGCTTAGCTTTTGCTACTCCCAGAATATCTCCTTTGAGCAGTGTAATCTCAGCACTTTCTATAGCGACGTCTGTTCCTGTTCCCATGGCAATTCCTACGTTGGATTGTGCAAGGGCAGGAGAGTCATTAATTCCGTCACCGGTCATCGCAACTATTTTTCCCTGCTGCTGTAGTTTTTTTACTTCATTCAGTTTATCCTCAGGAAGGCAGTTGGCTTTAAAATGTTTGATTCCCAGTTCATCAGCTACTGCTTTCGCGGTATGTTCATTATCTCCGGTCATCATGATCACATCAATTCCTTCGCCCATCAGTCTTTCCACTGCTTTTTTGGAGCTTAATTTAATTTTGTCTGTAAAGCTTATGAAACCCAATACTTTTTGATCCACTGCAATATAAGAGATCGTATGTGCTTTTGACTGTACTTCTATGGCTTTTTGCTTTAAACTGTACGGAATCTGTATCTGATGAGAAGTGACAAGGTTTTCGTTTCCTAGATAAGCCATCTTCCCATTGATTTTACCTTTCACCCCTTTTCCTGAAATGTTTTCAAACTGATCTACTTTTTCAGCAGCAATATTTTCTTCTTTAGCTCTTTTTATAACCGCATTGGATAAAGGGTGTTCAGAATTTTGGTTGAGCGAAAATGCCAACTGTAAGATTTGATTTTTGTCTTCGCTGTTTACCGTCTCAATATATTCCAAAGAGGGTTTCCCTTCCGTTAAAGTTCCTGTTTTGTCTGTGATCAGAACATTTATCTTATTCATTTGCTCGAGAGCCTCTGCATTTTTGATCAGGATACCGTTCTTAGCTCCTTTCCCGATTCCTACCATCAGAGACATAGGGGTTGCAAGCCCAAGAGCACACGGACAGGCTACAATTAAAACTGCCACCGCATTGATGAAAGCAAATAAACTTCTTTTTCCTTCCGGGCCAAAAAACTGCCATAGAAAAAAGGTAAGGACCGCAATAAGAATGACTACCGGAACAAATACTTTTGAAACCTTATCAGTCAGCTTCTGAATAGGTGCTTTACTTCTGCTGGCTTCATTTACCATTTTTATAATTTGCGAAAGAAGGGTTTCGTCACCTACTTTTTCAGCTTTCATAATGAATACCTGATTCCCGTTGATGGTTCCTGAAGATACTCTGTCATCAATATTCTTTTCCACAGGAACAGGCTCTCCCGTGATCATACTTTCATCTACAATTGAGCTTCCTTCTGTAATTTTACCGTCAACCGGAATTTTTTCACCTGGCTTTACTTTTAGCAAGTCTCCGATTTTTACCTGGGAAAGCAGAACTTTTTTCTCCTCTCCATTGACGATAAGATTAGCTTCATCCGGTGACAGGTTCATTAATTCCTTAATGGCATTTCCTGTTTTTTTATGAGCTGCCGCTTCCATCAATTGCCCTAAAATAACCAATGTTAAGATGACACAGACTGCTTCGAAATATAAAGGGATTTCATGATTGTGCCCACGGATTTCATGTGGAATGATATCTGGAAAAGCTAATGCTGTAATACTGAATATAAATGCAGCTGCAACTCCCAGTGCGATAAGGCTAAACATATTGAGGTTCCATGTTTTGAAGGAAACCCAGCCTCTTTTCAGCAAGAACCACCCGGAGTAAAACATAACCGGAAGTGTCAAGGCCAGTTCAATAAATCCCTGCACCTGATGGGAAAAAGGAAAATTGATAAACATTCCACCCATTGAAAGAATGAAAACGGGGATGGTAAATGCCAATGAAGTAATGAATTTCCTTTTTAAGAGATTGTAGGTTTCATCTTCCTCATCATCTCCGCTGTCTGGCATTCTTACGAGGTCCATTCCACAAATAGGGCAGTCTCCCGGTTCATCACGGATGATTTCAGGATGCATAGGACAGGTATATTTTGCTGTTTTCTTTTCAGGATATTTTACCAGATCCATTCCGCAAACAGGGCAGCCTACGTTAGAATCATAAGTTTTATCACCTTCACAATACATGGGACAATAGTATTTCCCTGCCATTTCATCCGTTACTGCAGGAGCTGTATGATGATGGCTGTGATCATGAGTGTGGGAATGATGATGACTGTGACTTTGGGTATCTGTATTTTTTACAAGATCTTCAGTGATTT
This sequence comes from Chryseobacterium sp. YR221, assembly GCF_900176315.1. Taxonomy (NCBI): domain Bacteria; kingdom Pseudomonadati; phylum Bacteroidota; class Flavobacteriia; order Flavobacteriales; family Weeksellaceae; genus Chryseobacterium; species Chryseobacterium sp. YR221. The sequence continues at coordinate 269,653 of NZ_FWXM01000001.1, forward strand.
CTTCTAAGTGCATATGACATACCGGGCAATCGCCTTTTTCATCATAAACTTTGTCGCCTTCACAGAACATGGGGCAATAATGCTTTCCAACACTGGTTTTGAAATTTTCCGGAAGGTGAGTGGAGGAATAGGCTGGCTTGTGATGGGGATCTTTGGCCAGTTTTTCTTCAATAGGAACTAAATACATCTTACAAACGGGACACCTTTCTCCCTGTTTGAAATATACTTTTTCGCCTTCACATTCCATCGGGCAATAATATACTGAAGATGGAGATACGCGATCCTGAGGTTTTACAAAAGCCTTGTCCGGATTATCCGGGTCTTCAAGTTTGTATTTTCCTATTTCGGCCAAAGCATTATTCAAAACAGACAGTTCAACTTTGTGATCAGAGGTGATTGTTGCTGTATTGTTCTCCAGGTTTACATCGGCTTTCACACCATCTATGCTGTTCAGTTGATTGGAAATCTTTTTCTGACAGCCTGAACAGGTCATTCCGAGTATTTTATACTGTTGTTCCATGATTCTTAAATTTATATTACAAATTTCCAAAAAGGAGGAATAATGCTGTTATAAATTTAAGGATAATAGTTATAAAATTTGGTTGGAGGGTTTTAGAGTGGAAGAGTATGGGAGTGAGAGAGTATTAGAATAAGAGGGTGGGAGGATATCTATATTCTTATCAAAAAGACAAATAGGAAAAACTTCATCCCTATAAGTATGAAGGTAATTATTCCGATACTGCTTATATTCTTTCCTGCGCTAAACTCTCTGGCACTCCCACGCTCAAACATTAAAGATTATCCAGAGGTTTTCTGTGATGGTCTTTCAGTTTCTTGAATTCAGTAGGGGTAAAGCCGGTACTGTTCCGAAACTGGGTAGAGAGGTGCTGGACGCTTTTATAGCCCAGTTTCCCTGCAATTTCGGTAAGATTGAATTCATTGTATAAAAGGAGTTCTTTTACTTTTTCAATTTTTTGAAGAATAAAGAATTGTTCCAGGGTAATATTCTCATTTTGTGAAAACGTTTTGGAAAGAGCGCTGTAGTCTTTGTGGAGCTTTGAACTTAAAAATTCGGAAAGCAAAAAATTATCAGCAATGTCAAGTTCACTGACCTTTACAATGATAAGGTTTTTGATTTTTTCAACCAGTTGATGGGCTGAATCCATAATTCTTTCAAAACCGGTTTCGAGCAGCTCTTTTTCAATGGCCTTCATTTTGTCAGCTGATATTTCAGTTTCTGTTTCCACTTCGCCTAATATAACGGAGCCTATTTTCACATCAGCTTTGGTGAAGATATCTTCAACAGCAGAAATACATCTGTTGCAGACCATGTTTTTTATGAAGATTGTCATAAACTGCTGTTTAATCTGTCTTTTACAAATTCAATCTGAGTTTTACCGTGAGGAGCAGGGTTTCCATCCTGATCAAGATTTACCATTACAATTTTATCAACTGTAATAATCGTTTGATGGGTCATCTTGTTTCGGACGTCACATTTAAGAGTAACCGAAGAAGAGCCGAAGTGGGTTGCTTCTATACCAATTTCTATGATATCTCCCTGTTTTGCAGAGCTTACAAAATTAATTTCGGAGATAAATTTCGTGACTACTTTTGTGTTTTCCAACTGGATAATTGCATATAACGCAGCTTCTTCATCAATCCACTGTAAAAGTCTTCCTCCAAAAAGAGAATGGTTAGGATTTAAATCTTCAGGTTTTACCCATTTTCTGGTATGGTAGTTCATAATTTTAATAATTTGTTTTGCAAATTTAATGTTTAAAACCGGGCTTTTCAAAAGAATGATATTTATTGATCGAAAGAAGATTATTCATTTTCTCAATCATTTTATTTTGGAGCCTGCTTTTTTTTAAGTCGCTGTTCATAAAGAGCATTCTTAATAGCCTGTATTATTCTCAATTTTTAACAGATAAAGATCAGTGTTTTTTTTGAAAAATCCGGGATTATGACCTCTTCGTTTTTACCATTATAATGTGTAGATTGACTATTATTGCAATAGTTCCCGGGATAATATTGTTTTATTTGAATGAAAATGAAATTTAATAGGGTGAAAAACGCACAGTATTATTATAAATTATTATGTTAACTAACTTTAACTTTTGTCTGTATATTAATAAATAAATATTGTTATACGATAATTATGTATTGTTTAATGATTAAAATAAATAAGAGAAAACATTTGAAAATGAAGGGGAGGTAAAAAATATTTTGATTTTAGATTTTTTATTGTATCTTGCATTCGTTTATATTTGGAATCAATATTTGTTCATTAATTTATGTTGCTTTTCTTTTATATACCAAATTTTTATTAATTTTTTAATTTTATTTAAAATGAACATTTTTGTTTCAAACATCAATTACGCAACTAAAGAGTATGAGTTGCATGATCTATTCGCAGAATTTGGTGATGTATCATCAGCTAAAATCGTTACAGACAGAGAAACTGGTCGTTCAAGAGGTTTCGGTTTTGTAGAGATGGGTGATGAAGAAGGACAACAAGCTATCGAAGCTCTTAATCAGAAAGAATTCAACGGAAAAGAGCTTAACGTATCTGAAGCTAAACCTAGAGAAGAGAAGCCAAGAAGAAGTTTCGATAACAACAGAGGTGGTGGTTATGGAAACAACAGAGGTGGCGGAAGCTATGGAAATAACCGTGGCGGAGGTGATCGCGGAGGAAACAACGGCGGTGGAAAACGTTGGTAAAAAATATGAAGCGGCTTTTAAGCCGCTTTTTTTTATGTCTTTATTTTTCTCTGATCAGGAATAAGGCATCATTATAATAAATATTTCCACCTTTACTGTAAGTATCTTTTTGAGTTGTGACCGTAGGGAAAATAATCTTAATATGATATTTACCCAGATCACTTTCTACAGCCACTTCTTTTAATTTTACCGTTCCGCTTCTATGGATGTTATCTTTAAATAGCTTATCAATAGCCGGAGTAAAATCTACTTCTTCTTTTGAGTTCAGGATTACTTTGATCTTTTCAGTCTTATTGTCAATAAGAAACAGATCTCCATTGATTTCTTTTGATTCCTGGCCATAACTTTGGAATTTAATTAAATACTGATAGCTTTCAATATTTACTACATCTGTTTCTGACTCAAGCGTCAGTTGTTCATACGCAGGTGCTCCGGAATGTTTATCAGCATAAGTAAAAGAATTTCTAAGGCTGTTATTGATTGCCCAGTAATAGGGTTCTTCAAAATCTTTTGACCATTTATCCCGAACTTTAGGGGCTGCGAGAGTAAGCAAAAAACTTTCCTGTTTTCTTTTTATTAAAAATTCAAACTGTGATGACATTTTATCAATCACAGAATCTGATATCTTTTTATTGAAATCTATTGTACCTCCAGTAAGCAGGTTATTTTCTTTTAATAGCTTAATCAATTCATTTTTCTGGCTTCTTTTGGCTACGCTAAAAGCATTTAGGTAAGGAAAAACAAGTGAAAATACCCCCAATATAAATAAGCTCAGAGGAATAAATTTTATGCTTGACTTTTTGTTGAAAATAAAATAAACCACTAAACTTGTCAGCCATAAAGCCAGGAGTAAAACAAAGTATCTTGGCTCTGTATATCCATATGCTAAAAGCCTGGTGAAAATAGCAACAAAAAGGAGGATAACCAGAGGGATAACCGTATAGTAAAATAATCTTGAAAATACTTTAACCCAGGATTTGGTATGATCCTCTTTTAATGGATGCACAAGCAATAAAGCAAGAATTCCTACCATGCTGTAAGCAAGAATCAGATAAGAGACCCAGCCCCTTGGAAGTTGCCAATTGATCAGTATTTTAAATGAATAGAAATAAAGAATAATGGCATAGATACAAAGAAGCGGAATCAGAATAAACTGGGTGAAAAATTTTAAAACAACAGGATATTTGCCGTCTTCTTCAAGGTCTGGCAATCCTCTTTCATTAAAGATTAGGAAAATCAGACAGCTTCCGGCAATAGCCAGAAAGAAGAATACATCAAAGTAAACACTATCATTAAACTGAAAATCAAAAAGTTTGTCAATTGCTAAAATAGCCAGTTCCACTCCGGCTGTGAGCACTCCTGTGAATATAGCCGTAAGTACAATATTGACAAATAGATTTTTGTTATACTGCCAGAAACTAATTTCCCTGCCCTTGTTTAAAAAGGCTACAAAAGAAACCAGCAGGTGAGAAAGAATGAATGCTACAGCAATGATATATCCATAGACTTCATTAAAATCTTTCTTGTTGCCGGGTAGAATAAAAAAAAATCCCACCAGGCCGATAATTCCTGCAGATTCTAGCAGATACCGTTTTCCTATTCGCTGGGAAAGTATTTTCAATGCAAACATCAATGATATTCCCAAGCCGGAACAGATAGTGAACATGTAGCATGTGAAAGAGTCATTTCTTGATCTTGTGGTCTCATATAGATAGATCGCCCCAAAAGAAGTTAACAGAGCCATGAAGAGGACCATCGGATAACGAAATATCACTTCTTTGGCTTTTCCCGTTATCTCAAGAAATTTTGTTTTCATAAGCCTCGGTATTTATATTTTTTTCTTCTTTTTCTTTTTGTCTTTATCCTTTTCTTTTACTTTTGTTTTCTTCTCTTTTTTAGGACTTAGAATTTCATCAGCGAACTCAAATTTCGGTTCTTCTATTTTGGTAGGTTTTATTTCAATTTTAAGATCAAAATATCCTTTCAGATCGTTCTGTGAAATTAGCTTTTCATTCATTAAAAATTCCAGAATCTCTTTTCCGGAATCATTAAAAAAGTGATGGGAAAGCTCTTTCAGTAGAAACTTTTTATATTCCTCAAAAGGAACAAGTACTGAATATTTAAAAATCCTGCCTTCTTTTACAGTAGACAAATAGCCTTTTTCAACTAATATTTTTAAGTATGTAGAGACCGTGTTCTGGTGTGGTTTGGGCTCCGGATGTTGTTCCATAACATCCTTAAGATAAAAGGAATTCAACTTCCAAAACAGCTTCATAAAGTTTTCCTCTGCGGCAGTAAGATGATTTATTTTCATATATTCTTCTAATGTTGAAATTGTATATTGCAATAAAGATAGATAAAAGATATTAAAAATGCTATTCCTGCGCCCATAAATACTTCTTTAATGGTGTGTCTTTTTAGAATAATTCTCGTAATCCCCACTAAAGCAGCAATACCCAGCCAAAGAATACCCAGCTTCCAGTTTAATGAGAAAAACAAAGCTGCTACAAATACATTGAAGGCTGTATGCATAGAACTTTTAATATAAAGATTACTGATCTGTAAGGCGAAAAGAAGAATAAGGATAAACAGCATGATGAAATCCACATATCCGTTTTTGAGATAATTAAAAAGAATATAGGCAAGTACACATACAGCAATAAATATATAGAGTGTCTTTCTCTGTACCCGGTTCGAAACATCCATATTGGTGTATCTTCCTGTTTTTACATTCCATACGAGCCAGATAATCACAGGAAGCATAATCAATAATAAAATAGGCAGGAAGTATACTAAGGAATCTTTTAGCGTATATGACTGTATACTCATATAGATGAAAAAGATAAAAAGGGAGACCAAAGGATTGAAAAAATCAGAGATGATCTTTGAAATTTTGTGCGTCAATGAAGAGTTCTTTTCTTCCATGTTTAAGTTTAAAAGTCAAATATAACACTATAACCAAAAAAACAATTGATATGTATACAATAAAAACAAAGTTTTTTTCATAATTTTGCTCAACTATTTCATCATAAAAAAGCAAGAGCTAACACATGAAAGAATTTTCTAAAGAGGTATACCTGAAGTGGTATGAAGATATGACAATGTGGAGAAGGTTTGAAGACAAATGCCGTTCTCTTTATCTAAAACAAAAGATCAGAGGCTTTTTACATTTGTACAACGGTCAGGAAGCAATCCCTGCCGGATTCACGCATGCAATGGACTTAACGAAAGACAGTATGATTACTGCCTACAGATGCCATATCCATCCAATGGCGATGGGAGTAGATCCTAAGAGAATCATGGCTGAACTTTGCGGTAAAGCAACCGGTACTTCCGGAGGTATGGGTGGTTCTATGCACATTTTCAGTAAAGAACACCGTTTCTATGGAGGTCATGGTATTGTAGGAGGACAGATTCCTTTAGGAGCTGGTATTGCTTTTGCAGATAAATATTTTGACAGAAAAGCTGTAAATATCTGTTTCTTTGGAGATGGAGCTGCAAGACAAGGTTCATTACATGAAACATTTAATATGGCGATGAACTGGAAACTTCCTGTAGTATTTGTTGTGGAAAACAACCAGTATGCAATGGGAACTTCTGTAAAAAGAACAGCCAACCACGAAGATATCTATAAGCTAGGATTAGGATATGAAATGCCTTGTCTTGCTGTAGATGCAATGGATCCTGAAAAAGTAGCTGAAGCTGCTTACGAAGCAATTGAAAGAGCTAGAAGAGGAGACGGACCAACGTTCATCGAAGCAAGAACTTACCGTTACAGAGGACACTCTATGTCTGATGCAGAGCCTTACAGATCAAAAGAAGAAGTTGCCGTTCACAAAAATGATGACCCTATCGAATTGGTAAAACACAGAATTTTATCTAACGGATGGGCTACAGAAGAAGAATTGGAAGTGATGGATAACAAGTCTAGAGACTTTGTGGACGAATGTATAGAGTTCATGGAAAACTCTCCATATCCGGATACAGAAAAAATCTATGAGTATGTATATTCTCAGGAAAATTATCCATTCTTAGATAAATTAGAAAACTAAAAAGATAATAGGTTAATCTGAAAATTTGAAAATACCAGCGATCATTATTGGTCCTTTCAAATTTTCAGGTGACTAAATTTTCAAATTAAAAAAAATTATGGCAGAAGTAATTACGATGCCCCGCCTTTCTGATACTATGACGGAAGGTAAAGTGGCAAAATGGCATAAAAAAGTAGGCGACAAAGTAAAAGAAGGAGATATTTTAGCTGAAATTGAAACTGATAAAGCAGTTCAGGATTTCGAATCTGAAATAGAAGGAACTCTTTTATACGTGGGTGTACAAGAAGGAGATGCTGCTGCTGTAGACTCTGTTTTGGCGATCATCGGTAATGAAGGAGAAGATATTTCAGGATTAACAGGTGGAGCAGCTGCTTCCAGTGCAGGTTCTGAAGAAAAAAAATCAGAAGAACAACCTCAATCAGAAACTCCGGTTGCTGCTGAGCCTGCTGCGGCAGAAGTTCCGGCAGGAGTAGAAATTATTACAATGCCAAGACTTTCTGATACTATGACAGAAGGTAAAGTAGCTAAGTGGCACAAAAATGTAGGAGATACAGTAAAAGAAGGAGATCTTCTTGCTGAAATTGAAACAGATAAAGCGGTTCAGGATTTCGAATCTGAATTCAATGGAGTATTATTGAAGCAAGGTGTAGAAGAAGGTGGTGCAGCTCCGGTAGATTCCGTATTAGCAATGATTGGCCCTGCAGGAACAGATGTTTCAGCTGTAGGAGCTCCAAAAGCTGCTGCTCAGTCATCAGAAAAACCTGCTGAACAAAAAGCAGAAACTAAGACAGAAGAAAAAGCTGCTCCGGCTGCAGATTCTTCATCTTCTGACAGAGTTGCAATTTCTCCATTAGCTAAAAAAATGGCTCAGGACAAAGGTGTTGATATCAACAGTGTTCAGGGTTCTGGAGAAAACGGAAGAATTGTTAAAAAAGATATTGAAAGCTATCAGCCATCTCAGGCGAAACCAGCTGCTTCAGTTCCGGCTGCAAGTGCTGCTGCTCAAGTAGCAGTAAACTTCGTTCAGGGAGAAGATACAGAGACTCCAAACTCACAGGTAAGAAATATCATTGCGAAACGTCTTTCTGAAAGTAAATTCTCTGCCCCTCATTATTATCTGATGGTTGAGATCAATATGGATAAAGCTATTGTAGCTAGACAAGAGATCAATTCTTTACCAGATACTAAAATTTCATTCAATGATATGATCATTAAAGCAACTGCGATTGCTTTAAGAAAACACCCTCAGGTAAATTCAAGCTGGGCAGGTGATAAGATCATCCACAGAGGAAATATCAATGTGGGTGTAGCAGTAGCTATTCCTGACGGATTGGTAGTTCCTGTATTGAAGAATACAGACCAGATGAGCTACACTCAGATTTCTGCATCCGTGAAAGATATGGCTTCAAGAGCTAAGAATAAAGGTCTTAAAGCTAATGAAATGGAAGGATCTACATTCTCTATTTCTAACCTGGGAATGTTCGGAATCGAAACATTTACAAGTATTATCAACCAACCAAACTCTGCCATTCTATCCGTAGGTGCAATTATTGAAAAACCAATTGTTAAAGACGGTCAGATTGTAGTAGGAAACACAATGAAACTATCATTGGCATGTGACCATAGAGTAGTGGATGGGGCTACAGGTGCTCAATTCTTACAAACATTAAGAACATATTTAGAAAATCCATTAACATTGTTACTGTAATTTCTAAACTGTACATACTAAAACCTCCCGCTTTGGGAGGTTTTTTTGTTTTTAAATATTTCCGATAAAATTATTTCTTCAGTATTTTTATCTCTTCTTTAAGTTCTTTTACTTGGGTTTTCAGTTCTTCGATTCTCCCTTCATATTGTTCTATTAATTTTTCAGAAAGAGAATTGATGGTATTAATTGTTCCTACAAATTGAAAAGCCATACCTCCTTTTTGATCAGTATTTTCCTGTTCCAGATTATTGGTTTCATCTGAAAGAAAATTCTCAGGCTTTATTTCAAAAATTTCACTAAGTTTTTCTATATGTGCTGCCCAAGAGTGGCTTTCCCCTGTTTCAATTCTGGCGTAGGCAGATTGGGAAATGTGCAATTTTTCAGCCATTTCTTCCTGGGAGAATCCTTTGGACTTTCGAAGTCTTTTTATTTTCTCTGCAACGTTGTTAGTCATGCTTTGTTATTTTAGACAAATATAAAAATAATTTCCTCAAAAAATTACCCGGATAAGGGGTAGAATTATGCAAAAATAGGTTTTGTAGATTGATTAATATTTCACAGTTTTGTGGGTAAATAAAAAATATTATATTTAACAACTTAAAAAAACACACTTATGACGAAAAAATTAATTCTTCGGTTAACCCTTTCAGGAACCATTACCTTTTCATTACTTTCCTGTAGGACGGAGGACGAAATAATACCCAGTCCTCTGCAAACAGTGAACAGGTTTCAGGTATTTACTTCTCGAAACGGAGAACCCATAAATTATGCCAAGGGATATAAAACCCTTTTGGAAAAATATGACAGTATTTATACCACTTCCTATACAAAGAAAACCTTTTTGAAAAACAATGCTCCAGGAAAATCCGTTTCGCAAGAATATGTAGAACTTAATATCCGTTCCCAAGAATTAATGATGAAAAACAATGCTGAACGCTGGATACTTTATCCGGTAGTGAATGCAAATGAAGTCATTGGAATAGAAGTTGGTATTCTAAAAGAGGAGGAGACTAAGCTTGAATTTTGGAGGCTGGGTTCTGAAAATGCTTATTATAAAGAAATTATTGATCTGTTCCGTTTAGCGTACAGCAAAAAACTAATGAGTGAAAGAACAGCTAGTAAAGGAGGCGGATGCGGATGGGATGAAGGATCACCATGCGGGACGGGCGAAGTGGTGATCACTATACCAAAACCTAACGGACCGAAAGGAGACCCTAATCTTTATCTTCCGGGAGCTAATCCCGGTGGAGGGGATCCTGGGGTAGTTGGTGGAGGTTGTGGGGTATATGGAAACTGTGATGGAAGTGGTAACCCTAATAATCCTGATAGTTCTGATGAATCATGTGAGAAAATGAAAAAGCAAAAAAATGATCAGACCTTCAAGGATAAAGTTTCTGCATTGGATAAACAAGAAATATTTGATAAACAGCAAGAAACAGGACTTGCTGCCGCATATGGGCCACAGACCAATTACGAGCCCTTGGCAAATACTGCAAATGATAATTTGAAGTTCCCACCGGGGAATAAATATTTTGGCTATATGCATACTCATCTTGATAGTAAACCTGGAGTTGTTAAGATATTCTCACCCGCTGATGTTTCTACTTTTTTAACAAGTTGTGTAAGAAATGCTCAAGTTAAGGGAACAATGAGTGATGCTTATGGCATGGTAATTACATCACAGGGAAATTATATATTAAAATACTCCGGAGATGGTAATTATGGTATTGGACCTAATACTCAAGCTAATTGGCAGTCTTGGTATGAAACAGCATACGAACGATTATCTCAAAATGAATTGGCTAATCCTGCTATTGTTGAAAAGTTGTTTACTCAATTCCTTGAAGAGAAGGTAAAACTTGACGGGTTAGAAGTTTATAAAAGTGATAAAATTACAGGTAGTACAAGTAAGTTGAAATATGATGGAAAAGACAATCCTGTAAAGCCAATTCCTTGCCCTTAATAACAATTTAATTTCAAAATTATGAAAAATTTATTTCTATTTATATTCTTTAGTGTGAGCATATTTTTTAAGGCTCAACAGATATATTCATTAAGACCATCTGAAATTGATCTTCCAGAGAATTCTTATCAAAAAGATACAAATAATGAGCTTCCTTATTATGAAGGAACATGGAAAGGAATATGGGATAATAAAATTATTTATGTAACTTTTAAAAAACTATCCAATAAATATGATAATAATTTTAAGCATTATAAGGATTATTTAATTGGAAAGTTCAAAGTATTAGATAATAATGGAAGTATTCTATTTGACAATACCAGTTTAACAGATGATAATGCAAAAATAAATGGTGTGAGCTTTAGAAAGTATGGAGACAAGTATTCTCTTATTTATGTTGATCCAGACCTTTGTAATACTTCAGGAGGGATAGCAATTAATTTTATAGATTCCTCTAAAACACAGCTTAATTGGAAGCTTACTCTTGGAAGTAATATGATTACAACAGATTGCCAATATTATAATACAACTCCATTTCCTCAGGCTCTACCTAAAGAAATTATATTGACAAAACAATAATAACATGTGTAGAAAAGTCTTATTTTTAATTTATTTTACTTTTTATAATTATTGCTTTTCTCAAAATCAATTTGAAAAAATAGAACTTAGCCATTCAAATTCGATAATAATTGGTAGTGGTATAAACATTATTATCGAACCGATTAAAATAGGAAGGCATAGAATGAAAATAACGGTTGAAAGCAAAAAAGACAAGTACACCCGAAACCTTTCAAAGAAAGAATATAAAGCTATTGATCATGCTATTTTGAAAATTAATCCAAAAGCTTTATATGACATTTCAGATAATGGTAAAGACACTTTAACAATTAATTGCATGGATGGTTTTAGTACTGTTATGACTATCTTTAAAAATAATAGTAAAAAAGAAACTTATTTTGTTAATTGTTTATCTAAAATGGATAAGTATACAAGTAAAAGAAAAAATTTCTGGCACGCAACAAAGCTAATCTTTAAGGCCGGAAATGTAAAAGCAAAAGAACTAGAGGACTAGATAATAGAAATTTGCTTTGGTTTATTTTAATCCAGATCTTTGTAATACTTCAGGAGGGATAGCAATTAATTTTACAGATTCCTCTAAAATACAGCTTAATTGGAAGCTTACTCTTGGAAGTAATATGATTACAACAGATTGTCAGTATTATAATACAACTCCATTTCCTCAGGCTCTACCTAAAGAAATTGTATTGACAAAACAATAATAAAGCCTCTTCGGAGGCTCTATCATGAAAACAGAAAATAAAATAGTTCATTTCTCAAGCGTGGAAAAGTCAAACATATCCCTTTGAAAATTGAGTAATATAATGCTAGCCTCTCCAAAGCGGGAGGTTTTTTTGTTTTACGATCAATAATGTTGTAACAATTTGTTGTAAAATCAACAATATGTTACTATTTTTGAATCATGATTAAAGCAAGAAATATCCATAAGTCTTATGGGAATTTAGAAGTGTTGAAAGGAGTTGATATTCACATCAAGATGGGAGAAGTTGTCTCTATTGTTGGGGAATCGGGAGCTGGTAAATCTACATTATTGCAGATTTTAGGAACATTGGATCATCCTACGGCTTCATCTAAATATGATACTGAAATTGCCATAGCTGGAGAATCGTTTATCAATATGAATGATAAACAGCTTTCTAAATTCAGAAACCAGAATATTGGTTTTGTATTTCAGTTTCATCAGCTTCTTCCCGAGTTTACTGCTTTGGAGAATGTTTTGCTTCCTACCAAAATTGCCGGAGCTAATGAAAAAGAAGCTCTTGATAAGGCACATGCTTTATTTGAAGACTTAAAGATAGAACAGAGACTGCACCATAAGCCCAATCAGCTTTCAGGTGGTGAAGCTCAAAGGGTAGCTGTAGCCAGAGCATTGATTAATTCTCCTAAGATTATTTTTGCGGATGAGCCAACAGGTAACCTGGATTCAAAAAATGCAGACGACCTTCATAGGCTGTTTTTTGATTTGAGAGATAAATATAATCAGACATTTGTTATTGTAACCCATAACCCGAATCTTGCTGAAATCACAGACCGTAAACTTGTCATGAAAGACGGAATGATTATAGAATAGCAGAGGCCAGCCAGATGATGAAACATTTTATTTTCCTTTTTATACTATTGATCTCCTGTTCAAAAGCTGAATCCCAGCAGTTGGATGTATCCGGAGTTCCTCAGTCTAAAATCTCTGAGATTAAAAGCTATCTCAAAGGGAAAAACTATAATCAGGAATTGGCTGTTTTTATAAATTTTAAAATACATTCCGGGAAATACCGTTACTTTATCTACGATTTAAAAAAAGATAGAATAGTACAAAAAGCAATTGTATCTCATGGTTCAGGTTCGGCTATTCCCCATTCAAGTACTTTGCAGTTTAGTAATATTGAAGGATCTTATCAGTCTTCATTAGGGAAATATGAAATTCGGGAAAGCTATGTTGGGAAATTCGGAAAAGCATACCGTTTAAAAGGGCTGGATACCACTAATAGCAATGCTATGCAAAGAGCAATTGTACTCCATTCTTATGGATGTGTTCCGGATAATGAATCTCAAAATCCGGCATGTCTGAGTCTTGGATGCCCAATGCTTTCTGCCAATGCATTTAATGAAACTGCAAAATATATTGATCAATCAGAGCAGCCCATCATTTTATATGCATTTTATTAATTTTATATATAAATCATAACCCATAAACTATCTCCCATGCCCATAAAGTTTCTTGCCGAGGATGACAGACCGAGAGAAAAGTTTTTACATAAAGGTAAGAACTCGCTTTCTGATTCTGAGCTGCTGGCTATCATAATGGGATGTGGAAGTAAAGAGGAAAGTGCTTTAGAACTGGGAAGAAAGATTTTGGCTTCTGTAGATAATAACTGGCATCAGCTGAGTCTGCTTTCTATTAAAGATTTAATGAAATTTAAAGGAATAGGGGAAGCTAAAGCCATTTCTATTGCTACTGCTTTAGAAATAGGGAGAAGAAGGGCAGGACAGGAGATTCCGGAAAAATCTACTATAGGAAATAGCAATGACGCTTACGTACTGCTTAAAAATCAGTTGTCCGATCTGAGAACTGAAGAATTTTGGGCTATTTTTCTTAACAACAGTAACAAAGTCATCCATATATCCCGGCTGACACAGGGAGGAATCAGCCAGTCTATTGTAGATGTAAGAATTCTTTTTAAAAAAGCATTGGATCATTTTTCAACAGGTATTATTATAGCACATAATCATCCTTCGGGAAGCTTAAAAGCAAGCAGGGAAGATATTAATATTACACAAAAAATAAAAGAAGCCGGAAAAACCCTAAATATCCAGCTTTTAGACCATATTATCATTACACAGGATTCATATTTTAGTTTTTCGGACACAGGATTATTATGATTAGAAGATTAAGATACAATGAAATTGATTTCGTAAAATATTCCCGATGTTTAGAAAAGTCTGAACAGAAGAAGTATTCTGCTACAAAGGATTTTTTAGATACCACTTCGGAAAAGCAATGGGAAATCTTAGTCTATAATGACTATGAGGCAGTAATGCCTGTTCCTTTTGTAAAAAAATATGGAATTAAAATTGTTCATAATCCTAAACTCTGTCAGCAATTAGGTGTTTTTTCTCCTAAAGATGATATACAGCTTAACGAGGCTTTTTTGCATTTTCTGGAAAAAAACTATTTGATCAGAGCTTACCCACTGAATGATTGTAACCAGCTTCAAACGAAGCTCCGATTGAAAAAAAACTTTTTGCTCTATCCTGATTCTTACGAAAAAGTATATGCACGGTATTCTCCAAAAAGAAAAAGAAAACTCAGATTGGATGATGAAGTGGTAAAGAATTCTGAAATTAAAACAATTAGCTATGAGGAAGCTAAACTCTTTATAGAAAATAATATGATAGGGTTGAGTAAGGAAAATGATCTTCCTGATTTCATGAGGATTTTTGAAGCTTCCTATCACTTGAATTATCTCAAATTTTCTGCCTTTTTTTATCACCATAAGATTATCAATATTATTGCAACTTATTCTGATTGCAATATGGTAGCACTTTTAGGAACATTTAATGATAAAGATTACGTGAAAATATCCGGTGCTTCGGCCCTGATTGATACCATTATCAGAGAAACTATTGAAACTCATATCTTTGATTTTGAAGGAGGGGAACTACCCAATATTGAAGAGTTCTTCAGAGGGTTCCGCCCGGAATTAAAACCTTATGCAATTATTGAAAATTCCAAAAAAGATCTTTTGAAGAAATTTGGGTATTTTTTAATAAGCGGTAAACTCTTGTAATATGATAAAAACCATTGTTTAGATTGGTTCTAATTAAGTATTATTCCCTAACTTTATAACATACTTATTCCAACAATTATGTTCCAGCAACTTCGCAATTATAAATTATCATATATGTTATATAACTTATTTAAAAAGAGTAAGTTAAAGCATAATATCCCATTGTATAAAAAATACGGAATTAAGAAGAGTTATTTTTCCAGTATTTCCAGCTCAGATTTTGCCCATCTCCCTGATACAGAAAGAAAAGCAGATAAAGATAAGCTTACTGCCACTCCTTTTTTTACTAAATTATCAGAAGATGCTAAAGAAAGTGCTCTTCAATATGATGATAACGGATATATGATCATCAGAAACTATCTAAGCCCGGAAACTGCCGATAAAATCAATCAGGAGATTGAAAACATGGTTAATGACGGTACTCTGAAGTTTAGATATGGAGGGAAACTGATGTTTGCGATTCATCATTCGGAAATTCTTAAAAATATAGGAAATGATAAGGACCTCACAGAATTCTTATCCGTACTATTAAATGGTAAAGCCAAGCTTTTCCAGAGTATAAATTTCATCAATGGAAGCCAGCAGAAAACCCATTCAGACAGTATTCATATGACTACTTATCCATTGGGAGGACTTCTGGGGGTATGGATTGCGTTGGAAGATGTAGATGAAAATAATGGAGCACTGCATTATATCCCCAAAAGTCAAAAGCTTCCTTACTTCCTGAATTCTGATTATGATAATGAAGGAACTGCTTTCAAAATAGGTAAAAAGAGCTATACAGCATATGAAGAATTCCTTGAGAATAAAGTGAAAGAACTGGGATTGAAAAAAGAAATTTTCAGAGCCAAAAAAGGAGATTTACTAATCTGGCATGCTAATATTCTCCATGGCGGGGAGCCTCATTTGGATAAAAACAGAACCAGAAAAAGTCTTGTTTATCATTTTTTTGATGAAAACAGCGTGTGTTATCATGAAGTTACACAAAGGCCTGCTTTATTTGAGTTATAGTTTCAGAAAATATTAGTAATTTTGCCACCTAAAATTATGGCTAATTTTTCAGAATATCTACCGTATGCATTTGCATTGATCATTGCGATTCCTTTCCTGGTATTGCTCAGACAGTTTGTACATTCGTATATTACCCTTAAAAATCAAGAAATCAAGCTGCTTTCGGTGAAGTCGAATACAGAAAATAAAGCACATTCTTATGAAAGGATGACTTTATTTCTTGAAAGGCTGAAACCTTCCAATCTTATTCAGAAATTTGATAAAGAGCTGGCTGTTCACGAATTCCTTTTCCTTACAGAGAAAACGATTAATGAAGAGTTTGAATACAATTCTTCACAGCAGCTGTATCTTTCGAAAAATTCATGGAAGAATATCGTAGATTCTAAAAATGCCGTAATAGAGCTGCTTCATAAAACTTACGAAGGATTGAATGGAAATGCTGATCTGAATGAGTTCAAGACTATTTTTATCATGAACTATATGGAGGACAATGACTATATTGCAGCGACAATAGAAGACTTGAGAAAAGAAATTTTAATAATAACTTAAAAAATAAGAGATAAAATAATGATTCCAAATTTTAAAGCACATCCATGGCACGGAATTTCTGCAGGAGAGGATGCACCGAATGTTGTTAATGTATTTGTGGAAATTGTTCCTTCAGATACAATTAAATATGAAGTAGATAAAGAAACAGGATACTTAAAAGTAGACAGACCACAGAAGTTTTCCAATATTATCCCGGCTTTGTATGGTTTTGTACCAAGAACATACTGTCATAATGAGGTAATGAAGCTTGCTATTGAAGCGGGAGCTGATGATGTAACAATGGGAGATCATGATCCACTTGATATTTGTGTATTAAGTTCTCATAATATCCATGCAGGAGGTTTATTGATGGAAGCTATTCCAATTGGAGGTTTCAAAATGATCGATGGAGGAGAAGCAGATGATAAAATTGTTGCCGTAATGATTAACGACCACGCATTCGGACATTTCAGAGATATTTCTGAATTACCGGAAGCTGAAGTTAAAAGATTGATGCACTATTTCCTAACCTATAAAAACTTACCGGATGAGCCTGCAAAATGCAGAATCCAGGAGGTATATGGTGCTGAACACGCAAGAAAAGTAATCAAGGCTTCTCAAGCTGATTACGCAGAAAAATTCGGAGGATAAAATTCTCTGATCCATAAAACTAAAAAGGATAAACAGTTTTCTGTTTATCCTTTTTTATGATAGGAAAGCCGTATAAGCTTTTTAATCTTGAATATAACAGCCGGGAAATTCTAAATAAAAAAAGCCCCCCAAAAAAGCGGGAGGCAAAAATTGACTGTATATTGAAGTGTAATTCAATCGGTTATTTATTGTTTTCAAGCCATTTCAGTCTACGTTCATCCGGCAGATGCTTAACCCTGAAATTTTCAAATGTAGCTGTAAACCCTTCACCATCGGGGCAGGCTGCCATCAAACCTACCATGACAGGTGTGTTGTCCTGAAGTGGGGCATTTCTCATCATGCTGTAATTTTTGTCATCAAAGGAGTAAAATATCTCAACAGCATCCAGTCTTCTTACAGCTTTTATCCAGATGGCTGAGGGAATTTTGTCTAATGTAATGACACTCCAGTCACTTTTACCGTGAGTAACAACGGTACTCAGATTGTATTTTCCGTCTACAAATTCTACACCGGCTTTGATGTAATGCTCTTTATCTGTCCGCAACATAAGGCCCATCTGATCAAATCTAGCTTTGTAATTACCCGTTATTTTTACTTTGGCTTCAAATTCACCTCCATAGAGATTATAGTAAAAAGGAGCGTCATCTACTGTAAATCCGTAATGTGAGACCCTCCAGTAATCACTTTGTGGTGTCACAAACATGGATATACTGTTGTTTTTGATCTCCCATTTTTCGGGTTCATTAAACCAGGTCATTTTTTCTAAGGTCTGAGCCGAAATCTTTTGGGTCAGAAATAGTGCGCAGAAACCTAATATCAATCTCTTCATTCTCTTTTTTAATAAGTTCTAAGGGTAAATTATTATTTTAGCAAAAGTATAATTAAAGAAGTATCATATCAATACTGAAAAATAACCATATGGAGATCCGGGAACAATTAAGTGATAAGCTGCTGGACAAGACCTCAAAGAAATGTTTACTGGACATTGAGATCTATAAGCAAAGAGCACAAATGTATTCGCAGATAGAAGGTGCAATAGGAGTACTAAGCGACATGCAGGCTGATAAAAGTTATATTTATAAATCAAAAACGGCCTTAGAACTGGGAATAAGTTTTCATATGGGTTCTGTAGAAATTGATTCCATTTGGGAAGAAGAGATGCTGAAGAAGATACATCCTGATGACAGGCTTAAAAAATATATCCATGAGCTCCGTTTTTTTAATTTATTAGATTCAATAGAACCTGAATTTCGTTCGGACTATGCTGTTTTGTCAAACATCAGGATGAAAGATAAAAACGAAGAATACAAGGCCGTAAAACATCGTATGTTTTATATATATTCACCGGATAATGGGAAGTTAAGATTTGCACTTTGTCTTTATAATATTGCTTTGAAACAGTCTTTAATGCCTGAATTTATGATTGTTAATACTGTGAAAGGGGAAATTATTGTTAAAGATAAACTGGATTATAAAAGTATACTGACCCACAGAGAACTGGAAGTTTTAAAATTTGTAGGAGAAGGATATAGCAGTAAACAAATTGCAGATTTGCTTTTTATCAGCGTAAATACGGTGAGCAGACACCGCCAGAATATCCTTGAAAAGCTGAAAGTGAATAATTCTACCCAGGCCTTTAAAGACAGTTTTTACTAACTATATATTCTTAAAATCCGAAAAGTTCACCATATTGTTTTAATTCTTATTTTTAAATTTATAATCTGAATTAATTTAAGAATAACAAATGATGAAAAGAAGCGAAGAAATTACAAGTCAGTATTTTGACTTTATAGATAAACATGTCCGGGATGTAATTGCCGGGAATGTTCCTGAGTTTATGGAACTGAATGAAATTGCAGGAAAACTTGCCATTTCACACACGCACCTTACAGATACCCTAAAAAAAGAAACCGGAAAACACCCATGCTATTTTTATGACGAAAAAATTATCATGGAAGCCAAGCTTATGCTGGCTAATTCTGGGAAGTCTGTTGCAGAGATTGCCCGTATTTTTACCTATGATCCGTCCAATTTTTCTAAATTTTTTAAAAAGAAGACTGGTGAAACACCGGGTAATTTTAGAGAATTTAATAAAAAATAATAATTTATTTTTATATAGAACCCTTTTTATAGGTGTTTACGTGTTTTGACTTCTCTATAAAGTGAGTTAATTATATTAGAATTATATAATAAATCACCATTTAATAAGCATTCAAAAGAGTACACAAAAAAATAATGTTGTATAAATGAGATAGTTGCAATTAACAACTATCTTTTTTGTTATTTATTTATTGATATTACTTTATCATTTTCTTTTTTTTAGTAAATTTAGGTTAGAAAAATTGATTGAATTAATTAGAACAGAATATACTAAGAGCCATGGAAACAGAAGAAATCTTGTTTCTGTGAAAATAAGACCAAACGGCTGTATCTTAATAATATTTTAATGTCTTACAGAAGGTGAGGACTCTTATAATAGTCATATATTTGTTTCTTAAATCACACACACAAACACACACACACAAACAACATTAAGGATGAGTATTGATTTTACAACGGCAACTTTTAAAGATTTTGAAAATATTCCGGATTATGATATTGCTCAAAGAGCCGAATATTTTTATGAATTCTTGGATCATATGAAATCTAGAGGACATATGAACTACAGACTGAAAAACACTTCAGGAACGAATGCAACCTTAAATATTGATATTGCAAACCAAAATAAGGAATATGTAAGTTTCGTTTCCAGTGATTATTTAGGATTTACACAGCATCCAAAAGTAAAACAGGCTGCTATTGAAGGGATTGAAAAATATGGAACCGGAACAGGAGCATCACCTCTTATCGGTGGATATTTTGATTATCATAATGCTATAGAAAAAAAAATTGCCGGCTTTTTTGGAAGAAAGGAAGAAGAAGTGATATTGTTCACTACCGGCTATGCAGCTAATAGTGCTACTTTGCAGATTTTAATGCAGAAGGAAGATCTTGCTATTTTAGATATGGGGGTACATGCTAGTGTGCATGAAGGATGTGTTTTTACAAATAAAAAAACATTTCCCCATAACAATTTGGAAGCTTTGGAACATATTTTGAAGATATCTGAAAATACGTACCGTACAAAACTTGTTATAGTAGATGGAGTATACTCTCAAGAAGGAGATACTTCACGTGCTAAAGAAATACATGCTCTTGTAAAAAAATACAATGCCTATCTCATGGTAGATGACGCCCATGGTGTCGGAGTGATGGGAAAAACCGGAAGGGGAGCCCTTGAAGATGATGGTTTATTGGATAAAGTAGATTTTATAACAGGAACATCAAGTAAGACATTTGGTAACTTGGGAGGATATGTTATTGCGAACAAAAAAATAGCATCATTCCTTAAGTTCCAGTCTCGTCAGCATATTTTCTCAGTAACAGCACCCCCTTCTTCCTTCGGAATTTTAAAAGCAATTGATTTAGTTGATGAAGAACCATTCTGGAAAGATAAACTCTGGGATAACATTAATTATTTCAAAAATGGGCTTAATGATCTAGGGTTGGATACGGGAATTACTTGCTCAGCGATTATTCCGGTGAAAATAGGGGATCAGAGCAAAATGTGGGATATCGGAAGAATATTGCTTGAAGAAGGTGTTTATACAAACCCTATTATGTACCCTGCTGTAGCCAGAAAAGATGCCCGTATCAGAATGACTGTAACGGCGAGACACGAAAAAGAGCATCTTGACAAAACATTGAATGTTTTTGATGATATTAATAAAAAATTGCATATTGCAAAAAAATAATAAATTATGCCTAGAAAAGTAGTGCAAGGCCCCATTAGGGACAAAGAAAAAACAAAACAAAAACTGCTTGCAGCAGTTGGGAAAATTTTGAGAGTAAAAGGCTATTCAGGTCTGAAAGTAAGTAAAATTGCAGCCGTAGCCGGATTTGATAAAAAGCTGATCTATGAGTACTTTGGAAGTACTGATAAGCTTATCGACGAGTATATTAAATCTCAGGATTATTGGAGTAAGTTCAGCCCGAATATAGAAGAAGAAGTACAGATTGGAAAAGGTAAAGAAGCTTTAACTCAGGGAATCCTAACGCAGTTTGAGAGCTTGAAGAAAAATAAGGAGTTGCAAAAAATTATTCTTTGGGAACTTTCCGAAAGTAAACCTATCCTTAAAAACATCTTAAAGCAAAGAGAAGAAGTAGGAGCCAATTTATTTGAAAATGTAACGGACCCTTATTTCGGAGAAAATGCGACGAGTATAAGAGCGATGCTGGCTTTGGTAGTGGCAGGTGTTTATTATCTAAACCTGTTCCCGGCCTATAACGGAACCGAATTCTGCGGTATTGATATGAGAACTGAAGAAGGAAGAGGAGAAGTTGAAAAAGTGATCGTTGAGATTATAGATCATTTTTACCAAACCAAAAAATGATGATTAAAAGTTTTCCGATTTGACCAGAAATAAAATTTTGTAGACAATTTGAAAACTTTTAATTTTCAAATTAAAACTATATTCCTTATTTTTGACCAATGGAAAATTTTATAGTATCTGCAAGAAAATATCGCCCCCAAGAGTTTGATACAGTTGTTGGGCAATCTCATATTACGGATACTTTAGAACACGCAATTGAAGAGAGCCAGTTGGCTCAGGCTTTGCTTTTTTGTGGACCTCGTGGTGTGGGTAAAACTACTTGTGCCAGAATTCTGGCGAGAAAGATCAATGAAAAAGACGGCTCAGTCTCAGAAGATGGCTTTGCTTATAACATCTATGAATTGGATGCAGCATCCAATAACTCTGTAGATGATATCAGAGAACTTATTGATCAGGTACGTTTTGCCCCTCAAGTAGGAAAGTATAAAGTGTATATCATCGACGAGGTACACATGTTGTCCTCTGCTGCTTTCAATGCTTTCCTGAAAACACTTGAAGAACCGCCGGCACATGCTATTTTTATTTTGGCGACTACTGAAAAGCACAAAATAATTCCTACCATTTTATCGCGATGTCAGATTTATGACTTCAAGAGAATTGTTATTGAAGATATTCAGAATCATCTAAGGGGTATTGCTCAAAAAGAAAATATCCAGTATGAGGATGATGCTCTTTATATGATTGCCCAGAAGGCTGACGGTGCTTTAAGAGATGCATTATCTATTTTTGACAGGCTCTCCACATTTTCCCAGAAGAATATTACGCTGGCTAAGGCTGCTGAAGTTCTCAATATCTTAGATTATGACCAGTACCTTAATATAGTAGACCTGGCCAAAGAGAATAAAATTCCGGAAGTCCTGTTCGCATTTAATGAAATTGTAAAGAAAGGATTTGATCCTCACATTTTTATTGCGGGCTTAGGAAATCATTTCAGAGATCTTATGATGGCCCAGAATACGGCCACTTTAGAACTTATTGAAGTGGGAGAGAAGACGAAGGTCAAGTTTGTAGAACAGAGTCAGAAATGGAATGCCCAGCAATTGATTGATGCTGTTGAGATTTGTAATCACGCAGATATCAATTATAAAAATTCTAAAAACCCAAGACTTACGGTTGAAATTGCATTAATGCAGCTGGCTTCTCTGACAGCTAATTTAGGTGATACTAAAAAAAAAAGTTCTTAATACTGGCGCCATTTCTCAGTGAGAAGCAGGAAGTGAAATTACCTGCAAAGGCTCCGGAGAAAAAAGAATTACCTGCACAACCCACAACTCCACAAGCTGATACAGTTCAGGAAACTGTTATTCAGAAAACCAATAAACCTTTATCGAGACCAGGAGGTTCTTCGGGCTTCAGTATCAATTCTTTTCTGAATAAAGAGGAGAAAGAAGTGGTAGAAGAAACCGTAATGGTGAAAACTGAAAAACTCCCGCAAAACCATTTTACGGAGACAGATCTGCAGGCAGAATGGATTCTTATGCTCAAGCAGCTGCAAAGAAAAGACGGTTTTATCTTTAATGCGGTAAAAACCTTTAAACTGGTAAAGGAAGAAGAGAATAAAATCAAAGTTTTATACCCTTCAGATTCTGCTAAAGTAGAATTTGATAAAATAAGCGGAGAATTTTTCAACCATTTCAGAAGCAAAGTTCACAATCATGCCATCGTCGTAGAATACCAGCGGGACGTTGAAAATCTGAAGATTGAGGTAGTCACGAAAAGAAAAATATTTGAAAAATTTATAGAAAAAAATCCACTTTTAAAAGATCTTGATGATTTAATGAAGTTTGATTTGACATAATTTTTATATATTTGTAAAATCATTTTGTGAAAAATCATTTTTTGACAAAAGCAAATAGTAACAAGAAACGCTAAAACAAGACATTTCCAGAACAAAAATGGAAAATTTATTTACAACATATCTGTCTTATTTTACACCCGCTAATTATTTTAGCGGTTATTTTAGCTTTTCTGCTTCTTATTATAGAAATTTCAGAACCTATTACCGATTTTACTGGTACTACTAACTGAATTTCTTTCCAAAAAATACAGGAGGAGTGAAGCCCTTTTATTCTCCTGATTCCTTTAAAAAATTTTGAACGGCATTTTTTGAAAAGAATTATAAAGTAATTTTATAATGAAAGGGGCCGTGCTGTGAACTTTAGAATAAATAACAACAATAAATTTAGAATATGAACCTAAAAGATTTAAAAAGCGAGTGGATTAGCGGGCTTACGCAACCTCTAATGATCGCAGGACCGTGTAGTGCAGAAAGTGAAGCTCAAATGCTTGAAACGGCTAAAAGAATTAAAGAATCAAATGCTCAGGTATCTGTTTTCCGTGCAGGAATCTGGAAACCTCGTACCAAACCTAATGGTTTTGAAGGAGTAGGAGTAATTGGTTTAAACTGGTTAAAAAAAGTAAAAGAAGAATACGGTTTTAAAACTGCTACGGAAGTTGCGAATGCACATCACGTGTTTGCCGCTTTGGAAGCAGATGTAGATGTTCTTTGGATTGGGGCGCGTTCTACGGTAAACCCTTTTACGGTGCAGGAAATTGCTATGGCTTTAAGGGGTACAGACAAGCCTGTATTCGTTAAAAATCCAGTGAATCCTGATTTAGCTTTATGGATTGGGGCATTAGAAAGACTTTTAGGTCAGGATATTAAAAATCTTGGAGTAATTCACAGAGGATTTTCCACTTACCAGAAAACAAAATACAGGAATAACCCAAATTGGCAGATTGCTTTGGATTTCAAAAGTCAGTTCCCGGACATTCCAATGCTGATTGACCCTTCTCATATCTGTGGAAACAGAACAGGATTAGCTGATATCACGCAGGAAGCGCTTAACGTAGGATACCAGGGAGCTATTATTGAGAGCCACTGTAATCCTGATGAAGCATGGAGTGATGCAGCTCAGCAGATTACCCCTGAAGTACTGGCAGAACTTATCGGAAACTTAAAAGTAAGAAGCTCAAACCTGGCAGGATTTGAAGGTGAAATGGGAAGACACAGAACTCTAATTTCTGATCTTGACTTCCAGTTAATAGAACTTCTTTCTCAAAGAATGAAGATCTCAGAAAAAATTGGAAAACTTAAAAAGGAAAATGATATTGCGATCTTCCAGCCTGAGCGTTGGAAAGTAATTACTGAATATGCTAATCAAAAAGCTAAAGAAACAGGAATGTCTAACGAGTTTATCGAAAAGGTATTCAAGGCAATCCATGAAGAATCTATTGAGGTGCAGAATAATATCATGATTGATAGAGCATAAAATGAAAGGACTTAAGACAGGAGGATTTGAACTGAAAAGCTCAGAAACTCTATGAATTGAATTCTGACAATACTAAATAAAGGGCTTAGAGCTTAGGGAGTAGCGACTGAAACATTGGTTTTAACCTATTTCCTAAACCCTAAGCCCTACTTTCTATCTCTTAATTTCTTATATTTGCACCTAGTATTATCTATGAAAGGAAAAATCATTAAATCTACAGGAAGTTGGTACCAGGTTTTGGAACTGGAAACAAATAAAATTTTCGAGGCCAGAATCCGGGGGAAGTTCAAATTAATAAAAACAAGGCTTACCAATCCGCTTGCAGTAGGAGATTTTGTTGAATTTCAATTAGAGCAGGATGATATAGCGTGGATTACTAAGATAGAACCCCGCAGAAATTACCTGATCAGAAAATCAGTAAACCTTTCAAAAGAAGCGCATATCATTGCTTCCAATATTGATACGGCATGTTTTATTTTTACCTTGAAACACCCAGAAACATCACTTGGCTTCCTGGATCGTTTTTTAGCATGTTGCGAAGCTTACAATATCACTCCTTTACTCTTATTCAATAAAATTGATGTCCTGCATGAGGAGGAAATTGAAATTGTAAAAGATATTGAATTCCTTTATCAGGAGATAGGGTATGAGACATTAGAAATTTCTTCTTACTCCCGTTTGAACCTGGATCAGCTTCAGGAACTCCTTCATGATAAAACTTCAGTATTCTTCGGTCATTCAGGATGTGGGAAATCTACTCTGGTAAATGCGCTACAGCCTGGACTTAATTTAAAAACTTCTGAAATTTCAGATACCCACCTAAAAGGAAAACATACAACAACCTTTGCCCAGATGCACTTTTGGGATTTCGGAGGTAATGTGATCGATACACCTGGGGTACGTGAGTTTGCTATGATTGATATCGAAAAGGAAGAAGTTCAGCATTATTTTCCTGAAATTTTCAAGAAAAGAGAAGAATGTAAATTCCATAACTGTCTTCATATTAATGAGCCAAAATGTGCGGTTTTAGACGCTCTGGAGACCGGAGAGATTCAACATTCCCGTTATGCTACCTACATTAAGCTTATGGATGAAGCAGAAGAAGCTTCTCAAAAATAATCACTTGTTTCTCCTTTCCCATTAAAATATCGGATCAGTATAAATTGACCCGGAAATAATTTATGTCAAACATAGAAAACAGGCTAGGAAATCATATTAAAAAAATAGCCTATACATTTCGGGGGTTTATTTTTAATTAAAATTTTTCCCAGGAAAATATTCCGACTGATTTTTTCTGCCCTTAAAAAAACTATTTTTACAATAACTCTACTTTTTGACATTCAAAATATAGGGCGTAATGTCATATTTTTGATCGATATGGGTCCTCCCAATAAGGCCCTCAAAAAAAAATCAAAAAAAATCATTATTTCATTGATTGAAATAGAAGCAATAACGTATAAATATGATTTTATATGGTTTTTAATTTTACGAAATCAGCAATGAAAGTGTTGATTTTTTGCAAATAAAAAACCCAGCCGAAGCTGGGTAAAAACTAATAACCATGAAAACTCAAATTAAACATGAGAATCGCAATAGAATAAACAATTACTGTGCCAAAGTTTAGTTCACGATTTCTTAATAAAAGTTATTTTTATGTTAAAAAAAAATTAAAATAAAAATCAAAGATATTTTTTGTAATTTTGCGGCATTAAAAAAATATACATTTATGTCTAACATTACATTCACTATGATTAAGCCTGATGCAGTTGCTGACGGACATATCGGTGCTATATTAGGTAAGATTGCAGAAGGAGGTTTTAAAATCAAAGCTTTAAAATTAACTCAGCTTACAGTAGCTGATGCTAAAAAATTCTACGAAGTACATGCTGAAAGACCATTTTATGGAGAATTGGTAGAATTCATGAGTTCAGGTCCTATCGTAGCTGCTGTTTTAGAAAAAGACAACGCAGTTGAAGACTTCAGAACATTGATTGGTGCTACAAACCCAGCAGAAGCTGCAGAAGGTACAATCAGAAAAATGTTTGCAAGAAGCATTGGTGAAAACGCTGTTCACGGATCAGATTCTGACGAGAACGCTCTTATTGAAGCTCAATTCCATTTTTCAGGAAGAGAGATTTTCTAGGAAACTACCTTACAAAATAAAAAATCCGGAGAATTTCTCCGGATTTTGTTTTTTACATCTATTCTGAAATTAAGATTAAAGATTATTTTCAATGGCTCCAATCTTTTCTCTGTAGAGCTCGATGGGCTTGTCAAGCAAAACGGCAATGACGGTCATATTTTTATCGAGTCTTTCCTTCGGAATTTCTACGTATATAATACCTGGTCTGTCGCTCCAATATAGCTTATTGTAAATGCTGTGATCAAGTAAAGTACCTTCTCCAACAATTCTGATTCTGGCAATGTTGTTTTTTATTCCTTTTAAAGCAATAGGACCGGTTGGCTCGCCTTCCACAAAAAGATAAATAGTCTGTTTATCCTTAGACAGGCTGCTCATACCCGGATAATGACCTTCTGGCAACCCTTTTTCAGTGCCAAAAAGAGCTTCAGCATGCTTACTGATCCATTGAAGTGTTTCAGGATTTGTATGAGCGTTTTTACCAAGATGCATATCAAGCCCGTCACCGGTTAATCCGGAATTGGTGAACAGATCATCTCCATCATGGAGGGCGTCAGCAATATCATAAATGGCCGATCGGGTGTTTTTTTGATCCATAAGCTTGGAAAGGGGTTGCTTTTCTTTCTTAAAATCCTTGAGAAATACAGGAGGGGTATCGAAAGATAGCTCTACAACACTAACATCTTTATCGAATTTCACATTTGAAAAGTGAAGGCTTACTGTATTTTTGTCATTATAGCTCAGGTCTACTACAGCCTTGCTGTCTCCTATGATTTTTGCGGAGGTTGGCTTTGTGGCCAAGCCATATATTTTGGTTATGTTTTTAGCCTCTTCCAGATAGAGGAATACAGACTTTTTAGAATCAGACAGGGAAGACTTTCCTTTATAATTTTCAAAAGGAATTCCCCGTTGTGTTTCATAAACAGCCTTTTCATTTTTAGAGACCCATCTTCCAAGATTTTTTAAGATTTCCACCTGTTTTTCGGGAATCGTTCCATCAGCTTTAGGTCCTATATCAAGCAATAGATTACCTCCCATGCTGATAACATCTGCCAGGGTACGGACAATCATATTAGGAGTTTTATAGTTTTGATCATAGGGTTGATATCCCCACGAATCGTTCATCGTATAGCAGAGTTCCCAATAAGGGTTTTGCGGAGCAATAACGGGAATTCCCTGTTCCGGAGTGTCATAATCACCATGATGATTAAGCCTTGAGTTGATAATGATATCCGGATTGTATTGCTTCAGAATTCCAAGTGTCTGCGTAGCTTTCCATTCTTCAGAGGTATGTTCCCAGTCTCCGTCAAACCATAAAAGATCAGGTTTGTACTTTGAGGAAAGTTCAGTAAGTTGGGTCTGGTAGTAATTGGTGAATTGCTGCCAGCGCTTGGGATCATTTTTTAAATCATACCGCTTTTTAGTCCGGGTATTGATGTCATAGTACGGATGGCTCCAGTCCGGAAGCGAAAAATAAAGGCCTGTTTTTAATCCTGAATTTTTAAGACTGGTAACAAAAGGGCTTAAAACATCTTTTTGGGCTGAAGCATTACCCGGAATAGTGATCGCTTTTTCAGCATTAGAGTTCCAAAGTGCTATGCCATCATGATGTTTTGTGGTGATAACCGCATATTTTGCTCCTGATTCTTTGATAAGTCCAACCCATTGTTCCGGCTGGTATTTTGAAGCTGAAAACCCATTCAGTTGCTTCATATAATTCTCATAATTGATATAATTATTGAAGAAGGACCATGATTCAGAAATTCCGTTAACCGAATAAATTCCCCAGTGAATGAAAATCCCCAGTTTAGCGTTCCTGAACCATTCCATTTTCTTATTGTTGTCAACGGACTGTACTTGTGCATTGATGCTGTGTGCCGATATTGCCAATCCAAGGAAAACAGCTTTTATAAGCCTGTTTCTCATTTTTTATTTTTAATGATAAATATAAATAAAGAATACCTATTTTTCAAATATCCGTTTCAAATATTCGTTTAATAAGAGAAATACTACGTGAAAAAACTAAAATATTCAATGATAAATTATTGTATTTTTAAGGCAAAATAAATGGAACACTTATTGTAAACTTCCTTAAAAAGAAAAGAAATGAAAATTCCAACCCTATTAATGGCCAGTTTATTAGCAGTAGGAGTGTCTGCACAAACTACCAAGCCTGCTACGAACACTAAGAAGCCCGTAAAGAAAGTTAAAAAAGCGGTAATTAAAGAAACGCCGGAAAAACCAAAACCGGGAACTCCGAAAGTTATTGCGAAGAAAGATACAGTGGTGCGTTTACCTCATGGCTGTCCTGCCTGTGGAATGGGATAGGATATGGGAAAACCACTATTAGGATTATCCATGATGGCAGAGGCGGATTTTGTTTCTGCTATTTTGCCTTTATTACAGGACAACGCTGTGGATGTAGTAGAGTGGTCATTTGATACCTTCTTTGCGGCGGAAGAGCCGTCATGGCTTAAAGATCTTTTGAATTTTTATGCAGGAAATGGGCGTTTGCTTGGGCATGGCGTTTATTATTCCTTATTTGATGCAAGATGGACGGAGCGACAGGAAATGTGGCTTCAAAAGTTGAAGCATGAAGTTCAAAAGAGAAATTATAATCATATTACAGAACATTTCGGTTTTATGAATACCGAAAACTATCATCGGGGTGTACCATTGCCCCTTTCGTTGCATGCGAAAACTCTTGAGATTGGAAAAGACAGGCTTTACAGACTACAGGATGCTGTACCAATTCCTATTGGAGTAGAAAATCTGGCATTTTCCTTTTCCGTTGATGACGTCAGAGAGCAAGGTGTTTTTTTGGATAAGCTGGTGGATGATATCGATGGTTTTTTAATCCTTGATCTTCATAATATATATTGTCAGTCTTGTAACTTTGATGTGAGCATACAGGAAATTGTTAGTTTGTATCCTTTGGAGAAAGTTAAAGAGATTCATCTTTCGGGAGGAAGCTGGCAGGATAGTGTTTATGGTAAAAAAATGATCCGTAGAGATACGCATGATGATGTAATCCCGGAAGAGATCTTTAGTGTACTTCCCTCAGTGTTGTCACAATGCCATAACCTTGAGTATGTGATCATTGAAAGGCTGGGGTATACCATTCATACAGAAGAGGAGAAGCAGCGTTTTTTTAATGATTTTATGAGGGTTAAAAGCATTCTTAATGATTCAGATGGAATGAAGAGGAAAAAAGAAAAGTGGATGAAAAGAGAAATGCTCCTTCCAGGACCTGTGGAAGATTCCATTTTATATGAGGAACAGATCCTGCTTACAAAACTGTTATTTGATCATATTGACCCAACATTGATTAAAAATCAGAATTTTCATTATTTTAAAACAGAAAATTGGGATCCTGAAATGATTCTGACTGCCCAGAACATTATTAAAAAATGGAATCCCTATTAAAATATACCGACTACTAACCACAAATCAAAATATATGAAAATGGCAACCCTACTATTAATTTTTACTGCTGTACTTACGGCTTTGATTGCCGGGCTCTTTTATGCTTATTCCTGTTCTGTAGTATTGGGATTGGGAAAGTTATCTGATGGAGAATATCTGAAAGCAATGCAGAGCATTAACCGGGAAATTCTTAATCCTGTATTTTTTATAAGTTTTATGGGAACTGCAGTTCTTCTTCCGGTAGCTGCATTTGTATTTCGTGGACAGCCTGCTTTTATTTTTCTTTTGCTGGCAACATTAGCTTATCTGATTGGTGTTTTCGGGGTTACGGTAGCAGGAAATGTTCCGATGAATGATATACTTGATAAATTTGATATTTCAGGAGCTACCACCGATGCGATTCAACAAATGCGCGAAGGATTTGAGAAGAGGTGGAATCTCTTAAATAACATAAGAACGGTTTTCTCGGTTATCAGTATTGCTTTGGTAGTCTGCGCCTGCATTTGGAACAAGGAAATATAAAGAAATAATAGTGATTACGTAGAAGTGCTTACTTTTAAATTCAGTATTTCTACTGATGGATGTGTGGATCTTTATTGAGAAATTTGTGTTGTTATCAGGAAGAAATAAAGATAAAAACTCAAAATAGCTAATAACCACATCTACTCAAAGTTCCAAAATGAGGAAAGGCAGTCCCTACGAACTGCCTTTTTCTGTATATTTAAAAATACAATTTAAATTTTAAGAAGCTCGATGGTTCTTTCCGGGCTTTCTGCAGAGAATACCGCATTTCCGGCCACCAATACATCAGCTCCTGCTTCAAAAAGCTTAGAGGCATTATCAAGGTTGACACCACCGTCTATTTCAATAAGTGCAGTAGAGTTATTGCTTAAAATAAGATCTTTTGTTTCTGCAATCTTTTTATACGTGTTTTCAATGAATTTTTGCCCTCCAAATCCAGGGTTTACACTCATCAATAAAACAAGATCTACATCCGCAATAATATCTTCAAGCATTAAAACAGGAGTGGAAGGGTTTAAAACAACCCCAGCTTTCGCACCTTTGCTTTGGATATGATGAATTGTTCTGTGAAGGTGGGTACACGCTTCATAATGTACAGAAACAAGATCAGCACCGTGGTTGATAAATTCATCAACATATTTTTCGGGCTCTACAATCATTAAATGCACATCCACGAATTTTTTGGCATGCTGCTGAACCGTTTTCATTACCGGAAAACCGAATGAAATATTAGGTACAAATCTGCCATCCATGACATCAATATGGAACCAGTCAGCCTGAGAGGCATTCAGCATTTCAATGTCTCTTTGCAGATTCCCAAAGTCTGCAGATAAAAGGGAAGGAGCAATAAGCTTCGTTTTCATTTTTACTTTTTACTTAATATTAGATTTCAGATGTTAGACATCAGATATCAGACGTAGAATTCTGGTGTAATAGTCTAGGGCCTGATATCTGCTATCTAATATCTTTAATGATACTTCAGTTTCATTTCCGGTTTAATCTTCAGAATGGTTTCATAGATCAGTTTGATCACATTAGCCACATCTTCCTTAGATACCATTTCCACCGTTGTATGCATATAACGCAAAGGTAGGGAAATTAAAGCACTTGGTACCCCTCCGTTGGAGTGGGCGAAAGCATCTGTATCCGTTCCGGTTGCCCGGCTTGCCGCTGCTCTCTGGAAAGGTATTTTCTTTGTTTTTGCGGTATCAATAATCAATTCTCTGATCGTATGGTGAACGCTTGGTGCAAAGAATACCACTGGTCCGTCTCCGCATTTCTGATCCCCTTCTTTTTTCTTTTCGATCATAGGAGTGGTTGTATCATGGGTAACGTCGGTTACTATCGCAATATTAGGCTTAATCGTATCTGCGATCATGTCAGCTCCATAAAGGCCTACTTCTTCCTGAACAGAATTCGTGATATACAGCCCAAAAGGAATTGTTTTTTTATTCTCTTTTAAAAGCCTTGCCACTTCAGCAATCATAAAGCCTCCGATTCTGTTATCCAAAGCTCTGCATACAAAGTATCTGTCATTCATTTCAAAGAACTCATCCGGGTAAGTGATCATACAGCCTACATAAATTCCCATTTCCTCCACTTCTTTTTTGGAAGTGGCTCCGCAATCGATGAAAATGTTTTCAATTTTTGGAGTAGGTTCATTCTGGTTGGTTCTGGTATGAATAGCCGGCCATCCGAATACTCCTTTTACAATTCCGTTTTCTCCGTGGATATGTACTACTTTTGAAGGAGCGATGGTCTGATCCGATCCTCCGTTTCGGATGACATAAATCAATCCGTCATCAGTAATATAGTTTACGTACCAGGAGATTTCATCGGCATGGGCTTCAATCACTACTTTAAATTCAGCTTCGGGATTAATGATGCCGTAACAGGTCCCATAATGATCTACTTCAATTTTATCTACATACGGTCTGATATAGTCCATCCAGACCTCTTGTCCCTTGTGTTCGTAACCTGTTGGCGATGAAGTGTTTAAATATTTTTCTAAAAATTTTAAAGATTTCTTTTCAAATTTCATAAAAAGGAATGATTTTTGCGTTTAATTTTTATTCTTATAAGTGTAAAAATAATGAATTTTAGGAAGATTATCTGCCTTTTTATTTTCTTTTTTGGAGTCAGTGTTTTTGGTCAGAAGGATTCTATTGTGGCAAAACCCCTTAACCAATACCCTGCTGAATCTCTGAAAGTGGATGAATTCGGTAATAAGTATTATTACGACGAGCAGCAAAAGGTTAAAATCTATGAGATTAACGGAGAACCTGTAGTGGTGATGGATGAGCTTGTTTTAGTAAACAAACCCCGATTCAACAATCAGCTGGATAAAAATTACTATTATTTCCTAAATAAAAAGCTATACAGAGTATATCCGTTATTTGTGACAGCTTTGCAACAGTATAGGGATATGCAGGCGGATATGAATGATATGGACAGCAAGGCTAAAAGAAAATTTATAAGAGAAAGACAGAACATGCTTGCTGACCAATATGAAAAACAGTTAAGAGATCTTACGACAACTGAAGGGCAGGTTTTTGCCAAATTGATGAACAGAGCTACAGGCAAAAATGTTTATGAAATTATAAAAGAGCTTAGAGGAGGATGGAGCGCCTTTTGGTGGAATGTAAAAGGAAAGATGGCTGATATTGATTTGAAAGAACAATATGATCCTCACAGAAACAGAAGTGATGAATTTATAGAGTCATTGCTTCAGTCCAACTGGAATTCCGGTTATTTAAAACCTTATCCGGGAGCCAATCAGTTTAAAGTGAAAAAATAATAATATAAAATTCCTGTAAGTTTCTTACAGGAATTTTTCTTTTAATTTATCGAATACAATTTTATCTATGGGAAGAGGAAACGGATTGTCGGGTCTGTCGATAGCCATCCATTCTGTTTTCTCAATGCAGGGATCCATAATCAGGAAATCTTCTTCATTGGTGATATGGACAATATAATATATGGTAAGGAGCTGTTCGTTTTCTCTGAAGCGGGAAACCAAAAAATTTTCTTGAGTAAAGAAATGCTCTTTAATATCTATTTTTACATTGAGCTCTTCATCGAATTCACGGTGCAGACATTCCAGGACTCCTTCTCCATATTCCAATCCTCCTCCGGGGAATTTAACTAAAGCTTCTCCTGCATATTCTTCAAATAAGGTTAAAACTTTTTTGTCTTTCACTGCACAACCATACACTCTAATGTTGATCTTGTCTATCATATATAATAGGTATAATATTTTGTAAAGCTAAGGTAAGGAATTTTCATGAAGCAGTAGGGCGAAAATAGGAAAAAGGAATGGAGGTAAATCCACCTTTTTATACCCATTAAAGCTTGAGTGCGTTAATCATCTCTCTTTTTCCCGGGGGACCCTGTTTTTTCTCTACCTTAAAGTTCAGTTCCTGAAGAATTCTTCTTACACTTCCTTTAGAAGAGTAGGTTGTTAATAATCCATTAATGGCCATTTTGTCAGAAACCATTTCAAATAATGGTTTTTCCCAAAGATCAGGCTGCACCCTTGCTCCGAAACAGTCGAAGTAGACTAGGTTAATGTTGGGCAATTCTATATCCTTCAGGTCAAAAAAGTCACATTCTATCTTTTTTAAGTTGAAACCACTAATGATTTCAACTGGCTTTTCCCAATCTGCTAGATGAATTTTCTGATAAATATTTTTGAATTCAGGGTTATCAAAAAGCTCAAAATATGCCAAATCGTTAACTTCGGATTCATTTACGGGGTATTTTTCGAGCGAAAAATAATTAATGACATGATTTTTGTCAGTTTTTAAATATTCATTAATTGTAACCAAAACATTCAAACCTGTTCCAAAACCGAGTTCTAAAATATTAATTTCGTAATCATTAACTAAATTTAGTCCATTTTTGATAAACACATGTTCTGCTTCTTGCAATGCGCCATGATGAGAATGGTAGTTTTCATTTAAATCATTGATAAACAATGTTTTACTCCCGTCGTTTGTGGTCTTTATTTCTCTTTTCAAGCTATTTTTTTGTCAAATTTACTCTAAAATTTTTATATTTAGAAAATTATATTAAATTTGTAGAACATCGTAAAAAATTTTAAAAATGATAATTCAAAAAACTGAAAACTCTAGAATTTCTACATTTGACCCAAATAATTTTTCATTTGGTGGTACTTTCATTGATCATATGATCATCTGTGAGTATGAAGATGGAAAATGGGGTGATGTGAAATTAGTTCCTTACGGTCCGATACCATTTACACCTGCTATGATGGGAGTAAACTATGGGCAAGCTTGTTTTGAAGGTATGAAAGCTTATAAAGACAAAGATGGGCAGGTTTTCCTTTTCAGGCCTGAAAAGAATTTTGAACGTATCAATAAGTCAGCGAAGCGTCTTGCGATGCCTGAAGTGACTGAAGAAATGTTTTTAGACGGATTGAAAGCGTTGGTAGATATCGACAGAGAGTGGATTCCACAAGGAGAAGGAATGTCTTTATATATCAGACCATTGATTTTTGCTACTGAAGAAGCTTTGAAAGCAAGAGTTTCTAACAAATATATGTTCGCTATTGTTGCAACCCCTGCGAAGAGCTATTATTCAGAGCCTGTTTCTGTAAAAATCTCTGATCACTATTCAAGAGCAGCAAATGGAGGGGTAGGTTCTGCTAAAGCTGCAGGAAACTATGCCGCTTCTTTTTACCCAACTCAGTTGGCTATCGAAGAAGGATATGAGCAAATTATCTGGACGGATGATGCTACCCATGAATATTTTGAAGAGAGTGGTACTATGAATGTATTTGTAAGAATTAACGATACTATTTATACACCTCCAACTTCAGAGAAGATTCTTGACGGAGTTACAAGAGACAGTTTCCTTCAATTGGCTAAGAAAAGAGGTATTGAAGTGAAAGTAGAACCAATTCCGGTAAAAACGGTAGTTGAAGCTCAGAAAAACGGTACTTTAAAAGAAGTATGGGGAGTAGGAACTGCTGTAGTAACTACGGTGTTCCAGGCCTTAGGATACCAGGGAGAAAAACTGGAGCTTCCAAGATTATCTGATGAGGATAGTTTTGCAGCTACTCTTAAGAAAGATTTGGTAGACTTACAGAACAATCTTTCTGAAGATCCATTCGGATGGAGAGTTGTGGTTGACCACGCTTTAGAAACAGTTTAATCTAAACTGAATATAAAATATATAGAAGCCGGAATATTTCCGGCTTTTTTTATTGACCTGCCATAGGGGATGAAAAATTAATATGGAAAATCCAGTATTTTTTAACATGAAAGAGCCTTGCATAAAGTTTTTCTTAGTCATCTTAAAAACCTGTAGTTGGAAGCAATTTTTTGTTACGGTAAAATATCGTATTTTATGTTCCTTAAATTGTTCCTGGAAATCTCATATAAGTTTTGTAATTGATTCACGAAATGTGTATTTTCGCAAAAGTTTATGAGAAAATTAGTCTTCATATCATTAGTCAGTCTGTTGAGCTGCAATAGAAATGCACAGCCGGCACATCCTCCCGTAGGCGGTGTTTTGAGCCAAAAAGATCTGGACGTTTCTAAAGAAAGGATGAAAAATCTGAATGCCATAGAAAGAGGGCATATCCAGCAATGGGCCAATAGCCAGCCGGTAAAATATTATCCTACACAGCTTAATTACTGGGTTACAGTGGAAGGGTATGATCAGAGAGAAAGGAGAGCAGATAATACCGTGATCTCTTATTCTTATGATCTGTATGATTTTGATGAGACCAAGATTTATGACCAGTCTTTTGAAAGAAGAGACGCTAAATTTGGACATTTTGATGAGCTGAAAGCTGTAGAAAACGCATTACGATTTATACGTAATGGAGAAGAGGTAACCCTTTTGGTACCATCTTCCCTGGCATATGGAACATTTGGAGACGAAAAAAAAATAGATAACGACATCCCATTAATCATAAAATTAAAAGCTTTATAATACATGAAATTGTTTAACAAAAATATAATTCTGGCAGCGGCAAGTATTTCGCTGATGAGTTGTACTCCAATTTATAAAAAAATGAACGTAGACAAAGAAACTTACGAAGGTCTTAATGACGGACTTTATGCAAATTTTCAAACCACAAAAGGGAATCTGATTGTAAAGTTTGAAGACAAGAAAGCACCAGTAACTGTGGCCAACTTTATCGGTCTTGCAGAAGGGAAAATCGACAACAAGGCTAAAGCTAAAGGAGTTCCTTATTATGATGGAACAATTTTCCACAGAGTGATCAAAGATTTCATGATTCAGGGAGGTGATCCTCAGGGAACAGGAATGGGAGATCCTGGATATAAATTCGAGGATGAGAGAAACGACCTTAAACATACTGGAAAAGGTATTCTTTCTATGGCAAACTCTGGACCTAATACCAATGGTTCTCAGTTTTTCATTACCGAAGTGGCTACACCTTGGTTAGACGGAAAGCACACTATTTTCGGTAAAGTAGTGAAAGGAAATGACGTAATTGATGCTATTGCTAACGTTGAAAAAGGAGCTCAAGATAAGCCTAAAACAGATATCGTTTTAGAAAAAGTTTCTGTTTTCGGTAAAGGTGATGAGTACAAAAACTACGATGCAGCTAAGACTTTCAGCGAAGGGAAAGCTAAAATCGCAGAAAATAATAAAGCTTTCATTGCTAAAGAGGAAGCTGAAAGAAAGAAAAAAGAAGAAGAATTCAAAGCTAATCAGGAGAAAATGACTGAAGCCCTGAAAGCAGGTATGCAGAAAACTGAATCTGGTCTTTATTACAAAATCACAAAAACGACAGACGGTAAAGCTCCGAAATCAGGTGATAATGTATCTGTACACTATGCTGGAAAGTTAGTAGACGGGACAGAATTTGATTCTTCATTCAAAAGAAATGAGCCTATCGATATTCCAATCGGAATGGGAAGAGTAATCAAAGGATGGGATGAAGGAATCCTGTTATTGAAAGAAGGTGAAACTGCTACTTTATTGATCCCACCGGCAATGGCTTATGGAGAAAGAGGAGCAGGAGGAGTTATTCCGCCAAACGCTTGGTTAATCTTCGATGTTGAGCTTGTAAAAGTGAAATAATTGAAATCTTTTTAAGATATAAAAGCCGTTCCGGAAGGGGCGGCTTTTTTTGTTTTTGATGGAAGAATAAGAAATTTTGCTCAGACTTTAAAAAATATTATTTTAGTAAAAAATACCTTGTGAAAAAAATTTTACTTAGTCTCTTGTTATTATCTAATCTTAACTTGTTTGCCCAGGGGAAGAAATTCTTTGAAGGGGGAGAGGTTCAGCTAAAAGAAGCCGTTGAAAAACTCAACTTACAATATTCTACCGATTTACCTTTTGTAAAAGTGAATATTAATGGAAAAATGTATAATTTTCTGTTCGATACCGGAGCTCCAACTATTATTTCTACAGCCATCTATACTGATCTGGGGCTTGAAAAAAAACATAAAAGTACTGTAAAGGACTCTCAGAAAAACAAACAGGAACAGATTTTCACCGTATTGCCTGAGATGGTTGTCGACCAGGCTACCTTTAAAAATATAGGGGTTATGGTGATGGATCTTAAAGCGGCAGAATTCGGATGTCTAAAAGTGGATGGTATTCTCGGAGCCAATCAGATGGCAAAACTTTTTTGGCGGATAAATTATACTGAAAAATCTCTGGAAGTGACCCAAAGTCTTTCCAGGTTTGATCTTAAAGGGTATGATATTGTTATCCCTTTTGATACGAAAGATCAGAAAACTCCCATCGTAGAAACAAAAATTTTAGATAAAAAAAATAATTTTACTTTCGATACCGGTTTTTCAGGGAATATAAAGATTACAGAGAATGACTTTAATGCTAAGAAAGTATCAGAGCGAATAGAAGTATATGGGAATAATGCGGTAGGAGCTTATGGTGCCGGAAAGCCCACACTCGGTTATATTTTTAAATCCTCAGATTGGGTATTGGGAAATAAAAATTTTACCAATGAGATAATGACTACAGGAAGTTCAAATTTGATTGGAAATGATTTCCTGAAAAATTTTGTTTTTATTTTAGACTGGTCTGATCATAAAATCTATATGAAACAGATTGGAAATAATTCTCATAAACTGGAATCTTTCGGTTTTGGATATCGTTTTATAGATACAAAACCTACGGTTGTTTATATATTTCAGGAAGAGCATTTCCCTTTACAGATTGGCGATTCAATTATCAGTATTAATGATATTAAGCTTGATAATCTCGATAAAGATGGTGCATGTCATTATTTTCTCAATAGGGTAGAAAGTCAGTATGATACGATTAATGTGAAAATTAAGAGGAATGGGAGTATACTGGATATAACCCTGAAAAAGAAAGCATATCTGAAATAACGAACAGCTGTTGTAGAAAAGGATTGTTGATATTCTAAAAAAGGATCAGGGAAATTGATGTATGCCGATATGGTTTACCGTAGAAATCCGGATTTCTGTACAACCAATTTATGCTTATCTTTATCCGTCACCAATGAAACAAAATATAAGAATATGATTAATCTAGATTATGCTTTGATCCGAAAAGAAATTGAAGCACAAGTATGTAAAGAACATGGTTTGCATCCTGAATTTGTGAAAACAGATGATGGTTTTGGAATAAAGGCCTGTTGTGAACCTTTCAGGATAGAACTGGTTGCAAAATCTGAAAAAATGATTGAGGAAGAAACGATAAAGATTCTTACCGAGATGATGAAAGGCATTGAATAAATGATCAGTGAGTATAACACAAAAAACCGTCCCAAAGGACGGTTTTTTCAGTAAAAAAAAGAATTAAAAGTTATATGTTTCTGCTGGACCTTTTTTTCATACTTGTCCCCGCAAGGGAACTGATGAATACAAGACCAAAGCCGATGTAAGCGGCAAATGCGGTCAGATATATTATTAAGCTGTTAAAGCTTGGTTTTAAGGTGTATACCAATACAGAAAAGACGGCAAAACTCAATACCAAAAGCAGGCTCCAGATATGCATTTTTGCAGCATCTTCATTTCTCTTAAAAATCATTTCAAAAAAATCTCTCATCATTACTAACATTTTAAGGGTTATACATTAATTTATATGGATAAGCAGCTGTCTTACATGGTAAAAAGAATATATTCTCTTACTGGGCTAAGGTTCACGAAGACGTGCCATTTATTTATACGACTGAGCCCGGAGCATAAAGCTTAGGGTTGATCAGTAAATTTTTTGAATCATTAATGACTCATGGGTTCTGATACCAGTTTGATACAGATTATAAGTTTTATTGCGAAAAACAAACCGAAGGTTGATTAATCACAATTTCCATATCATTTAGGGTATCGTAGAAAAAAAAGATTCACATTTTGAATCAGTGGAAAACTGAAAATCTATAGAAGATCTTTTTTTTCATCTAGTGTTTTTATGTTTTTTTCGTTTTAAGACATGCCAATTTCATGCCAAAGTGAGTATTTTACCATTAACATTTTATTTTTTATGGCTGTATGTAGTTGTTTTACAGTGTTTTTTCGGACTTATTTCCTTAAACAAGGAGAAATGTTTTAAATTTTGGATTCTGATGATAAAAATTTCGGGCTAAAGCTCATTTCTATTAAGAAATAAATAGGACATTTGATTATACAAGCACAACCGTAAAAATAGGTGTGGTCATCTGTTTTTATATTCTATTTTTTTTGACTGTTTATTCCTGAAAGAAATGTACTAATCCGCTCATTAATTTCATTTGGAAACTCTCCATTGATTGCATGTGAAGCTGCCGGCCAAATTTCAGCTTCAATAGGGTTCGAAAGACTTTTTGCATAGGCTAAGGCTTTAGCTGAATCGTGTACAATACTTTTGCCTGCAAAAATGACCAGTATTGGTGCTTGAATAGAGTTTAACTGTTCAGTAGTAAACTGTTTAGGAGGTGGTGTTTTGATCAGAAAATCTTTTAATCCAATCGAAATAAGGTGAGCGGTAGAATCTTGCGAATCGACCTGAGCTCCTCCAGAAATCCAGCTCATTGATTTTTTGCGCCAGTATTCAGGAACAAAAGGAAGAATGGTAATCAGTGAAAACACAATGATTTTCAGAGAAAATGGAGCAAAAACCAGTGCGGGATCCAACAAGATAATGGATGCAATATATTTTTGATAATGGACGGCATAATTTACTGCGGACCAGCCGCCAAAGGAAACACCCACCAGATGGACCTTTGTTAGTCGTAGTTCCCTCAAGACGTCTTCTACCCAGGCAGCCTGTTGTTCATTATCTTTAATAGGTTTTGTCTGGGTACTCATACCGGGTTCACCCAGAAGATCCATAGAATAAACATCATAAGTCTTGAGCAGTCCTGCCATATTGGGCTCCCACATGGGTGTTGAAGCTGCTCTTCCCGGAAAAAGCAGAATAGGTATTCCTCCCCGGTTTCCAAACCGATAAACCCTTACTGTTCCATAAGTAGTATCGATATCGAAGATCTTCTGTGGTACAGGAAGTTTCTTCATGGCTTCATCATAAAATGTAAGAAATTTCTGATGTATTTTTTCTGATTTGAATCTACTTATTTCCATACCATATTCTATTATTCTAATGTAAGATGGTGTAAGATAGCTATTTAATATGGTCAAAATAGCAATTCAGAAACAAAATCTGATTTAAAATATCCGGATCCATTGAAGACTAAAATGAAATTTGATCAGTTATAGTCTTCGGCGGATGTATTGTACAACCTCCGAATCTTTGCAAGCATCGAATGCGAATTATGTTTTGGCGACAGCCATTGGATGAATTTTTATAAGATAAAGGGGCTAAAGCCCTTTTCGATTGATGATAAATTAAAGAGTTCATAAAAACCCGAATTTTTCAAGGTTTCTATGAACTCTTTTGATGTTAATTTTTTAAGATACAAACGGGGATTACCAGTTTTTATCAATCATGTAGATCATCTGTGTCATTGCTGCAGCGCCTAGCAGAAGCTCTCTGCGGTTTACCTTTTCAAAGGTATCTTCTTCGGTGTGATGGATATCGAAATATCTTTGTGAATCGGGCATCAGCTCAGCAGCTGGGATTCCCATATCGTGAAGGGGGTATAAATCTGTCCCTGAGAATCTTTCGTTAAAGTTATAGACTCCATAAGGAAGGAAGAGTTTTGACCAGCCCTTGATTTGATTTCTTTTGGTATCATCCATATCCAGGGCAATACCTCTCGGAGCAAAACCACCGGCATCAGATTCAATAGCGAAAAGATGTTTTTCATTGTTTTCTTTTACCGCTTTACCATACTGAACACCTCCTTTTACGCCGTTTTCTTCATTGGCGAAACATACGACTCTGATGGTATGGTTGTTTTGTATTCTCAGTTTTTTGAAGGTTCTCAAGACTTCTATACTCTGAACAATTCCGGCTCCGTCATCATGAGCTCCTTCACCTACATCCCAAGAATCCAGGTGTCCGCCAACAACAATAACGCTTTGGTCTTTTTTACCCGTAATTTCACCAATAACAGAGTGGGAGAGTTTCTCACCTTTCATCCCACAGTTGGAATTAAGTTTGGCGGTGATCTTCTGGTTTTTCAGCAGAGTTTCCAGCTCATCTGCCGTTGTATTTCCAACAGCTACAGCGGGTACTTTGGATACATTATCTTCATAACGCATTGCTCCGGTATGGGGAACATCATCGAAAGCTGAAGAAAGAGAACGTATAATAGCGAATTTCCCCCCTTTTTTAGCAGTTAATGCCGCAGCAGTTACCCGATATTTGGCAGCATCACTATATCCTTTGAATGTTTCTATAAATGACTGACTGAAAGGGTAGTTGAAGAAAACTATCTTATCCTTTACTTTCTCAGCAGGCAATGCATTATATTCTTCAATGGATTTTACCATGATGATCTCTCCTGAAATATCTTTTCCTCCTGTCCCTTCAGAATTTCCTAAAGAAAGCATTTTAAGATTTTTCCAGCTGCCGTTTGCCGTTTTGATGTGTAAGGATTCCTTGCCTCTTTCCCAGACCGGAATCATCACTTCCTGAAGCCAGACTTTATCGGCTCCGGCATCTTTAAGTTTCTGCGCTGCCCATTTTACGGACTTTTCATAAGCTTCGGAACCGCTTAAACGATGGCCAATATTTTTGGTGAGTTCCCTTAATTCGTTATAGCCTTTTCCATTGTTTAAGATTTCAGTAGAAATCCTGTTAAACTGTACGGAATCTTCTTTGGTTTGGCCCAAAACAGCTACTCCCAAAAGTAATAATGTTGTACCTAATATCTTTTTCATGATTACCAATTTTTATCAATCATATAAATAAGTTGTGTCATCACAGTGGAGCCGAGAAGAAGTTCTCTGCGGTTTACTTTTTCAAAAGTATCTTCTGAAGTGTGATGGATATCGAAATAACGTTGGGGATCAGGAACTAATTCTGCAGTGGGAACACCCATTTCATGGAGTGGAGCAATATCTGACCCTGAATATTTTCCCTCGAAATTGTAAACTCCATAGGGCAAGAAGAGGTTTACCCAGCTTTTGATCTGGTCTCTTTTGGTGTTGTCCATTTCTAACGAAATACCTCGTGGAGCATAACCTCCTGCATCAGATTCAATGGCGAAAAGATGTTTTTCGTTGTGATCTTTAGCTGTTTTTCCATATTGCTTGCCCCCTTTTGTCCCATTTTCTTCATTGGCGAAACAAACGGCTCTGATGGTATGGTTATTTTGTATTCCCAGTTTTTTGAAGGTTCTCAAGACTTCTATACTCTGAACGATTCCTGCTCCGTCATCATGAGCTCCTTCTCCTACATCCCACGAATCCAGATGGCCGCCAACAACAATAACGTTTTGATCTTTTTTGCCTGTAATTTCACCAATAACAGAGTGGGAGAGTTTCTCACCTCTCATCCCACAGTTGGAATTAAGTTTTGCCGTTACCTTTTGA
This sequence comes from Chryseobacterium sp. YR221, assembly GCF_900176315.1. Taxonomy (NCBI): domain Bacteria; kingdom Pseudomonadati; phylum Bacteroidota; class Flavobacteriia; order Flavobacteriales; family Weeksellaceae; genus Chryseobacterium; species Chryseobacterium sp. YR221. Next base: position 313,355 of record NZ_FWXM01000001.1, read on the forward strand.
TTTTTTAATAAAGCTTCCAGTTCGTCTGCGCTGGTGTTTCCAATCGTCACTGCGGGAACTTTAGACACATTATCATCATAACGCATATTTCCGGTGTGTGGAACATCATCAAAAGCGGAAGAAAGAGAGCGTATAACAGCAAATTTCCCTCCTTTTTTAGCCGTTAAAGAAGCTGCTGTCCTTCTGTAAGCTCCAGCTTCCCGATAGGCAATAAAGGTTTGTACATGTCCCTGATTGAAGGGGTAATTAAAGAAAACAATTTTATCTTTAACTTTTTCAGCCGGTAACCTGTCATATTCTTCCAATGATTTTACCATGATGATTTCTCCTGAAACATCTTTTCCTGCTGTCCCTTCAGAGTTGCCCAAAGAAAGCATTTTAAGGCTTTTCCAGCTTCCATTTGAAGTTTTGATGTGTAAGGATTCCTTACCTCTTTCCCAGACAGGAATCATCACTTCCTGAAGCCAGACTTTATCAGCTCCGGCATCTTTAAGTTTCTGTGCCGCCCATTTTACAGATTCTTCATAAGCTTGAGAACCGCTCAATCGGTTACCAATATCTTTGGTGAGCTCTTTTAATTCATTGTAGCCTTTTCCATTATTCAGGATTTCTGTGGAAATCCTGTTAAACTGTATAGAATCCTCTTTGGTTTGGCCGGATACAAAAGCCACCCCGAGAATCAGTACTGATAGATTTATAATTTTTTTCATGTTACCAGTTTTTATCAATCATGAAAATAAGTTGAGTCATAGCAACAGCTCCCAGAAGAAGCTCTCTTTTATTTACTTTGTCGAAAGTGTCTTCTACAGAATGATGGTAATCAAAATAGCGCTGTGTGTCTACTACCAGCTCTGCCAGAGGAATATCCAGTTTTTTTAAAGGGGCAATATCCTGTATTGCATACGTTTGATCAAAATCATAAATTCCGTAGGGAAGGAAATAATTTTTCCATTCAAAGATCTGTCTTCTTCTCTGAGGAGGCATATCTAATGAGAATCCTCTTGGAGAATAGCCTCCGGAATCTGTTCCTAAAGCGAAAATATGTTTCTCATCTTTCTTTTTTACATACGAAGCATACATATCCCGGCCCTGGCCGCCATTTTCACTATTGGCGTACAATACGATTCTTATCGTATGATTATTGGTGAAACCAAGCGCTTTAAGGGTTCTTAAAACCTCAATGCACTGTACAACTCCGGATCCGTCATCATGGGCTCCTTCTGCAAAGTCCCATGAATCAAGCTGCGCTCCCAAAACAATCACTTTCCCATCTTTATTTCCAGGAATTTCACCAATGATATTCTGGTTAACAATTTCTCCTTTTGTTTCGGCAGATAGGTTCAGTTTGGCGGTTACTTTTTGTTTTTTCAGTAATTTTTCAAGTTCATCAGCTGATTTTACACCAATGGTTATTGCAGGGATTCTCACCCTGTCATCCGGTTCATAATAAATCATTTTAGCATGAGGGGTATCATCTGAAGCTGTAGTGAGCGAGCGTATAATTAAACCTTTAGCTCCTCTTTTGCCAATAACAGAGGCTGAGAGCAATTTAGATTTGGCAGTGATAAGATAAGCGTCAACGGTATTAACTACTTTCTGGTCTAAAGGAGAATTGACAAAAATGATCTTATCTTTTAATTGAGCAGAAGTTAAAGCGTTCAGTTCTGTCATATCATTCACCAGTAAAAGTTCTGCCGTAAGATCTTTTCCGCCTGTTCCTTCAGAATTTCCAAAGGAGAGCATTCTGATATTTTTCCATTCTCCGTTTCCTGATTTTATTTGCAGAGACTCTTTACCTCTGATCCAGACAGGAACTTTTACATCCTGTTTCCATATATTTTGTATACCGGCGTCTTTCAGCTTTTTTTCAGCCCATTCGGATGCTTTTGCATACCCCGGAGTGGCACTGAAACGCGGTCCGATGCCTTTTGTAAGCTCTCCAAGATTAGAATAAGCTTCACCGTTGGTTAAGATTTCGTCTGATATCTTTTTAAATTCATCATGATAATTGAATTTGGCTACTGTGCCTTTTTTTGCCGGATGTTTTTGCGGCTTTTTCTGAGAAAATAAAAATCCACTCAAAAAGAGTGGAAGTATGATGAATATTTTTTTCATTTTTTATTTACCTTTCTTTTCCGATGTTAAAAGTAGGGAAAAAATAGGAATTTATTAAGGTTTCATGTCGTACATTAATAAAGCTGTAACCAATTTGGGTTCAATGAATGTACATTTCGGAGGCATACTTAATTTTAAGTCTGAAATTTTAATCATATCATTAAAACTTACAGGATAAATTCCGAAGCCTACTATGCCCTCACCACTGTCCACCTTTTCTTTTAGGATGTTGATTCCGTTCAGGTTAGAAGTTCCTTTTACATAAGATATTTTATCTGAGCTATCAGGATCTTCAATTTTCAGGATATCCTTGAAAATATATTTATCCAAAAGATGGTGATCAAGGTTGTCCAGAGACATTTCTTTGGAACGCAGATCGTGTTTTACATGAAGTGAATAAAATTTCCCACCCAGATACATTGAAATATGGAATTTCTGAGAAGGAAAATAAGATGCTTCTCCTTTTTCATGAATAAGGAAATAAGTCTCAAGTTCCTTTAAAAACTGTTCATTGGAAAGACCGTTCATATCGTGTAAAATCCTGTTGTAATCATGAATTTTAATAGATTGATTTGAAACGATGAAGCTGTATACAAAATTGTAAAGCTCGGTTCCGTTGTGTCTTTTATTTTTCTCTTTGTGACGTTTTGCATTGATGGCTGTAGAACCAATTCTATGGTGTCCGTCGGCAATATAAAATGAATCAATCTGATCGATTACTTCTTTGAACTGCTGAAGTTTCAAACGGTTATCTATTCTCCAGATTTTATGTCTTATCCCCAGGTTATCTGTATGATTAAAAATAGGAACATTTTTTTCCTCATGATTCATCAACAGCTCAATTTTAGAGTTGGCAGGGTAGGTAAGCAGTACAGGCTCGGCCTGCAGACTTACTTTCTCAAGATAGTGTGCCAGTTTTTCTTTTTTCTGAGGAATGGTACTTTCATGTCTTTTGATTTTTCCATTCCAGAAATCTTCAATGCTGGCCAGTCCCAAAAGTCCTCTGAAAACCTGTTTATTGGGGTAGATTTGCTCATAAAGATAGTAGGCTGAACTGTCCTGGACCAATTTTTTTTCGTCCAGAAGTTCTTCAAATGTAGAACGGATCTTCCTTAGATTCCGGTCAATATCTTTGGATTTACTTACAACATAGGGTTTAATCATATTAATGTAAGTATTTTCAACTTGAGCCTTCTCTGCTATCTCTTCCTGGGTGAAATTATCCAGTGGGTGTGTAGGGAAAGTACTCTCCAAGTCTTTATGAGGTCTTATTCCACGGAAAGGTTTAAAAACAGGCATATTTATCTTATAGTTTCTTTTTGTAACTTAATAATTTGTTCCGCAAGTTCGACTCCGATTTTCTCTTGCGCATCCACTGTATTACCTCCTACATGAGGAGACAGGGATAATGAAGGGTTCATTAATAAAGGCAGTTCCGGGCTAGGCTCATTTTCAAAAACATCCAGTGCCGCTCCTGCTACTTTGCCTGACTCAATGAAGTCTATTAATGTCACTTCATTGATAACTCCGCCTCTTGCTGTATTTACAATATAAACACCGTCTTTCATTTTTTCAAACTGAGGGGTATCTATAATATACTCATTTGTTTTTGGAGTATTGATACTGATAAAGTCTGCATCTTTAAGAAATGCATCCATATCATTGGTAGAAGTGATTTCAAAATGAACAGCCTGGCCATCAAAGAAATTCAGGGTAAGAACTTCCGTTCTCGGACTTTTTGTAAGAACCCGAACCTTCATGCCTAAGGCAATTCCTATTTTCACCACTTCCTGGCCAATACTTCCAAAGCCAATAACTCCTAATGTCTTTCCTGAAAGTTCATAAGCATTACTGAATGACTTTTTCATGGCATTAAAGTGAGTATCTCCTTCTAAAGGCATCAGCCTGTTTGATTCATGAAGAAATCTCGCCAATGAAAAAAAGTGTCCGAAAACCAGTTCCGCTACAGACTTTGAAGATGCCGTAGGCGTATTGATAATCTTAATTCCTTTGCTTTTAGCATAGTCCACATCAATATTATCCATTCCAATCCCACCTCTTCCTATAATCTGAAGACCGGGGCATGCATCAATCAGTTCTTGTTTTACTTTTGTTGCACTTCTTACCAAAAGAACATCTACATTATTATCATTTATAAATTTAATAACGTGATCTTGGGCGACTCTATTGTCCAGAATCTCAATTCCGGCTTCTTTTAAAGCCTGTTCTCCTGATTTTGAAATTCCATCGTTTGCTAAAACTTTCATGTGTTATTTGATTTAAAGATTGAAAAATTTAAATATTTCAAAATTTTAAAACTGAGGTGCAAATTAATAAATTTAAATTAACTACTTCTCAATCTTTCAATCTTTGAATTTTTAAGGTTTAAATTATTTGATAGATTTCATGACGTCCACTAAAACCTGTACGCTTTCAATAGTCAAAGCATTGTACAAGCTTGCTCTATATCCGCCTAAGCTTCTGTGTCCGTTAAGTCCACTGATACCGGCAGCTTTCCATGCGTTATCAAATTCTTCTTTTTTGCTTTCATCCGTAATGTTGAAAGAAACATTCATTAATGAACGGTCTTCTTCTACACAGAATGTTTTAAACAAAGGATTGCTATCAATTTCATCGTATAAAAGTTTTGCTTTTGCTTCATTTCTTTGTTCTGCAGCAGCAATTCCCCCGTTATTTTCAAGATGTTGAAGAGTCAGTAAAGATGCATAGATAGGGAATACAGGTGGAGTATTGTACATAGATTCTTTGCTGATATGCTGAGAATAATCCAGCATAGACAACATATTCTCTCTTCCTGTTTTACCTAGAATTTCTTTTTTTATAACTACTAAAGTAACTCCTGCAGGTCCCATGTTTTTCTGAGCTCCTGCATAGATTAAATCAAACTTTGAGAAATCAAGCTGTCTTGAGAAAATATCAGAACTCATATCACAAACCATCAGTGTATCTACCTCAGGGAAAGATTTCATTTGAGTTCCATAGATTGTATTGTTGGAGGTACAGTGAAAATAATCATAATCTGAACCTACCGTATAATTTTTAGGAATGAAAGAATAATTTTCCTCTTTTGAAGAACCTACCACATCTACAGTTCCTAATTTTTTTGCTTCTTTGATCGCTCCTGCAGCCCACGTACCTGTATCCAGATAAGCTGCTTTGCCACCTACTTTCATAAGGTTATAAGGAACCATTGCAAACTGCATGCTGGCACCACCCCCCAAATAAAGTACTTCATAGTCATCACCAAGATTCATCAACCTTTTTACAATAGCACGTGCTTCGTCCATTACGGCTACGAAATCCTTGCTTCTGTGTGATATTTCAAGAAGTGATAATCCAATACCATTAAAATCTAAAATAGCCTGAGCTGATTTTTCAAATACTTCCTGAGGTAAAATGCATGGTCCTGCGCTGAAGTTGTGCTTTTTGTTCATATTTTTTTACTTTTTGGTTGTAACAGGGAGCTGGCTTCCCTGCGATTTATTTTTTTCTTTTTTACTAGATTTTGAATTTATCGTTAAAAAAACCGCCTCACAGATGATGAGACGGAATTTTTTATTCGCCGTGTAAAAATGCTTTTTTATTAAGAAGTGCTTCCTCAGATTCTACATGATCTTCATCAGGAACACAACAGTCTACCGGGCATACAGCCGCACACTGTGGTTCTTCATGGAAGCCTTTACACTCCGTACATTTATCTGTTACAATGAAATATACATCATCACTTACAGGTTCCTGTGCCGCGTCAGCATCTACAGTAAGTCCCGATGGCAATGTAATTGTCCCATTCAGGGCAGTACCATCAGAAGCTTTCCAGTCTACAGCTCCTTCATATATTGCATTGTTCGGGCATTCAGGTTCACAAGCCCCACAGTTAATGCATTCATCAGTTATTTTAATAGCCATCGCTAATTTTTTTTAAATTTGCACAAAATTACAAAATATTCCCCAATTTTACAGTAATTATGAATACCGAAAATCAAGTTTTAGGACTTATTGAATTAAGTGATTATATAAAGGCGTTTTTATCGAAAAAAACGGAAGACTACAATCAGGATGATGTAGATATTGAATTATTATTACAAAAAACAAAAATAGAGAATCAATGGTTTACCCTTGAGAATCAGAAATTTGCTTTACAACAGTGGGCAGATTTACTGACAGCAGAAAGTATTAACGGTTGGCTGAAAAACTATTCTATCTCGAAAATTTCAAAGAGAGTAGGGTTAATTTTAGCCGGAAATATTCCTTTAGTAGGATTTCATGATGTGGTTTCTGTGGTTTTAAGCAATCATATTCCGGTCATTAAGCTGTCTTCAAAAGATAAATATATGATTCCGTTCCTGCTCAAAAAATGGAAAGAGTTTTCCGGAGATCAGGTTCAGTTTGAATTCGTAGAAAGATTAGAGAATTTTGATGCGGTAATTGCTACCGGAAGTAATAATACTGCGAGATATCTGGAGTATTATTTTAAAAATCATTTAAGTATTATCCGTAAAAACAGAACATCAGTTGCTGTTTTGAAAGGTGATGAAACAGAAGAAGAATTACAGCTTTTAGCCAACGATATTTTTCAGTATTTTGGCCTGGGATGCAGGAATGTAACCCGAATTTTTATTCCACAGGACTATATAATCGACAGATTATTTGAAAGTTTCATAGGCTTCCAGGATATTATCAATCATCATAAATACGCCAATAATTATGATTATAACAGAGCAGTATACCTGCTTAATCAGGATAAATTCTGGGACAATAATTTTGTCATGTTGAAAGAGGATGACAAACTGTTTAGCCCGCTTTCCGTGATCAATTTCAGTAGATATACTTCGCTGGATGATGTCAAGGATTTTATAGCTGAAAATGAAGAAAATATTCAGTGTATAGTTGCTAAAGACGAATTGGGATTAGACTCTATTCACTTCGGAGATGCTCAGAATCCTGGTCTTGATACCTATGCCGATAACGTGGATACCATGAAATTTTTGGAAATGGTCTGATTTTCGTATCTTCCATCACTTATTGCACCAAAATAATAAAATGGATCATATGAAAAAATTATTTTTAGGACTTGCCATCATTGGAGGCCAACTGGTATTCGCCCAAAAAGTTGTAGGACTGGAGGTTGAGAACAATAAAAAGAAAGAACAGCCTGCTACTATAAGTAAGGAGAAAGTAAGTCTCTATAATGATAATTTTATGAAGTTTATGGGGGCTTTACAAGCCTCTGACCATAAGACTATTGACGGTCTGCTTTCTGATAAAGTAAAAGAAATTGTGACGGATGATATTCTTAAAAAAGTAAAAGAAGGTATAGATCCTAACAAAAAACTTGAAGTCTCAAAAGTAGGGTATTACGTAACAATGGACGGTGCTAATCATCCTAATATTAAATACAAATATGCAGGAGATTCTTCTTCAAAAGAAGTGGTGAGTGCCGTATTTGAAGAGGATGGAAAAATTCTGGGAATTATGCCCGGAAAAAAAGATAAATAAATTTATTTTCGATTAATTAAAAAATGTTAACTATGAAGACAAATGTTTTAGTCGCTCATTCTTCGGAAGTGGATAGAGCTGATTTTTACAAAAAAACCTATTTGCATGTTGCTTTATCAATTCTTGCATTTATTGGAGTGGAAACCATTTTGTTGAAGACAGTGCCGGTAGAAATTATTGCCATGATGTTCGGACAAAGATATACCTGGTTATTGATCATCGGTGTTTTCTGGCTGGCTTCTATTTTAGCTTCTAAATGGTCACTTTCACAAAGTAAGTCTACCCAATATCTTGGTTTAGGATTTTATGTCCTGCTGGAGGCGGTAATCTTTATGCCAATGCTTTATATTGCTACGAATATGGCAGGAGGAGCCAACGTGATCTTTCAGGCAGCTACTCTAACTATTGCTATGTTTGCCGGTATTTCTGCTGTGGCATTTACTTCTAAGAGAGATTTTTCTTTCTTAAGAAATATTATCGTTATCGGAGGATTTATTTCAATTGGATTGATTGTTGGCGGAATGTTATTCGGTTTCAACTTAGGTTTATGGTTTTCAGTGGGAATGACTATTTTGGCTTCAGCAACAATTTTATACCAAACCAGTAAATTAAAAGATTCATACGGAACCGATCAGTATGTAGGAGCTGCTTTACAGCTTTTTGCATCTATCATGCTTCTGTTTTGGTATATCTTAAGCATCTTAATGAGTAAGAGAAACTAATTCAATAATGATATGCCCTGTGCTTATCGTTTATATATATAATCCTGGTGATATTTTCATCAGGATTTTTTATTTCTGTCAAAATTAATGGTTTCATAGATAAAATTTGAAATTCAATAGGAGTGGGCTTTAGCCCGCCTGTTTTTTAGATTGTATCCATTGGCTTTAGCCTAAACTTGTTTAAAATTTTTCTCTCGCAGATTGCGCTGATTTGGCAGATGTTTATATAGCTGTTTTTACAATTCCTCTTTTCTTTAAATAGTAAAGTAATATTTTTTAACGCAAAGAAAAAATTAGAAGCTTGATCAATAAGGTTGCAAAGGATTGATTAATTAAAATTAATCTGATGAAGCTTATGTGATATAGGATAGGCATATTTAGCTATTTTTTAACCACAAATAACACTGATATTTTCACAGATGACACTATTAATGCAGTTTGTATTTGTGGTATTTGTGGAAAAATATTTGTGTTATTAGTGTTTGCTTAAATGTAAGTAAACGTGAGATTTGAAATTCAATAGGAGTGGGCTTTAGCCCGCTTGTATTTTAGATTGTATCCATTGGCTTTAGCCTAAACCTATTTAAAATTTTCTCTCGCAGATTGTGCTGATTTGGCAGATGTTTATATAGCTGTTTTTACTTTTACAATTCCTCTTGTCCTTAAATAGTAAAGTAATATTTTTTTAACGCAAAGAAAAAATTAGAAGCTTGATCAATAAGGTTGCAAAGGATTGATTAATTGAAATTAATCTGATGAAGCTTATGTGATATAGGATAGGCATATTTAGCTATTTTTTAACCACAAATCACACTGATACTTTCACAGATGACACTATTAATGCAGTTTGTACTTGTGGTATTTGTGCAAAAATATTTGTGCTATTAGTGTTTACTTAAATGTAAGTAAAAGTGAGATTTGAAATTCAATAGGAGTGGGCTTTAGCCCGCTTGCATTTTAGATTGTATCCATTGGCTTTAGCCTAAACCTATTTAAAATTTTCTCTCGCAGATTGAGCTGATTTGGCAGATGTTTATGTAACCGTTTTATAATTCCTCTTGTCCTTAAATAGTAAAGTAATATTTTTTTAACGCAAAGAAAAAATTAGAAGCTTGATCAATAAGGTTGCAAAGGATTGATTAATTGAAATTAATCTGATGAAGCTTATGTGATATAGGATAGATGTATTTAGTCATTTTTTTAACCACAAATCACACTGATATTTCACAGATGACACTATTAATGCAGTTTGTACTTGTGGTATTCGTGCAAAAATATTTGTGCTATTAGTGTTTATATACATGTAAGTAAAAGAAAATGGTTGGGCTACAGATGAGTTATATGAATATTTAAAGCAGCGAACCCAAAAAATCCTGATGACATTTCATCGGGATTTTAATTGGATATTCTTTAACAGATACGGATATAACTTCTGGCTTCATATTGACCAGATAGGCTTTTGAAGTATTGTTCCAGTTGAAAATAAAGCAGTTATTAAAGAATAGGGAAAAAATATAGTAATGGGGAAGCCCCAGGTATATTGTGTTTTTATAATTTTTAATTATTAAACCAATTGATAGTAAATAATTAAAGAACTATTTGTCGATAGATCCTAAAACCTTTTGTGCAAAAGAGTTTAAAGCATCTTTTTCGCTCATTCCATTCTGTACATTAGAGTGAACTTCCAAAGCTCCACAGATGTTTGTAATAAGCTCTCCGGCTACATTAAGATCTTCTTCACTTGTTCCTCTGAATTCACAGAAACTTTCCAGAACTTCCAATGTTTTTTCAAGATTTTCAGGAGTCTGATTCTGATAAAATTGTCTGATTACGGGTAATTTCATTATGATAATTCGTTAAAAAGGTTAATTAAACTTTCTGCCTGGTTAGATTGAACCTGATTTACTAATTCACCGTTTTTAAAGATGGCGAAAGTAGGTAAGTTGTCCACTTTTGCTAATTTTCTGCTTTCAGGAAGTTTTTCAGCATCTACATATAAGAAAGGGATAGTTTCATTTTCTGATGCTAATTTTTTGAATTTCGGCTTCATGATTCTGCAGTTTCCGCACCATGTTGCGCCATATTGAACAACTACTTTTTCGTTGTCATTTACAATATTCTGTAATGTATCTTCGGTTAATTCTGTGTACATGATAATAAATTGAAAATTTGTTATTTGAAAATGCGTTAATAAGTATGATAAAGAAAATGAGATAATTCTTAAATAATTTTCAAATTATCTCATTTTCAAATTAACACATTATATTAGTTCTTAGCTAAGTATTCTGCTGTAGAAGTTCTGTCTGCTTTCATTGCATCTTTACCTTCTTCCCAGTTTGCAGGACATACTTCACCGTGTTTTTGAACGTGAGTATAAGCATCGATTAATCTTAAGAATTCTTTTACGTTTCTACCTAGAGGCATATCGTTTACCGCTTCGTGGAAAATTTTTCCAGTTTCGTCGATAAGGTAAGTTGCTCTGTATGTTACGTTAGAACCTGTGAAAACCTCTTCTCCTTCTTCGTTATATTCGAAATCCTGATCTACGATTCCTAACGTGTTTGCTAATTGTCTGTGAGTATCAGCTAAAAGTGGGTAAGTAACCCCTTCGATACCTCCGTTATCTTTTGGAGTGTTTAACCAAGCGAAGTGTACTTCGTTAGTATCACAAGATGCTCCGATTACTTTAGTGTTTCTTTTTTCGAACTCACCTAAAGCTTCCTGGAAAGCGTGAAGTTCTGTAGGGCAAACGAAAGTGAAATCTTTCGGGTACCAGAATAAAAGAACTTTTTGTTGGTTGTTTACTGCTTCATCAAGGATGTTGATTCTAAGATCGTCACCCATTTCTGACATTGCGTCGATTGTTAAATTTGGGAATTTTTTTCCTACTAAAGACATAATTTTCTGTTTTTATATTTAATTTCTAATGCAAAGATATAAAAGTTTTATCTATCGAACAAGTTGTTTTCGATAAATAAAATCTATAATTGTTTTTGATTCATTCCTAAATAAAAAAGCCCTGAAAACAGGACTTTTTGTATATTTTAATATCCGAATATTTCAGTTAAATTAAGTTTTTTCACCTCTCCTAATTTCTGCATAGCAGCTTCATTTACTTTATCTTGAGAAGCTACCAGACAATAGGTGTAGGTTTTGTTTTTCATTTCCTTATCATGAAAGGTATTGATATCTGTGAAAGACAGTTTTGGAGCCTGTTCGTAGACATTTTTTCTCATATCAAAGTTGTTTCCAAGCTTTTGGGATTTTAAATAAGAAAAAATGATACCATCCTGTGTAATTCTTTCTGATGCAATAGATTTTTTCAATCCGCTTTTGGCAGTTTCAAACAATTGCTCGGATTTTGGCAGTGTAGTCAGCAGCTCATTCATTGCTGTAGTAGACTCATTGAATTTATCTGCCTGAGTTCCTACATAAGCCATAATCATATCTTTATCAGTTTTCTTACCTGGAAGTGCAAAATAAGAATAAGTAGAGTAGGCTAATGCCTTAGATTCTCTGATGGTCTGGAATACAATGGAACCCATTCCGCCTCCAAAATAAGTATTAAATAAACTTACAGTCGGGGTAATGGTAGGGTTGTACTGATCGGAGTTTCTTATCCAGAAAACCTCGGCCTGAACCATGTCATAATGGGCAAACAATACCTTGTTTTTATCCGTAGGTATCTGAACAAAAGTTTTGGTTTTAGGGAGCTCTTTCAGTGTTGCCGGAAGTTTGTGAACGGGAGTCAGGGATGCTACAACTTCATTTCCTGATTTGGGTCCGTAATACAGTACTTTATGCTTAAAATTGAATAAATCATGAAGTACATTGATCAGATCTTCTGCTTTCAGGGCATCAAGTTCTGCATCCGTTAAAACGTTATTAAAAGGATTTTGTGCCCCATACTGCGCATAGCTTCTAAGCCCACTCATGATGGTTGCTTTATTCTGTTTGGCATTAGCCCTGGCTTTCTTAAGTCTTACTTTATAGGCATCTAAAGCTTCCTGATCAGCCTGACTGTTTTTGATCAGATCTTCAAATAAAGCAATGGTTTGGTCAAAGTTTTCATTTAAACCTTCAAGAGATACCGAAGTTTCCTCGTTTCCGGCACTTACCTCAAAACTTGAAGCAAGCTTATAAAACTCTTTACTGATGGCTTCAGAAGATTTATTTTTCGTTCCTAAATACTGAAGATATTCTGCTGCCAACGGAAGTATCTTGTTGTTCCATTTTCCGGAATCAAAATGATAATACATTCTGAACAGGGCATTATCTGTATTTTTTACAGAAAGAACATCTATAGCTCCCAGTTTATTTATGGCGATATCTTTATCATAATTCAACCATATCGGAGAGATTGCATTTTCCTGCATCTCATAAATTTTCTTAAGGAAAGGAGACTGATCTTCTCTGTTTACTGAAACCGGAGTAATAGTGGGTTTGTCAACTTTTACTATGCTTTTATCTTCTCCTTTTTTCTTGTAAACAGCTACATAATTATTGTTTTGAAGATACTTTGAAGTGAAATCCATAATATCCTTTTTAGTCAGATGGGAGATTTCATCCACATATTCCAATGAAGCTTTATGATCTACATCAGAGGTGAATTCATCCATCAGGATCCCTGCTCGGGAAGAATATTTTTCATCCTTCTGGATGATGTTTTTCTTTTCATTGTTTACGATAGACTGAATTAAGTCATTAGAGAATTCTCCTTTTCTTAACTTGTCTATTTCCTGAAGCAATAAGTTTTTGACTTCGTCCAGAGACTGTCCTTCAGTGGGCTTTCCCTGTATCAATAGAACAGAATAATCTTTTAAAGCATAAGGAAAAGCATCTGCGCCCAGTAATTTTTGTTTTTTGACCAAATTAAGATCAATTAATCCTGCCTGGCCATTGGTAAGCATATTTCCTACAAGGTTAAGCAATCTGGCATCTTTGGTAGAAGCTCCCGGAAATCTGAAGCCAAGCATTACGCTTTCAGGATTGGGTCCTACAACTTCTTTGACAACAGGAGCTGTAATGGGCTTTTCCTGTCCGATTTTATATTCAGGAACTGTTTTGGTTTTCATGTAGGAGAAGGCTTTGTCTATTTTTGCAATGACTTCATCCGGATTAAAGTCTCCCGACATGATGATTCCCATATTGTTGGGAACATAATAATTATTGTAATAATCTCTTATAGCCTGAAGAGATGGGTTTTTTAAATGTTCAATAGTTCCTATTGTTGTCTGCTTTCCATAATTGTTATTAGGGAAAAGGTTAGCAAACATGGTATCAAAAACTTTGTCTCCGTCATCATCAAGTGATCTGTTTTTCTCTTCGTAAACTGCTTCAAGTTCTGTATGGAAAAGTCTCAATACCGGCTGTCTGAATCTTTCAGACTGTACAGTCAGAAATTTATCAATAACATTCGCCGGGATATCTTCTGTGTATACCGTCTGTTCAAAAGAAGTAAAGGCATTAGTTCCATCAGCGCCCATACCAGCCAGCATTTTGTCGTATTCATTGGCTATGGCGTATTTCGCTGCTTCTCCGGAAACCCTGTCTATTTCTTTATAGATTTCTTTTCTTTTAGCTTCGTCTTTTGTGGTATTGTATTTCTCGTAAAGAGCATCAATCTGATCCAAAAGAGGTTTTTCTTTAGCCCAGTCTTTAGAGCCAAACTGATCAGTTCCTTTGAAAAGCATATGTTCCAGATAGTGTGCCAGTCCGGTATGGTCTGCAGGATCGGTTTTGCTTCCTGCTTTCGTGGCAATATAAGTCTGAATTCTCGGATCTTTATGGGTAGGACTCAGAATGACCGTTAAGCCGTTTTTCAGCGTGTAATATCTGGCTGAAGTAGGGTCATTGGTAACGTACCTGTAAGAGTAGCCGTTTGATTTTGCTTCTTTCCATTGGAAATCCTGCCCATAAGCATAGCCTGCGAAACTTGCGGCAGCAATACTTGTGGCAATTGTCAGTTTTTTGAACAGATTCATTTGATATATTGGAATTGGGTTATTAATTGAAAGGAGCCAGTAAATTCTTGATTCGTTTCATTGCCTCTCTAAGTTCTTCTTCAGAAGCGGCATATGAAAAACGGATACATTCAGGGCTTCCGAAAGAAAGTCCGCCTACACATCCTACATGGGCATTTTCTAAAAGGAACATGGCAAAATCATCAGAATTATTAATTTCCGTTCCGTTTAGTGTTTTTCCGATATAATGAGAGATATCCGGGAAGAAATAGAAGGCTGCTTTAGGAAGCAATACTTTGAATCCTGGAATTTCCTTGATGAGATCAAACATAAGATCTCTTCTCTGCTTGAAAGCATCGATCATGTATTTGTATTCGGAAGGATCTGCCTTTAATGCAGTAATAGAAGCTCTTTGAGCCACGGTATTTGCTCCGCTGGTCATTTGACCCTGAACTTTTTCACAAGCTTTTGCCAGCCATTCAGGACATGCAGAATATCCTATTCTCCAACCTGTCATTGCAAATGCTTTAGACATTCCGTTGATAACAGCAGTTTGTTCATATATTTCCGGAAACTGGGCAATAGAAGTAGTTTTTGTCTCGTAATTAATGAATTCATAGATTTCATCTGAGATAACAGTGATTTGAGGGTGTTTTGCGATCACTTTTGCTAACGATTTCAATTCGTCATATGTATAATATCCTCCGGAAGGATTACATGGTGAGCTGAAAAGTACAGCTTTCGTTTTTTCTGTGATGGCCTCTTCCAGCTGTTCTGCTGTAATTTTAAAGTCTGTTACATAAGAAGTAGGAAGCATGACAGAGTTTCCGCCCATCATTTTTACCATCTCATCATAGCTTACCCAATAAGGAGCAGGAAGCAGTACTTCATCTCCGTCATTGATAATAGCTGCCAAAACATTAATGATAGCCTGTTTGGCACCATTGGAGACACAAATCTGAGTGGGTTTATATTCTAAATGGTTATCCCTTTTTAATTTATAAGCAATTGCTTCCCGTAATTCCAGAAATCCGGGAACAGGAGAGTAGTGACTGTAATTCTCATTAATGGCATCAAAAGCAGCCTGTTTTATATTGTCCGGAACATCGAAATCCGGCTCGCCAAGAGTTAAGCTAATTACATCAATTCCGCTTGCCTTCATTTCTCTGGCTTTGTTAGACATTACAAAAGTCTGTGAGTATCCTAGTCTTTTTACTCTATCTGAAAGTTTATCCATGTTTTTTTTCAATTTTAACAAATATATAATAAAAAGGTCTTGTCGGGAAATAAAAACAGCCCTAGTTTAAAGATTTTTATCAGGTTTTGAAGTGTCGTAAAATATTTTGAACTGATGTTTTAGTGTAATTGAAGATTTAAAATGAATCTGTAAAATAAGAAGGATTTCAGTGCCATTTTTTTATAATTGAAAAACCTAAAGAAGCAGATGTGTTGTACAATGTGGTGCTACCGTTTTATTTTTTGATATAGATGCTGCTAAAGTTTGAATAAAAATAATAAAATCTTATTTTTGCAGATTATAATAATTCACATGTCTACAACGTTACTATTAAAATATTTCCCGAATCTTACAGAAACCCAGCTAAAACAGTTTGCTCAATTGGAGGAACTTTATAATGAGTGGAATGAAAAGATCAATGTAATTTCCAGAAAAGATATGGAATCGCTGTATGAAAAGCATATCCTGCATTCTTTGGGAATTGCTAAAGTGATGGAATTTGCACCGGGAACAAGAGTATTGGATATTGGAACCGGAGGAGGTTTTCCGGGAATTCCTTTAGCCATTATGTTTCCGGAGACAGAGTTTACCTTAATAGATTCCATCGGAAAGAAAATCAGTGTCGTTAATGCGGTGGCAGAAGGTGTTGGTTTGAAAAATGTAAAGGCTATCCATGGAAGAGCGGAAAAGCTGAAAGAAAAATTCCATTTTGTAGTCAGCAGAGCGGTAACCCAGATGCCTGAATTTTTAAGATGGCTGAAAGGAAAATTTGAAAAAGAACAGTTGAATGCCAAGCATAACGGAATTTTATATTTAAAAGGCGGTGACCTTGCAGAGGAGCTTGCCGGGATTAAATCTGAGATCTATAATCTTAAAAACTATTTTGATGAAGAATTTTTTGATACAAAAAAAGTAGTTTATGTATCAAAAGGTAATTTTAATTCCTAAATTTGTATGATTGGGAAGTAAACTTTGCTAAATATTTATTGATAATCAGAAAATTGAAGGTTATGAAAACGTTTTTAAACATTGGATTTTCGACATTATTATTGGGATTAGTAGTAGTCTCATGTAATGATGATGATTACCAGACTATTGAATCTATTGCTAAGATCAAAATAGACAGTGTAAAGGTAATGAAAGACACCATGAGTGTATTTAGCATACAGAGTATAAAAACGTATTCTACTTATCCTTCTCATTGTGATGGTTTTTACGGATATGATTATATTTATGAAGATGATCTTGAAAGAACGGTGACTACTTATAAATATATGACAAGTGGTCCTTGCCAGCAGAGCAGCTATGTAGGAACGAATCAGATTAAGTTTAGCCCGCAGCAGAAAGGAACCTATACTTTTAGATTCTGGAATGGCGGAAAAAACTGGATTACAAAAACAATCGTAGCGGAATAAGCATGAAACTGATTGTTTTATCCCTCTTTTTAGCTGTACACCTTGTATTTGGACAAAAGATAATCTGGAAGGAAGATCAAAAACTTGACTGGAATAATTTTAAAAGTACAGCGAACAGAAAAAATAATCCGGATGTAGCCGCCTATACGCATTGTGGCTGGGAATATTCAGTCATCAAATCTACCAATCCTAAATCTCCTGTTAAAATAGAGATCAAAACAATTTTCAATGAAGATAAATCATGGAAAGATGTGAAAAAGATTAATGATTATATCTTAGTCCATGAGCAGAAGCATTTTGATATTGCAGAGTTATTTGTAAGAAAAATGCGAAAAATGATTGCCGAAAAAATCAATACTTCGGCTGATTATGACAAATGGTTTGCTTCAATTTATAAAGCCATATCCAACGACTATAAAAACTTTCAGATCTCCTATGACAAAGATACCAGTCATGGGATGAATAAAGAAAAGCAGGCAGAATATAATACTGCCATTGCTGAAGAATTAGAACATTTAAAAAGCTATAAAGCCCCTTGAAATTCCTCAATAAGATCATTCACGAACTGCTGGCACAAAACCAGGACCTTTCTGCGTTTAATATCATTCTGCCCGGAAAGCGTCCCATTGTATTTATCAGACAGATCTTAGAGGAGAGCAACTACTCAGGATTTCTTCCGAATTTCTTTACCGTGGAAGAGCTGATCAATACCATTGCAGATAAACAGCCTATCCAGGGAATACCTCTCTGGCTTTTTTCATTTGATGTTTACAGAAGTCTGAACCTTATTCCGAATGATGATTTTTCAGAATTTTTAAAATGGTTTCCTACTTTACAGAAAGACTGGGATGATGTTTTGAAATTTTCGGATAGTGATCAGGCCGTATTGGAATATATGTTTGATGAGGAGAGGATTAAAGAATGGGCTCAGAATCTTGGAGAAGATGATGATGTACCCAGAAAGAAATTCCTGAATTTCTGGCAGAATATGAATATATTTCTTCCGGCGTTAAAGGAAAGGCTTAAAGAAAGAAATTGGGCAACCTCAGGGATGATTCATGAAACGGCTAAAGCTGAAATTGTTTCCTTCGCTAAAAACACTTCAGAACACTTTGTGTTTTGTGGCTTTAATGCTTTCACACCGGTGGAAGAAAAACTGGTAAGGAGCCTGTTGCAATGGAATAAAGCCCAGTGTTTCTTTCAGGCTGACCGGTATTATTTTGATGATGAAAGACAGGAAGCCGGAAAATTTCTCAGAAACCATAAAACATGGAAGGAGTTTGATGACAACCGTGCTTTTCAGTGGATTGAAGATGATTTTAACCAGCCTAAAAATATCAAAGTATACGAAGTTTCAGGAAATGTTACGCAGACGAAAGTATTACCGGAAATATTCAAGGAAATTAATAATAAAACCTATTCCAATACAGCTGTAGTATTGCTTGATGAAAATCTTCTTCCGGCGAGTCTTGATGTGATGCATGGGATAGAGACTTTAAATATTACCATGGGTTTTCCATTGAAAAACCTGTCTTTTTCCAATGCTGTAAAACGCCTTTTCTATCTTCAGAAACAATTGGAGAAAAATAAATCTTCTTATTATTACCGGGATGTTTTTCCTATTTTGGAAGAGCTGCCAAAATCTGCTGAAGATGAGCAGATCATTAATGATTTTAAAGCGAAAATAGAAGAAAGGAACATTGTTTATATTTCCAGAAAACTCCTGCAGGAGCTTTTAAACGGACTTTCTTATTTTGGACTGCTTCAAAAGGCACAGAATACCCATGCATATCTGGATATCCTTATTACATTTTGTCAGCAGGTAAAATGGCTGGAAATAGATGATATTCAATATGAAAATGTTTCTCACTT
Source organism: Chryseobacterium sp. YR221 (assembly GCF_900176315.1). Lineage (NCBI taxonomy): Bacteria > Pseudomonadati > Bacteroidota > Flavobacteriia > Flavobacteriales > Weeksellaceae > Chryseobacterium > Chryseobacterium sp. YR221. Next base: position 332,196 of record NZ_FWXM01000001.1, read on the forward strand.
TGAAAATGCCTTCCGGATTATCAAAAACCAGCTGACTCCCTATAATATCAGTATCAAAATGGATACGCTGGAGATCCTGATCAATCAGTATATCAATTCTGAAAGTATTGATTTTCAGGGTGAGCCACTAAGAGGACTACAGATTATGGGACTGCTGGAGACCCGTCTCCTGAATTTTGAGAATGTCATTATGCTTTCCGTTAATGAAGGAAAACTTCCTCTTGGAAACTCACAGAATACGTATATTCCTTTTGATATCAGGAAGTTTTTTGATCTTCATACGTTCCTGGAAAATGACAGTATTTATGCCTATCACTTTTACCGTCTGATTCAGGATTCTACCAACGTACATTTGCTGTACAATGCATTGAGTTCCGGAGTGAATACCGGTGAAAAAAGCAGATTTATTACGCAGATAGAAATGGAGAGTTCCCATACTATTGAACACCTGATTATTGAAAATTCTTCAGAACCTATTCTAACCAAACCTATAGAAATTCCTAAGACAGAAATTGTTCAGGAGAGGCTTCAGAACTGGAAGAAAAAAGTATCGGCTTCCCACCTTACAAGCTACCTTTATAATCCTATCGATTTTTATTTATCAAAGATTTTAAATACTTCGGAAACAGATGAAATTGAAGAAGAATTATCGGTGAAAAATTATGGAAATCTTGTGCATTATTCACTTCAGGAGATATATGAAGAGATAAAGGGTAAGGTGTTAAAAGAAAGTGATTTAGAAAATTCAATTAAAGCGATTGATAAATATATAGATGTTGCGATTGAAAAGCTTAAGCACCAGCCGGAATTCTATGAAAAGGGAATGAACTATATTCACAAAGCCATTGCTAAAAAAGTGATTGAAAATATTCTGGGGTATGATCTTGAGCTGGTAAAACAAGGAAATAAACTGGAGATCATAGATATAGAAAGGAGGTTTGAAAGTATTGATTTTTATCTTGATGGAAACGATAAAATTTCCTTCCTGGGGTTCATTGACCGGATAGATAAACTGAATGGAACTTTAAGAATCATCGATTACAAAACGGCCAAGATTAAAAATCTCATTGTCAAGATTGATGGTGAGAATGTAGAGGGTTATTTTCATAACAGTGAAAGAAAACAGGCTTTACAGCTTTGCATTTATCATTATGTGGTGCAGCATTTACCGGAGTTCTGGGGTTTCCCGATAGAAACCGGAATCTGGAGCTTTTCTGAAGCTAAAAAAGGGGTCATTTCCTTACAGTTTGAAAAAGGAAATATTGATGATGCTATGAAATCTGTTAAGAGTCTGATTCTTGAAATTCTCAATCCGGATATTCCTTTTGTGGAAAGTATAAAGGCTTATTAAGAATCCTGTTTCTTTTTATTGTCAACCCGATTTTCTTGATAAAATTTTTCTTTAGTACGCGAGTGTGGATCAAGGAAAATGCTTTTTGTTGTATATTTACGGCTCGGTTAAACTGTATGTAGTTTTTTATAAACTGATTATCGGGTTTAAGCTAAAAAAATAAAAATTCCGCATGAAAAAGAATCTGATATTTTTAAGTACATTTCTTTTCTTAACTGCCAGATCCCAGCAAAAAAATGACTCTCTGAATATTGCATTACAACACATCACCAAAGATACTAAATTTGGTTTGGCCCTTAGTGGTGGTGGGGCTAAAGGATTTGCTCATATCGGGATTCTTAAAATGGTAGATTCATTGGGAATTAAAGTGGATTATATCACCGGAACCAGTATGGGAGGGATTTTAGGAGGTTTGTATGCAATGGGATATAATGCTGATCAGCTAAAGTCTACCGTTCATAAAGTTGACTGGAACAGAATTCTCAGCAATAAAATTCCTTATCGTAAAGTGAATATCAGTGAAAAGGATGAATATGATAAGTACATCCTTGAGTTTCCGGTTGTGAAAGGTTTTCCCACGTTACCCAGTTCCTATATTGAAGGACAATATATGGGTGAGGTTCTTAATACACTTACATTCAATGCAAAGCATATCAATGATTTCAGCCAATTGCGGATTCCTGTACAGCTTACTTCTTCAGATATTGAAAATGGAGGGTTGATCATGCAGAAAAAAGGCTCCCTGCCATTGGCTATCCGTGCTACGTTGGCTATACCGGCAGCTTTTGCTCCGGTGTATATCGATGGGAAGCTTTTGGTGGATGGCGGTCTAGACAGGAATTATCCGGCGAATGAAGTTCGTGAGATGGGCGCCGATTTTGTGATTGGAGGGTATACGGGATTCAGGCTCTTTACCAAAAAGGAGATTGAGAATCCTATGAAAATGATCTATCAGACTCATGCAATCCGGTCTGTAGAAGATTTCAAGCATCAGAAAGCATTATCCAATATCCTGGTAGATTTTGTGGATCCTTTGGGAGAGATTACCACAAAAGATTTTGCCAAATTCAGAAGGATTATTAAAATTGGTGAAATTGAAGCTAAAAAACATCTTCCTGAGTTTGTAGCTTTGGCGGAGGCTCAGCGAAAAGCAGGCATCAAGTATGAGCATACGTTGATTGAAGAAGTAAAACTTCCTACTACAAAGTTTACATTTAACGACGAAGATGGAACGCCACTTACAGATGCCACAGAAATTGAGGTTATTAAAAACCAAATGAACCTGGAAGAAGGGAAGTATTATGATGTGAAAACAGTTAATGAAGCAATAGACAGGGTATTTGGGATGCGGCAATATGTGAAGGTTTATTACACTTATACCAATGAAGGTGATGGCCTTGTAATGAATGTTTTTGTAAAAAAAGCCAAAAAAGGAGCTTTCAAACTGGCCCTTCACTATGACAATGAACAATCGGTAGGGATTATTGTCAATTATACCTATAGAAATATCCTGATGAACAGATCGAGATTTTTGGCAACGGTAGATGTTTCAGAACGTTTTAAGGCGAGATTGGCTTATCAGCAGTTTCTAGGTAAGAAGGACCGCTGGTGGTTTGATGCCGAAGCGAAGATTGTTCACCTTAAAAGTAATGACTTAACCTTCAGATTGCTTAATGTATCTGATGAAGATGCCAATGCAAAATTCCCCAATCATATGTATAGAAATATCACCGGGAAAATAGCGTTGAACTATAATGTGTCTCCCAATGCTTTTCTTTCTTTAGGAACGGAATTCAATCTGGAGAGAATGTATACTTTGCTGGATAAAGTAGATCAGACAAAAACGGATAATTATAACAAAAAGCTGTACAATCACAGCAATTTCAATACTTTTTTGAAATTTGAGCAGAATAACCTTAATAAGAGATATTATTTTACCAGAGGAAATCATCTCCAGGTAAGTGCACGTTTATATTATGGAGACAGCTATAAGTTATATGATTTAAGTAGTGTACAGCCCACGCTGTATGCAATACTTAATCCTGAAGCTGAATATTATTTTAAACCTAAGAACTTTGTTTCATTTACTTTGAATGAAAATTTTGCTTATCCTATTACGAGAAGACTGGCGCTGAAAGCCAATTTTTTTCTTGGAGCAAGCCTGGGTTCTGTAAGAGAAGAACAGATTCCTTATCTTTTTCTTAATGAAAAATACAATTTGGGAGGTAGTGAATATAACACTGAGCTGATGAATCCTGAGTTCAATGGACTGCGGCAGAAAGAATTACCTACCAACTCTGTAGTTAAAGGGGGACTGTCACTGCAATACAGAGTGATGAAGAAGTTTTATATTGCCCCTTCTTTTACTTATGGAAAGATCAGTGATGAGCTTTCTCCTTTTAATAACAGTTTTGACATGTTCGGGTACGCTTTGAACCTGGGATATGAATCTCTTATAGGTCCCATTAATATTAATATTTCCCGAAATAACCAGCTCGATTTTTCAAGGATTTATTTCAGTATTGGATTTAAATTTTAATAAAAAAAGACCTTATATGAACAAAGAATTCAAATAAGGTCTTTTAATTTCCATAGGGCTCTAATTTTCAAAAGACTTTTAGAAACGAACTTCTTCTTTACTTTCTCGGAATTTCTGGCCGGGGCATTTTATAATAGCTTCCTGACATAGTTTTCAAAAAAGAAACAATAGCATCTATTTCCTGTTCATTAAGTCGTAATGGCTGGATGAGATGATCTGTTACCGGAAAATTAGGGTCTGCTTTCTTTTCTTCAGGGGTAGGATTGATCATCTGCATTCCACTGTTGTATAAACTGACAATACCATGCATGTCATCCATAAGACCATTATGCATCCATGGAGCCGTATAGTCCAGATCCCGTAATGAAGGAGTTTTGAACCTTCCCACATCATCCGGTTTTTTGGTAATAGTATAGCGGCCAAGGTCCTCATATTCCCTTTTGTAATAGGTAAGTCCAATATTATGAAAAGATTCGTCAGTAAGATATTTTCCATAGTGGCAGTTCATGCATCTTGCTTTGGTACGGAAGAGATGCATACCATAAATTTCTTTATCGCTTAATGCTTTCTGATCCCCTTTGATGAATTTATCCAGTCTGCTTGGCTGGCTTTTAATGGTTTTTTGGAAAGTTGCCAAAGCTCCGGCTATTTTATCAAATGTAATTTTATCACTCTTATAAACTTCTTTGAAAAGCTGCCTGTATTCTTTGAATTTAGAAAGCTTTGCCGCAAGTTTCTCCGGCTTCATATTCATTTCATTGTGTGCAGAGATAGGACCTACCAGCTGCTCTTCCAATGTTTGGGCTCTTCCGTCCCAGAAGTAAGAACTTCGTTCACCAATATTATAAAGAGATTGGGTATTTCTTTTTCCCTGAAGATGATCATTCCCCAGGGCTACTTCCTGGCCGTCTGCCCAGCCCAGCTCAGGGTTATGGCAGCTGCTACACGAGATTTGACTTGATGAAGAAAGTTTAGGATCGAAAAACAGTTTCTTTCCAAGCATTACTTCAGGCAACTCCTGGGTATCATAATAATTGGAATCCCATTCTATCGCTTCAAACTCTTTCCATTCTATACCTGCATCCACAGATGGTGAAGGCCAGTAATTAATAGGTTTTTTATACTGATCTGCTATTTCACCATAATCTATACGATACTTTTGCAACGTATGCTGCATACAGAAGAAGGAAATTCCTCCAACGAATGCTACTAATTTAAGATCTGAAAATTTCATGATACTTCTGAATTTAAAAAATACTTCCTATACTTACAGCAAACAGGGTATTACTGCTGTCTTTAAAATTGCTGTACATCATTTTTCCTCCTACAAATGCATTTTTTATCACAGGAAAGTTGAAGTGAAAATTAACATCCATTTTGGCCTGCCAGACATCCGATGTCATAAATGCATAATTTTCCTGTAGCATCTGATTGATGGAGTGTTTTCCTGAATTATTGAAAACTGCATTTTTATCATAAACATGGGCTGCTGAAGCTCCCAAAGAAACAGAAAGGGCAAGATGGGTACTGAATGTTTTCAGCCACTGATAATCGATACCGTAAATCATTTTATTGAACTCTACTGCAGACCGAGGGCTGTTGTAGAGTTCTTTTTCCTGGGCCCAGCCTAAAAAGGGCAAGAGTGAGGATCTTACCTCATTGGTTTCCATTTGCAAAAGCCCCTTAAGAAGAATGGTATTCATTTTATGGCTATACCGTTCCACAGTACCGATCTGGATGTAGTTCCTGGAATTTTCATTCAGAAACAGGTTTTCGGTTCCTTTTCGGCTGATACTGTTTCCTTCCGCAGAAATACCCCAGGATACTTTTCCGGTATCAAAAAATTTCCCCAATGAAAAGTTCAGGCGCTGTTCATCAATTTTTGAAGCGTTGAGATCGGTATACTCGGTCAGGAGTTTATCCATATTCAGCTTTTTAAGACCAATATTAAGATACCAGTTTCTGTTTTCAGCCTCAAAAATCTGAAGCCCACCTCCATATGACCATCCTTCATAATAAGACTGGCGCAGCTTTCCGGAAAGAAGCTCATTATAATTTCCCAATCCGCTCATATTGTAGATCATAGGGAAGCCCTGGTTGCTTACAAAACTCAGGTAATGTTTTTGGGTATATTTTTCAGCTTCCAGATAAGCTCCAGCTTTAAATTTTCCCATTATCATTTTGTTGGCACCCAGTGCTAAAGAGAAATTGGCAGTCGTATTCTTAGGACGCGGATCTACATCACGATAACTTAAACTGGCCTTATAGCTTCCCGTAATTCCCAAGGTAAATGTGTTGACTTTCTTTGAATATCCCCCGGAAAAGGAGTAGTTCTCAAATTTCATATCACCTCCCACGCTGTCTGCAGCTACATAGGGATAGATGAGGTCGTAATCCGCATTTTCGTTCCATAGCATCTGCTTATTTTTTCCCTGAACATATGAGGCGTTGCCCCAAACGACAGTTTTGCTGTCCAATACCTGAAAAGTACGTGCTTCAGCTCCCCATAGATTTTTACCTTTACCTTTTTGCTTCAGTGCATTAGGTGTATTATGAGTTTCTGAGAACAGGCTAAAGGTTGTGATACTATGTTTTCTTGCCTCCGTATTATTGGCAGGATTTACATTGATATTACTTTTAAACAGCCTTTCAGCATTGTATTCTTCACGGATTTTTTCCTTGATAGTGTCATGCTCCTGTGCCTGCAGCTTTGTAGTGGACAGAGTGACGGCAATGATGAATATGGAACGGAAATATTTCATTTTAGTTAAATAATGAAGGTTTTACACCATGCTCAAAATCTGCAGTAGAATTGTTGGTGTCTTTTAATATGTTTTTGCCCTCAGCAGATGTTCCTATTACTTTTCTGCGGACTGCTTTTCCGAAACGGTTTTTGTCCCCGTCAAACGTAGTTACTGAAGTCCATCCCATATCCAGTGCAGGAGAAGTTACCAACCATTGAAAAGAGTCCTGTACACTTAGGTTGATAGCATCTGTGATCCATTCATTCGGAATTTTAACAGCTGTTCCGTCCATAGGATAGACGTCTCCTCCAAATGTAAGATTGTATTGGTAGGTGTATGAATTCTGGCTAACCAGGGTATTATCAGACATTCCTTTAGGCATACGGGCCAGAGCATATCCATAATATCCCTGGGTATGAATCACCATTTTTTCAAATACATTGACCATTTTAGGAACTGCAGGATTGTCTATATCATCAGAATCTTCTTTGAAAATCTGAAAATTAGCATGAGAAAGATTAACGGATAAAGAATTAAATTCTTTGTGATTGATGGCATCTTCTGCAATAATAATAGAGGCACCTGGCTGTACCGGGTAATCTGTTCCTGCACCCGGAATTCTTATGATAGCACCGGCAGACATAGCACTTCCCATGATATTTGGGCTGTAATCCTGTTTTTCATTTGTCATAAAAGCAGATTGGATCAGTAACATCCCATCAGCATATAAAACCTGATCTGTATTATTGGTGATTTTGAAATACTGATCTCCGAAATACATAGCACCCTGAGGTGTTTTTGTTCCGGTAAAGAAAACTTCTTCCAGAATTAGATCACTGCTTCCTGATTTTAAAGCTATATCAAGTGTTTTGCTTTGCTGGCTGCCATTGATCACCAGACTTGTCTGTACTCCGCCTACTTTTGCTTCTGTAAGCTCAGCGTTATTTGAGTACACAATGCTTCCCTCTGCAATAATATGATACGTTCCGGAAGGGAGTACTATTTGCAGGGTATTGGTGTTTTTTAGTTCCTGAGTAGTCGTGAATCCGGTATTCAGCTCTTTAAAGCTCACGGTAAGGTGTTTGTATTCCTTCACCTGGATATTCTCCGGAACAACTTTTAATTCTAATTGTAATGATGTCTGTGCTTCCGGAGCATCAGAATCTGAAGAACAGGCCGCAAAGCTGACCACAACACATAATAGTAATAGTGTTTTTAATACATGTTTAAACATAATGTTATTTTAAATGAAATTTTTATAAATTGAAATTGATTTCCATTCCGAAATAAGGATCGTAAGCGCCTTTTCTATTGATGGTAAATCCGTTAACGGTATAAGGTGTATAATAACTGAAAAGCCTGTTGGCAAACATAGAAACTATAACGGCTTTATTCCTGAAGCTTTTCGAAACCTTTACATTAAGATTCATTTCCATAGGTCTTCTGGAGGTATTGTAGAGGTTTTCATTCTGAGCAATAATTAAACTTTCCAGGATAGTCCCTTTTGCCGTATCAGGATTAAAAGGAAGAATCGTTCCGTTCTGGTCCACATAATGGCTGGGAAGTCCGCTCATAGGAAACAATTTTCTCATGGAATACCATGAAAACTGGAATGAAGAAGAAAATACCAGGTCCAGCTTAGGAATATAAGTATCCAGCATCAGATTGGTATTGAGTACCTCATTGGCTGAATTCGGCTCCATTCCTTCATACAGTCCAAGATAAGGGTAGGGTCTTCCATTGATAAGTAAATCACGGCCTCTGTAAACAGGAAGGCTGTTGCCGTATTTTGTTCTGAACCAAGCTCCGTTAAGGGTAAACCTGGTGTTGATTACAGGAATCCTGTTAGATGAATATTGAAATTCCACGCCTTCTTTATCTACCTTGCTGCCATTGCGTTGTGTACCGTAAGTGAAATTCTCATCCATGATCTGATAGGGCAGTGTATGTACATCCGGTGGGGCAGTAATGGAAGTATGATCAATGGCAGACGTATCATATTTTTTATATTGATATACCGCATAGTTATTCATAGAGCGGAAAGCATTATTCATATTTTCCTTGAAAACAGTAATGGATAACTGATGAAAACCTAGGCTAAAATCCAGTCTTGCTTCGAACTTTTCATTCACAGCAGGTTCTATTTCCGCATTTTGAGGATTATAAATCATTGTTTTATAATGAACTCTTCTGTACTTCGGATTGCTGTGGAAGTAGTTGAGTTGCTGAATATCCTTATAAATGAGCTCCGGATATAAAAGATTAAGATCGGGAAATAAACTCTGTTTACCGTAGCCTACTGTTAATGAAAGTTTTGCTTTTTTATTCAGCCAGTCAAAAGAAGGAAGCTCCCACTGAAGGTTAGCTCTTGGATCTGCATAGATTTTTCCGTGCATCCTGAAATAAGAAGGAAGATTCATCATCGTATTTCCTCGTACTCCCAGCGCGAGACTAAGCTGATGTCTTCCTAAGTCTGCAGTAGTGATCGATTCCAGGAATACAGCAGATGTGCTATAAGCCGGAATATCACGATAAGCACGCGGTCTGTAAGTAGATTTTGGGTCTATGGGTCTGTATCGGTCAAATTGCTGTCCTTCGCCCCAGTTTTTACTCAGTTGCCAGTCAAATCCTGCATTGAGTTCATTTTTTACAGATTTAAAAGTAAACCCAAAGTTATTCACCATTTTTACAAATAAATCGAGGGGCTTACCATCTACCTGATAGTCGGAAATATATTGAGCTTTAGGATAATACCCATCGTATTCTCCTTCCGTTGTAGATAACGGAAAGGCTGTCGCATTTTCTAACTGGATGAATTTGGTTTGTTTTATTTTATCAAACCTTTGATTGACAGTTGCCTGAATTTCTGTTGACCTGTAGAATGATGGTTCGTTTTTGGTATAATTGAAAAGACTTGAGAGGCTGAAAAGGTGGTTGTTTACTTCATAAGAATTCAGCTCAGATAAATCGATGTCGGGATCGGATTTTGATCCATCCAGAGAGCCTGTATAGCTTATTGATGACTGCCATCTTGAAAATCCCTTGTCGTATTTCTTTTCCTTTACCAGAGATAGATTAGCGGTTATCCTTTTATAATTTTCCAGCTTATCCCTTGGGTCAGATTTAGCATTCAGGTAATCCAACCCTGCATTGATTTTCAGATCTTTTTCCTTGTTTTCAAAACCTTTACTTACGGCAAAAAGCTTAGCGTAGCCATCTGCCTTAAATCTGGCTTTCCATTTTGTATATCCTGATTTATTGGTGATTTTTACAATTCCTGAAGTCAGGTTTCCATATTGTACAGAAGGAATTCCACGCAGGACTTCTACACGTTCGATCTGATCTGTAGAAATGCTCCTCATATCTACACCGCTGTTAATGTTTAACCTTCGGGTTAATCCATTGTTGGTTTTATCCTGAAAATCATAAGTGTACTGAAGATTCGCTCCCGAATTTATGGGTGCTCCGTCTATAAGGAAGATTGTTCCCATAGATGAGGTATTATAATCGGAACCCGGTCTTCCGGTCTCGCGGAGACTGATCTTGTTGACCTGATTCAGGACGGGATCACCGGATCTTCCCCCGGGAAGCAGCTCCAAAAGATCAGTAAAACTTGAAGGTTGCAAATGCTGCATGGCCCGCTGACTGATTATAGAAGATGAGGTAAGACCTTTTCCTTCTTTAGCGGTAATGACAACCTCTTCTATGCTGTTAATTTTTTCTGTCAGCAGAATGAAAAAGGCAGTTGTCTTTGTAACATTTATATCGGAATTGTATTCACGATAACCATCTTTTTGAGTTTGAAGGGTATAAGAACCGGGAATGACATCTAATGTCAATACGCCTTTGGTATTGGTAACAGAGGAGTATCTGTTTTCACCGGATACAATATGAATTTCTGCTTTTTCAACAGGTTGAAGAGCTGTATTCTTTACTTCGAATGTAAGGGTGACATTTCTGTCCTGGGATTTGAATGTTGCTACATCAATGAAAAAAAAGAAAAAACTGGAAAAGAGAATTTTAAAAAGGACCTTGGAGTCGTTAGTTACCATCAAACATTATTCTTCCGGCAAAAGTAGGAGACTCAGTATAAAATCACTAATTTTATTTAGAATAATTTAAAATAATTGACAAATGTCATTTAGATAAAATGTATTAAAAATATAGTTTGAATAAGTATGTGAGGGGTTAAATTGAGCTTTTTTGCAAGATTTAAATATTATGGAATTATAATTTATGGGTGTAATTTTTGGATAATCCATAAAAAATGCACTTCATCCATCGTAAAATGAAGTGCATAAAATTAACTTGAAATGAATATGAAAATGGATTAAAGTGTGTTATAATTTTACTTTTTTGTGAATACTTTTCCCATTGGATAGAGTGAGCTGAACCACATACATTCCCGGATCTAAACTCCTCGATTCAAACTGTGGTTTATTAACTTCCTGTTGGAGAATTAATGCACCGGAAATAGAGTATATGCTGATCGTTTTAATATCATTCTGGGCTCTAGCCATAATCTGGCGGTTTTGCGTAAATAATTCGGTAGTGCTTTCGGATGGACGTTCTCCAACTGCTTTACTGAACTGCAGATTATAAAACGGAGTAACTACCTCAAAGGTATAATTTTGATGATCCAGATTTTGAAGGCTGATTCCACCATCTTCACGATATTGTTCCTGAGAAATTGTTTTGATCAGATTCTTCTTATCATCAAAAACATTGATAGAGGAAAGCTCCTCCTGATCAACTTTTAATTGTAGAAGGCCATTGTTTTCCGATTGTACAATCTCATTCTCTGCAACTACGGCAGGCGTATTTTTGACAAACGGAATCATTTTATTCTCATTGTTTTCTGATACTTTTAACAAATAGACTCCATCTTTTAAGGTGGTCAGGCTTTTTTCTGAAGCAGATCTGCCTGCTGCTTTTTTCTGATTGAAATCTGTGATTTCAACTAACTGCTTGTTTCCAAGATCCGGTTTTATCTGGGAGGAATACAATGGAGCGGCTTCGGCTGAAGAATTTCCTGCCTGTTTTGAAGTCAGGAAAGCCCATTCATTCAGAACTCCACCACTTCTAAGCGTATTAAATTTTACATTGGAAGCCAGAGTGAATGGAATTATTCCTCCCACATGCCCCAAAGGTCCCCAATATATAGCATCCAGTTTATATTTGTTCAGATCCCACCACGGATAATAGCCTCTCTGTACATCAATGGTTTTTGAAGTGTTTTCCGGTGGAATAGCCAGGTCTACTGTAGAGTGCCCCAATGTCATGGGTGTTTTATTGTACCAATCATAGACGTCTTTCGGTTTTAGACATTGTCTGAATCTGTGATTTGGATTGTTTGTAACTTCATTGACAAATGTATTGGTGAAAAGTTTTCTCCATATGACAGGGCCCCAAAGCAAACCTCCGTTATCCTGAACCACATGATAATTATATCTGTCCAGATATTCGGCTGAGATTACTTCCGAAATATCATTAGTATATGTTTTATATCCAGCGTTATTACAACTGTGAAGAACATTGGCCAAAAATGAGCTAAACGGATAGATATCTTTGTCTAAAACCCCTTTTTGTAAAGTGGTTCCGGACATATCATACGGCCCGTCGCCCATAAAAGCATATTTAAATTTTATATTTCCCGGATTGGAAATACTTAAGCTTTTTAATGTCGACATAGCTGCGTGGGCTCCCTGAGAGTAACCCGTCAGAAAATATTCATCATAACGTTTGAGGCCAAGCTGAGCAAGAACCTTGTTTGCTGCGGTGATGAAATCTATGGTGGCTCCTGCTTCCGTAGGATAATCTACGTAAGGATGTACACCGTCTCCACTTCCCATTCCTACATAATCAGGTGCCATTAGGATATACCCGTTGAGAACATAGGAGAGCTCCACAACGAATCCTGCCGTTAAAGCCCCTTTAAAATTAGAAGGTACATTATTTCTACTGTCTGTAGTCCCGTGCTCAGATACAACGGTTGAAAGCTTGAAATTGACGTTAGGATACATAAGAAGCCCTGTTGCTTTTACAAGGACATCTTTTTCGTTTTTGGTATAATAGGTTATTTTATATCCTTTTACTCCTACATTGAAACCATTGAGATAACTGACAAAGTCCGGAGCATTCTGTTCACCAAGATTATTGGCAATAAAATTAGCAACTCCCTGTGGAGTAAGATCCAGTTTTTTTTCTGCGCTTATGAGATCTCCTCTTTGCTGAGAAAAATAAAACGGAGCGGTAATGCCCAATAAAAAAGTTGTAATTTTTTTCATATTGATGTATTTATAATGGGATTAAGGTAATATTTTTAAGGAATTGATTAAAAAATTACGACATCAATAACTATTCAATGAATATAAATTCTCTTGAAAGTGAGTAATACAAAGAGCCTGACCAACTGGCCAGGCTCTTTTATTCTATTTTGTCTTTTATTTAAAAAGCGTTGATTCCCGTAATATCTAAACCGGTGATTAACAAATGAACGTCGTGAGTTCCTTCATAGGTAATTACAGATTCCAGATTGGCAGCGTGTCTCATCATTGGGAATTCACCCATGATTCCCATACCTCCAAGGATTTGTCTTGATTCTCTTGCGATATCAATAGCCATTTTCACATTGTTACGTTTAGCCATAGAGATCTGCGCAGGAGTCGCTTTATGTTCGTTTTTAAGATTTCCTAACTGAAGGCATAATAACTGTGCTTTTGTAATCTCAGTTAAGAATTCAGCCAATTTCTTCTGTTGAAGCTGGTAAGATCCGATAGGTTTACCAAACTGTTTTCTTTCTTTAGAATACTGAACCGCCGTACAGTGACAGTCGATAGCAGCACCAATTACACCCCATGAAATTCCATATCTTGCAGAATTAAGACAAGATAGAGGTCCTTTTAATCCTGTTACTCCCGGAAGTAAATTTTCTTTCGGAACTTTTACATCATTAAATACCAGTTCTCCTGTTTTTGAAGCTCTTAAACTCCATTTATTATGAGTCTCAGGAGTTGTGAAGCCTTCCATTCCTCTTTCAACGATTAATCCCTGTATTTTTCCTTCCTCATTTTTTGCCCATACTACGGCGATATCGCATAGAGGAGAATTGGTGATCCACATTTTAGCACCATTTAAAAGATAGTGGTCACCCATATCTTTAAAATAGGTCTCCATAGAACTTGGATCAGAACCATGATTAGGCTCAGTAAGTCCAAAAGATCCTATCATTTCTCCGGCAGCAAGCTTTGGAAGATATTTCATTTTTTGTTCTTCAGAACCGAATTCGTTTATAGGAAACATCACCAAAGAACTCTGTACTGAAGCAGCAGAACGTACTGCTGAATCTCCTCTTTCCAATTCCTGCATGATAAGACCATAAGAAATCTGATCTAATCCGGAACCGCCATACTCAACCGGGATATAAGGACCTAAAGCACCAATTTTTCCCAATTCTCTCATAAGGCCGGGAAGATCGGTGTGATTTTGAGCTGCCTGGTCAATCTGCGGCATTACATAACTTTCAACCCAGTCTCTTACAGATTGGCGGATCAGTTTATGTTCTTCAGTAAGTAAAGCATCAATTCCATAGTAATCAGGAATGCTTGTAAGAGGATAATATGACATGATTTTTTTGATTTTGTTAAAAATAGCATTTTTCGGGTGGTTAAAAAAATTTTTTTAAAAACTTAGATTAATGCTGATTTTCAGTAATATAGTGTTGTTTTTTTGATTTTTATAAAAGAATGCTCCTTTTTTATTCCTCCTCATCATTAGATATAGGGTACTGATTGGTAGAATTGTGGACTTCATTTTTGAATTTATACAGGTATGGAGCCTTATTAGCAGAGCCATCATAAAGTTTCTCCAGCCTGTCAAGGATATTTAAGCTTAAAATCTTCCGCTGAAAATTATTTCTTCGGAATTTCTGACCTAAAATAGTTTCATAGAGGGCCTGAAGGTCTTTCATGGTAAACTTTTCAGGAAGGAGATTACTGGCAGCTACTTCTGTATTGATGTTCATACGGAGATATTCCAAACCGGTTTCTATAATCCTGTCGTGATCGAAAGCCATTTTCGGTAATTTACTGACTTCAAACCATTCACAACTCTCATTGAATGCATCCGGAAAGGTATTGGCTACTGAGAAATCAATAAGACTGCAGTATCCCACTGTAATAAACCTCTGGAAAATCCAGTGGTCTTTTGGGACTTCAATTCCTTTGTTCTGAAGAAGGATCTGATGGACATTATTTTCTGTACGGTCAATTCTTCCAAAAGTATGAAACTGCTTTAAGAACAATCCTTTTAAGTGTGTTCTTTCAAACAGGACTCTTTCGGCAGCTTCCCGAAGATCTTCATCATTGAATACAAAACCACCGGGTAGTGACCACAAATCAAGATCATGATATTTCAGAAGCAATACTTTCAAAATATTATTATGGAATCCGAATATGGTGCAGTCTACAGATATATGAGCTACAAAATCTTTTGTATCAATAAGTTCCCGAAGGGTTTCTTTATTTTTTGTGTCTTTGATTTTCATGGGAGTAAAAATAAAATTATTTTCTATATTTTCTTTTTAGATACTTTAAAATAAAACAAACTAATCATAAAAAGCACAATTACAGAGCATAATATGTATAAAGGATAGAAATGTAAGAGTTGTTTTCCAAAAAGGACAGCCATGATGATAGAGCTTACAGAGCTGCCTAAAGAAGAGAATATGACGATGAGTGAAGTAAAAAGATTTACTTTCTCTTTATCGGTCTGGGCAATCATTTTTGAATTAATAACAGGGTAGAGGGGTGATAAAAACAACCCGATAACCGGAAACAAAAACAGCAGCAGGCTTGAATTTTCCGAACCAAAATACTGTATGCCGACAATGGCTATAAGAATGGCAAGGATTAAAAATATACATGAAATATAATAACCGGGTAATGAAAACCTTCTGATAATATTGGCGGTTACAGTTCTTCCGGCGTAAGAAAAAAGTGCCAGGAAAGACGTAGCCTGAAGGGCAAAAAATGAATTAACCTTTAGGTGGTTTTTATAGAATGACGGAAGCCATGAGTTGAATCCCTGTTCCACAAATACGATAAAGAATACGACTCCCAGAAAGAGCAGTACCTGTGGGGTGGCAAATCCCGATAATTCGGAGATCATCCCTTTATTTTCCTGTTGCTTTGCCTCTGAAATATCAGCTTTTGCAAATAAAATAATGGTGATGATGCAGACCAGTGCTATAAGTAAGAATCCAAATTTCCAGAATTGGGAATAGGAGCTTGAAATCAGCCAGCCGAAACCTGTATTGACTACAAATATTCCAATCATAAAGGAAGCTTCCACATTATTCATGGTTTTAGCCAGCGATTTTTCATCTGAGATATTATTCCGGATAATTCCAAAAACACAAATTTTACCGATAGCAAAACATGCCCCAATGATGGCAAACCATAATTTATAAAACCAAAATACTTCAATAAACGGGAGAAGGCAGGAACATATTCCTACAATACTCAAAGCCATAATTAATGCTTTTTTCGTTCCTGTTTTATTAATGAAACCTACGGCAAACAGAGAAATGAATGCGATAGGTAAATCCTTGAATGATTCCAGAAGTCCCAGTTCACTGTAGGTAATTTTAGCCTCAGAAAGCTGAAGAATAATAAGCCCCATGCAATTCAATACCATCGAAAAAATAAGAAAAGTCAATTTTAACGGAAGAGAAATATTGGAAAGCTTGACGGTCATTTTGGGGATTAATTTTATTAGGTTTTTATTACTTTTTATGAAATATTAGTGCGAAGATAACGCTTCTAACCCTTAAAAATAAACGAAAAATTAAAATATTTATTAATGTAATGTTAATTAATTGAAAAAAAATATATTTTTATTGTCTCAATTTGAGAATTAAAATAATAACTGTATATGAATGTAAGAATATCAAGAAGCTTAGGGTTGGTTGCCGTCCTCTATTTTACGGCCAACTTCAGTGCCCAGACTAAGGTGAAGGACACGCTTTCTAAAGAAAACAAAATAGACGAGATCGTAATGATCGGTTACGGTAGTCAGAAAAAAAGTAATGTAACCGGAGCTATATCCAGTGTAAGGGCCAAGGATATTGAAGATATTCCTTCTGGTAAGCCGGAACAGGTTCTTCAGGGAAGGGCAGCCGGAGTTTCTGTAGTTACCAATTCCGGGCAGCCGGGATCTGCAGCGACAGTAAGAGTTCGTGGTGTAACCAGCTTTGGAGCCGGAAGTAATGATCCTTTATGGGTAGTGGACGGTATTGTGGTAGATAATATTGCATGGCTTAACCAGTCGGATATAGAGAATATAGAAATTCTGAAAGACGGTGCATCCTCTGCTATCTATGGTGTTTCCGCAGCGAAAGGAGTTATCCTGGTAACGACTAAGAAGGGAAGGAAGGGTAAGATGAACTTAAGCTATAATGGTTTTTATGGTGTAGGATCAGCTGCCAAGAAACTTGATCTTCTGAACGCCAGCCAGTATGGAACAATTATCAACGAAGCTCTGACCAATGCAGGAAAAGACCCAAGGTTCACCAACCCTCAATCTTTTGGTGCCGGAACAGACTGGCAGGATGTCGCCTTTAATACAGCTGAAAGAATGTCTCATGAGTTCAGTATCAGTGGTGGAAATGATAAATCAACTTTTTATTCTTCATTTGGCTATTATGAGCAGGACGGAATTGTCCTGAGAGATATTTCCAATTATAAAAGAATGAATGTTAGGTTAAATTCCACGCATAAAGTCTTCGATTTTCTTACCATTGGGCAGACCTTATCGTATACCCACCAAAAGACCAAAGGTATTAATGCCAATGATGAGTATGGAGGTCCTTTAAGCTCTGTGATCAACCTTGATCCTATAACACCTGTAGTGGTGACAGACCCTGCTTTACTGAATACAAGCCCGTATAACAACTCCGGACTTTCTCCTTACCTGATCAGGGATGCTTTCGGAAATCCATACGGAGTATCTACTATTGTGGAAAATGAAATGACCAATCCACTGGCATTCAGACAGACGCAGCTGGGAAAATACAACTGGTCAGATGATTTTGTAGCCAATGTGTTTGCGGAACTGAAGTTTCTGGATCATTTTACATTCAAAACGACATTAAACGGTAAACTTTCCTATTGGGGCAAAGAGCAGTTTACCCCTAAATACTATCTGAATACCAACTCCAGAAATACTGTTTTCAACAGCTTTTTGAGAGAGAGTAACAGAAAGCTGGAATGGAATACTGAAAATACATTGACCTATCAGAATAAATGGGGAGCGCATAGCTTAAGTGTATTGATAGGCCAGGGGGCTTACTACTATAATATTGGCTCAGGAAACAATACGACTTATATCAATCTTCCGATTAATAGCTGGGAAGATGCTTCTTTCAACTTTGATGTTCCTCAGGAGAACCGTTCTACCGTTGCCAATGATGGGGTTCAGACCCATAAAGCATCATATTTTGCAAGGGTGATCTATGATTACGAAGACAAATACCTTTTTACGGGAACAATCCGTAGAGATGGGTCTTCTAAATTTGCAAAAGGGCAGCACTGGGGAAATTTCCCGGCATTTTCATTGGGATGGAACGTTTCTAATGAGAACTTCTGGCCTGAAAATAAAATTGTAAACACGTTAAAATTTAGAGGAGGCTACGGTGTTTTAGGAAATGATGCCATCGAGAACTTCAGATTTGCCAATTTCCTTAAATCAGGAAGCAACTATACCTATGGTGACAATAATATTGTCATCGGATACGCTCCAACAACTTTGGAAAACCCGAATCTTCGATGGGAAGAAACCTCACAGCTGAATATTGCTGCAGATTTGAAACTATTGCAGGATTTCACTTTAACGGTAGACTGGTTTAAAAAGAAGACAACAGATATCCTTCGCCAGGTAGATATTCCCGGGTATGTGGGAGCTCCCGAAAGACCGTGGAGAAATGTTGGAGATATGGATAATACCGGAGTAGAGATCGCTTTAGGATATAAAAAGAACTGGAATGACTTCGGAATTTCTGTTAATGGGAATTTCTCCTATTTAAAGAATGAGGTAACCAGACTTGAGGATGATAAAATTTATGAAAATTTTGCTACATTCCAGTCTATGGGACCTGTGACAAGATTCCAGGTAGGATCACCATATGGTGCTTTTTTTGGATATAAAAATGCAGGTATTTTCCAGACGCAGGCAGAAATTGATGCCTATAGAAATGCCAATGGCGATCTGATTCAGCCTGGTGCTAAACCTGGTGATTTTAGAAGAACGGATGTGAATGGTGATGGTAAAATCAGTGATGAAGATTACGAATATTTAGGAAGTTCCGTACCCAAATTTACATATGGGCTTACCGTGAATCTTAACTATAAAAATGTAGACCTGATGATATTTGCTCAGGGACAAGGTGGAAATAAAATTTTCCAGGGATTAAGAAGACTTGACCTATTCTACAGCAATTACCAGACTACAATTCTGGACAGATGGACAGGCCCGGGTACTTCGAATACTGTGGCAAGACTGGATGCTAACGACGATAATAAAAACTATACGAAAATGTCCGATTATTATCTTCAGGATGGAGGGTTTATGAGGATTAAGCTGGTACAGCTGGGATATACCTTACCGGGAGATGTTTCCAAACGCTTCGGGGCCAATAAGATCAGATTTTACGTAACAGGGGAAAACCTGTTTACATTTACAAAGTACACAGGATATGATCCTGAAATTGCAGTAAATGATTCTTACGGTATCGATAGAGCTTACTATCCGCAAGCCAGAACATTCTTATTTGGAGCTAACATTCAATTCTAAAAAAAACAACATGAAAAACAGATTCTATAAAACAATATTATTAGTCGTTCTTACATCAGGGATCGGATTCAGTTCCGTTTCATGTGGTGATGAATTCATCGAAGATGTACAGAATAAAGGAGCTTTTGACTCCAATAACTATTTCCAGAATGAAGAGCAGTCTTTCAGTGCTTTGGTATCGGTATATGATCTTCTCAGAAAATATTCCGGAGGTT
The DNA here is from genome assembly GCF_900176315.1 of Chryseobacterium sp. YR221. Lineage (NCBI taxonomy): Bacteria > Pseudomonadati > Bacteroidota > Flavobacteriia > Flavobacteriales > Weeksellaceae > Chryseobacterium > Chryseobacterium sp. YR221. The sequence goes on from NZ_FWXM01000001.1 coordinate 351,894, forward strand.
TTGAAAATACAGTAACTTTCTTTAATGCAGGTTCTGATGATTTCTATTCAGGAGGAGGAAGCCCTACAGACGGCGCCGGTATACAAAGTTTTTCTAACTTTTCCATTGATCAGATATCGGTTCCTAAAACCTACTGGAATGATTTTTACCAGGGAATTGCCAGAGCCAATCTTTTGATTCAGCGTATTCCTGATGCTAAAATGAATGACCAGACCAGAAACAGGTTCATTGCTGAAGCTAAAACACTAAGAGCATTGTATTATTTTGAACTTCTGAAGATGTTCGGAAATATTCCTTTGATTCTAAAACCTATTACGGCTACAGACGATTATTATAATATTCCTCAGGCAGACCCTCAGGCTGTTTACAGCCAGATTGAATCTGATATTGAGGCTTCCATTAATGATCTTCCGTTAGCTATAGCTCCTACCAACAAAGCTGAGGTGGGAAGGATCAGTCAGGGAACAGCACGGGCTATTCTGGGTAAGATATATCTGTATAACAATAAAAAAGCTCAGGCTGCAGCTCAATTTGCAGAGGTAAACGGAACGCCGGGGCAGTTCAGTCAATATGGTTATAAATTAGTAGCCAACTACGACGACCTGTGGAAGGCTGGAAATAAATTTACCTCAGAATCTATTCTTGAAGTTATGCACACCAATAAAGGAAATTCCGACTGGCCTTTCTGGGGACAGGGGAAAGATGAGGGGAATTCTATATGCATCATGATCGGGCCAAGAGGATATGACAGGCTGAAGACTTCAGCACCGGATATTGTATCCGGTTGGGCTTTTAATACTGCCACTGAAGATCTTTACAATTTCATGGCCAGTGATCCAAGGGTAAAATCTACTATATTGAATGCAAAACAACTGGCTGCTAATGGTGAGATTAAATATTCTCCGGCTCATAACGATACAGGCTATTTTCTGAATAAATATCTCCCTTCAAGAGACGAAGTATCTAACCTTCCGGGAGCTCCGGAGCTTAATTACAGCAGAAATTACATCGTAATAAGACTTGCAGATACTTATCTTATGGAAGCAGAAGCACTTAATGGTTCAGGAGCAAGAGCCCAGGCGTTACTGGATGCTGTAAGAGCCAGAGTTGGTTTGTCGTCAGTTCCGGTTTCCCTGCAGGCAGTAAAAGATGAACGAAGAAGAGAACTGGCTGGGGAAGGACACCGTTGGTTCGATCTTGTAAGATGGGGAGATGCGCCGTCCAAATTGGCATCAAGAGGTTTCAAGGCTAACAGGAATGAGCTTTTACCTATTCCTTATAACGAACTTCTTAATACACTGATCAAGCAAAACCCAGGCTATTAAACATGAAGTTTCACAACTTATATAGTTTCTTTAGAGGTACCGCACTACTTTGTGGTGTGGTACTTTTTCCTTTATCCTGCACATCGGTTGCTGAGGTTAAAGGCGATGAGGTCCAGTATTGGCTGACAAAAGGCGATGAAAGCGTAAAATTACAGCTTCAGACTCCTTTCAAATTTGGAAATGGTTCCAATAATGATCAAAATATTGAAATTGATGGTTCTCAAAAGTTTCAATATGTTGATGGATTTGGATATACATTGACAGGGGGAAGTGTGGAAGTGATCAACCGGCTATCACCTTCAAAAAGAAAAGCTCTACTCAATGAGGTTTTTGGAAACGATAAAAATTCGATTTCTGTAAGCTATTTAAGGTTAAGTATAGGAGCTTCAGATCTTGATGGTGAGGTATTTTCTTATGATGACCTTCCGGAAGGGCAGACGGATGCCAGTCTTTCAAAATTCAGTCTGGCAAAGGATAAAGCTCTGATTGCTATGTTAAAAGAAATCTTAGCTATTAATCCTAAAATTAAGATCATTGCAGCGCCGTGGTCTGCCCCGGTGTGGATGAAGGATAATGGAAAATCAAAAGGAGGAAATTTACAACCTGAATTCTATGGTGTTTATGCCCGGTATTTTGTAAAGTATATTCAGGAAATGAAGAAAGAGGGGATTCATATTGATGCGGTTACGCCTCAGAACGAACCTCTGCATCCGGGAAATAATCCCAGTTTATATATGCCATCTGAGCAGCAAAGAGACTTTATCAAAAATCATTTAGGTCCGGAATTTAAAACAAATCAAATCCATACTAAAATTGTAGTCTATGACCATAATTGTAATAAACCCGAGTATGCCATTGACATTCTGAAAGATCCTGATGCGTATCGATATATTGACGGGTCTGCTTTTCATTTATATGAAGGTGAAATCTCTGCTTTAAGTACTGTGCACGATGCTTTCCCTGATAAAAATCTGTATTTTACGGAGCAGTGGACCGGTGCAAAGGGAACTTTTAATGAAGACCTGAACTGGCATACAAAAAATGTGATCATCGGTTCTATGAGAAACTGGAGTAAAATAGCTCTGGAATGGAACCTGGCAAATGATCCTCAGTATAAACCCCATACAGATGGCGGATGTACAGAATGTAAGGGAGCAATTACCGTATCTGACAGTGAAAATTTCACAAGAAATGTTTCCTACTATATTATTGCACACGCTTCGAAATTTGTTCCTGCAGGTTCTCAGCGTATCGCTTCCACACAGACCGATAAACTTTCCACAGTAGCTTTTAAGACTCAATTTGGGAAAATAGTTTTAATTGTTCAGAACGATAATCAAGCAGATGAAAATTTTAATATTAAATTTGCCGGGAAAACCGCTGCTGCAACAATTTCAGGACGTTCTACAGCAACCTTTATTTTTTAATTTGATATCATGAAAAGAGTTTATTTCTTACTGGCATTTTCCACATTGGGAATGAGCACTTACGGACAGAAAACAATTGATCAGAAAGTAGCAGAGCTGCTGGCTAAAATGACCCTTGAAGAAAAAGTAGGACAGATGGTTCAGTATAGTGGTTTCGAATATGCTACAGGACCTCAGCAGTCTAATTCTGCAGCTGTTTTAGAGGAAATTAAAAAAGGTAAAGTAGGTTCCATGCTGAATGTGGCAGGATCGGAAGAAACCCGGGCATTTCAGAAACTGGCAATGCAGTCGAGACTGAAAATTCCTTTGCTATTCGGACAGGACGTTATCCATGGATACCGTACTACTTTTCCTGTGAATCTGGGACAGGCGGCAAGCTGGGATCTGGGAATGATAGAAAAATCAGAAAGAATCGCAGCTACGGAAGCGGCTGCTTATGGTATTCACTGGACATTTGCGCCAATGGTGGATATCGCCAGAGATCCGAGATGGGGAAGGGTAATGGAAGGTTCTGGTGAAGATACTTACCTGGGAACAAAAATAGGATTAGCAAGGATTAAAGGATTTCAGGGCAGAGGTTTGGGAAGTCTTGATGCCGTAATGGCCTGTGCAAAACATTTTGCAGCATACGGAGCGGCTGTAGGTGGGAGAGATTATAATTCTGTAGATATGAGCCTCAGACAGCTGAATGAAACTTATCTTCCACCATTCAAAGCTGCTGCAGAAGCGGGAGTAGCTACTTTTATGAATTCCTTTAATGACATTAACGGAATTCCGGCTACAGCCAACCAATATATACAGAGAGACCTTTTAAAGGGAAAATGGAATTATAAAGGTTTTGTAGTTTCAGATTGGGGAAGCATTGGGGAAATGATTCCTCACGGCTATGCCAGAGATGCTAACGAAGCCGCAGAAAAAGCTATACAGGGAGGAAGTGATATGGATATGGAAAGCCGTGTATACATGGCACAACTTCCCAAACTGGTTAAAGAAGGAAAAGTAGATGCAAAACTGGTAGATGATGCCACAGGGAGAATTTTAACCAAAAAATTTGAAATGGGTCTTTTCGATGATCCTTACCGATTCAGCAATGAAAAAAGGCAGAAAGAACAAACCGACAATCAGGAGAATAGAAAATTCGGAAGAGAATTTGGTTCCAAAAGTATTGTTCTTCTTAAAAATCAGGGGAATATTCTTCCGCTTTCAAAAACGGTAAAAACGGTTGCTTTGATTGGTCCTTTTGCTAAAGAAACTGTAGCCAATCACGGATTTTGGTCTATTGCTTTCAAAGATGATAACCAAAGAATCGTTTCACAATTTGATGGAATTAAAAATCAACTCGATAAAAACTCCACTTTAATGTATGCAAAGGGCTGTAATGTGGATGATCAGGATAAAAGTCAGTTTTCGGAAGCAGTAGAGACTGCAAAAAAAGCTGATGTTGTCATTATGACATTGGGGGAAGGCCATGCGATGAGCGGCGAAGCAAAAAGCAGAAGCAATATCGGGTTTACAGGCGTTCAGGAAGATTTATTGAAAGAAATTGCCAAAACAGGAAAACCTATTATTTTGATGGTTAATGCCGGAAGGCCTCTGATTTTCAACTGGGCATCAGACAATATTCCTGCGATTATGTACACATGGTGGCTCGGAACGGAAGCAGGAAACTCTATTGCAGATGTTCTGTTTGGTACCGTAAATCCTGGAGGAAAACTTCCGATGAGCTTTCCGAGAACAGAAGGGCAGATCCCTGTATACTATAATCATTTTAATACGGGAAGACCTGCGAAAAATAATACAGACAGAAACTATGTTTCCGCCTATATAGACCTTGATAATGATCCGAAATATCCGTTTGGATATGGCCTGAGCTATACAGATTTTAAATACTCTGATATGATTTTAAGCGCAGTAAGCCTTACCGGAAATCAGACACTGAACATTAGTGTTACCGTTTCCAATACAGGGAAATATGATGGTGAAGAAGTGGTACAGCTTTATATCAGAGATCTTTTCGGAAAAGTAGTGAGACCTGTGAAGGAACTGAAGGGCTTTCAGAAAATATTCATCAAAAAGGGAGAAAGCAAAAAAGTAGATTTTAAGCTGACACCTGAAGAACTGAAATTTTTTGATGAGGATCTGAACTTTGACTGGGAAAGTGGGGAATTTGATATAATGATCGGAACCCATTCTCAAAATGTTCAGACAAAAAGAATTAATTGGGTGAAATAAGCTCAATTCGATAGGAACGGGTTTTAGCCCGCTTAGTAAAATGTCAGAAAATGGCTTTAGCCGAAACAAACCTAATCCATATGAACCTCAAAGCTAAAAGTATTATCAAAATATGTACAGTAGGAGCTTTCTTCCTTTCTGTTGTCAATTGTGCTTCAAACATACCGGATTCTGGCAGAACCCTTATATGGAATGATGAATTTAATGGTAAAGGACTTCCGGATTCATTAAAATGGAATTATGATACCGGAGGGGGCGGTTTTGGAAATGAGGAAGCTCAGTTTTATACTAAAAACCGGCTTGAGAATGTCAGAATGGAAAAAGGAAATCTCATCATTGAAGCTAAAAAAGAAAATTGGGAAAACAATAAATATACTTCTGCAAGACTTTTAACCAAAGGAAAATTTGCTTTTCAGTATGGAACAATAGAAGTCAGAGCAAAACTTCCCAAGGGCCGCGGAACATGGCCGGCAATCTGGATGATGAGCGAAAATATGAAAAAATGGCCGGATGATGGTGAACTGGATATCATGGAGCACGTGGGTTTTAATCAGGGGTATGTACATGCTTCTGTTCACACTAAAAAATACAACCATATTCAGGGAACACAGAAAACGGACACCCTGTTTGTAAAGGATGTAAGTGAAACGTTCCATGTCTATAAAGCAGACTGGACACCGGAAAAAATAGACGTTTATATAGATGAACGCAAATTTTTCACCTACGAAAATAAAGAAAAAAATTATGGAGCATGGCCGTTTGACCAGCCTTACTTCATTATTTTAAATCTAGCAGTAGGAGGAATGTGGGGTGGAAAAGAGGGGATTGATGATCTTGTTTTTCCACAGAAGTATTACATAGACTATGTAAGAGTCTATCAAAATAAATAGCGAAAATGAGGACGATAAGTCCAAAAACAGAAAAAAATATGAGAAAACTAATTGTAAGCTGTTTTGTTGTAGGTGTTGTTTTCAATGCCAATGCGCAAAACTATTGGAAGAAAAATGAAGGAAAAACAGCTAAAGTAATTCTTACCAATTCTAAGGTCAATGAAAAAATGACCGATAAAGGATCTGTAAAGTTTGAAAAATTCGGACAGCCTAAGGAAACGGAAGCCTGTATTTTTGTGGCTCCCAGTTTTAAATATCAAAAATTAATAGGAATAGGAGGGGCGATCACTGATGCTTCGGCTGAAACTTTTTACAAAATGCCTAAAAATAAGCAGAAAGAAATTTTAGACGCTTATTTTGGTAAAGATGGATTGGGATATACCGTGGTACGTACCAATATGAACTCCTGTGATTTTTCCAGCGACTCTTATACCTATGTGGCAGATAATGATACTTCTCTGAAGTCTTTCAATATTGCCCATGACGAAAAGTATAAGATTCCTATGATTAAAGAAGCGAAAAATGCGATAGGCAATAACTTTACCTTTTATTTTTCTCCCTGGAGTCCACCTGCCTGGATGAAGTCTAATAAGAGTTTATACAAAGGCGGAAGACTGGAAAATCAGTATTATCAAACCTGGGCAGATTATTATATCCAATTCATCAAAGAATATGAGAAAAGAGGTATTAATGTGTGGGGATTAACTGTTCAGAATGAGCCTATGGCAACACAAAGCTGGGAATCATGTATCTACACAGCAGAAGAGGAAGGTGAATTTCTGAAAAACAATCTGGGACCTACCCTTTGGAAAAATGGATATAAAGATAAAAAAGTAATGATCTGGGATCATAACAGAGATCTGATCTATCAAAGAGCAACCACCACCCTGAGTGATCCTGAAACTTCAAAATATGCTCATGGAATTGGATATCACTGGTATGAAACATGGAATAATAAAACCCAGCTTTTTGATAATTTAGCAGAAACCCACAGAGCTTTTCCAGATAAATTTCTGGCGTTTACCGAAGGCTGTAAAGAACAGTTCAAAATGGATCAGATCTATGATGTAAGCTTAGGTGAGCTGTACGGGAAAAATATGCTTAACGACTTCAACAAAGGAAATGCATTATGGACAGACTGGAATATCCTGCTGGATGAAACCGGAGGCCCTAATCATAAAGGAAATTTCTGCTTTGCCCCAATTATTGCAGATACCAAAACCGGAGAAGTACATTATACCTATGAATATTACTACGTAGGACATGTATCAAAATTTATTAAACCAAATGCCCAGAGAATCGGAAGTTCTTCTAACAGAGCTGCCCTTACGTCTACTGCTTTCATGAATCAAAACGGACAACTGGTAACCGTAATTATGAATGATTCAGACAATGATATCGACACAAATCTGTGGATAGAAGGAATGGCTGCCAAACTGAATGCACCTGCCCATTCTATACAGACTGTAATTTTATAACTTCATATTAATATTATTTTTAACGGAATCGGCGGCCTCTTTGAGGCCGCCGATTCTTATTTTATAAGTAAAAATAATATTCTTAATTATTCAACATCATACTTGCTGATTACTTTCTGAGTAACCCCTGAGCTGCTGAAACCACCATCATGGAAAAGGTTCTGCATAGTTACTTTTTGAGTAAGGTCAGAGAATAAAGTTACACAATAGTTAGCACAGTCAAGAGCTGTAGCATTTCCTAGTGGAGACATATCTTCAGCATATCCAAGGAAACCTCCGAAACCTTTTACACCACTACCTGCCGTAGTAGGGGTAGGTGACTGAGAAACTGTGTTTACACGTACTTTTCTCGCTCCCCAGTAATTACCGAAAGTTCTTGCAATACTTTCAAGATAAGCTTTGTTATCAGACATATCATTATAATCAGGGAAAGTTCTCTGAGCTGCAATATAAGTAAGGGCCAAAATACTTCCCCACTCATTCATACAGTCTTTCTCCCAAGCTACACGCATTACTTTATGGAAAGAAACAGCTGAAATATCCCAACCTTTTTCTAACCAGTCATAATTCATTTCAGTATAATGTTTTCCTTTTCTTACATTTACGGACATGCCTATAGAGTGAAGGATAAAATCTATTTTCCCGAATTTTGCTGTCGCAGCATCAAAAAGCTTTTCAAGGTCTTCTATAGAAGTAGCATCTGCAGCTATCACTTCAGAACCTGTTTTTTCTGCTAACCCATTAAGCTCTCCCATTCTCAAAGCGATAGGAGCGTTAGATAAGATGAATTCCGCACCTTCTTCATGACATCTTTCAGCAACTTTCCATGCGATAGATTGTTCATTAAGGGCTCCAAAAATAATCCCCTTTTTGCCTTTAAGTAAACCGTATGACATAATTTTTTAATGTTTATTGAAATACAAATGTAGCAATAATTGTGGTTATGACATAATAAAAATGGAGCCTTATCGATTTAAGACTCCATTTTATTGAAAATATTTATATGACTGAAATTATTAGTTGGTTTTCTTATTCCATTCTGCTTTTACATCCTCTGCCGCATCTTTGGTTTTTTCCCATGCCTCATCCGCTTTATCTTTTATATCTTCCCAGGCATCTGAAACATTAGCTTTTACCCTGTCTAACCAATCTTCTTGATTAGCTTCCTGATCGTTACCCCTTTTCTCATTAATATAATCTTTGGCTCTGTCTGCCAATTCATTGATTTTCCACTTGGCCTGATCTGTTGCATTTTGTAAAGAGTTCTCTACATTATTCACTGCATTTTCCGCTTTGTTATACTCTGAATTGTTCATAATATTATATTTTGTAATTTGAATTGTGTGTTAGTAAATAAACAATAACCATTCCTAAAAAGATGTGATATTGTTAAATTTTTCATAATCTTTTTTTATTTTTTCTAAAATGGGTATTAACTTTAACCTATAAATTTTTAATCTATGGAAAAAATTCGTTGTGGATGGTGCGAAAAAGATGATCTGTATAGAGCATATCATGATCAGGAATGGGGAAGGCCTGTATATGATGATAAGACTATTTTCGAATTTTTGATTCTTGAAAGCTTTCAGGCAGGACTTAGCTGGTATACTATTCTCAGCAAGAGAGAGAATTTCAGAAAGGCATTTGATCATTTTGATTATCAAAAGATGGCTTTATATTCTGATCATAAAATAGAAGAATTAATGAATGATTCCGGAATTATCAGAAACAGGCTGAAGATACTGGCTGCTGTAACCAACGCTCAGAAGTTTATGGGGGTACAAAAAGAATTCGGAAGCTTTTCTCAATATATATGGGATTTTGTAGGTGGAAAACCTATAGATCATCAACCTAAGACTTTGTCGGATGTTCCTGCAACAACCGAAATTTCAGACCGTATATCTAAGGATCTGAAGAAAAGAGGATTCAAATTTATGGGATCTACCGTTGTATATGCTCATATGCAGGCCACGGGAATGGTCAATGATCATATTGAAAGTTGTTTCATTAGATTGTGAGTAATTTTGGTTAAATCATTTTTATAAGGTTATTTTTAAGAATACTTTAAGTAGGTTTTGGTATATTTATAGTAGAGTTATTGTTGAGGGTTATCAATGGTTTTTGTTTAAAGTATTGATATATAAATAATTTTCATTCAAGTGTGAGTAAAGTTTAATTTAATCACTTTTGTGTGTGTTTAATTATGTTATTTTTAATAAAATTGCTGATTTGTTAAAATATTTGTATCTTTGCGCCTCCAAAAAAAACATGGTGATGCAGGAAAATTCTAAATTTCAACTCAGTCTTCTTTTTTTATTATTTGCTGGTTTTACATTCGCACAAGTAGGGATAGGTACACCTGATCCTGACCGTTCTGCAATGCTGCAAATCAATTCAAAAGATAAAGGAGTACTGCTGCCAAGTATTAGTCTTGAATCTATAGCAGACCAAACTACTATACAGTTTCCTGCTGACGGACTTATAGTATGGAATAACGGGAAAGCAGGTTTACCGGAATCCGGATTTTATTATTGGTATGCTTCCAAATGGAATAAAATTTCAACGACAGCAGTCGGAAGTATGGTTAAAGATGATGGAAACGGCTGGAATACTACCGGTACCAATGTGGGAAACTATGGCGGAGCCAATACCAATTTATTCTTGGGAACAAAGACGATGGATGATTTGATATTTAAAGTTAATTCATTAACTGCCGGTAGACTTGGGGTTGATAATTCTGTTAGTTTTGGACAGGGAGCCAATGCCGGCCAAAACGGAATTGCTATCGGAAGTTCAAGTTCGGCATTCCAGGGAGTGTCCATTGGGAGTGCTGCTTCAGTTTCAGCAAATGAGGGGCTGGCCATAGGAAATAAATCATCAGCAGGTGCATTTAAGTCTACAGCAATCGGACACAATGCCCAAACCAGTAAAAATGAATCTACAGCTATTGGAAACAACTCCTCTGCAGGAGGTTTTCAGTCATTGGCAGTAGGGTATAATGCAAAAACAAATACCAATAGTGAAACCGCTCTAGGGTATAATGCGGTTACCAATAGTGAAAATTCAACGGCTGTGGGCTCTGGAGCTAATGCTCTGGGACAATATTCAACAGCTGTAGGATATGGAGCAACCACTTCACAGGCCAATGCCATTGTTTTGGGAAATAATAATGCGAATGTAGGGATTGGTACTGTTGCTCCGAACTCTTCTGCTAAGCTGGATGTAAACGGACAGTTTAAACTGGGAGAAAAGGGAAGTATACAGAAAAATCAGATGAATTTTGAATCATGGCCGGGAGTATCAATCAATAATCTGCCTCCGGGGAAATCTGTAACATTGGAAATACCGGTTCCGGCAGGATTTCAGCCTGCTTCTACAAGAGCAGTTGTAGTGGTATCTCCAGCAGGAGACTTTGCCGGAAATTCATCATTTTCAATTTCAAATCCGAGAATGACCTCAACTTCCAGTGTTACCATTAATCTTACCAATATTTCCGGAAATGCAAATAGTTTGTACTCGGGACATTTTTACGTCATGATTAATGAGTTTTAATTTGAATAATAAAGTTTTTATTATATGTGATATGGTATTAAGGGCTTCCAATTTGGAAGCCCTTTTTCTATAATAGGGTTTTATAGTTTAATGTAATGCAGCAGCAATAGCACCCGATAAATATCCAATAACCATTACAAAGAGCATAAAAGTAAGGGGAATCATAAGACTCCTGAAAAGTACGGATACTCTGGAATATCCCGATTGAAAAAAGAATTGGAAATAAAACCAAGTTCCATAAGTTAGGCTGACAAGATAAGTCGCTAACAAATACAGATAAGTAAGAGTCTTGCTGTTATCAAAAAACAAGGTAATTAAAGTAAATACCATGCCTGCAATCATTTCAGCGGCCATTTTATAACAATTGAGAACAAGATGTTCAGAATAGTTAAAAGAGGCCTTCCGAAACCAGATATAACTGAAAAAAGAAGTGATAGGTATGGTAATGAGCATTACTATTTTAGGGTAAGCAGACGTAAATTTCTGAAAAGAGTTCATGGTAGATTTACTCGATTCCGGAACCAGATCTCCAAAATTGATATGAGAATAATGTGAAATGAGTGCAGAGAACGTGATCGCAAGTACTAAGAGTGTTATAAAACTAAAATAATTAACTCTTTTTCCCTGAATATATTCTCTTACACTATGACCAGGCCTGGTAAATAATTCTTTTACTGTAAACAAAAGACCTTTATCCACATGCCAGACGCCATGGATAAAATCATGCTCTATAAAATGTTTAAGAGAATATCTATGGGTACTGGTTTTTTGTCCACAGCTGCCGCAATACACTGTAGTGACGGCCTGACTACAGTTTAAACATGTATTCTGCATTTCGTAAAGTTTTTAATTGGATTTACGGGATCTGATTTCTTTGCGTACCTCTCTATGATTATTCCATATGATTAGATACATTGGAATGAAAAATATAGAAAGGAGGCTGATGACGCTGAATCCATTTTTGATCGTGGCATAGATGGAAGCGCCAATCATAATTCCAATAATAATACAGTATGAAATAAAAATGGCTGAACGTTTTTTGTCTTCTTTGGTGAGTTCGTCAATAGACAGACCGGAGAGCTTAGTGTTTTTCATGCTTAATCTTAGTTTTTAAAGGTTTATTCATTGCGAATTTAATAAAAAAACGAAGGTGTAAATAAGAAACAGGCAATAAAATAAACGAATGATAGTAATTTTACACTAAAGTGTAGTGGTATTTCGTGACAGATTACTATTTTTATTCATATCCTAAAAATTTGTACACAAAAATATTGTGCACAAAATAATTATACTACTTTTGTTGCTTAATAAAAAATTATGATGGCTCTTTCCGAACATATATGTTTTAAAACATATGCTCTTTCAAGATATATCACAGGATTGTACAAACCTTATCTGGATGAAATTTCACTGACGTATCCTCAATATCTGGTTCTGGTTGTTCTATGGGAGAATGGAGGGATGAATATCGGTAAAATAGGAGAACACCTTCATCTGGATAACGGAACTCTGACTCCTTTATTGAAACGAATGGAAACCCATGAACTTTTAACGAGAACCAGAAGCACAGAGGACGAAAGGGTAGTGCTTATACACCTTACAGAAAAAGGAAAGGCGCTTCAGGAAAAGGCAAAACATATTCCGGAAGCGGTTCAGCAATGCATCCATCTCAATGAAGAAACAAAAACTGTTTTAACAGCTGTCCTGGATGAAATGCTTTCTTCTCAAAAAAAATCAGACTTATGAAAAAGATTGGAATTATAGGCTACGGATGGCTGGGAGAAAGAATTGCAACAGCTATGTCTGATCGATATACAATATGTGCCACCACCACTACACAGGATAAAGCAGATGAACTGAATGCTAAAGGATTTTGTGCAAAGGTTGCTCATTTTATGGATTATCAGCTGACAGAGCCCTACCCGCAATGGGAAGAAATTCAAAATATGGATGCTTTGATTATTACGATTCCGGTTTCAGAGAAAAGCTGCTGTGTAAGCTCATTATACAACAGAATTAAGAATTTGTCATTATTTATTGGCGATTTCAAAGGGCAGATGTTTTTGATGAGCTCTACGGGTGTTTATCCGGATATTTCAAAAGACTTAACCGAAGAAGATGTACCTGTAGAAAAGGTTTCGGGAGAACGATTGGTCAGAAATACATATCCACAGGTGAATATTTTAAGATTGGGAGGTCTGATGGGAGATCACAGGCTTCTTAAAAACTATACTGTGACCAATGCGGATGCTGCAGTCAACCATATTCATTATACTGATATTGTCAGGGTGATTTCAGAAATGATAGAAAAGGGATCAAAAGGAAAGCTTTATAATGTGACGGCTCCGATGCATCCGTCAAAAAACCAGGTAATTCATGCCCAGAAGGATTTACCGGATATTGAAGCTGATGAAGTGAAGGGAAAGAAAATCCTGTCTTCAAAGTTAATTTCGGAACTTGACTTTATTTTCCGTTATCCGGATCCAAGATATTTTCATTTATAATTGTTTGGCAGTAAAAAAGTAAAATGGTTTCATAGGGATCATTGAGATGCATATGAAACCATTGATATTTATACCAACTCTATAAGGAAGTTATTTTCCTTGTTCTACCCGTTGTAAAGCTTCATTGTTTTTTGTAGTAAACTGAAAGTTTTGAAAATCCTTATTTTGGGGGAGCTCCAGCTCAAAACTATTCAAATTTGCAAGCTCAATTTTTAGATTTTCACCTACAAAATCGAGAACATGTCCCCCTTGTTTTTTATCGGCAGAAAGAAAATGAAAGTGAAAGTCTTTTACATTGATGCCATTGAGATATTCCGGAACATAATACCCCACCAGCACCCCTTCTGTATGTGAAAAATCAAAAGTTTTCTGTGTATGAAAGATAGAGGTTAATACAGGAAACGGTTCCTCTTTGACAGGTGGGAAAGCTCTCGTTTTGACCATTCTGAATCTTCCGGTTATTTTAATAGCATATATTGAATTTTTATTGGGAAGATTCGCGCTTATCAGCTGAAAAACGGCTTCTTTGTCTGCTTCCTTTTCCATAGAGAACCCCTTGTCTGGTCTGAAGAAGGTAACAAAGGATAAAGAGGTTTTAAATTGATCTCCAGCCTCAATAGTAATCCCTGTCGCCTTGGTTTGGTATACTTTTCCGTTTAATATCGTGAGTTCTCCATCCAGCATGTCAGGGGCTCCCAATCCAAAATCACCTTTTGACTTTAAATCTTTTAAAGGTAATGTTCCTTTATAAAGTCCCCCAACAAATGCATCTGCTATTCCATATTGGTAAAGCCTGTTGTATAATGTTATTTTTTTTGTAGTGTCTGTTGCCATATTCTTTGAAATTGGAAAGTCATTCATTGTATCCTGTGGATATCCCAGCATATAAAAAAATAAAAAGCATAATTTTTTCATTTTTAAATAGATTATCGTTGTCCTCCAATAGCCAATCCTCCGTCTATCAGCATGCTTTCACCTGTAATAAATGATGAAGCAGAACTGCTTAACCATAGAACGAGCTCAGCAACTTCTTCAGGAGCAGCAAAACGTCCGATGGGTGCATGTTTCTTAAAAGGCTCTATGGCCTCTTCGGCATTTTCTTCAGGAAAAAACCTATCAAACATAGGAGTACGGATATAGCCAGGCTGAATGTTATTGATACGAATGTTTTCAGAAGCGGTTTCCACAGCTAAAGCTCTGACCAATCCGTCCAAAGCTGCTTTGCTTGCTGAATAGACTCCCGAGCCTACAGATGCTCCCCGGGCCAGCCAGGAAGAGGTATTGACAATGACTCCGCCTGTTCCTTGTTTCTTAAATTGTGTGATTTCATATTTACAGGCAAGCCAGACTCCTTTTGTGTTTATATTCATTACCCTGTCGAATTCTTCTTCAGGAGTCTCGTCAATCTTCAAAAACTGACCTTCAATTCCGGCGTTGTTAAATGCAATATCCAACTTTCCAAAATGTTTCACTGTTTCATTAATAAGATGCTGGATTTCATTGCTCTTTGAGACGTCTGTCTGGATGAAACGGACCTCGGGACTTATGATCTGTAATGTTTTTATCGCTGCATTACCTTGTTCCGATCTGCGTCCTGCAATTACCACTTTGGCCCCGCTTTTCAGGAACAATGTTGCGGAAGCCAGTCCGATACCCGTGGTACCTCCGGTGATAAGAACTACTTTTCCTTTTAAAGTTTGTTGTGTCATTATTTCTCAATTTAGATAAGACGAAGTTCGGCTCTGTGGGAGAAAAATAATTATGCGAAACAAACTAAAAATTATGAAATGGAAAGAACTCTTTTTCTGAACCGATTAGGAGATTCGCCCGTCTTTTTTTTAAAGAATATGATGAAATTTGAAGAATGCTCAAATCCGAGGCAATATGCAATTTCACTGATATCCCAATTGCTGAAGTGTAAAAGGGACTTTGCTTCCTTTATGATACGCTCGGAAATCCATTCTGTAGTAGTTTTGCCTGTAGTTTCCTTTAATATTTTATTCAGATGATTAGTATGTACATTCAGCTGAGAGGCAAATTCATTGGCATTTTTTAATGAGAGTACTTTATCGGGTGAATTGATGAAAAATTGGTTTTCTAGGAGTTCAAAAAATAAAGTATGAATACGCTCTGAAGCATTCAGGTGTTTGTGAAATGTTTGGGGAAGCTGCATTTTCATCACCTCGTGCATGATGATCTGGACATAGCTCCTCAGAAGCTCATACTTGTGGTGATAGTCTGACTGTACTTCTTTAAGCATATTTTCATAAACCGTCTTTAAGAACTCAATACTGTCGGCAGTCGGAAAAAATATGTGATCGCCTCCAGCTTTGAACAAGACTGATTTTGAAAGGCTCTCATTCTTTAGTGAAGGGTTGACAAAGTCTTCTGTGAAAAGACAGAAATAACCGGTTTGTACTGCAGAAGTAGGTTCCCATGAATAAGGGATAAGTGGATTGAGAAAAACAACGCAGGGCCTGTCAATTTTGATAAACCGGTCTGCATAGCTTAATATTCCGGTTCCGCCTGAAATCATTGAAATTTTATAAAAATCTCTTCGATAGACGGGTTCCAGATGCGCACTGCATTCAAAACTTTCCCTACGGTACACATTGAACGGGCTTATATTGCTAGCCCCTTTTCCATGCAAAGCATAGAATTCTGTCAAAGTTTCTTTTGCTTTCATTACATAAAGATATAAAATTTTACTTCGCTGGAGTATAGATTATGAGACCGTTAATTATAATTTAAGAGAATCTGTAACTGAGAAATAATGAAAGTCCCAAATAATTTCCAGTTCTGAAACTTTCTCAGTATTTTTACTGAACTTTTTAATTACAACAAAATGATTCAGTATTTAGATAATATCCAACACAAAGATTCAAAAAACTTTTTTCTTATTGCCGGACCTTGTATTATTGAAGGTGAAGATATGGCCTTAAGGATTGCAGAAAAAGTAATAGAGATCACAGACAAATATAATATACCCTATATTTTCAAAGGAAGTTTTAAAAAAGCAAACAGAAGCCGTGTAGATTCTTTTACCTCTATTGGAGAAGAAAAATCTCTTGAAATCCTTAAAAAAGTAGGTGAAACATTCAATATTCCTACGACAACGGATATTCACGAAAATGAGCATGCCGCGTTGGCAGCACAGTATGTGGATGTTTTACAGATTCCTGCATTTTTGGTACGTCAGACAGACCTTTTGGTGGCAGCTGCAAAAACCGGGAAATGTGTTACCCTGAAAAAAGGACAGTTTCTGTCTCCGGAAGCCATGAAATTTGCCGTTCAGAAGATTACAGATTCTGATAATCAGAAAGTAGCGATCATTGAAAGGGGAAACTCTTTCGGATACACAGATCTGATTGTAGATTACAGAGGTATTCCTACAATGAGAGAATATGCGCCGGTCATTTTAGACGTTACCCATTCATTACAACAGCCTAACCAGAGCTCGGGAGTGACAGGAGGAAGACCTGACCTTATTGAAACAGTAGCTAAAGCCGGAATCGCTGTAGGAGCAGATGGACTTTTCATAGAAACACATCCTACACCTGAAACAGCATTGTCTGATGGGGCCAATATGCTAAGACTGGATTTATTAGAAGATTTACTGCAAAAATTAACAAGAATTAGAGAATCAATTTTGTAATTGTTAAAAAAACATTAATTTTAGAAATTCTTAAAATATTTCTTTTGAAAAAACTAGTTTTACCGTTAAGCCTTATAGTTCCCGTACTGATTTTCTCCCAACACAGAAAAAAGGATACGGTGACTAAAGTAACCGATATTGAGGAAGTTGTATTCCAGAAAAAAACAACAGGAAGAACAAACGATCTTACCAATGTAAAAATTTCAGCCAAAGAAGCTAAAGCAGTGGCTTCTATAAGCGGAGGAATTGAAGGGCTACTTAAAACCCTTCCTTCCGTAAACTCAAATACTGAGCTTTCTTCCCAATATATGGTGCGTGGTGGAAACTATGATGAAAACCTTATCTACATCAATGATATTGAGATTTACAGACCTTTTCTTGTGAGAAACTCTCAGCAGGAAGGGATGAGTATCATTAATCCGGATATGGTTTCTACGGTCAACTTCTCTGCAGGAGGATTTGAACCTAAATATGGAGATAAAATGTCTTCTGCATTAAATATTTATTACCGTGAGCCTGAAAAGTTTGAGCTTTCCGGGGAGGCAAGTTTAATTGGAGGAAGGCTTACCACAGGACTTGCTTCAAAAAATAAAAAACTTACGGCTTTATTTTCAGGAAGATACAGAAATACCAATCTTGTTTTAAATACACTGAATGAAGATACAGACTTTAACCCCACATATTGGGATTTTCAGTCTTATATCAATTATCACGTGAATGATAAGTTTTCCATGTCATTCATCGGGTATTATTCCAAGAATGATTATGAAATGGTTCCCAAAGCAAAAGATGTTACTTTTGGGACACTTCAGCAGCCTATCAATGTATATATCAATTATTACGGGCAGGAAAAGGACCAGTATAAAAATATGATGGGAACTTTTTCCATGAATTATAAACCATCCGATAAATGGAGACTGACATTGGATAGTTTTGCGTACCAAAACAGGGAAAAGGAATATTATTCTATACAGTCAGGCTACAAGCTGCAGACTTTTGATCCTATTACAAAAGATCCGCTTCCCAGCTTTGATGCAGGGGCACAGATAGATCATGCCAGAAATGATCTTTTTGTAAGGACATACGGAACGCAGTTCAGAGCCCGTTTTTCCCCTAATAGCAATACAGATATAGAAGTTGGATTCAAATATGAAAAAGAGAATTTAAAAGATCTTACCAACGAATGGAAACTTGTAGATTCGGCAGGGTATAGCCTTCCGAGACCTATTGTAGATCCACGAGGAGGGACCGGAGATCTTAAGCTGGCGTATTATATTGCAGGAGCCAACAATATTGAGCCCACAAGATTATCTGCTTATGCACAGTATTCTCAAAAATTTTATTGGGGTGCCAGTAAAGTGTTTATCAATGCCGGAGCAAGGGTAGCAAACTGGAGCTTTAATAAAGAAACAATATTCTCACCAAGATTCCAGTTTGCCATAAAACCGGACTGGGAATCTGATATGTTATTTAAAGTTTCAGGAGGTATTTATTATCAGGCTCCTTTCTATAAGGAGATCAAAGACCTTGATGGGAATTTCAACAGCAATATAAAGTCTCAGCGTTCGATACAGTTAATTCTTGCTAACGACTATGAATTCCAGATGTATGACCGACCGTTTAAGCTTACTACAGAGCTCTATTATAAGAAAATGGATAACCTGATTCCTTATTATATGGATAATGTAAGAATCCGTTATTCAGGGCAGAATAATGCTACCGGATATGCTTATGGTATAGATACTAGGTTATTTGGAGAATTTGTTCCCGGAGTAGACTCATGGCTGTCTGCGAGTTATGCAAGGGTATTTGAGAATATAGACGGACAGGGGAATATTCCAAGACCTACGGACCAGCGTTTCAGGTTTGCGATGTTCTATCAGGATTATATGCCGAGATTCCCTTCAATGCGTGTTAACCTTACATTGGTTTACGCTATGGGACTTCCGAATGGGGCACCTGTTTTCACAAACCCGTATCAGTATCAAAGTACATTGCCTGCCTATAAAAGAGTGGATCTTGGGTTATCAAAAGTTTTTATTGATCCAAAGGATAAAAAGAAAAGATATGGATTCTGGGGGAACTTCGAGGAGCTAACACTGGGGGTTCAGGTTTTCAATGCATTCAATATAAACAATACGGTCGCTAATCAGTGGATAACAGATTACAACTCTAATGTTATGTATCCGGTTCCGGTACGTCTTACCGGGCGGTTCTTTAATGTTAAGTTAGAGTTTAAACTGTAGAACTTAGAAGTCAGCCGTATTTTTGTAGATATACTCAATCCGCATGAAATACTAAAAAATATTAAAAGCTCCGGAAAATATTCCGGAGCTTTTTTAATAAACCAGAATTTTGTAACAACAATACCGAATTTTATAACAATGGTTTCACGGATATTTTTAACTTTGTCCTATCAATGAAAAAGATTCTTGCCATATTGTTCTCTATTTTCTACTTTGGATTTTCTTCCGGAGCAGCATTTAGCGTTCATTTTTGTATGAAGGAATTTGTTTCTGTAAGCCAGAAAACAAGTGACATCTGCGGAAAATGTGGTGTTAAAGAGAAGAAAGGATGTTGTAAAACAGAAATCAAAGTTGTAAAAGTTGATGATTCTCAAAAATCAGATTTGATTAATATTGACTTTTTAGGCCAGATTTCTGAAATTCCTGTTACACACCATTTTTTCTTTGCAGACAAATCTTTTTCAGCCTCAAAATTCACTCAAATTCAGATCAATGGGCCTCCGGAATACAGACCGGTTCCTATTTACATTCATCATTGTAATTTTAGAATTTAGAATAAGTCCGTCGTTTTCGGTATGATGATCATATCGTTACAGACGACACGCTCTGACGCATTTTCTGATGTGTCCTTAATATCCTTTATTAAAAATTAATTCTAAAATTTAAAACAATGAAAAAATATATCATTACAGCAGCCCTATCTTTATTCTCAGTACTTTCACTTTCTGCACAGTCTAAAAAAGACGCTCAGGTGTCAAAACTATATCAGAACTATATTGCCATCAAATCGGCACTAGCTTCAGATGATGCAGATAAAACCTCAAAAGCGGCTTCAGAGTTCATTAAAACAGCTTCAGCTGTAGATTATAAAGTAGTGTCTGAAGGAAATCTTAATATCCTTAGAAAAGATGCTTCTGCGATCTCTGAGGCAAGAAGTGTTACAGCACAAAGAGAAACTTTCCTGAACCTTTCAGACAATATGATTGCGCTGACAAAAGACTTCAAGCTTTCAGAAAAACCGGTGTATGTACAATATTGCCCAATGGCTGACGGAAGCTGGTTGAGCGATGAAAAACAGATTGTCAATCCCTACTATGGTAAAGCTATGCTTTCTTGCGGAAGTGTAAAGTCAGAAATTAAATAATACATTGTATTTATCTTTAAAATAATTAGTTGCGTATCTTAAATTATAATTTGCTTTAAGGTATGCAGCTTCTAAAAAGTTCGGAATATTATGAAAAAACTAATCATATTTCTGTTGCTTTTGTTTTCTGTCTTTACTTTTGCACAAACAACCAAAACCTATTATACCTGTCCGATGCATCCGGAAGTGGTCTCTTCAAAACCTGGAGACTGTCCGAAATGCAAAATGACTTTGGTAAAGAAAACGGTTGTCGTAAAACCTAAAGTCGTAGCAAAACCACAGGAAAAATCAATATCCAAAGTAGTGGCAAAATCTCAACCGGCAGAAGCTAAAATAAATAAGCCAAAGGTTGATATCAAAAAAGCAACTAAGACGAATGAAGCTCAAAAAGTGAACGTGATAAAGCCTGATGTAAAGGCTGCAACACAAAATCAAATTGTATCCAAGCCAAAATCCCAGCAACAGTCTGTCTTCACTTGTCCGATGCATCCTGAAGTCATTTCAGATAAGCCGGGGAAATGTCCAAAATGTGGAATGGAGCTGGTGGAAAAAGAAGAGCATCAACCCATTGCTTCAGAAAATCCAAAAGATGAAAGTTCTGTGTTAAAAAGAAATTCTGAAAATGGCAGACTTAGTTTTGGAGGAAAAACAGTTCGTTATGATTTATACGTAAAAGATACAATCGTCAATTTTACCGGAAAAAACCGAAGAGCTATTGCGATCAACGGAAAACTTCAGGCTCCGACATTATATTTTACTGAAGGGGATACTGCAGAAATCTATCTCCATAATATGCTTAAGGAAAATACAGGGCTCCACTGGCATGGTGTCATTTTACCCAATGAACATGATGGTGTTCCATACCTTACCACAAAGCCTGTAAAACCTGGGGAAACCCATCTGTACAAATTCAGGGTTTCGCAAAATGGAACCTATTGGTATCATTCCCATGAAGCACTTCAGGAGCAGATAGGAATGAATGGGATTCTGGTGTTTAACAAGAGAGAAGGAGAGCCTAAGACAGAATATAATGCTGAAATACCGGTATTGTTGGGAGATTGGAGTGATGATGATCCTATGCAGATTGCTAGAAGACTTCATATGGCAAATACAGACTGGTATGCCGTAAAGAAAAATGCTGTTCAGAGTTATTGGGAAGCTATCAAATCCGGAAATTTTGGAACAAAAGCCCTGAATGAATGGAAAAGGATGGAAGCGATGGATGTAAGTGATGTGTATTATGATAAATTCCTGATTAACGGTAGTCCCAGCTCAGAGTATTCCCATCTAAAAGCAGGGGATAAAGTAAGATTAAGAGTTGCCAATGGTGGTTCATCCACTTATTTCTGGCTGAATTACGGAGGTGGAAAGATAAAAGTAGTAGGAAATGACGGTAATGACGTAGTTCCTGTAGAAGTAGACCGTTTGATTGTCGGAGTTTCCGAAACCTATGATATTGAAGTCACCATCCCCGAAAATAAAAGCTTTGAATTCAGGGCCACTTCAGAAGACAGGATAGGGCATGCTTCCCTTTGGCTGGGTTCAGGTGAAAAAACAGAAGCTCCCAATTTACCAAGATTAATGCTTTTTGAAGGGATGAAAATGATGAACGGGATGATGGAAATGAGCGGAAATATGAAGCCGATGAATATGACGATGGGAAATCAAATGATGGACATGAATGAAGTGATGTATCCGGAATTATCTGAAAGCCAAAGGAAAACGACCATGAAGCATATGAATGAGATGATGGGTGTAAAAACGAAGGAAGAGGATAAAAAAGAAGATCATTCTCAGCATGCAGGAATGGATATGAAGGAAGAAAAGACCATCAAAAGACTGTCTTACAATATGCTGAAGTCTCCCGAAAAAACAATTCTTCCGGCAGACAGTGTTCGTGAAATGAAGTTTACCCTGGAAGGGAATATGAACCATTATCTGTGGACTTTAGACAATAAAACAGTCACAGAAACAGATAAGATTATGATTAAAAAAGGAGAAATCCTTAGAATCAAACTCTATAATAACTCTATGATGCGACATCCTATGCACCTTCATGGTCATGACTTCAGGCTGATCAATTCAAAAGGGGAATACTCTCCACTGAAAAATGTGGTGGATATCATGCCGATGGAAACGACTACTATTGAGTTTGCAGCCAATCAGGATGGCGACTGGTTTTTCCACTGTCATATCCTGTATCATATGATGGCCGGGATGGGAAGAATATTCAGTTATGAAAATTCAAAACCAAACCCACAGCTGCCTAATAGAAAACTGGCCTGGAAGAACTTCCTGCAGGACAATAAAATGATCAGCTCTATGGCTATGCTGGATGTTGCCAGCAATAAAATGCATGCAGAAACAATGACGATGTTCGGACCAAGATGGGCTAATCTCAATGAGTTTCATTCCAATTGGAATTTTGATCATTTTGAAGGGAATGTAAAAGTAGGAAGGTTCTTAGGAAAGTTCCAATGGGCACTTCCATATGCGGGAGTGAGAATCCAGAAGAACCACGAGATCATGGAAAGACAGATGGCAGAGGATATGGGAATGGATTTTCATGGTAAGAAATCCTGGTTTGGCCAACAGAAGGCTTCAAAAAGTAAATATGCTTTCATTGTCGGGATGCAATATGTATTACCGATGTTGATTACAGCAGATGTAAGTGTTGACCACAATGGAAAAGTATTATTGGAGCTGAGTAGAGAAGACATCCCGCTGTCCAGAAGATTAAGAGGTAATTTCAGTGTTAATTCCGATGGAGAATTCTCAACAGGAATAAGATACATTGTACAAAAGTGGTTATCTCTTTCCGGAAATTATGATAATGAAATGGGCTGGGGAGCCGGTCTTACTTTTACCTATTAATCTTTTAATCAGACAACTTTTTATAAAACTAATCAGAATACAATGAAAAATATATTAACCGTGTTTGTAATGGGAGCCCTTTTATATTCTTGCAATAATCCCAATAATTCATCAAAAAAGGAAACAAAAGCTACACCTCAATCTATAGATAAACCTGTTTTAGCTTCAGATCCAACAGTAAAAGAAAAAGCAGTAGAGGATAAAAAAGAACCCGAAAACGCTTCAGTAGTGTCAGTCAAACAAATTATTGAAGGCTATCTGCCCTTAAAAAATGCCTTGACGAAAGATGATTCTAAAGCCGCCTCTGATGCAGCTCAACGCTTATTTTCTATTTTAAAGAAAGTCGATATCAGCAAGCTGAGTCCTGAAAAAGATGCTGAGTTGCGCGATATTATAGAAAGTGCCGCGGAAAATGCAGAGCATATAAGTGAAAATTCTGAAGATATTGCCCATCAGAGAGAACACCTTCTGTCTCTAAGCAATGATATTGCAGATTTAATAGGAGAAAAAGGAACCGATGGCTTGAAATTATATCAGGATTTTTGCCCAATGTACAATAATGGGAAAGGAGGAGCCTGGATAAGTGAGTCCAAAGAAATTGTGAATCCTTATGAAGGTTCCAAAATGATCAACTGTGGATCAATAAAAAAAGTATTGTAGACAGATGAAGCCTGTTAAAAAAATACTTTTGGGGTTTATCCTTATTTTTTTAATAGTTCAAATGATTCAGCCTGCCCGCAATATTGATTATGGGCAGGTACCTTCATCTGATATTTCAAAGATTTATCAAGTGCCTCAAAAAGTACAGTCTATTTTGAAAACATCTTGTTATGACTGCCACAGTAACTCTACAGATTACCCTGTTTATGCATATGTTCAGCCTGTAAGCTCTTATCTTGAAAATCATATTCAAAAAGGAAAGAAAGAATTGAATTTTAATGAATGGGGACTTTACAGCCAGCGTAAACAAACCAATAAATTAAAGGCAATAGCGAATCAGGTGAAGCAGAGGAAGATGCCACTTTCTTCCTACTTGTATCTTCATCAGGACGCAAAGCTCTCTAAGGAAAAGGTTGAAGAAATCGTTAATTGGATAGAGTCTATACCAACTGAAAAATAAAGAAATCAGAAAAATTTCAATAGCCGGATACCAATTCCGGCTATTTTTTTATATTTCCAGCTCTATAATTTTATGAGCCATTTTTTGATTGATGCTTTCCGGAATCAGACTCATTAAAAAATTGCGCAGTGAATTTCCCCGTTCCCATTGGGAGACTTTTCCAATACTGCGGCTTGTATTGACGATATAATCTACTTTCTTTCTTCTGATCTTTTGAAACTCTTCAAAAACAGCATTAAAATCTTTGTTTTTTTCCAGTAATCTTCCGATGATATAAGCGTCTTCAATAGCCTGGCAGGCACCTTGTCCCATATTAGGAGTTGTAGCATGGGCAGCATCTCCAATCATGCATAAGTTGTCTGTATACCATTGAGGAATAGGAGTGAGGTCGGTGATGACATTACAGATGATATCTTCTTTAGCAGTAGCTCCGATAAGGTTTAAAATTAAAGGGTCAAAGTCATTGAAAATATCAGCTATCGTAATATGGGGGTCAAAACTTTTCTCATTGATGCAGGCATACCAATAGACTTTTTTCTCAGAAATTTTTACAAACCCAAATCGTTTCCCTTTTCCCCATACTTCAAAAGCTTCCTGGTGGTATTTTTCCGGAAGATTGAAGTCTACCAGACCACGCCAGCATTTCTGACCGGAATTCCGGATAGTCCCGGTTTTAAAGATCTGATTCCGGATTTGAGATTTTATACCGTCAGCTCCAAAGATGATCCTGCTTTCTTTTTGAATTCCGTTTTCAAACGTCAGCGCATAGTTTTCTTTCTTTTCAATTTTCAGTAAAGAATGGCCGAGCTGAATATGTTCTGATCCAATATTTTCTACAAGAATCCTTTGAAGTTCTGCCCGGTGAATAGCAACATTGCAGGAATTATACTTTTTTTCTAGTGCCAGGATCTCCGTTTTTGAAATAGGTTTGAGGGATTCATTGGCAATGGTGATTCTGTGGATTTTGTTTCCTGCTTTTTCAATTTTTTCCTTTAAGCCTAACCGGTCAAATACCTGCATGGCATTGACTGCCATCATAATGCCTGCTCCCACAGGTTTTATTTCCTGAGCAGATTCATAGATTGTAAAATCATTGAGATGCTGTTTCAGTACGTTTCCAAGGGTAAGGCCACCAATACCGGCTCCTATGATTGAAATAGTATTCATCGGATTTAATTTTTATTGAAAAAACACCTTTAGGTTATAATGTTAGCATATAGCTTTCCGATACCTTTTGGAATCCATATTTGCCGAAAAAATGATGGGCACCATGATTATTGACCCCACTTTCAAGCATAATAAAACTGATATTCCAGTTTTTTGCTTCTTCTATCACTTTTTCTAAAAGTTTACTTCCCAGTGATTGCCCCCTTACCGTACTATCTAAAAGCATATCTTCTAAAATCGCGTACTTTTTAAAAGGACTGCTGATCACATTAAAAACCAGCATGCCGACAATTTTCCCTTCGCTGTCCTCAACAATTAAAATATGTAATTTTGAAGTACCATCATAGTCATAATCGCTCATGAGTTGCTCGGTAAATATTGCCTTGAGGTCCGGATTCCAATGCTGGGAATCTAAAGCTCTGCCATACATGATTTCACTGTGAGAGATATAGGAATCTGTTTTATGGGTAATAAAAAAATCTACCAGTTCCTCAATACGGGTTTTATCGGTGAGCCATTGTGTCTTATATTCCATGAGAGATTGTATTATTTTAATTTTTTTAATTCTTCCAGCAATTGATTCTGTTTGGTAATGAAACTATCCAGACTATCTGTTTTTAAAGGATGAGCTTTTTGGTATTTTTCAATTTCGGGAAGTGTTTTTCTGATTTTGAATGCAGTATATGTACTGGTCAGTGTTTCATTATTTTTAGTGATTTGACTGATACGGTCCGTTATATTTTTTACTGTAAGCTTGTACCGGTCAGAGCTGGAGGTAATTTCTTTTTCTATCTGCTGTTTTACCAGTGAATCTGTAATGGCCTTAGTCTGATAATGGGCATCCTGATAAAAAGATTCAGAAGTGTTGAGTATGTTTTTATATACGGCTAAAGCTTTTTCTGTTTCCTCAAAGGTTTTCACTACTCTGGAATTGAGAGCTGTCAGATTTTTATCATTCTTAATTAATTCGGAATAGATATTGTCTACACTTGTGCCATTGCCACGATAGCTTTTAAAAGAGCCTGAAACGGATGACTCTGCATTATCGACAGCATTTTCTACAAGAGGAGGATTTTGCTGCTTATTTTCTGTACAGGAAAGTATGGACAGAGCCAGGGTAGAAGCGAAAAGTATTTTTTTCATAATAGATTGTATTAAGTGATGGGTTATCGTAATCGTTACATCAGATCTCAACAATTAAAAGTAAACATTTAAATCCTTTTCATGAAGATTGCCGGATATGATTTTAATTAGTTGATGAAAGGTTGAACATTGTTACGCAGTTGATATAATTGAATCCATATCAAAGTCTTTATTTTTAAAATTTAGTGTGATTTTGAAATTTCCTATGCTTGTCTTTCCTTTTATTTCCAGAATATGATTTGATATTGTTTTGGTGGAAGGTTTAAATCTTTGCTGAATAGAAGGGAAGTTTTCCGAGCCGTTACTTATTTCAATAATAGGTTTGTTGGACAGTAAAAAAATTACATTGTCTAAGAAAATTATATCTGATTTTAGGTATGTAATTTTGGTGCTGATTTTTGAATAACTTTCGATACAGGCATCAATATCTTTTATATGGGTATACTGTCTGTTTTTAATGTGATTAAGAAAGATAGTCCGTTGATGTTTAAGATAAAAATAGACGACGGATTGAATTAAAATCAAAAATAGAATTGATCCTCCAATAAAGAAAATTATGTTTATATTCATAACATATAAATAAAGCTGTTTACCCCTTTTTACTAAGCCACAAAAGTTTTTATTTTTTAGACACTTTAGCAAGTTTAAAATAATAGTGCATAAGTAAGTGCATTTAAGATGAAAATCAAAGATTTTTTTTAAAACTTTAGTGTACTTTATATGCGCAAAGCTGGAAACTTTAATAACTTAAGTGTTTAAAAACTTTTGTGACTTTTGTGGTTACAAGAAAGTTTTAATCCACTAGGGTTGGATTCCTACGGAATGACAAACAGAACATCAAATCTTCGATTTGTGGTGAAGTTTAAACAAACTTAATATAAAAAAGCGGAGCCTGAAAACAGACTCCGCCTATAGAATTTTATAATTCTAAAATTATTTACCTAAATAAGATTTCAAAATCTTGCTTCTGGTATTGTGTTTTAGTCTTTTGATCGCTTTTTCTTTGATCTGACGAACTCTCTCTCTTGTAAGATCGAAAGTTTCTCCAATTTCTTCTAAAGTCATTGGATGCTTTCCGTTAAGTCCGAAGTATAATCTTACTAAGTCAGCCTCTCTTGGAGTCAAAGTATTCAATGCTCTTTCAATCTCAATTTGAAGAGATTCAAGCATCAAATCTTTATCAGGACTTGGTGATTCTCCAGAACGTAATACATCATAAAGGTTAGAATCTTCACCTTCTACTAAAGGTGCATCCATAGACAGGTGTCTTCCGGAGTTTTTCATAGATTCTTTAATATCCTCCTCGCTCATGTCAAGAACTTCAGCCAATTCTTCCGGAGAAGGTGGTCTTTCATTTTCCTGCTCAAGGTGAGCGTAAGCTTTATTAATTTTATTGATGGAACCAATTTTATTCAACGGTAGTCTTACAATTCTTGACTGCTCAGCCAACGCCTGTAAAATTGATTGACGGATCCACCATACTGCGTAAGAAATAAATTTGAAACCTCTGGTTTCATCATATCTTTTTGCCGCTTTCATCAATCCTAAATTACCTTCATTAATCAAATCGGGTAAAGAAAGACCTTGATTTTGGTATTGCTTAGATACAGAAACTACGAAACGAAGGTTGGCTTTGATTAATTTCTCAAGTGCAGCTCTGTCGCCCGCACGTATTCTTTGTGCCAATTCTACTTCTTCGTCCGCCGTGATTAGTTCTACCTTACCAATTTCCTGCAGATACTTGTCTAATGAAGCAGTTTCCCTGTTGGTAACCTGCTTGGTGATTTTTAATTGTCTCATCTATTTTTTCCTCAAAAAAGAGTTACTATATATTATACGTTTCAACATATAAAAAGGTTACACCTTTTTCAATTATTTTTTATTTATTTAAATTGAGATTCAAAAATTAGTTGTAAATTGTGCCTCTCACGGCTTGGAACGCTATTTTTATGTTTTTTATTTGAACTGCATTTTAGTAGATCTGAATAAGATTTGAGTTTAAAAAACAAAAAAGCGAAACTATAGTTCCGCTTTTATTATTTAGGATGAATCATTAAAATTGACTTTTAAGATGTACTCCTGATCATTTTCTCAGTTTACCTTAAAACAGTTCGTTCAATACTTTCGCCAGTCTTAAACCTCCGTATAGAAGCTGTCTTTCAAGGGTATCATTGAATTTGTACTGGTACTCGTAAGATAATTTCGAATCGTTAGGAGTCTGTGCATAGATCTTGTTGGCAATTTTATGAGAATCATACAACCAGTCTTCCAGTGTTCCGGACTGAATCTGTGCCACTTCTTCCTTAGATTTAATATCCAGAAGTTTTGAATATTCTGTATAACTGTATTTTTGTGAATCTACCAGTTTACCATCCCAAACTGAGTGTAAATTGGTTTTATCCCCGAAATAGGTAACATTGATTCTGTTTCCACCTAAATCTTCAGCTCTTCCTACATGCAGAGGCTGAGCAAGGTCACCCATAATGTGGATTAAAAAGATCAATGCAATCTTTCTGTCTTTTTCAGATGTGTTTTTATCCTTGATCTGGCTGGATAAAGTGTTGACCTGAGTATAAAGACTTGGGCCTGCCTGAAGTTTTAAATTTTGATCAAAAGCTTTGAAATCAGCCTGTGGATCAATATTTACATAATGCCATGATGAAGCTTGCTTCCAGGTACCTGTAGTATCAGATTTAATGAAGTCTGGCCAGTTGGCCCAATAAGCAAGACGCTCTTTCCCCATTATTTTTTTGATTTCCCTCCTTGCTTTTCTCGAAAGATGGTTTTCTGCGATGTCTGCAATAACTCTGTGACCCGTCAATCCCCACGCATAAGAATAAAGTGAAGAAGAGATGAATGCTAAAATCAGAATTTTAGAATAAATACTTTTCATTTTAAATAACAATTTTCAGGTTGCAAAGATACGGCCGGTTTCCGAATGAACATGGAATAATAGAAAAATTATTCTATAATATTTGTTAATACAGGTAAATCAAAATAAAAGAGGTGGGTATATCAGACGTTGGATATTTTGTTTTTTTTTGTTGTATATCCTGTAATAAGGAGTATGCAGGCTTTAAGTCTTTGATTATAAGTTGCCAATTTAAAAATCTAAGAAGGGAGTGAAGTGAGTATTTACCGTATTTTTACGGAATTTACTTAATATTATTCCTTTTAATGTCAATAAATTAGTATTTTTAGGATAAAATTATTAGCAAAATATTTTTTCAAACTTATGAGATATATTATCTTTACCAGTCATAATCACAGGAAACACTATGCATGAGAATAATATTGTAGATATGAATTACAATAAGCTGCAGACAGACTTTAAGGCTGAAGCAGTGGCAGTTAATCTTTTGAGATATCACAGGGCTGTAAGCAATATATTTATTGAGCGGATCGGAGTAAATGACCGTGCCTATCTGAAAGATATTAAAAGTATTTCGAGCAGCTATTTAGGATTTGATGAAGAAGTATTTACTATAGAAAGCTATAGGGAAGGTATCTATGATTACCTTCCGGAAGGACTTTTCCATCCACCGTCTCTGGGCGCGTCAAGAAAGAACGTTGATACGGTAGTACGGGAAATCCGTAAACAGAAAAGGGTAGAGGAAGATGCACGGAAGTTTTTCCGTCCTTTTGAGCTGGAGGTATTCTTTACGGAAATAAGCGCATTGCTTAAAGAGGCCGAATTTGAGATCACCAGCAATACGGATGCTTTACTGGAAACAGTAAGTGAGCTTTGGCCACTGATCAATATGCTGGATAAACAGAATGCTTATATATTCATGCATATTTTACCCTTTTTTCATCAGATCAGAGGAGATAAAAAATGGTTTGAAAGATGTATGACGGCTTTTCTGCAGGTACCGGTAGAAGTGACTTTTTCTCCCAATATCATTGATGGACTGGAGAAAAATGATGACTCCATGTTATTGGGGAACTCAAGATTGGGAGTAACTTATATTCCCAGTGGAAGACATATGGATGGTCAACGGAATTGGGTAGTCAATATAGGACCTATTCCTTATCTGGAGATGAAAAAATATATCCCTGGTAATCCTTTCAGACAAGTGCTGCAGGTTCTGTATGATTATTTTCTGCCTGTCACCGTAGATGTAGAAGAGAATTTTATTACAGAAAAAATAGAATATTCATTCAGTCTGGAAGATGATGATAGAAATGCCAATCGCCTTGGATACTCTACATTTCTCTAAATTATTTTATTATATTTACAACTACCAACAAAGTATAAATTCGAAAAGAAACAAATGGAAATTTCTTCAGTAAAGGGTATTTTTTTTAGGTATATTTTAATGCCTTTAATCGCAGTTATTATGATGGTTATACTTGGTATAATCAGGAGAAACAAACCTGCGATAAAAATTAAAGTAATTATTGTATACGTACTTCTGTGCAGTTTATGTCTGGCTATTCCGGGCGTTTTTGGATTTGCCGGAAATTTATTTAATCCGTATTGGTATCTGATTGCACAGGTTGTTTACCTTATTTTAGGGATTATTCATGTTAATCTCCTGCACAAATATTTCAAAAAGCACATAGATTCTCTGGCCATGAGCATTTTATTTGAATCTATACTTTCATTAACGTGTATAGTTTTTGGAGGATTCCTGTTCACCCTGATTTTCAACTGGATGAGTAAGGGTACAGGATATGCGGTGATGGCCGCTACCAGTATACTGATCTTCGTTGTTCCAATGGTATTCTATTACTGTTATATGCAGCTTATCAGTATTCCTTTTGATATTTACAAGACATGGAGATATTCTCCGGATCAGAAACTGCCGGATTTTGAAGGTGCAGATTTTGACAGGTTAATGGTCCTGAATGTTGAATTAAGTAAGAATTTAGAAGATACAAACAGGTTTAGAATTAAAGCCAAAACACTTCCGACAGGAGTTACTTTTGGAGATTGGTTTTATAGAGTGGTAGATGATTACAACCACAAAAATCCAAGTTCTGTGATCCATCTTTCAGATCAGGAAGCTGAACCTTATTATTGGATCTTTTATACCAAGAAATCATTTTTCAGCTTTAGAAAATATATAGATTTTGACCAGGATATTTCTACAAACAGCATTTCTGAGAATGAAGTGGTGATCTGTAAAAGAGTCATTCAGCATGAAGAGGAAGGAGTTTCAAGAAAACCATAATCACAAAAAACTAAAAAGTATTTAACATGATACAGCCTATAAAACATTTTGCAATCAATTGGGTAGATGGGATGAAAGTTTCCCAAAGACACCTTAATGATCAGGATAATTTCTTAATTGACACTATCAGAGATTCCAATTCACTTGGAATTACTACATATAATTACGGACTTTTACCTATCTCCACAGAGATTACAGACCGCACTATTTTTGATGTTCATAATACAGCCACCAATGATGTACAGCTTGTCATCAAGCGATGCAGTGCGGTGACCATGGCGGGATACCGTATTGAACTGACAGACAGGAGAATAAGTGTAAAGTCGTTGGCCAAAACGATGAATGAAGAGCAGGCTGACGGAGATTATTATATTTTGATATCCGTTAACCCTTTTGATAAAGTACCTTTCGGAGATATTGATCCTGAGGAGATTCCACCACGTCATCCTAATGCCCAACCGAATCACCATCTGGAATTACTTCCTGTAACATCGCTTAACAGCAGTTATTCCGGAGGAAATTATCTGATCATTGGTAAAGTTGATTTGAAAGGAAATATTGCACAGGTAGATTCGAATTTCATTCCTCCATGTACTTCTGTTCAGAGTCATCCGGCTTTAGTAGATTATTATGGTAGTTTTGCGAAGTCTATTGGAAATCTGCAGCAATATGCATTTAAGATCATTCAAAAGACCTCTCATAAAAACCAGAATACGGCATTGGCACAGAATGTTAAGTTTCTATGCAGTACAATGGTTAATACTTTTGGAGATATGTATTTCCAGTTTAGAAATATTACCCCTTGGCAGCCCCCAGTATTTTTGATTGAGTCTTTTGCCAAACTGGCTCTTCATTTATACAACGCGACTCAGCTTCTGGTTCCTGCAGAGCTGGAAGAAATGCTGAATTATAGTTTGGAGTGGAGCGAAATTGCACCCCATACTTTATTGAACCAGCTTTCTATTGTAGCTGAAACCAATTATGACCATCACAATTGTGGAGAGCCCTTGCTTTACATCCAGCAGATGCTAAGAAGTTTAGAGACTATTTTCTCTAAATTAAGCGAACTTGATTATATCGGTCAGAGAAAAGAGAATATTATCGTTAATGAACAGGAAGTTTCTACCAACACCAATCCGAAGAGAGGATGGAGTGTTTTAGATTAACATCATCTAATGTAATACAATATTAATCCCGGATGAAAATTCGGGATTTTTTGTGAATGCTGATTATTCAAATTAAAACTATTTGCCGAGTCACTACTTTTCAAATTTATAACGACTTATAGAATGAATCTAGATGCAATAAGACGGGACACTCCCGGGTGTTCAGACAAGATATTTTTAAACAGTGCCGGTTCATCCCTGATGCCTAAGCCTGTTGTTGAAAGAATGGTGGAATATTTATATGAAGAACAGGAGCTGGGAGGGCATACCACGGCAGAGAAAAACATTGAGCCAATCAATGCGTTTTATGAACAGGCTGCGAAGCTGATTAATAGTAAACCTTCCAACATTGCTTTTACGAATAGTGCCACCGATGGGTATGCAAAAGCACTGTCAAGTATATCTTTTAAAGATGGCGACTGTATCATTACCACCAATGATGATTATATATCAAACCATATTGCTTTTATTTCTTTACAGAGGAGATATCGTATCAAAGTGATCAGAGCGGTCAATATGCCGGATAATGAGCTGGACCTTGCGTATTTTGAACACTTAATCCAAAAGCACCGCCCCAAATTAATTGCGGTGACTCATATTCCTACCAACTCAGGGTTAATTCAAAATGTGGAAGGAGTAGGGAAGCTCTGTAAGCAGTATGATATCCTATATCTTGTAGATGCCTGCCAGTCGGTAGGACAGCTGGTTGTAGATGTTACAAAGATGAATTGTGACTTTTTAACGGCAACTGGCCGGAAATTTATAAGGGGACCGAGAGGTACGGGATTTTTATATGTTTCGGACCATGTATTAGCTCAAAAAATGGCCCCTTTATTTCTGGATAGTAATGGTGCTGAATGGACTGCATTTGATGATTATCAGCTCAGTGAAACCGCAAAAAGATTTGAATTTTTTGAAAGATCCAATGCTTCATTGCTTGGGCTTACAGAAGCTTTAAAGTATGCCAATGCGATAGGAATGGTCAATATTGAAAACTACAACAGAAAATTGTCTGAAACGTTGAGAACCCATCTTCTGGATAATGGGTTCAGAATTTTAGACAAAGGAAATCAATTGAGCAGTATTATTACTTTCTGTGAGCAGGATGGAAAGATTGACACCATTCAAAAAATAATAAAGGAGAATAATATTATTTTTAAAGTAAATAATAAAAATGGTGCATTAATTGACTTTACCTTAAAAAATGTAGATCAGGCTATACGCCTGTCACCTCATTATTTTAATACAATGGAGGAAATTGAAAAGGTGTCTGCGATGCTTAAGCTGTAACCAAATATAAAAAGAAAAAGACCTGACAATTAATTGCCAGGTCCTTTTATATAATTTTGAATCTTATTTTTTATTCAGAAGGTCAAGGGTGTGTTCTACATGTCCACCTCCTTTCCATTCATCGTGCCCCGGAATAACCATAATAGCCTTAGAATATTTAGCCTTTAGTTTTTCCATTGTTTGCGGCCATTGCTTTACATTAGCTTCTCCTGTGTACCCTAAATCTACAGCATTTCTGCTTTTTACAAGGCATCCGCCATCTAAAATATTATATTTTGGAAACCATACCACTACATTGTCGGCAGTATGTCCTTCTCCAAGAAAATCTACCACAAATTCTTCTCCGCCTATACGGTAAGGCTTCCCTGTTTTTATGATTTCAGTTGATGTTGCTTTGCCGTCTTTTTTCAGGAGTTCATTTGTTTTTTCTGTAGCATAGGTTTTAATACCCTTGTTGTTATAAAAACTTAAATCTCCGGCTCTGTCTTCATGTGAGTGGGTTGCAAATACAGCAATCACAGGAAGATTATGACGCTTTTGTATGGTGTCCATCAGGCTTTGGTACTGTGTTTTCTGCCATGGAACATCAAATAAAACGACTCCTTTTTTGGTAATAAGATACACTGCATTGGTAGAATATTCCTTTCCCCCAAATACTCCAAATGTTTTGTAAATATACAGGTTGGGTTTAATAGGTGGTTCTATAACAAAATCTCTTACCTGAGCATTGGCAAGCGGGCTTAGCAACATGGAAATAATAAAAAACTGAATGCTTTTTTTCATAATTTTTAGGGTAATAATTAATGTTTTATTGCTTGACGAAAGAAGTGGCAAGCAGAAAGTTTTGCAAACCTAATAAATTTAAAGCACCAAAGTTTTCGTAAAAAAGTATTTAACCGTTTTTTAACAATTTCCAATAAGACTCATAGGACGTGAAAGTCTTGGTTACCTATTTGATCTTTATACCGATGATTATTTTTTTACCAGTATTTTCTCAGTAGCCTTTTTACTGAGTACTTCTGTTTTTCCTTCAATCTCTATAGTTACAGATTTGTCGAAGCTTTCAATTTTAAGAATCTTGATTCTGGTATTGAGAAGAAGTTTTCTTTCGGTAAGGTAGCTTAGAAAAGCATCATCGGAGAGGGTAACTGAGGCGAAAATTACAGTTTCACCCACTTCACAGTTACTCAATCTCTGCAGATCCTGAGCAATGATATTTCCCTTTTTATCCGGAATAGGTTCTCCATGAGGATCAAATTTTGGATAATCCAGAATTTCGTCCATTTTATCAAAGAAAATCTGAGAGTGTACATGTTCCAGCTGCTCCGCAATCTCATGAACATTTTCCCAACCGAAATTCATTTTTTTTACCAAAAACATTTCAGTAAGTCTGTGTTTACGGACTACCAATGCGGCTTCACGTCTTCCATTTTCTGTCACAATCAGAGGCTTATAGGTCTCATAAATGACCCATTTTTTCTCTGCGAACTTCTTCATCATATTATTGACACTCGGCATTTTTACATTTAAAAATTTGCTGAGCTCATTAATCGTTACTTTTCCTTCATTGTCAACTAAATGAAACAGTGCTTTCAAATAATTTTCTTCTGTGAGTGTTGTTTTCAAAATGTTAGATGATTTTCAATACAAATCTAACAAAAAAAAATATTAAAATAAACAGACGGAGAAGATGGAGTTGTTATTTCAACATTTTTGGGAATGATCTTTTTTTGCAGTAAATCACTTAGAATGATAAATATTTATAGTTTTTAATAAAGAGTTATCATTAAATGTAAGTGTTTTATATCATTTTATTCCCTGTATATTGATTAATTATTTATCTTTAATGCTTAAAAAAACTGCAACAATGAAACTAAGAATTACATTCATTTCTATTTGTGCATCTTTCCTTATGAATGCACAGGTATTAAGCCCCCATGGCCTGAGTAGTGATGATCTTCCCGGAACTACCTTTACCTTAAACACGGAAAATTTCAGGAGAAATATTGATGCCAACAGGAAAAATTCGAAAAAAATTAATAATCAGTCTATCGTATTGACTCTTATTGACGGAACTAAAAAAGAATTTATCCTGTCTGAAAATAATCTTCTCAATAAGAGGCTTGATAACATTATAACGTTTGACGGATTTTCAAAAGACAGGCAGGATAAGATAAAGCTTACATTAGTAGGAAATGAAATTTCTGCTATGATCAAGTCTGGTCAGGGATATTATATTATTGAACCTTATAAAACTAAAAAAGGAGAATACCGGATTTATAATTCTTTTGAAATGTTTGGTGAAAAATTTCAGTGTGGAGCTGATGAGAACGATTTCAGAGAAAGCTTAGAGGCGGTAGCCAAAGGGCTGAATGTTCAGAAGTCAGTAACCGGTTTCCCTTATGGAAATACCTTGAAAACATTCAGAATGGCAGTGGCTACCACCGGAGAATTTACCACAGCTCTTGGAAATCAGGATGCCGCCCTTGGAGAATTGGTAGCTATGATGAATCTTATTAACCAGATTTACGAGTCGGAATTATCCATTTCCTTTGCTTTGATTGATAAAACGGTCAATAAAACCTTAATTTTCACCAATGGAGCTACAGATCCTTTTACGGTAGATCCTTCTTTTGCTTCTGCAGCCAACTCACAGGCTGGATTTGATGTTCTCAATACAAACGGAACGCTTCCCTATGCTGATTATGATATTGGACATACCTTCAACATTATGCCGGGAGCTAACGGAAGTGCTCAGGGACAGGCAGGGCCGAGGCCTTGTACAGCCTCTCTCAAAGCGAGAGCCTGGAGCCAGTGGACGCTTTCTATGCCAAAATCATTGTCTGCCAACCTGATTGTTCATGAAATGGGACACCAGTTTGGGGCAGGACATACGTATAATGCTGTAGGAGGAACACCTTCTAGCCCTACATTCTGTACTTCAGGATGGAATGCCGCAGCGGCGGTAGAACCTGGATCAGGATCTACGATAATGGCCTATAAAAATAACTGTACGACGCCTAACGATCAGACGAATACCGGCAATAACGGACTGAATTACTTCCATGCCAAAAGTATTGATCAGGTATTAAATACACTTAGCGTATCTTCTACCTGCTTTAGTTCTGTAGCGGTAGCGAATACACCGCCTTCTGCCAATGCCGGAAATACAGCCATCAGCATTCCGAAAAACACCCCTTTTAAATTGAAAGGAATAGGAAGTGATGCTGAAGACTCCAATTTATCATACACCTGGGATCAGGTAGATGTGGCTACTGCCAATGATAAAGGGGCATTTGGAAGTACAGTCAACGGAAGCGGCGGATATTCTGCAGTAAACAGTACTACCGCTCCTTTGTTTAGATCAGAGCAGAGTACCCTTACCACTGAAAGGTATTTCCCGAAGATGAAATTTGTCCTGGACAATCAGAATACGCCTCCTACCAATGAAGCAGAAGCGCTTCCTCTGGTAGCAAGAACAATGAAGATGAGATTTACAGTAAGAGATAACAGTGTGATTTCAGGAGGGGCAGATTCTGATCAGGTAGTGGTAACGGTGACCAACCAAGGGCCTTTAACGGTGACTTATCCCAATTCAAATGTATCCGTAAATGCGGATTCTAATATCAACGTAACATGGGATGTTAA
The DNA here is from genome assembly GCF_900176315.1 of Chryseobacterium sp. YR221. Taxonomy (NCBI): domain Bacteria; kingdom Pseudomonadati; phylum Bacteroidota; class Flavobacteriia; order Flavobacteriales; family Weeksellaceae; genus Chryseobacterium; species Chryseobacterium sp. YR221. The sequence goes on from NZ_FWXM01000001.1 coordinate 389,932, forward strand.
CCAGACCAATGTTTTAAAAAATACGGTCAATATTCTTCTTTCTACGGATGGGGGAGAAACCTTCCCTTATACACTTGCTTCCAATGTACCCAATAATGGTACGGCTGCTGTAGCTTTACCATTCGTTCCGTATACCGATAAGGCGAGAATAAAGGTGACTGCAGTGATTAATGATTTTGCAGAATTCTTTGATGTATCTAATACCAATTTTATTATCAATTCGAACTGTAATGCCTTCCATACGATCATTGTAGAAAATGCAAAGGTGGTAACGGCCGCTCAGGGCAGCCAGCAGGCTAATCTTAATTTGCAGCCACAAACACCATCCAGTGATATTTATAATGCTAAAACGCTGACTTTTGATGCAGCTAATATGGGCCCGGAAAACTGGTATATCTACAATCAGACTCAAACAGCTCCTCATTTGCTTGTGTCGGGTTCCAGCATGCTTCCTTTTAGATTTAAGGTGACAGAGACCGGAAGCTATACGTTGAGCTATCCTTCTCCAAGTGGAGTAGCAGTGACCATCTTTAAAGGAAATCAGACCGGAACAGCCAATTTTGTGACGTCAAATGCTGTTTATTCCGGAACAGGTACCAGCTTTACCTATTACAGATCATTCAGTGCCAATTTGGAAAAAGGGGTGGAATATCTTGCCACTACAAGAAATTTGAGTAGTACGCCTGCAGGATCCAGTGTGGTTCTTAGTACTTCGGGGCCTGGGAAATTCTATAATATTATTGATATCCCTGCCGGGGTTAACTATACGTATGCAGCGATTAATTCTGCTAACAATACTATAATTAGCACCAATGCTACTGCAGACTTTACATCATTACCGGTGGGAACCTATACGGTGCAGGGAATTTCATTTACAGGAGCTGAAAGTGCATTGCTTAATAAGACTATCGGTCAGCTTACACAGAGCAAAGTGTGTTACCAGCTAAGTACCAATAGTGTTACTTTAATTATTACTGCAGCTTTGGCCACCCGTGATATCGTTAAGAAACAGATCGGGTTGGTTCCCAATCCTGTAAAAGATTATCTTCAGATACATAGTGATGAGAAAATCACTCATTATGAAATTTATGATGCTTCAGGAAGATTAATGGATGCTAACAGTGTAATAAATTCCGAGATTAATTTTTCAAAATTTACTGCCGGAGTTTATATGTTGAAGTTGCTACATAACAAAACCTTGATCAACCAATCTAAAGTTATCAAGAAGTAAATAGGAAATGAAATTTAAAAAGGGTTATATTTATATAGCCCTTTTTTTATATAACCAGAGCCTGTTTAAATTTTATTCAGTAATAATTTTATTGCAGATAATTTGACCATATTTTCAGAAGATTCCATTAGAAGCTCATAATTCCGGCATAACCTCCTGTCATTATCAAACCATGAAAATGTCCTTTCAATAATCCATCGTTGATGGGTAGATTCAGACTCATGATGTTGTTTACCATTCCTTATCACGGTTTGAATAATACAACTAAATTTAATTTTTATTTCTTCAACGATATCTCCTCTGTACCCTCCATCTGCCAGGATGAGCTGAAGGGGAATCAATAAATATTGGAGTGTTTTCATCAGCAATAAAGCCGCTTTACTGTCGTGCATATTGGCTACACTTACCATTACAGCTAATAAAAAGCCATTTTTATCTACCACAACATGCCTTTTAATGCCTTTCACTTTTTTATTTCCATCGAAGCCATTAAGCGAACGATTATTTCCCCAGCGTACACTTTGGCTGTCCATAATTCCTAAACTTGCTTCAGCTTTCTGGCCTCTGTTTAGCCGTACTTTTTCTCTTAATTTTGATAGTAATAAATCGAAAATTTCAAGATTGGCCCATTTTGAATAATAGTAATAAACCAATTGCCATTTAGGGAAATCTGATGGCAGTAGCCTCCATTGGCATCCGGTTTTTACAATGTAACTGATCGCATTCCAGATAATTATAAGATCATATTTTCGTTTTCTTTCATCAAAATTCAATGTTTTTTTTATAAATTGCCACTGAGCTTGAGTTAAATTAGTTGGGTACATGGTTAGTTTTAGTTTTTATAACTCTAAAATGACAATTTTTATCCAATTTTTAGGCTTAGTTTTTTTTATTTTACGTTTTTAAACAGGCTCTATGACTACTTTTTTTATATTCTGAAAATAACATCTGAAACCAATAAATGAAAAATATTATAATATTCTTATTGTTTAACTTGTTCTACCATGTACAGCAACAACAGAGTTTTGTTTTTGCTTTCAATCCTAAAAAATTCATTCAGGAAAATAAATTGAAAGAAATCACTGATAGGGAAGTTATTTTTAATCTGTATGATATTTATGGTAAGGAAACAAAATATATAACGAGTAATAAAACCACAGATATTCTGAGAAAAGCAGGAATCTACAGTTTTAAAGGAAAGTCTGAAGACGGGACAAAACTCATCACACTGACCATTGCTTCCGGCAAACTGAGTGGGGCTTATCTGGAAAACGGAAAATCTTATTTTATTGAACCTTTCGATAAAAACTGCAAAAAGAAATATAAGATCTATATAAAGCCTGAAGGAAACTATCAGGTGGGGCAGCCAAATGATTTTGTACCATAAAACATATCATTCCGAAAGTTGTTTCGGAAGCCTGATATTTCTGATATTTTAACTCTTTTTCATAGGGATAATATTATTACATTTTTTTAATTTTACTCTATGAAATTTTCATTTAAAAACGATTATTCTGAGGGATGTCACCCTAATATATTACAGACCCTTTTACAGTGTAATCTTGAACAGCAGGCTGGCTATGGAGAAGATGAGTATTCATTAAAAGCTAAAGAACTCATAAAAGAAAAAATAAAAAAAGCAGATTCAGAAGTCTATTTAGTTTCCGGTGGAACGCAGGCTAACCTGATTGTTATTTCTTCCATTCTAAAACCTTATCAATGTGCTATTTCCGCATCCAGCGGACATGTTTTAAATAATGAAACCGGGGCTATTGAAGCAACAGGGCACAAAATATTAAGCATTGAAACGGAGGATGGCAAACTAAGGCCGTCCGATATTATTCCGGTGCTGGAAAGCCATAAAAATGTACCCCATCAGGTAATGCCGAAGCTGGTATATATTTCCAATTCTACAGAACTCGGAACCATTTACCAGGCTAAAGAATTAGAAGAGCTTTCAGATTTTTGCAGACAGAACCGTTTATACCTGTTTATGGATGGAGCGAGGCTGGGACACGGACTTACTTCAGAAATCAGCGACCTTACCCTGGAAAGGGTAGCGGAATTAACGGATATCTTTTATCTTGGAGGTACTAAAAACGGAGCATTGATAGGTGAAGCTATCGTGATTAATACGATAAGCCTTCAGGAAGATTTTGCATTTAATATCAAGCAGAAAGGCGCTTTACTGGCAAAAGGAAGACTTTTGGGAATCCAGTTTTTAGAGCTGATGAAAGATGATTTATATTTTGATCTTGCAAAGCACGCCAATCAGCAGGCGATGAAAATCAAAAATGCATTCCGCAGCAAGGGTGTTCAGTTTCTTGCAGATACCTATACCAATCAGATTTTCCCTATTGTAAGCAATGAACTTATAGAGGTACTGTCTGAAAGTTTTGATTTTTTTGTTTGGAAAAAAGTGAACGAAGACTTCTCTGCAATCCGTCTCATCACTTCCTGGAATACAGGAGATGATGCTGTGAATAGTTTTATAGAAATTATAAACAGAGAATTATAAAACATAAAAAAAACAGCCCCAAAATCAGGGCTGTTTTTTTATATATCAGAGACCATTATTTTAGGCCTTTATTCACTGCCTTACAATCTGCTGTATTCAGTTTTTGTCCATCCTGATAGCTGATCTTCTTTTCATCAGCATATTTTGAATGTCCGTCTTCTTCCTTATGATCCCCAATTCCCTCTGTCAATGTATTGTCTTTCTGTAGGAAGTAAATATCCCTTTTGCTTTTTTTCCCTTCAGAGGCAAATTCATAAGTCAGTTTCAACGTATCTCCGGATTTAAAACCTGTGACATCACCTTTTGAGCTGTCTTTTTCACTGTTTTTATAAGATAATTTCCCAATGATTGTTCCTAAATTATCATCAATAGAAGCAAAAACACTGTCTTTTCCGGTCACACCTATATAACAGAATGATTTGGGGCCCAGCGTATCTACTATCGGTTCAGCTACCGCAATGGTATCTGCTTCCGTTTTAGGAGCAGGAGCTTCTGTTTTCTTATTACAGTTGATCAGAAATGCCGAAACAGCACTCAGTAATATTAATTTCTTCATATCCTCAGTTGTTTAAATCAAATTTGAACTGCTAAATTAGTGATACTATTTATATATTAAAGAATATTATAGATAAATAAGAATATTTTTCAAAAGTTTAAAAAGATCACTGACTTGGGCACGGAAAATGATTCATAGTATATTATTTTTAAATTCATCACGATGACAATGACCACAAGAATACTGGGATTAGGAATAGTATGGCTAGGATTACATTTTTTAATGGGACAAACGCCCCAAAACTATATTTATACCTCGTCGGGAGATCTGCAGAACATTGAGAAAATGATTGTGCGAAAAGATATTGGAGGAGTGCAGATTGTCTATAACTGGAGAGCACTGGAAACATCAAAAGATGTTTATGATTTTTCGGGTATTGAAAAAGACTTAGCTTACCTGACTTCTTTAGACAGAAAGCTTTTTATCCAGCTTCAGGATCGGTTCTTCGAACCTCAGGCAAGGTACGTTCCCGATTATATTTTAAATGAAAAGGTATATACCGGCGGACTGGCTGCCCAATATGACAATCCGGGTGAGAATAAACCCGTAGGAAGTGGTTGGGTCACCCAGCAATGGAACCCTGCAGTTCGGGAGAGGTATCAGAAACTGATAGAAGCGTTGGCCAAAAAGTTTGACGGAAAGATCCAGGGCATTAACCTTCCGGAAACAGCCATCGATATTGATATGAAAAAAGATAAAACAGGTTTCAGCTGCGACACCTACTTTCAGGCCGAGCTGGATAATCTAAAGTTTGCAAGGAATGCTTTCAAACAATCTTATGTTTTACAGTATGTCAATTTCTTTCCATGTGAATGGGAAAACGATCATCAGTATATGTCCCGCTTATTTGATTTTGCGAGCAAAAATAATATAGGATTGGGAGGGCCGGATATTGTTCCCAATAAAAATGCCCAGATGAAAAATTCTTATCCATTCTTTCATCAGTATAAAGGAAAATTACCATTGGTAGCCATGGCCGTTCAGGAACCCACCTTAACATATAAAAATCCGAAAACAAAGAAACCTTTTACCAAAGAAGAATTTGTAAGCTATGCTCAGGATTTCCTGGGGGTCCATATTATATTCTGGAGTGTAGAATCTCCATGGCTAAAAGGATCATGAATGTTATTGGAAAAGAGAGACCGGTAATTTATAATAGACTAAACGTTTTATTTTTCATTCCGTAGGAATCCAAGCGCAGTAGATAAGGCCCTTCTTGTAACCACAAAAGTCACAAAAGTTTTTAAACACTTAAGTTATTAAAGTTTCCAGCTTTGCGTATATAAAGTACACTTAAGTTCTAAGAAAATCTTTGATTTTCATCTTAAGTGTACTTACTTATGTACTATTCTTTTAAACTTGCTAAAGTGTACTAAAGTGTTTTAAATATTTGCAATGTTGAGATTTATATAGAGTGGTGTATGATATGTTCTGTTTGTCATTCCGTAGGAATCCAAGCGCAGTAGATAAGGCCCTTCTTGTAACCACAAAAGTCACAAAAGTCTTTAAACACTTAAGTTATTAAAGTTTCCAACTTTGCGTATATAAAGTACACTAAAGTTTTAAAAAAATCTTTGATTTTTTCACTCTCCAACTCTCCAACTCTCACACCCTCACACCCTCACACCCTGAGACCCTCAAACTCTCTTACACCTTCACCATTCCCCTGAATCCTCTCGCTGCATAATAGGAATCTGCACCATTATGATACATAAAAACGGTATTATAGCGTCTGTCACAGAAAATAGCTCCTCCAAGTTCTCTGATAGAAGCCGGTGTTTTTACCCAGCTTGACGTTTTCTGATCAAATTTTCCGAGTTCCTGAAGCTGGCGGTATTGTTCTTCGGTTAAAAGCTCAATTCCCATTTCAGCAGCCGTATCAATGACGTTGCTTTCCGGTTTGTTGGCTTTTCGGGAATCCCAGGCTTGGTAATCATAGCAGAGGCTTCGGCGTTTAGGGCTTTCCGGGGAACAGTCGAAAAAGATATATTCGTCTGTTTTTTTGTTATAATCTACCACATCAGGTTCACCTTCTGTGGCTTCCATTTCGTTCAGTGACCAGAGTTTTTCAGGGTTGGCTTCCAGTTTTGGCTGTATTTTCTCCCATTTCAGGTCGTTGTGGCGGTTCCTATTTTTCTCAAAGCGGGTTTTTAAAACTTTTAAAAGAATTTCGCTTTGTTCGGGTGTTAATGCTTTCTTTTTCATTTTAAATTTCGTTTTAATGATGTTTTATTGAGAATGTTTGGGGTTAACTTTAAAGGCACTCATTGCCATAAAAATACGGTTTTAAGGTGTGAAAATTTTTTCTGTGATAAATTTTTTAGTTGGTTATTAATCGCAAGGACGCAAAGTATTATAAAAAATACAGCTTTAGGACGCAAGGATTTTATCTGCGATAAAATTGAATGCTGCTGATCTAAATCCGCAATATTATATTTGTTTTTACTTACTGAAAATCGTTGATTTTCTTACGTCTTACAATCGCCTTGTTGTATTAATCTTTGCGCCTTTGCGTTTTCCCAACATCTGTAAAGATGAATGTTTATTTGGTTAATCGCAAGGACGCAAAGTATTATAAAAAATACTGCTTTAAGACGCAAGGATTTTATCTGCGATAAAATTGAATGCTGTTGATCTAAATCTACAGTATTGTATTTGGTTGTACTTGCTGAAAATCGTTGATTTTCTTGCGTCTTATAATATCCTTGTTGTATTAATCTTTGCGTCTTTGCGTTTTTCCAACATCTAATAGTAAATAGTTGGCTAATCGCAAGGACGCAAATTATTATAAAAAATATTGCTTTAGGACGCAAGGATTTTATCTGCGATAAAATTTAATGCTGGTGATCTAAATTTACAGTATTGTTTGGTTGTCCTTACTGGAAATCGTTGATTTTCTTGTGTCTTGGAGTAGTCTTGCTGTATTAATCTTTGCGGCTTTGCGTTTTTCCAACAACCTTATAGCAGAATGATTGTATGGCATCTTTATCGTTTTATTAATGATTGGTAAAAGCAATTTTTCTGTTGGCAGGTCTGAAATACCAGGAAATAAGGACTAAAACCAATAATAATACAGCCGGAAGTGTTCTGGCTGCGGTATCTCCAACAATAAGGTGGGAGATAACTGCTCCTGACATCACAAAGAAAAACCCGGCATAGGCCCATTCTTTTAGTAATAAACGCTTTGGAATAAGGATGGTGATAACGCCTAAAATTTTCCAGACTCCTATGATGGTCATCAGGTAAGCGGGGTAGCCCAAATTGGTGAAGTTGGCGAGTTCATCTTTGTTTTTCATAAGCTGGACAATAGCTGTAGAAACCATTCCCAGGGCCATCCAAAGGGTAAATATCCAATAGATGATTTTTGTTCTTTTTTCTGATCGGTTTGATGTTTCCATATTGATTAAGTTTTGTGATTAGTCGTTAAGTCCTTTTCCATCCAGGATTTGAGGGATGCACTTCTCAATTCTTGCTTCTCTGGTTTTGGATTGTTTGGCAGAGGAGAAGTGGAGTAGGTAGGCCCGTTGTCTTCCCTGTGTTAATCCTTCGAACGCCTCCTTTAATGCCAAATTTTCATCTAATCTTTGTTGAAATTCCTCAACCATTTCGAAGTCCTTGGTTTTTTTCATTTCAACTTTTGCCCCGGATTCTTCAATTTCTACAGCTTCAAACATATAGGCCCGAAGTTCTTTTTCAAGATCATTGATCTGTAGAATATCTGTAAAACGGATTTGCCTTGCCGCCTGTACATTTTCAGATTGCTGAATTAAAATCTGGTCAGGATCTTTCATCAATGCTCCTTTAAAAAAGAGAAGTGCACAATATTCTTTAAAACCGTGAATTAAGAAAATATTCTTTCCTTCATAGGTGTAACAGGGACAACCCCATTTTAAATCTTCTACCAATTCGGTACTTAGTGCAATGGTTCTTAATTTTTCAAATTCTTCTTTCCATTGCGTGGCTTTATCGAAGAAAAAATCAACTTTTGGATTCATGTGTTTTGGGTTTGAGGGTTCTGGAGTTCTAGGGTTTGAGAGTATTAGAGTGGGAGAGTTTGAGTGTTTTAGGATGGGAGGGTAAGAGCGTGTGAAGTTTAAAGTGTAATGTTCAAGGTTGTTGTTGTTTCATTGCTAATTGACGATTCATTTGCAAAACAAAATTCACTATTTGCACTTACAATGTAAACTATGGTATTCATGTCTCTCCTCTCTTCGTCTATTATCTCTTCGTCTCTCTAAACATTTCCTGTAAACGGTTATGCGCCATATTAATCCCCTGAGCGAATGGCATTTTCAGGTGCTGATCTCTGAAGTCTACGGATTTATAAATGGTTTGGATCGTAATTTTGCTGGTAGTATCGGTTAATTTTTCAAATTCTAAAAACTCAATCTGAACAGGAAAAGGCGTGTTCTCCATCTGAAAAGTTCTCGTAATTTTCTCATTCTGAACAATTTCATGAATAGCTCCATTGGCACTGAACACTACATCTCCCTGAGGATTTAAGGTTTCAAAGCGGTAACTTCCGTGTGGTCTGTTTTCAAATTTGGTCACTTTGGTGCCCATCCATTGTTCAAAAAGTTCAGCTTCTGTATAGGCTTTGAAGAGCAATTCAACAGGAAGATCAAATTCTCTGATGATGAAGATTTCCTGTTTGCCATCTTCTGCGTGGATTTTTGTTTTAAGTTCCATATTTTGAGGTTGGTGTTTTAGGGTTTGAGAGTGGGAAAGTATTAGAGTATTAGAGTGGGAGAAAATTGATATTATTATCTATTCGTCTCTCATCTTTCATCTCTTATTACTCATTGCCCATTACTTATTATTTATGTTTTGATATGCTTTCATCACATCTTCAAGCTTATTGAATTTCTCGTCCCACATTTTGCGGAAGGGTTCTATAAAATTGGCTATTTCTTTCATTTTATGGGGATTGAGGTGGTACATAATTTCACGGCCGTTCTGTTCAGATCTTAACAGTTCGCATTCTGTAAGGATCTGAAGATGCTTGGAAACGGTAGGTCTTGCGGTATCGAAATTGGAAGCAATGGCTCCTGCGGTCATGGATTGAGCAGCCACCAGCATCAATATAGATCTTCTGGTAGGGTCTGCAATCGCCTGAAAAACATCTCTTCTTAAATTCATTGTGTAGTTATTTGACTACAAATATATGTGTAGTTATTTAGCTACGCAAGTTTTTTTTTGAGAAAATATTGACTTTTAATAAAAAACCTTATGAACTAAACTATAGAAGGGGCGAAATATTAGAAAATACAACTCACTAATACCCATGAGCTTTTCTATGATATTGCAAATTTGAGGGCTTAATTTTGTGATTTTTATGAATAAGTAATATTCCATTTTCATGCCCTATCAATTCATAATTATCCAATATAGAAAAGGTTCCTTTATCGAACATAACATGGTGGTTAGGACATAGACAAAGGATATTGTCAATACTATCTTCTCCATCATGGGGCATTCCAAGTGGTTTTATATGGGCTCCTTCTGCATAATGACCAGATTTTGTTGGGATACTAATATTACAAATTTGGCATTTAAAATCGTATAATTTTTTTATTTCCACAGCTATTTTCGTATCACGCACTATTCTGAGTATTACGGTTTCTTTCCTTATTTTTTGCTGTTTAGAATTAAATTCTTGAAATAGATTATCTGTAAGTTGAGAACCAGAATATCTTAGTAGAAATCTACAAACTTTAAAACCACTTTTTCCAATTTCTTCCCACGCATCTACAACACTATATAATCCGGCATATTTGTAACCTTCTTTAGGTGAATAGAGTGATTTATGTTTTTCTCCTCTTATAACTCGAACAGCTAATCCTTGGTCCATACTTACTAACAAGGCCGCATTGCTTCTGTTGCTCCAAGATTGATCTTCTATTTGTTTCTTTGTATTGGAATCATTGCCGCCAGCGCCTGTATAAATGATTTCATTTCCATTATCAACATCATCTTCATATCCTCCTGAAAGGATTATTACGGAAGCACCTTCTTTTATGTTCCCATCAATACCAGCTTGCAAGGTTCTATGAAGATTACTATCCATGATTTCTTGACGGTTTTTGAATAAATGTCCTTCTTGGAATCCTTCTATCTCTCCAAATATAATTGGTTTGCTCATTGAATTAATTTATGAAAAATTTTAATGACAAATATAATTTTTAAATGGAAATTATTTGAAAATAAGATTTTATATATGTGGTTATTATTGAAAATGAAGATTAGTGTTTATTTTATTCTTACGCGTTTTATGAATGCAAAGTTTTATGATAGTGCTATATATTTTGGGAGTTAAGGGTGGGCAAGTGAACTTGCCGATGAAGGTGAGTGGATAGGGACTCTGTTTTTATAGTAGAGAAATAAACTCTTTCGCTTGTTTCTTTTTATAATTTCCCTCAGATTTTGGAGATTATACAGATAAGTAAAGGATAAGATCTGCGTAATCTGCTTGATCTGCGGGAGATTTATTTTTTTGTTGGATGCAAATTTTTATGATGGTGATTGTACTATTTTGGTAATATTGTAAAAGTAAACAGATCAGCTTATTTTTTATAAGTTCTGTCCACAACAGTTGAATCTGTAGTGGCCTTTTTTTCTTCACTTTCTGTTACACTATTATCAAAATAAATGTCTTCATACTTTATAATCAAATAATCACCTTCTTTCGGATTCAGATCAAAAAGGATACACTTTTCATTAGAATATAGAAACATAGCTTGGGAATGCTTTAACCTAACTTTATCTATAAGAACTCTAAAATTATAGATATGAAGTTCACTTCCTATGCTAATTATATTATTAAGAAATGAAAAGAGCAGTGCTATAAAGGTTATATAGGCTACTTTACCATATTTCTGAGTTAATAGTTTCTTCTGATAATGGTAACATAGTATAAATGCACCGTTCAGAACTAAGTAAAGTATAAGTTGGATAAGGCCGGATGAGTCATTAGTAATATAGTACAAATAGGCATATACCGTTAATACTACAATTATTAATAGGATTATACCGATTTTGTATTTTTTCTCAGGATAATTTCTAAATAAATAATACAGGAGCAGACCAAACAGCATGAACGGCATATTGAGTAGAATTAAAATGCCATCCAAAACTACCTGAGACACTGAAAAACATTTACTTACAAGATTAGGAGAATGCATGCTGATCTGAAAAATTTGCTTAATTCCCCCCAACGACGGTGGAATAATAATAAAAAAAGGTAAATATTCTTTTACAAATTGTAAAATTTTACTTTTTTTCAGGAAGTTTAAAAACTCTTTCATTGTTTTGTAATTTTTAGAAGGCTTTAAAACTAGTGAAAAAAGGTAAGCAAAGATGCGTTTTATCACTATTTAGTGATTTTATTGAATTGGAAACTCATGCGGTTTGTTGCTATACTATCAGGTTTGTGAATATAAAGGTTTTTATGATGGTGCTGTACATTTTAGGGAGCTAAGGGAGGGCAAGTGAACTTGCTGATGAAGGTGAGTGGATAGGGACTATGTTTTTATGGTAAGAGAAGTAAACTCTTTCGCTTGTTTCTTTTTATCAATTCTCGCAGATTTCGGAGATCAAGCAGATGATTGGGGATTACAATCTGCGTAATCTGTTTGATCTGCGAGAGATTTATATTTTTTTAGGTTAAACGCAAAGTTTTATGATGGTGCTGTATATTTTAAGGAGCTAAGGGTGGGCAAGTGAACTTGCCTGATGAAGGTGAGGGGATATGGTTTCGGCGGCCGGAGGCCGCCGAAACCATACTATTCCTGAAATATAAATACCATTCAAGAATTATAGTTTTACTTATTTAAGAATAAAATGATGTAAGCTATTTCTGCTTTAATAGGTGTTACTAAGTTTTTTTACTTACAAAAATATCTGTCTAGAAATATCTGGAATAATGTAATAAAAATGGTGTTTTTCTTTTGCTTTTTCAATGCTATTGTTATTAGTTTATAGTTTCGGATTTTATATAAAAAAGCAGAGACTTTTTTATATTAATATATGTTAACACACTAAATAGTGTCATATTTTATGACTGCAAATGTATAAAAAATATTTATAAACAAAGCAGGCCTGCATTATTCTTAGTATTATCATTTGTTAACAGCTTCATCATCTTATATTTATTGGGATAGAAGCCCCCTGGAATCTGTTGAGAAAAACAGGAGTCATGAAATAACCTTATCTTTGAAAATCCAATATTTTCTTAGCATTAATCAATAGTATCATAGATGAAATTTTTACTGGACTTTTTATTCCGTGTTTTACAGCTTTTTACAGAACCTTATTTTTTAGTATTTCTTGCAGTAGTTATCATCGCTCTGCTGAAAAGAAAAAATAAATGTAAAAATCTGAGAACAGGAATTTTTATATCAGCAGTTGTCATGATTATCCTTATAGGAAACGGTTTTCTGGGTAAACTAATCTCCGGATATCTGCAGAAAAGCTATATCAGTACTTCAGGGATGAAGAGTACACCGGCTCAGAATCCCATTATTGTAGTACTCGGTGGCGGGGTGGTAGATATTGACAATACAGAGAAATTGCATACCATGTCTTATTCCAGAATAGTTACTGCCTATCAATTGTATCATGAATACAGGGAAAATAATCAGCCATGTAAAATATTAATTTCCGGAAAAGGAAGAGGACATACAAGTGAAGCAGAATTATTCAGAGAGAATTTTAAAAAGATGGGGGTGCCGGATTCTGACATGATTAAGGAAGACCAAAGTATGAATACCTATCAAAATGCAAAATATTCCAGCCAGATAGTAAATCAGATGGGGCCATCCAGTGTATATCTGGTGACCTCGGGGTTTCATATGAAAAGATCTGTTGCTCTGTTTCAAACCTTTGGCTTAAAACCTATTCCTAAAGCATCGGATTTTATAGATACTGAAATAACAATATTTCCTAACAGCTATAATGCTGCATTTACATTTGTTATGCTTAAAGAGGTCGTAGGAATATGGCAGGTGCAATTGTATAACAGTTTGGGAATGAATAAATAATATTCTGTAGTCTAATACGAACAACAAACTGGCCCCTTGAGTGAACTTAAGGGGCCGGTTTGCTTTAAAACTTTTCAAACTGTTTTAGTAGGTTTTGGCTAAAGCCAAATTGATTGTCATGTTTTATCAGATGGGCTTTAGCCCATCTCTATTGAATTTATATTGCTGTTTTTTAAATCACCAGCCTGTTTTCTCCAGTGAAATTAAGGACTATTCTCCCATAAAATCTCTGCAAAATCACATAAAATACCTTCAAATAAAGAAAAACGATAAAAGGTCCAAATAACCCGTGTTTTTCCATCCTGTACCTATACTATCTGACTGAAAATAAGATGGATTTATGGGCAAAAATGATTTTGATTGAAATTTAAGATTTTTACATTTTAAAGACATTAAATTTATGTCCATCAGGATCTGCAAAGACAAAACCATAATAGTTGTTTCCAAAACTTTCAGGTTCTGAGACAATGGTTCCGCCTGCATTTTTAACTTCTTCCGCCCACTGGTCGGCCTGATCTATGGTTTCAGCGGAAATAGTAAATATAATTTCATTGGAATGGTGAGAGTCTCCAAATTTTACATGCTTTAGATTGCTTTCAATAATGTTTTTTAGAAAGAAGTGAATAATAAATTCATTTTCTCCAACAAAAAAACTTACCAATTCATTAGAACTGTGTGGATTATTGGGCTTAAATCCCAGTTCTGTATAAAATTTTTGTGTTCGTTCAAGGTCCGCCACAGCAAGGTTTGCCCAGATCATTTTTGGTTTCATACTATTTTATTTTTTGGTTAGGATAAAGGTAGCACCTTTCAATAGGATAGAGGTTGTCATGTGGCAAGTTTTTTATATCTGTCCTATTTGTGGGAAACCGTAATGAGATGATTAACTCAAAAAATACTTTTGTAAAAACAAAATTCAAAAACCATGAAAGAAATGCTTTTATTAGGAGGTATTATTGCATCAATTGCAAATAGTAAAGCACAGGTAAAGCTATATAATGTTGATTTGCCGTATTTTAACAAGTCTAATTTAGTTAAGGCAGCAAAAACTGTTAAAAGCGCAACAAATATTATTCAATATAATGCTATGGGACAATTGCATGGGATCAATATTGAATATAGAAGGGATGCAAGCGTAGGTCTCATCAGGTATTATCATAACAACAGATTAGTATATGCAGCACAAGCTTTTATGAACGGCAGTGCAATGCAAAAAGTTTATAATTACAGTGATAATGGGAGTTATAATGGCATGCAGGTTTACACATTTTTGGATTCCAGTACCAATAAATGGAGTAAAACAGAATTTATGTATCATAATGGGAGGTTAGTCAGCATTAATGATAAGTTGAAATTTCCAAATTATACGTTAAATTTTAAGGAAGGGAAATTAGAGGGTGAATTTTATTTCTATGATAGTTTACACTGCTCTTGTTATTATTATGGTTTCGCAAAAGAGGGCAAGCCTAAAATCATTACTAAGATTGAGATAGGGGAAGACCTCTCATTTAGAAATACATTTTACGAACTTACTGATAAATCAATAAAAAGCACGACTATATTTGATTATAGGAAACCAGTAGAAGAAAATTTAGAAATCACGGAAGTCCCTGTAATTGTGGAAAATAAAAATGTGCATCTAGATAATGATCATTACAGGATTGTTTTTGATAAACAACATGATTGGATGTTGATCCTAAGATCTAGGGAATTTTATAACGATAATACTATGGATGAAATAGATTGGTCAGAAACATCATTTGGCGTTCCCAGTCCTTATACATTACCACAGAAACAGCATTAGCCACAGAGTTTCCCTTGGTTATTTCAGATGATAATGATATTTTTGAGATGATAGTAAGTAGGTATGTTGAACCGGAAAAACAAAAATTGATCAATTTAACATAATATAATTGGAGTGCAGTTTAAGAAATATAAATAAATCACACAATGAATGATAGTATTATACATAAAATCAATGCTTTAGGTGGAGTTACAGATGCTGTGAATCCTGATAAAACCTTTACAGAAAACTGGCAGAGCATTAGATTCAACAATTATCTGTATGATAAAGATTGGGATGTTTACGGTATCGACGAGTTTTACAGAAATCATGCAGCGCTGTATAAAGAAAATAATGAAAAATTTTACAACGACTTAACTGAACATTATTTTTCCTTACATGATCGTACATACGGCCAATATTTTTTCAAAGATTGGATGTTCACGCCGTTTAAATCAGGCTCGGAAGATTATGAGGAATTAGAAGGGCTTGTAGAAGAAAATGAATTAAAAAAAACTGTAGAAGGCAAAGAAATGGATTTTGTCTGTATATTTTATTCGTATGGATACCCGGATCATTATTTTGTGTGTACAACAGATCCTGATCAGTCGAACCCAACGGTATACGGAACAGACCATGAAGTTTATTTTGATGAAATTGAAAACGAAGGAAGTCTGGAAGAGTTTCTGGACAAGTTTATGCCCAAAGAAGAGTTCCGGGAAGTCGTTAAAGAATATTTGCAAGGAAAATTAGGTGAATAATGGATTCTGAGGCTGGTAGTGCTCTATCCTTTGGATAATTATTTGTCCTATAATTTATATTATGTTAAATTGAATATATTTCAGCTTTTCAAAAGGTAATGCCATTTTTAGATTTACATCAGAATCCAAAGTTCCATTCCAAATCGATTTATCCTATACTTCAGTCCCCATAGCGTTTTGATTTCAACAATCAGTTTATATTAATCTCAATTCTGTGGTAAGCAATCCATCGTTTGAGATTTCCAACCATTCTTTTTAAATGATCTTCATTCAGGAAAATATTGGTCCAATATTCAAATCTGTCGCACTGAACACTTATATAATAGGTCATAATTGCTAAACATGCGAAGGGTAAAAACTTTTTTTCTTCATTACTAATTTGAGTTACTGTCTCATACCCTTTTATGAAGCTTTCTGCTTTTGTTTGATATTCCTCTTCGTTCAAATGGGTTGTAAATAACTGAAATAGGAAATAAGAAATATCAAAGCATAAATAACCGTTGCCACAGAAATCAAAGTCAAAAAATGTTATTTCTTTTTCATCGTCAATGTGCAAATTGTCAAACCAAACATCAAGATGAACGGCTCCGTATCTCATTTTCTGTTGGCCTATATTTTCCATTTTTAGTGTTAAAAAAACAGAAAGGGTTTCTAAAAATTCAATTTCGCTAGTATTTTTACTATAGAATTCTTTTGTTCTTAAAACAGGGTTTCTGAGTAAGTTTTGAGCATTGTAAGACATTCTCATCAGTTCGATATTTTCTGTCGATTGATGAACTTTTGCTAATGCTTGTCCAATTAGAAAGCTTGTTTGTGGTGAAAATTTTGCAGTCTTTATGCCTTTAGCATACGAAAATAAAACGCCAAATCTTGTCCCTTCCGGAGCTTCAATTTCTTGAATGAATTTGTTCGATTTATCAGCTATGGGAAAAGCAACCTGTCTACCCGCTTCTTTTAGAAGAATTAAAAGTCTTAATTCTTCTTCAATTTCTAATTTAGTCCTCCAATTATGGGTGTAAACTCTGAAAACGTATTTATTTTCGTCATCATGAACAATGTATAAATGATTCATGGCAAGGCGAAATATGCTGCATTCCGTTTTGTCGGTTAGTTCATATTTTTGTTGAATAAGTTGACCAAGTCTATTGGGTGAAAGTGTACTATTTATTGTCGGAAATTTCTCTGTCATTAATTCTTAGTTCGCAGTTGGTTATAAAATACATGCAATTTCGTTAACATTTTTTGAACTTACACCTATTAAATCGTTTTTCTAGATTATTATAAAAAAAAACGCTTACCATCCTGATCTAATTTGTATCACATTATCTATCTTTTGGTCTCTATTTCAATGCAAATAAAATCGTTCCGCTAATAATAAGTAAAGCTCCGATTATAGTTTTTAAAGTCAGGGTTTCTTTAAAAAACAATACGGATAAAACTATAGCTATGGCTACACTTAATTTGTCAACAGCTGCAACTTGTGACACTTTTCCTATTTGCAGGGCTTTAAAATAAAACAACCAGGATAATCCCGTTGCCACACCTGATAAAATCAGAAATACAATATTCATTTTCGATAAAGAACCCATATCTTTTGCTTCGCCTTTGAAATATATAATACTCCAAACCAGCACAAGGATAACAATGGTTCTTATTCCGGTGGCAAGATTAGAATTGATGTTGGATACTCCTATTTTAGCAAATACTGCTGTAAATGCAGCAAACAAGGCTGATAGTAAAGCATAATAGAACCACATATCTTTATTTTTTATAGTAAAATTAAAAAGTTTTAACCCATCCTATTCCTATGCTTTTATCCTGATAAAAAGGCATTACCATTGTCGCTGTATTTTTGTTCTTCCCGCCCAATAAATTATTTATTTTAGGATATAACCAATAAGCTAATTCTGTGGAAAGAATCCCGAATCCAGCACCTGCCACTACATCCCCTACCCAATGTTTATCATTTAACATTCGATAAACACCTGTGAATACTGCAAATGAATAGCCTGAGATTCCTAACAAAAAGTTGGTGTCTTTGTATTCTCTATACATAAACTGTGCAGAAGCAAATGCTATAGCGGTATGCCCTGAAGGAAATGACAAATTATTGGATTGATCCGGCCTTTCTTCTTTTACAATATGTTTTAAAGGAAGTGTAATTGCAGAAGTGATCAACATTGAAGTCCCATAAATTATACTTCTGTCTTTGAAGTTATGCTTGCCCTTAACTCCAAGAGCATTTAATCCATAAACCAACACTGCCGGTGCAAATTGGGTGTAATTGTCAAGTTTAACATGGTCTGGCTTATGTTCATTAATTTCGTCTCTGGTAGAAAAGTTTAATTGTTTAAGATCTTTGATCGTTAAGCTTGCTACTCCATAACCAATGAATACGGTAGGTAAAATCAAACTTTTGTAGTTCAAATGGCTTTTTTCAATTGAAGAAACAGTGGAACTGTCTTGTTTTGATT
Organism: Chryseobacterium sp. YR221; assembly: GCF_900176315.1. Classification (NCBI taxonomy): domain Bacteria; kingdom Pseudomonadati; phylum Bacteroidota; class Flavobacteriia; order Flavobacteriales; family Weeksellaceae; genus Chryseobacterium; species Chryseobacterium sp. YR221. The sequence continues at coordinate 408,293 of NZ_FWXM01000001.1, forward strand.
CCTGAACCTGAATCGTATCATTATTATTTTGTCCTGCAATCCTGTTGCCGGCTGAAATAAAGATAATAAGACTGACTGCTATTTTTTGAAGATATTTTGGCATCTGATTAAAGGTGGGTTTATATTAAATATTTATTGGGAGCAATTCATTAATTGAATATTGACTTCTTTAAATTTCATCAGGATTTTTTGACCATAATCTGTGTAATAGCTATGACTGGTGAGAAAATTACAGTTTTTTATCAGCCATTCTTCATCGGTATAGATCAGTCCCAGGTATTGCTCAAACTCTTGCCTTATAGCATTTTCATATCTTGAATAATCTGTTCGTGTGAAATGATATAAATCTGCATCACACAGTACTTTTTCAATTAAAGAAGATGGATTTTGTGGATATTTCGTTGATTCTATACAGCTTAAGACTTTATCAATGAAATTTTTTTGGCAGTCAAAATTTTCCAGAAATCCCTTTGCTATTTTTTTACTTTCTTCTTCATGGCCTATATAGGTATTGATATATCCGCAATCATGAAACCAGGCTGCAACCTGTACTATAAGCATTTCTTCCTGAGATAGGTTAGTCTGTGTGCCAATTTCCCGTGAAGCCCCTACTACTTCGTAAGTATGGCTTATATTGTGAAAAGAAAGCTGATCAGAGAGATTCTCCGTAAGAAATAATATGACATAATTACTTACAGCTTCTATTAAATTATTCATACTCACCTTGTCGTGCTTTTTAATTAAAATTTTTAACTATAAAGTTTAATCTTACAACCCTGGTTCTGTAATAATCATTACTTGTCCTAGTCTTGTATTTCTTTTAAGAATTTTCCTTTGCTGTCAAAGATTAAATCTTTATGAGCAACTTCAGCTTCATAGGTAACAATACCTTTTACATCTGTTATTTTAGCAGCCTCTTTTATTTTCTGATTAGGATAGTTTTTAGCTATATACTCTTTAATGGATGTGGGAAGAGCATTTCTGCTTATTTCAGTTTCAGTTTCAACAATATTTCCTGAGGAATCTACTATTACAGAGGTCTCTACTCCGTTTGCTATGAATCCCGCTTCATAATTTCCATTTTCTTTCTCCCATTTTATATTTTTGACAGTAGGAAATTTTTTTTGAAACCCTTTTTGAACAGGTCCCGGAACATCTTTTTGTTGAACTTTTTGTGCATTAACCAAGGCTACAGCTGTAGTTAGTGTTAATAGGAATATTATTTTTTTCATTTTTTTATCTTAATTTATTCTACAATATTGAACAATGATTTAGAAGAAATTTTGAATTTTTAGCTTTTTACAATGAAATTTTGAATTAAATTCTTTGAAAAATATTTTAATTCATTGTTTTTACGACCAGAACCTGAAATGTTCCTTCTTTTATTTTAGGTCTTCCCCTGCTGTCTTTTTCTTTTTCATCAAAATCGGCTGTAGGCAAATAAAGATTGTGGGATATCTTATCCAATGCGATTGTTCGTGCTCCTTTTTTAGTAATAATATTTTTAAGCTCAATAAATGTATGAGCTCCCTTTTCCTGAATGACAGAAATATGGCCTTCTCCATTTGAAGTATAAATGGTATGGGTGCTATCATCGAAAACAACACCATCACAATGATCCCCTATCGGCATCTTTTTTATTAAACTTCCCTTTTCTGAATCTAAAATCACTAACATTTTATCACAGGTACTGAAGAGCCTGTTTGTTTTGGTATCAATGGCAAGTCCTGAAGGTCCTTCTTCTTTATCCAGTGTCCAATGATTGGTTACGGTAAAGTTTTTGACATTGATAACAACAATTTCATTTTTGTCTTCGATATTGACAAATATTTTTCCTTTACCATTGCTTACAGCTGTTTCAGGGTTTCCGCTGACCTCAATAGTTTTTATAACCGTATTATTTGCCGGATCAATGATACTCAGGGTATTACTTCCCCCATTACAAACAATCAGTTTTTTAGAAAAAGGTTCGTAAAACAGAGCATCAGGATTTTTACCTACAGAAATTTCAGAAGTAACCTGATTGGTCTTAGTATCAAATACTTTGACAGAGTTTAATTTTCCGCAAGTAATGTATCCATTTTGAGAATTTGGGATAAATGCGATACCATGAACCCCCGTTGTATCATCAATTTCGCCCATACTCTCTCCGGTTATTTTGTTTAAAATATTGACTTTGCTACCGTGGCTTACATATAGCAAACTGTTTGTAGGATGTACGGTTAAGTAATCCCAACCATCGCTATTCCCTCCTATCTTGAAAGTTTTAATTGTATTTCCGGAAGATGTTTGTTGAGCTGATATATTGAAGGAGAGGCATAAAAATACACTGGTAATGATAAAAGATTTTATTTTCATTGTTGATGATTTATTAATTGGTTATTTCTTCTTGTTTTAGATTGATTTTATTGAGTAATGTTGGCAAAACGATAAGCAGAAGCGGCAAAGCAATAATGAAACCTCCAATAACGGCAATCGCTAAAGGCTGATGCATCTGAGCTCCTGTTCCGATTCCCAATGCTAAAGGCATGAGGGCAATGATAGCTCCTAAAGCAGTCATTAATTTCGGACGCAGTCTTGTACTGATGGCATAAATAACAGCCTGCTCTTTAGTTTTTGTTGCTAAGCTTTCATGGAACTGGAGGTAAGTGAAGATGGCATTCTCGCCGATGATCCCTACCATCATGATCAACCCTGTATAACTTCCGACATTCAATGGTGTATTTGTTAAATACAATAATAAAATACCTCCTGAAAGCCCTAATACTGAAATAAATAAAATAATAAGGGCAACAATAACATTTCTGAATAAAAATAGCATGACAGAAAATACCAGTAAGCTGGAAACCACCAAAATAATCAGTAATTCTTTAAAAGACTGCTGCTGTTCTGCATAAGCTCCCCCATAAACCACAGAATATCCACTTGGCAGTTTTATTTTCTGGCTGATCTGATTCTGAATTTCCTGAATAGTTCCCCCCAGATTTCCATTATCTAATCTTGCCGTTACGATACCTAAAGTCTGTAGATCTTCCCTGTTGACCTCTGCAGAACCGGTTACTATATTTACGGTTGCAAATTCACTCAGAGGTTTTAAAGTACCATTTGGTAAAGCGATCATGCTATTATTGATGTCGTTTAAAGATTGGTTCGTTTTTCCGTTATACAGCAATCGTATTGGAGTATACTGAACATTATCAAAAATATTCCCTGCTACATTTCCATCCAAATTAGCCTGCAGCTGATTCTGGAAATCAGGTAGAGAAATGTTATATTGCGCTAAAACAGGCAGTTTCGGGGTTACCACCATCGATGGTCCTGCAATAACAATTCCATCAAACACATCCGCTGTACCATTGACCTTGCTTACAATATCTGCGATTTTTTTTGAATAATTTTCAATGACTTTCTGATTCGTTCCGAAAACTTTAATTTCAATAGGCTGAACGCTACTCATCAGATCACCAAGCATGTCTGTGATAACCTGTCCAAAATCTACGGTTAATGGTAAACCTGAAGCATCAATCTTTGAACGGATATCGTCTGTAACTTCATTGGTTGTTTTATTCCTGTCTTTTTTTAGCTGAATTAAATAATCTCCTCTGTTCGGTTCTGTAATGAAAAACCCCATTTGGGTGCCTGTTCTTCTGCTGTATGCTTCAACCTCCGGAGTGGAAGTAATAATTTTTTCAACCTGTTTCAGCTCTCTGTCTGTTTCTTCCAGTGATGTTCCTGGTGGAGAATTATAATCCAGAACAATACTGCCTTCATCCATGTCAGGAAGAAATCCCGTACTGATATTGGGAAGAATTATAGCCGTTAAAATAATAAGTCCCCCTATGAATAGATAGGTATATAAAGGTCTTTTAATAAAGAACCCCACCCATTTCCGTTCTTTTACATCATGATGCTGAAGGCCTTTTGATTGTGTTTTGCCTGTTGACAATAATAGATAAACAATGGGTAGTAAAATCCAGGTTGAAAAAAAGGAACAGATCAATGTAATGATCATTGTATCTGTCATTACTTTGAAATAAGCTCCCGCAACACCGCTCATCAGCATAAAAGGAAGAAAGATTACAATGGTACTGAGGGATGATCCTATCATTGCTTTCAGGAGGTAATTAATTGCTTTTTGAACCAGAGTGTTAGAAGATTCTTCAGGATGTTCTTCATGTGTACGGTGAATTTGTTCTACAACAACAATAGCATCATCAATGATCAATCCTATCGCAGCAGCAATCGCTCCCAACGTCATGATATTAAATGTCTGCCCCATCGTATATAAAACAAGCATTGTAAGACCTAATGTAATAGGGATGGTAATTAAAATAACGGCACTTGCTTTCCATGAACGAAGGAAAATAATAGCGACAATAATGGCTAAAACCAAACCGATCCAGAGTGCGTCTGTGACACTTTTTATAGAGTCATTCACAAAATCTGCCTGAGCATAATAAGGTTTAATAATTACATCTTTTGGCAGTGTTTTTTGCAGATCATTAATTTTGGTTTCCATTGCTTTGGTCACTTCCACCACATTGGCATTGGGCTGTTGTATCACTGCAATCAGAATGCTTTCCTGCCCGTTGGCATTGACTTTAATATATTGTTTTGCATTATGAACAGTGATTTGAGCAATATCACCCAGAAAAACGATTCGGCTGCCATTATTGCTTACTACAAGATTCTTAAGCTGGCTCTCGTTACGAATCTGTGCATCGGTAAGCGTTAAATAGAGATAGCGGAAATCTGAGGAATAACCATTGGATTTAATAAAATTGGTATTGTTAATTGCCTGTTCTACAGAAGCTGGTGTAATCCCTAATCTGGCCATCACAGGCTGGTTCATGAGTACCCGGAGTTCTTTATCCTGACCACCAATTATTCGTATTTCGCTTACTCCGGGAACTTGTGAAAGAAAGGGCTTGATGGTATACAGAGCCAGCTGTTTCAGCTCAATAGGATCTTTTGAACCAGAATTTAAAGAATATCCCATCACTGGAAGGATCGAAGGATTCATTTTTTCCACAGAAATAGTAATATCGGCAGGTAACTGGTTTCTGACTTCATTAACACTACTCTCTATCTGCTGTTTGGCAAGGTCGACATTGACATTCCACGACATAAATGCAGAAATCTCACAGCTGCCCCGGCTGGTTGTGCTTTTTAAAACCTGTAAATCAGGAACTCTTTTCACTGCATTTTCCAAAACTTTAGTTACACCTACTGTCATTTGATCTACGGGCTGTTGTCCTGCATCGGCAATGATCTTTATTTTTGGAAAAGTAATCTGTGGAAATAAAGCCGACTGAATTTTCGTATAAGAATAAATTCCACTGGCAAGTATCAAGAAAATGAATACAAGCAAAGGACTTTTATAGGTTACAAAAAAAGATTTTTTCATCACGTTAAGGTTTTTGTATTTTGACCGTGGCAGTATCATTTAACCCAAAATTCCCGGAAATGATCACCCGGTCTTTTGTGGTTAAATCCCCTGATTTTATCTGAATATATTGATCCGTTTCAATTCCCTTTTTGATAGCTGTTTTTATGGCTGTTGTATCATTGATTAACTTCATTACCCAAAAAGAAGATTGTATTTCATCACTTACAACGGCCATTTTAGGAACAGAAAGTCCATAAGCAGACGTTTTAGAAAAGCTAATTGTACCAATCAGATTTTCCGGAATATTATTATTTGATACCTGTAAAAGTACTTTTACAGTTTGCGAAACGGCATCCACAGCAGGCATCACTTTTGCTATTTTCCCCTGCAAAATTGTATTATCGGGTAAAGTAATAGGTAAAGAGCCTTTATTTTTTATGGTTTGAAGGTATTCATATGGTACATCTACCACAAAGCCAAAACTACTTGCATCGGTAATTGTTGCCAAAACTTCTCCGTCCTGAACATAATCTCCGATTTGATGATTTAGCATTGCCACAAAACCTGTGGCAGGACTTGTTACCGTTGTTGCTCCGTTGAAACGAAAAGATTTATCTAATTGATTGATGGTATTGCCAAGTGCTCTGGCTTCCTTGGTCTGTAATCCGAAAAGTACAGAACCTTTTCCGACATGGTCAGCCAATTTGATGGTCATTTTTGTAATATAGCCTGTACTGTTAGCTTTTACATCGGATTTTAATAAATAAGTTGATGTAGCATTCAGTGTAATTATATTATTAAGCTGAACCGTATCAGATGGAAAAGCCACCGTGACAAGTGTTTTTGGGGGTGCATCCGGTTTAGCTGTGGCTTCACTGGTTTTAGTACAGCTGAAAACAATAACAGATAGTATAATGAGGGTGATTATCTTTTTCATAATTATTGAATGATTAAATATTGCAATTGATTTTTCAGATTGAATAATATGGTGTTATACTGAATGATATTTCCTTTAAGGCTCAGTAAATTATTGATTGATAAAATAAAATCTACCATTCTTACATCTCCGGTCGGAAGCTGTTTAGCGTTGGCTTCTACCAAAGTTTTGGCATAGGTGATTTGTTCATTGGCTGTATGGATTATTTTATCATACTGCTCAATCTGATTATTAACCTGGAGAATCTGCTGCTGATATTGCCTGTGGGTTTGTTCAAGATATTTCTGCCGGGTTTGCAGTGATAATTGATTTTGTTGCAGGAGCATCTTTTTCTGATGGCCATCATAAATTGGAATTGTGACGCCAATACCCAGACTCATTCCAAAATTTTTATAGGGAGTAAGGGCAAATGAAGACTGATAACCACCATCTGAAAATGCTGTTACTTTTGGTTTATAATTATACTGGATAATTTCAGCATCATTGGCAAGCTTTAGACTATCTGCTTTAAATGCTTTTTGATACATACTGTCGTCGAAAGAAACGGGAGTAAGGCTTTCCTGAAAGTAGGGAATTTCAACCGGTTCGAAGGTATCATCTACAATTCCGGACAAATATTTTAAAAGGGAATAATTATTTTGCCAATCAGCTTTTTGTTGTTCTAAAGTTAGCTCGTTTTGCTGAAGGGTTACTTTGAATGTCAGATAATCCGTTTGCTTGAAAGCAGCAGCCTTAGTCAGCTTTTTCAAAATAATATCTTCCTGATCAAGCAGATGAATAATTTCTTGACTCAGGCTATACTGCTGCTGACTTGCGTACGTGGTAATATATTGATCTGTAATTTGTTTATTAAGGGTTTGAAGACTGATGTTTCGCTGAGCCAACACCTGTGCGATACTTGCACTAAAGCCTGAAAGTCTTGTGTTTAAATTGTTCCGGCTGATAAATTCTTTGGCTATCCTTACACCTGCGAAAAGAGATTGCCCGTTAGTTAATGCGCTGTCATAGCCCCATCCTTTACTATTGGGAGAATATCCGGCAGTTCCTTCTCCTGAGACAATAAAACCATATGTGGCTTTTAATTTTAAGCTGTCTATTCGATTAGAAATCACCTGGTTGTTATAGTCATTTAAAACAGGACTGTTTATTTTTGCGGTTTCAAGAAAGTATGACAAAGTGTTTTTTGACTGTGCATTTATCTTAAAATAACTGAAAAACAGCACTGAAAATAATATACCACGGATGAGATATGTACGAAAAGTATCCATATTCTATTAATTATAAAGTAAATATGAGAGGTGATTTTGTAGAAATTCTGAATTACCTTAGCTCACAACAACCTAATTCCCTTGGGAAGCTTCATTCAGATAATCATTGCTGATATCTTTGTCTTTTTTAAAATTCGTTTTTCCAAACTTATAACTGAAACTTATCCCAAAAGACCGCAGTGGTAACTGACGCACAGAATATGAGCTGTAATCATTGGTGTCAACAGTAGTGACTTGTTTTATATAGGTGTTGAAAGGGTTGGTTGCTGTAATTCCTATACTTGCTTTTTTGTTCCAGAATTGTTTTCTGGCTGCAATACTGTATGTGATTGATTGAGGGTTTTTCCCCTGAATATTTTTAGCAGCAGAATTATAATTCCCAAATATTTCTACAATAAAATCTTTGGGCAGCTGATAGTTCATATTCAGATTTAAGCGGTAACGCAATCCCATATCCAAATTGCCAACATATATATTACTGACAATATACCGATGGAAAAGCATCATATTGCCTCGTAGATTTAATTTGTTATTAAAAAGAGGAAGAGAACCGGATAAAATGCCCCCGGAATTATATTCTTTTCCGATATTTTCTCTTGAGGTTACAGATACGTTCGTATAATCTGTTCCATTTACGGTATATATTGGGTAAAAAGTGGTGATTTGTTTTAAGTCCTGACTATTGATCCTTTCTGTAATTGTGAATGAAATATTGGCTCCATTTGTAAAATTCCTGCTATAGCCCAATTCCATATTATCCCCTATTTCAGGCTTTAATGTAGGATTTCCGGTAGTGATATTATGAGGATCACTGAAGTTTAAAAATGGATTGAGCTCAGAATATTCAGGTCTTTCAACCCTTCTTGTATACGCTAGTTTTAGTACTTCCCCACTCTCAAATTTGTGAGATAAAATGAAGGATGGCACAAACAAACTGTAAGATGGAATATTGGTATTTTGAAAATCTATCTTCACAGTTGTATATTCGTAACGTGCCCCGGCTCTTACATCCAGCCAATCAAATAATTTTAAAGATGAAGAAAGATATGCTGCATAAACTCCCATATCATATTTCAAATGATAAGACTGGAGAGGATCAACTTCATATTGACCTGATAAAGGATCTAAAATACTGACATTTGTTGCATTCGTAATATGCTGGAAGATAGTTTTTGCTCCCATTTCTAGGGTAATATGATCATTTATAGGCTGTATATAATCTATTGATATATTATGGCTGTAATCTGTTCCCGGATTACTTCCCAAAATGCCATTATAAGGAGATGATGCTCCTGACCAACTTTGAGTTTGGAAATAATTACTTTTTGGAGAACCATAGCTTACAACGTAATCTGCCGTTAATTCCTGTCCTTCTTTTTGAAATGTTTTTCTGTAGCTTAAATTTCCATCTATAGAATTCACTGAAGAGCGGTTGTCAGAATTTCTGTAACCAATGATGGATTGTTCGGTGGAATTGGAAAAATCAGTTATATACTGTTCCTGATTGATGAAACCTATGCTTTTGTTGGCAAAATCATTGTAAGAAACTGACCCGCTCAATGTGTTGTTTTTATTAATTGACCAATCAAATCCCAATCCTGTACGATAGCCATGTCTCTGAAAATCACTGTAACCGTCTTGTAATAATCGGGTTTGAGTTTGTAATGCGCTGTCGTGGGAAGTTCTGTTCTGTAATGACGGTGTTCTGGATGTTAGCTGTGCATTTCCACTGAAAAAAGCATTGAGGCTGAAATTATTATTTCTGAAACTCAAATTTACAGAACCTGTTTCAAAGCGTGTTCCTGCAGAGGCATTCACAATACCATTGATTCCTTTTATTTTACTTTCGTTCAGAACAATATTGATAATTCCGCCTGTACCTTGTGCATCATATTTTGCGCCGGGACTGGTTACCGCTTCAATACTTTTAATCTGGCTTGCAGGAATAGAAGCGAGTGCATCAGCAAGGCTGTTTCCAAATATACTTGAAGGTTTTCCGTTGATCAGAAATCTGACATTGGGATTTCCCTGTAGCTCAACATTTCCATCGGCATCTACAGTTACCTGCGGAACTTTTCTTAAAACATCAATTGCAGCTCCGCTTTGAGATGTCAAGTCGTTGGCTACATTATAAACAATTTTATCGATTTTATTTTCAACAACTGCTTTTTTACCTACAATGGTAACTTCCTTAATTGTTTTAATGGAGCTGCTTTTTAAAGAGTCAGCTGTTTTTTCGTTTATTATTTCTGAGTTTGAAGTTTGGGCATTTGCTAATGTTGTAAACACTAAAGGTAAAAAAAATGATAATTGTTTCACAAGGCTATATATTAAGGGACAAAAATGAATTTCAATTTTGAATTAATTTTGAAGAGCCCCCCCTGCTAGACATTATTTCATATTAAGTTTTTGTAAACTCTTAAATAATTACTTTTAAAAAATAACAGTTCTGTGCGAGCTGATTTAAATTTTGATCAATGATTTCACGACAGTTTTACAGAAAAAACATGCGAATTATTTTCAAATTTGTAATTGATTTGCCAGTGATGGAATTTACAGATTTCACTAATAATCGCCAACCCTAGGCCACTCCCGTGGTTATCTGCTGAAAGTTTTGAAAATCTTTTAAATAGTAAGTCTGTATTCAGTTTCTCTGTTCCTGAATTGCTAACTTCAAAAACCATATCTGTTAATTTTACAGAAATTGAACCATTGGGTGAAGTATGACGAATGGCATTGATCAACAAATTGTTAACTAAAACTTCAATCAAACCACTATTTCCTCTTATTTTTATATCTGAAGAGATCTCTTTATTAATGGAAATATTTTTTTGTTCAAAGTGTTCTTGTAATACATCCATACTTTGATTCAATAAATCTTTAAATTGGATGGTTTCCGAATTATCAAACTGACTATTCTCTATTTTAGCTAATAATAAAAGGTTTTTATTAATTCTGGAACTTCTTGTCAAAGCCCTGTTCATTTCTTCAGTAATTTGATATTGTTTTTCTGTAAGATCCTCACTTTGTAATAAAATATCCAGTTTGTTTTTCAAAATTGCCAAAGGAGTCTGCAGCTCATGGGATGCATTTTCTGTGAATTCTTTCTGGGTTTTAAAAACTGAAATATTCTGTTCTATTAATTTATTCAAAGATTGGTTAAGTTCTTCAAATTCTGTGATGTTGGTCTTATCAAATTCAATTTTAGTCTGGCTGTTGAGATTAAACGTTTTAAGCTTGTCCAAAGTGTCCCGAAAGGGTTTCCATATTGACGTTGAAAGCTTTTTGTTTAAAAATAATAAACCAATAACGATAAGAACAAAGAAAAAAACGGTTACCAAAGCAATGGCCGCAACAGTTTCCTGAGATTCTTCAATATTGGTTTCAACGGTAAACAGAAAAGGATGATTATTAATATAAACAACCTTTTTCAGACATCTGTACCGTTCTATTTCAGGTTTTGATACAAATGTTTTCTGTTTTTCTATAGTGAAAAATCTGTCTTTTTTGAGATTGTTAAAAGGTATTTTTTCAATATCTGTTCCCGGCTGGATTTTATTCCAAAGGGTAATACTTTTATCTAATTCTTCGTCCGAAAGTTTCAGATTATTAAATTCATAAGCTGTTTTTTCTGCTATCGTTGTATTGTGCTCATCCAATTCGCCCTTCCAAATGGTGTCCACTACAAAATAATAGACAGGAATGCTGATAACCAGTATGATTAGGACATAAATGATAAAAGGTTTGGTGGTCTTGCTTAATAAAGGTTTCATAGATTTTATTTACATGTTCTCCCATTTATATCCTGTTCCATATACTGTTTTCAGATAATGATCACATCCGGCATCATATAATTTTTTTTTGAGATTCTTTACATGGGCATAGACAAAATCATGATTGTCGAGCATATCTGCCAAATCACCGGAAAGATGTTCTGCTAAGGTACTTTTAGAAATAACTTTATTTTTATTACCAATAAAATAAATCAACAGGTCAAATTCTTTTTTTGTAAGAATAATTGGTTGGCTATTGATACTTACAGTTTTAGCTAAAAGATCTATCTGAAGCTCATTCTGTTTGATAACATTGGAATTATTAAATTGTTTTCTACGAATAATAGAATAAATTCTAGCCATCAATTCGGAAAGATGAAAAGGTTTGGTAAGATAGTCATCAGCGCCTAATTGCAACCCTCTTATTTTATCATCCAAAGCATTTTTCGCAGAAATAATAATTACACCATCTTGCTTATTTTGTCTTTTTAGTTCTTCTAAAATCGTAAGCCCGTTTCCATCCGGAAGCATAATATCCAATAATATACAGTCATATTGAAATGTTTCTATTTTATCCATTGCGTCACTAAATGTTGATGCAAATTCACAGAGATAGCTCTCCCCGGAAAGATAATCGGAAATGCTTTTTGCGAGTTCTGCTTCGTCTTCAATGATTAGGATTTTCATTTTGCTAATTTATAGATTCAATTTTGAATAAATTTTGAATTCATATACAAATGAACAATAAAATATGTTTTGCCTTTTCATAATACATACAAGTAATCATTTAAAAAGCAATGTATATACAGTGTAGAGTATACTATATGTACATTGCTCTTTCTTTATTACTTATCAATCTCTATTGCGATTTTGCCATAGAAGTTTTTATCACCAGCTTTGGTTTCCAGTAAGCGATGAGCTTTACCGATCTCCGATAATGGAAAAACTTTGTTGACAACTGGCTTTAGTTTTTTATTTTCTACCAATTGAGTGATCTCATCCAGTTTATTTCTATTCTGGCGGGTAAATACAAAATGATAGGTAGCATTTTTTCCCCAGGCATCAATAAGGTTTTGAGGTTTTTCAATATCTACCAATGTAACAACCTGCCCCATCTGACTGAGAATCTGACCGCTATCGGAAAGTGTACTGCCCCCTATGGTATCAATGATGACATCCACTCCTTTATGATCTGTTAATTGGTGGATCGTACTGATATAGTCCTCATGTTCATAGTCAATAACGTGATCTGCACCTAATTCGGTAAGAAATGTATGATGAATTTTTCTTGCTGTAGTAAACACGGTGGCTCCCATAGCCTTGGCAATTTGAATGGTGGGGATCCCTACGCCACCGGCACCGCCGTGGATCAGAATGGTCTGGTTAATTTTGAGCTGTGCCCTGGTAACCAGCATCTCCCAGGCTGTGCCTGCTGCTAAAGGAAGTGTCGCGGCTTCCAGATGGCTGATATTTTGGGGCTTCAGACCTATGATTGACTCGTGGGCACAGTGATATTGTGCATAGCTCCCCTGTCCCTTAAAAATCTCTGGAGTATAGTAAACTTCATCCCCGATTTTAAAATTTTCCACTCCCGGTCCGAGTTCTACAATCTCACCGGAGACATCATGGCCGGTGATGACAGGTAATTCCAGCTCATTTTTGTAATCTCCGCGGCGCACCTGGTAATCCAGAGGGTTTACAGAAGTTGCAAAGACCTTCACCAAAACTTCCCTGAATCCAGGTATGGGCCTAGGTATTTCTACTATTTTAAAATTTTCTGCAGAGCCGAACTCTTTTATAATTGCTGCTTTCATATTATATTTAGTTAATTAGGTAAATGCCTAAATTATTGAATAAATTTTTTTAAAGTTTTTCTTTTATATGCGTTGCCAGGTCCTGAAGTGTCTTTTCGTTTCTTTTATAGTAGGTCCACTGCCCTTTTCTTGTGGCAATTAGAATATGGGTAGCAGACATTGTTTTCAAATAATCAGAAACCGTAGGCATAGACATTCCTGCCTTTTTGGCGATATCCGATACACATACTCCTAATTCCGGAGTGTATTCCTCCAGCTCCTCTTCCGGAAAATGGGCAAAAGGATCTTTTAACCACGTAAGAATATTTAAACGTGTTTCGTTTGATAAGGATTTAATGACATCTAACAATTCCATAACTGCAAATTTAGGAAATTACCTAAATCCCTACAAATTTTTATGAAAAACTTTATGGCCTGTTCTGTATCTGTTTATAAAACAGGGTTTTGTAAGATTGTTTTGATCTCCGTTATCACTACAGGAGAAACAGAACCATTATAGATCTTTATGAATTGGGCATTTTGTGTCTGGGTAATCCTATTTCATGGGTTTGTGGATAAGGCTTCCGGAATGTCATGCTTATATCCTCTCTGATCTGCCGGTGTACATCATATTGCTTTTCTTTGTCATAGGCATACCGCGGATCTGGAATGAACGGCATTTTTGCCATTTTAGTAACTGTGACGGTTGGAAAATGAAAATCAACTTCCACAATTCCCAGTAACAGATAACAGCCACCTCCCTGAAATGGATACTTTTGAAGACTGTCGGGAAAATGTGCCGTATCAAAATAATGGCCATTCACATCAATCCAGGTTCCGAAATACATGGTTCCTTTTTTAGTAGGCACATGCTTTCTGGAAATCAGATACGCCATCATTTTTACCTGTTTCTTATGGAATGATAACAGGTTTTTTACGAAAACAGACCCTCTGTAGCTGGTTGTAAGCAAATCAAAGGGACTGCATGACACGGGAAATCCCAGGATTTCAATTTCATCAAAAGCATCTTCAAAATGTTCACGTTTCAGCTGTGGAAGTTTATATTCCTGAACGGGTTCATCAATTAATAATAATCCTCTGTTTTCCGGTTTAAAATGGGTCAATATCATTCTTGCTTCTACAAGCAGTTCATTTTTAGGTTGTTGGGTAAAGCGGAAAGCGCCAATGAAAATTAAGGTCTGAACCGCCTCAATACCCACAGCAATGCGGCGGATAAAGTCTTCCAACGACTTATATTCTCCGTTATTTCTTCGCTCTTCCACAATTTCATGGGCAATTCTGCTCTCCAGTCCCTGCAAAAGCATTAATCCCAGATAGATATCTTTCCCCTTTAATGAGGTTTGATATTCACTGGTGTTGACACATGGAGTTTGAATTGTAGCCCCGGACATTTTAGCTTCATGAATATAAACTTCAGTGCGGTAAAACCCACCCTGATTATTGATGACAGAAACCATAAATTCAAGCGGATAATACACTTTGAGATAGAGACTCTGATAACTTTCTATAGCATAGGATGCCGAGTGGGCCTTACAGAAAGAATAACCGGCAAACGATTCAATCTGTCTGTATACTTCTGCGGAAAGTGTTTCAGGATGCCCTTTTTTGCGACAGGATTTCAAAAAATTATCCTTTACTTTCTGAAGCTGGGATAATGCACGGCCTTTACCGCTCATAGCCCGCCGGAGAATATCCCCGTCTGCTAAGGAAAGTCCTCCGTAATACTGTGCAATTTTGATCACATCCTCCTGATAGACCATAATGCCATAGGTCTCTCCCAGATGTTCTTTAAAAATTTCGTGAAAATAGGTGAATTGATCAGGATGATTGTGTCTGAAAATATATTCGCGCATCATTCCACTTTGTGCTACTCCCGGTCTTATGATGGAGGATGCAGCCACCAATGTTCTGTAATTATCGCATTGTAATCTTCGTAACAATCCGCGCATTGCCGGAGATTCAATATAAAAACAGCCTATAGTATTGCCTTCTGCCAAATGCCTGTTAGCCGCAGATTCATCCTTGGAAAGGGCTGTATCTCTTATATCAACCTCTACTCCCCTTACCTCTTTAATCAGTTTTACCGTGTCATTGATTGTTCCCAGGCCTCTTTGGGAAAGAATATCAAATTTTTCCAGCCCGATTTCTTCTGCGGTATACATATCAAACTGAACTATAGGAAATCCCTTTGGAGGCATTTCCAATGCGGTATAATAAGTGATGGGTTCTTCAGAAATTAAAATCCCGCAGGAATGCATGCTCCTCTGATTGGGAAATTTCTCCAAGAGTTTACCATAGGTATGAACCAGTGTCACCACGGAATTCACTTCATGGGTTTCTACAGATTTTGTAGCCAGTTCGTCCAGCTCATCTTTAGGCAATCCAAAAGCTTTTCCAATCTCACGAAATATAGAACGGTACTTAAACTCTACATTGGTTCCACAGAATGCCACATGTTCCTTGCCATATTTGTCGAAGATATACTGAAGAATGGTATCCCTATCCTGCCAGCTCCAGTCGATATCAAAATCAGGGGGACTCTTACGGTTAAGATTGAGAAAACGTTCAAAATAGAGATCCAGTTCCAGGGGGCATATATCAGTGATCCCCAGACAGTAGCTGACAATGCTGTTGGCACCGCTTCCCCGCCCTACATGCATTAATCCTATTTTGTTGCTGTACCTTATAATGTCCCAGGTGATCAGAAAATAAGCACTGAAATAAAGTTCATGGATTACCTTCAGCTCTTTTTCTACCCTTTGCCTGGCTTCTTCATGATCGGGACCATACCGTTTTTTTAACCCTAAGTAAGCAAGTCTGCTGAGAAACTTCAGATCTCCATCTCTGGATCTTGTATAATGTTGTTTATTTCTGACTGTCCCAAAAGTAAATTCAAAATGACAGCTGTTCAATATATGCTCTGTGTTCTTGATCATTTCCGGGTATTCCTGAAAATCCTCGAGTATCTTTTTTTCCGGTTTTAGATATTCCGATTTTTTGCAGATATCGTTCTCAGACAGTTTTGTAAGTAAGGTATTCTTATCTATAGCTCTTAAAATCCGGTGCAGATTGTATTCTTTCCGGGTACTGAATGTTACAGGCTGAAAAACAACCATTTTGGAAATCATCCTTCGGTATTCAGGGCGGATAAGAAGGGTAAGCTCCTCTTCCCGGATTCCTATAAATTCATTTTCTTTCAGAGTTTCGGGCATTTTTTCCAAAGGATAAATAACAAAAACCTGATTGAATTCGGGAGCGGATGCCAATATGTCTTTTCCGTTACAATGGTACTCCGTGATCATTGCATTCATCTCTCCTATTCCGCTGAACTCTTTGGCAATAGCAATATAAAGAAGTTGTCCTTCTTTTCTGATTTCAATTCCGACAATAGGTTTGATTCCGCATTCTTCGCAGGTCTTCTTAAATTCATAGATACCCGTTACCGTATTGATATCCGTAAGAACAAGCTGTTTGATTCCCAAGGCATGAGCTTTGGAAACCAATTCTTTTACAGATAAAGTTCCATAACGGAGACTGTGGTATGAATGGCAGTTAAGAAACATATTTGTACAGGTTTTTACTTTTATTTTCCTAAATCAAAACCCGAGGCCCTGCCTACAGCATCCGCCCCAAACCGGTTCTTGATATTATCCATGGTTTGATAAAGGCTCATCTGTTCTTCCGTATCTTCAAATAAATTCATCTGATGATTCCCATGGACAAGCCCTGTAAAACGAAGTCCTATTAAACGAAGTCTCATTCTTCGGGTGTACGCCTTACTGAAGAGATCCAGTGCAACTCTTGATAAGGTATGATCCGCAGAAGTATAGGCTACCCTGCATTGTTTTGTTTCCGTATCAAAATTGGCGTAACGGATCTTTACTGCTACCGTAGAAGTAAGCCATTTCTCTTTTCTAAGCTGATAGGTGAGCTGTTCCGACATTCCGGATAACAGCCTTTTTAATTCCGGGATATCCATTGTATCTGAGCTAAAGGTTCTTTCTGTGGAGATTGATTTTCTTTCAGAGTAAGCAATAACAGGATTTTCATCAATTCCATTAGCTTTTTTCCAAAGCTCACGACCATTTTCTCCTATCATTTGCTGAAGAATAAGAACAGGCATTTCTGATAAAGTATGGATGGTACGAATTCCCATCCTGGAAAGTAATTGAAAGGTTTTGTCCCCTACCATTGGTATTTTTTTTATGGATAAAGGATCAAGAAACGGTTTGATTTCCTGTGGTTTGATTTCTATTTTCCCCGGTTTGGCTTCGCCGGTTCCAATCTTGGATACGGTCTTATTGGCAGAGAGGGCAAAGCTTATGGGAAGTCCTGTTTCTTTGAGGACGGAGGCTGCAATCTCTTCTGTCCATTTGTAACATCCGAAAAATTTGTCCATTCCGGATAGGTCAAGGTAAAACTCATCAATACTTGCTTTTTCCATCAGCGGAGCTTTTTCCTGAATAATTTCTGTAACCATATGGGACATTTGAGAATACATTTCATGATCTCCCCGAACCACCCTGGCATCCGGGCATAATTTTAAAGCCAGCCTGATGGGCATGGCAGAACGTACCCCGAAACGGCGGGCTTCATAGGAGCAGGAAGCTACCACACCACGGTCTCCTCCTCCGATGATCAGAGGAATTCCATTAAATTCAGAATGGTTGAGGCGCTCACAGGACACAAAAAATGTGTCCAGGTCCATATGTACAATCGTCCGTTCCATGTTACAAAATTAGTTACGTTTTTGAACAAAATTCGTATTTTTGTTGATATAATTTGTAACAATGTCGATTTTTTCAGATAACATAAGGTTTTTGAGAGGTAAGAGAGAAAAAACTCAACAAGAGCTTGCTGAACTTTTAAGCATTACCCGCTCCCGGTATGTTTCATATGAAGATGGAAGATCGGAACCTTCTATTGAGATGCTGCTGAAAGTTTCTCAGTCTTTTCATGTGAGCATTGATCTTCTGGTATCTGTAGACATCAGGAAGTACCCGATGGAAGAGACATTGAACCTTCCGGATAACAGAATTATTCTGCCTGTATTGGTAGATCATCTGGGAAATGATACCATAGAGATTATATCTCAAAAAGAGGCTCAGAATTATCTTGAAGGCTACAGGGATATACAGTATATTGGAAATCTTCAAAGAATTGCCCTTCCTTTTCTGACGCATGGGAAATACAGGGCCTTTCCGGCGGAAGGAAATTCCATGCCACCCTTTAGAAGGGGTTCTTATATTGTAGGAAAATATGTGGAAGGGATAGATCATCTGAAACCTGGAAAAACCTATGTTTTTGTAACTCTAAATGAAGGAATCATCTATAAACGTTTTATGGGTAAAAGAAAAAACAGAATCTGGGTAAGCTCAGATAATTCATTTTATAGACCTTATGATATTTTGATTGAGGAAGTTTTGGAGATATGGCAATATGCTTCAGGTATTTTTCCTGAAGATTTTGAATCGGATGAGACAGAAGATCTGGATATGAAAGAAATGTTTATGGAGTTGAAAAAAGATATCAAGGAATTGGAAAATAAAATTTCCGGAAAATAATAATGGAAAATATATTTAAAAATGTCGCAGCTTAGCTTATTTAATTCTGAAGAATTTTACAGGTTTCCAAGTGAACTATTGGAGTATACGGAACATTTTTTAGCTGAAAATGAGGCTTCAGAACTTGAGGAGCTTTTAATGCATACTGCACCCTGGAAACAGAGAACTCAGAAAATGTATGATAAAATGGTCCTGACGCCCCGTTTGACAGCCTGGTATGGTGATGATGACAAAAAATATCAGTTGGATGGCCATCAGTTTAATGTTAACCCCTGGCTGCCTGAGCTTCTGGAATTGAAAGAGCGCATCGAGAAAAGCACAGGATATCGGTTTAATTCAGTGTTGTTGAATTTATACCGGGATAAAAATGATTCTGTAACCTGGCATAGGGATAAGGAAAGTGAATTGGGAAACCGTCCGGTTATTGCTTCCATAAGCCTGGGGCAGGTAAGAAGTTTTGACTTCAGAAAGTTTGATGACCATTCCAATAAATACAGCCTGCCTCTTCAGCATGGTTCCCTGTTAATTATGAAAGGAGATCTCCAGATGAACTGGGAACATCGCATTGCCAAATCTACGCGGCCTATGAAACCAAGGATTAATATGACTTTCCGGCTAGTGAAATAAAATCCGTTGTTACCTGCCTTGCCAAAATTGTTTCAAACAGGTAACAGCCGGATCTAATGGTTATGATATTTTGATTTTCACTCCTACAGAAATATTAATTCCTGCGAGTGGGCTAAGGAATTTCAGCTGAGAGTTTTGAAGCCTTGCTTCTGTATTTAATAAATTGCTTCCAGCTATATAATATTCTATACTTCCCATTTTTAAATGGGTATCTTCATAAGAAACACGTGCGTTAAGAAGTGAAAATGCCGGCATCGGGAGTTCCGGATTTATATTTTTCCCAAGATATTTTTGCTTCATATAATGGTCCAATGCTATATTGAAGTTCAGTTTTTGTACCGTTCCGCTAAGGTTGAACCCAAAACGGCTTGTCGGCATATTGGGCATATAATCTCCATCGCTCCATTTTCTTATAGAACTGTCGGCTGTACTGATGTTTCTCACCAGATCATAATAGGAACCTACTTCCCATTTTCCCAATGTATGAAGATCCATTTTGTAGGCTGCTTCAGCTTCTATTCCATTGATCTCGGTATCATCAGAACGCCATTCCTTTACCAGGAAAACCTCCCGTGAAATCCCCGTATGAGCAAGGTAAATATAATTTTTATAGAAAGTATGGTACCAATTGGCAGATAAGCGAATATTTTTCAAATTGAGTCCACCACCAATTTCCCATGTTTTTGCAATTTCTTTATCCAATTTATCATCTCCGCTTTCTTCTGTGAGAATAGCAAAATGATTGTTTCCTGCATACAGTTCATTGACTTCCGGGGCTCTTTCAGAATGATTATACTGTACTTTCAGATAGGCTTTTTTAAAGATATTCCATTGGGCCGCTGTATGAAACTGATTCAGGGTAAAATCTCTTCCCATAAGATTTCCTCCGGAGAGTCCACGGCTTCTGATGTATTTTTTATCAGCATCGGCTCTGCGCTGTACATGATCATTCCGATATCCCAAATCAAATTCAAGAAAATCGAAATTGAGGTGCTGCATCGTGAATATGCCAATTTCACGGCTTATGTTGTCAGGAAGATATCTTTGACTTCCGCTGCCTTCCATTTCCCTGTATTGTACTTCAACTCCGGTAGTTCCAGTTAAAAATTTCAGCTTCTGTTGTGCTATTTCCAAGCGGCCATTATGTTGTTGTACATGAAATTGATTGGCTTTGTGGCGCTCCAGAAGTTCCGAATTGCTGGAAAACACTCCCATATAATTAAATTTTATCCCGGCAATGGGAGAATGATTGAATTGATAAGCCGTTTCCAGCATAGCTTTATGAGATAAGCTTTTTATATTGATGGGGACATATTCCAATGTCTTCTGAGGTTTTCCGTGAGAGTGTTTGGGAATTTTGGACAATGTATAGCCGGGAACTCCAAAATAGGAATAAGCGTTTTGATAAGCACCTCCCAGATAAAAGGATTTGCCAATATAGCTGGTCCCTACGTAAAATGAATTGCTTTCTGAATGACTGTTTGGAATGACGCCGTCTTTTGTCGGGACATAATCCTTAATGCTGTTTACTTCGCTTCTGTAACGGTCTTTTGTTGGATCCTGTCCCGGAACGTACTGATCGTTTTTGGGATTGGGGTAATATTGGCCATCCGACGGATTATAGTAAGTGGGACTGAATGTGTAAAGATCATCCTGTGAAAGTTCATATTCTACCATATGATCCTTGGCAAACTGGCTGATATAAGGAAACATACTAATGTTAAGAACATTTCTTGAATTTACGTCCAGCTGGCAGAGGGATTGCAAAATGCTGTTAAACCCAACCAGATTTGGATCATAACATCTGCTGTCTTTAGATTTTCCCGGGATCCGGACAATTTCCTGTTTTTGGTTGGATCCTCCCATTATCCATATCCAGTTTTTAGTAATAGTTCCTTTTGCAGAAAATGACTGTTTCTGCCCACTGTTACTTCCACCTTCCAGGAGTGCCTGAAGATTAATTTTTTTGGATGGAAGCTGACGGACGATATAATTGGTTTCAATATCAACAGCTCCCCCAATAGCTTTTCCACCGTACAGAACAGCTGCTGAATTTTTATAAATGCTGATATTTTGGACATTATCCATTTGAATATCCATATTAAAATCCGGACTTATTCCCGAAAGATCATTGACTGCAGTTCCGTTTTCCAGAATTCTTACTCTATTTCCACTCAGACTTCGGATAACAGGGGCTCCGGAATTGGGGCCATATCCGGAGTTTTGAATACCCGGAATTTTACTTAGCGTTTCTCCTAAGGTATTGGATTGGATGACATCCAGTGTTTTCCGTGAAATGCTTACCACCTCCTTATTCATCTTTCCCTGTATCTGTATTGACTCTATATCCTGAACGGTCTTTTTAGCCCTCAGGTTCTGAGCTTTCAACACAGAAGGATAAGAAATAAGTGTCCCTCCCATCAAAAAAATAACGGCTTTTTTCATATGCGTATGCTTTAATAATCCGGCAAAGCTAGATAATTAATTTTATTAAAGCAACTTTGTTGCATTAAAGAAAAAGCAATGTATTCCTAATTATAAAGTTTGGCAACCCATAACATGTTGTATGGTAATAAAATATAGCGTGAGAGATAGATCTGCAAAAAAGGATTTGAATGCTGTACTGCCACAAAAAAACCGCTCCAAAAAGAGCGGTATAGTTTTTATTACTTGTTTTTTCTTAGCAAGTAGATCCACATTCAAGTAATCTGATGTGAATGACACCATTGATTACGCATTGTGTTTGGCATAATGTGTTACCTACAAGGGTACCAACACCTCCTAATACTCCACCAACTGTAGAACCTACACCTGTAACAACACCACCAACGATAGTGCCTACACCTCCTACAACACCTCCAACTACACCACCTAATCCTCCTAGTAATCCACCGATTGGATCAAGTAATCCGTTACCAGAAATTGTTTTTAATTCGTTTCTGTCTAATTTTTTTAAGTTTTTCATAACTATAATTTTATATGATTATTACATTACGAATATAAGAAGAATAATAATAAGTTCCCAAATTTTTCTTAAAAAATTAATAATATGTTTTTATAATTTAATATTTCATTAATATAAAAGGAAAATAATGAGAATATCATTTATTGTTATATCTGATTGATTTACTAAATGTTAAAAAACATATTTCAAATTCAAAAATTTAGAGTTAATAATTTAAGAGTAAATATTGTTTTTTAATGAATATTCTTCAAAACTGAAAAAAACAGTCTGTCTCTGTATAAATAGTAAAAACGGGGGTCCTGAAATTCACTTTTTTTCTTCAGCATCCGGTATAATATACCAGAAAAGGTGATTTTTTTCCACTTTGTACAGGAAAACAAGCGTTGCTGATCACTGATAACGAAATCAATTTTGTATTTTTGCTGATATACTTTTATTTTATCAATGTCAATTTTTTCAAATAATATACGATTCTTAAGAGCTAAGAGAAAACTTTCCCAACAAAATGTAGCTGACGAATTAACGATCTCCAGAGTAAGATATTCTAAATATGAGAATGGAATATCTGAGCCTCCGATTGAGCTTCTGGTAAAAATATCCAAATATTTCCATGTGAGTATTGATCTTCTGGTCTCTGTAGATATCCAGAAATATCCTATGGATGAAATGCTGAAACTTCCGGACAACAGAATTGTACTTCCGGTAGCTGTAGATCATCATGGAAATGATACTATTGAAATCATTCCTCAAAAAGCATCAATGGGATATCTGGAGGGATATAGCGATGTAGAATATATTGAAAGCCTTCAAAGGATTGCCCTTCCCTTTTTAACGAATGGAAAATACAGAGCATTTCCTGCAGATGGAGACTCTATGCCTCCGTTTAGAAACGGTTCTTATATTGTAGGGAAATATGTAGAAGGAATAAATGACCTGAAACAAGGGAAAACCTATGTTTTTGTCACTTTAAATGACGGAATTACCTATAAACGTTTTAAAGAAAAGAATGAAAATACCATCAGTGTAAGTGCGGATAATTCATTCTATGAGCCTTACGAAATCCCCTTTGATGAGGTGGTGGAAATATGGCAGTATGCTTCAGGAATTTTTCCGGAAGACTTTGAACCCGGTGATTATGAAAGCTATAATTTTAAAGAGATGTTTCGGGAATTGAGACAGGATATCAAAGATCTTGACCGTAAGGTTTCCGGTCGTCGCCGTAAATTATCATAATAGAATCGCTATAGATCTCTGATTTCTATAGCATACATATACCATACAACCGGTTTTCAAAGAAGACTGGCTGTATTTTTTATTTACTAAAACCTTTATAGCGGTCATCACGGCTTCGAGGACCTGTCCAATATAATCCATACCGGTGCATGATCACTGCTCTTTTCCCAGCCCCTGACATGACGGTCTACTCCACCTGATTGCAGTTGGGGACTCAGGTAAGGACTTAATAAAATATGATCAAGCCGTATTCCTGCATTACGATCGTAAGCTTTGTATAGATAATCCCAGAATGTATAGATCTTTTCTTCAGGATAAAGGGTACGGATAGAATCCATCCATCCTTTCTTTTGCAGTTCTTTATATGCTTTTCTTACTTCAATTCTGTACAGTGCATCATTTTCCCAGCGTTCAGGTTTGTAGACATCTATGGGTTCGGGAATAATATTGAAATCTCCGATAAGGATCGCAGGAAGCTCCATTTTAATAAGCTGGTTTGTTCTCCTTTGTAAGCGTTTGATCCATGAGAGCTTGTAATCAAATTTTGCTCCAGGATAAGGGTTGCCGTTGGGAAGATATAAGCAGCATATAACCATTTGATCAATAATGGCTTCTATATATCTGCTCTGAAGATCTTCAGGATCACCTGGCAGAGACCGCTGTACTTCTGTGATCTCCCTGTTTTTTGCCAGTATGGCTACCCCGTTCCAGCTTTTCTGTCCGTTCCATATGGCCTGATAACCGGCAGCATTAATTTCTTTTAAAGGAAATCGTTCCTGTGGAGCTTTAAGCTCCTGAAGGCATACTATATCCGGGGAGGCTTCTTTCAGCCATTGCAAGAGTAAAGGTAACCGGGCATTGATTCCGTTGACATTATAGGTTGCTATTTTCATAATAGAAAAATATTAGAATACACCAGATCATGAATAAGGCAATAATTATTCCATGATATAGGTTAAAAATAGAAGCTGATAACACAAAAGTACCATACATTATATATGGTACTTGCCGTAAAAGGATGGATAAAAATTAATTATTGATCATCTGTTTTTTTAAGGTCTGGCGATGAATACACTTTTTTTTGATAAAGGTCCTTTTCCGGATATGCCGGAAAAGGACACCTCCTCCACTGCCATCCAATCACAATTACACTATAAATAAGGAGGCAATAGTTTGGGCATCACTGCCACTCATCACTTCGTCATAGGCGGCGGAACCTGCCGCCGCTCCAAATAAGGTTCCCGTATTGTATCCGGACTGGTTTACATTGTCCTCTCCGGCGTATACAGGATCTGTGGCTGAAGGCATATTTCCACCATTAGCCAGTTCAATCCAGCCTTTATTAGCCCTCATTCTTCTTACCTGTGATGCATGTCTTGCTTCCACGGAATGAATCTGTAAGGCGGCCTGAAGTACAACTTTATTGGACATGACATTTCCTGCCTGTCCTTTATAGGCTCTTACTCCCGTATCTTCAAAAGCCTGTGCCAGGATAAGAAACTGATTATAATCTGTAAAAGGAGAAAAACTTCCATTAGCTGTAAAATCAAAAGTAGGTTTCGCTCCCGGAGTTGTCCCTAAAGAAGTAAGGGTGCTTTTCAGAAAGCTAACGTGGGCCGATTCATGTTTTGAAATCTGCATAAAAACCGGCCTGTCCGAATTGGGAATCAGCCCTGCTGCAGACAGCCCTAAAGCATAATACTCATTTTCAAGATATTCTAATACCAAAGCCAATTGTAAAGCATCGGTTAATGTACTTTTTAAAGCTGTACCTCTAAATTCTTTTGTTGCCGTTTCTGCTTTTACCGGCGTGACCATCATGGCACCTAATCCAAAAGGAATTGCGGCAGTTGCTGCTTTTTTTCCGAATAATGACATATTCGTAAGTGTTTCCAGTCTTGAAGCTTCCGCCGTAAAAAATTTATCATGAGAAAGCTTATCTAATAATTTAAGAATGTTCATAATACAAGATTTGAAGATGAATGATTAATTAATACCTCTTTCTTTCCACGTGAAAGGTGTTTTTATAAACCCTCCTGCAGCCATTACAATATCCTTGGGCTCTTTGGCAAGATCCAGACCGTTGGCATCCACTACATCGTCTCCTGAGAAATCTGCAGATCCCGGATTGATCAGATTTCTGATCGCAGAGGCATGTCTGGCTTCTACGGAAACTATTTTCCCGGCAATTACAAGGTAAGCCGCATTGGTAATATACTTCCCGGCTCCATTGTATGCCGCGACTCCGGTATCTTCTAATGCTTTTGCCGTAGCAAGCACAGAACTCCGGTTATTAAAGTTTACATTGGGATACTGAAATTCCAGCTTTGGAAGAACGTTCTGAGTAGCACTGCTGATGGCTGCTTTGAAGAAATCCCTGTGAATGACTTCGTGGTGATAAAGATCCGTGAAAATTTCCTTTTCAGTACTGGAAATTCCCGTGTAAAAATTATTAACCACTTTAGTATAAAAATCTGCTTCCAGCTGTTCTAGGGCATAAGCATAATTTAATATCCCTACATCTCCTGTTCCCAGATCAAATATGTTTCCATCATTTATGATCTGAAAATCATCATTATCATCACAACCTACCAGAGTGAGACCGGCCATAGCCAATCCTATACCTCCCAGTTTCAAAAAGTTTCTTCTGCTTGTATCAAGACTTGCTCCCTGATTAGAAACATGAATCGTTTTTTTCATAATATTAATTGTTTAAGTGTTTGTTGAGATAATAGAAGAAAAAACAGCATACCTCAATATGCTGTTTTGTTAATCCTTATGGCATTAAAACTGTATCTATGACATGAATAACTCCATTAGATTGGTTTACGTCCGCAATAGTCACTTTGGCACTGTTTCCTTTGGCATCTTTTATATAAAGATCTTTACCTTTTGTCCAGAATGTAAGTTCTTCGCCCTGTACTGTTTTCATCATACTTTTCCCGTTTCCGGCTTTTACAGCTGCCCATATTTCCTTAGCATTATATTTTCCCGGCAAAACATGGTAAGTCAGTATACTGGTAAGCATGGCTTTGTTTTCCGGTTTTACAAGATTTTCCACAGTTCCTTTCGGAAGCTTTGCAAAAGCAGCGTCTGTAGGTGCCAACACGGTAAAAGGACCCGCTCCCTGTAATGTTTCTACCAATCCCGCAGCTTTTACTGCAACGACAAGGGTTTTATGGTCTTTAGAGTTGACAGCATTTTCAATAATATTCTTAGATGGGTACATGGCAGCCCCTCCTACCATTACTGTTTTTTCTTTCATCGTTTGTGCAGTTACCTTCCCGCTAAAAGCGAATGATAAGGTGATCATTGCTAAAACTGCGATTTTTGATTGTGTGTTCATTGTGGTTGATTTTTATTGAGTTATACTTGATTGTGTTCTTAGTGTCATTTACGAGGTTGGTTTTGTTTTAGATTGATAAAAAATGAAATAATTTACAAATAACTGATTGTCAGTTGTTTATTTTTAATAAAGAATAAAATCAAAGTAAATTTTCTATAGGTTTCAGTAAGAACAGGGGTGATCATGGAATACACAGGTAGTGTTCTACAGTGTTTTAAATATTTGCAATGTTGAGATTTATATAGAGTGATGTATGCTAGTGTTCTGTTTGTCATTCCGTAGGAATCCAACCCTGGAGGATTAAACTTTCTTGTAACCACAAAAGTCACAAAAGTCTTTAAACACTTAAGTTATTAAAGTTTCCAGCTTTGCGCATATAAAGTACACTGAAGTTTTAAGAAAATCTTTGATTTTCATCTTATGTGAACTTAATTGTGCGGTATTCCTTTAAACTTTCTAAAGTGCTCTAAAGTGTTTTAAATATTTGCAATGTTGAGATTTATATAGAGTGATGTATGCTAGTGTTCTGCTTGTCATTCCGTAGGAATCCAACCCTAGTGGATTAAAACTTTCTTTTAACCACAAAAGTCACAAAAGTCTTTAAACACTTAAGTTATTAAAGTTTCCAGCTTTGCGCATATAAAGTACACTAAAGTTTTAAGAAAATCTTTGATTTTCATCTTAAGTGAACGTAATTGTATGGTATTCCTTTAAACTTTCTAAAGTGTTCTAAATATTTGCAATGTTGAGATTTATATAGAGTGATGTATGATAGTGTTCTGTTTGTCATTCCGTAGGAATCCAACCCTAGTGGATTAAACTTTCTTGTAACCACAAAAGTCACAAAAGTCTTTAAACACTTAAGTTATTAAAGTTTCCAGCTTTGTGCATATAAAGTACACTGAAGTTTTGTTGAAAATCAAAGATTTTCATCTTATGTGAACGTAATTGTGTAGTATTCCTTTAAACTTTCTAAAGTGTACTAAAGTGTCTAAAAAATAAAAACTTTTATGTCTGACTACGTTGAATCTTCGATTTGTGGTTTAGTAAAAAAGTTTAAATAGTTTTCTTAAATAAAATCATTAAAATTATATATAAAGTAAAAGATTTTAATGATTTCATTTGGAATGCATTTTATTTTGCTACATTTGGAAGGAAAAATAACAATTATTAAGACAACCTATTCTGAAGAGGAGCTTATCGTTTTATTAAAAGAAAAAAACGAAACCGGTTTTCATTATCTGTATGACCACTATTCGGGTGCGCTGTACGGAATTATTCTTCGTATTGTTCAGTCTAAAGAATATACTGAAGAAGTTATTCAGGATGTTTTTGTTAAAATATGGAATTCTATCCACCAATATGATGACTCTAAAGGAAGATTTTATACATGGATGATCAATATTGCCCGAAATACTGCAATAGATTATTTAAAATCTAAAGGGTTTCAGAATGAGCTTAAAAACCAACCACTTCCGGATTTCGTATATAATACTACAGAACTTTCAACGACCAACAATTCATCCGATTATATTGGATTTAACAATGTGCTGGAAGGTCTGGAAGTAGACAAGCAGGAACTTATTAATCTTGCTTATTATCAGGGATATACCCAACACGAAATATCCGAAAAACTGAAGATACCCCTGGGAACGGTAAAAACGAAAATGCGGAATGCATTGATGAAATTAAAAGATTTGCTAAAAGATTATCAATAAATTGAACACAAAAGAATACATATCATCCGGAATTATAGAATCTTATATTCTAGGCCATGCTTCTCCCGAGGAAGCTGGGATTTTGGAGTGTGTGATGAAGAATAATGCTGAAGTAAAAGCGGCTTTTGAAGAAGCCCAAAAAACTTTGGAACATCTTGCTACGGCTCAGGCTGTAACACCTCCAAGTGATCTGAAATCTAAAATCTGGAACAGAATTCAACAGGAGCAGTCTTCTGTTGAAGAAATAAGACCGTCTCTTTCTACAGATATCCCGGAAGCAAAAGATGACGGGGAAATGAAAACCCGGGAACAGATCCAGGGAAAAACAAACTGGAAACCTTATGCTGTGGCAGCATCTGTTTTATTCCTGTTAAGTGTGGCCGGAAATCTGTTTTGGATGAACAGCCAATCTGAAGTAAAACAGGAAATGACAAAACTGGCAGCAGAAAAGCAATCCCAGGATGTCGCTATGAAAAAGATGGATCGGAAATTGAATATGTTTTCCAATCCGGATATGCAAATGGTGATGTTAAAAGGAGTTGAAAAACATCAGGATGCCAAAGCCATGGTTTTCTGGGACAAAAAAACAAAAAAAGTATATCTGAATGCTGAAAGTCTTCCCAAAACTCCGGAAGGTATGCAGTATCAGCTTTGGGCTCTTGAAGATGGGAAGCCGGTAAGCGCAGGAATGTATACTGAAGATAAAGACAGCCAGATTGCACTGGCGACTATTTCAAAAGCACAGGCCTTTGCCATCACCCTTGAAAAAGAAGGTGGAAGCCCGGTTCCTACTATGGAAAACATGTATGTAATGGGTGGAATATAACCATCCTGCAATAAAAATAAAAAAATGAGGCATTTTATTACCTCATTTTTTGTTTAACACACTTACCGTTACTATGATTTATAGTATTTATTAGTCTGTAACGACTCCGATTCTAGCTTTTAAAGGAATATTATAGGTATTTAAACACGGAGTCTGTCCATGAAAATCAAATTTGATATTCACTCCCGGTCTGAATATCAGACAATGGGTAGAACCTCCAAAATGGAAGGTACCTATGGGATCTCCTTTTTTCACATGATCACCTTCCTTCACTGTAATCTCGCAGCTGGAAACTTCCGCCATGCCAATAGCCACAAAACACATCAGTCCTATTTTTTCATTATCCGACTGGATGAAAATTAGAGCGCGGGCTGCCAGTTCTGTAATATAACCCTGCGAGTCATTAGGTCCTGACGGATCATACCCTTCTATCGGAGCTTCTGCATAATAGGTACCCGGAACATTTTCAATGGCTACTATTTTACCGTCTACCGGGCTGTTCCATCTATGATAAGTTTTAGCGCATAAAAAGGCCTGATACACGGTGCTGTTGTCTCCAAATTGCTGAGCCAGTGAATGGTTATTCATGATATCCAGTAAAGAATAAGGCTGCCCTTTCATCCAGAATTTATCTTTCATTTTTGCATTGGTCACACAGTTGTAGGGAGCTGATTCGCAGGCGTTCACAATTACGGAATGATCCTGGTCTTCAGGGCTTACCTCTCTGATTCCCGGATTAAATTCCCGGGTGAAAAAATCATCCCAGCTTTTATATCCAAAATGAGGCTGTGAAGGATCACATTGGTAGTTGTATATGAAGTTATCCAACGCATTTTCAGGATCTTTGCCCTTTCCTCTTAAAGGATCCATGGCTGCAATAGCTTCTAAAGAATCCGGAGAAAGCCATCCTATAGGCTGCGTATAATCGGGTTGTGGCTGAATAACGGGGCCGTCTACCAAAACATATTTTGAATCCGGGGATTCCAGGAAGGTCTTCCATTCTGCTAATATTACACTGAGCTTTTCATTCACTACAGGATGCAGAAAGGTTAAATATCCTGCCTGAGTACCCATTGCCCAATCCAATATGGCGTTGATTGGAAATCCCACTAATCCTATTGTATCTTCTATTGTGCTGTAACAAGGAGCTTCCTTCAAAACCTGATTAATGATCAGTAGCATGGTTTCAAAGTTTTTTACAGGTTCATTATAGCCTTGCGGGATCTCATCGTACATGCTGGTGAAGCTCATATATAAAACGGGATCACTGTAGATAGCATCTCTCAGGTCTGCTACGGCCGGGCTTAATGGGGTATTGCTGTTTTTAACCTGTTGGATTTTTTTTTCTATCCAGTTATTTAAAAACGCTCTGTCGGAAGGAAGCCATTTTCCTATCCTGTATTTTACATGGTTCATGATATCAAGTTTTAGGTTGTTTGTTGATTTTGATACCATAAAATTACCTCTTACCATAAAGCAGGACAAGAGTATTTCTACTCAAAGTGATGTAAGTAGAAATACTGATCATAGGAAAACGGAATTATTCCAGGATTAAATAATAAGAACCGGAGATGAGTACCCGGTTCTTATCCATTGATTATTCTATTTTCTGTTTTGAAACTGCAAATTCTACAGCAGCATCAACATGGATTTTAATGGTATC
Organism: Chryseobacterium sp. YR221; assembly: GCF_900176315.1. Lineage (NCBI taxonomy): Bacteria > Pseudomonadati > Bacteroidota > Flavobacteriia > Flavobacteriales > Weeksellaceae > Chryseobacterium > Chryseobacterium sp. YR221. The sequence continues at coordinate 439,416 of NZ_FWXM01000001.1, forward strand.
AAATACAGGAACTGAAACATCTTCCTGTTTGATTAATAAAGGGATTTCTGTACATCCTAAAATAATACCTTCAGCACCTCGGTCAATCAGACCCTGAATGATGGTAAGGTATTTCTTTTTGGTTTCAGGATTAATAATCCCCCGGCTCAACTCGTTTCTCAAAATATCTTCTATATAATCCCTGTCTTCACTGCTTTCCGGAATTAAAGGTTCCAGGCCGCCTTCAATCAATTTATCTTTATAGAAATCCAGCTCCATCGTATAACTGGTTCCCAATAAACCGACTTTTTTTAATCCTTTCCGGTTAACAGCATTGGCTGTAGCAGTTGTAATATGGATGAGTGGCAGCCCTATGAGTTCTTCCATTCTATCAGCAACGATATGAGCTGTATTGGCACAAAGAACAATGGCTTCTGCTCCGGATTTTTTTAAGTTTTGAGCAGCATCAAAAAGCAGGTCGAAGGTTGCATTCCAATCGTAATCGGCGTTAAACTGTTGAAAATAATTAAAGTTTACTGAATAAATGATACACTCTGCAAAATTCAATCCGCCCAGCTCCTGATTGATCCCTTCGTTCAATAAGCGGTAATAGTCTAAGGTAGAAGCCCAACTTATCCCTCCTACTAATCCTAATTTTTTCATATTCTTCTTTTTTTGTTCTCAACAAAAGTATATATCTTTACCATGTTGTAACAGATACAAAAAATGAATATATTAATGTAACAGATGAAAGATTTTCAATACATAGCTCTTGCAGATCAATTTGAGATTTCTATTAATAACGGTACCTATCCTGTGGGATCCAAGCTTCCATCATTGCGTAGCATCCGGGAGCAATTAAAAGTAAGTGTAGGTACCATCCTCAAAGCTTTTATGGTTCTGGAAGACAAGGGATTGATTGTAGGAAAAGAAAGATCGGGTTTTATGGTACTCCGTACCTCTGTTTCTTCCATACATCTTCCTCAGTATGTAGAAAATAAAACATTTGCTCAGGAGGTTGCTATTGGAAAAGTCCTGCAGGAAGCTTCATTTCCTGACCTTGAAAATAAGTCTTATGTATCATTTTTTAATGCTGTTTTAAGTCCTGACCTTCTGCCTTTTAATGCTCTGCGGAGGAGTTTGCAACAAGCTTCCAGAGATTTAACCGGACAACATTTGCAGTATGAATCGGCTGCCGGAAATATTCACCTAAGGACAGAAATTGCCAAAAGGTCTTTTCTTTGGCAGGGAAAGCTGGCCGCAGATGATGTCATCATAACCAATGGTGCGCTGGAAGCGGTGAGTCTATGTCTGCGTGCTGTATCGAAAATGGGTGATACTGTCATTGTTCAGTCACCCATCTACCATGGTATATTACAAACCATAGAGAGCCTCGGATTAAAAATAATTGAATTATCAGGCAGTCCTTTAGCTGGAATCAATATTGAGGAATTGGAAGAGATTTGCAAGAGTCAAAAGATTTCAGCCTGTTTATTGATTTCAAACTTTAATAATCCGAACGGTGTTATGCTAAGCAATGAAAAAAAGCAGGCTATAGCTGCTTTTGCTGAAAGGATGAAGATACCGGTCATAGATGATGATATTTATGGTGATCTTCATTTTCAGGCCCAGCGTCCGACAAATATAAAAAGCTATGATAAAGAGGGCTGGGTAATGCTTTGTTCTTCTTTTTCTAAATCAGCAGCGCCGGGTTACAGAATCGGCTGGTGTGCTGCAGGAAGGTTTACTGATCAGGTTGTAAAGTTAAAAGCTGTTACCAATGTAGCTACGGCAAGTATTGTACAGCTCTCTTTGCTACAGCTCTTAAAAACGGGAGCTTATGACAGACACCTGCGAAAATTGAGACCCGAACTGCACAGGCTTATGTTATTGACTATACAGGCTGTAGAAAATTATTTTCCATCTGATATACGGATGAGCCGTCCCGGAGGAGGTCTGGTGCTTTGGATAGAATTGCCAGAATATATCAATGCTTTTGAACTTCAGCAAAAAGCCATTGATCAGTTTGTAAATATTGCTCCGGGGCCTTTATTTTCCAATAATGGTGATTATATCCACTATATCAGGATCAGCTGTAATAATGTATGGAATACTAAAGTGGAAGAAGCTTTAAAGAGATTGGGCCGTATTATAAAGAGTATGCGGGTAGATCGTGGCCGATAGGCAGAAAAGATTTGCCGCTTGTGTACTCTGTAATTTAGATGGTCTGATTTTCTTTGTATTTATTCTCAGGTATAATAGCCAAAACAGGGCGAAATACGATTCGCCCTGTTACACCAAAAAATTAATATGATATGAAAATATGAATAAGTTTATAAAGGAGAAGCTTTAAGCATTAGGTCATGCAGATCTGTATTTTTAATGAAAGGCTTCAAAAGCTGACTTCCCGGACCGTAAACCGCCACTTCTACATAATCTCCGGAGTGATCCATGCTGATCCACCCTACCGAATTACGGTTTTTCTGAATGTCAGAATAGAGTTTGAACGGAAGTTTTTTATAATTGTAAAGCCCTTCTTCTTTTTCAAGACCGTTATAGAAACTTAATAGATGTTTGGCTTCATCATCATTCAGTGCCAGTTGGTTGCCTTCGTAAATCCAGTCTTTAATATCTTTCACAGAAAAATCTTTATGAATCTGATTCAGAATATATTCATTAGTGTACTTGTAGTCTGAAATACTGTTGAATTTTTTGGTAGCATCAGCTCCGTAAATTGTTCCGGGATTGGCATTTCCATGATCCGTAGTTATAATCACCAGCGTATTTCCGTCTTTCTCTGCAAAATCCATTACTGTTTTGACAGCTTCATCAAATGCAAGCTGATCATGAATTAATGCGGCTACATCATTGGCATGAGCAGACCAGTCTACTTTTCCTCCTTCTACCTGAAGTACAAAACCTCCCGGATGATCTTTCATCTGATCAATCGCTGTTTTTGCCATTTCGGCCAGTGTAGGTGTATTTTTGAAATCAGGAAGAGTGGTTCTGTCGATGCTGTAAGGCAACGCTCCTGTACTGAATACTCCTATTATCTTTTCTCCTTTTTTAATGTCTTTCAGGTGATTGCGCTCCTTAAGGACCTGGTATCCTTTTTTTCTGTAAACAGCATAAAGGTCTTTTTTATCTTCCCTTTTTTCAGGATTAAAAAACTCATCGCCGCCGCCCATCAGAACATCTAATTCCAGCTCGGCATACATTTCAGCGATTTGAGGTTCTGCATTTCTTTGGGCAGAATTTACACAGAATCCGGCGGGTGTAGCATGGGTAATCGTTACCGTGGTGACGCAGCCTGCTTTTTTTCCAGCTTTTTTAAATTTTTGCCATATAGGAAGATGCTTTTCGCCATTGGCTCCCATATTTAATACCCCGTTTTTCACTCTGATTCCCCCTCCGAAAGCCGAGCTGGCAGCAGCTGAATCTGTAACAATAGAACTGGCTGAAGCCGTATCCATCAGCGCCCGTGAAACTTTTTGATCATGATACAGATTAAGCCAATTACTTCCCTTTCCCAAAATATTCCGGGAATACAGGTCGGCCATTGAAAGTGTTCCAAGACTCATCCCGTCGCTTACCATAAATATGATGTTCTTTGCACTTCCGGAATGGAGTTGCTCAGTACTTCTTTTGGAACTCCAAAGTTCAAGCGGAGATATTGTAAAGAGACCTGATAGTAATGCTGATCCTTTTAGAAATTTACGTCTGTCCATATGCTGTAAAAATAATGCTGAAAGGTATTCTATTTATGATATTATTGATACTTTGTTGCATTAATTAAAAGTTAATTTTAAATATGCTCAGGAAACGGATCCTGAAAATTCTGCTGTTGGCTTAATAATTCTTTATCATTAATAAGACAGTCTTGGAGATCCTGTGCCATTTGGTCTTTGTTTATATCCTGACCTATAAAAACGAGCTCATTGATTCTGTCACCCCAGTTTTTATCCCATCTGCTTTCAATAAATTCCTGATTTTCTGCAAATGAATTATAGTCTAATCTTTGATTCATGGGCATGCTGCACCACCAGACCCCTGCTTTTTCCAAACGGAACGAACCTCCAGCCTGGGAGAAGTTTAATGCGTCATCCGGTCTGGAAGCCAGCCAGAAAAGCCCTTTAGCCCTTAAAATACCTTCAGGATATCTTTCATTAAGGTAGTTCCATAATCTTTCGGGATGAAATGGTTTTTGGTCTCTGAAAACCAATGACCCGATACCATACTCCTCTGTTTCAGGATTGTGGTGATCAGACTGAAGCTCTTTTTGCCAGCCGGCTGAAGACTGTGCCGTATCAAAATCAAAGAGTTGGGTATTTAAAATTAGCCGGGAGTCAATCTTCCCGAATTCTGAATGAATGATATGGGCTTCAGGATTAAGTTTTGTTATAGCTGCTTTTAAAAATCCAAGAGTTTCGGAATCGATAAGATCTGTTTTATTTAAGATAATGACATTCGCAAATTCAATCTGATCCGTAAGAAGGTTAACAATGGTTCTGTGATCCCCTTCCATATCCGTAAGGTCTCTGTCCATCAATAATTCATTCGTTGAAAAGTCTTTCATAAAATTGAAGCTGTCCACTACGGTCACCATGGTGTCTACATAGCTGAATCTGGAAAGGTCTATGCCGCTTTCTTCATCAATATAGGTAAATGTCTGGGCTACGGGGATAGGCTCACTGATTCCTGTACTTTCAATCAGCAGGTAATCAAAACGTTTTTCATGCGCTAAACGCTCCACTTCAATCATCAGATCTTCCCTGAGTGTACAGCAAATGCATCCGTTACTCATTTCTACAAGCTTTTCTTCCGTTCTGGAAAGCGTATTCTGATTCTCGATAAGGCGTGCATCAATATTCACTTCACTCATATCGTTTACAATAACGGCTACTTTTAGTCCCTGTTTATTGTGCAGAATATGGTTCAGTAAAGTTGTTTTCCCGGCTCCCAGAAAGCCACTGAGTACAGTTACAGGAAGTTTCTTTGTCATGTATTAATGTTTATGATTTTTAAAATTGATGATATGACCTGTAATTAAGCCTGCTGCTCCAACATAAATAAGGGGAATATGAATTTCAAATATAAAATCTGCCAGTACAGAAATGGAGATCAGCAGAATAGAAGCCCAAAACAGAAACTTGAGGCGTCGGTTGGTTATTTGTCTCATTATTCTGAAAACTACGAGGGCTCCAATGATCAGAAAAGCCAGATCAATATAAGGATTATGTGATATTCCCAATGGGATGATCATCAGTAAAGGAAAGACTATGCAATGAATCAAACATAAAACGGCTGCGGAGATTCCTACTGCATCAAGAATTTTTGACTTCATAAAAAGGATGATTTAATTTTGTTATTGTAACTTTGTTGCAAAGTAAATACAAAATTTTAAATAACGCAACTTTGTTGCATTAAAAATATGAAACAAGTTAGAAATACCCATGCCAAAACTGAGATTTTGAACCTTATCAACGATTCTGAGGTGGCACTTACCCACTCTGATATTCAGAAGAAACTAGGGGATTTGTGTAACAGAGTTACCATTTACAGGGTTTTGGAAAGACTTGAAAATGAAGGCGCTATTCATAAGATCGTCAATATTGACGGAGTTGTGAATTTTGCTAAGTGTAGTGGGAAATGTACTCACGAACAGCATTTTCACAATCACGTTCATTTCAATTGTAAAGAATGCCATTCTGTTACCTGTATTGAAAATACTATACCTGAAATTAGTTTACCTGAGAATTTTATAGCTCAGGAGTATAACTTTATCATCAGCGGAATCTGTCCGAGATGCGCGCATGCTTAAACAAAGAAAAAGCATCCCTGGAGATGCTTTTTCATGATGATATTGGAACAAGCGATGATTATGCATAGGCTGCTGAAGCTTCTTTAGCAGCAGCTACCATTGCAATTAAAGCTTTTTCAGTTTCTTCCCAATGTCTTGTTTTCAGGCCACAGTCAGGATTTACCCATAACTGGCTGGCTGGAATTACATTTTGAGCTTTCCTTAAAAGCTCAATCATTTCTTCTTTAGAAGGAACCCTTGGAGAGTGGATGTCATAAACTCCGGGACCTATTTCGTTTGGATATTTAAAATCTGCAAAAGCATTTAAAAGTTCCATTTGAGATCTCGAACATTCTATCGTAATGACATCTGCATCCATATCGGCAATATTTTTAATAATATCATTAAATTCAGAATAGCACATATGGGTATGGATCTGGGTAGCATCTTCTACTCCACTTGCTGAGATTCTGAAGGCTTCTACAGCCCATTTCAGGTAGTTTTGCCATTCTGCTTTTCTCAATGGAAGACCTTCTCTGATGGCAGGCTCATCAATCTGGATAATCCGGATTCCTGCTTTTTCAAGATCCACTACTTCATCACGGATCGCCAAAGCAATCTGCTTACAAGTCTCGGCACGGGGCTGATCATCCCGTACAAAAGACCATTGTAATATGGTAACAGGACCGGTCAGCATTCCTTTTACCCATTTACTGGTTTGGGATTGCGCATATTGAGACCAGTATACAGTCATTGGATCAGGACGGGAAATATCTCCGAAAATAACGGGTGGTTTTACACAACGGCTTCCATAGCTCTGTACCCAGCCATTTTTAGTAAAAATAAATCCTTCAAGCTTTTCCCCGAAGTATTCTACCATGTCATTACGTTCAAATTCTCCGTGAACAAGGACATCAATTCCTATTTCTTCTTGCCAACGGATGGTTCTCTGAGTTTCCTCTTTCAATAAAGCATCGTATTGTTCTGCACTAAGATCTCCTTTCTTAAACTGGGCCCTCCAGCTTCTTACTTCAGTAGTTTGCGGGAATGAGCCTATGGTGGTGGTTGGGAATAGCGGAAGCTGTAATGATTCCTGCTGCTTTTCTTTACGGATTCTAAATGAATTCTTTCGCTGAGCATCTTCTTCAGTAACGGCAGCCACTCTTTGTTTCACTTTATCATTATGAATAAGAGAAGATGTTTTTCTGCTGGCAACAGCCTTTTTATTGTCTTCAAAATCTGCAAGGATACTTTCATCCTCAGTTTCTGAAGCAAGAGCTTTAAGACTTACGACTTCTTTCACTTTTTGTTTTGCAAAAGACAGCCAGTTTTTAATTTCAGGCTGAAGGGCCGTTTCAAAATCCAGATCACAAGGCGAATGAAGTAATGAACATGACGGAGCCACAAAAATTCTTTCTGTACCCAGTTTTTCAGTAGCTTTTTTAATGAAAGTCAAAGACTTTTCATAGTTGTTTTTCCAGATATTTCTTCCGTCTACCACTCCTAATGACAGGCTTAGGTTTTCAGGAATAGCATTTAAAATATCTTCCAGCTGCTCAGGATTTCTCACCAGGTCTATATGCAGAACGTCTGCAGGAAGTGACACAGCAAGAGATGCATTGTCTTTCAATCCGTCGAAATAGGTTGCGATGATGAATTTCAGTTTTGGAAACTGCTTTCTAAGTTCCTGATAAACGTACTGATAGGTTTCTTTGGCTTTCTCCGTTATATCTAAGGTTAAAAACGGTTCATCAAACTGAATCCATTGGGCACCCTGATCCTGAAGTTTTGTTATGATTTCGGTGTATACCGGAAGAAGATTTTTTGCAAGATCCAGTTTATCAAATCCTTCTTCCTTTTCTTTTCCTAAAAGAAGGTAAGAAACAAGCCCGATGAGTACCGGCTTGGCATTAATTCCAGCTTGTTTAGCTCCCGCAAACTCGTTGAATATTTTGTCGGAAGTCAGTTTAAACTGCTGATTTTTATAAAATTCTGGAACAATATAATGATAATTGGTATCAAACCATTTGGTCATTTCCATGGCCGTGATATCCAGTCCGTCTTTCTGGTATCCTCTGGCCATCGCAAAGTACAGATCCAGTTCTGAATTATTTTTTTTAAGGGCGACTTCATGATAACGTACCGGAATAGCTCCTACAATTAAGCTCATATCCAGTACCTGATCATAATAGGAAAAATCATTACATGGGATAAGGTCTATCCCTGCTTCCTTCTGAATATTCCAATTGTGATTGCAGATATTCCTTCCTGTAGTAAGAAGTTCTTCCAAAAGAATTTTACCTGACCAATATTGCTCGCAGGCTTTTTTGAGTTCTCTTTTGCTACCAATTCGCGGATAGCCTAGAATGTGCGTTTGCATTTTTTAAACTTTTAATTAAACTTATTTTTAAAAGCTCTTTGAATGCTTCGTAATGCTTTTGCCGGTATCTATTTTTGGGAAAATAATGACATATCTGATAATCCCGTTTTACTCTGAGAAAAACGTACTAAAAAATATATCATCTGTATGACCCAAAGCTTCAGACCGCGAAAGCATTGTCAATTCAGTAAAGGCAGGTCTCCTGACTTGTAACAGTTTCTGTCGTCCTTCCCGCTTTCAGGCAGTGGATCACAAGGACAGAAACCTTTGGTGTGTTACTTACAGTTGCGCGACAGCTCGTGATTTGCACACGATTCCCTATTAATTTACCTTACGTAAAACCTCCCCTGTTTGATGAAGTATTGTAAAGAACTATTCTTTATTAATTATACTGACTATCTGTATTGATAGAAGATTTTAATTTTGTGTAAAATTACACATACAGAATAAATGAACAAGTATTGATTTAAAATAAAGCAAATATATCCTTATAGTTAAATTTTAAAAGAATATAATTCTGTAACTTTGATGAAAATTAATACTAAAAAGAATAATATCCTGTGGAACATCTCGATACCAAAGATATACAGCTGCTGAGACTGCTTCAGAAAAATGCAAAACTTACCGTTAAGGAGCTTGCCAAAGAAGTTAACCTTTCTCCTTCTCCTGTTTTTGAAAGGGTGAAACGTCTGGAACAGGAAGGCTATGTGAAAAAATATGCTGCAGTTCTTGATCCTGATAAGCTTAACCGGGGTTTTACCGTTTTCTGCCAGATCAAACTGAAAATTCATGACCGTTCTGTAGGGTATGATTTCGTTAATGAAATTATGGATATAGAAGAAGTGGCAGAATGTTATAATATTTCGGGAGATTTTGATTTCCTGCTGAAAGTTCAGGTCCGGGATATGAAACATTATCAGGATTTTGTATTCAATACACTGGGATCTGTAGATTCTATCGGAAGTACACATAGTACCTTTGTAATGGCAGAAGTGAAAAATACCCATGGATTAACGATCTGATACAAAAAGATGAGGATGTACAAAAATTTTCAGACATCCTCATCCTGACCAGATTAAAAAGGGCGGTCGAACTTTTCTATATTCGATCGTATTAATTTCCCTGGAAATCAGGGGTTCTTTTTTCTATAAATGCCCCTATGCCTTCGCTATGGTCCTGTGTGGTAAATAATGCTCCGAATAAAGCCGCTTCTTGTTTTAATCCTTCAGAGATATGAAGTTCAGATCCTGTATTTAAAGACTGTTTTGCTTTTGCAACAGCCACAGGTCCTCTTGATGCAATGGTTTTGGCCAGCTTTAGAGCTTCATTCAGTAATTCTTCGGGTGCAAAAACATGGTTGACAAAACCGAAATCTTTGCAGGCTTCCGCGGAATAAAAGTCTCCTGAGAAAACCATTTCCCTGGCTTTATATAAACCAATCGCTCTTGGAAGACGTTGGGTACCCCCAAAACATGGTAATAAGCCCAATGTAACTTCCGGTAACCCGAATTTCGCTTTTCCGCTTGCTAAAATAATATCGCAGGATAATGCCAGTTCACAACCACCGCCCAGGGCAAATCCATTTACGGCTGCAATCACTGCAAACGGCAGGTTTTCAACAGCATTAAATGCCGTCTGTGCCACCATTGAAAAGTCTTCCGCTTCTTTGGGACTCATCCCCTGCATGGCTTTGATATCAGCTCCTGCAACAAAAGCTTTATCCCCGGACCCGGTAATGATTAAGACTCTTATATTCCGGTCTGATTGTATTTGTTCCGTAAATGAAGTAAGTTCTTTTAAAACTGTTTCATTCAAAGCATTCAAAGCTTGTGGTCTGTTGATCGTTAGTGTTCCGATATGGCCTTCCTGGTGATATATTAATGTTTCAAAATTCATTGTCTTACGTTGAAATTTAAAGGTTAAATATTGGGAATGAAAATAGAGGGTGAATGGCTGTTTTAATTTTCAATATTCCCTTTTCCATTTAAAAATTGAAGAATACTGGAGAAATCTGTTTTCCCATGTCCTGTTTCACTCCAGATTCTGTATAAGTTCAGTGCGGTATTCCCTAATGGTGTAGAGGTTTTGGTTTCCAATCCGGCTTCTGCGGCAAGGCCTAAATCTTTAGCCATCAGATCTACGGCAAAGCCTCCTGAATAGGCTCTGGAAGCCGGAGCATTTTCCATCACACCGGGATATGGGTTGTATACTTCTAAAGACCAGTTTTTACCGGAACTTTTCTGCATGATTTCACTTAATATTTTGGGGTCCAGACCATGTTTTACTCCCAGGTTGATCGCTTCTGAGGTGCCAATCATATGAATGGCTAGCAGCATATTATTACAGATTTTAGCGACCTGTCCGGCTCCGGATTCTCCGGCATGAAATATATTTTGTCCCATACATTTCAAGATCGGTCGGGCTTTTTCATAATCTTCCTGCTTACCACCCACAATAAAGGTCAATGTTCCTGCCTGTGCCCCGCCGGTACCCCCGGAAACGGGAGCATCTATCATTTTGCACCCTTTTGAAATGGCCAATGTCGCAACTGAGCGGGCTGTAACAGCATCAATAGTACTGCTGTCAATCAATAATGTATTCGGTTTCAGAGTACTGATGAAGTCCTCAGAATAGAGTTCTGCAACATGTTTTCCTGAAGGTAACATCGAGATAATTACGTCTGCGGATTTTGCAGCATCTAAAGCTGATCCGGCCGTCTGACCACCAGCTGATTCCAATGCCTTTAATGCTGTTTCCGAAAGATCAAAACCTGTAACGGTATGACCTTTCCTGATAAGATTGGCAGCCATAGGGCCCCCCATATTTCCTAAACCGATGAATGCTATATTTGACATGATTTTTTTTGAATTAGATGTTAGAGATTTGAGATTAGAAAAGGTGTAATCAATTATTATTTGAATAGAAGTGAGATAGTATGGCGTTAGCCAAAACCTATATGTTTTTTACCTTTCGCAGATTGTGCAGATAAGGCAGATGTTTATGTCTAATCAGGATAAAGATTGAAAGTCCTCCACTTTTAATTCCGCAAAATAGCTGTCTATCCATTCTGTGGTAATATCATTTAAAGTGGCGGGCTGCCACTGGGGAGACTGATCTTTATCCACCAATAAAGCCCTTACTCCTTCTGCAAAATCCGGGTGGATGCAACATTGACATGAAAGGTTCAATTCAGATTGGAAGACCTCTTCCAGACTCAGGTGCTTGCCTTGTTTCAATTGTCTGAAAATAATGTGTGCCGAACTTGGAGATCCTGCGGTAAAACTTTTTAATCCTGTATTGATCCAGTCATCTTTTTCAGGATAATTCCTTATCAGATCACTGAATTCCTCTACAGCATCTACTCCTTCAAAATTCTGGATAAATTCATGATGTAAAGCAGCCTGGGATTCAGGAATATCTGTATTTTTCGAGATCGTATTTAAAATATCGGAAACTGTTTGATAAGGATTATTTGTCCAGTCTGCCTGTTTCAGAGCGTTTATAATATCTTCTTTTGAAGAGGATTCCATATAATAATCTGCCAGTCCTAAATATTTGCAGTCTGCACCATCTAATCTTGCCCCGGTTAAGCCTAAATATATTCCAAAGGCAGAAGGCATTTTATTCAAAAACCAGGTACCTCCTACATCCGGATACAGGCCAATGGTAATTTCAGGCATGGCCAGTTTACTTTTTTCGGTGACGATACGATGGGAAGCTCCTACCATCAGACCGATACCGCCACCCATTACAATACCGCTTCCCCAGACTATTACAGGCTTTGGATAGGTATGGATGTCGTAATCTACCTGATACTCTTTTGAAAAGAAATCGTAGCAGTCTTTAGGGACTTCCGTAGGGTCAATAGCTCTTTGTGCCATAATAGCATCATAGAGCTTCCGTACATCTCCCCCTGCACATAAAGCTTTTTCACCGGCACCCTGAAGAAAAAGACAGACTACCTGATCGGATGTTTTCCAATCTGTCAGAATGCTCTGTAATTCTTCAATCATAGGTAATGACAGGGAATTCAGTGTTTTTTCGGAATTTAAAGTGATGATCCCGACTTTGTTTTTTATTTCTGTTAGTACTAAGCTCATTGTATTGAATTGAAAATTGAACTTTAAAAATTTTATGGGCTGAAATGTTAAAACAGATGTAGATTATTATCCGGTTTCAGCTTTCCGTTTTTATCTGTTATAACTATCTGATTTGTAGGGTCGCTCCTACTTCTAAAATCTTTCTGGAGATTACCAGTTTCATAATTTCATTGGTTCCCTCCACTACCTGATGGATTCTGGCATCCCGCATCAGTCTTTCTACAGGGAAATCCTGTGTGCAGCCATACCCTCCCAGGACCTGAATAGCTTCATTACAGATATTAAAACACATATCTGTTGCTAATCTTTTGGCCATAGCACAATAGGTTGTAGCATTCGGGTCTTTGGAATCCAGTTTAAAAGCAGCCAGATGAACCATTTGGCGGGCAGCAACAAGATCTGTTACCATATCGGCAATTTTAAACTGAAGCGATTGAAACTGAGCCAATGATTTTCCAAACTGCTGCCTTTCATGCATATACTGCTGAGCCTGATTGATAGCGCCCTGTGCGGCTCCTACTGAGCAGCTTCCAATGTTTATCCTGCCCCCATCCAGTCCTTTCAGGGCTATTTTAAAACCTTCTCCAGGTTCTCCCAAAAGATACTTCTCTTCTACTTCCACATGATCCAGGAATACAAAACGTGTAGGCTGGGTATTCCAGCCCAGTTTTTTTTCTTTTTCTCCGAAGCTGATTCCTTTTGTATTGGCAGGTACAATAAAAGCACTGATTCCTTTTGAACCGGGATCTCCTGTACGGGCCATTACAATCAGGATATCGCTTTCTCCGGCTCCGGAAATAAAGGCCTTTGTTCCATTGATGATATAGGTATTGCCCTTTTTTACAGCTGTGGTTTTCAATCCTGCAGCATCAGAACCTGACCCAGGTTCAGTAAGACAATACGAGCCCAGTAATATACCTGAAGCTAAAGCCGGACATAATTCTTCCCGGACATCATCTTTTGCAAATTTGTCAATCATCCAGGAAACCATATTGTGTATGGTAATATAAGCTGTAGTTGAAGGACAGGCTGAAGCGAGCTCTTCAAATATGATGGCTGCATCCAATCTTGACAATCCCAGACCTCCTGCTGTTTCACTTGTATAAATGCCGCAAAATCCAAGTTCTCCGGCCTTAGCAATTGCTTCTCTTGGGAATATCTTTTTGGCATCCCATTCTGAAGCGTAGGGGAAAAATTCTTTTTCAGCGAATCTTCTTGCCGCATCCTGAAAAGCCAGTTGATCTTCATTTAGGTTAAACTCCATTGTATTTAAATTTAAGTTGAAAGCTGAGTGTTGAAAGTGGAGAACATATAGACATTTTCCACCGTTTGCTTTCTATTATTTTAGACTGATGGTCATATTGAGATTTCCTCCCGGTACATCTTCTTCAAACCAGCGGGCTGTAACTGTTTTTGTTTCGGTATAGAAACGGATACCCTGTTTTCCGTATGAATGCAGATCTCCGAAGAAAGATTTTCTCCATCCTGTAAAAGAGAAAAATGGCAGCGGCACAGGAATAGGAAGATTAATACCGATCTGACCTACTTCAATTTCATGTTGGAATTTTCGGGCTGCAGCTCCGGAATTGGTAAATATTGAGGTTCCGTTCCCATAAGGATTGGCATTGATGATACTGATGGCTTCGTCCAAGGTGTCAGCTTTTAACAAAAGTAAGGCAGGTCCAAAGATCTCTTCTTTATAAATGTCCATATCCACAGATACATTACTGAATAAAGTAGGGCCTACAAAATATCCGTTTTCATAGCCTTCTACTGTACAGTCACTTCCGTCTAATAAGACTTCAGCTCCCTGTTCATAGCCACTTTTGATCAGTCGCAGCACTTTTTCCTTAGACTGTCTGTTGATTAAGGGGCCAAATGCGGCAGACTCGTCTGACCAAACTCCCGGTTTAATGGTTTTTAAAGCGTTTTTAATATCCTCCACCCAATGTTGAGCTTCTCCTACTAAAACGGCAACACTGATTGCCATACAACGCTGGCCGGCAGCCCCACATGAGGCTCCCACTAAATTATTGACCACCTGCTCTTTATTGGCATCAGGCATTACCACCATATGGTTTTTTGCTCCTCCAAAAGCCTGTACTCTTTTCAGGTTATCTGTTCCGGTACGGTAAACATGTTCCGCTACAGGGACAGAGCCTACGAAGGATATAGCTTTAATTTCAGGATGGTTAAGAATATGGTTTACCTGGTCTTTGGAACCATGGACAATATTCAGTACCCCTTTAGGAAAGCCTGCTTTCAAAAACAGCTCTGCCATTTTCATGGAGGTCATTGGGGTCTGCTCGGAAGGTTTTAAAATAAAGGTATTACCGCAGGCAATAGCCATAGGGAACATCCATAAAGGAATCATTGCAGGGAAATTGAAAGGGGTAATTCCCGCACAGACTCCGAGTGGTTGAATATAGCTATAGGTATCTACGCCTCTTGCTACATTTTCTACGGTCTCACCCATCATCAGCGTTGGGATATTACAGGCATGTTCCACAACTTCAATACCCCGCCATACGTCTCCCATAGCATCGGCAAGTGTTTTTCCATTCTCTCTGGACAGGATTTCAGCGATTTCTTTCTGATTTTCTTTTAAAAGATGCTGGTATTTTAAGAATAACCTTGCCCTTTCCGGGGTGGCTACTTCTTTCCATGTTTTGAAGGCCTGTTGGGCAGCTTCAATCGCTTCATCTATTTCGGACAATAGCGTTAGGGGAACTTCTGCAAGAATTTCCTGTGTGGCAGGATTTTCAACAGGTAAATGTTCAGAAGCTTTACTTTCTATAAAGTTTCCATTGATTAATATTTGTACTGTATGTGACATAGTTTTTGTTAAGGTGGAAGGTGAAAATGAAGGGTTGAAACATAATTGAGATTCAACCCTTCATTTAAAATTATATGACCAATAAATCAACAAATTCATTGACATTAAGATTGACAAGGGTATCATACTCCAACGAGTTTTCTAATACTACCCGCTGTTGTTTTTCAGGGAATATTCTTGCCAAATTGATTTTATACTTTTTAATTAATTCAGGAATTCCTTCCTCTCTTCTTCGTTTGTGACCTATAGGATATTCTACCTCTATTTCATTTAAAACGGTTCCGTCATTCAATTCTACAGTCAAAGCATTGGCAATAGAACGTTTTTCAGGATTATGATAATCTGTGGTAAACTGTACATCTTCTACGCATTCAATTTTATCACGGAGGATATCAATTCGCGGATCTAAAGCGATGCTGTCTTCATAATCGGCAGCGGTAAGTCTTCCGTAAATTAATGGAACGGCTACCATGTACTGAATACAGTGATCACGGTCTGCAGGATTGTTCAGCGGACCTTTTTTGTCTATAATCCGGATGGCCGCTTCATGAGTTCTGATGGTAATTTTTTTAATGTCATCTGTTGTTTTTCCAAGGTCTTGTAAGGTGTAATGTAATGTCATTGCAGCTTCAACGGCTGTTTGGGAATGAAACTCGGCAGGGAACGAAATTTTGAATAGTACATTTTCCATCACATAGGAAGTGTAGTCTCTCTGGAATTTGAATTCATTTCCTTTGAAAGATACATCATAGAATCCCCAGGTTTTTGCTGTCAGAACGGAAGGATATCCCATTTCTCCGGTTTGTGCTATTAATGCTAAACGAACGGCTCTTGATGTAGCATCTCCTGCTGCCCATGATTTTCTGGAACCTGTATTAGGAGCATGGCGGTACGTTCTTAAAGACTGACCATCTACAAAAGCTAATGATACGGCATTGATCAATTCGTCGCGGGTTAACCCTATCAATTTTCCTACTACTGCTGTAGAAGCCAGTTTTACCAGCAAAACATGGTCTAAACCTACTTTGTTAAAAGAATTTTCCAACGCCATTACCCCTTGTATTTCATGAGCCATGATCATGGCCTCCAATACCTGCTTCATTTTAAGAGGAGCTTTTCCTTCTGCAATATTGGTTCTGGATAACCAATCGGCTGTTGCTAAAATACCGCCTAAGTTATCTGATGGATGTCCCCACTCAGCAGCCAGCCACGTATCATTAAAATCCAGCCAACGGATGATTGTCCCAATATTAAATGCAGCCTGAATAGGGTCAAGTTGAAACTGTGTTCCCGGAACTTTAGCACCATTCGGAACGATAGTCCCTTTTACGACAGGTCCTAAAAGTTTGGTACAGGCCGGATAGGTCAAAGCTTCCAGACCACACCCAATCGTATCAAGAAGACAGTAATGGGCTGTTTTCCAGGCAAGGTCATTTTTTATTTCGTAGTTTAATACATAATCTGCAATATCTGCCAGTACTTTATCCGGCTGTGGCCTTTCATTTGAAATGTGTGAACTCATTTTTTTTAGTTGAAAATTTTAATTAGTTGAAAATAGTTTAATTCTTTTATCGTTGATCGATGGATACAAATGCTTTGTTTTCAGGACCTGTATAATTGGCGCTTGGACGGATGATTTTACCATCCTGTCTCTGTTCCATGATATGTGCACTCCATCCTGTAACTCTTGAAATTACGAATAATGGCGTAAACATCAGCGTAGGTACTCCCATTAAGTGGTAAGATACCGCAGAGAACCAATCCAGATTAGGGAACATTTTCTTTTCTTCCCACATAATGGTTTCCAGTCTTTCAGCAATATTAAAAAGTAACATATCCCCCGCTTCTTCGGAAAGTTCTTTAGCTACTTTTTTGATCACTACATTTCTTGGGTCTGAAATGGTATAGACCGGATGTCCGAATCCAATGATCACTTCTTTGTTGGCAATACGCTGCCTGATGTCGCTTTCTGCTTCGTCCGGAGAATGATAACGGCTCTGAATTTCAAAAGCTACTTCATTGGCACCCCCGTGTTTAGGTCCTCTTAATGCTCCAATAGCTCCTGTAATGGCAGAATAAATATCGGAACCTGTACCTGCAATAACACGGCTTGTGAATGTAGAAGCATTAAATTCATGTTCTGCATACAGATTCAGAGAGATCTGCATTGCTTTTGTCCAGGAATCGGAAGGTTTTTTTCCATGCAGTAAATGAAGGAAATGACCTCCGATAGTATCATCATCTGTCTCTACATCAATTTCTTTTCCGTTGTGGGTATAGTGGTACCAATACAAAAGGCCTGAGCTGAATGATGCCAGTAATTTATCGGCTATATCTCTGGCTCCCGCCATATTATGATCATCTTTTTCCGGCTGAATACTACCGATAGCAGATACCATTGACCGCATAACGTCCATTGGATGTGCTGCAGCAGGGATACTTTTTAAAATATTTCTTACAGAATGTGGCAGCCCTCTTAATGATTTTAATTTTGCCTTATAATTTTTCAGCTGTGCTTCGGTAGGCAGATGCCCATAGATCAGTAGGTAAGCTACTTCTTCAAACTGCGTTTTTTCTGCAAGGTCCAAAATATCATATCCTCTGTAGTGCAGGTCGTTTCCACTTTTTCCGACACTGCAAAGTGCTGTATTGCCGGCTGCTACTCCCGAAAGCGCGACACTTTTTTTAGGTTTGAAGGTAGGTTCATTATTTGTTGACATCATTATTCTTTTTAAAAAGGTTATCTAATTTTTGTTCATAATCATGGTATCCAATACTTTGGTAGAGTTCTTCTCTGGTTTGCATGGTATCTATCACATTGGCCTGGGTACCCTCTTTACGGATATGTTCATAGACATTTTGAGCGGCTTTATTAGCTGCGCGGAAAGCAGAAAGCGGATAAAGAATCAATCCTACTCCCGCGGTCTTCAATTCTTCAACAGTATACATGCTGATCATTCCAAATTCTGTAATATTGGCCAATACAGGGATCCCTGTAGCATCTACAAATTTTTGATAGTAGCTCAGGTCCGGCACTGCTTCTGCAAAAATGAAATCGGCACCAGCCTCCTTATAGGCGATAGCTCTTTCCAGTGTTTTTTCTAATCCTTCATTAGCAAATGCATCCGTTCGTGCTCCGATAACAAAATTTTCGTCGGTACGGGCATCTGCGGCAGCTTTCAGCCTGTCTGTCATTTCTTCTTTACTTACAATTTCTTTTCCGGGACGGTGCCCACAACGTTTGGCTCCTACCTGATCTTCAATATGTAAGGCTGCAGCTCCAGCTTTAATCAGAGATTTTACTGTTCTGGCTACGTTAAAAGCCGACGGACCAAATCCCGTATCAATATCCACCATAAGGGGGAGATCACAGATATTGGTGATGCGCTGAACATCTGTTAATACATCTTCCAGGGTAGTAATTCCCAGATCGGGAATTCCTAAAGAACCGGCGGCAACACCACCTCCCGAAAGATAAATTGCATTAAAACCTGCCTGCTGTGCCAATAATGCATGGTTGGCATTAATAGCTCCTACAATCTGGAGAGGTTTTTCTTTCTGCATAGCCTCGCGGAATCGTAACCCGGGAGACTGCATACTTTCATTCTTAATCATTTAATATCTATTGTTTTGTTAAAAATTTGTTTTGGTGTATGGGGTTGCTGATAAAAGCAATAGGAGTTATTGATGTATAGGAATACCTGATGATAACGGATAACGATGAACAGAAATTAAATCTGTGTTGAAAGTTTTTAGCAAAACCTTATTGATCCCAAGGAATGGACTGCTCTTTTCCATTATAAGCCAGTTACTGATTCTTACATAGCGATTATATGTTTGCATTCTTCAACTTTTTAAATGATAAAATCCTTTTAAAAAGCTCTTGCCAAACTTCACAATGCCTGATGGGAAATAAAAACTATGGAAAGGGAAATACGAATGAGCTTATAGACATAATGAAAAGGCACACGGCCACATTACAACTATCTCAAAAAAATAACTTACGAAAAAACAGCGCACAGTTATCTATATCGTATCATACCTGACTATAAGCTTCAGATCGCGAAAGCATCGTCAATTCGAAATAGGCAGGTCTCCTGACTTGTAACAGTTTTTATCATCCTTCCCATTTACCCAGGTAAACAGTGGACATATATTGATAAAAACCTTCATGTTACTTACAGTTGCGCGACAGTTCGTGATTTGCACACGATTCCCTTTTAATACACAGCTAAGTGTAACCAGTTTCGGTTGATAAAGAAGGTGTTAAGAACTCCTTGGTGGTAAATATAGCCATTTTATTGAAACAGCCGCATGGGGATTTGTTTTTTATTATGAAAAAGCTTTAAATCATTGAAAATATGAGGGATATTTTATCTTAATATTCTTTTTTTAAGGCTGAATTCGGACTGATTTCAGAGAAATTTATAATTTTTTTAACACTAAAATTATGTTGTAAATAGGAAGTATTTGATAAGCCCGTGATTTTATTTCAAGACTAAGGTTAATTATGTGTTACATTAAAATTATTTTTTCAACGCTTTATACGGAATGATGTGAATATCATTTGTCCCAATAATTTTAAGAAAAGATATGATCCTGAAATTCAACAATAGGTCTCATATTTAAAAATCGACATTTCAAAGGTCTGAATATACGTTTGGATCACAAAATAGAAATATGATGTACATAAAATCAGTTTTTTTGTAATCAGATTCACATACGATGGCGAAGGAAAAACTAAGCTTTAAAAATAAACTGGTATTTATCTTTTTAGGATTGGGAACATTGTGTTTAGCGGGAGTTCCGGTCCTTTTCTTTGTGGATTTTCCCAATAAAGCATCCACCATCCTGATCCTGCTTATTACGGGGGAGGTTTTGTTTTTGCTTACGATAGCCTTAACAGGGAAAGGGTATTTGGAGAAAATAAAGGAATCAATGGGTGAACTCCTGTTGTTTCGGAAGAAAAAGAAATAGCTTGTGATAAAATAAGACAGAAATAATTTATTAGTAGAATTATTTCTGTCTTATCATGACGGCTATAAAGGTGAAATGTACACTTCTATTTTGGTGCCGTCATAGTTAAAGGTTCCGTCTGAATTTCTTTTACCTAAGAAAACCCAGTCCATATCTACGGGAACAGACCATGCTGATCCTAATGAAAATCCGTTTACAGATCGGATTTCGTTACCGTTTCCTGTAGTGATGGCTGAATGAAACCAGGTTTTGTCGATAAGTCTGTAGAAACCAATTGCTTTTCCTGCCGGAATGGGGGCATAGCCATCCCACTTTTCTCCGTCCGGATATCTGAATACAGTGAGCCATTTTTGGCCAGCTGATTCAGCCAGCTGAGTGGGGCTTATCCGGGCGCCTCGCATATACAAAGCATATGCTACAACATCGTGGCATACTCCGGTATTATACTTTGAGATATTCTCTGCACCTGAGAGTACGGCATGGGCAACGGGCTCTCTTTCTGTTACAGACAACTGAGCTTTCCTTGCTCCTTCTGGGGTTACAAATGACATATTAATAATTTTGTTTGGTTATTGTAAAGGTAGGTCTTTTAAATTTAATGCTACTTAAGCGTTATTTTGAAGAAATTTATTCAGATTTTAATAAGCATCTGAGTACAGAGATTGGCATGATCATAAGATCGACCTATGGATGCATTTTATTTGATTATTAAAATTATCTTTTTTAATTTGGCTTACAAAATCAGCGACTTATGAAAAATAAGATAATATTCGTCATCATATTATTGTTTTCTCTTACGATATTCGGACAAAACAGCAAACCCGGAGATGAGTATGCTGAAGCCAGGGAAATTATAAAGGACCTGGATTCAATTGTCAGTCCCAATGGAATTCAGGAAAGATATAAAGTAAATATCGGGGGTGTTCAGCAATGGGTTTTTGTACGTGGTCAGCATAAAGATAATCCGGTGATACTCTTTGTACACGGTGGTCCGGCTTCACCTCTTTCACCAGTCATGTGGATGTTTCAAAGACCTATTGAGGAGTATTTCACTGTTGTCAATTACGATCAGCGGGCTTCCGGCAAAACTTATCATGCCAATGATACCCTATCATTAAAAAACACCATTCATATCAGTCAATATGTAGATGATGCTATTGAACTGGCTGAATTAATCAAAGCAAAGTATAAAAAGAAGAAAGTATTGCTGATTGGTCACAGCTGGGGAACGATTATTTCTATGAGGGCGGCGTTGAAAAGACCAGATCTGTTTTATGCTTATGTAGGAATCGGACAGGTCATCAATACTAAAGACAATGAACGTTTGAGTGTTGATTTTGCCGTAAAGGAAGCTACCCGGTTAAAAAATGAAGAGGCTTTGAAAGAATTGGCATCTATAGCACCCTATCCGGGAACCACTCCTATTACCAGAAAAAGGATCATTATTGCACGGAAATGGCCCCAGTATTATGGCGGGCTTACAGCTTTCAGGAATAATTCCAGGTATTTCTTCCAGGCTCCGTTATTATCCCCGGAATATTCTTATCAGGATGCTGAGGCTATTGGTAAAGGCAGTGTATTTACCCTGGCAAAGGTGCTTCCTGAATTTCTGGATACTGACTTTAAGAATATTAAAACCTTCCCTATTCCGGTTTTTATGTTTATGGGAAGGCATGATTATACTACCCCTTCTGAGCCTACTGCCCAATGGTTGCAAAATGTAAAAGCTCCGTTTAAAAAAGGGATATGGTTTGAAAATTCTGCCCATCTGATCCCCATTGAGGAACCCGGAAAAACCTTAGTTACCTTACTAAACGATGTTAAACCTGTCTGTAAGTAAAATGTTAAGCTTCCAACTGAAAAAGTACCATAGTCGCATTATGATAATGAGCGGGAAGCCCTTCGGTATCAGCTATTTTTTTTGCTCCTAATTGAGTAAATCCGCATCGTATGTAATAATCCGCCAACCTCTGGTTTCCTGCTGTGGTATCCATTCTGACATAGTGTTTCTCATTTTCCTTTGCGAATTTTGCAGACCACTCAACGATCTGTTCTACAAATTTTTGTCCTCTGAAATCAGGATGGGTGGCAATCCTGTGAATATAAACAGCAGGATCTGCATTTCTTTCTTCCCAAACCTGAGGATCATTAAATGTGATGCTCCAGACGCAGGCGATCTGTCCGTCTACTATAATTTTCCAATGGCGGTTTTCTTTAATTTCTGTTTCTATCATGCTTCGGTCAAACTCCGGCCATTGTACCCCGGATACTGTTTTCTTAAAATCGGAAGCCATTTTATAAAGATCAAAAACTTCATCAATATCCTGTAGAAAGGTGTTCACTATCATTATTACGTTATTGTTCTTCAAAAATACCGAAAAAATAAACAGATTGATGTTTGTTATTGTTATTCAGAATGGGTATAAATTCCATCCTATTGCAGACTTCCGTTGGGAAAAGAAAATAAAAATACTATTTTTATCCTCCGATAAAAGAAAACATTCATTATGCCGACTGATGCTTCTCTCAAGCTGATTCCGATGACAACCTTTGTAATTGAATACTATTCGAATGAAGGTTATGCCGATCTTCAAATTTTAAATTTGATGAATAATTATGCCAATTTTCTAAGAAAGCCTCTCTATCTTGGAATGTTTGTTCCTGTAGATATGGAAGGAAATGTCCTGAAGGAGCCTAAAAATTATGCTTCATGGAAGTCTCTGGAACATAATGACGGAAAAAGAACCGATGCGGTAGGATTTGAAGAATACGCCGAATACCAGAATGCAGAGCAAAAATGTATGTTTGAAGGTTTTAAAGTGGATTATAACGGGTACTCAAAGGTGAGAATCGTGGCGTCATATGATCCTTCCATAGAATTATCTTTTAATAAAAACGATATGATTCCCCTGGGTTACAATGATGTGGAATCCCTTACTGTCTTCGATGATATTTATTTAACCGCTCATGCTTTAAAAGTAATCGGGATAAAGGATAGGCGATAAATTCAATATCACCTGTAATATTCTTATTTTAATACAGCTGACACTTAATTTAGGTGTTTCCAGAATTATTTATTTTTTTTCCTGAATTCAGAGGGAGACAGCTGTTGGTACCCTTTGAATATTTTATTAAAATGGCTGGTATCATTAAACCCCAATTTATCAGCAATTTCATTGATATTGTACGGACTTTGCAGGAGAAGTTTTTCTGCTGTTTTTATTTTGTACTGAATGATATGCTGCTGTATAGAAAATCCGGTTTGTTTTTTTACATAAATACTGATATAGTTGGAAGAAAGCATGAATTCTTTGGCCAGGTTCTCAATTTTCATTTTATCTGTATCCAGTACATTGACATTGATATAATATAGAATCTTTTCAATTCTGCTTAGATGCTGGGAAATCCATTTTTTATTGGTCGTGGTTTCCATCGTATTTCTAATCAGAACGGTTATAATGGCTGAAAAGATATCAACTACAATGTCTTTATTGTATCTGCTTTGATGGCTGAATTCATAGAGAAGAATATGGGCCAGCTGTAACAGATGAACCCTGTCTGTTTTATTTTTAATAGCCGATTCGTAAACAAAAGACCGATCTTCCATAAGAAGCTGAATGACCTTTTTCAGCTCATTCTTTTTGTTTATCAACAGGGTTTCCCATATGTACTGTTCTGTAAACTTTATATAAATAAATCTTGTTTTAGTTTTGATAGAAAACTCATGTCCGTCGCTGGGTCTGAGCAGGAAGACATCACCTTTTTTATAAGGAAATACAATACCGTTCAAATGGTGAAATCCTTTTCCTTTTTCAATGATAATCAATTCATAGAAGTTGTGATTATGGTATTCAACATCCCATACTTCTTTTTCAATACTGAAAACATTAAAGGAATTGAAATTAACAATGCGTTTCATAAAGAATGGATTTTTACAAATTTACCATTAATTTTTACAATACATAATGCTGACATTCGAAGCAATTTTGCATAACAAAAAACATTCGAAATGAAATATTTAAGACAATCAGTGCTGATGCTTTTTTCTACAGTATTCCTGGTTTCCTGTTTCAATAATAAAGACAGAATCAAAGGGGAAATTAGTAACCAAAATGAAACCCCAACCAAAGGAAAAAAGTATTGGCCCAATGGCGCTCAGCTAGTCATTTCCGTCTCTATGCAGTTTGAAACCGGCGGACAGCCTGAAGGTGCTGAAAGCCCTTTTAGCAGCACGTCTCTTCCTGCGGGCCAGCCAGATCTTCCAGCGGAAAGCTGGTACCGTTATGGAGGCAATGAAGGTATCTACCGTATGCTGGATCTTTGGAAAAAGTACAACATTAAAGTAACATCCCATATTGTGGGAACTGCTGCCGAAAAATATCCGGAGGTGGCCAAAGCCATTGCAAATGAAGGACATGAAGTAGCGGCTCATGGGTTCACCTGGGATAACCAGTGGAATAAAAGCCATGCCGATGAATTGTATTTTGTGAAAGAAGGTGTAGATGTTGTCCAAAAAATAACCGGCAAAAGAGCGGTAGGCTATAACAGCAACTGGCTGAGGAGAAGTCCGAATACCTTGAAAGTACTACAGGAACTCGGTTTTCTGTACCATATAGACGATGTAAGCCATGATGAGCCTTTCATTACTAAAGTTCAAGGTAAAAATTTTATGGTAATCCCTTATACGATCCGTAATAATGACATTGTGAATATTGAAGGAAAACATTGGAGCCCTGATCAGTTTCTGACGCAACTGAAATTTGAATTTGACCGTCTCTATGAGGAAGGGGCTTCTAAAAGGAGAATGATGAGTATAAGTTTTCATGACAGAATTGGCGGAACGCCTGCTATGATTCATGCTATGGAAGAATTTATCAAATACACTCAGAAGAAACAAGGGGTTGTCTTTATGAGAAAGGATGATATTGCCAAAATGGTGATCAATGATCCCAATACTCCTGTGGATAACAGTGAAGAGAAATATAATAAGTAAGGAGTCAGAGTATCGGAAGAAAGAGATTCTTAAAGTGATGGATAGCTTACTATTATTTCCTTTAAAGAAATTAAGAATCGTGTGTAATGCTTTCATGATTTTTTGCCTTCTGCTTTCCCATCTTTAAAACAATACAACCAATAAAAAATAACAAAAATGAGTAAAAAAACAGGATATTTTTTCCTTCGTATTTCAATGGGAATCAATTTTTTTGGACACGGGCTTGTGAGGCTTACCAAATTACAGGATTTTGCAGACGGAATGACTGCAGGTTTTGAAAAAAGCTGGCTGCCACAGGTATTGGTACATGCTTTTAGTACGGCACTACCCTTTCTCGAGTTTACAATTGGCCTGCTGCTTATGATAGGTTTCAAAACCCGTGTTGCCGCTATGAGTGGCGCGTCACTCATTGTGATGCTGCTTTTTGGATCCAGTACGGTTGAAAACTGGGAGGCCATGGGAATTCAAATGATCTATGCCGGGTTATTTTATATGCTGATCAGCAAAATAGAGGATAATAATCTTGCCGTGGACAGGAAGTGATACAATAGCTGAAGGTGAGGAAAATTTTCTCACCTTCAGCCGCCTTTCAGAGATTGCGTTACAAATTCCGATGATTGGGATACCCATTTTTGATAATAATGCCCGAATTTTGTATCAGAAATAAAGAGGGTCATCAATGGTACTCAACTGTTAATGATCAGCTTTCATACAAAACTCTGAAAATAAAATAGTATGCAAACAATATTAGGAGCCAATGGACAGATTGGACAGGAACTGGCAAAGGAACTGAAACGGAACTATACCTCCGATATCAGAATCGTCAGCAGAAAGGCCGTTAAAGTAAATGATACTGATACTGTATTTTCTGCAGACCTCACAGACAGGAATAAAGCAATAGAAGCGGTAAAAGGAAGTGATATTGCTTATTTTACCCTGGGACTTCCTATGGATACGGATCTATGGGAGGAACAGTTTACAATGATTCTTAGAAATGTAATTGATGCCTGTAAAATCAATGGAACCAAGTTGGTGTTTTTTGACAATACTTATATGTACCCTCAAAATAACCAGGTCCTGACGGAACAGACTGCTTTTGCTCCTGTAGGAAGAAAAGGAAGGGTAAGAAAAGAGATGACCGATATGCTTTTGAAGGAAATGGCAGCCGGAACTATAGAAGCGGTGATCTGCAGAGCACCTGAGTTTTATGGACCGGGAAAGACACAAAGTATTACCAACAGTCTTATTTTCAATGCCATTAAAGAAGATAAAAAACTGAAAGTGCCATTGAGAGATAATAAACTTCGAAGCCTGATCTGGACTCCTGATGCTAGCAGTGTTACCGCTTTAATAGGAAATACACCTGATGCTTTCGGTCAGACCTGGCACTTACCGGTAGATGATCATAAACTGACTTATCAACAATTCATTGCCTTGGTTTCTGAGATATATGGGAAAGAATTCCGCTATTCTGTCATTCCTAAAATGGCTTTCAGGATAGGCGCTCTTTTCAATAAAAATGCAAAAGAACTGCTGGAGCTGCTTCCAAGGTATGAGTATGATAATCTGTTTGATGATTCTCAATTTAGAAAAAGATTTCCCGATTTTAAGGTAACGACCTACAGACAGGGAATTGAGCAAATCCGAAAAGAACAGCTGGCAGCAAAGTAAACCTTCCTCCGAAGAGGGTGGGAAGACCTCCAAAAATAAAATTTTGTACCTTTTCTAGGCAATTTATCAATACATTTAAAGTGGTAAAAGCAGAAAGCCAATGAAAGCACCTGAAAAAATAACCTCCATTACGACACTGCATCTTTATTTAAAGCTGGGGAGGCCATCCAATCCTTTGATCAGTGTTTTTGACTTTACTGAAGTTGCCGCTGACCCCAGCAGCCTTCGTACTGCTGTAACTACAGATTTTTATGTTGTGGCCATTAAGAATGATTGTGCAGGAAAATTTAAATATGGTCAGCAATATTATGATTTTCAGGATGGGATCATGTATTTTATTGCCCCCCATCAGGTGATGCAGTTCGAAGATATTTTACTTTCCGAAGTCAAGGGCAGTGTATTGCTTGTTCATCCTGATTTTTTACAGGGATATCCTATAGCAGCTACGATAAAAGAATATGGCTATTTTTCCTATGCAGCCCATGAGGCTTTGCACCTTTCTGAAAGAGAAGAAAAGTCTGTTACGGATATCATTGATAATATCCGGAGGGAAACCGAAAATAATATGGATGTTTTTACTCAGGATTTATTAGTCTCCAATATTGACTTACTGCTGAAATACTGTGACCGCTTTTATAACCGCCAGTTTCTGACCAGAAAGAAAATGAATCATGATCTCTTGATTCAGCTTGAAGGTGTACTGGATGATTATTTTAAAAATAACCGATTAATTATCGATGGAATTCCTACAGTACAGTTTATTGCTTCAGAAATGAATATCAGTCCCAATTATTTAAGTGATATGCTTAGAGTTCATACAGGCCAGACTACCCAGCAGCACATTCAGAACAGGCTGATTGAAAGAGCTAAAGAATTACTGTCCACAACCATGATGACCGTGTCTGAGATTGCTTATCATTTAGGATTTGAACATCCGCAGTCTTTTCACCGTTTATTTAAAAACAGGACTGCAATCTCACCTCTTGAATTCAGGCAAACGTTTAATTAAGCTTCTCCCGATTATTATTGATTTCCAATATGGGTTGCTTTTTACCTCTCTTATTTGGCCTTTGAAGAAGGTGTCACTTCCACAAGCCTGTTGTTTTTGTAAATATAATTGACGGGTATACTTTCTCCTTCCTGAACATGAAATCCGGGTTCTATCATTCCCTCTACTACCCCATCTTCTATACTTTTAAAAAAGGTCTGTGTTTCTGCCAGATCGGCTCCCCTGTCGAAAGAATACTGATACTTGAGCTGACCGTCTTTATTGATGAAAACAGCATAATGGGCATCCCAGTTATTGCCGCCATCACGTCCTTCAATAGAAAAAGGCATAATAGCATCTTCTAAGTGGTCTCCATTCAGATCTCCTATAAGAATGGGGCGTTCCGAATCAAAAATAGAACCGGAAAGCTCATCTTTTAAGTTGAAATATAAATCTTTACCAAATTGTTCTGTCTGTGAAGCTTTTTTAAAAGCCATCAGTACTGCCGTTGTATCAATAACAGGAATTTTTTTGCTCTTTGTAAGGCTATCATGCTCTTTAGTACTGCTTATGTGGGTCTTAATAGTATCATGAGGCTGAGTTTCCGGGATGGTTTTCTTTTCCGGTTTGCAGCTTAGAGTCATTGCCAAAGACAGTAATGAAAAATATATTGTATTGAAATGCATGTTGTAAAAGTTTGATATTGAGATAGGTGATCGTTGGTTAATGTATTGTTAGGTATTTGTATGCTTACCTTTAGTCTTTATTTTCTTTGTCCAGTTCTTCCTGGAACTCAATTAAAGCTTTTGTGCTACCGGATTTTAAACTTCCGTTTTTTTCTCCTTCTTCCCACGTTTTAAAGGCTTTTTCCCTTAATCCCAATGTGAAATAATAGCTTCCCAATACGGTATATCCTTCCGGCTCTCCAAGATCTATAATTTTCTTTGATAGTGAGAGTAATTCAGGGTGAGGTTTTATTTTTTTTGAAGAAATCTTCGCAGGATCTGTTAAAAGACCAGGAGTATATTCCAGCATTTTTAACCCAAAAAGATTCATACAAGCCTTTGCTAACCCTTTATTACAAAGGTCTTCATTAATTTTTGAGGTTTTACCGGAAGCTAATGCTTCAAAATCAAGATCTGATCCGGTGGAACTCTTTGTTTTATCATAGTATTCGGCTAATAGCTGAGCTTTCTTTTTGGCATCTGCCGGATGGTGTCTGTTATTGATTTCAGAACTGTCTTTTTTGGGAATCCAGACTCCTTTGTCTACCCAATTTGAGATTCCGGTCAGTTTTCCTTTTTTGATTTTAAAAATAAATATACTTTTATCAGGATAAATAATCAGACTGTCATTTCTTGTGAAATAATCCCCATAATCCATATCAGATATTAAGACTTTTCCATTGCCGTCAAAATTAAAACTATTATAAAGTGTTTTATCATTACTTGCCTTATAATAACCCTGTAAAGAGTTGTCTGCTTCCTGCGCTGATAAAATATATCCTGAGAAGGATAATATGGTTAAAAATAACTTATTTTTCATCATTTTCTACTTCTTTAGTATTGAATAATTATTGCTTTACAAAGCTATTGAATAGAAAACGAATTTAATTAGTCAATTTCAGCTATTTTTACTCATTTAAACCAGCCATAAATATTTCAGTATATTTGTCTCAGTGGAAAAACGAATGACACTTAAACAAACTGGTTTATTGCATTATATAAAAATACTGAGTGTATTTTTAGTACTGTCTCATTTGTTTATTCTTAAAGCTGATTATAACCGCTTTTCTACGGCCGTATTAAAGACTTTTCATCATTTTAAAATAGATTCCGAGCAGGAATGTAACAGGATGTATCTTGAGCACAATACTAAAAGTCCGATGAAATGCAACAGCAATTACTGTAATAATTTTTCATCCTTTTTTACCACTTCATTTTCTTCTTTTACATTCAATTCATTATTGGGACGGGATATAAGAAACCGTTTCTTTTTATACAATGATCCGGCCTATTCATCTTTTTTTAATTCTATTTGGATCCCTCCTAAAATAAACAGTTAATTCTCATATAATCAACTGCTACACTATACTGTCTTATTCAATCTATGATAAGATGTATTGTGATATGTACTGGTAATGAGGCAACAATCTGTACTGTATGAAATAGGTAGGAGACAGTATGGCTATCCTATTATTCAATTGTTAAATATTAAATACTATGACAAAGTCCTGGTTACAGGCTGGTCGTAGGTATGAATCAAAAAATGAAATAGAAAATATCATGAATACAATAAGATCAAAATTCGAAAAAAACACAAATACCATTTATATCATATGTCGTATATTAATTGGTCTGTTCTTCTTTATCGCAGGCTTTAATAAACTGTTCCACCCTATTTTTCAGGGATACATGTTCAATACCATTAGCGGTATCGGATTTCCCTTTCCTGGGTTTATGGCTCACTTTACTGCTTTTTGTGAGTGTATGTTTGGGCTGTTTCTGATGCTTGGATTATGGACAAGAATAAGTGCTTCGGTCTTAATTATCATTATACTTGTCGCATTATTTACCCATGATCTGAATACAATTCCAAAAGAACTTATCCCTATTAAACCGGAGACCGGAATTTATGAAATGGATCCTTTTACCTGGCTGAGCTATTTTCTTTATCTTCCGCAAACCCTGTATTTAATGTTCCTGACCTTATTTCTGTTTCAGGGATGTACAGGATTTGGAATTGATAAAAAATAAGCTCCCGTTATGCATCATATTTAAACTAAAAAAGCTCCTTTTGGGAGCTTTTTTAATATCTGTATTACATAAAAGATTTGATGATGGTGATAAGGCTCATGGCAATAACAACAACACCTACTACAGCAAACATTTTCTTAGTGGGTAATTTCGAGGTAAGCATCGCTGAAAACGGAGCGGTAAAAACACCTCCCAACAGCAACCCCAATACAATATTCCAATGATGGATCCCAATGGTAAAAATAAAAGTGACGGCACTGGTAACCGTTAATAAAAACTTAGCAACAGTTGAACTGCCTACCACATACCGTGGAATTCTTCCTTCTTTTATTAATGTTCCGGTAACCAGAGGTCCCCAGCCACCCCCTGCAAAAGAATCTATAAAGCCACCCACCAGTCCCAGTATTCTGAGATTCGTTCTCCGTTTTGTTCTGATCCGATTGGCTTTTTTGTTCTTAAAGGCATTTCTCAGGATATTAATTCCCAGATATAAAGTATAGCAAGCGATAATAGGTTTCACGATATGGGCATAATGTTCACCATAATGAGATAGAGTTAATGCTCCGATAATAGAACCTACGATGGCTAGCGGGAACAATACCCACACCATTTTTTTATTGACATTTCCTAATTTGTAATGGCTGAAGCCTCCAGCTGCTGTGGTAAAAGATTCCGCAGAATGAATACTTGCGCTCACTACGGGCGGTGGAACATTGAGCAACAGCAATATAGTAGTACATATCACGCCATATCCCATTCCCATGGAGCCGGCAACTATTTCTGCCATAAAACCTGCAAAAAGCATCCAGTAAAAGATATGACCGTCTTTACTCAAAAAATTCTGAATATCCCCGGAAAGATTGAACTGATAAACCACAAGACCCAATATTCCAAAGAGCAGCAAAACTCCAATAATTGCCAGATAAATATTTGCTTTTCTCTGGGCTATTTTGGTAATATGGATTAATTTTTCAATTTCTACATTGGATGTTACCGGAGAGACCTTTCCGTCAGATAAGTATTGGGTAGTTATTTTATTGAGTTCTTTTACTTTATAATTAAAGTCTCCCTTTAATTGATTGCGTATATTATGCATATTATCAAGAACATGATCCATTTCATCGGGAATAGTTTCCGTGAATGTTTCTCTTAACCTCTTGGCAATAGTTGGTGATTTTCCGTTGGTTGAAATGGCAATTTTAAGGCTTCCTTTTTTTACAATAGAGCCTAAATAAAAGTCACACAGATCCGGTTTATCTGCAATATTAACCAAGACACTATTCTGATGGGCCTGTTCTTTGATCTGCGCCGCCAGTACGATATCATTTACAGCAACAATGGCCAGATCGGTGTTCTTAAAATCATTATTGTTGTAGGGTCTTTCATGCAAAGTTATATTAGGGTATTGATTTTGTAAAGCTCTGACTTCCGGTATGATTTCCTTAGCAACGAGTCTTATGGAAGTTTCAGGTGAATTTCCAAGTACAGATTCTAATTTTTCAAGAGAAATCCTGCCACCACCAATGATCAGTAATGACAAGTTTTCAAGCTTTAAGAATATGGGATATAGGGAGTTACTCATCTTGATTAAAGTTTTAGATCATAGGTGAAAGCGAGATAATACAATCCTCCGATTTCAGGTCCGGCGGCGTATTGAAAATAACGGCGGTTGAGCAGATTGGTAGCCCCTATTTTTATATTCGCATGGATCTCAGGAAGTTTCCATGTTGCCTGGGCATCTAGGGTATAATAAGACGGTATTTCTCCTGAAGCTAAAGGACTTTCCCACATAAAGCTGTTTTGCCATCTTGCAACCACTGTAAATCCGATATTCTTAACAATCTCCCTATTTCCAACACTTACATTAACCATCCATTTCGGGGTATTGAATGCGGTAATAAATAGGTCCGAATTATTGTTGGAAGCAAGGTCATTATAAGAGATATTGGCGTTGATGTTATAATTTTTAATAACATTATACCGGACTCCTAAAGAAGTTCCATAGCTTTTATAGGTCGTATTACTGTTTGTATAGACTCTGTATCGGTCCTGTTTGCTACGGTCCAGCATAGCGAGAACAGCTGTATTGCTTCCTACCTGGCTGTTTTTAGGAACGGCAACTTCTACCTGGCCAAGAAACCCTTCGTAGATGTTGTAATAGAAATCCCAGTCCAGTACTAGTTTAGTATTAAAAAATACAGATTTATAGCCTACTTCAAATGAATTGATCTTTTCAGGCTGCAGTTTTTGCAGGTTGGCAACGGTCAAAAGCTGTTGACGGTCCTGTGCCGCCTGACTTTGACTTTTTCCTCCGTCTACATCTGCATTTACAGCAGAAGTAAACCTGTCAATAGAAGCCAGTGTGTAAGAATTTTCCAGATAGCCTAATCCTTCATTTACTTTAGAAAGGCCTCCCACTCTTCGTACATTTCCGTTGTTGACGAAAGAAAGAGCCTCAAAAAGTGAAGGAAAACGGTATCCGTTTTGAAAAGAAGCCCTGAAATTATGTTCATTAACAGGGGAATAAACAATACTTATTCTCGGGTTCAGTTTGGATTCAAATTCCGGATTTCTGTCAATCCGTAACGCAGCATTCAGTTTTAATTTGTCATCAAAGAAAAGTTTGGTAATTTGAGCAAATACACCATACTTCTGATAGATAACATCTTTCCCGAATGTACCGTTAGCTAAAGGAATATTTCTTTCACTCACCGGTCTGTTGAAGTCTACAAAGTTGTTCCCATCCGGAGTTATACTGTATAATCGGTAATCTACACCGGCAAGAAGATTGAATATTTTTACAAAGCGGGTCAGATCATAGGTGAGCTCGCCCTGATAAAAACGTGATTTTTGTTCCAGCTTAGCACCTCCGGTTGCCGGTGCTCCTGCAATTCCGGCATTGGCAGAATCCCAGTTATTAATTCCGATAATGGTATTTTTTAACTGTTCAAAAGCTGCAGTTCCAGGGACTGCTCTATTTTTATCAGCTTCCAGACGGGCCAGAATAAACGCATTATTGAGGCTTTGCCCCGCATTGAGATTATTCTGAAGACTTGTCTGAAATATATTTTTCCAGTTGGTATTCGAAAGATTGGTGAGATCCAGGTTGTCGGCTAACGGTTTCAGATTGTAGGAATCTCCGGTATTTTCAATGGAGACATAGGCTCTGAAAGTCAATTCTTTGCCTGTAAGTTCTATCTTATGATTTTGAACGGTGGCGTTCTGTAGCCTGATTTTATTTCCTCTTTGAAATGTCCCGTCCAGTAATCCGTACCGATATACATAGGAAGCTCTCCACTGATCTCCAAAACGGTAATACAGCCCTGCATCAAATTTTATATTTTTCACCTCCGGACTTACCAGGTCTTTTTCCAGATATCCTGTTCTGGAAACATTAAAAGTCGTAGGCTTTCCATTATAGTCAACCTTTACGGCAACTCTGTTATTTCTTTCGTCACCGTATTTATTCCAGAGATCTTCAGCAGGATTATTTGCCAAAGAAAAATGAGGATTGGCGGTGATCAGTGAATTGGGATTTTGATCCGTATGATTGTCTGAAATCCAATCCACTCCACTGAAGTAAGAAGCATTCACTTTAACAGCCCAGTTTTTATTGAAAACTTTTGCAAACCGAATGGCACTTTCTCCCAGAGAAGATATTTTATGACTAACATTGTCTACATGATTAACCCCACCACGAAAGTAAACACTTATTCCCTGGGAGGTAAAAGGATCTTTTGTCTGGAGGCTTGCTAACCCGTTAATGGCATTCATCCCATACAGGGCAGATGCCGCTCCCGGAGTCACTTCCATAGACTGAATGTCCAGTTCGGTGGGACCTATTGCATTTCCCAGGGGTACTCCCAGCGTTGCAGACTGTACATCTACGCCATCCACCAGCTGCATAAACCGGAAATTATTAGGTGAATTGAAGCCTCTGGAATTGGGGATCTTCAATGTGAGACTCGAGGTCAGCAATTGAAGTCCTTTCACATTTTCCAACGTTTCATAAAAGGAAGCTGCCGGGCTCTCTCTGATGGTTTTGATATCAATTTTTTCGATGGCTATCGGAGATCTTAATATTTTTTCAGGAAGCCTTGATGCTGAAATAACAACAGCATCAATAATGGTGTTCTGAGGATTAAGCCCGATGGTTATTTTATTGGAAGAAGAAAGAACTTCAACCGTTTGACTGCTAAAGCCGTCTTTATTAATCACCAATCGGAATGGGATGGTAACTCTTGTTCTTATCTTAAAATTACCCAGCTGATCCGTTAGTGCTGTGTCTTCCGTATTTTCTATCTGTACCTTTACCGAATCAATCCCTTTTTTTGTACCGGTATTTTTGATCATTCCGCTTAATTCAATAAGCTGCTGCTGTGCTTCTGCCAGGTTAAAAAATAGAAATGTAAAGGCAATAATACCTGCTTTTGGCAGAAAGGTTCCTTGTTTTTTGTTTTTCATTTTTCTTCATTTTTTAGGTTGAGAATGAAGCTGTCTGAACTTTTTTAATAAAACACCATATTTTTTACCACAAAGACTTAAACACTTTAGTTATTTTCAAGTGAAAATTTTCGTGTATAAGAAGTACACTTACTTTTTTGAAAATCTCCGATTTTCCTAAACATTCCAATTTAGGTACGGTATATTTCCCTCCTACGAAGGGGTGACAAACCAGAGGTTTGACGGGGTGGTTGACTACATTATAAAAGTTTAAAAACAGCCTGATTAGTATTGGGATTTGAAAATCAACAACACATACACATTCGTTCGCCTAAAAGAAGAAATTGTTGGTTTAGTTTTTTCCGGTCATAAAAAAGGCTAGTCATATTTTCAATTTTAGTTTTTTTAATAAAGAATGCTTGAGCCTAAGGGGCTTTCAGCCAAAAAAGAGACAAAAGATTATATATAAACATTTGAGTTCACTTAAGTACGTGTACGATAATGCCGTGTAAAAGGTCCACCTAAGCCTTCTGAAAATCTCTCATTTTCCTGAATATTCCAATTTAGGTACGGTATATTCCCCTCCTCCGGAGGGGTGGCAAATCAAAGATTTGACGGGGTGGTTGACAACAATATAATTTGTGGTTTTGAGTAAGATGCATACTATTATTTTCAATGTAAAGTTTGTAAGTAGCGGTACGAAAAATCACCAAATGTTTCTTCTGTATGTTTTTTGTTTACATAGATCCCGAAAAGTTCATCCAAAGTAGTAAGAATCTCTTCTTCGCCAATATTCTCTTTAAATTTTGTATTAAGGCGCATTCCCAATCTATCCCCTCCAATATGAAGATTATACTTACCATAAGCAGTCCCTACAAATCCGATTTCCGCATTAGGAGATCTTCCACAGCCATTGGGGCATCCCGTCATACGGATGGTGATGTCTTCCTGTAAAAGTCCATGTCTTTCAAGGATAGGCTCTATTTTAGTTACTAAAGAAGGCAGATAACGCTGTGCTTCCGCTAAGGCCAGTGAACAGGTATTTAAGGCTACACAGGCAACAGAATTTTTACGAAGGGCACTTGCCTGATCAGTATAATCTGAAATCCCATATTCTTGAAGAAGGCTTTCAATTTCAATTTTATCCTCCTCATTGATGTCAGCAAGAATAAGGTTTTGGTTACAGCTGAAACGGAAATTAAGTTTCCCGGTTTGGGCTATTTTTAATAACCCTGACTTTAAAGGATATTCCTGGGTATCTAAAACGCGGCCATGTTCTACAAACAAAGTATAAAACCATTTCCCTTCATGATTTTGAATCCAGCCGTAGCGGTCTTTTCTCTGTTCAAACTTAAATTCTCTGGCTGGCTCAAAGCTAAATCCTGTTCTTTTCTCAACTTCGGACCTGTACTGGTCAATTCCAAGTTTGTCAATTGTATATTTTAATCTTGACAATTTTCTGTCGCTTCTGTTTCCGAAGTCTCTTTGTACTGTGATAATTTCATAGACCGCCTGCAGTACTTTTTCCTCAGTATCTACAAAACCAAGAACAGAAGCAAGACGGGCATAGGTAGCTTCGTTTCCGTGAGTAGCCCCCAATCCTCCTCCGGCAGCAATATTATAGCCAACAATTGTATTGTTCTCAATAATGGCAATCAAGGCGATATCATTGATGAAAACATCCACATCATTATTCGGAGGAACTGCAATTCCTATTTTCAGTTTTCTGGGAAGATATCTATCCTGATACAGTGGATCTTCTTCAGCTTTTCGATCTACAATAAGCTCATCATCAATCCAGATATCATAATAAGACTGAGTCTTCGGAAGGCACATTTCACTGATCTTGCCGGCCAGCTCATAAGCCTCCTGGTGTAGCGGTGATTCAGAAGGATTGGCGGTACACGTTACATTCCTGTTGACATCTCCGCAGGCTGCGATAGAATCAAGATGCTGCAGATTGAAACTCTGAATGGTTGGTTTTAAATGTGACTTTAAAATACCATGCAGCTGGATGGTCTGCCTTGTTGTAATTTTTATGGTTCCGGTAGAATGATCTTCTGCTGTTTCATTCAATCCTATCCATTGATCTGAAGTTAAAAATCCCCCGGGAAGTCTTAATCTTATCATATAAGAATACAGCCATTCCAGTTTTTTAGAAACCCTCTCTTCCCTTCTGTCTCTGTCATCCTGCTGATACATACCATGAAACTTGATCAGGGTCTGATCATCTTCTCTGATGGCGCCTGTAAAATCATCGGAAAGGCTTTCCTTTAATGTTCCCCTAAGGCCGTTACTCCCGGTTTTAATTCTTTCTACCGGTGAAAGGTTATCTTTATTGCTCATAATTGTTTCTTTTAATTGTCCATCACAGTTTAATAAACATCCTTGGCATATCTGCCACTCAGTTCCATGTCTTCCAGATAATGAATAGCCTGTTCTTTACTTCGTTTTCCCTCACGTTGAATGATATTGAGGAGTGTTTCTTGCACATCTCTACTCATAGGTTCTTTAGCGCCACATACATACACAGAGGCACCGCCCTCAAGCCAATGGAAAACCTCCTGGGCTTTTTGCTCCAATTTGTGCTGTACATAGATTTTTTCGGCTGTATCCCGGGAAAAAGCAAGGTCTAAATGAGTGAGACTGCCTGTTTTCAGGAAGTCCTGAAGTTCAGACTGATAAATGAAGTCTGATACAAAATTCCGGTCTCCGAAAAAGAGCCAGTTTCTACCTTCTGCACCTATAGCATCCCGTTCCCAAAGGAATGATCTGAAAGGAGCAATGCCGGTTCCGGGGCCAATCATAATAATATCTTTATCGGCGTCAGGTAATCTGAAATGGCCGGCATCCTGAATATAGAAATCTACAATCTCTCCTTCAGTAAACCCACTTAGAAACCCACTGCACAAACCACTGTGTTTCTGATGGTCAACAAGGAATTCCGATTTGGCAACGGTGATATGAATTTCATTTTCACCATGAGCCTCCAAAGAAGAAGATATGGAATACAGACGCGGCGCCTGACCTGTTAAGATCTGAATGATTTCTTCAAATTCTTCAGCTGTTTTCACAGGATAAATTCTCAAAAGATCAAGAAGACTTAAACGTACTTCAGGAATAGAATGCCCTGTGATCTTTGCATATTGGCTGACTACATTTTTTAAGAGATAGCTGATATTAAGGTGTTTGCTGAGGAGTTGTTCTACACTGTCCGTTACTTTTGCGGTTTCAATGTTCTTTTTAGGATCAATCCCTGTGAGGCTGATAATTTCCTCAACCACTGATTTTGAATTGAAAGGGATAATACCCAGTGCAGCACCCGGTTGATATACAAGCGGTTCATCTGTTTCTATCTCAATATGATAGGTTTCTTTTTCAGAAGTAATATCATTCAGATTGATCAGAGAAGAAACCGTTCCCCGGTATTTCTTTCTTCCTGATGATATTTTGGGAGCAGAGCTGTTCTTTGACAGGTTATCGGAAGTTTTATTCACAGTTTCAAATACCTGTTCTATCCAATGGGCGGCTTCCTGCTCATAGTCTATATCACATCTTTTCAAGGGAATGATACGTTGCCCTCCTAATATTTCAAAACGGTAATCTACTTCTTCGCCAGTTTTGCAAAACTGAGGATAGCTGCTGTCACCCAGGGCTAAAACCCCAAATTTCAGATCGGTGAGATTGATTTCATTCTCATGGATATAATCGTAAAATTTCTTTGCAAGAAGAGGCGGTTCTCCTTCTCCCTGTGTACTGATAATAACAAAGAAAAATTCTTCTTTACTCAGATCTTTTGGTTTATACTGGGAAAGGTCTGCCAGTTTAACCTGAATTCCCTTTTTCTTGATAATTCCCGCTAAACCGGTCGCCAGCTTTTTACTGTTTCCGGTTTCCGTACCATACGCTAAGGTTATCTTTTTTACAGTATTCTGATGGTTAGCATCAGTTGATAAAGGTGGTAAGGTAGCCGTGAGTGAAGATCCACCGGCAATACCTGCCAAATAGCCACTTGCCCAGATGGCTTCATCTCTGGAAAAATCACCGGAGATCTTTTTAAGGACGTTCAGTTTAGTTTCAGACAGCATATTCAAAGAAATTTTGAGTTTTTGATATAAGACTTCCGTTTTCCACCGATTTAAAATATAAACCTTCCTGTTCTGCATTTTCCAACCAGGAGAATTCTTCATGAAGATGTACTATTTTACCAATGATCACCAGCGAAGGTGAAGCAAAATTTTTATTTCCAAAAGTTTCATTAAAATCATCAAATGAAGAGGTATACACTTTTTGATAAGGTGTAGTAGCCTGCTCGATAACTGCTATTTTTTTGTCTTTAGAAATTTCAAGCTGTTTCAGCTTTTCTACAAGATCTGTAAGATTTCCTTTAGACATATAAAAAACAAGAGTATCATTGGTAACAGCCAATTCTTTCCAATATTCTTCAGTAAGAATTTCAGATTTATAATAGGTCAGAAATCGGACAGATGTTGAATATCCTCTTGCTGTCAGAGGCATCCCTGCAAATGCTGCTGCTCCTAAAGCGGCTGTAATTCCAGGGATGATCTCATAGGGAATATGGTGTTTTTTTAAAACCTGCAGTTCATCCAGAATATTGGAGAATATGGATACATCTCCTCCTTTAAGCCTTACAACTGTTTTATTCTGAAGAGCATAATCAACCATCAGGGTATTGATATGAGTCTGAGGAGTAGATGCATTTTTACTACATTCTTTGCCTACGTAGATGACTTCTGTATTTTCATTGACGTAAGTTTCCAGAATCTCGGGACTTACAAGACGGTCGCATAAAATGACATCCGCCTTGGCAATGGTTTTTACGGCTTTTACGGTAATCAGTTCAGGGTTGCCAGGCCCTGCACCGATAAGGTAAACCTTTGGTGATTTTATAATTGTTTTCATTGAAAGTCGGTGTTAGTTGGGGATTTTAGAAGAGTCCTTCTACAGACAGATACCTTTCTCCGGTATCGTAGTTGATGGTAAGGATTTTAGCGTTAGACTGTATTTCAGGTAAATGTTTTGCTATAGCAGCTAAAGCAGCTCCGGTAGAGACGCCTACGAAAAGGCCTTCTTTTTTTGCTGCATTGATTGCATATTCATAGGCTTCTTCTTTACCAACGGTAATCACTCCGTCCAGAAGACTAATATCTAATATGGCGGGTACAAATCCGGCTCCTAAGCCCTGTAAAGGATGTGGTGCAGGACTTCCTCCACTTAATACAGGAGATAATTCCGGCTCTACAGCGAATACTTTTACATTGGGATAGGCTTCTTTTACCACTTTTGCAATGCCGGTGATATGTCCTCCGGTTCCTACTCCTGTAATAATATAATCCAGGCCGTCAGGGAAGTCTTTTAAAATTTCCTGAGCTGTAGTTTCTGTATGGATATTTACATTGGCTGGATTATCAAACTGTCTTGGAATCCATGAATTGGGGGTTTCCTCTGCCAGTTCGTTGGCTTTTTCAATAGCCCCTTTCATTCCTTTTTCCCTTGGAGTAAGCACAAACTGGGCACCATAAGCTTCCATGATTTTGCGTCTTTCAATACTCATGCTGTCAGGCATTACAAGAATAAGCTTGTAGCCTTTTACTGCAGCAACCAATGCAAGGCCGATTCCTGTATTTCCACTTGTCGGCTCTATAATGATGCTGTCCTGGTTTAATAATCCTTTGGCTTCTGCATCTTCAATCATAGCCAATGCAATTCTGTCTTTAATGCTTCCTCCGGGATTGCTTTTTTCTAGTTTAATCCAGATTTCATGATCCGAATTGAAAAGCTTATTAATTTTTACGACAGGCGTATTCCCAATCGTTTCCAGTGTATTCTGAAATTTCATATCCAATATAATTTTTTGTTTTCTGTTTTATATAACAAAGGTTAATGATTCCGGTAATGAACTGTTATCCTTTATTTTGATTTCACTTTTATGATAAACCAGAGAATGAGACGGAACATCCTGTGTGATCCAGACATTTCCTC
This sequence comes from Chryseobacterium sp. YR221, assembly GCF_900176315.1. Classification (NCBI taxonomy): domain Bacteria; kingdom Pseudomonadati; phylum Bacteroidota; class Flavobacteriia; order Flavobacteriales; family Weeksellaceae; genus Chryseobacterium; species Chryseobacterium sp. YR221. Next base: position 480,342 of record NZ_FWXM01000001.1, read on the forward strand.
CAATAATACTTTCTCTGCCAATGGTTGTACTTCCTCCTAAAATAGTGGCTCCCGAATAAATAATCACATGATCTTCAATATTGGGGTGTCTTTTCTGATTGGCTTTTTCTTTGGAAACATTCAAAGCTCCAAGGGTGACTCCCTGATATATCTTGACATGATTTCCAATGACCGTAGTTTCTCCAATGACGATCCCTGTTCCATGATCTATAAAAAATGATTTCCCAATGATGGCCCCTGGATGAATATCAATCCCTGTTTTACTGTGGGCATATTCTGAAATGACACGTGGCAGTATCCTAACCTTCTGATTCCATAGCTGATGGGAAATACGATATACATAGGTGGCAAAAAATCCGGGATACGCAAGGTATATTTCTTCTATAGACTCTGCTGCAGGATCAAATTGCAGGATAGACCGTGCATCCAGTACCAGCTGATCATAAAGTTCAGGCAAAACCTCAAAGAATGTATTCACATTAGTTTCCGCTTCTTTTTCACTTCCCGTTATTGTAATGATCATATTAAAAAGGCTGTCATGCAAAGCTGCAAAGCTCTTTTTCAACTGATCCTCGGTGTCGATTCTTTGGGGAAGAAAAAGCACCTGATACAAATCTTTAACGAAAGCTTTGGTTTTTGTTTTATCAAAGAATTCATGAGTCGTATTTTGTTTACTTTGATGAATTCTTTTGATTAAATTATCGTGGGTTGCCATTTTTTTATTGAATTATACAGGCCGCAACGGTAGAATTGGATGTTTCATCCACTAAAATTGCAGATCCTGTTTTTTTATTATTGATAAAACTGTCATAGACCAAAGGCTGTGCTGTCCGGAGTGTCACTTTCACAATTTCATTAAGCCTGATCTCTGTATCTGTCTTTTCCTGAGTAAGGGTATTAACATTAATCTTGTAGTCTACCTCTTTTACCACAGCCTTTACCAGCCTGCTGTTTTGTTGCAATACATATTTATTCCCCGGTTGCAGCGGCTTCTGATCCAGCCAGCATAAGAGAACTTCCAGATCTTTTTCTGTATTCGGAAGCTGTTCTTCGGTAGCAAAAATATCTCCTCTGCTGATATCTAAATCGTGGGTAGTATGGATAACGGCAGGCTGCCCTTCAACCGCTTCCCCTTGTTCCTCTCCGTTGATCTCAATTTTAGAGATTTCAGTGATCAGGCCTGCCGGAAGAATATGAATCTTGTCTCCTTTTGTAAATTTCCCACTGATGATCTGCCCTGCGTAGCCTCTGTAATCATGCAGTTCCTCTGTTTGAGGTCTGATCACATACTGAACCTGGAAACGGTTCCCGGTATTCAGTTCTTCATGCAGGGTTACCTGTTCCAGATAATCCAGTAGAGAATTCCCATCGTACCAATCTGTTCTGGAAGATTTTGAAACGATATTATCTCCTTTCAATGCTGAAATAGGGAAATAGCTGACATCATTCAGTCCCAGATTATCGGCAATTTTTGAATAGTCGGACTTTATTGCATCAAAAACATCTTCAGAATAATCTACCATATCCATTTTATTGATGGCTACTGCTACTTTTTTCAGTTTTAGTAATGATGCGATGATAGAATGTCTTCTCGTCTGTTCGATCACTCCTTTACGGGCATCGATAAGAATAACCATCAAATCGGAATTGGATGCTCCGGTAATCATATTCCGGGTATACTGCACATGGCCGGGAGCATCAGCAATAATAAATTTTCTCTTTGGGGTTGAAAAATAGCGGTAAGCCACATCAATAGTGATTCCCTGCTCTCTTTCTGCACGTAAACCGTCTGTTAAAAGCGCAAGATCTACCCCGTCTTCATTTTTGTTTTTAGAATGTTTTTCAAGTACTTCAAGCTGATCCTGTAAAATACTTTTACTATCGTAGAGCAGTCTTCCGATCAGGGTACTTTTACCGTCATCTACGCTTCCTGCTGTTATAAATCTTAATATATCCATCTGATTTAATTATAAATAATACGTGATAAATAATAATTGATCGAGAGTGTCTTCCATAAATTATTGATCAATTCTCTTTTATCATCAATTAGAAATAGCCTCCTTTTTTCCGGTCTTCCATTGCGGCTTCTGTTACCCTGTCATCAATACGGGTTTCTCCACGTTCTGAAATTCTGGTCGCAACAATCTCTTCGATTACGGCGTCAATAGTTTCGGCCTTAGATTCCACTGCAGCAGTACACGTCATATCTCCTACGGTTCTGTACCGGATCTTTTTTGTTGTTACTACATCTTCTGGTTCTAAAAAGACATGTAAAGAGTTTGCAAGCCACTGTCCGTTAAAGTCTACCACTTCTCTTTCGTGCGAAAAATAAATAGAAGGCAGTTCAATTTTTTCTCTTCGGATATAGTTCCAAATATCGAGTTCTGTCCAGTTACTGATGGGAAAAACCCTTACATTTTCTCCTTTATGGATTTTTCCGTTAAAGATGTTCCATAGTTCAGGACGCTGAAGTTTGGGATCCCATTGCCCAAATTCATCACGGACAGAGAATATTCTTTCTTTAGCGCGGGCTTTTTCTTCATCCCTCCTTGCTCCTCCGATACAGGCATCAAATTCAAATTCTTCAATGGTATCCAGCAAAGTATAGGTCTGCAGCCAGTTTCTGCTGGGGAATTTACCTTTAGCCTCAGTGAGTTTTTTACGTTGTATCGTATCTTCCACTTTTCTTGCCACTAAATTAACATCCAGCTGCGCTACCAGCTGATCCCGAAATTCCAATACCTCCGGAAAATTATGTCCGGTATCAACATGTACAAATGTAAACGGGATCTTTCCGTGTATAAAAGCTTTTCTTGCCAGGTGAGCCAGTACAATACTGTCTTTTCCTCCGCTGAATAATAAGGCAGGGCGTTCAAACTGTCCTGCCACTTCTCTTAATATATAGATCGATTCGGACTCCAGCTGATCCAGATAATTTAAATGATGTATTGACATTTTTTCTTTTTTATTGATGAATATGTAAACCGCATTCTTTTTTGTTGGCATCTTCCCACCACCAGCGACCTGCTCTGAAATCTTCTCCTTCTTTAATGGCTCTTGTACAGGGCTCACATCCTATGCTTACAAATCCTTTTTTGTGAAGAGGATTATAAGGTAAATGATGTGTTTTTACATAGTCTGTCACCTGTTCTGAGGTCCAATTGAGAAGCGGATGAAATTTGATAATCTTATTATCCGGGTCCCATTCCAGCTGCGGCATATGCTGTCTGTTGGCAGAATGCTCTGACCGAAGTCCTGTGATCCATACTTTGTAACCTTCCAATGCTTTTTTTAAAGGATGTACTTTCCGGATTGTACAGCACATCTTCCTATGTTCTACTGATTGATAAAATGAGTCAGGTCCGTTTTCTGAAACAAAAGACCTTATTTCTTCCGTATCCGGATAATAGACTTTGATATTCTTTTTGAAAAATGCTCTTGTATTAGTCCAGGTTTCATAGGTCTGTTCAAAAAGCCTTCCTGTATCCAATGTAAAGATCTCTACCTCCAGATCTTTTATCAGATGCGTGATGACCTGATCTTCATAGCTGAAACTGGTCGAAAAAATAACCTTCTCAGGGAATCTTTCTGCCAGAATTTGAAGACCGCTATTTTGGAAAGAAGCCACAGGGATCTCTTTCAGAAGTTGATCAAATTCTTTTTTCAGATTGTTTTCCATATCCAATTGAAATTAATTATTGCAAATATATATAAAATTCTATAACTCCTATCAAATTAGTAGAATTTAAATGAAAAAAAATTAATCTTTGTTGATAAACTTAGTGAGAGTGGCCTCCATCATGCTATTTCTGGTTTTTTCACGAACGATAATAAGTTCATTTCTAAGATAGCAGGTAGCTTCATCTACGCAGTCATCGCATGCTTCGTAGAAGTTTAAAGATACACAAGGAGTAAGAGCGATAGGCCCATCAAAAATACGGTAAATGTCTGCTAATGAAACTTCATCAGGGGATTTAAGCAAATAATATCCTCCAACTTTTCCCTGTTTGCTGTTAACGAGCTTAGCTCTTTTAAGTTCAAGAAGAATTTGTTCGAGAAATTTCTTGGGAATGTTCTCATCCAATGCAATAACGGAAGTGGGCAGAAAGCCTTGATTGTAATTTCTTGCTAATCTGACCATTGCTTTCAGTGCGTATTTGCAACGTTTCGACATCATAATTCCTGCAAGTTATAACAAATTATCTGATAAATGAAATCTAATCAGAAACTGGTTTATAATTAAGTGATAAAAGAGATAGCCTGACTGAGTGTTTCAGGTTGCTATCAATTTCAACCCTTATAGGTTTTAGAAAATAAGCTGTCGAAAAGTTCACTTAAGTTTAAGGAAATTAAAAGATTGCTAAAGTATTACAAGTATTTATAAACCTTATAGGTTTTAGAAACCTATAAGGTTTGTGTTTCTCAATACCATATTGAATCAATATAAACCATTAAGAGATTACCACAAAAGTATTTTTTTTTAACACTTAAGTGTAAGACAAGCCGTAAACAGCCTGTTGAGAAGTTTATTTAAGCTTAAGAAAATCTTGATTTTTAAAAATAGTATAATTGAAGGACTGAACATTCCCCTCCTCCGGAGGGGTGGCAAATCTTCGATTTGACAGGATGGTTTATTACACTCTGGTTAGTTTTCCTGTAAAACAAAATAAGCCAGTACCCTATCCTCTCGTTGCAAATTTTCGATTCTTTGAAAACCGCTTTTTATAAGAACTTTTTGAGATCCTATATTAGCGAGATCGGTTACCGCAACAATGTCTTTCTGTTGGTTTAAGGACAGACAATGTTCCACAAGTGCTTTGCATACTGTGGTTCCAAGGCCTTTGCCCCAATAATTTTCGGCTAAAGTATACCCTATTTCTATCTGCTCCGGATGATCAAGGAAAACTCTGGCCAGGCACATCCCTACAAAATCATTGTTTTGTACATTGAATATTCCCCATCTGCTGAAAGGTCCTTCTTTATAGTCTGATAATGCCTTTTCAAACATTTCTTTATATTCTTCAGGTGTTTTATAGGGCAGGTATCGGGTAACATTTTCATCTTCAAACAGATCGAGGAACAAAGTAAATTCCTGAGGTGTAAATTCACGGATGATGATTGTATCGTTTTTATAATACATAAGAATACGGTGTCATATAATTTGAAATGAATGAATAAAAATAAGTAAATAAACTAAGAACTGCTAGCAAAATAGATCATATTAATGAAAAAAAAATGGGCTTAAAAATTAAGCCCAATCCATATTTACCCCATGAATATCATCTTCATCATTCTACTGTTTTTACAATAGTATTTCGTTACTAGTTTATTTAAAAAGTTTTAAACCAATCTGTTACTGCTTTAAAATAATAGTCGGGAGGCTGATGCCCCAGAAGACCCCCACCACCAGAGTATTGTCCACCCTGGTATAAGGTAAGCTTTACCTGAGACGTTCCGGAATAGGTTTCGGTAATATCTCCTTGATTTCCAATGGTATTTGTGGTGTATTGATTCTGGTCTCCTCCATTTTTCAATATCCAAAAATCAGCTTGCTGTATTCCGAAATCACCGTCAATACTATTGCTTCCAAAATGGTCATCATCCAGTCCAAAGAAGATCCAGACTGCTGTATTTCCCAGATAATTGGGCTCATTAATATAACTTCCATTATTTTCAAACCAATAAGGTCTGTTGGAGGCAACCGGAGCAATGGCTTTGAATACCCCTTTCAGAAAATAAGCTGTAACATTGGCCATATCACCTCCCCAGGAATGGCCTGTCGCGAAAATACGGTTGTTATCAACTGAATACGTATTCTTAATGAGTTCAAGAAGTTCTTTGGTAAACTGAATATCGTGCATCCCGTCAAAAGGAGCAGCATAATTTCCTAGTGCCCAGCCTTTGTCGTTTCCCCAGTTATACTTCTGGTCAGGGTAGACAAAAATGGTATTATCCATCAGTTTTTCCAACCCGGGTGTATTGGCATTCCAACCCTTTCCCAGCCATTCATACATTTCTTTCCCTGTTGAATCGGTTCCTGCAAAAATAAATAGAACACGGTATTTTTTTGTACTGGAATAATTGGCCGGCAGAGAGATATAATAGCTTCTTTTATCTCCGGCGGCCGGAGAAAAGGTATATTCCTTTTGCCCGCTTGTTAAAGAATTTTTGGAAATAACTTCTGAATTCACAAGCGGTTGACCATCTGGTGCTAAAGTGGCCAACTCTTTGGTTTCACAGGAATAACAAAACAGGAAACAAAGCAGAAATACAATCTTCAAAGTGCTGATTGCCAAAAAAGTGAGTGTTTTCATATCTATAATTTTGTAAATGATGTTTTTGATTAACTGAATCGTTCAGGGTTAAAAATGTTGATATCAACAGATGGTTTCTGTTCCTCTGCAATTTCGGAGACTGTTTTTCCAAAGATTGGGCCAAGGCTTAATCCCATCTTAATCCTGTACCATTTCAAAAATACATACAGTTAAAATAAAACCTTTTACTAATGATCATATTGTATCGATATAGCGTTTGATCCTATTTTTTAATGAATTTTTGGGAAGATTTTCCTAAAGATGTTTCAATATCAATTAAATAAGTTCCGCTTAGGAAGTGTTTAACATCAACCTTATCACCGATAACTTTAGCATTCATTTTTCTTCCAAACATATCATGAACAGAAATTGACTTAATTTTCCCTTTTGTTTTAATATTCAATACATCAGAAACTGGATTTGGATAGATGGATGTTTCTGAGTTTGTTGTATCAACGTCTGCAGTGGATAATGATAATGCACAAGGCGTTGTAATATTGCCATATGGTTGTGTATTGTATCCAAACTCAGTTACAGAATAACCTGAACCATTGGTCCCAACAATCAGTTTGAAATAGCCGTTAATATTGTAGCCTTCGAATTGGTTTCTAAAACCAACATAAGCGGTTTGGCCAGACCAGTTAGTGTATGTAGGGGTGTACACGTCAAGTTGTCCAGGAGTACCAATTGGGTAACCTATATTATTTGCATTAGTTATAGTGGTGCAAGCAGGAATTAAACTAATATTTCTTGTCCCTACCCCACATACTAATCCTTTCCAATAGGTTTCAAATTTTAATTGATTTGCGCCATAGTACCAAGCGCCATACCCTGCATCATCACTAAGCTCCGGGTTAATGATAAAATATTTCCAAGTTGCCCCGGAGTTGGTTGTTACTGTTGTTGCTGTTGGGTTGGCATAACTTTCCAGAGGAGTTCCTGTAACTATTTTATAGGGATTTTTGTAAGAAAAAGTTAATGCCAAAGCTGTAGTTGATCCTAATGAAGTTACGCCTCCTGTTATAGCCCGATCTAGGAACGTAATTGATGAATTCAGGACCTGACTTTTAGGATGACTGGTTGCCGCACCATTTATGGTAAGTGTAGCAGTAGTAGGGCTTGTAACTGCTATAGTTGCTGTTAGTCCTGCTGGTAATGAAGAAGTGAAATGTGTTCCTGCAGTAAGAGTTGTTCCATTTGGTACGGCAAATGTTGCTCCGTTTAGGGTAATGGTTGATGTAGGGACAGATGCTACTGTTCCATCTAATGACACGGCTCCATTATTGTTTAAGTTCTCTGTAAATGTACTGTTGCTAAGGGTTAATTTAGGTGGAGTATTGGCAACTCCGGTTGCGGCTAAGTTGGCAGATTGCCATAAATTTATTCGCGAAGGATGATTTAATGCTGCTAGCATTCTGTAAATTTGTCCATTGGTAAACATTTTATAACAACCTGAAGAACCGTTGTATCCCATATAGTTTTCAACGTTCACTTTTTGTCCAAGACAATTGTTACCAGTTGTACATCCTAATCCGGAAGAATTATTTTCTACAGGTGTGTCAGCAACTCCATCACCATCATTAGTTGGGTTTGCAGTTGAACATGGAACATTAAACGTGTGCTGAAGATTTAACCAATGCCCAAATTCGTGAGTAAATGTATCAGAAAACTCGTTTGAAGCCACTGTTCCTGCAGCATTAAAAATATAACGTCCATTATAAACAACTCTGGCTGTATTTACTGAAGTCATGTATGAATCCGGATACCAGGCAACTCCTGATTGATATAAATCTTTATTAGAATATAGATCATTTTGTATATACACATTCATATACTTTGTATTATCCCATGCATCTGCGCCAATTTCTGCATCATATCCACCTCCATTGCCATATCCACCTTTGAAAGGATGAAAAATCACTCCGCTTGTTGCTTTTCCAGTTGGATCAATTTTAGCTAATCGAAATTCAACACTTAATGCTCCTCTGATAGATTGGAAATCAGGATCAACAGTATTTGAATCAGTATTGATTCCATTGAAATTTAAGTTGATTTGTTCCAGTAAGTCAACTACTTTTTGGTAATTTACTTTTACATTACTTTGAGATTCTCCATAAACATGAAAAACCACAGGGATGATGTAGGTTGGATTGTTGATCCTATTATTCAATGAATTTTTGTTTGATCCCATTTTTTTTATGAAATCTTGGGTGTATTTCTCAAAATTTTCATATTCAGCCTTAGATTCCGGGTGCAGTTCAAAATGTTTTTTCATCATTTCATCTGCTTTACACTCATGAGGTCTATTTTCTTGAGCAAAACCTATTATTGGAAATAGGAACATAAATAATACTGATTTAATTTTCATGATTTTTTGGATTTGTTTGTTAATAAATTATTTGAATAATCCAATTGTTTCGGGCTTAATCAACCTAATTTAATTGGATCTAGAATGATTTTAACTTGTCTGTAAATTTTGATAGTCAATACCTCTCATGCTTTTGTCTACAACTTTGCCATCCTTTATCATAAGTTCTGTGGGATAATGCTTATTCCATGATTGCTAATTTTCTGGAACTCTTTCTTTAAAAAAGTTTAAACAGGTTCAAATAGTAATTTTGTGTGTTATGTGATGTTTTTTTAACTAAATCTTTCAGGGTTGAATATCTTTATCTCAACCGTTGGCTTTTGGTCATTGGCAAGTTCTGAAACTGTTTTTCCAAAAATGGGTCCTAAACTTAAACCCATCATTCCACCGCCGCCTGCGATAATCAAGTTTTTCAATTGGGAAGATTGTCCTAAATAAGGAAGTCCATCCGGAGCACAAGGTCTGTACCCAAACCAAATGTCAGATTGTTTAGGTAATTCCACTTGAAAATCAGGAAGATATTGAGGGATAGACCCAACAATTCCTTCCACTCTTTTTATATTAATTTTATCCTGATGGGAAGCCAGTTCCATAGTACCACCAAAGCGGATTTGCCCACCCATAGGGGTTACCGCTACTCTTGCCTCCAATAATAAGGCTGCATGTTCCATTGTATTGACAGGATTTACGGGCCTATGCATGAATGAATACCCCTTCCCCGGCATTAAATGGATTTTAATACCTGCTTTTTGGGCCAATTCAGGTAAAAATGAGCCTCCTGTCATTACAAACCGGTCTGCGGTGAATCGGCTGTTATTTGCTATCACTGCTTTAATATAGCTTCCGGAAGTTTCGATGCCTGTTACTCTATGCTGAGTATGGAAAATGACACCATTACTTGTAAGGTAAGAGATCATTTGCTTCATCAGTTTCATCGGGTTCATATGCCCATCACATTTGTAATTGATTCCTCCGATAACATCCAGTTTTGTGTTGGGCTCCAGTTCCTGAATTCCTTTCTGATCCAGAATATCAACTGCTAATCCTAAATTAATGGCTTTGTGGGCAAGTTCTGTTTCTTCTTCTGCTACTTTCTCAGTTTTATAGAGCATTAAAATACCGTTCTGGTTAAGCTCAAAGTCAAATTCCTCTTTTTGAGCAATTTCATTGTAAAGTGCACTACTGGCCAGATTAAGATCCCGGATTGCTGCTGCCGAGCGATCCACATGCTGCTGGTTGGAATGTTTTAAAAACTTTAATCCCCATGATATCAGTTTGGAATTGAGAGAAGGCCTGACATAAAACGGACTTTTGCTGTCAAACATCCAGCGTATTCCCTGGGCAACCACTCCCGGAGCTGCCAATGGAGTAAAATGACTGGGAACAATCATTCCTGCATTGCCATAGGAGCAATTATTGGAAAGATTATTCTGTTCCAGGATTTCTACCTGCCAGCCTTTCTGTACGAGATAGTAGGCCGAACTTAATCCTGCGATACCTGCACCGATAATAAGTGCTTTTCCTTTATTCTGTGTCATACGTTTGTTTACATAACCTGAAATCCCTGCCAGTAAGGATCTTCATCATCAATAATAATCTGATTATAACCGGTAATTCTTGCCCAGCCCTCAACTGATGGTATAATAGCCGGTTTTTCGTCAACAGTGGCTGTTCCTTCAATTCTTCCGATAAACTGAGAACCGATATAGCTTTCATGGATAAATTCTTCTCCTTCTTTCAATTTTCCTTGAGCATACCACTGGGCTATTCTTGCCGAAGTTCCGGTGCCACAAGGTGAGCGGTCTAAAGCATTTTCGCCCACTAAAACTGCGTTACGTCCGCTGGCTTTAGGATCGGTAGGCTGACCTGTCCATTGGATGTGGCTTAATCCGGTAATATGTTCGTTTTCAGGATGGATAAATTGATACTTCTCATTGAGTAATTTTCGGATCATTTTCCCGTAATAAATAAGCTGGCTGGCTGTAAAATCAGAAATATCTCTGAAATTTTCCTGAGGGTCGATAATAGCGTAAAAGTTTCCGCCATAAGCAACATCTGCGCGTATTAATCCAAGATCCGGGCATTCCACTTCCAGATTTTCAGCATACAGGAAAGATTTTACATTTGTCAGCTTTACAGATTTTACTTTTTTTCCTTCTTGCACATAGTCTATGAGAATAAGTCCTGCAGGGGTTTCAAGGCGTAGTTTTCCGGGAATTTTCGGAATTACCAAGCCTTCTTCTATGGCTATGGTTACAGTACCGATAGTGCCATGTCCACACATAGGAAGGCATCCGCTGGTTTCAATATATAAAACCCCGATATCATTATTTTCGTCAATGGGAGGATACAGAATACTTCCACTCATCATGTCGTGTCCTCTGGGTTCAAACATAAGTCCTTTGCGGATCCAGTCGTATTCCTTCATAAAGTGAAGCCGGCGCTCCATCATGGAGTTTCCCTTTAAAATAGGTCCTCCACCTGCAACAAGACGCACAGGGCAGCCGCAGGTATGGGAATCTATACAAAAAAATGTTCTGTTCATGTTGTTTGCAATTTTAATGATCCTGAATTTACTTCTCCATCAACTATTCTGCTGATTTGTAGCGGATTTTCATCTTTCAGTTCTTCCGGTAAAAACTCGTCCGGCCAGTTCTGAAATGAAATGGGGCGAACAAACCGTTTGACGGCATCCGGTCCTACGGATGTAAAACGGGAATCTGTAGTAGATGGAAAAGGACCTCCATGCTGCATGGCATAAACCACTTCTACCCCTGTAGGCATTCCGTTGAATAAAAGCCTGCCACATTTATCCTTCAGAATATCAATTAATTTGATATTTAGACGTACATCTTCATCTGTAGCTGCTACGGTTATGGTTAACTGTCCTTTCAATGCCTGGGCAATCTGCAATATTTCTTCAGGAGTTTCACAAGCTACAATAATACCAAATGGCCCGAAAACTTCTTCACTTAATATACTATTTTGAATAAAATGCTGAGCTGTAGTTTCCGTAACCATAGCGCGCCCCTCCCATTGATTGACTTCTGTAGTTGCTTTTGCAATGACCTCCACTCCCGGCTGTACAGCAGCGATACTTTTCAGTTTTTCGAAGTTTTCAAAAATACCTTTGTGCAGCATATTCACAGGGTTGATTTCCTGAATTTCATTTTTTAATGCGGCAATAAACCGGGTAAGATTTTCACCTTTTAAAGCAACAAATACTCCCGGATTGGTACAAAACTGCCCAACACCCAGTGTTAAAGAGGATGCATATTCTTTTGCCAGCTCTTCTGCCTTATTTTCCAGTATATGTTCAAAGGCAAATACAGGATTGATACTTCCCATTTCTGCAAATACCGGAATGGGATTTTCGCGGCGGTTAGCGATATCAAATAAGGCTTTTCCTCCACCGAATGACCCTGTAAATGCTACAGCATGAATATCTTTATGCTGGGTTAAATAAGTACCGATCTCATGAGAGGCTCCGGTAATATGACTAAAGACTCCCTCCGGCCATCCGAATTGTTCTACAACAGCTGTTATAGCATCAGCCATTATTTGAGAGGTTTGAGGATGTGCAGGATGAGCCTTTACAATCACAGGACAACCTGCTCCTATAGCACTTGCGGTATCACCTCCAGCCGTAGAAAAGGCAAATGGAAAATTACTGGCTCCAAAAACCACTACAGGTCCAATGCCTATATTATATTTTCTTAAGTCTCCTTTTTGTTTGTCAGCTTTTGCAAGATCAATTCGGGGTTCTCCATATATTCCACTGGCTACTGCTTTTGCATAAGCCCTCCACTGTCCTGTTGTTCTGGCTTTTTCACCCGTGAGTCTTGCCAAAGGCAATGAAGTTTCAGCATGAGCCGTTGTCAAAAGTTCTTCTCCTAAAGCTTCAATCTGATCGGCAACAGCATTCATAAACGCCGCCCGTTCTTTTATGGTCGTATTCTTAAGGAACTGATAAGCTTCCGTAGCCCTCTGAATCCTTATCTCCATATTTTCTTTTGATGTTTCTACAATCATAGCTTGATGTATGGTGTTAATCTAGTGCCGGGCGGTTGCTTCTGCCCTCTTCAATGATCTTTTTAATTCTTGCTGCCTCCTCACCTTGCAGTTCAAGACGGGGTGCCCTTACATAAGGACTACTTATGCCTTCCGCGGTGGCAGCCAGCTTGATATACTGAATAAGCTTAGGGTGAATATCGAGTTCCAGCAATGGCATGAACCATCTGTAGATGGCAACAGCTTTATCGTACTCTCCTGCTTTAACAGAGTTGTACATGGCCATGGTTTCGTTGGGAAAAGCATCTACAAGTCCTGCAACAAGTCCATCTGCTCCGAGCATCAGTGTTTCCAGGCAAATGGTATCTACCCCTCCAAGAATTTTGATCCTTTTACCAAAACGGTTAATCATTCTGGTGACATTGGCCAGATCTCTTGTAGATTCTTTAACAGCTTGAATACTTGGGTATTCAATAAGCTCATCAAACATCTCAAGAGTAACATGAATTCCGTAATCTACGGGGTTGTTATAAATAAGGATAGGAAGATCCGTAGCGGTTGCTACTGCTTTAAAATAGGCTACTACTTCGTGGCTGTCAGCTTTATAGCGCATAGGGGGAAGAAGCATGAGCCCGTCCGCACCCAGTTCTTTTGCTTTTTGAGCAAAATATACCGCATTTTTGGTTGTATTTTCAGCAAGGTTAAGGATTACCGGGATTCTACCCTCTGTAATTTTCTTTGCATACTTCAGCAGTTCAAATTTTTCTTCAGTTTCCAATGCACTGGCTTCTCCTAATGTTCCTGCCAGGATAATTCCATGAACACCGGCTTTGATCTGGGCTTCTGTATTGTGGGCAAACATTTCAAAATCTATCTCACCTTCTTTTGTAAAAGGCGTTAATACAGCAGGATAAATTCCTTCCCAGTTTAGTTTTGTACTCATATCAAATAATATTTATCCAAAACTAGCAGAATTTCAAAATGACAAATGTTAATATTTTAATACATTATAACCGTATTTTAACATGTTGTCATTATTCTTCCATCGTAGCCTCCTTATAATGCTTCAGATATTCTTTGGGTGAATATTTCATAACAGACTTGAACACCCGGTTAAAATTGGTAAGGCTGTTGAAACCACTATTAAAAGCTACGGAAGAAATATTGTACATATTGCTGGATGTCAGTAGCCTGCAGGCTCTTTGTACACGCAGCTCATTCAGGTATTCGATATAGGTAATGCCGGTACGTTTTTTAAAGGATCTGCAAAATGCCTGAGGAGTCATACAGGCTTCTTTAGCAATATTATTTAGGGTAAGTTTATGTTGGGCAAAATTTTTCTTAATAAACGTTTGCGCGTCTATAATCCTTTTGTCGGTATCGGAAATATGATTGAGCAAATTCTTCTCTGATGATAAAGGAATATTCAGATGTCTGTTTTGCATGAGATGGTTTAAAATCCTTATGAAATCTATAATCTGATCTATTCCTTTTGTTTTTTGTAATGCGGCAATGCTTTCCCCTACATTTATTTTTAATTTTGAAGCCACTTTAAAACCTACCCCTGAAGTATCAATAAAATTTTTGAGCTCCTCAAATTCCGGTAAGTGGAAAAATGCGGCAATCTTTTTATGGGGATCAAAAAAAATAGAAATTGAATGAACCTTTTGTTTTTCATTTTTATCAACATCACCTCTGAAGACATGTGATTGATTGGCTCCAAGATAAAAAATATCACCTTCTTCAAAGGTAAAGAGATTCTGCTCTATAGCCAGTGTTCCATGTCCTTTGAGGATCCACATGATCTGGGTCTCCGTATGGCGATGAAAGTAAGGATAGAAATTAGGCATAATATCTTCCTGTATGCGGATACTTTTGTTGGTGTCAGCAGGTACTGAAAACTGGAGACTTTTCATAAAATCAAAACTTTATAGAGACAAATTATATAGGATGTTAAAATATTGCCGAATTTAAGCAAAATATGAACATTGAATATCATATTAAAATCCAAACTTTACATATTATTTATTTTAGTGAACAAAGCACTACAAATAGTACAAAATCGTAACTTTAAGCCTTTAAATAAAAAAGTATTCATAATATATGTTTTCAGCACAAACTTATCAAGACAGAAGAGCAATATTACAAAGCAATGTAGCTAATGGAATTTTACTGTTTTTAGGAAATATAGAGAATCCTGTGAATTTTGAACACAATCCTTATTATTTCCGTCAGGACAGTACTTATTTATATTATTTCGGGATTCAGGAACCCCGGATTGCAGCTATTATTGATATTGATGAAAATAAGACGATTGTTTTCGGAGACGAATTAAGTATAGATGATATTGTATGGATGGGCAGGCAGGAAACATTGAAAGACAAAAGCCTGAAAGCCGGTGTAGAGGAAACTTTACCTTATGCTGAGCTTTCTCAGTACCTTCTAAAAGCACAGTCTTCCGGCAGAAAAGTGCATTACCTTCCTCCCTACCAGTCTTCCAATAAAATTTTGGTGGCGGATCTTCTAGGTATAAAAATAGCAGAATTACAGCCTTCTGTGGAGATGATTAAGGCTATTGTAAAACAGCGTTCTATAAAGGAAGCCCAGGAAATAGTACAGATAGAAGAAGCGGTCAACGTATCTAATGAAATGCATCTGCTGGCCATGCGTATAGCCAGACCTGGCCGTAAAGAGTATGAAGTGGCTAATGCGATCCAATATCTTGCAGCCAACAAAGAATGTCAGATGTCTTATCCTCCTATTGTAACGATAAACGGAGGTATCCTTCATAATCATTACCGTCTTAATACACTGAAAGAAGGGGATCTTTTCTTAAATGATTCCGGAGCTGAAACGGCGATGGGATATGCCGGTGATTTAACCCGGACGTTCCCAGTAAGCAGCACTTTTACTACAAAACAAAAGGAAATGTATGAAGTGGTACTGAATGCTTTTGAGAATGCCCAGCGTCTCCTGAAACCGGGAGTACGATTTAAGGATATTCACCTGAAAGCATCCCAGCATCTTGTAGAAGGTCTTATTGACCTGGGGCTGATGAAAGGAAATCCTGAAGAAGCTGTAAAAAACCATGCCCATACTCTATTTTTCCAATGTGGGTTAGGTCATATGATGGGGCTTGACGTACATGATATGGAGGATCTTGGGGAACAGTATATCGGTTATACCGAACAAGAACCCAAGGATACCAAAACATTTGGGCTTAAGTCTTTACGCTTAGGAAAAGAATTAGAATCAGGATTTGTAGTAACGGTTGAACCCGGTATTTATATGATTCCGGAATTGATCGATATCTGGCAGTCTGAAAATAAAAATGCAGACTTTATTAATTATGATAAGGTCAATGAGTACCGAAATTTTGGAGGAATCCGTGTAGAAGATGATTTCCTGATTACTGATGACAGCTACAGACTTTTGGGGAACGGACTGATTAAAACGGTTGCAGACATTGAAAACTACCGTGCAGAACATTTAGATTAATTGAAATACTATATATGAAGAACATAAAAAAAATAACCGTCATTGCTTTATATTTCCTGTGCCTGTCGCCATTAGCTGCGCAGAAAACACAGTGGACACCTGATGGCAATGCTTATTATTCATTTACTAAAAAAGGAATTGAAGTTGTTAACGTCCTGAACCCCGGAAAAGATCAGACTTTTTTAAACAGCAATGAATTAATTCCTTCCGGAAGCTCCACTCCTTTACAGGTACAGAGCTTTCAGGTATCTCCGGATGAGAAAAGTTTATTGGTTTTTGCCAATACTCAAAAAGTTTGGAGGGATAATACGCGTGGAGATTACTGGATTTTCGATAAAAACACTAAAAAGCTCACCCAGCTTGGAAAAGGCTTACCAACTGCCTCATTAATGTTTGCCAAGTTCTCTCCGGATGGCAAAAAAGTAGCCTATGTTTCTAAACATAACATCTATATTGAAGATCTTTCAAACAATCAGATCAGCAAAATTACCCAGGATGGTACAGATGGAATGATCAACGGTACTTTCGACTGGGCTTATGAAGAGGAATTTGGAACTCAGGATGGTTTCAGATGGTCTCCGGACGGAAGTAAAATTGCCTACTGGAAGCTTGATGCAAGGGGAACCAAAAATTTCCTGATGATCAATAATACAGATAGTCTGTACTCATTTACAGTTCCTGTGGAATATCCGAAAGTTGGGGAAAATCCTTCAGGCTGCAGTATCTGGTTTTATGATATAGCCTCCCAGTCATCAAAGAAGGCTAATATCGCAGGGGATGAAGTACAAAACTATATTCCGAGAATGGAATGGGTACTGGATTCTAAATCTGTTATTCTGCAACAGCTGAACAGAAAACAGAATCAAAGTAAAATTATTGTAGCAGATGCCGCTTCCGGAACTGGAAAAACAATTTACACTGAAACAGATGCCGCATGGATTGATATAAAATCCCGTTGGAATGACAATGATCCTAGTGGCTGGGACTGGATAGACAATGGTAAAGAGTTCTTGTGGCTTTCTGAAAAAGACGGATGGAGGCATATTTATAAAATAGACCTGAATGGGAAAGAAACATTGATTACAAAAGATAATTTTGATGTGATAAAACCGGAATTTTTTGATGTTCCCAATAAACAGATCTACTTTTTGGCTTCTCCTAAGAATGCCACTCAGAAATATCTGTATAAAGTGAGCATGAAAGGAGGTAATGCACAAAGGGTAACTCCTGAAGCGTATTCAGGCTCTAATAATTATACGATATCACCCAACGGGAAGATTGCGATGTTTAATAACAGCAGCGTCAATGCAAGTTCTGTAGGAGCGGTAGTATCTCTTCCGGATCATAAAGAGCTTGTGGCTGCAAAAAGATCAGCAAAGGCTGATCCTGCAAAATCTAAAGCGGAATTCTTCCAGATTACAACACAGGATGGAGTGACCCTGGACGGATGGGTAGTAAAACCTAAAAACTTTGATCCTAACAAAAAATATCCTATTGTTTTCACAGTATATGGTGAGCCTGGATCGCAAACCGTAACAGATAATTTCTATACAGGCTGGAATTATTTATACGTTGGGGATATGGCTGAGGACGGTTATTTATATGTTTCTCTTGAAAACCGCGGAACACCTGCTCCTAGAGGACGCGAATGGAGAAAATCTGTTTACCGTAAAATTGGTCAGCTTAATATCCGTGATCAGGCAATGGGAGCTAAAGCTTTATTTGCAAAATGGCCATATGTAGATACTTCCAGAGTAGCGGTATGGGGCTGGAGCGGTGGAGGTTCCTCCACGCTAAACCTTTTGGGACAATATCCTGAAATTTACCAGACAGGAATTGCGATTGCTCCTGTAGCCAATCAGCTATTCTATGACAATATCTATCAGGAAAGGTATATGGGACTTCCACAGGAAAACAGAGAAGATTTTGTAAAGGGTTCTCCACTGGCTTATGCTAAAAACCTTAAAGGAAATCTTTTATTGGTTCATGGAACAGGAGATGATAATGTGCATTATCAAAATACAGAAGTATACATTAATGAGCTGGTGAAATACAACAAACAGTTCCAGCTGATGTCTTATCCTAACCGAACGCACTCTATCAGTGAAGGAGAAGGAACATCACTCCACCTGGCTACTATGTTTACCAAGTATTTAAAAGAACATTGTCCTCCGGGAGGAAAATAATATAAAAAATACCAGATACATTGATATCTGGTATTTTTGTTTTAAACAGGATTTATGGTCTGATCTTATTAGTTATAAATTGTAAGCCAATCCTACATTTCCTATTCCTTTATATCCAAAACCTACTTCAGCATTTACACCAAGCCTGCCTCCTAATCTAATTCCTAATCCCGTAAGGTGGAAATTAACATGTGAAATACTTTCCGAAGGGTTCCTGTTCTTTTCCATGGTGAGTCCTAGCCCCACTCCCGAATACATGCGAAATTTTGACTTTGATATATAGTTGTAATCGCTTTTTACCGCCATCGTATAATTGTGCGACTTTTCTGATACATGATCAGAGTATTCTCTCGTTATCTGTTGATATACGAAGTCTGTCCCAATCACCCATTTATCTTTTATTGCATAGTTATATTCAATAATAAAGGCACCGGAATTTCTTTTCTCATAAGGGCCATAACCCAATGTAAAAACAGTACTGAAAACATTAACAAAATCGGTGGTCGTTCCAAGTCCATATGCCACTTTTATCTCTGAACTTCCCTTAATTTGAGATATACACAGGTTACTGCCAAGAATTAAAAATAGCAAGCAAAAAGCTTTACCTACAGCTCCAAAAAAAAAATTGTTTTTCATTTTGCAAAATTAAAACTAATAATGCAACAGTATGGCTTTAATGGATTAGAATACAATTAGAGCTCACTTAAAATATGGTTAAAAGGATTATGACAGATCAAGTTTTTAATACATCCAAATATCTATGAAGAGTAAAGATACTTATTGTTTATTTTGGATTCTCATTTCTAGGAACAGAGGTACAAACTTTGTATCTTTAGCCCATGGAAAATCAGGAGGAAATAGAGAAACAAATACTGGAGATCGTTAAAGCGCAGCATGAAAAAGACGGAGGTAACAATGGTGTTACTTTTGGAGCTTTTGATCACATTCTCAACATGTCGATCGAAGACAGAAACGAAGTCTTGATGCGAATGGCTAAGGAAAAGAAAATATTTGTCTTTAACAGCTTAAATATGAGACGTATTACTCTGCCTAAATAAAAAAAGGATTCTCCAAGGGTTAAAAATCATCGAAGCCTATTTTTTATAATGGTGCAAAATAATATTCATTAAAAACTAAAAGTAAAAAATCATGTTAGCATTTACTACTGAAGAAAAAGAATTAATACTGTCAGCAATCAGACACGAAAAAGAAGTACAAGATAGAGCTGATGAAGATGAAATTGAGTATGTAGAAGAAATAGAAGACGAAATTCAAAAAGAAAATGTTTTTATTTCCAGAAGACAAATAGATTCCATTATAATTTATTTAGGATACTTACTGGATAGAAGAGATCAGTATGATAATGGAGAAGTGTTGCTTTTGGAGAGCAAACTGGAAAACTTTTCTAATTTGCCGTAAAAACTGCGCGCCAATCAGTATATTTATTTTCTTTTAAATACAATCGTCCAGATAATCTGAAAGGGTTCTCCCTTGTACTTATCAGTTTCTCTCATGACAATTTTCATGGTTGTTTTATCTAGCTGATCGATATCAAATTTTCGTTCATAATTACCACCATCGAATAAAGATAAGATTTTGTCATCAGGATCTAATGCATACGAAAAGTAAAGCTGCCCGCTATCGATAATAGAACCGTCAGCATTAAACTGCATGAGGTCTTTGTTGCTTAATCTATAATTTTTTACCGTTCGGTTTCCGTTTGCTTCAATTCCTTCACTCGTTGAAAGTACAGGTTGCCATTTTCCAACAATCATTTTTTTATACGATTGCTGATAAGGAATACTGAATGACAGTGCAGCCAAACAAAAAGTAACTACAAACAGGATCAGATTAAAGGGTTTCATCATATTTTATTTTTGGTGTGAAAATGAAGTTAACTAATTTCCAAATGTAGTGACAATCTGTTTAAGTCTATGAAATTTGTTTTTATATCATTAATTTTGATCTGTCAACCGATAAACTTACTGATTTGAAATTACCTCACTCCTATTATTCTAATCAAGATGTCCTTTTTCTGGCTCAGAACCTTTTGGGAAAAGTCCTTTTTACAGAAATTGGTGATGCTATTACAGCCGGAATTATTGTAGAAACAGAAGCTTACTTTGGGGTGCAGGACAAAGCTTCCCATGCGTATGGAGGCAGACGTACAAACCGAACTGAACCGCTATACAGCCATGGTGGCATTTCTTATGTGTATTTATGCTACGGAATTCATCACCTTTTCAATGTGGTATCCTCTGTAGAAGATGATCCCCATGCAGTGTTGATCAGAGCTGTAGAGCCACTGATAGGGAAAGAAATTATGGAACACAGGCGGAATATGCCCTCCTCTAAAGCTGCAATTTCCTCTGGTCCCGGATCGGCAGCAAAAGCATTAGGAATAGATCAGTCTTTTAATAAAAAAGACCTGACCGGAGATGAGATCTGGATCGAAGATCATGGTATTCTGTATAAGCCTGATGAAATAATAACCGGCCCTCGTATAGGGGTTGCTTATGCACAGGAAGATGCCCTTTTACCCTGGCGCTTTTTTGTGAAAAATAATAAATATGTAAGCAAGCCCAACAAAGGATAAATTTGAAATGTACTATTCCGACTATTCGTAAATAGCCTCATAAAACTCCCGGTAAAAAGTAACAAGATCATCCAGGGAAAACCCACGGTTTAAACCACTGGTATTAGGTAAAACCCATACCCCGGCTCCACAAAAATCATCAGACTGCTTTCCCCATGAAATTTCTTTCTTTTTGGAAAATGCCTTATACGCTGCCTTACCCAGAAATGCAATATACCTGGGCTGGAATTCTGTTATTTTTAGCTTAAAAGCTTCAAGAGATTCATCAAACTCTTCTTTTGAAAGTTCATCAGCCCGGGAAGTAGCCCTTGCAACAGCGGTAGTAAGGCCATATCCAAAATCCAGAATAGAAGTATCATTGACCGCTTGAATTTCATAAGGCGTAAAGCCGGACTGATGGAGAACTCTCCAAAACCGGTTACTTCTTCCTGAAAAATGATGGCCTTCATCAGCTGATTTCAAACCCGGATTTATTCCACAAAAAATAACATTGAGGTGGACGGCAATTATATCTGTTAACATAGTTGAAATGGGTCATATTAAGATAGAATATATCAGTTCTATCGGTTTTTACTGCTTAAAGATACCATATTTAGCTTAGTAATTACTTCAAAACAGATAACGTTTCATCTTGAGTATATTACATTCTATCTGTGATTTTTGCAGGGTCACATAATTCATTTCACTGAATACAAACAGGTTGTACTAATTTTACAACTGCAACATAGATTAAGTGCCTGATGATCAGGAATCAATTGTCAGCTTAATCATGTTATCAGGATTGATAAATTTCAATCCTACATAACTTTAAAATAAGCAGTATGAATTGGATGGCATTAGTTATTGCAGGAATTTTTGAAATCGGTTGGCCATTGGGTCTTAAATTATCTCAACAGCCTGACAATAATAAATGGACCTGGATCCTATTTTCGATTGCCTGTATGACTGTCAGTGGTGGATTTCTCTGGTACGCACAGAAAAGTATTCCTATAGGAACAGCCTATGCTGTATGGACAGGAATCGGTGCAGTAGGAACCTTATTAGTGGGGGTTCTGTTTTTTCAGGATTCTGCCAATATTTTCAGATTATTGTCTGCTTTACTTATTGTGGTCGGAATCGTTGGTCTCAAGCTATTTTAATAAAAAATAAGGCTGAACATAAAAATAGGCTTAAGATTATTGCTCATTAAGCCTATTTTTTTTAAAAGATATCCTGCTCTATTTGTAAAGACCTACTAGTAAAATAATAAATTAAAAGTTTCTTTGGCATTAAGCACAGCTACAACTTTTGGGGACCAGGTATTGAGGAGTATACAGACTGTTACTTTTTGTTTGGGAAAATAGTATGTTTTCCCTCCAAATCCAAAAACATGGCCGTCATGCCCTAAGGCTTCTCCCTGATCCGTTTCTAATCTCATGAGTCCCAAACCATATTGTTTATTATACTGTAAGTCAGGTTCTAATCGGACAGGGTCATTATCTACATAGGTTTTCAGCTGCTGCATTGAAGTCGGAGAAAGCAATTTATTTGTTAAAAGTGCTTCTGTAAATTGAGTGATATCAGATGCAGTTGATATCATTCCTCCATCAATAGCTCCTTCCCCGCCGATTCCGTTGTTATCAATCCATGTAACATCATTCAAATCATTTCCTTCGGCATTTTCAGTATAATAAGATCTGGTGAATGTATCGGGAAGAATGGTCGAAGCAAATGTATTCTTAAGTCCAAGGGGGATAATTATTTTTTCATTGATTACCTGATAGGCAGGTTTTCCTGTTACCTTTTTGATAATCAATGAAAGCAGTAAATAATTCGAGTTGCTATAATATCCCTTTCCCACAGGATCATCGGCCGGTTTATCATAAATCATCTGAAGGGTTTGCTCAGCAGAATAATTGACAATACTTCCATCGAAAACTCCCTGAGAAACATCCTGTAGATAATTGCGGATACCTGATCTGTGATTAAGACATTGTTCAATGGTAACTTCATTGGCATTTGAAATGTGTCCTATAATACTGTTAGGGAGGTATTTATTAATTTTATCTTTGATACTAAGAAGACCTTCTTCCTGTAATTTTAAAATAGTAGTGGATGCAAACATTTTTGTCATACTGCCTATGCGAAGTCTATGGTCCGTTTTCATAAGAATATTTTTCTCTCTGTCAGCCAAACCTCCTGCCCCTGTCCATACTCCTTCCGGCGAGATAACTGCTACATTTACTCCGACAGCACCTGCCTGCATAAACCGATCAACAATCCGTTGATATTTTTCAGCATTAGGATGAACATCCGAGGGATTTGAAGGACTTTCATTGTCACAAGAATTCACTAAAAAGAAAGCTACAATCAGAGCGGTTATGAACTTTAATTTTTTCATAGGAAAATATTGATATTTGTTTGTTGATGGTATTCAAATAGTAGTTTCCTATCATATAGATGTAATGCTTTCTTCGCAGGATAAAAGTACAGATATCCTGTATGTAAAATAAATTAAATTTTGTTATTATTATAGATTTATACTATAAAAACAGCATTGGGTGTTTTCTAGGGAAAATAAAAATTGGCTTAAGATTATTGCTAATCATTAAGCCAAAACATTATTCAATACTTGAATAATAAACCAACCACATTATAAGTCTGTTTAAACTTGACCACAAATCGAAGATTATCTCCTTTCAGTCGACGAATATTATTTCGACGTAGTCAAAAGTCACACAATATTTTTAAACACTTAAACTATTTAAGTTATATACTTTATGTATAAGAAGTACACTAAAGTTTTGTTGAAAATCAAAGATTTTCATCTTATGTGAACTTAATTGTGCGGTATTCCTTTAAACTTTCTAAAGTGTACTAAAGTGTCTGAAAATAAAAGCTTTTGTGGTTTAGTAAAAAAGTTTAAACAGCTTTTATATATTGACATGATCATATTATTTTCCTGAATTAAATTTGAGAAAATAACCGTTGATAAAGAAAAT
This sequence comes from Chryseobacterium sp. YR221, assembly GCF_900176315.1. Taxonomy (NCBI): domain Bacteria; kingdom Pseudomonadati; phylum Bacteroidota; class Flavobacteriia; order Flavobacteriales; family Weeksellaceae; genus Chryseobacterium; species Chryseobacterium sp. YR221. The sequence continues at coordinate 504,296 of NZ_FWXM01000001.1, forward strand.
TCAGCTATCAATGAAGAGCTGTGATCTACAAATGCATAGTAAAAAAGCCTGTATAAAACATACAGGCTTCAAAAGGTTTACAAAATAAATGATATGAAAAAATAAGAAACTCTATTTAATGAATATCCCAGAAAACTTTTGTAGTAAGTTTATCTCCACCTATGGCAGCAGCAGCTTTTGCATAATTGGTACCATTGGTAGTTGCTTCTAAAGTTGGGTACTGTAACCTTACCGGAACTTTTCCTTCTGCATTGGCAATAGCCGTTGGAGGAGCCTGTAAAGCAGGATAATCTAATCTCCGATAAAAATTCCAGGAAACTACCGGATGATTATACATGGCAACCCATGCCTGTTCTCCAATAGATTTTTTCCAGTTGGACGCATTGTACGGATGGTCTGAGAGATAATTCTGTGCCTCCTGGGAAGAAAGCTTCCATTCCTGGAATGAAGCCTGAACAGCAGTGTTATAAAGTGCCTCCGGGCTACCGCCAATTCCAAATCGGGCAGCTGCTTCAGCCCTGTAGAAAGCAACTTCGGTATGAGTGATCAGATTTCCGGGTGTTACAGGAATATACGCAAAAATCCCCGGAGCCGAAAAGTCTGAAAAAACTCCCGGCAAACCAATTTCCTGTCCAATGTAAACACCGTCTACATCCTGAAAATATTTTGATATTCTCGGATCAGAGGTTGTAATAAGGAAATCTACAAAAGGTTTTCCTCCGAAAAAGTCATCTCTCCCACTGTTGGCCAGATTTTCAAATAAAGGATTGAAATTGGGGGTTTCAGCCTGATATCTGAAAATAGCATTTTGTGATTCATCCATGATCACTCCACCGGAGATTGCAGTATTAATGCTGGATTGGGCAAGTGTGGGGTTGATGTCAGAAACAGCAATTCCCAGTTTTAAAAGAAGGGAGTTGCCAAACTTTTTCCACTTTCCTATATCTCCTCCATAAAGGATATCCCCTGCTCCAAACGTTCCTTCTCCTTCCTCCAGGTTGTTGATATCTGTTTTTAAACGAATGATAAGTTTTTCATAAATCTGTGTATCATCATCATAGGCAGGAAGCGGAAATTTATCATTATTAAGAGCCTGGCTGTAAGGAATATCCCCAAATATATCAGTCAGAGTCTGAAAGGTATAGACGGAAAGGATATCAATAATCGCTAATTGATTCTTCTTTTTTGCAGGCCACGAGTTCACTTCTGAAGCAGCCGGCTGATACTGTTCTAGAAGTTCTTTTGCTTTATTCAGGTTATTAAGCACATTCACATAGTTATTTCCCCAGATGTTATTAGAAGCATTTCTTGCCGTAAAATTGTAGTTGCTTTCACTTACATACGTGGCCTCCTGCCAGTATTGCATGGTAAGCCTGAAGTTATTTTCATTGACACTGGGTGTATTCATATAATCGCTGAGCTCCTTTTCTGCATAAGTAATCAAAGGTTCAGGTGACATATTGTAAGCTACATTAGGATCATTATTAACATCCTCTGATGTACAGCCTGTCAACAATACTGCCAGAAAAGATATAAGTATAATAGTATTTTTCATTGTAATAGTTTTTAAAAATTGACTTTCAGATTGAATGAGAAGTTTCTGGTGGAAGGCATTACCCCGGACTGATATCCTTGAATACTTCCTGAAGAAAGCCCCGCTTCCGGATCTGCATAAGGAAGGTTTTTATGGATGATCCAAAGGTTGCTTCCTGTAAACCCAAGTGTAAGGGCTTGAATTCCTGCGTTTTTTAAGAAGGTATTATTGAAGGTGTAAGAAATGGATACCTGACGAAGCTTTATAAAACTGGCATCATAAACAAACGCTGCCACAGGAGGATCTGTTTCTAAATTCTGGCTGGAGATGGAACGGTCAAGGCGTATTGTATTGGGAATATAATGCCCCGGATTATTAGGATCCTGCATGACTCCCGGTAGAATAAGTCCCCCTCCGTTTGCTAAAGTATTTCTGACAGGATTTCCCAGGTCATTCAGTCCTACAGAATCAGGATAAAGCCCTGTTCCATATCCATAATACTGATCCAGAGAAAATATCTTACCTCCTTTTTTCCAGTCGATCTGGAAACTAAGATTGAAATTTTTATAAGTAAATGAGTTATTTAATCCTGCGATAAAATCCGACTGAAAGCTTCCTAAGTTGTGATTGCTGTCATCTGTATGGAGATAAGCTCCGTTGGTTCCTATAATTTTATTTCCATTGGGATCATACACGAAATCTGAGCCCCAGATGCTTCCATATTCTCCGTTAAGAGGTGCATTAATGCTAATTCCTCCCTGCAGCGTACCAATTGTGATGTTTTCAATACCTTCCCTTAAAGCGGTAACTTTAGTCTTAGGATTAGACCAGTTGATCATCATATCCCATGTGAAATTATTGATCTTCAGAGGGGTAATATTTAGCGAAACTTCGAGTCCTTTTGTCGTAAGTTCTCCTGTGTTCTGAATTTTAGCACCACTTCCTGTTGCCAGAGAAATAGGAAGCGGGAGTATCTGATCAAATGCTTTATTCCTGAACCACGCCAAATCAAATCCTATTCTGTTTTTAAAGAACTGCATATTGGTTCCTATCTCAATATTTTTCAGTTTTTGGGGAAGAAGATCTGCATTTCTTAACGTTGTATTGTAGGAGTAAACGGGATTATTTCCAAAAGAAGCCTGAGCAATATATCTGTTTCTCAGTTGATCGGCATTAGTGTCCGAACCTACCTCTGCATAGGCTGCTCTTAGCTTTCCGAAACTTAGCCAGTCTTGTTTCAGGAGGTTGGAGAAAACCAAACTTGCTGAGACCGAAGGATAATAGTAAGCTCCTTTTCCTTTAGGTAGAGCCGTCGATTGATCTCTTCTGAATGTTCCTTCCAGGTAATAGGTGTTTTTATATCCTAAAGATGCCTGAACAAAAGCCCCGTAAATATATTTGGAATTATCTGTAATAATGGGCTTTGCAGGAGTAGCTGCTGAGTTGGAAATGGTGTAGAGATCCGGAATATATAATCCACCTGAGGTAGTCTGTGCATTAGAATAATTGGTCTGAACGTTGATGTTTCCACCCACTAATGCCTGAATACTCAAATTTTCTGTAATATTCTTTTTATAAGTAGCTATCAGGTCATAATTGGTTTCTGTAAAACGAAGATTGGTCACGGCATACCCTGAAGGCTGTTCAATGGTATTAAAACTGAAAAATGCCGGAATAGAACCCACCGCTCGTCTTTCTTCAGTAATCATACTGTATCCGTCGATCCCTACTCTTCCCAGGATATTGATGCTTTTTGACAGGTCGTAACTCAGGCTGAAGTTTCCTGCAAAGCGTTCTCTTTTGTCATTCTGGTAGTTCTTATATCGGGTAAAATAGGGATTATCCCAATAAGCCGGCGACAGATTAACAGGAGATTTAATATTCCAGGTATAGTTTTTATCAAAAGTATCAAAAAGATATTTCTGGTACTGAATATCTACATTTGTGGGCCACCACTGTCGGAAATTACCCATAATATTATCGGTATATCCTGTAGAATTCCTTCCTTTTGTATTTTGTGTAATATAATTGGCAAAAATAGTAGCGGTAAGGTTATCTGTAATTTTATAGGAAGCATTTCCGCCAAAGTTATTCTTCATTAAAGAAGAATTCGGCATGATATCCGTAGCGTTGGTATTGGAATAGCTTAACCTGAATGTAGCTCTGTCATTTCCGCCACTCAGGGCAATATTATTGGTTTGATTAATGGCTTTATCAAAAAAAGTAATAGGCCCGTTTTTAGCCATAGTCCAGGGTGTTTTCTTTCCGAAATTTTGTGATTCGGGAATAAATGCGTCATATTGCCATACCATCAGATTAGGGTCATACGGTGCTCCATAGGAAGCGTCATGCCAGAAGATGGCCATGGGGCTATTTTGGTAGTTCGCAAAAACATTACCGAAATAGCCCTGTCCATATTGCGTCTGATATTCAGGAAAAGTAGATTTGTCAACTGAGGAAACAGAAATACTTCCGCTATACTCCAGTCCAATTCCCTGAGTGTTTTTCTTTCCTTTTTTCGTAGTGATGATAATGGCTCCATTTTGAGCTCTAGACCCGTACAAAGCAGTTGCGGCAGCTCCTTTTAATACATTTATGGTTTCAATATCATTGGGATTGATGTCTGAAACAGGACTTCCATAATCATAGCCTCCGCCTCCATTTTGCTGACCTGTAGAATTGATATTTCTGTTGATAATCGGAACACCGTCTACTACAAAAAGAGCCTGGTTATCTCCTAAAATAGATTTGTATCCCCTGGAAACAGCATCTATGGAACCTCCGAAATTGGTAGATTGTCTGATCTCAAGACCAGCGACTTTTCCGGATAGATTATTCAGAAAATTGGTCGTTGGATTTCTGTTGATATCTTCACCTTTTACCTCTTGTGTAGAATATCCCAGGGATTTTTTTTCCCTTTTTATTCCCAATGCAGTAACAACAATCCCCTCTATATTCTGGGATTGTAGGCTATCCTGTTTTTCCTGGCTGAAGTATGTTCCACCTCCCATGAAAAAAACAACGCCGGCACTTAAAAGTTTTAACTGATATTTCATAATTATTGATTTTTATAACATGATTGTTAGTCAAAATTCAATAATTGGTGAAAATTATGATCAAGTTTATATATCAACAGCCTATTATCGTCTACTAAAAATAAATACGTATAAGATTGAGAATGTAATCCACAATGCTAATGTATGATTATTGCAATGAAGGTTTGACGGGGTATTTTTAAAATCCTGCAAGGGGTTTATAAGTCCTTCCCACCGGTAGTTTTTTTCCGTTAATCTGAATAACGTTTGCAGATTTTACTTCCACTTTTGAGAGGGATATAATATAAGATTTATGGATCCGGAGGAACATTTTCGGGTTCAGGCTTTCTTCAATCTTACTGATGGGCATTTTGAAAGTGAAGGTTTCTGCCTTTGTATGAATATTGATGTATTCCCTTAAACTTTCGATATAAAAAATATCCTGTAGTATAATTTTAATCTGCTTCTTTCCACTGCTGATAAAAATATAGTCGCGTTCAGCTAATTCCAGTAAAGCATCTTCTGCCTGCATCAGATGTTTGAATTTTTCAACGGCTGTAAGAAACCGGTCATAAGGGATGGGCTTCATCAGATAATCAGCAATATCCAGTTCATAGCCTTCCACGGCATATTGATGGTAAGCAGTGGTTACAATGACAACAGGAGGGTTCTTTAATTTCCTTAAGAAATCAAAACCTTTTACTACAGGAAGGTGAAGGTCCAAAAACATCAGATCCACCTCATGAATACTCAAAAGATTACTCGCATAAACCGCATCGGCACATTTACCTACAAGATTCAACTCTTCATCCCGGGAAACAAAATTTTCCAGAATTTCTGCGGCTATGGGCTCGTCTTCTACAATAATGCAGTTGTATTTTTTAGAGGCTGGATGTATCATTGAAATTGATAGTTAATTGTACAATATATCGGTCAGTTTTATCTTCTACAGAAAGTATATGCTTAGGATAAAGCAACTCAAGCTGTCTGCGGATATTTTTCAGTCCCAGTTTGGTAGAATGTTCATGAGATCTGTCTTCTTTCGAGTTTTCAATACAATACCTAAGAATTCCATCTTTCAATTGAATATCAATATGAATAAAAGCTTCTCCCAAGCTTTCGGAAACCCCATGTTTAAAAGCATTTTCAACAAACTGAATCAATATAAGCGGAGATATTTCCTGTGACGGATTATCAATATTTTCGTTAAAATTAATGGTAAGATGGCGGTGCCTGATTTTCTGGATCTGTATAAAATCCTGGATGTTTTCAATATCCTTTTTTATAGAAATATTTTTCTCTGCAGCTTCATAAATATTATACCTCATTATTTTAGAAAGCTGCAGGATAACATCCGGCGTTTCATCTGCCTTTTTAAGAGCCATCCCATAAATATTATTGAGGGTATTAAACAGAAAGTGCGGATTGATCTGAGCTTTCAGCATCGTAAGTTCCTGATCCAGTTTTTCGGATTTCAACTGGGAAAACTGGTCTTTCAATACATTTTTCTGCCTGGTGATTTCCACTCCAAAGACCAGCCCAACCATAAAAATGAGATCCATGAAAGAGTTAAAGGCTACCAGTCCGTTGATGTACCCTGAAAGCTCTTTACCATCCTGTGTTTCTTCCACACCATAGATATAGGGATACATTATATAATGGGTGAAAAACCGATGTCCCAACACCGCTATTACCACAATACCAATATAAAGAGCATATTTGAAAACAGTCTTGATATGTACCTTTTCATATACATATAACAAGGAATAGGCAAGCGGGATTTTGACCAAAAGATACCCCAGCTCCAGCATAAAAGTATTCTGAAGTCTTATTTGCCATTTGAAATCCGGGAACTGATATTTTGACCAATAAAAATCAAGATAAACTTCCAGGATATAATAGAGTATCCAAAAGAGCAAATGAATACGGAGCTTAGATTTTCCGATGGGTTTCAAAATTATTATAATTTAAATGTACAAAGTAATATTGTTCAGTCAAATATAAAAATATAAAGTCTACCAAAGTATGGTATTCATCTATAAACGACTTGTTTTTTTATGCTGTTTATGTTGATAAACAATAATCACGATGTCTTTTTAAAACGGATTTCAGGGAACATGAGATTAAGAAAAGAAAAAATCAACAGGAAATTAAACTCAACACCATTGGTGCCACCCCCCACAACAAACCAGCCGTTCTGCCAGTGAACATAATAAATTCCGAAGACAAAAATCAGAATATTACACATGGCTACAGGTTTAATATACCGGTCAATCCATATGAGTGGGACTGAAAACAAATGGATCAGTTTAACAGCCCAGGCAATATAAAGCCCTACAGGACTGAATCCTATGGCATCCAGATAATGGATTCCAAAATTATTGACATCGCCACTGAATATAGAAATCAGGCTATGCATTAACAAAATCACTGAGAGTGCAATACGGAGGAAGAAGCTTTTTTTCATAGAACTAAAGTAGGAAGCTCTAAGAAAATGTATTCTCAATTGTATATCAACAGCCTCTAAAAACAGATGAAAGTATTTTCCAGCTTATGAATACAAAAAAAAGCAGTCATTGATTGACTGCTTTTTTATTTTAATGCTGACTTAGATTTTTCTTTAAAAAATCTTCCAGATCTTTTCCGTGAAGATTTTTAGCAATGATCATACCCTCTCCGTCTATGATGACATTGAAAGGAAGTTCATCCACTTCATACAATTTGGCAACCGGACTTTTCCAGAACTTTAAATCACTGATCTGAATCCAGTTAATACCAAACCGGTCTATTGCTTTTTGCCAACTTTCTTTATTTTTATCTAAAGAAACGCCAAGAATTTCAAATTTGGTGTTATTCTCCTGCCCTGAATAGGTAGTATACAGAGCTTTAAGTTCCGGCTGTTCTTCTACACAGGGCGCACACCAGGTTGCCCAAAAATCAATCAACACCATTTTACCCTGTAAAGATGAAAGCATGAATGTACTTCCGTCTGCTTTAGTCATGGTGATTTCCGGAGCCTTCTTTCCTATTTCAATGTTGTGGTTTTGAGCCATCATCAATCCTGAGAAAACAGCACAAAATAATACAGTATAGATCTTCATCTTAATCATTTGTAGGATAATCTTTATCTAACCAATCTGTTTTAATATTTTTCGGAAGGTTCAGAAGCTTTGCATTTTTAAAGCCCATTTCCATCAGCAGGTTAAATGCCGGACGGATATTGGGACATTTTACAAAAGGACAGCATCCACAATAGATTACAATTTCTTTGTTTTTGGGAATATCCTTAAGGTAGTTTCTCAATTTCTCCAGATTCTCCGGTTCGTGAGTTGGGCCTATGTCTACAGAACCTTTAATAATGGCTTCAGGTCCTACAGAAATAATGACAATGTCCTTAGTCTTATTCTTTACAATTCGGGAAGCCAACAATGCCGGGTCCATCAGCTGACTATCTTTCCATGGATCCTGTTTTTGCTGTGCCTGGCTCAGCATTGAGCAGACAAAACAAACCATGACAAACAAATACTTCATAGATTTCTATTTTTCACAAAGATAAATAAGAAGTTGACTATGGAAAGAGGAATATATCCGGAATACCGATTTATCTTTCAATTTTCTCTTAACATCAAAGTTTTTTTGGAGTGATATGAAGGACGTTTGCAGCTCCCGGTTCTATAATCAGCTGGGTTCCTGAACCTGTCTCATGCTCCCTTCCCTGAATAGCCGACCCTGTTGTCAACGTAAGCTTTCCCTGAAAAACGGGATGAGGAGGAGTAAGAGCTATTTCAATGTCCTCTTCTCCAAGTTGTATAAGGATTGTTTCTGCCTCGATCAGCTGCCGTGTACCATCTTTTAAGACCGCAAATGCCTGATATGAATTATTTTCCATTTATTAATATTTTCACAAAGATAGAAAAAGCCCCATCCTGTATTGGGATCGGGCTTGAAATAATTGAAAAATTTTATAATCAACTGAATACACTTAAATTTTTAGCTATATCTTTTCCTGCATAAGGAGGAAATACATCAAGTTCCAGATCCGGATTTCCAACCAGCATAGCTTTAGTATTGCTTAAAGCATCAAATCCTGCTTTACCATAATATTTACCCATTCCGGCATATCCTACTCCACCGAAAGGTAAACTGTCTATCCAGCAGTGTAAATTCGTTTGGTTGATACAACCACCGCCAAAGGAAACCGAATGAAGAAAATAATCGATATGATCCTGGGTTTTACTGAAAATATAGGCTGCCAACGATTTAGGCTTACGTTTAATAATTTGGGTAATCTCTTTTAAATCTGAATAAACCATTACAGGCAAGACCGGTCCGAACACTTCCTGCTGCAATGCAGGGTCTTCCCAGGTACTCGGATAAAGAACAGTAGGTTCTACATACCGCTGAGCAACATTGAAGCGTCCTCCGATAACTACCTTTTCAGGAATGATATAGGAAGCCACCCGCTCTGCATCATGTTCACTGATCATTCTGGCGAGATCCGGGCTCTGCTGGGGATCATCACCATACATTTTCCGGATGGAAGCCTTTAGCTTGTCAATAAATTCTTCAGCAATACTTTCGTGTACATATACATACCCCGGGGCAATACACCACTGTCCTGAAATGGCATTATGTCCCCAGGCTATTCTGTCTACAGCAATATCAAGATTTGCCGTTTCATCAACAATGGTAGGGTTTTGTCCACCCAGTTCTAAAATGACCGGTGTCAGATTTTCTGCTGCAGCACGCATGACGACTTTTCCAACATTGGAACTTCCTGTAAAGAAAATAAAATCAAAAGGTAGTTGTAATAATTCTGTAATTTCTTCCCTGCCTCCTGTCACAGCCGTTACAGCTTCCGGTTCAAAATATTTAGGAATAAACTCAGCAAATAACTGGGCCACAGTAGGAGTTGTGTTAGCCGGCTTTAGAATGACTGTATTTCCTGCTGCCAATGCTGCAATGGCAGGATCAAGTAATAACAATACCGGTGCATTGAATGGACCAATGACTAAAGTTACCCCATAAGGTTCTTTATAAATAATTCCACTGTTTCCGGTTGCCTCCAGACCTTTTGGAATATCAACCTTTTGAGGAGCCATCAGCTCTCTGAGATTTTCTTTATAATACTTTATTACCCCTAATGGTACTGTTATTTCAAATAACTGTTCAAAAGGAGGCTTACGGAAGTCCTGCTCGAAGGCTTTGCAAAAAACGTCTTGATTTTCTGTGAGGAATTTTTCCATCCTGTTGAGCTGATCCATACGCCATTCGTATGTTTTGGTAGCATCACTAAAGAAAAATTCTCTTTGTGTATCGAAAATATTCTGGTATTTGTTCATGACTTTGTATTTTTTGGTGTTATACAAAGGTATATAAACCAATGGCTTAAGCATGGTGTACTTTTCGGAAGTTGAAGGAATTTCAACGTTTCTTTTTAAAAATAATTTATCTCATTAAGCATAAATATTTTATACATTTATGTAACGTATTGTTTAATAAAAACATCCCATAAAAATGGAAGATAAATTCCAACCTGATGCCATTATCATAGGAACCGGACTGGCCGGTCTTACAGCTGCTATGGAAATAACGGATGCCGGAAAGAAAGTCCTCTTACTGGATCAGGAGACTGAAGAAAATATAGGAGGACAGGCATTCTGGTCTTTCGGAGGCCTTTTCCTGATCAATTCACCCCAACAGCGGAGAATGGGAATTAAAGATTCTTATGAACTGGCTTTACAGGACTGGAAAGGGACGGCAGGTTTCGACCGGGCAGAGGATTATTGGCCCCGTCAATGGGCAGAAGCCTATTTGAAATTTGCAGCAGGTGAAAAATACAAATATATTTCCAGGCTGGGGATCAAATTGATGTTTATGGTAGGCTGGGCAGAGCGTGGCGACGGATCTGCCACAGGACACGGAAATTCAGTACCCCGTTTCCATGTCAGCTGGGGAACGGGCACAGGTGTGATAAAGCCCTTTGTAGAAAAAGCATACCAGGCCAAAGAGAAAGGTTTGTTACAAATGAAATTCAGACACAGAGTGACTGAGTTTATTCTGGAAAATGGAAAAATAAAAGGACTTAAAGGAGACGTGCTGGAAAACGACTCTCAGGAAAGGGGAATTGCTACGAATAGAAATGTAATTTCTCGATTTGAATACACGGCTCCTCATATTATTATTGCTTCAGGAGGTATTGGAGCCAATCACGAGCTGGTAAGAAAGAACTGGCCTGAGAGATTAGGACCTGCTCCTGAAAATATGGTATGTGGAGTTCCTGCCTATGTAGACGGAAAAATGATTGGTATTGCAGAAAATATAGGAGCTGATATTATCAATCGGGATAGAATGTGGCATTATACCGAAGGAATCCAAAACTGGAATCCTATCTGGCCTAACCACGGGATAAGAATATTGCCCGGGCCCTCCTCATTGTGGTTTGATGCTAAGGGAAAGCGTCTTCCAGCTCCTTTCCTACCGGGATTTGATACGTTGGGGACTTTAAAATACATCCAGGATACAGGATTTTCTTATTCATGGTTTATTCTGACTCAAAAAATTATAAAGAAAGAATTTGCACTTTCCGGCTCGGAACAGAATCCGGATATTACAAATAAAGACTACTCTCTCTTTTTGAGCCGGATTTTTGGCAAAAAAGCTCCTGGACCTGTAGAAGCATTCAAAGAGCATGGAAAAGATTTTATCGTATCTGATCATTTGGAAGATCTTGTTTCTAAAATGAACCAGCTCGCCGGAAATCATCTTTTAAAGTATGAAAAAATAAAAGAGCAGATTGAAGCCCGGGACAGAGAACTGGATAATAAATTTTCAAAAGATACACAGGTCAATTATATCCGGAATACCCGCAGCTACCTGGGCGATAAGCTAGGCCGTGTAGCAGCTCCACATAAAATATTGTCTCCTGAAAATAGACCTTTAATTGCAGTACGCCTTAATATTCTTACCCGTAAAACACTGGGTGGTATTAAAACGAACCTTAACGGACAGGTTTTAAAGGCAGATGAAAGCATTATTGAAGGACTTTATGCTGCCGGAGAAGTAGCTGGTTTTGGAGGCGGCGGAATGCACGGCTATCGTGCTTTGGAGGGAACATTCCTTGGAGGATGTATTTTTTCGGGAATGAAAGCCGGGAAGTATATCGCCGGATTAAAATAAGAACATTTGAACACGGAACAATTATGAGTAGTTATTTTGACAATAAGGTTATTTGGATCACGGGAGCATCATCAGGAATTGGAGAAGCACTGGTTAAAGAGCTTACCGTGAATACTAATGCAAAGATTATCCTTTCTTCCAGGAAGGAGGAACAATTATATGCTGTAGCAGAAAATACAGGGCTTACCCACTCCAGATATGCCGTACTTCCTCTGGATCTGGCCCATTATAAAAGCATGCCTGATATGGCAGGACAAGCAATAGAAAAATTTGGAAAGATTGATATTCTTATTAATAATGCCGGGCTTTCTCAGCGTTCTTTAGCCATGGAAACTGATATCGAAATTGATAAGCACTTAATGGAAGTTGATTATCTCGGAACCGTTGCCCTTACCAAAGCGGTTGTTCCTTATATGATCAGAAACGGCGGAGGGCAGATTGCTGTAGTTTCCAGTCTCATGGGAATATTCGGAGCTCCGATGAGAAGCGGATATGCTGCTGCCAAACATGCGTTACACGGTTTTTTTGATGCCCTCCGTGCAGAATTATATAATCAAAACATCCTTGTTACGATTATCTGTCCCGGATTTATACAAACCAATATTTCAATACATGCGCTTACCGGTGACGGCTCGCTGCAGGGAACCATGGATGATGCCACTGAGAAAGGAATGCCCGCTGATGTTTTTGCAAAAAAAATGCTCTATGCCATAGAAAAAAAGAAAAATCAAAAAGCTATTGGCGGCAAAGAAGTCATGGGCGTTTATTTGAAAAGATTCTTTCCTGCTCTGCTGGCAAAGTTCGTTCGTACCGCCAAGGTAGTCTAGATTATTTTTAATTAATGTTGAGGATAATCAACTGAATAACTTATAAGCCATTTAATAAAATGGGCTGAAAAATTTTCACATCAGTAATATGTATCCGTTTTCAGGTAAAATGTCTACCTGTTTTGAAAATAGCTGACTGTACATTTGTATCATAAAATAATCAAAGTGTTAATCACTAAAAACAAGTATTATGATTCAGTCAGTTACATTTAAAAATCTTACCCGGAACGTAGCAGCAGATGTGTACTTCCCACCTCATTTTGATGACAATAAAAAATATGCAGCGATTATCAGTGCACATCCTATAGGAAGCTGTAAAGAGCAGACCTCAGGAAATATCTACGGACAGGCATTGGCCGATGCAGGATTTGTAGTATTGGCATTTGATGCCTCATTTCAGGGAGCCAGCGATGGAGAACCCCGTTTTATTGAAGATCCTACCTTGAGAGTTGAGGATTTCCGTTGTGCCTGTGATTATCTCGTAACCCTGCCCTATGTAGACGAGAAACGTATCGGAGTATTAGGAATCTGTGGCGGTGGCGGTTATGCTATTAATGCAGCAATGACAGAGCGTAGAATTAAAGTAGTAGGAAGCGTTACAGGAGTTAATTATGGAAGACTTTGGAGAGAAGCATTCGGAAACTGGAATCCTGTTGATGCCTTGGAAAAGATTGCAGAACAGCGTACAGCAGAAGTAAGAGGTGCAGAACTTCGTGTAGATCAGTTTTTACCACCTTCTGTAGAAGCTGGAAAAGCTGCCGGAATTAAAGATATTGATGTATTGGAAGCTACGGACTATTATAAAACGTCAAGAGGAGAAAAACCACATGGAGCAACCAGTTATCTGTATTCCCGAAGCAGTGCTGCTGTAGGCTGGGATGCTTTTTATCTGGCAGAAGTTTTATTGACACAGCCATTAATGGTCGTTATTGGAGACAAACCGGGAGGATTCGGAGCTTACAGAGACGGATTGGAAATCATGAGAAGAGCCAGATCAGAGAAAAAAGAACTGGTAATTGCGGAAGGATGGTCTCATTATGATTTGTATGATCAACCGGAGCCCGTAAAAATAGCCCTGGACCGATTGATCCCTTTTTATCAGGAGAATTTATAAAAAAAACAAAGCGTCATCCCCATGGAGTGACGCTTTGTTTTTTTAAGGCAATTATTCAACAGGGGCTAAAAATTAGTGTGTACCTAAAAGGTTTTTATAAATCCCATTCCTACTGCATTGTTCTGATAAAACGGCATCACCATTGTAGATGATAATGATGTATTTTTAGTTTTATTTTTTCCGCGGAGTAAATGATCAATTCTTGGATATAGCCAATACGCCAATTCTGTTGAAAGGATTCCAAATCCTGTTCCTGCAACGACGTCTCCCAGCCAGTGTTTATCATTCAGCATCCTGTATACCCCGGTGAAGACGGCAAAGGGGTATCCGGAAAGACTTAACAAAAAATTGGTGTCTTTATATTCTCTGAACATAAACTGTGCATTGGAAAATGCTGTTGCAGCATGTCCTGAAGGGAAAGACATCGTATTGGAGCGGTCAGGCCTTTCTTCTTTGACCATATATTTTAAAGGAAGCGTAAAAGCAGCGGCGATCAGCTGTGAGGAAGCATAAATAATGGTGCGGTCTCTTAGGTTATGCTTTCCTTTTACACCCGCCAGATTGAGTCCGTATACGATAATTCCCGGAGCATACTGTGTATAATCATCAAATTTTATACGGGTAGGTCTGTGTTCGTCAATTTCAATTTTAGTATCACGATTGAGTTCCTTTACCCCTCTTACTGTCAGACCTGCTACGCCATACCCAATGAAGGCTGCCGGAACAATCAGGCTTTTATAATTCAGTTTATTTTTTTGAATAGTGGTAGCAGCCGTTATACTATCCTGTTTGCGTTCCTGAACTACAAGCGTGTCATTGTTGTTTTGTGCTTTGATTGTACTGAGAGCTGATATTAAAACAATAAAATAGATCAGCATTTTTTGACTTTTTTTTTTCATTCTGGATTACATTTGTATTTATTAAAATTTATAACTATACCCCAATCTTACGACCTGAGTTTCATAATAATCATTACTGGTGTAGGCAAATCCTGTTCCCTGAATACTTTTCTTCATCACCATCGTATTGAGTACATCAGAAGCATTCAAAAATAGCTCACCCTTCCCTTTCTGAATGGCTTTTTTTATACCTAAATCCATGGAAAACCTGGACCTGATTCGTCCCTGGGGAATAATATCAGGAGCAAGGTAAACCGTTGTAAGCTGAGCATCCAATCCTTTGCCAAAATGAAAAATATTATTTATTTTAATATTTCCTGAAATGGCAGATTGTTGGTCCGCTGAAAAAGTATTGGGCTCAGGATAGAGGTTTACTACCGAAAATGCATTAATCTGATTACGGTATATATTTCCATTGATATTAAAAGAATAGACATCTGATACTTTTTGGTTCCATATTGCTTCCAAACCTGTATTATAGCTTCTTCCTGCATTTTGGAACAAGGCGTAAATCAGCGTGCTGTTAGGTACAATACTTGAAATTCTGGTGATGGTTCCATTGGCAAAACGATGGTATAATGCAGAATATAAATATCCGTTATCCCAATTGTATTTATATCCCAGTTCCAGAGAGTTGGTAAATTGAGGCCTTAATGCGGGGTTTCCTACTTTAATAATCTCTGCGTCATCATATTTAGGGAAAATCCGGATATCCACTTCATTAGGGCGGTCTACCCTTCTGTTATAAAAAACAGAAACCTTATTATGTTCGTTGAGTTTATAGGCTAATCTAAAGTTTGGAAACGGCTGTGTATAATTATACCCATCACTTGTATATGTGGGATGATTGGGATTAACATCATATTGAATTTTCACATATTCAAGTCTGATACCCAGCTCAGCCTCCCATTTCTCATTTTCAAAAATATAATTCCCATAGACTGCCGGGATAAATTCTTTGTAATCAGCCTTCCCTCCTGCAGAAGCATCCAACACAGAATTTGTTCCGGGAATAAAATTCATATTAGTAGGAATGCTTCTGTTTCTCAGTTTAATTCCTGTTTCAATCCTGCCATATTTTAAAGGTTTTACATAATCTACATTGAAATCATATACCTGTTCATCCGATAATAATTTGAAAGCATCTGTTCCGGTAGATGTAGGCAAATAGTTATCATAGAAATACTTTTCGTCTTCTCTATGGAAAGTATAATTAAATCCTACATTTAATACATGACCGGCTTCTTTGAATTTATGCTGATAAGAAGCCGTTCCCATTACAGTAGTTTTTAATTCATCTTCCAAAAACTGCCATAGACGAAGGCGTTGAGACACATCACCGTTAAAAAATGGCTGATCTCCACGATCTATAATTTTCTCACTTCCATACATCCCTGAAATAGTTAATGTATTTTGTGCGTCCATATTCCAGTCTATCCCGGCCTTAGTGGTAAAGAAATTGGTATTTCTGTTTCTTTTAAGCTGTGAATTGATCACTGTTCCATCGTCGTAAGTACGCGTTACAAATTCATTTTTATTAAGGGTTTGGGTATATAAATTATCAGCCTGCAGAAAAACATTTACTTTATTTTTCCTGTAATTAAGAGACAGTGAAGGATTAATCTTTGGGGTTAATGTATATTGTGGTCTTATAGTCGGTAAATTTTCTTTTCTTACCCACAGAGACCCCAAACCGGCAGTAAATCCTACCTTACCATTCCATCCGTTCTTCTTATTTTTTTTCATGATAATATTGATAATACCAGCATTTCCATTGGCATCATACTTTGAAGAAGGGTTGTTGATGATTTCAATTTTTTCAATGGCAGAAGCAGGTATATTATCCAGCCCTGACTGACTTCCAAAACCTGTAAGAGCAGTTTGTTTACCATCAATAAGCACTGTTACTTTATCATTACCCCTTAACTGTACTTTACCATCCTGAACCGTTATTCCCGGTAGATTTTGCATACTTTGTAATACAGATCCACCGCTTTGGCTGATATTATCTGCAACAGCATATGTTTTCTTATCCAGACGGTTGTCTATTTCATTCTTTTTGGAAGCCGTAAGGGTAACCTCTTCAATTTTTGTTTCATTTCCTTCCTTTTGGATCAGTTCAATCATGGGGATTTCCAGAAACTCAGAAAGACTTCCTACAAAGACAGGCTGTCTCTGGGTATCGTAGCCTGTCATAGAGGTTTCCAGAATATAATGATCAGGTTTTATACCCGTCATAGAAAATCTTCCTTCCTCATTGGTAATAGTTCCGGCTACAAAAGCACTGTCATTTTCCTTTTTTAAAATAATATGGGTATAGGCCAATCCTGTTTTGTCTTTATCGGTTATTCTTCCGGATACCGTTACAGAAGTGGTTTGTGCAAAGGCTATACTAGAAATAATGCATGTTGGAAAAAGGAGCAGTTTCTTTCTGTTCATCATAAATATTAATTTTTAAGAATGTTTTTTTTCTTTTATCAGTTTGAAAAATAATAGTTTACCTCTGAAATAATGATTTATTAGTATAATTTCTTTGTGAAACAATAATCATGACGACCATTAAAGTAAGCGAAACCAGAGAAGCATTCAATGTTCCCAGATCAAGGCCTCCTTTTACGATAGGTTTGGTCAGAAGATCTCCGAATGTAGCTCCGAACGGTCTGGTAAAAACAAAAGCAATCCAAAACAATACAACACGATTGATCTTGGTAAAATAGTGAAGCAAAACAACGGTAAGGATGATCAATCCGGTAATGCAAGCACCAGTTTGGTAACTCAGTCCCATATTGTCACTTAGAAAATCTCCGAATGCTGTTCCCAGGCTGTTGGAGAATAATATGGCGGTCCAGTAATAAAATTCTTTATTCCTTTCAAAAATGGGATATACTTCAAGGGAATTGTATTTTTTATACCATAGAAAAAGTGAAGTTAGAAGCCCGGAGAAGAGGATTAAGCTTCCTATGAGATATCCTGTTTTAAGAGTTCTGTCTATGAAATCAGATATTTCAGTCCCTAAAGTTGTTGTTCCGATAATAACGATCCAATACACTGCGGGAATATATTTTTTGACACTAAGCTGTATTGATAATATGATGATAAAGAATACCAGAGTAATAAGTATTCCCATGGTATATCCTAAATTAAGAGTCATAGAAATAAAGTCTCCCAGTGTTTCTCCAAGCGTAGTCGCTACTATTTTCATGAGCCAAAACAGTATAGTGACTGCTGCTACTTTGTTTGCTGTTTTCATCATTGCTACAGAATTATTTTTTTGAAATCTTTATGCTTTAAACTTAGTAAGTACATTGTCTTTATAACAGTAAAATTCATGGGTTGTTTTTTTTCCCAGGGCATATACTTTTTCTATTTTGACATCGTCATAATGTTCCATGAGCAGATGGTACTTTTCTTTGAGATGTCCCGATAATTCTTCCGGGTGTACGGTTTTTTCAATCTCTAGTCCTTTATTGATTTTATATTCTACCACAACACGGGTATCCTTCCAGGACATGGCATAGATCTTTTTATGTTTGGTGGACGAATGGTTAACTACAATCTGATCCTGCTGAATAATTTTTCCTGAAGTACTTGTTAATAAAGTAATACCAGATATTACCATTGCACCATATCCAATTTTTTTGAATAGATTTTCACTCAAATGGGGCAGAATATATTTGACAGTATAAGAAGAGACAATGGCTGCTACTGCAATAGCAATTCCAAGCCATAATGCTGTATTGGAATATAAGCCCAACGAAATATAGATGACAAGCTTAATCAGGTGAAGAAATACTTCATTGGCTGCACGGGTCGCTACAATTTCCTCTTTTTTAAGCCCAAATTTTAAATAAAAGCGGTTAAAAAGGAGTCCGACAGCACCTGTGATCCCCGAAATGAACCCGGCAGAAAAGCCTATCAATGCTAATACAGACTTAGGATATGCCTTCTCTATTTCTTCTTTTTTATTTCTAGAAGTAAAAAGCTGGGGCAGATTGGCAATCAGAAAGAAAGCAACGATGAGCTGAAGATATAAAGGATTTACATATTTAATCAGGTAGGCTCCTAATAATACTGCCGGAATAGAAAACGGAACAAACCATAAAAATATTTTCCAGTTGATGTGTTTCTTAAATACAGCAATTCGGGAAGCTGAACTTGTAAATGTTCCTATTGTAAGTGAGAAAGGCACAAGAGATGTAGGAAGCAGCAGATTCAGAATGGGAATCAATATAAGACTTGCTCCACCACCACAAATAGCACTGAGCCAGAATGCAAGTACGGTTCCTGCAAATAAAAGGGCAATTTTTAAAATCATTTCTAAATAAAATTTATACTTAAGTATATTTCCAATACAAAGATGTAATCCGATTTAGAAGAAATTTTGAATTTTTTATTTTTCATTGGCTATTATGGGCTCGCCGTGAACTGTATCATTTAAAAGGGGATCAGTTTAGTAGTTTTTGTAAGATATTTCATAAATTTACAATTCTGTATCAAATTGATAGCAGTATTAAAATTCTTCCCAGGTGAAAATTCACAACAAAAAAAAGTACTTAAGCTTCCTTAAATTTAAAAGAGATTTCCAAAAATACGGATTAGAAAAAGCGCGCAGTTATGAGCTTATCCTGCATTGGCTGAACAATAGATTAAGCAGAAACCAGTTTCTTGTACTCTCCGGAATTCTTGTGGGATGTACGGCAGGACTTGCAGGAGTAATCCTGAAAACTTTAGTCCACTATATTCATAATTTCATTACCAATAAAGTTCATTTTGAATACCAGATATTATTTTATATCGTCTTTCCTTTTTTAGGAATTGTATTGACAACAATGATCGTTATCACCTTATTTAAAGGTCAGGACCGGAAAGGAATTGGTGCTATCCTCTATGAAATTGCCCAAAATTCCAGTATTGTGGCTTCTGTAAAAATGTATTCACAGGTGATACAAAGTGCTATTACCGTTGGCCTGGGAGGTTCTGCAGGACTGGAAAGTCCTATCGCTGTTACCGGTGCTGCTATCGGTTCCAACTATGCCCAAACCTACAGACTCAGCTATAAAGAGCGTACTTTATTGTTGGCTGCCGGAGCTACGGCAGGGATTGCCTCTGCATTCAATGCTCCCATTGCCGGGATTATGTTTGCCTTTGAAATTCTCCTGACCGGGGTTGTTTTTACAGACTTTATCCCTCTGGTTGTAGCCGCAGTCTGCGGAAGCCTTTTGTCAAGGATTTTGCTTCAGGAAGATGTTCTTTTCAGATTTTATACCAGAGATCCTTTCAACTATAAGAATGTCCCCTATTACCTTATTTTGGGAATTGTAACCGGATTATATGCCCGGTATTTTGTGATTATTTCTCAAAAAGTAGAACACTTTATAAAAGGACTTCAGCTTTCAAGAATGCGTAAAGCCATGTTTGGAGGAGCTGTTCTTTCCCTGCTTTGTGTCTTATTTCCGCCTTTATTTGGAGAGGGATACGAAACCGTAAAAGCATTCACCAATGGAAATACATATTCTATTATTGAAAACAGTTTTTTCAGATATTTTGAAATTGGCGACTGGACGATTATTATATTTTTGGTTCTGGTATTGCTTTTAAAGGCTTTTGCAACTTCTTTTACCATATTCAGTGGTGGAAACGGTGGAAATTTTGCTCCATCCCTTTTTGCGGGTGGTACCTTGGGCTATTTGTTTGCTTTGGTCTGCCAACATCTTGGATTTTCGGACGTACCGGTAACCAATCTTGTTCTTGTGGGAATGGCAGGAGCAATGAGTGGTGTATTATATGCCCCGCTTACTGCTATATTTCTGATTGCAGAGTCCAGTTTTGGATATGATCTGTTTATTCCATTGATGATTGCTTCTGTGATATCTTATCTTATCGCCAAATGGTTCTCTCCTATTTCACCGGAATTAAAATCTCTTGCCGATGAAGGGAAAATATTCACAAATAAGCATGATAAAAACCTTCTTTTTGCCTTAAGAACAGATGATTTCATTGATAAATACTCACAGACCATCAATGAAAATGCTTCTATTACAGATCTTTTTGAACTGGTGAAAAACGGAGATAAAAATATCTTTGCCGTAGTGGATGATCAGCGAAAACTGAAGGGAATCCTTACATTAGATGATATAAGACCATATCTTTTTAACAAAGAAATTGATCCTTCTCAACTGATCGTTCAGGTGATGAAAGCTCCACCGGCTATACTCCACCGTGAAAATAAGCCATTGGAAATTCTTCAGACCTTTGATGACACAGGAGTCTGGAGCCTTCCGGTAGTGAGTGAGAATAATGATTTCATTGGCTTTATCTCAAAATCTTCTATTCTCATGAGCTACAGACAATTATTAAAAGAATACTCTGACTAACAGATACTATTTACCACTACAAATTTCAGCAGCATATACTATCTGCTGATATTACAATTGATAGGCTGAAAATTCCCCTCCTCTGGAGGAGTGGCAAATCAAAGATTTGACGGGGTGGTTATAAAAAGAACTCGCATTTATTAAAAAAATCCGTTCAGTATTGAACGGATTTTTTTAATCTATAATGAAGGGTCGTTACAACTAATTACTAGCCTTGTTAAGCAGGTTTATATCTTCCTGATCTAAAACAAGTTTTGGAGCATTAAACAGCGTTTCAAGCTGTGATGGACTGGTCGCACTGACGATAGGGGCCGTAATCAGCGGATTGGCTAATAACCAGGCCAGAGCTACCGTACTTTGAGGGGCGTGATGTTTCTCTCCTACCTGATCCAATGCTTTTAAAACATCAAGACCTTTGGCGTTCATATATTTTCTTACCCCTTCTCCTCTTGCACTTTTTGCAAAATCTGCTTCCTCACGGTATTTTCCGGTTAAAAAACCTGCAGCCAGAGACCAGTATGGAAATACACTCAGGTCAAACTCTTCTACCAAAGGTGCATAATTTTTTTCAAAACCATCTCTTTCTACCAGGTTGTAATGAGGTTGTAGCGCTACATATTTGGGAAGATTGTTTTTTTCAGCTGCTTCAAAAGAAGCTTTTAAACGTTCCGGGGAAAGATTGGAAGCTGCAATATAACGTACTTTTCCAGCCTTGATGATCTCATCATACGCTGAAAGGGTTTCCTCTACCGGAGTGACGTTATCGTCGAAATGCGTATAATAAATGTCTATATGATCAGTCTGAAGTCTTTGCAGGGATTCATCCACTGATTGTAAAATATGCTTTTTACTGATATCATAACCGTGTTCTTTTGTTTCAGAGCCTACTTTTGTAGCCAGTACAATATCTTTACGGTTAGAACGGCTTTTCATCCATTTTCCGATAATTTCTTCCGACTGTCCTCCTCTGCCGTTTACCCACCACGAATAAGTGTCTGCCGTATCTACAAAATTGAATCCTGCTTCCGTAAAACGGTCTAATATATCAAAAGATTGTTGTTCGTCCAGTGTCCATCCAAAAACATTCCCACCAAAATTGATAGGTGCTACTGTTAGATCGGTATTTTTGATCTTTCTTTTTTCCATAAAATGATTTGTTATTACAACGTATTAAGTAACCTCTAAGGTAAGGAATCCTGAAGAGGATAAGGATTCAAAATAGCCATTCCTGTGATAGTTATTATAAATGAAAATACTCATGCCTATTCATATCTTTTACTTCGGAATTATATGGGTTCAATAAAAAACAGCCTCCGGATGAAG
Source organism: Chryseobacterium sp. YR221 (assembly GCF_900176315.1). Classification (NCBI taxonomy): domain Bacteria; kingdom Pseudomonadati; phylum Bacteroidota; class Flavobacteriia; order Flavobacteriales; family Weeksellaceae; genus Chryseobacterium; species Chryseobacterium sp. YR221. The sequence goes on from NZ_FWXM01000001.1 coordinate 526,581, forward strand.
GCTGTTTTAATCTATCAATTAAAAAAATACTGCTACTTTTCAACCTGAGGAACCTCAATGGCTGCAAGCATCAGTTTATATTCCTGCAGTTGCAGGGTTATGTTTTCCAATCCGTTTTTAAAGAGGGGTGATTCTTTAAACAGATGATGATAATATTCAATCCCTTCAAATATATTTTTTTTGAACGTATTCCATTTTTTAGACTGGGAATGCGTGATTTGGGCTGATGATTCTGTAATTTCTTTTTTCAGATAATCCACATACATTTTTAATTCGTTGATGAACATATTCGGCCGTTGATTATCAGGAAGAACATTGGTGTTTCCATAGATATGCTTTACCATTTCAGAAAGAGAAACCTCCTTGTCAAAAAAAGCAATATTCGGTCCCGGGCATATGACAACGCCTTGTTTTTCACCTTTAATTTCCATATTATGTTCCATATAAGCAGCATTTACAAGACCTACACAAAGACAGGCTTTATCTGTAATTTCCGACTTTCTTCGGTTAAATTCTTCATCCGTACATGTTTCCCGGCTGGAATACAGTTCTTTCAGTTTAATATCCTGATACTTCCTGGAAGCTGTACATGTTCCTTGAGAAGAAAACTCTTTGCTTAAAGCCAGTAGTTTTTTCGGACATGAACTTCCATATTTCCCATGAGATTCTTTCTGCTGTCTTAGTTGATCGTTGGATGTTCCTCTTACTGTATTAAAAGGGACTCCCAATGGTGAAAGATTACTCAGATAAAAATCTTTTTCTTTAGACTGTAGAAGCAAATTTCTGGTTTCTGTATCTACAGAAGTCGCTTCCGGAACCAATAAAAACGGAGACCCCCATCCTACACTGTCTACATCATAATTGTCAAGCAGAAAATCATGTTCTTCAGATGTTCCTACTCCGCCCTGAACGGTAATTTTCATTTCTAAGGGCTGGGCAATACCCGGTTTTCCTTTCTGTTCTAAAGCAGAGACCATTAAGGCATGGGCCGACTGGATCAGATCATTTTTTTTCTGTTTAAATTCTTCCATAATAGGCCCCAGGAGCAGTCCGTCTGTAGCAAATGCATGCCCTCCACAATTCAACCCGGATTCTATTCTGTATTCTGAAACCCAAAGCCCTTTTTTGGCCAGGAAATTCCCCTGAATCATTGCCGAGCGGAAATCACTTACTTTAAGAATAATCTTCTTTTTTAAAACGCCTTTCTGATCCGGAAAAAAATCTTCAAATTCCTCAATATAACTGTACAAACGAGGATTCATTCCCGCAGAAAGAACCATCGAAGAAGACAGTTTGCTTTTTGCAAATCCACGTAAAGACGCATGGGCATCATTATGGATCACAGAAAGCTGTTCACCTTTTTTATAGTTGTCTTTATCAACTTTTGTCATGATGTTGACATCAATGCTTCCCGGCTTTAAGTTAGACTCAATGAAGTTTCTAATAGCTGATCCCCAATTATCCTTTTGATTAATAAGGTTTTGAAGACCATCTTTCAGCTCTGATGTATTAGGTAACATCGTCATGAAATCTTTTAAAGCCTCTCTGTTTTTGCTGATTTCCTGTTTGAAAGATTCAAATTTTTCATTCACGATATCATCTACCATATCCAGATAAGCGGTAATTCTCTTTGCTCTGTAATCTTCTGTTTTGGATGAAATTTTTAAATAATCCAGATTAAATTTCTGATTATAAAAGTTTTTCATTTTTTCCAAAATTTCGTCATCGATAATGGAAATGACGGAAGAAATTCCATATTGGGCAACACGAATCGGACTGTCTATAGTATAAGCCAGCCCCATTACCGGAATATGAAAATTGTGTAACGGTTTAGTTGTCATTATATTTCAATAAAAGTTATCTTATGAATGCAACTAAAAATTCTAAAAAACTAATTCACTGCTTAAATATATCATTTTAAAATTAGCTATGCATTAAATAATACTTATAATATGGGAAATATGCTAAATATCATCTTGTACTGCGAATGCTGCTCTGCATTACTGCATGAATGACTGGCCGTTATCATTCCTTTAGCTAATGATATGTAATAAGAGCTAAGGGTTGGTTACTAAATAAAAAAGGTTTCATTTACCCGTTACAGTAAACAAAACCTTTGATTAAAAAATATTGATTTATAGGTTCAGGAAGTATTATTCTGCCTTATTTTTCAGCATCATCAGCAAACTGTAAGCACCTTTCTGTACAATTTTCTTATTTTTTAAAAAGTCAGCTTTCAGAATCTCTGTAAACTGATCATCTGCAATTCCGGTTATTACAGGGATCATCTTATAGTTTGATTTTCCAAGATCTTCAAAAACATAATTTTTATTCTCATAGGAAACTACCGCTTCATTGGGAAGTCCCTGCGTATTCCGGCTGCTGATATTAACCTCTGCATTGATATACATTCCTTTTACAAATTCAGGGTTTACAGAAGATAATTTGGCTACAGCCGTGGCAGAACCCCCATTTTCAATACTGGGAACTACACTTACAATTTTAGCGTTGGATTTTACATCAGGTTTCTGATTGTTGTACACCAGAATTTCCTGTCCGGTTTTTACGTCATTTACGTCATTTTCAAACACTTTTAATTCTAAAAGTAATCCGGCAGGATTAATCAGTTCAAATAAAGTATCTGCAGGGTTGATATACTGCCCGTTATTCACCGAAATTCTGCTTACAAAACCGCTAAACGGGGCATAAATATTAATTCGGCTTCTGATATTGCCGGTATGTAATCCTTGGGCACTGATTCCAATGATTCTGAGTTTTTCCTCCAGACCTTTTAAAGTAGCCTGTAAAGTGGAATAATCAGCCTGTGCAGTTTGCATGGTTTTATCACTGCTTGCCTTGCTTGTATTAAGGTCTTTTTGGCGGTTAAAGTTCAGTCTTGCTGCTTCCAGCTGTGCTTTTGTTACCAGATAGTCCTGCTGAAGCTGTATGAATTGTGGATCTTCCACCACAGCCAGTACCTGTCCTTTACTGAAATGGCTGCCATTTATTACATTGATAGATTTGATATGCCCACCCATAATACTGGAAACAGAACTGATATGGGAAGGAGCAATCTCTACTTTTCCGTTCAGTCTTACCAATTTTTCCATATTTCTATCCTGAATGGATGTAGTACTTACTCCTACAGACTGAATCTGTTTTTCTGTAAGATGAACTGTATTTTCATTGCCTTTAGTAAATTTCGTGTTTTCGTAAACCGTTTTTTCCTCTTCTTTTTTTCCTGAACAAGAAGATAAAATAAGTACTGAAGCAAAGTAGTATATTGATATTTTTTTGAAATGCATGACGCTGTTATTTTGAGATTAAGAAATTAAGTTCCGCTCCAATTTGGTTGAGTCTTTCCAGTTGATCGATGTAATCTGCTTTTGTTTTCACGGCCTGATTAACTAATATTACCCAGTTCAGATAATCAATTTCCCCAACTTCCATTTGTTTCTGTGCTGTTTTTAGGATGATTTCAGACTTGGGAAGCTGTTTCTGTTCATAATTTTCAATGATTTTTTGTTGATTTATATAGTTGCTCAGTTGTTGTCTCAGCCTGTTTTTAAGCTCAATTTCTTTTCTGTGAAACTGATTTTCAGAAATTTCTATTTTAGCCTGTGCAGCCTTTGCCAATGCTCTCTGCCCTTTAGTAAACAATGGAATTCCCACACCCACCTGAACAGAATTGAACCGGTTGTTGTTGATGTTTTTCATACTTTGGTTGGTATATCCAATAAGAAGTTCTGGGAGCAGTTTACTTTTTTCAAGCTGTACCTCGGCCTCTCCTACTTTGATCTGCTGCTGCAGAGCCTGAAGTTCGGGATGTTGTTTTACGGCTTCCTCTGAAGACTGAAGGTTAATATCCATTACAGGACGGTCTGCAACAGGCTGATAGGAATTCTCAGACTGAAGAAGTAACTGAAGCTGAAGTTTCGTCATATTCAGATCATTATCAAGGGTATTCAGCTGTACATTCATTTGCTCGTTCTGAATTTCAGCGGTGGATTCCTCTAAAATATTAGCCTCCCCTTTTTTCAGCCTTAGCCCTGCCTTCTCCGCAAAATTGTGATACAGCTGACTGATGTACAGCAATACCTTTTTCTTTTCCTGAAGAACTAAAACTCTATAAAAAACGTCCGTAACTTCTTTGGTAAGCTGTGCTTTGGTCAGGTTTTGATTGATTACACTTGCTGCCCATTCTGCATCCAGCATCTGTTTCCTTTTAGAATAAACTGTTGGAAAACTGAATCTTTGAGATATTCCAAACGAATTATCGGTTTCTTCACCCTGAATCTGACCAAAACCTCCTGTAACTTCCAGCTGTGGGATATCCAGATAGCTCGATTTTAATTTCTCCTGATATTCTGATATTAATTTTGAATTTTTGAGGGTTCCGTTCTGTTGGAAAGCTTTTTCCAAAGCCTGATCGTAAGTAATATTTTCCTGAGCCTGAAAACTTCCGAAAGATATCAGGATTAACAAAACGGACAGTTTTTTAGAATTTATTTTTTTAGAAAATTTCATAGTATGGGTATTAATATTTTCGAATATGACATAGAGTATTGGAAGGACAAATAAGGTCAAAAGAGTGGCAAGCATCAGTCCTCCGATAACCACAGTGGCCAAAGGTCTCTGTACTTCAGCACCTGCTCCGTTGCTTAATGCCATCGGTAAGAACCCTAAAGAAGCTACAAAAGCAGTCATTAAAACCGGACGAAGTCTGATCCTTGTCCCTGTTAAAACCACTCTGCTCATACTATCCATTCCTTTGTTTTTCAATCTGTTAAATTCAGAAATCAAAACAATTCCATTAAGTACGGCTACTCCAAACAAAGCAATAAATCCTACTCCTGCACTGATGCTGAATGGCATCCCTCTCAGAGCAAGAAAATATACACCGCCAATTGCTGATAAAGGGATGGCGGTATAGATGAGTAAACTATGCTTTACAGAACCAAAAGCAAAGAACAGTAACAGGAAAATCATCACTAGGGAAATAGGAACAGCAATGCCTAATCTTGCCTTGGCTTCATTTAAATTTTCAAAAGTCCCTCCATAAGAAACACTGTATCCCGGTGAAAATTTGAGGCCTTTCCCAGTTTTTTGCTGAAGTTCTTCCACAATAGTCTGCACATCCCTTCCTCTTACATTGAAACCAACAATGATTCTTCTTTTCGTATCTTCCCTCTGGATCTGGTTGGGGCTGTTTTTAAGTTCTACCTTTGCAAACTGAGATAATGGAACCTGCTCTCCGGATGGCGTTGGCACCAATAAATTTTGAATGCTTGCCAAATCTTTTTTATGCTGATTATCCATTCGGACAACAATATCAAACTTTTTCTCTCCTTCATATAATGCTCCTGCGGTCTGTCCTGCAAATGCCATATTGATAACTCTGTTGACATCCGCAACGGAAATATTGTAACGCGACAGTTCCGATCTGTTGTAATCAATAACAACCTGCGGGGCACCTACAACCGGTTCAATATAAAGATCCTGTGCTCCTTTTACAGTATTGATAATGCTTCCCAGCTTTTTGGCATACAGGGTAAGACTGTCCAGGTCTTCTCCATAAATTTTGCAGACTACATCCTGTCTGGCTCCGGTCATCAGCTCATTGAAACGCATCTGCACAGGAAACTGAAAACTCGTGGTAAGCCCCGGAATCACGCTTAGAGCTTTACTCATTTTATCAGAAAGTTCCGGAAATGTCGTTGCAGAGGTCCATTCTTTTTTGGGCTTCAGAACAATAATCATATCTCCTGCGTCCATCGGCATGGGTTCTGTAGGGATTTCTGCACTCCCGATCTTGGCAACGACCTTTTGAACCTCAGGAAACTGTTTTAAAAGAATATTACCGGCCTGTGTAGTTACCTTCTTGGTTTCATTAATATTACTCCCCTGAAGAATTCTCATCTCAACGGCAAAGTCCCCTTCTTCCAGAGACGGAATAAATTCTCCCCCCATCTTGGATAAAATGAAAACAGCCCCTGCAAAAAGAATAAATACACTCATAAGAATTGTCTTCCTGTATTTAAGGGCTTTCATCAGAAGTTTCTGGTGGCCTGCCTCCACTTTAGCCATAATCCTGTCTGAAATATTGTCTTTTTCCTTTTTCTTTCTGCTCAATACTAAAGAACTCATCATAGGGATATATGTCAAAGACAGGATAAACGCCCCTACTAATGCAAATGCAACCGTTTGCGCCATAGGCTTGAACATCTTTCCTTCAATTCCCTGAAGTGTAAAAATCGGAAGATAAACAATGAGGATAATAATTTGTCCAAAAACGGCACTGCTGACCATTTTCGTAGCAGAATCCGAAACCTGCTCATCCATTTCTTTTTTACTGAGCATATTGTCTTTGCCAAAGTATTTTTTGTGGGCCAGTTGATGCAGAACGGCTTCCACTATTATAACGGCACCGTCTACAATAAGGCCAAAGTCTAAGGCACCAAGGCTCATCAGGTTTCCTCCAACACCAAAGATATTCATCATAATGATGGCAAAAAGCATGGCCAAAGGAATCACAGAAGCCACTAATAATCCTGCTCTGAAGTTTCCTAAAAATAATACCAGAATAAAAACAACAATCAGTGCTCCTTCCATCAGATTAGTTTTTACTGTACTGATCGTATTATTTACCATTTTAGCACGGTCGAGAAACGGTTCAATAACCACTCCTTCAGGTAAAGACTCCTGAATCTTTTCCAGTCTTTGTTTAATATTGCCAATCACGACATTAGCGTTCTCTCCTTTAAGCATTAATACAATGGCTCCGGATACTTCGCCGGTATCATTATAGGTCATTGCTCCATACCGGGTAGCATAACCGATCTTAACGGATGCCACATCTTTGATATGTACAGGAATTCCTTCTTTGGTTTCCGCAACCTGAATACTTCCGATATCTTCCGTACTTCCCAAAAGACCTTCACTCCTGATAAAAAGAACCGTTTCTTTTTTCTCTATATAAGCTCCTCCGGTATTCTGGTTGTTTTTTTCCAAAGCCGTGAAAACATCATTGATATTGATGTTGAATGCCTGAAGCTTATTAGGATTAATCGCAATTTCATATTGTTTCAGTTTTCCTCCGAAACTGCTGACATCGGCCACTCCCTTAGTTCCCAGCAGCTGGCGCCTCACTACCCAGTCCTGAATGGTTCTGAGTTCAGTTTCATCATACACATTTTCATAGCCCTTTTTGGCTCTTACCACATACTGAAAGATCTCTCCCAGTCCGGTAGAAATAGGCCCTAGCTCAGGTTTTCCAATACCCTCAGGAATATTGTCCTGAACAAGCTGCAAACGCTCCTGAACCTGTTGGCGGGCCCAATATACATCGGTATTGTCATCAAAAACTACAGTTACCAGAGAAAGTCCAAATCTTGAAAGGCTACGCAATTCAGTAATTCCACTGATATTGCTGGTAGACTGTTCTATAGGAAAGGTAACAAGCCTTTCTATATCTGCTGCACCATAAGAGGGAGCGCTGGTAATGATCTGAACCTGATTATTGGTGATGTCAGGTTGCGCATCAATAGGAAGTTTAGTGGTTTCATAGACTCCAAAAAGAATGAGTCCCACTGTAAACAGAGCGATGATGAGTTTATTCTTTACAGAAAACTCAATAATTTTATTTAACATAAAAAATTATTAATTGATAACTCGTCGTGTTATAGAAAGCTGTTAAACTTCAACTCCAAACCACATAAATTCCTATATAAAGGTTAAAAACCTTTTAAATAAAAGTCCTTGTAATTAAGATATGAACACAGCTACAGTGCACAGAGAGTTAATGATAGGTAATAACTTGACAACCTTAAGTAAAAACTTAAAGCATTGATCTTGAATCTGAAATTAATTAAGAAAGCCGTGGAGGCTGGAAAATTCTGGAAAGATATAGGTTTGAGAAATCCTTTTCCTGGTAGATGCTATTCTTCTGTGGAATCGTAATTTCTACAGGCTTTTTTATTTCAAAACTAAGCTCGGGCAACTGAGCATAGACTGTTAGTACGATAGGTGGATTGATAAAAGGTAATTTTTGGTCGAGATCCCAGTCGGAATCTTTTTTATGATTGTCATAGTGCTCCAAAACAAATTCTGAAAGATTACCATGATACTCTATATAATGTTCAACAAACATAGGTACTTTGAGCACTTCCCCCGCATTGGTGGTAGCCATCACATATATCATCGAGCATAATATGGAAATCCATTTTAACATTGTCCCGCAAATATAAGGCTTAATTTTTTTTTTTTGAAATCAATTCGTATTAATTTTTTAAGAATTTATCCGTAACAGAAGCCGTTTAAGCAAATCGTACAGATGTCAAAAAGAGATAGGGCATTTCTATTCAAAGTCCAGAAAACCATCTGTAAGCTGTTCCCACTGGATTTTGGCGATTCCAATCATTCCTCCGGCAGCAACCAACATATTTCTAATGATATCAAAGAGTCTTGCATTGAAATTAGGAGATTCATTTCTCCCATATACTGCCGTTTGTATGTGAGTTGAATCTCTCTGGATCATAAATGTAGAAGTGGCTTTTGAGCTATAAAAGTGGGCAATATGGGCGTTGCTTTTATTCTTAGGATCCTGTGACGGTCTGCAGGTAATCATGATGCTTTCGGAGATTGTATCTTCATAATAACAGATCTCTGTTATTTCCACCCAATCATAACCTTTTGCTTCCGTTTCTCCCGGCCCCGGGATATTGATTCTGATAAAATCGCCTTTTAGAGGTTCTCTTTCTACAGGGATGGCATTGGAATCATACAGTTTAAATGCGGCAAAAGCGTCTCCACAATAGCTTTTCCATTTGTTGATGGAGAAAAATCTTTTTTTTACTATTTCAAATTTCAATGGAATCAGTGGCGCTGCAAACTGTTTTCGGCTTTCCGTGTCATGAAATCCTCCGGATTTTTGCTGAGGAACCCCTTTTATTTGCTTTGGTTTCATACCGTCTGTTTTAAAGCAAGTTAATGAAAATGATGCGCTTTATTTTATGAGTGTAGTCACAATCAAAAACACCAACAGCGATCATTCATTTTTAGGATGATGTACAATTACGGATTTGCATCATATACCCTATGATGTCATTAGAAATAGATATTTTAAAGAGGTACAATTATACACCCATAAAATTCCACAATGCTAAAGAAAACTTGCATCAGTTAAAGAATAGTTATTTTCTATCAAAATCAATAATTTTTAAAAAAAATGCATATATAATGTTTTGCATAATATTAATTTTACTTATATTTGTGGATCGAAATAATTTTTTTTCATCATTTGTGTTTTTTTAAGGTCTCCATTAGTGGGGACCTTTTTGCTTCCACTGATCCTATAATTGATTATTCACTGCTAATATGAAAATGCAATAAATGGTGAAATATTGTACTTTTTAAAATCAATAAATACTTTAATATAGGGTGTCGTATACATTTACAATGAACAATAAATCCCTTTTTAATGTTTTATAGTAAGATCAACGGCATAAACATATTATTCAACATTTATGGTACTTAGGATCAGAACTAAAAAATGAGATTTTGCCCGCTATTTAATATTTTTCACAAAATCGGTAGGCCGGAACTGCATCACAGCCTGAAAGCTTCTTGTGTAAGCCTGTACACTCTTGTACCCTACTTCATAGGCTGTTTCGGAAATGGTAAGATTTCCGGCACTCAAAAGCTCAAGACTTTTGATGATTCGCAGCATCTGCTGATATTTGCTGAGTGTAAGCCCGGTTTCTTTTTTGAAAATACGTTCTAAAGTACGGGTAGATAATAATGCCGTCTCTCCCAGGTCTTCTATTCTAATTTCTTTGTGATAATCATGATGCAGGTGTTCTATCACTTTTGTTAGGCGTTTGTCTTTAGGAAGACAGATATGGAGTTTCAGAGAATGTTCTACGAAATGAGGAAGCTCATTGAATAATGCTCTTAAAAATATGGTTTCATCGGCATCTTTTAAGAGTAGTTTAGACCATTTTTCCACATATTTTATCATTTCTTTTAAAACCGGAGGAACTGAAAATACGTTGACTTCATGGTAAAAAGAGTTTTTTCTGTCAACTTCAGCAAACATAATCATCAGATTGATTTTCTCAGAATGCGAATTGGTCTTATGGATGGTATTGGGAGGAATCCAAACAGCATGGTTTTGGGGAAGAAGGTAAATCTTTTCTTCAATGGTAATATACTGAAACCCGCTTTCTACATACACCAGCTGCCCTTTTTGATGCTGGTGAAGCACATCATCATGAATCCAGTTTTCTTCAAACCAGACAAAATAAGGCTTATGCAGTTCATCTACTTCTATACTGTTATTCGCATTCATGTCGTTTTAAGTTAAAACTTTGGCAAAATTAAACAAAATTACTATGCTAATTTTGCACAAAAGTTTTTATTATGATGAAGAGTGAAATAAGAAAAAAAGCATCTTATGCTTTACTGATCATTAATGTTTTGGTGGTTATACTGATCTCAAGTAATCTTCGTTCGCCTATTGTTGCAGTATCTCCTGTATTAAACGAGGTGAGAGAAGCTTTACAACTGGATAATTTTCAGGTGAGTTTGCTGACCTCCATTCCTCTTTTTATGTTTGCAGGCTGTTCGGTATTGGTGAGTAGATTTTCCAATACCCTTGGAATCAGTAAGCTATTGATGTATTCCTTACTTATTTTAAGTTTTGGGCTTTTTCTTCGTATTTCCGGATCACTGCCCATGTTGTTTCTGGGATCGATATTCATAGGGTTGGGAATTTGTATTGGTAATGTGGTAACCCCCGGATATGTTAAAAATAACTTCCCAAAACAGATTGGTCTTATGACCGGAATTTTTGCGGTTTCTATGAACCTTACTGCTGCACTGGCTTCAGGTTTTAGTGTAAGAATTGGAGAATGGACGGGCTTTGGATGGCGGGGTTCATTAGGGATCTGGCTTATTATTGCAGGATTGGGATTTCTTGTATTACTCCTTGAGCTTCTTTTCAACAAAAAGAATTCTGACCAACCCAAAGTGGCGTTGAGTACCTCTGGGATTAATATGTTCAAATCTTCCCAGGCATGGAATATTAGCATTTTCATGGGACTTCAGTCTCTGTTTTATTACTGCATGGTTGCCTGGCTACCCTCCTTCCTCGCAGATTATAATATGCAGGGAGAAAGCTCCGGCTGGGTTCTTTTTGTCATTCAGATTACGATGATTCCGGTGACGTTTTGCTGCCCGATTATAGCCAGTAAAATGAAGGATCAAAGGATTATGATTCTTTTTATCTGCGCCTTAATGTTTACAAGTACCATGATGTTTGTACTGCTAAAATCCCAATGGATTTATGTAAATGCAGTTATCATAGGCCTATCCAATGGATTGTCTTTCAGCCTGTCTATCCTGTTTTTCTCTACAAGAACAAAAAGCAGTATCAATGCAGTGAAAATTTCAGGAATGGCACAATCCGTAGGATATCTTATCGCCGGATTTGGACCTCCTGTTTTTGGAAAACTTCATGATTGGGATATTTCATGGAATACATCCTTTTATTTCCTGAGTATTGCAGTACTGATTATGCTGTATTTTGGATTGAAAGCAGCAAGAAACAGATATGTAGAAGATTAAATAAAGTTGGCTGGATCAACTTCAGGTGATGCGTTTCCTGTTACTGGACACCACCCATTCATCCTTTAAACAGCTAGGGCAATTTTCTGAATTGCCTGCTGTTTTATATTCCGTATGACCACAGAATGTACAGGAATAATATCCTTCATCATGAATAGATTTTAATGGATTTTCCAGTGAATCTGGCATAATAGGAAGCCCATATTTCACATATTGGTCTTCATAGAAAAACACACTGATTTCTCCGGAGATTTCTTCAATTGCAATTTCGATCTGTCCAAGCTGCGAAACACCTTTTAATCTTAGCTCCGCAAAGAATTCATCACTTCCTAAATTTTCTTTTTGGAAGTTCTTAACGGAAAATTCACCATTTTCTATCAGACAGATGGATTTTCCCTCCACCAGCTTTTCGAAAGTCTTACTTTTTCCAATAAAGAATGTAACGATTGTATACAGGAGAATAATGACAATGAAAACAATAAGGGAAGAAATAATTCCGACATCTTTATTAAACATGGGATCTCCTGCTGCAGAACCTAATCCAATAATAACTACCAGTTCAAAGATAGAGAGTTGTTTAACACCTCTTTTCCCTAAAATCCTCAACCCGATAATAATAGCCAGGAACATAATCATGGTACGAAGAATGATCTCTAAAAGAAAAGACCATTCTTCATGTCCCAATAATAATTCTTTCCAATCAAGATTTAAGAAAAAAACTGAAAGCATAAAATTATTTATGAATGAGAGTCCAAAAAACAAGCCATCCCAAAGGGGTATTCCTACGACTTGAACTCTAAGGTGATTTCTTCACCATCTTTTAGGATAAAACATTGATCAGCTAACCCTTCTTTAACTATCTTTTCCTCAATATACTTTCTGTCTTCTTTGCAATGGCTCACCGCTTCCAGATGGGTAACCCATACGAATGCTTCGGGAGCATACCTGCAGACTTTTATAATATCTTCACTCGTCATAATAATAGGATCTCCCATTGAAAAAGTGGCAGCTCCGCCTGCCACAATAATGTGCTCTGGCTGATACCTGTCTATCTCCTCTGCAATATCATCATACCAGATACTGTCCCCAACAATATAAACGGACTGGTTAGCCGTTTTAAAAACAAATCCGTTTACCACTCCCATTTTTTCTCCAATTTCTCCGGTTCCGTGCTGTCCTTTCGTGATAAATATATCCATACTATTCCAATGGAGATGATCACTGATAGGGATCACATTTCTAAATCCTTGCTCCGCTATTTGTTCTGAAATGACGGAGGGACACAGAATAAGCATATTTTTATCGATGAGCTCTATTGCTTTTGAATCCCAATGGTCGGGATGGAGATGAGTAATAACTACAGCATCTACTTTTTCCAGTTTTTGCACCAATTCTTCATGACTGAACGGAAGATCAACCAATGGATTCAGGAGTTCACTATCTGTCATAGGAAATTTTCCCAAAGATCCTTTATCTCCAAGCATAGGATCAATAAGGATATTCACGTCATTGTTATTTAACAGTAATGTTGCATTGCGCCATAATTGTAGTTTCATTTTGTTTAAATTTGCTGAACAAATCTATCGGTTAATGACCGCAAAATAATCGATGGTTACCAAAAGGTTAACCATATTTATAGTAAGGAATTGATGAATTTTGAAGAATTTAAAACGTGTGGACTTCGACGGAGCCTGGATATCCTGTCCGGAAAATGGAAACCTCTGATCTTATCCTCTCTTTTTGAGGAGGAACAGGTACGTTTTGTGGAGCTTTGGCGAAAAATGCCGAGAGTTTCCAAGAAAGTGTTAGCAGAACAGCTAAAACAGCTGGAAGAAAATGATATTATTCAACGTATTGAAGTATACAATTTCCCTCCGGAAGTATATTACAAACTTTCAGACAGAGCCAGAAAATTAGGTCCTATTCTTGATGCACTGCATAAATGGGGTAACGAACTGAACCCATAATACCAATCTCCCGCAGGAATTTCTCAGCGCAACATTTACTCTTTCATTGGCTTTAGTTGATTTTTTTCTAGTAAAATATCTGTTAAAAGGCAAAATCCGGAGAGTTCTTTACTTTTCTAAAACTTTATCATATATTTGGAAACACAACCCAAAAATTATATGTTGATGTAGGTTACAAAATATAACCTCAAAATTTCCTATTAAAAAAAAACAAACAATGAAAAAAAAATTATTATTTGTGTTTATTCTTATAACACAAACTTCCTTCGCGCAAATTATTTCCAAAGATCCTACGTTTGCTTCAAACGGGATTTATACTCTTCCGGCAGGAAACTCATATTTAGGAACGGGAAGCAGCTATGCAGGAGAATTAACTGCAGCAACAAGTTCAGTATTTTATAAATCCTATGACCCCAGTCTCAACCAATTAATTATTTCTAAAGCGACGGGTTACAGCGGCCCTTTAGATTTGACTTTTGGAACAAATGGTAAAATTGTACTGAACTACAACGACGGTTCTCTTGTTGGATGTATAAGACATACCGATGATAAATTAACTTTACTACTCAAACGATATGATTCTACAAACAATACGTATTATCTGGATGTAGTCCGATTACTTTCGAATGGGCAATCAGACCCTTCTTTTGGAAATGGAGGAATAAAGGCATTAGCCAATTTATCAGTTTCTTTTGAATTAACTAATCTTATACAGCAGGGAAATAAAATTCTTGTTTCAGGAATTAGTATGGATTCTTTTGGACAAACTGACTCGAAAACTCATACGTTGAGATTAAATTCTGATGGCACATTAGACAACAGCTTTGGGAATAACGGAGAGATATTGACTTATCAACAGAATCCTTTGCAAAGTTCTTATCTTCCTCATATCATTTTAGATAACCAGTTTAATCTTCTTTTTTTCGGAAATGGTACCATAAAGAAATACACTGTTGACGGACAGCCTATGACTGGTTTTGGTAATAATGGAGAAGTTTTGTTTAGTGGAGAAACAAGTATTGTAAAAGTAGATTCTGCTGATAGAATTGTGTATGCAAAAAATGACTTAATGTGGCAGACACCACCTACCTTAGGAAGGCTTAATGCTGATGGCTCACCAGATACGACATTCAATTATAATGGTATTGCCGGTCTGGAATTTCGGGATATCTATGAAAAAAATGGTTATTATTATCTTGCAGGCTATGCTGAACTCAATAATAATGGATATACTTATTATTATATCTCTAAGCTTAATCAAAATGGAACTGTTTATCCTTTATTTGGAGAATATATAGAAAATGATCCTAATTTACGATATCATAATATTAATGCAATAAAGGTTTTTGATAATAACATCATTGTGAGTACAGATGGAGAAACATTAAACATTGTTAAATATCTTGTAAACGATGATGCTACATTATCAACAAAAGAAACGGTAAAAAACAATACTGAAATTACTTTTGAAAGCCCTGTAAAACAAGATTTAGTGTATCATTCAAAAGAAAAAATTAGCAGAATAGAAATCTATTCTATTGATGGAAAGCTATTAAAAACTGTAAAAGAGAATAATTCAGATGTTTCTGAACTTTCTAAAGGAGTTTATTTTGCGAAAATCATTTTTGAAAATGGAAAAGTTTCTACAAAAAAATTTAGTAAGAAGTAGAAAATGTACATCTTAAAAACTGTAATTAGATTCTGCACATGAAAAGAATCAAAAGGATTCCCTGAGGCTTGCCACGGGGAATTCTTTTGATTACAATACTCTATACCGGAAGAGATCATTTAGTCTTTAAACTGATCCAGGACTTCTATAATATTCTGATATACAAAATCCAATTCTTCGGAGGTAATACAATAGGGCGGAACCAGATATATTACATTTCCCAGTGGCCTCATAATCATTCCTCTCTGTAAGAATTCATTATAAAGCTTCTTCCCTATTTCATTGAAATAAGAAGTACCATTCCCGGTTTTAAAATCAAAAGCTAAAATAGTTCCGATTTGACGTGCATTTTCAACTTGTGGATGCAAGGAAATCATTTTTATAAATTCCGAATGCTGCTGGGTAATACGTTTGATATTCATTTGGGTTTCTTCTTTAAGTAATAATTCCATACTGGCTAACGCTGCAGCACAGGCTAAAGGATTTGCCGTAAAAGAATGTCCGTGGAATAATGTCTTATGACGGTCATCAGATAAAAAAGCATTGTAAATTTCATGAGTGCAGGTTGTAATCCCCATAGGCATGGTACCCCCTGTAAGTCCTTTTGAAAAACACATGATGTCCGGTTTTTCTGTAAGGTAATCTGTTGCAAAAAGTTTTCCGGTCCTTCCGAAGCCTGTGAACACTTCATCTTGAATCATTAAAATTCCCTGCGTCCTGCAATACTGCATCAATTCATCAAGATTTTCTGCACTGTACATCAGCATTCCTGCTGCTCCCTGCACCAACGGTTCAAAAATAAAACAAGCTACTTCATCTGCTAACTGCCCAATCTGTATTTTTAAATCTTCCAGATTCTCCGCTGTAGGCGTATCGATAAAAACAACTTCAAATAACCTGCTTTCAAAAGGTTTGGTCCAAAAGCTTTTTCCACTTACAGC
Source organism: Chryseobacterium sp. YR221 (assembly GCF_900176315.1). NCBI lineage: Bacteria > Pseudomonadati > Bacteroidota > Flavobacteriia > Flavobacteriales > Weeksellaceae > Chryseobacterium > Chryseobacterium sp. YR221. Next base: position 542,783 of record NZ_FWXM01000001.1, read on the forward strand.
CATTGCTCCGAATGTATCTCCATGATAGGCATTTTTGAAAGCTAAAATTTTAGTTTTCTCCTTTCCCTGATTGTTAGCATACTGAATACACATCTTCAGCGCTACTTCTACCGCTGTGGAACCATTGTCAGAATAAAACACTTTATTCTGATTGTGAGGAAGAATATTCAATAAGTTTTCTGAAAGCTGTACAGCCGGTTCATGGGTAAATCCGGCAAAAATAACCTGTTCCAGGGTGTTAAGCTGTTCGAATACCCGCTGGGCAATATAAGGATGAGAATGTCCATGCAGAGTTACCCACCACGAAGAGACTACATCCAGATATTTTTTACCTTCATGATCATAAAGGTAAACCCCTTCCCCTTTAATAATCGGTATGGCATCAGCAGCTGTTTTCATCTGGGTATACGGATGCCAGTTGACTGCTTTATCTCTTTCCTGAAGACTAAGTTGTGTTATCGTATTCATATTTTGAGGTAAAATGTTTATAACATATTTTTAATTGGTCACAAAGTCCGCAAAAACTTCGTATTCCTGATTCATTAGTATAAGTTCGCAAAAGATGTTTGCTTGCACATAAACCTCTTGCGAACTTTCGCATTAAGATTTCCACTTCATTGGAATGCTGTCCGGATTCAACCTAACCCGGTAAAAAATCTGATAACAAAGTCTGAATACATTTCAGAATGTTTATAATTAAAATCCAAAATCCCATAAGTGATTATTTAGAGTTTGACATTGATCTAGCAACATTTAACTTCCTGATTAGATTTCATGGGTTTCAATCCCAGTGTTTCCAGCATCTGCATATCTTCAGATACTCCCGGATTAGGAGTCACCAATAAAGTTTCTCTTTCTCCCGTGAAAATAGAGTTTGCACCTGCCATAAAGCACCATGCCTGTTCAGTTTCTGTCATTTCAATACGTCCAGCACTCAGTCGTACCATAGAAGCCGGCATTACAATCCTCGCGGTCGCAATCATTCTTACCATTTCCCAGGTATCTACTTTTTCGTTATTCTCCAGTGGTGTTCCTTCTACCCTTGCCAATGCATTGATGGGTACAGATTCCGGATGCTTAGGCATCGTTGCTAAGGTCAAAATCATTGAAATCCTGTCCCTATGTGTTTCTCCAAGACCGATAATTCCTCCTGAACATACTGTGATTCCAGCCTTCCTTACATTGTTGATCGTATTAATCCTGTTATCGAATGTTCTGGTAGAAATGATTTCTTCATAATACTGTTCAGAAGTATCCAGATTATGGTTGTAGGCATACAAACCGGCTTCCTGAAGTCGTATTGCCTGCTCTTCGGTAAGCATTCCTAACGTACAACATACTTCCAGTCCAAGTTCATTCACTCCCTTCACCATATCGATCACTCTGTCGAAATCACGGTTGTTACGAACTTCTCGCCATGCTGCAGCCATGCAGAAACGGGAAGATCCACTGTCCCTAGCTTTCTGTGCATGAGCTATTACCGTTTCCGTAGGCAATAAAGCCTGTACTTTGATATTGGTATGATAACGCGCAGCCTGCCCGCAATAGGAACAGTCTTCCGGGCATCCTCCGGTTTTGATTGACAATAATGTGGAGATCTGTACTTCAGAGGGATCATGTCGTTCTCTATGTACTGTGGCCGCTTTATAAATAAGCTCCATCAGGGGCAAATGATAAATTTCTTCAATTTCTTCTTTGGTCCAGTTGTGTCTAATTTCTGTTTTCTTATCCATTATCATAATTTTGTTATTGTTAATTGCTTTGCAGCCATTTTAATGTGTTCTTTATCAGCATAGGTAATCTCCGGGATCCTGATAATTTTTGTATCACTTTCAATAAAGCTGCAGATGAGTCTTTCTGTATCCTGTGGAAAAGTTCCATTAAGGATCAGGTATTCCAGCTTTATATTTCTTTGCTGTAATGCCATTATTGAAAGCAAGCTGTGATTGATACATCCTAAATAGTTTCTGACAACAAGTGCGGCAGGCAGCTCCAGTATCTCTATCAGATCAATCATAAAAATATGATCTGAAAGCGGTACCATCAATCCTCCGGCTCCTTCTACAATCAATGAATTTTCAGTTTCCGGCAATTGAAAATCATCAAGTTGAATCTGTATGTTTTTTTCCCGTGCAGACTGATGAGGAGATGCAGCCAGTTGCAGGCGATGTGTTTCCGGATAGCAGGTGGTATGGTCTGTCCAGTCCTCAATTTTATGACTGTCTGTGTAATGGAGATCTCCGGACTGTACGGGTTTCCAGTAATCTGCTTTAAAATACTGAACCAAAATAGCTGAACAGATGGTTTTTCCTATTTCAGTCCCTATTCCTGTTATAAATAGTTTCATATGATTTTTCGGGGTTCGGGGTTTGGGTTGAAATTCAATTCCTTTTATTTTATAGGTTACTTCGATTTTTTACCCTTTTCCTGTTAATTCAATTCTTTAATAATTCTTGTAAGTTTTAGTATTTCATCTTCCGTATTGAAGCTATGAAGGCATATTCTGATTCTCTCACTTCCTTCTTTTACCGTTGGACTGTATACGGCATAGGTTAAGAACCCTTCATCAGATAAAGTATTCTGTACCGTTTTCAGTTTTTGATTATCCGGAATTACAATAGCCTGAATGGGGCTGACTTCAGAAGAAGGTGTCTTCAGACCCTGATTTCTGAAAGTTCTGATGTTTTCGTGAAGCTTTTTTGACAGCTCCTGCTTCTTTTCTAAAAATTCATAACCAGTTTTGATACTCATCCATTGAAAATCCTGCGCAGAAGTGGTATAAATAAATGGAGATGCAAAATTGATAAGATAAGATTTTACAGTTTCATTACAGAGAATTGCGGCTCCGTGGGCTCCCAATGCTTTACCATACGTTACCACAGCTGCCAGCACCTGATTTTGTAACTGATACTTTTCAATTAATCCATTTCCAAAAACACCAAAAGCATGCGCTTCATCTACCAGCAAATCTGCATGATATTGCTTAGCAAGAGCGGCAATCTCCCGGATGGGAGCACAATCTCCTTCCATAGAATAAAGGCTTTCTATAGCGATATAACAATGCGTTTTCTGTTTCTTCAATAGGTTTTCCAAATCGTTCAGATCGTTATGCCGGAATTTTACTTTTTTGGCATTTGACATTCTGCAGGCATCGTGGACGGAGCGATGGATCTGCTCATCTACAATCACCGTATCATGACGGCTGGGAAGTGTTGAGAACAGAGCAAGATTAGCATTATACCCTGATGGGAAAAGAAGTGCTGCAGGAAAATGATGATTTTCTGCAATACAACGTTCTACAGAAGTTGCCATACCGGTATTACCACTGATTAATCTGGAGCCGGTACTTCCTGAAAGCAGCTGAGGATTATCATTAATGCTTTGCAACAGGAGAGTTTGAAATTCTGTACTTCTTGCCAATCCCAGATAATCATTAGAATAAAAATCAATTCCTTCAGGCTGAAGCGTTAATCTTCTTAGTCTCCCTTCTTCATTTCTTGTATTGAGTGATTCCTGAAAACGATGAATACTGTTAAGCATAATTCAACTCTTCCACTTCTTTTGTAATCGCATTAATCCATTGATGATGCAGTTCTTTCTCAATGTTCAGTATATTTTCAGCATGTATTTTCCAGTCACCGGAAAATTCATTGAGCTGATTGATCATTTCTTCCAGATGTCCTTCTTCTTCAAGAATAATAGATTTCACCATGATCCGGGAAGATTCCTGGGTAAGGATATCCTGATATACCGGGTACAATTCATCGGCCCGAACTTCAATAGCATAGGTTACAAAGAGGTAGGCTGCAAACTTGAGCTCTTCCTGGCTAAGCTGAAAAACCTGCTGAAGATACCTGCAAGCCTTAATATCCAGTGCGTGAAGGTAATGTCGGGTTGCAGTGGGAGCAAGAAGTTCTTTATTTTCGTAAGTTTTGCATAATTCGGAATCAATCTTTCCGATTTGCTTTTTGAGATAGTAAGCGTGACGGTGCTCTTCAGCGGCATGCTTAAGCTGAATCAGTGTTACTGAAACCGGATGTTCGCATTTTGATATTTTTCTGGCCCCTGCATTCTCCATAAAGGAAAGTGTGTTCAGCCATTTGGCGTGAGTGGTATTATCCTGTACCACCCTTTGTAATAAGTGCTGAAATTCCATTGATTTTTATTTTGATGTCAAAAGTAGTATATTGCCGGATGGTCATATGGTGCCAGTTTTTATATTATGGATAGTCCGGTTAGAATTCCTTATGAAAGTTTCATAAAAATTGACAGAAAATCAGAAACATCGATCTATTTACAGATTGCGAATCAGCTGATCAATGCTATACAAAGGGGATTTTTACCTTTTGGAACTAAACTTCCGGGAACAAGAACCTTCAGTGATATGCTCGACATCCACAGAAATACAGCTGTGGCCGTTTATGATGAATTGTCTGCTCAGGGCTGGACGGAAAGTTTACCGAATAAAGGAACTTTTATTATTGGGAATGATCAGGAAAAACCGGTAAAAATGAATGATTTTAAATCCAATAATCTTCAAAACTATCCACAAACCACAGGCTTTTCCTTCAAAGCCTCCAATATTTTAGATAATCCTTTTGAACATTCAGATTGTGACTATGTTTTTAATGATGGAGTACCTGATATTAGGCTGACCCAGATTGGTCAGCATTCCCGGTTTTACAGCTCTATCCTCAAGCGTAAAACCAATCAGAAAATCCCGGGACATTATAACCAGGATGGAAGTGAGTTTTTTAAAGAACACTTATCGCGTTATCTCAATCTATCCCGTGGACTACCTATTTCTAAAAACAACCTCCTGATTACCCGCAGTACGGAAATGAGTATTTATATTGTTTCCGAGATTCTTCTTTCTGCCGGAGATGTGGTGTTAGTGGGCGCTTTAAGCTATTTTTCAGTCAATATGATCTTTATGAAAGCCGGAGTTCAAATGCTTTCTATCCCGATAGATGAAGAGGGCATCATTGTTGAAAGCGTCAGAGAGGCTTGTAAAAAGCAAAAGATAAGAATGCTCTATCTTACTCCGCATCACCACTACCCTACAACAGTGGCATTAAGTGCACAGCGAAGACTGGAACTTCTGGAGCTGGCCAATGAGTATGGTTTTATTATTCTTGAAGACGACTATGACTATGAATTCCATTATGATAAAAGCCCTATCCTTCCTCTGGCCAGTGCTGATACGAACGGAATGGTTATTTATATAGGTTCATTCGGAAAATCTTTAGCTCCGGGATTCAGAACCGGGTTTATTGTGGCTCCGGAAAATCTGATGATAGAAATGCGTAAATATCTCGGTATTATTGACCGCCAGGGTGATATTCTAATGGAAAGAGCTTTGGGAGAGATGATTGAAGAAGGGGAAATTAACCGGTATCTGAAAAAATCTTTGAAAGTCTATCAGGAAAGGCGGGATTATTTCAGTGTTTTATTGGAAGAGCATTTAAAAGAATATATCCATTTCCAAAAACCTTCGGGAGGGCTGGCTATCTGGCTGGAATGGAATATTCCTATAAACCTTATGCAGCTTAGCAGAAATTGTGCTCAGAATGATCTGTTTATTCCTAAAACATTACTATATCAGAATAAACATCTTACAGCGATGAGATTAGGTTTTGGAGACCTCAATGCCGAAGAAATGGAAAAAAGTGTTGAAATTTTTTCTAAAACGGTAAAACTATTGATCTGATGTAAGAAACTCACAAATTAAAAGGAATTAAAAATCTGCATGATCTGATTAATCTGCGAGAGAAAGAAACATAGTATTCTTAATTTTCCGACACAAATAATGATTTCTGATTGGGTTTGTTTCAAGTAAGCAAAGCAGTGACTAACAGATTGATATAGTTAAGATTCCGTATGATTTATCCTGTTATTTTTAATTAAAACATCTCGCGGATTGAGCAAATTAAAAGAGCATTAAAAAATCTGCGTGATCTGCTTAATCTGCGAGAGAAAAAAACATAGTATTCTTATTTTTCCGACACAAATAATGATTTCTGATTGTGTTTGTTTCAAGTAAGCAAAGTAGTCACTAACAGGTTGATATAGTTAAGATTCCGTGTGATTTATCCTGTTATTTTTAATTAAAAACATCTCGCGGATTGAGCAAATTAAAAGAGCATTAAAAAATCTGCGTGATCTGCTTAATCTGCGTGAGAAAAAAACATAGTATTCTTATTTTCTGACACAAAGAATGATTTCTGATTGGGTTTGTTTCAAGTAAGCAAAGTAGTGACCAACAGATTGATCTGGTTAAGATTCAGTGTGATTTATCCTGTTATTTTTAATTAAAACATCTCGCGGATTGAGTAAATGAAGAGGATTAAAAATCTATGAGAGAAAAAGCAAAAGCCCCTAAAATATAGAGGCTTTATTGAAAATTTAGTGATGGGATGGAAATACCACCTTATTTTTTTTATGCTTTGGTTTTTTCTTCTTCCTGTTTAAATAGATGATAAAACCTGTAATAGGAAGTGATGCAGCAATGATCCCTGCTAAAAAATAAATAATTCTGCTGGTCATTCCAAAGATACTTCCGGTATGCAGGTCGTAATTTCTTTCTCTTAATGCAGTTCCATATCCTATATTTTTGTCTTTATACGATTGATGTTTTACCATCTCACCCGAGTATTGGTCAAAATTATACTGATCATTCCGGTACAGTCTGTTATCATAGGTAAGTTCAGCATAATAGGTCCCTTCTTCCGTTCTTGGAAAATTGATAAGGGCTGATTCTTTATCAGTAAGACCTTTTTCCATTTTGTTTCCAATCATATCCAAAATGTTTTTTTGATCCGAAAATTCTTCTGCCGGTATTTTACTTTTGGCTTTCTGTTCCGTAGGTGCACTTCCATTTAATGTCTTTTTCATCCATTTATCTACGTCCTCAAAACTCCAGATCATTGCAGAATAAGAAATGATTAATAGAGGAATCACAGCATAAAATCCCAGTACATTATGAACGTCATAATTAATTCTTTTCCAGTTGGCAGAAATTTTAATAAAGAACATTCCTTTCAACATGCTCTTGCTCATCTTTCTCGGGTACCATATCACTAATCCCGAGAATAAAATGATCGTCATGATAAGAGTGGAATATCCTGTGATTGTTTTTCCTATCTTCTCGCCCAACAAAAGCCTTCTGTGAAGGTCCAGCACAATTTCAAAAAAATCTTTTTTGGCATCTTCTACGGCCTGTACTTTTCCTGTGTAAGGATCCATATAAACCCTATAATAGTAAAGATAAGTTCCCCAATACGTTAGAGCATCATTATCCATTTTTAAGGTACGGAAAACATAAGTCTGTGAAGGGTCAGAAGACATGACCACTCTTTTGATTTTCAATCCTTCCGGAAGGGCCTTTTCAGCTTTTGAGGAAAGCTCAGACAGAGGTAGCTTTTTCTTTCCTATAACCTCAACAAAATATCTTTCCGGGTGTACCCATTGTTTTAATTCTTTTTCGAAGACGAGAATACATCCTGTAGCCGCCATTATTACAACTATAAGCCCGGACGTTAGTCCGAGCCATAAATGTAACTGATATGCTATTTTTCTAAATTTAAGCTTCATTATTAAAATTTAAGGCTTACCTCAGCTACAAAGTTACGGGGCATTTGAGCGACTACCACTCCCTGCCCTGCAAAATATTGCGCATTGCCTAAATTATTCATTTTAAATCCTACTCTGTATTTTTCTTTTTCCAGGGAAATAGAGGCATTAATCAGCGTATATGCAGGGAATGCAAACTGTCCGGTAGTGGTTTTGTTTCCGGTAATCTGTTTACCTACACGATTGACCCCAAAACCTACTCCCAGTCCCTGAAGTCCTTTAATAGGAAGCACATAACTGATCCATGAATTAAATACATTAGCAGGGCCTGCAGATTCCGGACGACGTCCTTCTACAGCAGCATCCGCTTTTTCCATTCTACTGTGGTTGTATGAATATCCTGCAATAATATTCAATCCCTGAACAGGATTCATAACAGTTTCTATTTCAATCCCCTTACTTCTTTGCTGTCCATCCTGAACAACAATAGCATATTCTTTTCCATCACGGATTACCCCGGTGCCCCGCTGTATATTATCAACCAATATATCATAATATCCCACGGTAAAGTTGAATTTGTTTCTCCAAAGATTTCCTTTTACTCCCACTTCCCACTGATTTGCAGTTTGTGGTTTCATATCTCCGCTATAGTCCTGTAATTGCTGTACCACAGGTGCTGTATAGCTAAAACCATTCATATAGTTGGCATAAGCTGATAAACGGTCTTTGACCACCTGATAGACTAATCCTACTTTTGGAGACCACGCTGTTTGTTTGAATTCGCCGGCACGTACATTAGTGTTCAGGTTAAGCTGTCCTTTGCTTTCATAATGATCCAGACGTAAGCTTAGTAAAGTAATCAAACGGTCGGTAATATAAGTAACATTGGAAATATAGGCTCCATAAAGATTGGCTGAAGAGGTATTCCGTACCAAAGGTGCTTTTTTAGCATCAATAGCGGCTTGGGTAGCAGCCTGTATTTTCTGCAGAGCGAGATCTTTGGAAATATTTCCGTAACCACTTGTTAAGTTTTGTCCGTCTACATAATCAAATACCACAATCGGAGAATGGTTGTTATTGATAGACTGATTGAAATAATCTAATCCGATCAATACTTTATTTTTGATTTTTCCGATATTGAATTCTCCGTTAAAGTTTTGCTGAACACTGGTGGAAGAAGCTTCGGAGTTCTGCCATTGTACATTACGTTCCAGCATAGCATCGCTGGTATTTCCTCTGATAAACTGGTACTGATAGAGTCCTTCCGTTTTTCTGAAATTACGCGAAAGCGACGTTTGTGAGCTCCAGTTATTTGATATTTTATAATTAGCCTCCGCTTTTACATTGATTGACGGAGCTTTCAGGGTCATATCATTGTTGGAGTACGATCTTTTCCAGTCGAATCCTAATTCATCAGGTGTATGGGCAAAAAATGCTCTCGTTCTGGGAAGAAAGATAATAGGGGTATTAGTTCCCTCATAATTATAAATCTGAGCTCCTAAGCTGAACTTCAGCCTGTCATTAACCTGATAGCTTAAGGTAGGGGCAACAAAAAATGATTTTCTGAATTCAGAATCTCTAAAACCATTCTGATACTGATAGGCCGCATTCAAACGGAATAATGTTTTTCTGGACTCAGTAATGGGACCATACACATCAGCCGTTACACGGTTCAGATTATAGCTTCCCATAAGGTAGGATACTTCCCCACCAAAGTAATCTTTAGGTTTTTTCGTTACGGCATTAATAAGTCCTCCGAAAGAGGTTACAGCACCTCCATATAAAGTTCCTGCCGGTCCTTTAATAACTTCTAAACGTTCAATGTCAGCAGGATCAATCTCTCCATTAGTGGTTGCAGGAAGACCATCTACCATTGATACTTTTGTAGGAAATCCTCTAAGGCTATAGTAGAAGCTTCCGTCCCCGGAACCCCTTCCCGGACTCCCCTGCATTTTTACCATCCCCGGCACATTTTTTAAAACTTCTGAAATGTCATAAGTAATCTGTTCCTTCAGTAATTGCTGGTTGATACTCGTATAAGCCTGCGGATTTTCTAAATTCCTTAATGGCATTTTAGAAACCGAAGTACTGTCTTTATCCAGAAATTTATTTCTGCTGAAAGCATATACGGTGATTCCTTCAATAACATTGTTTTCTGTTGAAGTATAGATGGGTGGAATTTCATAGACATCTTTCTCAATGCGGATTTGCTCGCGCATCAATTCGATATCATTTAAAACCACCTGAAGAGTATATTCTCCAGGTGGCACATTATCAAAATAATATTCTCCTAAATTGTTTGTCTTTGATTGATATGAAGTATTTACTATTCTTAAAAGTGCATTTTTTACCGGCACTTTCTCAGACAGCATGACCTTGCCGTTTACCCTTTCATTTTGCTGAGCATCAATAAAATGAGGAAGTAAGACAAAAGCTAAAAGTAATATAGGGGTTTTAAATGTTTTCATGCTGTAAGTTTTGTAACAGGGGATAGTTTATTTTACCGTTTTGTGATAATGGAAATGACTCTATGTGTTCGGTGCGGACGTATTGAGGATTAATGCGCAGCTTATTTTTAATAATTTCAGTGATGGTCTGGGGATCAATCTCCGGATTGTCATACAGCACAATGATTTTTTTGTCATTGGAATTCAGGCATACAAACGTATTTCCTTCCAGCTCATTTTTAAGAATAAATTCTACCTCATCCAGATTAAGCCGTATTCCAAAAAGCTTCATGATACGTTTTATTCTTCCTGTGATAGAGTAAATTCCGTTGTCTTCTTTTTTTGCAGTATCTCCTGTACGCAGTACTGCAGGCTGTTCGTAAGAACTAAGGTCTTGCAGCGTATGGGCATAGCCTCCAAAAATACTGGCATGTGAGAACAACAGTTCATCGGTATCAGGATCTATGCTGAAATTCCCACCATATACAGGAGTACCAATAGAAGTTTCTTCTTCCAGAAGACCATCTGTGGTAAGATAAGCCATTCTTCCACCTGCTTCCGTCTGACCATACTGTGCAAAGAATTGTTTTTCAAATTCAAGGCAATACGCAAAGATGGTTTTTCTCAGCTCACCATTGATCACCCCTCCTGTATGAGTCAGGTATCGTAAACTTTGACTGTCTTTTCTGAAGAAGCCTATCCTGTTAAGGTTCTCGTATAAAAATGGAACTCCTCCCAAGGTACTGTATCCATATTCCTCCATTTCATCCCAGAATGCCTTTTGCATAATATCTTTATCCGTACATACCATTCTTCCGGCACGCATACAGTTGGTCGTAAAAATAGAAAAGCCATATACAAAATTGATGGGTACATTCAATGGTACCACGTCAGATTCCAGAATAGGCATATACTGAAGGATACTCACGGCATTCTGATACAGATTTTCATCCGATAACTTAACGAGTTTGGGAATTCCTGTAGTTCCTGAAGTACTTAAAAGAAGCTTAATTTCCGGATGGATCGTAATCTCACTTTGGTAATCATCTTTCATAAAGATTTTTACCGTATCAGAGAATGCTCTGATACTATATCCTTCTACCTCATCTCTGGATGGATCAAAGATATATTTCGGACGGTATTCTGCCTCCATCCGGTCTTTGAATTCCGAATGCAGTTTCTGTCCCAATAAAGCAATCGTATGGGCTGTTCCGTAAAAATTGAGAAGAACCTCAATACTGGAGAGCTGATTGTCATTGTACAAAAAGATCAATCCTTTTTCTACAGGATTCAAGCCTAAAGACCGATACAGCGTTCCAACCGGTATGGTATTACCGGTGGAAGCATCTGTAAACAACAAGTTCTTGTTGGCAATTACATTTTCTAAAATTTTCATATACTTAGTTTTCTACGAATACATCGTATTTTTTCATTTTTTCACGGATCTTTCCGACGTTACCCATCTCAAGGATATCATTAAAATCAAACTTGATCTGATAAAACTGTTCCAGCGCTTCTACAATAAGCAGATGAGACATAGAATCCCATTCCGGAATTTCCTGATAGGTAAGATTTTCATCTACCAATTCTTTTTTTATAGCAATTGCAGAGGCAATTATTTCATAAAACTCTTCTGTTGTGTTCATTTTAAATTTTTATAGTTTTCCATTTACCGTTTTTGAAAATCATTAGGAAAAGTACAGCCAGTACGATTTCTGAAGAAACAATAGCTGTAAATATTCCCTTTAGTTCCCATTGAAGCCTTACTCCCAGCAGATAAGCCAGAGGAAGCTGAATAATATAGAACATGATGATATAGAGAAGTGTTACCTGCATGATGTTACCGGCTGCATTTAATGCGCGGCTGATCACCATAGTGAAACCTAATAAAAGATAGGCCATGGATACCACATGGATATACTGAACGGCGTACCTTGCTACCTCCGGTTCTACAGTAAAAAACTTCACGACATGCTCTGCGGCAAGCTGCCAGAACAAAGCCACTGCAATAAGGTAGCTCATATTAATGGTACCTGCTCGCCACACTGTTTTTTCTGCCCGGACAGGATCTCCTGCTCCTAAATTCTGTCCCGTAAGAACACCGGCAGCATTTCCTATTCCCCAGGCGGGCATCGTGGCAACAGAAGCAATACGTTGTGCAATAATGTAACCCGCAAGCGCTGTCGTTCCAAAAGTAGATATGATTTTCACCATAATCAGCCAGCTGGATGTAGGAATAATATACTGAACCAAGCCCCCAAAAGCTATTTTAAGAATCTTTTGGAGCAATAGCCCATCAAAGTCAAATTTCATCAGGATATTAATGCTCGTTTTACCTGTTAACAGGATAAAAAACTGGTATAAAACGGCCAGTAGTCTTGATAAAACTGTTGCATAGGCCAGTCCCAGCAATCCGAAAGCAGGAATAAACCCTACCCCGAAAACTAGTACTACGGCAAAAACAATATTTGAAATATGACAGAGCCAAAGTGATTTCATGGCAAGATCTGCATCCCCTGCTCCTCTGAACAGTCCATTAATAGAAAGACGGAGGATGACAAGCCCGATACTGATAAAAACCAGTCGGGAAAAAGAGAGCCCATCATTTACTATCCCTGCATTGATCCCCAGGAAACCTACAATCTCTCCGGCAAAATAGCATGACAGCCCGCCAATCAGTAAGGCAAAGAATAAGGCAAGCATAATAATATAATGAGCTGTTTTACCCATGCCTTCTTTATCTTTTTCGCCTGCTCTCCTTGCGGTAAGCGTTGCCGCAGCAATCCCAAGACCTACTGCGATAGCATAAGCGAAATTGACATAATTATCGGTAATCCCAACAAGGCCGAGAACTTTATCTCCCAGTTTGGCAATAATTAAAAGATTGACACTCACAAAAACAGATTCCATTACCAGCTCCATCACCATAGGAATTGCTAAGCTAAAGATGGAACGATTGATACTTCCGGAAGTCAGTTCGACTTTTTTCCCGGCTAAGGCTCCATAGGTAAAAACCGTTCCTTCTTTTAGTATATGCAGGAATTTCCTCATAATACAGCTACAGAATTTTTATTGGCGATCTGATACAGAGGGTTAGGCAATGCTCCATCCTTTCTTGGAATAGCAAAAGCTTTATTTTCACTGTAGCCATTATTTTTCAGACGCAGGCTATTGATATAAAACCTTTTGAACGTAGGGACATACAGATCATATTTCTCATATCTCTCCTGTAGATGAGTGTTGTCTGCTTTATAACTTTCTATGCAGTCATGCACAAGCATCCAGAATACATCTTCTTTAAAGTTTGAATAGGTATGAAGTACATTAGACATATATCTGAAAAAAGCATCAAAAACTCCCAGAAGAATAAATAAAGGAATATTTTCTTTGTTGGAAGACTGTATCAATCCGTCTGCAAGATGAGCCGGAAGCTTTTCTCTTGCTTCTGTTGTAAGGACAATATCATCTACAAAATCTTTAATTACAATTCTTTGAGGCACTCCATTTTTCAACACGACCATAATGTTCTCGCCATGGGGAGTCACACATAAAGAATGGGTGTAATAGATATGAAGCAACGGTGTAAGATAGGCATCAAGATAACTTGCCACCCATTCTTTGATACTCATTCCTGCCTTTTCCGCAAAAGCCTGCACCAAAGGGACACCGTTATTATCTACATATAGTAAGGAAGCCATGGTTACCATTTGTTCATCTTCCTTAAGGTAGTTTTCCGCACTTTCACGCCATAAGGCTCCCAGGAATTCATTATACTGGTAAGGAACATTGGTGATCGCTCCGTATTGTGGATGAAGGTAAGCAATAGAGGCTTCTTCTCCCAGGAATATCGTTCCTTTGGTATCAAGATAAGCATCATCCTTTATAAGGCTTTTTACCCACTCTGTAATAGAAGGAGCTATTTTCATCTGTTTTGGAGATAATCCCCGGATATTTCCAGTACTTAGGATAGAAACAGCTGTTTTAAGATATCTTTTCTTAGGATGGTCTACATTAAATAAAGTACGGATACTCTGTTGCGGGCTGTAGGTATCATGTCCTTCTCCCAGTAGAATCAGAAGTCCGAATGCAATATCTCCAGCAAAATGAATCTTCAGCTTTTCTTCCCATTGCCACGGATGAACAGGAATAAAATGATAATCTTCCACTGATTTTCCTTCATTGACGAGTTTTTGCTGAAAATCCTGATAAAGCTGATCTCCAATTTCAGAACGGTAGAAGTCTTCTCTGTCTATATGATCCAATGATTGAAACGCAGACCTGCTGGTATGGGATGCCAACCAGATAGGTTTCAGATTTTGATCAGATTCCGGAGCAAATGCTTTCAGGTCACGGGGAGAAAATCCTAATCTGCTTTTGTTAACAATTACCCATGGATGACCGGTCATTTGATGTTCTACCGTCTGATAATCTGATGAAGCCAGATCTTTTGAGGGCATCACTCCTTTAGATAAAATCATGGCATCACAATATAAGGTATGCAAAAGCTCTTCCGTATATCTTGCCAGTGTATAGGCATCTAAATCAAATACAGATTGCATTTCCAGGAAAAATGCTGCAACATCTACAGGTACTTCCTGAGAATGGTCTGTTTTGGTGATACTGTCTGTGTCGATATGCCAATAGTCCATCATTCTTTCCTGACCGCGGAAGCTGTATTCAATATTATCGAAGCCGGTTTCCAGTTTGAAAACGGTATAGCCGGTTTCATCCTGAAAAGCAACGACAGGTTTTAACAGTTCTTCGTGCATTAATTCTGCAATGGTTTTAGCCATCAGATTTTTATTGGCCTGCAGCCAGTGTTCCTGGCTTATAGTATTATTTAAATTGGTGTTCATTTTTTAGTATTAAATTTGGGCAGTTGGTAAATCAGCATATTTTTCTACATCAAAATCCTGGAAAGCAATTTTCTTCTCAATTTTGTAATGCTCTCTTCCAAGAATATCATTGATGATGTAGGAATTACGGTAGGCAGCCATTCCAAGGTCTGTAGAAATATAGCTATGGGTATGTACTTCAGCATGGAGCACATAAATTTCGCCTCCGTTGTGATCTATAGAATAATTTCTGTTGACATCAAACAATCCGCTTGAATCTCTTTTAATTCTGGACTGTATATTTTTGAGGAATGAAGGCTCATGGTAGCGGTATCCGGTTCCCAGGATCAGGTAATCTGCTTCCTGCTCATAAGGAACCCCCTGTTCCAGCTGAGTAAATTCAAGATTAATAACCTCCTGATTGGTATTATCTACCCTGTTCAGCTGGCTGTTAGGAATTATTTTAAGGTTAGGATCAGCGTTGTCAATGTTCAGATCATAAATGAAATCATAAATATCATTGATCAGGTCATAGTTTATTCCCTTAAACTGGCTTTGCTGTTTGCTTAAAATATCTCTTCTGGCAGACTCTGTTCTGTTATAAAAGTAGTCTACATAGTCTGGAGATGTTAGCTCCAGAGTCAGTTTAGAATATTCCATCGGGAAGAATCTGTCCGGGCGGGAATACCATCCTAATTCGGTCTTTTCATCTCTGTTTTGAAGCAGGTCATAAAAAACTTCAGCAGCACTCTGCCCCGATCCTATAATGGCTATTTTCTTACCTTCAGCCAAAAGCTCTTCTTTTCTGTAGAGATAAGAACCGGTATGAATGATTCGGGAATCTTCCTTAGGGATAAAAGAAGGAATATGAGGCTGTGTTCCGGTACCAAGAATAAGTCTTTCCGTTTTGAAAACTACTTTTTCTTTCGTTTTTGTGTGCACTGTTGTTACCAGATAAATACCATCTTCATAGTCTATATCCATCACCTGTGTCGAAAAACGACATTGGGGAAGCTGTTCAATCACCCACTGGCAGTATCGGTTGTATTCCTTTCTTGGAATGAAGAAACTTTCTCTGATAAAGAATTTATACAGCCTTCCTGTTTCTTTAAGGTAATTAAGAAGACTTAAAGGATTCGTAGGGTCGGCCATAGATACACAGTCACATAAAAATGGGGTCTGCAGGGTTACATGATCAATCATTAACCCGGGATGCCAGTCGAAGCCATCCCTCTGATCCAGGAAAAGTGTTTTCAGTTCCGTAATTGGATTGGATAAAGCAGCAAGCCCAAGATTAAAGGGGCCGATTCCTATGCCAATTACATTATAAATAGTGTCATTATTCATGTTCTGTGGTGTTTGTGGTGAATTGTACGTCTTTGTTTTGAGGGAATTTTTCCCAATACCATTCCCTGTAGCAGAAATTGAGATTTGCTTTTTTATGAGGCATTTCAATTACTTTATCTACTTTGAAACCGACGTGGGCTTTATTCATCATTGATGCAAGAGAATCTACGGAACCCTCTCCTACCATTTTACCTACCTGTGGTTGTGCAAAGACATAATCCACCATAGATTGTGTAGAAGGGGAAACATATTTCTTTTTGGGATCTATAGGTGCTATAAACTGATGGGTACCGTAATCTGTAGGCAATACTTCGTAATAATCCCCAACAATGTCTCTGCAGGCCCAATAAATTTCGATATTACAGGAAGGCTCACCGTTGCTCATTACAATATAGCTGTGGGCTTCGTTACCCGGAAGCATCACACGATAGTATGTTTCAAGCTCATCAATCGGCCAGTTCATCTGCCATATCTTTACGGCATGCTCGCGATTAAACCACTCATGGAGCATTTCAAGGTCATTTTCAAGATCTATAGGCCGTATGGTAATCGTAACATCTTCCTTTTCAAAATAACGCTTAAAGAATATGTCTTTTCCCTTTGGCTGAATCAGTTGTTCTGAAAAGAAATACTCATAAAGAAGGTTGGGTACTTTTGTATAAGATACGGCTGAGGCATTTACTCCGCCATCTACGTCAAATACTGCAGACTGCAGATTTGATTTTACAGCCCAGTATTGCTGCTCCAGGGCATAATCTGTAAGATCTGATGGTTCTGTTCTGTGAAGATCTTCGAATTCCTGATACAAAATGCTGATGAGCTGCCTTTCTTTCACCCATCCTGTTTTACCCATTGAGCTGATAAGTGCTCCCAGGTTACTCACTAAAAGATGGTGAGAAATAATTTGCATAAGACGTTCATCTCTGATAAAAAGTTCTTCAATATCAGGACAGCTTCTGATAAGCTCCTCATATTTTTCTTTGAAACTTTCTCTTAACAGATAGCCTTGTCCGTCCCTTACAAAAATGGTTTCCGGAAGGAGCTGATCATTGAGTCCTATAAGCAAATTCTGCTGATGAACTTCCGGAGCCATCCCATAATGGCTGAAGAGCCTGTTTAAAGGAGAAAGCAAAAGATGAATATATTTCTTAAACCAGGTGATCGCTGCTTGTTCAGGATCAGTTCCCAATTGATCGGCTACTTCTTTGAAAAAATGCCTGGTAAAATTGAAGCTCCCTGCCGGTTCATCCTGACACAGTCTTGCCAGTAAAAGAACTTTTTCTCCCCCTAAAAAGGGATTTTCACGAATCAGGATATTGAAGCTCTCAATAGTATTCCCTTCATACTGGACACTTAAAGTGGCAGGTTCCAAAAGGAGTTTGAAATGAGGAAAGTTATTTTCAAAAGAAGCCCTTTCATGCTGCCACCATACAGCAGAAGCATATCCTCTATTGAGATCTTTTAAGCTGTTTGTCCTTACAGATCCGGTCATCAGAACATGTAAAGAAAATTTCAGCATCCAGCTGAAATCAGGATTATAAAGACTTCTTATCGATGATGTGGCATAAAAATCATCTCCTAATGGTCCGATATGAATGATTTGTCCGGAGCCAAGCATTTCCGGATATTCTTCCGTTGATAGAAGATATTGTGCTTCCCAAGGGTGGCATGGAACAATATAATAATCATTGATGTTTTCAAAATCGTAACTTTCTGGTATCGAAACCAATTTCTCGAATATTTCTTTCGCTGAAATTCCGGGAAGTGATTTCTCCGTGATGCAGCTTTTATGAATCAGAAAATAGTCAAGCTGAAATCCCTTTCCAAATTCCGGGCTATACAAAAGCTGTTCTTCCTCAGAAAATCCCATTCTTGATTTGGTAAAAGGATGTAGATTGTGGCCTACAGGCAGCAATTGTTCGGACTCTAAGAATGAATAAGACAATTCTTTCTCTTGTTGTGAACAGGCTTCAGCGGTTAATTCCAGATTTTTCAAACTGCTTTGAATTCTCTCAGAAAAACGGGCAAGCCCTTCTTCATTGGAAGTATCAGAAAATTCCGTATAAATTAACTCTATCAGTTTTTCCGTCTCTAATTCAAATACATCCTGATTTTTATGATCTACAGCCCATACAGGAAATCCATAGTCATGAAAAGCACTTTCGGAACGATAAACAATTGGGGCAAACAGAAACAATCCGCTTTTCTTCATTTCAAATCTTAGATGCAACGGATACTTGGTATTTTGAAGTGCCTTTGCAGTAAGAAGATCATATTGAGGAACTCCCTGGTAGAATTTACCATTTCCAAGTTCTCTGAGCATTCCGTTAAGAAGGATACGGAAAGTAATTTCCTGTGCTTTATCCCCTATTTTACTTTTCTGTATCAAAGTCTTTTCCATGCATTTTTATTTTATTGAGAATTTGATGTACATCTTCGGTCGTGGTAATCGGATTCAGGAAAGTAAATTTCAGATAGAAATTTCCATCCACTTTTGTACTGGCAACGAGAATCTCACCGCTGTAGAAAAGTTTCGTCTTAATATGCTGGTTCAAGGCATTGAGATCTTTATGATCAGGTCTTACGTAACGGAATACCAAAACGCTAAGGTCAGAATCGGAAAGAAGTTCGAAGTCTGCATCTTCGGTAATCATTGAGGCTACATCTTTTGTAAGATCTATTACCGTGTCCGTATATTCTGCAAGCTGTTCTTTACCCATCATTCTTAAGGTAAACCAAAGCTTCAATGCATCAAATCTACGGGTACTTTGTGTAATGGATTTGTTGATCTGTGCAGGGATTTCCTCTTCATCCATTTCTTTAGGGTTCAGGTAATCAGCATGATGCTTAAGAATCAGGAGCTCTTTTTTATTTTTAACAATGAAAGCGCTGCTGCTGATAGGCTGGAAAAAGGATTTATGATAATCTATTGTTACTGAGTCTGCTCTTTCTATTCCGTTTAATAGATGACGGTACTTATCGCTTAACAGTAAAGCGCATCCGTAAGCAGCATCTACGTGCATCCAGATGTTATACTGGGCTGCAATATTAGCTATATCTTCCAATGGATCTACGTTTCCGAAATCTGTAGTTCCGGCAGTTGCTACAATACCAATAGGAATATTTCCAAGCTGTTCTTCTCTTTTGATATATTTTTTCAGCAAAGCAATATCCATACGGAATCTTTCATCTGTAGGCACTTTAATAATGGCTTTTTCACCAAGCCCCATGATAGATGCATTCTTCAAATTGCTAAAATGCGATTTATCGGAAACAAAAATTCTGAAACGGTCGGCTTCTCTTGGCAGACCATCTAATTTGATATTATGATTGTAGTTCTTTTGAGAAAAGCAATCGCGCATCATCACCAATCCCATCAGGTTACTTTGTGAACCTCCGGCAGTGAAAACACCATCGCTTTCATTGGTTTGGTAGCCTAGTTGCTCAGCGGTCCAGTCAATCAGCTTCCTTTCCATAAATGTACCTCCGGCACTCTGATCATAAGTGTCCTGAGAAGAATTGATGGCACTCACAAGGATTTCTCCTGCCAAAGCCGGAATAACAACCGGGCAGTTCAAATGAGCTACATACTGTGGAAGGTGAAAAGCCGTAGCATGTTTTACATAAATATCATCTACTTCACTAAGAAGTTCTTTATAATTGGAAAGTTTTTGATTAAGATCAATCTGCTGTACCATTCCTTTCATTTCTTTAGCTTCTATGCCGCTGAAAGGTTTGTCGTTTCTATAAAGAAATTCTTGTACAAGGTCTAATGTGCTGTTGACAGCATTACGATAATGATCGTAATTGTCAGGATGGAAAATATTTCCAAAATTCCCCGAAATGTGATGTGAAGGAGTGGTTACCTGCTCTTCCAGGGACATAAAATTGTTACTCATATATGTATTTGTAAGGTGATTTTTTAAATCAATAGGTTGTATGTGGTTTTTTGATATATAGATTTATATATCTGACAGTCAGGTTTTTAAATTTTACATTTTTTTACTTTTTTATTTGGTGATTCATTAAATATTCATAAATTTGAACTCGTTATTGTTATTTAGAATAATTAAAAACAAATATAAAAATTATTATTTAACGCCAAATTTTTTTTTAATGAATTCTCTAGAAATTTTAGATAACGACCGTATGACGCAGGTAAAACTGCTTCCTACAGTCATTGAGATCACATCTCAGGAACGAAGAATGATTAATGATGCAGCGGTGCATCTTCAAAGAAAATATGGTAGCTATGAAAACCGTGACTTTATAAGACACGTACATCAGTTGGCTTCTTATTTTTTACCCGAGAGAATCTTACATATAGCGGCTGATTTTGCGAGTGACTTTTCAAAAAATCAGTATGGAGCATTGGTATTCAAGGGGTTAATGGATATCGATCAGGAAAGTATAGGCAGAACGCCGGCCAACTGGCAGTCTGCTGATTATTCCAAATTTGACCTTTATGGTTTTGCCTGTGCATTAATCCATGGAGCGCTCCCTTCCAAACCGGTACAATATTATTCCCAACGTAAAGGAGGTGGATTAATTCATGCCATAATACCCGATGAGAAAATGCGTGAAACCCAAACAGGATCGGGGTCTTCCACCGACCTGTATGTGCACACCGAAGATGCATTTTTAAAACATCAGGCCGACTTTTTGAGTTTTATGTATTTACGAAATGAAGAACAGGTACCTTCTACCCTGTATTCTATCCGTTCTCATGAATCTATAGGTGAAAACTACAGACCTCTTTTTGAACGTATTTATAAAATACCAAAAGATGCCAATCTGGAAACAGCAACGAACGAGGAAGATACGCTGGATTCTGTTTTGTATGGTAATTTTGAGCTCCCTTTTATGAGGTTTGATGCCGCTGAACAGCTTTTCAGCTCTACGATTAAGCAATCGGAGGACGCTCATCATTATCTGAAAGAATTCTGGGAAGAAGCAAGACACCTGATCTATTCAGATTTCACCCCTCAGGCAGGAGATGTTATTCTGGTCAACAATCATTTGTGTGCCCATGGAAGGTCTGCTTTCCGTGCCGGAGTGAGGAATATTGATGGTGTAGAATATCCATGTGAAAGAAGAATTATGCTCCGCATGATGAGTAAGGTAAGCCTGATCGATATGAGAGCGCATACCCTTACAGAAGATCCGTTCTTTGTCATTGAAGAACATCTTGGTAAAAATTTCACCAACCTATAAAATGCTTCAACAACATTTTTAATATGACTTGACAGTAATCCTTTTTAAGACCCGTTCTTAAAAAGGATTTTTTATAGAGATACTTTGTTTAATTAATTGATAAACTGCTTTATATGAACAGGCATATAAAGCAGTTTTTATTATTTAAAGTATTTATCAAAAAGAGTTAACTGATTGGATAATGATTGGCTCCAATAGGCAGGATCATGGACACCTAAAGATTCAATATACAAATGTTCTATTTTAAGTTCTGTAAGTTTATTATGAAACTTTCTGTTTTGCCCGATCATCTGAACATCTTCAGTACCACAATCAAAAATATAGCGCTGTCCGGCACCTGCCATGAGTTTTACTTTAGTGTCAGTAAGGAAAGCAGTATTAAGTGATTCAAAAGGACCCAATACCTTATTCACCATATATTTCTGATAGCCCTCACCGAACGAGTTGAAATCTAAAGCACCACAAGAACTTCCAACGATACCAAATGTTTTGCTGTAGGTTACCCCGATATTGGTAGCTCCATAGCCTCCCATACTCCAACCCATAATTCCTCTGTATTTTTTTTCAGATTTTACGGGATAGTTTTTATCGATGAAATCCACTAATTCTTTTCCTATAAAGGTTTGGTATTGTGAATCTTTGACAATAGGACTATCTACATACCATGAACTGTAATTCCCATCCGGCAGTACATAAATTGTTTTATATTCCTGAGCTTTCTTAACCAGATCCGGAATGTCCTGCTTGATGATCCTGTCCGGATTACCACTGAAACCGTGAAGAATATATACAGATGGGTAAGTTGTATTCGGTTGAATAGTGGGGGTAATGATAATTGTTTTGATCTTTTTATTCATTTTCGGACTGAAAACTTCCTGATGAATAATTTTTTGTGCTGATCCCTGTACAAAAGCGGTAAGCACAATGACAATGTTGATTAATTTTTTCATGTTGTAAAAAATGTTTAATGAGTACTATCAGGATGGATCAGTATAAATGTAAGAAGTTTATATTTTTAAACAAAACATCTGCAATCATTATTTTAAACCGATGTATCTCTGATGATGACATGACAAAGTTGCCCCGGAAAAAATAAAAAAGCCTCAACATATGTTGAAGCTTTTATTAATTTATTTCTTTTTTAATCCTGCTGAGCTGGGTAGGTGTAACCCCTAAATAAGAGGCTATATGATGCTGTTTCAGTCTATTATGAAGCGGTTTATTTTCAAGCAACTGCAAATAGCGCTTCTTGGCGGTTTCATATTTTAAAGACACTTCCAAAGGCTCTTTTTTCACCACCCAGTTTTTTTCTAAATAATGAATATGAAATAGAGCCAGATCATGGTGTTTTTCCAATAATTCCCGATAGGCTTTTACAGGATACTGAATCACCGAACAGTCCTCCAGAGCAATAATATTAAAATCGCTGGGTTCATTTTTAATAATGGCTGCAGTAGATGCTACAAAGCTGTTTTCTTCAAAGAAAATTTTGTAGATATAATCTCCTTGTTCATCAATGGTATAATAGCCGATTAATCCTGACTGTAAAAAGTAATAATACCTGGCCATACTCCCGGACTCCAGAAGAAGCTCATTTTTATGATATTGCTTTTCAGTACAAATGTCTAACAAAGCAGCGGCTGTTTCCCCGGATAAAGGATAATACTGATTGATCTGCTCTAAGAATGTTGATTTATTCATTGTTTTTTTGAAAACGCAAAAGCGTAAATTTCTTTGGAGGTGGTATATCTATCAAATTACTATTAATCCAGTATCTTCTTCATCATTAAGTCGGTTTGCTCCTCATCTCCAAGTCTGAAAATATGTTTGTCAAATTCTACAAATCCGTTTTTCCTGTAAAAATGTAAAGCTCTCAGATTCTTTTCCCAAACTCCCAGCCAAAGGTAAGATTTCCTTAAGTGTTGAGCAGTTTCCACTGCCTGATCATATAAAATCTGCCCCACTTTTTTGCCATGATGGCTTTTTTTCACATAAATCCTTTCAATTTCGAGACTTGTCTCATCCTGAAGCTCGGTTTGTCCTTTTCCGGAATTCACTTTCAGATATCCTATGGGGTTATCTTCTTCCCACGCTATATAGAAGAAAGAATCCGGAGCATTGAGTTCAGCAGTTAATTTTGCGGTATTAAAACTTTCCTCAAGGTACTTTTTCATGGCTTCTTCAGTATTATCTTCTGCAAAAGTTTCAGAAAAAGTCTGTATTCCAAGATTCTGTATGATTTCCAGGTCTTTTATTCCGGCTTTTTGGATCGTTATTGATGGCATACGATGTATTTATTGCTCTAATTTATTAATAAGATTTTTTATTTCAGGTATGCTAAGTTCAGTTTTTGTGTCTTTTTCTGTTTTTAAAATGTTTTTCAAAGCTTTAATATGGGCAGTCTTTAAAGCGTATTCAGCTTTTACTTCCTGATCAGGCATTACTCCGATATGTTCCCAATTGGTATGACTGCTTAAAGAAGTTATTTTTCCTGCCGGAACAAGGAGTAAATATTCATTCTGGATGATAAAATGATCCACCGGATTAGCTGTTCCTTCTGTCTTTTCACCTATAACTTCAGCTAGTTTATGCTGCTGCAAGAAATAAGCAAGCGCTTCTGCTGCAGAAAAACTAATTTCACTGGTCAGGATATAGACTTTTTTATGAAGGTATTTTGTACCGGAGACATTAGATTGAGTGCTATTCATTACGGTTTTGTTTGCATGCCTGAGATAGGTAGTATAGAGATCTGTTTTTTTATCAAAAAAATAACTGCAAAATAACAGAAGCATATCGTTTTCTCCTCCTCCATTTTCTCTAAGATCAATAATCAGGGAGTTCGTGTTGGCAACAAAATTCATGGCTGCAGCTAACGTAGCTGCGCTGGCTTCAGGGGATGCAAAACCTTTAAAATTGATGTAGCCTATATTACCTTCCAACCGCCGAACACTTTCAAAACCAAAATTTTCAAGACTGTTGTGAAAATTATTTAATTTCACTTTTTCTTTCTCATCAACCAGTTTTTCAGGACTATAATTTTCAAGGTATTTAACAAAAAAATGCCCATCTTTTATATCTTTTCTTAATTTTTGGGTGAGAAGTGCTGCGAAATCTTTCTTATTCAGATTATTAAAAGTTCCTTTTTTAAGTTCACTTTGAAACAAAGAATCTACTTTTTTATAAGTTGTTGGATCAATATAGTAGCTCTTCACTTTTTCTGTAATATCAGAAAGTACGGTAGTCATATCTCCTTTCTGAGCATAAGAGAATAAAGAATAAAAAAGGAAAATTCCAACCAATAATTTTTTCATAGAAATAAGTTTAAATATTTCTGTAAAAGTATCTCAATGAAAAGAGTAGAAATTGTAAAAATGGAAACTTAGATAAAAAACCAGATATTATTTTTTTCAGTATCTACGTTGTCAAAGAACTTCCCGGGACTTATCCTTGTCAGTTCCTTAAAGTCTTTAATAAGATGCGACTGATCATAAAAAAGATGTTCATAGGAAAGCTCTGTAAGATTTCTGGATTTTTTATTTGAGATGAGCACGTTACGAAATCGCTGAATTTTCCTGAATTCGGAGGCAGGCTTAAACAAGTACCGCTTGGAAATCTTATTGACGTATTGTCTTGTTATTTTATTTTTTACGGCAATTTCTTCGATGCTCAGTTCAGTTTCAAAATCAGCCAAAATAGTGTAGGCCAATTTTAAATCTTTCTGGCAGAGTATTGAAAGCCAGTAATTTTCCAGCATTTCAATTTGTTTTTTTCTATTAGGCTCTTTTAAAACAGCATTGCTGATGTCTTTAAAATCTGAAAGTTGGATATTTTCCTCTAAAGATGCACGATCATCTGCATTAAAAAAATGATAGATTCCCAAGGGTTTAAAGTAAAGAGTAACTTCATTGACAGATTGTTTATAAAAAATCTCGGTAGGAGCAGAACATCTGAAAACAAAATCAATCACTATGTTTTCTGACAAAGATCGGCTCAGCTCCATCCGTCCGTTATCTTGAGTAACGGATACATCCTGACAAGCTGATACAATACAATAATTATCCGGAAATGTAAGATACCTGACCGGCTGATGATCGTCATCTTTTTCTATAAAATAATACCCTTCGATATATTTTTTTAGAACAGGATCTACCGGTTGGTAAAAAGTAACTTTCATATAGTCGGAGGTCTTAAAAAAAGAATCTTACAATAATCTTACGGACTGCTCCTTACGAAAATAATATTTTCTTAAATGCTTCAGAAGCCAAATGTACCTGTACACTCCAGTCATCAGCTGCATCACTTCCTGCATCATCAGAAATATATTTCAGACATAGAAACGGAATATTTTCTTTTTGAGCTATAAGCGCCAACGGATAGGCCTCCATATCTACAATATTATAATCTGTCTCAGAATGGTTCATTTCAAAACTGTCACCACTTCCACAGATTCCTTCTTTTAAAGTATCCATTTTAAGCCCATACTCCAATATTGGAGGAACTCCCGATAATGGAGTTTCATACAGCTGAAAACCAAGCCCTCTCACATCCATATCCCGCTGGATAAATTTTGTACAGCATACCACTTCTCCTTTATGAAACCCTTTGCTCCCTGCTGAACCTAAATTAACAATCAATTTTGGCTTTCTAAGATGAATTTCTCTGGTCAGTTCTATCGCTGCATTGACTTTTCCAATTCCTGTTACCAATTTATTTTTTCCGTCAAATACAGTTCCCGCTTCTGAGTCTAATGCAAAAACAAAAAGGGTATCTGCAATGGGATAATGAGCTTCGTTATTAATTTTTATCATAGAAAAATGAGATGTATACCTTGTTTATAGAGTCTTACAAAGATATAATAGTTTTCTGTATTTTGTAAATATTATATAGTCTGAAACTTTTGCCTTTGAACATTAAGAATAATAAATATCAGATAACTGATTATAAAAGTAAACAAAGGAATTTCAAATGATAAATAATTAAATTTTACAAGAGGGACCTCTATCATTCTGCTTATGAGGGGAGAGAGCATTAGAATAAAGCTCAGGATTGTGACTGGAATTCTGTTTCGCCAACCGGTTACATTCAGTACAATTCCTAAAATTCCCAGAATTGCAAATATCTGATCAGTATTTCCAACATCAAAGACCATAAACAAAAGCCAGCATATAAATGGCAGGCCAATCATTTCACCTGCTAAAATGATCAGTAAATAAGAAATAATGGAGACTATTCTCACACTGCTACTAATTTTCATAATCATTATTAACTGTTTTGTTAGGCAAGTTAGTAAAAATAAAAACCCGGAATAGCTTATAGCTTTCCGGGTTTGATATTGTTAGATACTGCATCCATCAGCATCGCAGGAAGGACCACTACTTCCGGAAATATCTTTAAAAGGACTTACCGTTTCTTTATAAGTCTGCTGAAGTGCTTCTTCAAAAGCTTCTACCGGCTGTGCTCCGGAAACAGCATATTTTCCGTTCAGAACAAAGAATGGAACTCCGGAAATACCGTTATTTCTGGCTTCCAGAATATCCTGATTGACCTCATTATTCCACTGATCGGTGGTAACTGCCTGTATTGCTTCTTCTTTATCAAGATCTAAACTTTCTGCAAGAGAAACCAAAACTTCCGTATCACCTACATTCTTACCATCAATAAAATGGGCAATGAACAAAGCTTCTTCCATCTCATTGGACTTGTTATATTTTTTAGCCAAATGAAGCAATTTGTGAGCGCTGAAAGTATTGGTGATCAGAGCTTTTTCAAAATTAAAATCAATTCCGGCTCCTTTTCCCATCTGGGCAACCTGGCTGATCATTTGGGTAGCCTGTGCTTCAGGAAATCCTTTCTTTTCTCTAAAGTATTCAATTGTATTCTGGGTTTGCTTGGGATCAAGACTCGGGTCCAGCTGAAAGCTCTTCCACTCCACTTTTACTTCATCCTTAAAAGGAAGTTTATTCAGAGCTTCTTCAAAATTATTTTTTCCGATATAACAAAACGGACACATCACGTCCGACCATATTTCTATTTTCATTGTATGTAATTAAAATTAATACATCAAAGTTAATACATTTTATTAATGTAACAAAATTTATTACAGTTTATTCTTTACAAGGTAGTATAGATTGGTTTCGTTTTTCATACAGTCCTTTTAAGATCATCATGGAAAATGCAAGAAGTCCAAAAACAACTCCTACCCAGGGCGTAAAAACAACTCCTTTTGTGATGATAATCCACCCTCCGATAGTTGTTCCTAAGGTAACTCCTAAATTTCCGAAGGAGGTGGCCAGACTGTTGGCAAATTCTAAAGAACCGGGAGCTGCCGATATCATATAAGTAGAAGCATTCAAAAAGCTTGGTGAATAAAGGAAACCCCAAATTCCGATCACCAGAATAGTGGCTATCATATTTCCGTCTGAAACGTATAACAGGATGGGCACTAAAATAGTTCCGGAAAGGAAAAATGCCGTTGTTCCGGGAACATTTTTATTAAGCATTTTCCCGGCAATCCAGTTGGCAAAGATTCCAATAATTCCAAAAACCAGCAGCATATAACTTATCATTGTGGTATCCATCCCTTTTGCTTTGTTAAGGTAGTCTGCAAAATAACTGTACGTAGAAAACCAGGCCGTAATCATAAAAAAATTAGTTAATGTGCTTAAGATAAAAGAAGGCTGGCTAAGAATACTCACCTGACTTCCAAAAGATTTTTTCTCCTGTACAGGCATTGACGGTAACAGAAACTGAATCGCAATCAGTGCTATTAAACTTACTGCAGTCTGAATCATAAAAGAATATTCCCATGACCAAAGGCCAGAAATCCATGTAGCAAAAGGAACAGTTGTTACCATGGCGATGGCAACCCCATTAAAAACAATGCTCATCAGTCCGTTTTTTTTATGTTCTTCAGCCTGAGATACGGCTACCGCCAAAGCGGATGCTATATATACCGGCTGCAGAAATGCCGGAAGTATTCTTACTATCATCAGCAGCCAGAATGGTGGTGAAAATGAAGAAACAAATCCCGTAACCAAAAACATAAAAATAGCAGCCAGCATTATTTTTTTCCGATCAAATCCTGAGGTAAGTAAAGTCATAAAAGGCCCGGTAAGCGCAATGATCAGGGCAAAAGCACTCAACAGATAACCTGCTTTATCAATACTGATGTTATAATGTTCTGCAATCTGAGGCAGAATACCAATGACTCCAAACTCTGTTGTGATTACTGCAATAAATCCCAGACAACCTATATAAGCATATTTTTTCATAACTGCTTTTCTATACTCATTTTAAAATTTTGATGGGCAAATTCAGACATTTCGTTGATTGCAGATTGTGTTTCATTCAGGACTTCTCCCATATGCATAAACCCATGAACCATATCGTTATAAAAGCTTTTTTTGACAGTAACACCTGCATTTTCCATATGATCAGCAAGTTCTTTTCCATCATCAACCAAGGGATCGTGCTCTGCTAAAATAACCAGTGTCGGTGGCGTTTTTTTAAAATTTTTCAATAAAATAGGTATTGCTAAAGGATTGTTGGCCTGATCCGCAGGAAGATACCAGTTCCACGCCTGTATTCCTCCTTCTTTATTTAAAACAGGTCCATTTTCATATACTTTCCAGGAATTTGAAGTGAATGTATTGTCTGCAGCAGGGTAAATTAATATCTGAAATTTCAGCAGCTCTCCTATCTCTGTTGAAACAGCTGTTGAAAGGGCTCCTCCGGCACTGTCCCCTATAATCCCTATTTGGTTTTGATCAATTCCTAAAGAATCAGCATGATCTATTACCCATTTTACAGCATCAATATTATCATTCAGTCCCGCAGGAAAAGGATGCTCAGGAGCAAGGCGGTAATCTACAAAAATAATGACAGAGCCCGTTTTATTGGCTAACTTACGAACAACAGCGTCATGAGTTTCATATCCTCCGGCAATAAACCAGCCTCCGTGTACATATATAATAGCGGATGATTTATGAGCTGTTTTTCCCTTAGGGCGGGAAATACGGATAGGAATCTGATGATTTTCCTTTGGAATATTCAATTCTTCAATCATGGTAACGGGTTCCTTTTTTCCGCTAAGCTGAAGACACATGGTTTCTAGATATTTCCGGGTATCATCTAACGGATTCTGGGCATTAAATGATTGTATCTTTTCTAATTGATTTAAAATCTGATTGATTTGTGGTGTAAACTGCATTGTTTTTTAATTTTGAATTACATTGTTTCAACAGGGAACTTTAGCGCTATCGTTCCTTTACTGCTGTATTTTTTATCTTTATGGTACAAAATTAAATTTCAAACCTTACATTTGCACTGTATACAGCGAATTGTACGGTACTAACAAATTTGTAAGTAATGGGGAAAATAAAAGAAAACTCAACTAATAATATCAACAGACAATATATCCATGAATGCGATCTTACCTATGCCGTCTGTAAGATTGGGGGGAGATGGAAGCTTTTGATTCTGGATAAACTTAAAGAAGGAAAACTGCGTTTCAGTGAACTTCGGAAATCCATTTCGGGAATAACGGAAAGAATGCTTACCCTGCAATTAAGAGAACTGGAGAAAGAAGGCTTACTGAAAAGAACAGTTCATGCCGAGGTACCACCCCGGGTAGATTATGAGCTGACAGATATTGCCAGAGAGCTTATTCCTATCTGGAATGAGCTAAGTAAATGGGGAGGAAAGCATCGGGACTTAATACAGGAACAGGTAGAACCTTAGGAATAAGCCCTACATGGCAGAAGCCTAAAACTTCTTCTTATAAAAACAAAATCTCTGATCAATACTGATCAGAGATTTTTTATTATTGTATGGGTATGATCTCATTTTTTGTTGACTCTTTGACAGAAAAGAATATGAGCAATCAGGGCCAAAACACCAAAGGTTGTTCCTACAAAACAAACCCCTGCCCACTGTGCTTTCTGCCATGCAACAGAAGCCAGCCAGGTACCTAATGATCCTCCAATGAAATAAGAAACCATATACACTGTATTGAGTCTGTTTACTGCATTGGATTTTATTAAAAAGTAATTGGTTTGGTTCATAATGTGACTGGACTGTACCCCCAGGTCAACAAGAATTACACCTACAATCAGTCCCCAATAGGTTTCTCCTGCAAAATAAGTGAACCCCCAGCTTCCTATGACAATCAATAATGAATACAGGATAATCCGGTTGATATCCAGATACTTTTGCAGCTTCCCTACTTTTGCGGCAGCCAATGCTCCTACCGCTCCTGCCAATCCAAAACTTCCTACAACAGAAGATCCAGCATTAAAAGGAGGTTTTTCCATATGGAAAACCAATGTAGTAAACAAAGCACACATAGACCCGAAAGCCATTGCACCACGGAATGACGCAAGCTGGAGAATAGGCTGTGTTTTGGCAAGGTGAGCCACAGAGCGCATCAGCTCTTTATAGGTGCCTTTGAAATTAGGATGCAGTTCCGGAAGCATTTTATAAACAGCCAGCCAAACTAAAATCATTAAGCCTGCCGCAATCCCAAACATAGCTCTCCATCCCCAGACTTCACCTACAATTCCTCCTACAAAACGGGAAAGAAGAATCCCTAGTAGCAGACCGGACATGACAAGCCCGATATTGCCGGCTTTCTCCTTATCTGAAGAAAGTTCTGCTGCAATAGGAACAAATAGCTGCGGGATAACAGATGTGGCTCCAATCAATAAGCTGGCGGCATATAACATCCATAGCTGAGTGGCAAAAGTCATCCATAACAGGGAGCCAAAAACAAGAAATAAATCAATTAAAATCAATTTCTTACGATAAAATTTATCTCCCAGCGGTACAAGCAATAATAATCCCAGCGCATACCCAATTTGGGTAAGTACCGAGATCCTGCTCGCTGCACTTTCCGAAACATTTAGATCTTCAGAAATAAGGGCCAGTAAAGGCTGATTATAGTAATTGTTGGCTACTACAAGTCCGGAAATAATGGCCATCAGCCAAATTACAGTCCTTGAAATACTGTTAGAAGCGTTCTCCTGCATGTTACAAATAAAAATTAGTGTGAGTAGAAAATGATTTCGAATGACCGGATCGTATCAGATCCTTCAGAAATATATTCTTTTTATAAGAGCCCAAAGGTAATCATTTTAATAAAAGAACATCATCTATTTAATCTGTTGATACAATAGATGACTTTTCTTAAAAACAAGCTTTAATAAAGTATTTTCTGAAACATTGACCCGTTTTTATATTACATTTGTCATACACACTTATTTATGAATGATATCGATTCTAAAGAGCAGATTTTAAAGCGGTCTGTAGAAGCAAAAGAAATTTATCTCCCTCATCTTTCAGCAGATCCTGTTATTTTTGGTTTTGATCAGAATGAGCTGAAGGTCCTGCTGGCAAAAATGAATTACCGAAAACAATGGCTTCTTCCCGGAGGATATGTACACAAGGATGAAGACCTGGATGAAGCTGTACTCAGAATTCTGGAATCCCGGACGGGTGTAACCAACGTTTTTCTTGAAGAATTTGGAGTTTTTGGGAAGAGAAACAGAAGCGAGTTGTATTTTGAAGATTTTGATGACAGTCTTTTCCAGAAACAGCGGTTCATTTCAGTGGGTTATTATGCCCTCTATAATTCTTCTGAGATTAACCCGGTTGCCGACGAAATGAGTGAAACCTGTGAATGGGTTTATTTAAAACAGCTTCCGGAAATTGAGCTTGCTATGGATCATCGGGAAATCATTGACAAAGCACTGCTAACCCTTAGGGAAAAAATTTCCTATAAACCCATCGGATATAATCTGCTTCCTGAAAAATTTACACTTCCCGAGCTGCAGAAACTCTATGAAGCCATATTGGGTAAAACCCTTAATCGCGGAAACTTTTACAGGAAGATTAAAAACTTAGGTATTTTAAGGAAGCTGGAAGAGCAAAGACGCGGAGGAGCCCATAAATCTCCCGACCTTTACTCTTTTGATCAGAAAAATTATACAAAAGCTTTGGAAAACGGCTTGAACAACTGGTAGACTATCAGTATAATTGCTTTTGTTGATGATTCTAATTGATGAAAAACCTTTGAAGTTGTAGAAATATTGAAGAAATTTGCAGCATGAAAATCATTCCCCTTAAAGAAGGTAATTTCTCAGCAAGCAAAACAAAAGATTTTAGTCTTTTAACAGCCGAAAATATTGATACGGCTAAAGGAATCAAAATGTCTGTACAGCCTTTTCTCATCATCACAGAAAACGACTATATCCTGTTGGATACAGGTATGGGCTGGAAAAATGAGAATGAAGTATCTGTGGTTTCTGAAATCCTGGATAGAGAAAATATCAAACCGGAGCAGATTACAAAAGTACTGCTCTCCCACCTTCATAAAGACCATATAGAAGGCGCTGTAACGGCTACAGACTATGGTTTTGAAGCTACCTTTCCGAATGCTGAAATTTATATTCAAAAACGGGAACTGGATTTTGCCATGGAAAATAAAGTAAATCCTTCTTTCGATTTCGATACCCTGGAAAAACTGATCCAATTGCCTCATATTGTATGGATGCATGAGGATAAAGGACAGATTACTGATGAGATATCTTATGAAGTAGTTGGCGGCCATACTCCATTTATGCAGGTTTTCTGGATTCGTGAGAATGAAGAAACAGCTTTTTATGGTGCTGACGATCTACCACAGGCCTCCTATTTAAAATATCACCTGGCTTACAAAAGTGATTACGATGGCAGAAAAGCCATGGAACTAAGACTTAAATGGGAAAAAGAAGCAAGAGAGAACCGTTGGAAAATACTTCTTTATCATGATCTGGACAAAGCCATTGTGGAAGTTTAAATCTAAGAAAAATGGTTTAAATTTCATTAAACCATTTATAAATATCAATCTCAGAAGGAATATTGAGTTTTTTTCTGATTCTGTTTTTCCTGTTTTGTATCGCTTTTGGGGTGACAAATATACAGGTGGCTATTTCTTTTGTCGTCATATTAAGCTTAAGATAAATACAAAAAATAGATTCAGAATTTTTAAGGCCTGGCTGTATAGCAGATAACTTTTCGAAAAAATCAGGATAGACTAATCTGAATTTACTAAGCAAACGGGGTGAGTTTGCTTTGGCAAGAGCCATAATTTCGTCTTCTACAAGAATCTTCTGATTCAAATCCTCTAAGTGGGATTCATGTTTTTTGTTTTTCATAATACGTTCTCATCTCTACTAAAGTCTGATACAACATCCTTTATGCATCAGTACAATATCTTTTTCTATTGATCAATTCCTGCTTTGAGCATTCAACACAGAAATTAAAATAATTTTTATGTATTAAAAATTTTATTTGCTTTTTTAAATACTATTCAACAAATCACCCTATTATCTTATGCTTATTGAATGATTTTGTTAAAATATTTATAAATATGAATTTTCGTTCATTTTACACAAAGCAAAGAAAGAAAAAATGATTAAAATTCTATTAAAACAGCGTACCACATACATACCACGTTATGTTTTTAAGTAAAATATCATAACAGCTTTGTTCAGGCTGTTTCCAATTATTTATATCTCTTTATTTTAACACAAGGTAAATGTAGCAGATTCTTGTATTCACTTTTTATGATCCTGATCAATACTCTTCAATTATATTAAGAAAAAATGAAGTTTCGTGGTAGCCGTATGGTACCACATTGTGAGATAATCAAATAAAATAGGTGTTCCTTTATTTTTTAATGCCGGATTCAGGTTACCTGTATAAGGTGTTTACGTTTTAATCAAGCATAAATCACAACATATGATCACTGAAGATTTATTAATTTCTTTTGGAGCTGAAACCATAAATTATAAAGCGGGAGATCTTATTTTCCGTGAAGAGGAATATCCGATATACTATTATCAGATTGAAAAAGGAAAAATCAAGCTTAATAATTATACTGAAGATGGCAAAGAGTTTATCCAGAATATATTTTCTGACGGTCACAGCTTTGGTGAGTCACTCTTATTTGTTGACCGCCCTTATCCCATGAACGCTCTAGCCATGGAAAACTCCTCTATCTTCAGGATATCAAGAGAAAGTTTTTTAAATCTCATAAAAAGCAATCCTGAAATTTCACTGAATGTCTATCAATGTCTTGCTGAAAGAATGTATTATAAATATATTATGCTGTATAATCTTTCCTTTCAAAACCCTGTTTCAAAATTAAAATTACTGCTGGATTATCTGAAAAGCTATCATGATGATAAGGCTGCCTATTCATTTCAGATACCGCTTACCCGCCAGCAGCTTGCTTCCCTTACCGGATTATGTGTAGAAACCGTTATACGTACCATAAAGCAAATGGAAAAAGATAATATTCTAAAGATTGAACAACGGAAAATCTATTATTAGAAAGCAAAATACCAGCAGGAAACCTCTCCTATCCTTTAAATCACCAGCCTAATCGGACTCTAAAAAATTTTTTGTTACAGATCAAGCTGTCTCTGAAATTCCTCTACATATTTTGCAAGGTGAATTCCATCAGCCAATCCATGATGTGCCTCAATAGAAACCGGCATATATTTTTTCCCATCACGGATACTAAATCTTCCAAAAGCAATCTTTGGTACCGATTCTGTGGTGTTGAAATCTGTAGGATGCAGAATGGCACTGAAAGAGTTCCATGGAATAGTTGTATGTCTTATATGATCTTTTCCCAGTCTGTCGTTGCTTAACCGAAGTCCTGATGATTGATGTACTCCCTTTATTTCTTCCTGTAAAGCAGCATTGAATATTTCAAAATCTTCCGAGAAATGTGTAAATGAAAAACCAAAAGTTCCATCAGGCCTTCCAATAGTGCTTCCTGCATGAACGGTATCAAATTGAACGACATCCCCATCTACTATTCTAAGTTTTAATTCTTCAACGGTATTGACAGCAACCATAGACTTATGGTAATAATATGCAAAGAAAGAGTATCCTTTTTCTTTAGCCGTTTCATAAGCTTTGGTACAATCCACTTCCGTTGTAAAACCAAGGTAAGGACTTGCCATCCCTGAAAAAAATTCAAAATGCTCCTTTCTGTTCCAACTTTCAATATCTACAATCTTCATTGATTTTTTATTTGCTGCAAATTTCAGAAAGTTTCTCCGGTTTTAAAAATTTCTCACTCAAAATATAATAAAAACTTAATCGATAACGCGCCTGGTTGGTAGATTTTTTGCTTCAAAATAAGAAAACAAGGTTATGAGTAGACATAGCTTCAAAGGAACCCATTGGTCAGCCATAAAAGTTGATCGTATTTATATTGTCAGCCTTACAAACCGGTCGAATATCGTTGAAGCATTAACGGATTTTATTCGGAATCAGAATATTCAGGCAGGGGAAGTTACCGGAATAGGAGCCGTAAGTGAGGCTACTCTTCGTTTCTTTAATCCTTCAACAAAAAACTATGTGGATAAAACGTTTAAAGAACAAATGGAAGTGACCAATATTTCCGGAAATATAGCTGAAATAGAAGAAAAGATAAGCCTTCATCTCCATATTACCCTGGGAAGGGAAGATTACACTGCCCTGGCTGGCCATCTTTTGGAGGCCACCATTCAGGGAGCTGCAGAATTTATTTTTTATCCTTTACATACCAGAGTGGTAAAAGTTAAAAATCAGGAAATAGGGATTAACCTCTATGATTTTGAAAAATAGAACTTATCTTGCTTCGGAAAGCATTATTTTTGATGAAAATATTTATTTGATGTTTGAGGTCCTGCTTTCCCATATCGAAAATAAGGTTGATATCACAGAAGATCAGAAAAACCAGATTCAGTCTTTCTTTACCGTTAAAAAACTCCGTAAAAAACAGTATCTGCTTCAGGAAGGAGATATCTGTAAATGTTTGTCTTTTGTGAGTAAAGGGCTGTTGAAATCTTATTTTCTGGATGAAAAAGGAAATGAGCACATCAATATGTTTGCTTTTGAAGGCTGGTGGATCTCCGATTTCAATAGTTTTGTTCATCAGGAAAAGGCAGTATTAAATATTGACGCTATCGAAGAAACCGAAGTTCTGATGATTACCCTGGAAAACTACGAAAAGATGATGTTGGAGGTTCCTGTCATGGATCGCTACTTCAGAATTTTATACCAAAACAGTCTGGTAACCAAAGATCAAAGACTTATTGTTTCCAATAGCTATACTGCGGAAGAAAAATACCTGCAGCTGGCCCAGAAAAATCCCGAAATGATTAAAAGAGTCCCTCATAACCTTATTGCGTCCTATCTTGGGTTGGCCCCTGAAACAATAAGCAGGATCCGTAAAAAGATTTCTTTGAATAAGAATTGATCCAGATCAATTCAAACGCATGATCCAGGTCAAGCTTGCAGGTCTGTAGGCACTGTAATTTTGTAAAATAATTTTTATAAATATTATGGAAAATACAGGAAATATTGCATTGGTAGTAGGTGCTACCGGGATTACGGGAAGTAATCTTGCTGAAGAACTGATTGCACAGGGCTGGATCACTTATGGATTATCCAGAAATATAGACAATGCTATTCCGGGACTTCGCCCTGTTAAGGCGAACCTTCTGGACGAAGAAAACCTCACTGAAGCACTGGCAGGGATTTCTCCTACCCACGTTTATTTTACTACCTGGATGCGTAACGATACCGAAGAAGAAAATATCCGCGTAAACAGCGCATTGGTAAGGAATCTGTTACATGTTTTATCTCCTAAAAAATCTGTTCAGCATGTTGCTTTGGTTACAGGGCTGAAGCATTATCTCGGACCTTTTGAAGCCTATGCAAAAGATGGAATACTGCCGGAAACACCAGTTCGGGAAGAACATCCCAGACTTTCGCTTCCCAATTTTTATTATGCTCAGGAAGATGAAGTATATCAAGCTTCTGAGAGAGAAGGTTTCACCTGGAGTATTCACAGGCCTCATACTGTCGTAGGCTATGCTGTTGGAAATCTTATGAATATAGGGACTACCTTAGCCGTTTATGCCAGTATTTGTAAAGAAACCGGCAGAAAATTTATCTGGCCTGGGTCTGAAGCCCAATGGAATGGCGTATCAGATGTAACCGATGCTAAGGTATTGGCCAAACAGTTAATTTGGGCCTCCACCACTGAAACTGCAAAAAATCAGGCTTTTAATATTACCAATGGAGATGTATTCCGATGGAAATGGCTTTGGAAAAGATTGGCGGACCGGTTTGGGATTGAAGCAGAAGGATTTAATGGT
Source organism: Chryseobacterium sp. YR221 (assembly GCF_900176315.1). NCBI lineage: Bacteria > Pseudomonadati > Bacteroidota > Flavobacteriia > Flavobacteriales > Weeksellaceae > Chryseobacterium > Chryseobacterium sp. YR221. Next base: position 580,397 of record NZ_FWXM01000001.1, read on the forward strand.
TCGATAAGACCTCTAGAAAAAGAACTGCAAAATGATCATCCTTTATGGAAAGCAATAACAGAAAAATATGATTTGAAAGAAAATCATTTAAACAAATTATCTTCAGCATGGCATACCGATCTCGATCTTGGAAGACCTCTTGAGGTGATGTGTGATATGTCTAAAAGTAGAAAACTAGGCTTTACTGCCTTTAAAAGTACCGAAGATTCCTTCGCCGAAGTTTTTGAGAAATTAAAAGCAGAAAGAATGATCCCTTAAATAAAAAAGGAGCGATTATTTCGCTCCTTTTTTATATTGATGTGTTTTTTTAGTCATGGAATTTTCACCATTATTTATTTCAAACTAAACTTCAGATGTTGTCATGCCGTATTTTCTTTTAAAGGAATAATAAAAATGAGACAGGTTTTCAAAACCAAGATCCAGATAAATATCCGAGGGCTTCTTTTGTTTATGCCTGATCAGATAATACGCTTCCTCCAGCCTTTTCTCCTTTAGCCACTGTTTGGGCGTCTTATTGAAAGTCTTATTAAAATCCCTTTTAAATCCCGAAAGGCTGCGTCCTGTAAGTTTGGCAAAAGCCTCTACAGACACATTAAACATGAAATTTTTATTCATAAATTCTTTAAGGTCGATCTTATGAGGCTCTGAAAAATCAAACAACAAGTTTTTAAAATCCGGATTGCTCTGCAAGATAAGTTCTACGGCTTCCCTGATCTTCAAAATAGCCAGTCTCAGCGTCACCTCTTTTGTTTTATCAACATAAGGAATAAGAGACTGAAAATAACCTCTGAAAAAATCATCCGGTTCAAAGAATAGCTTTTGAGTACCTGCAAACGGAGCATCCATCACAATTCTATTTTCTGTAGCATATTGCCGCAACGTTTCGATGTCAAGATTGATGGATATAAACTGATACTTTTCTTTTTCTGAAGGATATTTAATAGTTCTGATCAATTGGTTTTTTCTGACCAGAACCACGGTATTTTCTTTAACAATGGTCTTTCCCTGATCATGAAAAGCATGAGTTTCTCCGGATATTTGAAATCCCAGAAAATGATCCGGTATAAACTCTTCATGTCCTCTGTAGGTTTCAAAAGCACATGAATAAACCAGTTTGTCAAATATAATTTCAGAAGTGTTCTCCATGATACAAATATCTGAAATTTAAGCAATACCGGAAGCTCCTGCTCCTGCAATTTCTTTATCCTCTTCGGGACTTCCGCCTGAAGAACCAATTGCTCCTATGATTTCTCCCTGAGCATTTTTAATAACGACTCCCCCGGCAATAGTTAACAGTCCGTTATTAGAATTCAGCATTCCATAGCCATGCATCTCTGCTCCCGCAATAATACTGCCCATAATCTCACTGTCAACACCAAACATAACGGCTGTCTTTGCTTTTTTTACTGCAAAATCAATCACCCCATATACACTGTCTAGCCGGGCAAAAGAGACCAGATGTCCTCCGGTATCCACTACGGCAATACTTACAGGAATATTCAGGGCTTTTGCTTTCCCGACAGCGGCTTTTAAAGCCTTTTCTGCCAGATCATAACTGATTCCCATATGATTAGCTTTTTGCTGTCCATGCCTCGGCCTGAAGCTGTTTTACAAAATCCTCCGTTTCTTTCGGGTGTACATTTCTGAAATTGGAATGATCATCCAAAGCAACATTCACGATACAGTCTGCCATAGATTGAGGATCTAGCTGATGGGCCAATGATTCTGCAGTACCTTCAAAGACAGATGGAGGTGTAAAGTTGGTCTCAGGATTATACCAACGGAAAATAGAGTCTACCCCACGGTCATTAAAGCCTGTTCCAAATACTCCCGGATTGCACGTTGCAATTTTAATATCAAACTGGGCCAGTTCTGTTTTTAAGCCCTCTGCAATGGCTTCCATTGCATGTTTTGATGCACAATATGCAGCCACATACGGCACCGTCCATAATCCACCCATAGAAGTGGTAAATACGATTTTCCCCGGCTTCTTTTGTTCAATGAATTTCTTGACAAATCCCTGAGCCAGCTCCAGCCCACCAAAGACATTCACATCAAACATAGAACGGATTAATTCCAGTGGCTGTTCAGCAATAGGACCTCCTTCCATAATTCCGGCGTTGCTAATTAAAATATCAATATCATATTTTTGATGGATATAAGCAATATCACGGGAGTTAGTGACATCCAGTTTATCAACCGTAAGATCGATCCCCTTTTCTTTAGCTTCTCTGATTAAATCACTCATCTGAGGATAAACCTGAGCTGTGGCAATTACTTTGTGTCCTTTCTTTGCCAAATCGAAAGCAGCAATCTTCCCAAATCCGCTTGCTGCACCTGTAATCAAAATTGTTTTACTCATTGTATTCTTTTTTTATGATAATACAAATTTCAATGATTTTCAGAAGGTTGCTGTTGTTGAAAAGTTCATTTTTTTATTGCTGAAAAGTTCATCTGATGTATTGGATAACGGTAAGATATTTTTCATAGGACGGCATAAAAATAAACGGTTTATTGTAAATTGGTTAAGTTTTTGAAGCTTATTCTATAAAACCAATCACACCATTGAAATTAATCACATTTACTAAAAAAGGAATTTACTGTCCCCAGGGAAAATTTTATATAGATCCGTGGAGACCTGTAGATATGGCAGTCATTACCCATGGACATGCTGACCATGCCCGCTGGGGAATGAAAAAATACCTTTGTCATCATTTTACAAAACCCATTCTGTATCAAAGAATAGGACCGGATATTGAATGTCAGGGTGTGGAATACGGAGAAAAAATTAATATGAATGGGGTACAGGTTTCGCTTCATCCTGCGGGGCATATTATTGGTTCTGCACAGATCAGACTGGAATATAAAGGGTATGTAACGGTCATTTCAGGGGATTATAAGGTTCAGTATGATGGGCTGAGTACTCCTTTTGAACTCGTGAAATGCAATGAGTTTGTTACAGAAAGCACTTTTGGACTGCCCATTTACAATTGGTTAGAAGTTCAGGATTTAAATAAGAAGCTCCAAAATTGGGTGCTGAAGAATAAAGAAAATAATAAAACATCCGTGTTTATCGGATATTCTTTAGGAAAAGCGCAGCGGATTATGAAAGCTGTAGAAGGATTGGGAGAAATATATGTCCACTACTCCATTGGAAAATTGAATGAGGCTTTTGAAACCGTTGGAATCAAACTTCCCGATTATACCATAGCAGATTTTAAAGAACGTCCGAAAGAGATGGAACACGAAATTGTCATTGTTCCTCCAGCTTTACTGGACAGCAATATCATAAAAAAACTTCCTGATCCGGCAACCGCTATATGTTCCGGATGGATGCAGGTGCGTGGTGCCCGAAGATGGCGGAGTGCCGATGCGGGATTTGCCATGAGTGACCATGCAGACTGGAAGGGCCTTTTGCAAACCGTAAAAGCTACAGAAGCCGAAATTGTACATGTCACCCATGGGCAGACTGAAATATTCTCAAAATATCTGAATGAAATTGGTATTCATGCCGATGTAGTAGAAACTCTTTTTGGCGAAGATGATGAAGAAACAGAAAAGGTAAATCAAGAAAACCCGGAAGTATGAGACATTTTGCAGATCTGATCAATGCTTTGGAAACAACCAATAAAACCAATGCTAAGATTGAGGCTATCCTTGATTATCTGGAACGTTCTCCGGATGAAGATAAGCTATGGTTTATTGCTTTATTTACAGGCAAAAGGCCCAAAAGAAATATCAACACCAATTACATGAAAGAATGGGTATTGGAAATCACCGACCTTCCATTCTGGTTATTTCAGGAATCTTATTCTTCTGTAGGAGATCTTGGAGAAACAATTTCACTGATACTTCCTCCACCTCAGGAAAAAATTGACCGTACTTTATCACAATGGATGAACGAAATTGTTCATTTAAAAGATAAAACAGAAGCGGAAAAGAAAGAATTTGTTCTGAAATCATGGAATGGTCTGGACTATACGGAACGTTTGATCTTCAATAAACTCATTGGGGGCAGTTTCCGTATTGGTGTTTCAGATAAAACGTTAATCAATGCGCTGACGAGATTTTCCGGACAAGAATCCAGTGTACTTATGCACAGCCTTATGGGAAAATGGAAACCCGATGAGGTCTCTTTTAAAGAATTAATTTCTGCTGAAAATATCAACCCGGATAATTCAAAACCTTATCCGTTTTGCCTGGCCTATCCATTAGAAAAAGAACCTGACCAGCTGGGAGATCCTCATGAATGGCTGGTGGAATATAAATGGGATGGAATACGGGGACAGATCATCCGCAGGAATGATGAAGTCTTTATATGGTCCAGAGGAGAAGAGCTTGTCACGGAACAGTTTCCGGAAATTACCGACACTGTAAAGGCCATGAAAGGCAACTTTGTTTTAGATGGAGAAATACTTGCGGTAAAGGATGGTAAAGTTTTAAATTTTAACGAATTACAAAAGAGATTGAACAGGAAAACTTTAACTAAGAAAATGGTATCAGAAATTCCTATAGAAGTATTCGTGTATGACCTCCTGGAGCTTGAAAATAATGACCTGCGGGAGAAACCTATCTCCTCAAGAAGGGCCATGCTGGAAGAATTATTACTCAATGAAAATCCCGGAAACATTAGCATTTCCAGAGCTATAGATTTTCAAAAATGGGAAGAATTAAACGCTATCCGGGAAAATTCAAGGGCTGTCAATAGTGAAGGGTTGATGCTGAAACAAATGAGCTCTCCCTATCACTCAGGACGAAAAAAAGGAGATTGGTGGAAATGGAAAATCAACCCATTTACCATTGATGCCGTTTTAATCTATGCCCAAAAAGGCAGTGGCAGAAGAAGTGCTTACTATACCGACTACAGTTTTGCCGTAAAAAACGGAGATACCCTGGTAACCATAGCAAAAGCCTATTCCGGGCTTACTGATAAAGAAATCATGGAAGTCAGCCGGTTTGTGAACAAAAATGCTATTGAAAAATTTGGTCCGGTGCGGACGGTAAAAGCGGAACTTGTTTTTGAAATCGCTTTTGAAGGGATAGGATTCAGTAACCGTCATAAAAGCGGTGTAGCCCTAAGGTTTCCAAGAATTGTAAGATGGAGGAAAGATAAAACGGTGGATGAAATTGATAATCTGGAAGAAATAAAAAAATTAATACAGTAATTTGGCAGCTTTTGAACATACCAGTGGGTTTACCATCATTCAGCAATGGATGACAGGTAAGGATATGTCACCTTTCAAATTCCAAACGGATACATGGCGGAAATTTGGAAGCGGATATAGTGGAATGGTAATAGCACCTACCGGCTTTGGAAAAACATTTTCTGTTTTTTTAGCATTGGTTTCTGATTTTCTGAATCATCCGGAAAATTATAAAAAAGGCTTGCAAATGATATGGATTACTCCTCTCCGATCCCTGTCTAAGGATATTGCTAAGGCTATGCAGGAAGCCATTGATGAAATCGGGCTGGATTGGGCTGTTGGGGTAAGAAACGGTGATACAGATCCAAAACTGAGACAGCAGCAGATAAAAAAAATGCCTGAAATTCTTGTGGTAACGCCAGAAAGTCTTCATCTTCTGCTGGCACAGAAAAATAACGAAAGTTTTTTCCGGGATTTGAAAAGCGTTGTTGTTGATGAATGGCATGAACTTCTGGGCTCGAAACGGGGTGTCATGGTAGAACTGGGGATTTCGCAGCTTAGAAAGTATGTTCCCAAAATTAAAATATGGGGAATTACCGCTACCATAGGAAACCTTGATGAAGCCATGGAAGTTCTTATTCCCTATGACATAAAAAAGGTGAAAATCACTGCCAAAGAACACAAAAAAATAGATATTATTCCTGTGTTCCCGAATGAAATAGAGATATTGCCGTGGGCCGGGCATCTGGGGAATAAATTGGCCGATAAAGTAGTCCCTATTATTCTGGATTCAAAATCAACCATTGTTTTTACCAATACCCGAAGCCAAAGCGAGATGTGGTACCAGTTGCTGCTGGACGCTTATCCTGACTTTGCCGGGCAAATTGCCATTCATCACAGTTCTATTGATGCCCACCTCAGAATCTGGATTGAAGAAAACTTAAGCTCAGGAAAATTAAAAGCTGTAGTCTCTACCTCATCTTTAGATTTGGGGATAGATTTTAAACCCGTTGACACGGTCATTCAGATTGGATCGGCAAAGGGTGTTGCAAGGTTTCTCCAACGGGCTGGACGAAGTGGACACTCCCCTTTTGAAACTTCCAAAATATATTGTGTACCTACCCATTCTTTAGAACTGATTGAAGTTTCAGCTTTAAAGGAGGCGGTAAAACAAAAGGTTGTAGAACCTAGAGAACCTCAGGTTTTATGTTTTGATGTCCTGGTTCAGTTTCTGATGACCCTGGCCGTAGGTGATGGTTTTTATCCTGATGAATTATATGAAAGGATTAAAAAAGTCTATGCTTTTCAGGAAATAACGGATGAAGAATGGAAAAGTATCCTTGAATTTCTGACTATCGGCGGCCACGTTTTAAAAAACTACGAAGAATTTCATAAAATCGTCATTATGGAAGACGGCTTATACAAAGTAACTTCACGGAAAATAGCCATGCTACACCGTATGAATATGGGGGTGATTGTAAGTGATGCTATGCTAAAAGTGAAATTTATTTCCGGTGGCTATGTAGGAATGATTGAGGAATATTTTATTTCAAAACTGAAAAAAGAAGAGAAATTTATTTTAGCAGGCCGTACGCTGGAAGTAGCCATGATAAAAGATATGACCGTATATGTAAGGTCAGCAAAAGGAAAAGCCCTGGTGCCAAGCTATCTGGGAGGAAGATTACCTCTCAGTTCCAATCTGGGACATTTTTTGAGAGAGAAGCTTTCTCATGCTTTAAACCCTAAAGCTTCGGAAAAAGAACTGAAATTCCTGCATCCGCTGTTAATAAACCAGGAAACCCACTCTCATATTCCCAAAGATGATGAGTTTTTGGTGGAGATGATCAGGAATCGTGAAGGCTATCATCTATTTATGTATCCGTTTGAAGGACGTTTGGTCCATGAAGTAATGGCTGCATTAATTGCCTATCGTATTTCCAAGCTGGCCCCAATTTCCTTTTCAATGGCCATGAATGATTATGGATTTGAGCTATTCAGCGATAAGGAAATTCCTTTGAATGATGAAAATCTTGCCTCCATCTTAACAAGAGATAATCTTATGAATGATGTGATTGCAAGTATTAATTCTGCAGAGATGGCAAGACGAAAATTCCGGGATATTGCAGTGATCTCTGGAATGGTTATCCAAAATTACGCAGGTAAACAGCGGTCCAACAAATCATTACAAAGTTCTGCCGGCCTTATTTTTAAAGTCCTGGAAGATTATGATCCCAATCATTTTCTGATCAAGCAGGCGTATACTGAGGTTTTTAATATGCAGCTTCAGGAACAGCGGCTTGTAGAAGCATTCAAAAGAATTGAAAAGTCTGAAATTATTTTAAAGCATTCCCGCTCATTCACCCCACTCAGCTTTCCTATAAAGGTAGACAGCCTGAGACAAACGCTTTCCAGTGAAGGATTGGACGCAAGAATCAGAAGAATGCTGAAATTATAAAAGAGAAATCTTTATCATCAACCTACCTTCAATTGAGCACAAAGCTTCTGAAATTGTTATGCTTTTTATAGTTAAAAATCTTTGATAATTTTAATAATCATCGTACCTTAGAATATCTTCTTTGAAGATTAAATAACGTATACATAATGGCAAAATTGTTCCTGGTCCGTCACGGACAGTCACTCTGGAATCTTGAAAACAGATTTACGGGCTGGCAAGATATAGATATTACTGATGCAGGTATTGAAGAGGCTAAAAGAGCAGCTGTTATCTTAAAAAAAGAAAAAATAGATATCGCTTTTACTTCTGCACTGATCAGAGCACAACATACCCTCACCATCATCCTGGATGAAATAGGAAAACCCAATATTCCGGTGATCATAGATAAAGCACTTAATGAACGTTCTTACGGAGAGCTTGAAGGGCTTAACAAAGCTGAAACTGCCCTAAAATACGGAGATGAGCAGGTACACGCCTGGCGCAGATCCTATGATGTGGTTCCCCCGGGGGGAGAAAGCCTTAAAGACACCTACAACCGGGTAATTCCTTATTTTGAAGCTACCATTGCACCCTTGCTTAAAGAAGGGCAAAACGTATTGATTGTAGCTCATGGAAACAGTCTCCGCTCACTTATTATGTATCTGGAACATTTATCTCCGGAAGAAATTCTGGAGCGGGAAATTGCTACAGGAATTCCTGTCACTTATATTTTTGATGAATATTTTCATGTAAGCAGAAGAGACACCTGATGTACTAACATTCCCTTTCTACAAAAATAAGAGCATTATATTTTAAACTTTCAACCCATTACAAGTGTTTATAGCAACCAGAAGTATCTTTATACAAAACCAGTCTTTTACCTTAACCAATCAACGGGCAGCATTTTGGGAAAAGGAAAAAGCCTTAATTCTTTCTGACCTTCATATTGGAAAGACCGCTCATTTCCGCAAAAACGGGATCGCCCTGGCCAATCATATCATGAAGAGTGATTTGGAAAGATTATCTGCCCTCATTGAATATTTCCAGCCTGAAAAGTTTATGGTAGTGGGTGATCTGCTTCATGCAGGCGATAATTCTGATGTAGATGAATTCTGTACATGGAGAAACCAGTATCCTGATATAGAGTTTTACCTTGTTGAAGGCAATCATGACCGTATTTCAAAATCTCTCGAAAAAAAACTTTGTCTCAATTTTAAAACCTCAATACTCCATATGGATGGAATTACCTTTGTTCATGATTTTGATACAGCGGTATCAGGATTTCAGATTACAGGACATATTCACCCGGGAATTATTTTAAATTCTGCAGTAAAGAGTATCAGACTCCCCTGTTTTGCCCTTAGCAATAACCAATTATTGTTACCTGCCTTTAGCGAATTTACAGGACTGGATACCAAAAATCTTCCTAAGAACAGTAAATTTTATGTTTTTACAGATGCTGAAATTTATGAAGTTTAAAAGATAGTTTTCAATAATCAGCTGGTATATAAAACTTTAATTACAACTTGATGATCAAAATAAACAAAGGCAGAATAAATCTGCCTTTGTAAAATCTCATTCCTTTCAATAAATAGGTATGTTTTAATTCTTTTTACTTAAACGAATACTGTATAAAGTAATCAATACCGTGATCACCAGGAATAACGCTCCAATCCACGGAGTACTTTCCAATCCCAGCGAAGAAGTCACAATCATACCTCCGGCATAAGACCCGATAGCAATACCAATATTGAATGCCGCAATATTAATCCCTGACGCTACGTCTTCAGTTCCGGGAAGCTCCTTTTCCGCAATCTGCACCACTAAAAGCTGCAGTCCCGGAACACTCGCAAAAGAAAGGCCCCCCAGGAAGAATAAGGTGATAATACTTAAAACCGGACTTGCCACTGTAAAATAAAATGTCAGTAAAACCAATCCCTGGGCTGCAAACATCCATAAAAGTGCCCGTAAAGGATTTTTATTGGCTATTTTTCCGCCTATAAGATTTCCTAAGGCGATGGCTATTCCATAAATCAACAGAATAAACGTTACTGTAGACTCCTGAAATCCTGTTATTTTCTGTAAAATAGGTGACAGATAAGTAAACACTACAAATGTTCCTCCGTATCCCATCGCAGTCATGAGAAAAGCAAAAATCAGACGTTTATTACCTAATACTTTAAACTGACTTTTTAAAGAAGCTGTTTTTCCGTTTTTCAAATTCTTTGGTACCAATAATACACTGGCTACAAGGCCTATAATCCCAAGAATTGAAACCCCTATAAACGTGGCTCTCCATCCAAAATGCTGGCCGATAAAAGTTCCCAATGGCACGCCTGTTACGATCGCCAGGGTAAGCCCGGCAAACATAATAGAAATAGCGGTGGCTCTTTTTTCTTCTGGCACCAGTGAGGCAGCAATAGTAGAGCCAATGGAAAAGTAAACCCCATGGGCAAATCCTGTTAATATTCTTGCCAGAACCAATGTTATAAAACCTGGAGCAATAGAGGCCAATCCATTTCCGATGACGAATAACAGCATGATGGAAACCAAAAGCATTTTGCGGGGGATTTTCCCGGTTAATGCCGTTAATATTGGAGCACCAATAGCTACTCCTATCGCATAAAGGCTTACCAGTAAACCGGCAGAAGGAATCGTAATATCAAGATCTGAAGCTACTGTCGGAAGTAGTCCTACGATCACAAATTCAGTAGTTCCTATTCCAAATGCACTTATAGTCAGTGCCCATAATGCTGCAGGAAGGCCCTTTCTTTTTATAGTTTCTGATGCCGTATTGATCTGTATTTCTTTTTGATAATTCATTGCATTATAATTTTGTTGATGTTGACAATGCAAATTTCCGACGAATAAATGTATTATGAAAATTATTTAAATTCTATCAAAGCATCAGAATAATGATAGTTTTGTTTCTTAGTAAAAATTTGTTCCTTTGCAGCATACACTCAGTACTTGAATGAAAAAATCAGAAGCAACCCGCCTAAATATTCTTCAGAAAGCCTTTGAACTTATCTATATAAAGGGATATCAGACCACCAGTATTGATGAGATTATTGCTACCACCCAGGTAACAAAAGGAGCATTCTATTATCACTTCAAAACGAAAGATGAAATGGGCGTCGCTATTATCAATGAACTTCTAAAGCCTACCTTTACAAAAACTTTTGTAGAGCCTCTTCTGCAAAGCCAGCATCCATTGGACAGTATTTATAAACTGATGCATGAAGTATTGATGGATAATGAATTTTTAAAAGTTGAATATGGCTGCCCTGCCTCAAACTTCACTCAGGAAATGGCCCCATGGAATATAACTTTCACCAAAGCCCTGAATGATTTGTCTGAACAGTGGGAAAATGCCATGATAGTAAGTATAAATAATGCCAAAGGAGCAGGTACCGTTAAACCAACGGTTAACGCAAAAGAAATTGCAATTTTTGTGATGTCGGGATACTGGGGAGTAAGAAACCTTGGAAAACTGGAAAATTCAAAATCAGTATATCTCATTTATTTAAAGGGACTTAAAGCCTATTTTGATTCACTTCAATAATTTTTTTAAACAAAAACATACTAACTAGTATGTTTTTTGTTATACCTTTGCTGTATTCAAAAATAACAAGGCATGTATCAGACCCTTACTTTCCTTCATTCAACCTTCCGATGGCTCGTCCTATTAAGTCTTATTTATTCAATATACCGTGCTTGTAAGGGATATTTTTCAGCAGGTAAGTTTACAAAGACGGATAATTCTGTAAGACACTGGACCGCTACCATAGCTCATATCCAATTGGTTCTTGGGATGATATTCTATATTAAAAGCCCCATTGTACAATACTTCTGGAAAAACCTTAATGAAGCCAAAGCATCATTTGATCTATTGTTCTTCGGACTTATCCATATCCTAATGATGATCACTGCTGTTATCTTAATTACTATCGGATCAGCTTTGGCTAAGAGAAAATCGGAAGATCGGGACAAGTTTAAAATAATGTTGATATGGTTTATAGCTGCATTCGTTATAATTTTCATTGCCATTCCCTGGCCCTTTTCTCCTTTTGTTAACAGACCTTATTTCAGATAATTATGACAGATTTATTCAAAACTAAAACAGGACGCCTGAGAATATTGGCCATCCTTGAAGGTATTTCTTTATTAAGCTTGATTTTCATTGCAGTTCCTGTTAAATACGGATTGAACAACCCTTCTCTTGTGAGAATGCTGGGGCCGGTTCATGGTACTTTATTTCTGCTTTTTCTATTCAATACATTGAGTGTGGGTGTAGAACAGGGCTGGAAGTTTAAAGAGACGACATGGAAAGTGATCTTAGCCTGCTTTATTCCTTTTGGAACTTTTTATATTGACAGAAAAATTTTAAGTAAACTATGAGAAATTTACTGATAGTATGCGGAATAGTTCTTACAGCATACATAATCTATAGAGTCTACCAATATCAGACTTTAGACAAAGATCTTAATCAGCTGATCAAAAAAGATGCGGTGATCCTTGATGTCAGAACGGAGAAAGAATATGCCATGGGTCATATAGACGGTTCTGTCAATATCTCTTTGGGAACAATCAGGGAGCGCTATATTGAGCTGGATCCTGAAAAAACATATATTACAGTATGTTCTCATGGTCTCCGAAGTGTAAAAGTAGAAAGTATCTTAAAAGAAAAGGGGTTCAGACATGTTTACAATGGCGGTGCCTGGAGTGACCTCCAAAATAGGATACATCAAAAAAAAGAATAATATCTCCCACAGAGCACATTGACTTGCGGGAGATATGAATATTTAATTATTCTTTTCTGTCAGCCAGACCACCTTCTGTTGAGATTCATGGTCCATTCCTATGATATCTTTGTACAGTTCAGGTCTGCGGGCATTAATGTATCTGAAACCTCCGGCCTGGGTAAGCTTTTCAGGAGTGATAACAGCAGATTCAAAACTATCTTCGAATGAACGGCATTCTGCAATGACATCTCCAAAAGGATCTATAATCATTGAACATCCGTTTTTCAACTGATCATCATCCATTCCAACAGGATTTGAAAAGACAATATAAGCGCCGTTATCATAGGCTCTTGCCGGAAGCCACTTCATCAGCCAGTCTCTGCCTTTCATTCCATTAAATTCTAATCGTAATGAAGTGGGATCATTTTCCCTGTTATACCAAAGTTCGGGATCTACAAAACCAGCACCCGGTCTTGTAGAAGGTGTACACATGGTAACATGAGGCATAAAAATAATATCGGCCCCCAGAAGTTTGGTTGCTCTTACATTCTCTATAATATTATTATCGTAGCAGATCAGAATACCGCACTTCCATCCCAAAATATCAAATACACAGTATTCGTTGCCTGGTGTAAGGTAAGGGTTGATAAAAGGATGCAGTTTTCTGTATTTGGCTTTTAGCCCCGTTTTATCAACACAGACATAAGCTTTAAAAAGGTTGTTATCTTCATCCTTTTCAAAAAGACCCGCCAGGATAGTGATATCATACTGACCTGCAATCTGCTGTAGTTTTTGAATACTTTCTCCATTGGGAATCAATTCAGCAATGTCAAGAAGCTGTTCCCGGGAAAGCTTTCGGGCAAAGGTATATCCGGTGACAGAACATTCATGGAAAACTATGACATGTGCTCCCTGAGCAGCTGCCTGACCGGCTAATTTTTCTATGATGGAAAGGTTGTACTCCTTATCTCCACTTTTATGTTCAAATTGTGCAGTAGAAATTTTGATATTCATTTTTCTTTTTTTCAGCAAAACTAGAACATAGCATTACTGAAAAATTGTATAAAACCGACATTTTGATTTAAAGTTCAATAAAATTGACAGCCATTTTATTTTCTGTTTTTAAATATTCCCTGGGAGTGAGCCCTGTATTGGTTTTGAAGTCCCGGATCAGATGAGACTGATCTGCATATCCTGCATGATAAGAAAGACCTGTCATATTTTCATCCCCAATTCCTTTATTGATAAGACTTAAGAAGTAATGAAGCCTGGTAATACCGCTGTATTTTTTAGGGGATATTCCCATATAATTCTCAAATTTCCTTTCCAGATGACGCTCAGAGTATCCTGTAAATTTTTCCAGCTCCCTGGATGATACAGAACCTTTATTCTGAAGAATATATTGCTGTACTCCTCTTATCAAATGATAGTCAGAACCTATTTCAGCAGACAGAAATTCAGTAAAAAAAATATTAAGATTGTTGATTACTGATAAAGGATCTGCCCTATTGAAAAGCTTTTCCTGAAATGGATGCAATTGATCGTGTAATACATCTTCTGCAGAAATAATCTGATTTCGAATCTCCTTAGCAGAAACCTTTAAAAGGATATTGAAAAAATAGGGTTGAAATACTACAGCCAATAAGGAAAACCGGCCTTTGGAATAAAAATCCCTGTAACTATGTAAAGCTCCATAAAAAAATGAAAGAGGCATCCGATCAACCGAAATATGGGAATACAAATTCATATTTCCCGACAGGATAAGGCCTGTACTCCCATCAGTAAATAGCCTTACATTCTTAGGCACCTCTTCAGAATTCTCCAAGAAGATATAATGCCTGATGAAAGGGGCCAAATGTTTGGGAGGCGAAATCTGCATCCATCAAATGTACATAAAATCTTTTTCAACTCCTCAAAATCTTGAAATCAAAACATTTCTGAAACTTCAGAGATTGTAAACATCTTTATCCAAATCACATTCTTTAAGGATTTTTTTGATTAAAAAGATCATGTACTGATGCTGTGTTTTTCTAACGCAAAGCTTAATTTCATTATCCATATTTTTAGGAGCAAAGGATAGAATCAACTTCGTTGATTCGTCGAAGCGCATAGATAAACATACATCTTTCATCAGTGACGAAGTCGCATCACTTTGCCCGCTTAAAATAAAGCGGAATTATTCATAAGCTTTGCATTCATCTTTTTAATCAAAAAATAATTTCAAACTGACCTATTGAGTCTTGTCAACAAAACACATCTGATAACAAAATATATAAGAATTCCTGAATAAAATGTAAACAGGTTCTTACCAAAAAAAATATTTTTTTAGGCTATGGTACCACATTTTATTTCGGTTTGGTCGGGTATTTGAATGTTTTAGTGCATATTATTCATGATCACTCTATAGAATAATTTTCTTTTTAATAATCAACCAATCACTAAAATATAATACAATGTCAACACAAAATCTCACCCATCTCGAAGCGATCAAAAAGATCAAGGAACTGTCGGAAAATGCAAAAATATGTATGTTCTGTACAGAACTGGAAACCGCTCCTGTCAATTCACGGCCAATGACTTTGCAGGAAACAGATGACAGCGGCAATCTATGGTTTATCAGCAGTGGAACCAGCAATAAAAATTTTGAAATAAAAGAAGACCGCAGAGTACAGCTGTTTTTCATGAATAACAGTGATGCTCAATATCTTTCTGTTTATGGACAGGCTTCTGTGTATAAAGACAAAGCCACCATAGAAGACAAATGGTCTCCTCTGGCAAAGGCATGGTTTGACGGAAAAGATGACCCGAAGGTCACCATCATTCGTGTAGAACCCAAGGAAACATATTATTGGGATACCAAAGCCGGCAAACTGGTCAGCCTGTTTAAGTTTGTAAGCTCAGCAATTACAGGGCATAAAACGGATAACTCTGATGGTGTAGAAGGAAATGCCATCATATAATGGTCTGTCAGTACCTGAAAATACACATCAGAAGCACCTGATATAAATTCCCACAGATCTCATGAATTTCACCGAGCAGAAAAAGCTGTGAAACCAATGGAATCTGTGGGAATTGGTGTATAAGTGATACAAATTATTTGAAACCGCTTTATCCGGTGTTATCTTAACCCGCTAAGAATCTTTTTCAGCTCTTCAGACTCACTTTCTATTAAAGGTTGTAAAGGGCTTCTCAGACTTCCACCGTCTTCTCCCAGAATACTGAGTCCGGCCTTAACCGCTCTGGGTAAGCCTTTACTGACAATAAATTTCAGAAGATCAAACTGCTGATAAAAAATATCTTTGGCTTTTCCCAGATTTCCTTCTTCAACAGCATTGTACAAACTGATATTCAATTCAGGAATAAGATTAGGAGCGGCAGTACACCAACCTCTGGCACCTGCAGAAAAAGCAGCCAATGCCAAAGGATTTGAACCATTGTAAAAAGCGACATCCTCTCCCAGCTCTCTTCTTAAATAATGCATTCTCTGAACATCCCCGGAACTTTCCTTGATCATAGTCACATTGGGAATTTCAAGCAATCTTTTCAAAAGAGCCGGAGACATGTCTACTCCACTGGTTGCCGGATTATTATAAGCCATAATCGGAATGGAAATTTTACCGGCTACAGCATCATAATGGGCTACAATTTCATCATCGGTAAGTTTCCAGTAGCTCATGGGAATAATCATTACCGCATCTGCCCCAGCCTTCTCTGCAAACCGGGCGTGGTGAATGGTCTTTTCTGTAGTAAGATTGGATACTCCTACCAAGGTGGGAATTCTTCCTTTTACCTGTTCTATAGTAGCTTCTGTAACGGCTTCCTTTTCCTCATCAGATAAATAAGGCATTACTCCAGTACTTCCTAAAGGAGCAAGCCCATGGCTTCCGGATGTAATCAGTCTTTCCACCAAGTGTTTGAAAAGAGGAATATTCACCTTCTCATGGTCATCAAAAGGAGTAATCGGATAGGCAATTATCCCTTTAAACGGAACATTTTTCATACTTATTTTATTTAAAATTAGAAATGACGACGATCAAACTAAAGGTCTCTACCCTCTTCCTCTCTTAATGCAACCCCTAAATTCTGCAGTTGGGGTGCATTTTCACAGGCAATGTATTTAGCCGGTTCTGTATCGCTTAGATTCTGATGTTTATGCCATGCCCATGAAGGAATATAAACGGCATCTCCGGCTTCCCAATGTACTCTTTCATCTTCCACTTCTGTCCACCCTTTACCTTCAATGACATACAACACCGTTTCGTAGGTATGACGGTGCCTGTTGGTCTGTTGATCGGGTAATAAGCCTCCAATAGTCATACTTACATTCTTACTGGGAAGATCAACAAAAAAAACAGGATGTTTTCTTTCAGTTGAAAACTGATTGTGTTCGCCTGCATTTTCTACATTTTTATGGATTAAATGACTTGGCTTTGCATATGTTGGTCTTGCAAAGGTTTCGTGGAAATCTTTAGAACTGAATTCTTTTTTGTTCATGATTTTAAATTTATAATGGTTTTGTGCTTTATTGCATGACAAAATTATTCTATATTTGGACTGTTTAAATGATTCAGTTTTTACATAAATAGATAGTCCAGATGTTACGACCTTGGAAATTAGAATTTGAAATTAACAGAAAGCTTGGTAAAGCAGTCTATCTGCAGATTGCAGATAGTATTATTACTGATATCCGTTCCGGGAGGCTAAAACCCGGAGATGCCCTTCCCGGCAGCCGGAATTTAGCAGCTTCACTACAGATTAACAGAAATACTGTGGTAGAAGCTTATCAGGTGCTGATCAATGAGGAATGGGTTATTTCTAAAGAAAGAAAAGGAATTTTTGTATCGGATCAGCTGCCAGCTTTACAGCATAAAAAGGCACATAAAAGTATCGGTAATCAGGATCAGCCTATGAAGTCAGGAGGAATACTGATTAATTTTGATGATGGTCACCCGGACAGTAAAATTGCTCCTGTAACGGAACTGGCCAGAGCATACAGACAGATATTCAGTATCAAGGCCAAATGGCAGATGATGGGTTATGGAGATGAACACGGAGATATAGAGTTCAGGAATATGATTGCCAAAATGCTGAATCATCAGCGTGGTATGCAGATCCATGATCATGAAATATCCATTACCAGAGGGAGTCAGATGGCCATGTTTTTAACTGCTCAGAGTCTTTTAACCTCAGGTGACCAGGTGATTGTAGAAGATCCCGGATATCAGCCGGCATGGCAGGCTTTTGAATATGCCGGAGCGACATTACTGCCTGTTTCTGTAGATAAAGAAGGAATCAATATTGAAGCTATTGAAGAACTTTTAGCTCAGCACAACCGCATAAAAGCAATCTATATTACCCCTCACAGGCAGTACCCCACCACCGTTACCTTAAGTTTATCAAGAAGGTTAAGGTTAATAGAACTCTCTAATCAATATAATATTACAATCATTGAAGATGATTATGATAATGAATTTCATTTCGGATACCGCCCTATCCTTCCTATTTCAAGCTTTCCGGAGCTCCGGCATTATGTGTACATCGGAACACTGAGTAAGGTAGTGGCTCCTGCATTAAGGATTGGCTATCTGGCAACCAAAAACCAGGAGTTATTAAAAAAAATTGGCAGCCTGAGAAAGATTATTGATGTTCACGGAGATGTTATCATGGAACAGGCGGTTCTTCAGCTCATCAAAGAAGGAGCTGTAAAAAAACACATAAAAAAAGCAACTGTTCATTATAAAAGTAAAAGAGATTTTACGTTTAGTATTTTGAAAAAGTACATGACGGATGTTGCCGACTTTACATTGCCTGAAGGCGGCCTGGCATTTTGGGTTGTTCCTAAAAAAAAGTTGAACTGGGATCAGGCAACCGCTGTATTGTTTGAAAGAAATATCAGAATCATTCATCCTAAACAATACAGTCAAAATGATGTCAATGGCTTTAGATTGAGCTATGGTGCACTTACAGAAGAACAGTTGGAGCAAAGCATACAGGTTATTTCTGAGATCCTGACCTCGCTTTCTCAAAAAACATGATACGTAGAATGCTATCATCCATCAGTCTATATGAATCTCAACATTGCAAATATTTAAAACACATGAGAACACTTTAGCAAGTTTAAAAGAATAGCGCATAAGTAAATACACTTAAGATGAAAATCAAAGATTTTCTTAAAACTTTAGTGTACTTTATATGCAAAAAGCTGAAAACTTTAATAACTTAAGTGGTTAAAAACTTTTGTGACTTTTGTGGTTACAAAGAAATCCTAATCTACCACGCTTGGATTCCTACAGAATGACAAACATACACCCGTAAAAAATAAAATCCCGCTTAAAACGGGATTTTTATATTTAGTTTTTGATAAACTTAGCATTGAGCTCACCTATTTTATAAAAATAAATCCCTTTAGGAAGCCCTTCAACATCAATAGAAACAAGATTTTCTACAGAGCCGAAAGATTTGTTAAGAACAAGTTTACCGGACATATCATAAATTTCTACTGTATGGTACCCGTTTAAAGGATTCATAATGTTAAGAGTCTTCTGAGCGGGTATGGGAAATGCTGAAATTTTACTTTTAGCCTGGACCTCCCTGGCCGAAAGTGATGTAGTGGGTAAATTATATATTTCAGTTGAATCGGTTTCCTGATTGAATAGTCTCAGCTTATTGGTATTGGTGGTGGCATCGTGATAGATATTAATATCATACTCATCGCTAAACCGATAATTGGGACCAAACTCATGCAATACATTTCCATCCTCGCTGTAAATACGTATGATGTATTCTCTTTCGGATGTTGTACTGTTATATCTTTCAAATGTAACGATGATTTCCAGTTTATTATCGGTATTGAAAACATTTTTAGACAGCACAAAATTGTTTTTATACTGGTCTATAAACATAGAATATCCTGCCGGTACAGAGGGCGTAAACTGCTTATATAGGGAATAATCAGCTTTGTATATCTTAACCTGAGTAATATTAAATCCGGTTGAATAATAAAAGGTCTCATTGGTATTGGTATAGACTTGCAGATTTTCAGAACTGAAATTTTTGCCGAGTGTTATCTGACCAAAAAATAAACTTCCGGCAGCCATTGCCAGTGTTACCATAATCTTTTTCATAGGTATTGATTTTTAAACATGACAAAGGTATACTCCGCAGTAAGGACTACCTTACGGAAATCCATATGGAATGGAGAATTCTAAGGACATGTATACCATTAAGATATTAAAATAAAAATCCATCGACCGCCTGTGTCAATGGATTTTTATGTATACGAAACCTGTGTACTTCAAATGATACATACAAGTGAACGAATATGATGATCTAAAAAGCTATTATTCCACTTCAAAAATTGCCTGAATTTCAACGGAAGAGTTTACAGGAATAGAAGACGCTCCCAATGTTCCTCTGGCATGCTTTCCTTTTTCTCCAAAAACCTCAACACTAAGATCCGAAGCAACATTCATCAGCTCAGCATGTTTGGTATAATCATCTTTGGTATTAAAAATTCCAGTAAGCTGAACACATTGTTTTACCCGGCTTAAATCTCCTCCTACAGCTTCTCTCAGCACAGACAGAACATTCAACATCGTAACTTTGGTCGCCTCTTTTACCTGCTGTTCGTTCACCTCAACTCCCAATTTTCCGGGATTAAGTATTTTTCCGTCTTTTAAAGCTACCTGATTGATAAAAACAAGGTTTCCGGAACGGACAAACGGCTGGTAATTTCCGGCAGGTTTGGGAACCTGTGGAAGAACAATATTTTTTTGTTTTAAAATTTCATTGAAATCCTGGTGGTTTTCAACAACGGGTATCTCTTTTTTTGAATGCGTATCCTTTAACGCTAAAGCCACTTTTGCAAAATTTTTCCCTTGCAGCTCTGCCAGATGGCGCTCCCCTTTTGTAGGTCTTTCCACATCTTTTAAAGAAGCCATACTGGTCACTCCTAAGACTGTATTTCCCTGTGGGATCGCTTTGTTAAGTTCTTCGGTACCACGGATTCCGTTAGAGACCAAAACCATTCCATGTACGGCAAGACTGTTCCAGAATGCCTGAAGGGCAAGCTCTTTTCCGGCACCACTTCCTGCAGACATAAAAACCGTTGCAGGAACTCCTTCCAATGCATGACTGGTCCAGAGCTGAACTGTTTTAGATAAAAACTCACTCATTCCGGTGCTTATGTTTCCAAAATAAACAGGAGAACCAAAAGCAATTCCGTCATAAGTACCAAGCTCATCTACTGTTGCTACCGGTATATTTTTTAAAATCGGGTTTTGGGATGCCTTGACTAGCTTAATATAGGGAACTGCATTGTTTTCGCTTTCAATTCCTTTAGCTATTTCCTTAGCCAGTTCGTAAGTTCCTCCATTATCCGAATGGATGAGAACCAATACTTTAGCTTTATTCTGTGCCATGATGTTGATGGTGTTAAATAGTAAAATTAAAATAAAAAAAGAACATATTTTTTTCATTCTGAATAAGATATAAGTTTATAGTACAAATTTAGTATTGTCGTTTTTATTAAATTTGCCAAAAAATATATACAAAACGTCAATATGAAATGTGGACTGATTGAGAAAACAGAAAGCCAGTTTGTAGATACCATAGAAAAAGAAGCTTATGTATGGTGTGAAAAAAACTGGAAACACGACGAATATGAACATGTACATAACCGTGCCCAGCTTACATTCGTAGAGGAAGGCTACCAGTATTTTCATATTGACCAGAAAATCCATCTTGTTCCACAATATCATGTGATCTGGGTTCCTTCGGGAAAAGCACACAAAATAACTTCCGAAGCAAAGACGGTCAACCTGATGCTGTTTTTATTTAAATCTGTTTTTGATGATGAATTTTACCAGCATGTTCAGGTATTTGCTGTTCCGCCCGTTCTTAAAGAAATGCTTCTCTATGCCTCAAAATGGAACCAGTCGCTGGTGGAGAATGAAGAACAGGATATTTTCTTTAAAGCTATTTTAAAAAGCCTTCCCAATTTTTGCAGGGAGAGCAATGGACTGGAAATTCCCGTTCCTATGGATACAAGACTGATCCCCGTTTGTAACGATATCAACTCCAATTTTAAATACAATCTGGATATTGATGCTTTGGCAGAAAAAGCACAGATGTCGGTAAGAAGTTTACAGAGAATCTTTAAAAATGAAACAGGAATAACATTGCAGAAATACCTTCAGCTGACAAGGATTCTTAAAAGCATTGAACTTATAGATACCCGACAGTTTACGTTGAGTGAGGTAGCCTATAAAGTAGGTTATCAAAGTCTTTCCGCATTTACTACGTCTTACTTTACGGTAATGAAAGTAAAACCGAAACTGAATAAAAATTCAAAAAGTGAGGAGCAAAGATGAGTCTATCATCAACACCGATAATTAAATTTTTCCAATTCGGTGCTTTATTTTAAAATTAAGATTCTGTTCAGCTCACTTTTAAAACATCCTAAAATGAATTCTGTATAGTATAACTGAGCGTTCAGAGCCTGGGTTTTGGGATGCAGTTCAAGTTTTTTAGTAAGGATTATCTCTCCTTTATAAGAAAATGAGAAATAAGCAAAGATTCTATAGGCAGAACTTCGGATGGGTGTAGAATAGCCTGTAGTAGCAATAGACCAATCGGATTCATATAATTTGGCAACCTTTAAAGCCATCGTTTCGGCAATATTTTCCGAAACGCAGTCACAGTCTTCTGCTTCCTGTTGGTTTACTTTTAATAATCTCACTTTTTCAGGTAAGGTATAAGTAGTCATCCCCCCTTTATAAAACAGGGAAGCACTGGGCATCTGTGAGAAAGCCAACTGAAGACATCCTGATGTAACGCTTTCAGCCACCGAAATGGTTTCACCAATAGTCATCAGAGATTGACTTATATATTCAAGAAGATTCTGTTGAAATTCCATAGTACTGTATTTTAAATGATTGGGTTAAAAAAAATTGAATATCAGAAGAAGAAACACAATAAAAAGCTGCCGAATAAAACTGCAGCTTTAAAAATGTAAACAATACTTAAATGTGATGTGAAGGATATTTTTACTTATGATGGTATACATCTTTTCACTTCCAGATCTCAGGGCTTTCTTGCTTTCCTTTATACTTTATGATCAGTCTCCAGTATAGCAAGCAGTTTGTTGATACACTCCTCTTCTTTTAAGACTTTATAGTAAGCCGTTTTAGCATACAAGGTAAAAGAAGGTGACTCTATTCTTATCTCAGCATCTCCTTCTCTTTTATCCATGATGCTTTGAGTATGAAACTCACGGATATGAAGGATATATTCTTCTATATAATGGTCTATAACTTTCTTGAAAATGTCACATTTTGCATTGTTCTTTACCTTCTCCAGCGACTTGATGAGAAAAGCAGTAACTCCATAGGAATTGATTATCCGCGGAAATAGGGATTCATTCTCTATGGCATTATTCTTATCATTCAATCCGGAATGCTGTAAAGTCTCATTTTCAAATATCATATTCAAACAGGGTTATTAGACATCTTGTTATTATTCAAATGTACTTCTATATAACTCACATTTTTATGATTTGAGTCATATACTTAGAATATCATATAGTATTCCCTTCCTTTTTAATTGATTATCAACTTTAATTACAAAAAAAACTTAAAAGTAGTAAGTAAGTAGATTTTAAATAAAAAAAAATAGATACCTTTTCAGTATCTATCCTATTCAAGAGAGTTGGTGCAGATATCACTTGCTATTTCGCAAATTTCTTAGTCCCGGCAACACATAAAATTACCCCTATTGTAACTCCCAGCATTCCTATACTTACCTGCTCATGAAGAAGCCAGGCAGCCAATGCCAGGCCAAAGAATGGCTGAAGCAGCTGTAGCTGACCTACTGTTGCAATACCTCCCTGTGCCAGGCCTTTATACCAAAATATAAAGCCGATAAACATGCTGAAAAGAGAAATATAAGCCAGACCAAACCATCCCTGAAAACTCACATTCTGAATATCCTCAGGAAAATAAATAAAAAATAAAGGAATCATAATTGGCAATGCCAGCACCAAAGCCCAGGAAATCACCTGCCAGCCCCCTAAAGTTTTGGAAAGTTTAGCACCTTCAGCGTAGCCCATACCACATAAAATAACCGCAAGAAGCATCAGAATATCACCAATGGGAGAAGCCGATATTCCTTGTGAAACTGCATATCCAATTACGAGCAAGCTTCCTACAATGGAAAACAGCCAAAATACAGGATGAGGCCTTTCACCACCACGCAAAACTCCAAAGATTGCTGTAGCCAAGGGAAGCATTCCAAGAAATACAATAGAGTGTGCCGAAGTAAGATATTGAAGAGCCAATGCAGAAAGAAGCGGAAAGCCTACCACGCAGCCAAGGGAAACCAAAAGTAATGGCACCAGATCTTTCTTAACAGGACGTTTTTCTTTACCAAGCCATAATACAATAAGAGCTAGTACTCCTGCTACCGCTGCACGAACAATCGTTACAAAAGTAGGACTCATTTCCATCACCGCTAATTTTGTTGCTGGTAATCCACCACTAAATAGCACTACGCCAATAAAACCATTAATCCAGCCGCTTATATTTTCATCTTTTGATAATTGTTTTGTCATCATTTTATTCAAACTTTTAATTAATGGTTCAAAATTAGAAAGGTAAATTCAATAAACACAGTCTCAGTTTTGTATATTTGCATGAACACAGTTTAAGAAAATGAGCAGAGAATTTTTATATACAGAAATAGCAGACGGTATCGCCAATCAAATCAGAAATGGTGTTTTAAAGGCTGGAGACAAGCTTCCGTCCGTAAGAATGCTATGCAGTGAACATCAGGTAAGCATGAATACTGCGAAAAGGGTTTTCCTGGAACTTGAATCTCAGTCACTGGTTGAATCAAAACCTCAATCCGGTTATTTTGTAAGCCAGCTCCTATCTGTAAAACTCCCGTTGCCTGAAGTAAGCCGTCCTTCTCTAATGGCAAATAATGATGAACCGGATGAGCTGATCAGTAAAGTATATGAAAATATGGGACGGAAAGATCTTACTTTCTTTTCTATCGGTATTCCCTCCGGAGGCCTCCTTCCTCAGGCAAAGCTTAAAAAGGAAATTATCAATGCAACACGGGAATTAAAAGACGGAGGAACAGAATATGAAGAACTTCAGGGAAATCTTAAACTCAGAAGGATGATTGCGATACGCTCTTTACAATGGGGCGGAAACCTTAATGAAAAAGATCTTATCACCACTAACGGGGGAATGAATGCCTTATCCTTCTGTCTTATGGCCTTGGGAAAACCCGGAGACACTATTGCCATTGAAAGCCCTTGTTATCCGGGGATTTTACAGCTGGCCAACGGATTGGGATTAAAAGTACTGGAACTTCCCACCCATCCTACGACAGGAATAGAAATTGAAGCCCTAAAAAAACTTATTCCAAAGATTGATCTGTGTCTGTTAATTCCCAACTTTAACTCTCCTCTTGGAAGCTGTATGCCTGATGAAAATAAAAAAGAAGTCGTACGAATTCTTTCTGAAAATGATATTCCTCTCATTGAAGATGATGTCTATGGAGATCTTTATTTTGGAGCTTCCCGCCCCAAATGCTGTAAATCTTTTGATAAAGATGGAAGTGTTCTTTACTGTAGCTCAATATCCAAAACATTAGCTCCAGGCTATCGTGTGGGATGGATTGCTCCCGGAAAATATAAAGATAAAATACTCAAACTTAAACTCCTGCACTCTACTTCTTCTATTTCTATTGTCAATGAAGCGGTAGCCAATTTCCTGAAGTCGGGAAGATATGAGAAACATTTGCAACAGCTCCGCAAAACACTGCAGACTAATTACCAGAACTATGTGCAAACCATTGCAGAATCTTTCCCTGAAGGCACCAAAACAAGCCGTCCACAGGGAGGATTGTCTCTGTGGGTAGAATTTGATAAGAATATCCGAACTACAGAACTTTATGATCTCGCGATTAAGCAGAACATAAGTATTGCTCCCGGCAGGATGTTTACCTTTCAGGAGCAGTTTGAAAACTGTATGAGACTTTGTATAGGACTTCCATGGTCGGAAGAAACCCAGGCAAAACTCAGACAGATCGGAACTCTTGCAAAAAAGATTTAATACTTGTTATTTATTATCCGGAACGAAATTTTTTCTCGCCAGTTCTTTTCTTACACGGCTTAAACTCTCGGGAGTAATCCCCAGATAAGAGGCAATCATCCATTGAGGAACTCTCAGCAGCAGATCAGGATACATTTTGATAAATTTCATGTATCTTTCTTCTGCTGTTTCACCCAGTAAAGAATTGATCCTGTTCTGTAAACTCCGGATATGCTTCTGCAGCAAAAAATCACTTCGTTCAATACTGTTCGGAAATTGCTCTACCAGTTTATTGAAGAAATCAGGATGGAGAAACAGCACTTCGGAATCTTCCACTGCTTCTATGTAATAATTGGATTTCTCATTAAAGTATAAACTGCTTCGGTCAGAGATCAGCCAGCTTTCAGGGGCAAACTGAATAATATGTTCCTTTCCGTTTTTATCAATGGAATACATCTTAATAAGCCCTTTTTCTACAAAGAATATATGCCTGCATATTTCACCATACTGAAGCAGAAACTGATTCTTAGGAATTTTCTTTGCTTCATAATGCAGGCTGCAGGTGTTCACATTTTGAATAGGAACATTTAATACTTTGGCTAAATAATTATTAATATTCTTCATTATATAATCTGGCTTAAAGAAATATCCTCGTGCGAAGCACTTTTAACAGATTTTCCGTTCTCTATAATGATTAATTGTGGGCTTTCATGTCTTACTTCAAGAATCTCAGCAATTTTATTTGAAAGAGCCCTGTAAGCTAGCAGATCCAGGTAGTATAATTCTACTTTCGGATCTGAATTTTCAACTTCTTTTTCAAAATTCCTTAAAACAGTCCTGCTGATAAAGCAGCCTGTTGAATGTTTAAATACAGCTATTTTATGGTGGAAAGAACTCTCAATGGCTTTCGCTAGATCTTCTTCAGATTCTATCTTTTTCCAGAAAGATTTTTGATCAGGGGTCTCGCTTTTTCCTCCAAATATTTTATCAAAAAAACTCATACATTAAATTGTTTTAAATGATGATCAAGATGTTTATATTCTAAAAATTTCCAGTCTTTTTCAGTCATGTTTCCAAATAGTCTGTGATGGTCCGGCAGCTCTTTATGTATACAGGCCTTCCGGAACTCCTCCAGCGTTTTCAGTAGATTGGTTTTTGATTCATCAAAATCACACTCAAAATTAACGATTAGTTTTTGAAAAGTAGGCATGTTTCTGGGAATTCCATTATTGAAAACATACATTTCTATTTTCGTGACGATCCCAATTACCCTGAAAAAAGGATTAATACGCGGAAGCTCAACCCTTTTTAACGCAACCTGAAGAACGAGATCACAATGTCTGAACATTTGACACACGTTCATCTTTCCCCATTTTCCCTGGGAATTTTCAGATAATTTGGAAATCCGGTCTATAATTTCCTCGAAATAAATGGGATTATTAAAGCTTTTTTTTACCAACCTTTTTCTTTCTTCAGATTTTCGATATGGGCAAAATGATGGTCACAATGCCATGCATATAAAGCAAGACTACTTCTCAGGTCGTAATTCCGATGGTGCTCCGGATGATGAAAAGTTCTCTCAAACTGTTTATTGGTAAGACTTTTAAGAAGAACAACCCATCTTTGGTGAGTTCCTTTCAATATTCTCATCGCCGGTTTTACAGGCATATGAAAGCTGTCCTGAAGCTCAGCCCATTGAGCCTCATCATAAGGTTTAATAGTTGGGTTATCTTCTGTAAGCGCCAGTTTAAACCGAATAAAACTATTCATATGACTGTCTGAAAGATGATTCACAAGCTGTCTTACCGTCCACCCTCCTTCTCTGTACGGAGTATCCAGCTGATCGTCCGTAAAGTGTTCAATGAGGCTTTTCAGTCTCCCGGGAAAATCTTTAATCACCTTGATATACGTATCCAAAGTCGTGTCACAAATATTTTCCGGAACTTCAAACTGTCCTATTGGAAATTTTTTGTTCTCTAAATCACTCATTGCTCATAGTTTTAATTTTTAATATGGCCTATTTGTCCGACAATTCGGTTTTGGACAAATTTTTAGGTTTGTAAATGTATCAAAATTCGAGAAATCTATATATGAAAAAAGCGTTAATTGTACTTATTCCAAAAGATATCTTCACTGAATAAAAAAAAGCTCCAATTCTATAAAATTGAAGCTCTGTTTATTGTAATGAAGGTATTAATAGCCATGCAGATCAATACCCTCTGTTCTTTGTAAGGTCACTTTTTTGCCCATTTTCTTCTGAATTACCCGGAAATGCTGCAGTTCATCATCCGTCAGAATAGAAATAGCAGTACCTTTTTCGTTGGCACGGCCAGTCCTACCGATACGGTGGATATAGTCTAAAGGCGAACGCGGCAATTCATAATTGATCACATAAGGAAGAGACTCGATATGAATCCCACGACCAATTAAGTCCGTAGCCACTAAAATCTGAGCTCCGTTTACTTTAAATTCCTCTAAGTTGTTTCTACGGGCACCTTGTGACTTCTGGCTGTGAATAGCCACTGCTTTAATTTTATTCTTTTTAAGTTTCTCCACCAAATTATCGGCAGATCTTGTAGAGGAAACAAAGATCAAAGCTTTTTCCACTTTCTTTTCTTTGATCAGATATCGTAAGAAAGGCCCTTTATTTTCCGGAGAAACATGATATGCCAGCTGTTCAATATGATCAATTTCAACTTCCTCTTTTTTTATTTCAATAATAGTAGGATTAATGGATAAACGTTCTTTCATTTCAGAAACTTTATCATTTAAAGTTGCTGAAAACAAAATCGTCTGTTTTACCACAGGCATTAAACCGAAAAGCTTATTCATTTCTTCCCCAAAGCCCAGCTGAAACATTTTGTCCGCTTCATCAATTACCAAATGCTGAATACCTGAAATACTCAATGCATTATGATCAATTAAGTCTAATAAACGTCCCGGAGTAGCGATCAGTACTTCCACTCCAAACATTCCCTTCATCTGTGGATTGATAGAAACACCACCATAAACAGCCATTGTACGGATTTCCCGCTTCAGGTTTTCTGTAAAAGCTCTGAACACTTCATCAATCTGAATAGCTAATTCACGCGTAGGAACCAATATGAGAACCTGAACATTACGGTCTTTTTTAACTTCTGCATTCTGCAATTTTTCTAAAATAGGCATTACAAAACAAGCTGTTTTCCCGGAACCTGTCTGTGCAATTCCCATCAG
Source organism: Chryseobacterium sp. YR221 (assembly GCF_900176315.1). NCBI lineage: Bacteria > Pseudomonadati > Bacteroidota > Flavobacteriia > Flavobacteriales > Weeksellaceae > Chryseobacterium > Chryseobacterium sp. YR221. The sequence continues at coordinate 609,036 of NZ_FWXM01000001.1, forward strand.
ATCTTTACCTTGCAGGATAACAGGAACAGCCTGCTCCTGAATAGGAAATGGTTTTAAATACCCCAGTTTGTTAACAGAACGAATAATATTGTGTGATAATCCTAAAGACTCAAATGACATAAAAATACTTATTTACTGCAAAGATAAGCTATTGAAATTTGGTTTACCCTTCGAAACAGAATACCTGTAGACAAAGTTTAATTATTTTAAATGCTGCCCTTCATTCTATCAGTTTTAAAAAATATTTTGCCGATTTGTCCGATAATTCTATTTTGGACAAATTTTTGCCTGTTAGTTTTGTAAATTTATCAAAAATTCGAGAAATCTAAATATGAAAAAAGCGCTAATAATAGTCGATGTACAGAATGATTTTTGTGAAGGCGGATCACTTGCAGTACCTGGATCTGGAGAGATCATTCCTTATATCAACCTTTTGATGGAGGAAAATGAATATGACCAGATTGTTTTGACGCAGGATTGGCATCCTGTAGGCCATAAAAGTTTTGCAAGCAGCAATAATAGAAAAGTTGGTGAAAGCATTATTTTAAATAGTGTTCCCCAGTTTATGTGGCCGGATCACTGTATCCAGGGAACTTTCGGAGCAGAATTCCATAAAGATCTGAACAGAGACAAGGTAACTCATATCATACAGAAAGGAAAAAATATTGAAATAGATAGCTATAGCGGTTTTCAGGACAACAACCATTTTATGAAAACCGGATTGGATGATTTCTTGAAATATCACGATATTCAATTGGTAGAAATCGTTGGCCTGGCAATGGACTATTGTGTGAAATTCACTTGTCTGGATGCTGTTGCCAATGGATATGTTACCTGCTTACATTTTAACGGAACCCGTGCTGTAAATGTAAAACCTGATAATGGCAGAGATGCTATCTATGAAATGATTGAGAAAGGGGTAACCGTCCTGGGATAGTTCTGGATCAAGCTTAGACAAAAACATAAAAAAACGCACAGAATAAACTTCTATGCGTTTTTTTATGCAGTACTTAAAATTACAATTTAAAAACGAATAAAGCATGAACCAAAGTCCACAGCTCATTATTCATCATTGTTTAAAGCATTTTAAGGTTATTTACTTCCTGTTCTGTAAGAATTCTCCAGTGTCCTCTCTTGATATTCTTTTTCGTTAATCCTGCAAACATTACTCTGTCCAGAGCCTCTACTTCATATCCTAATCTTTGGAATATTCTTCTGATGACACGGTTCCATCCAATATGGATTTCAATTCCGATTTCATTTTTCGGCTTACCTTCAATATATGAAATTTGGTCCACAACGGCGATCCCTTCATCAAGACGGATCCCTTCTGCAATAAGACGTAAATCTTCACCTGTTAATTTCTTATCAAGTGTTACATGATAAATCTTTTTAGCATCAAAAGATGGATGCGTCAATTTTTTAGTCATGTGTCCGTCATTGGTCAACAAAATAACCCCTGTTGTAGAACGGTCCAGTCTTCCAACCGGGAAAACTCTGTAAGGAGATGCATTAGCAACAAGATCCATTACCGTTTTTCTGGCTTTATCATCTTTCGTTGTAGAAATATATCCTTTAGGCTTATTCAAAAGTACATATACAGGCTTTTCAGGAGTAATGTTCTGTCCGTCAAAAACTACTCTGTCGGTTTTTTCTACCTGATATCCCATTTCTGTTACCACCTTACCGTTCACTTCCACCAATCCTTGTGTGATCAGTTCATCAGCTTCTCTTCTGCTGCATATTCCGGAGTTGGCAATATACTTATTAAGACGGATGCTGTCTTTATGAACGTCTTTTTCAATTTTATTCAGTCTTCTCTTCTGTACAAAAGATCTTGCTTTGTCTTCATTTCTGTCATCACCACTGGATGGTCTTCTACCATACTTTAAACTGCCTCTTTCATACTTATCTCTTGCATCAAAACTTCTGCTTCCTCTTTTAGGGGCAGATTTTCCAAAAGATTTTCTTTCGAAGCTCTCACTTTTATTAGTAATGTAAGGTTTTTTCTCAGATTTTGAGCTACCCTCAGCCCCTGAGCCTTCAAAGCTTTCTGTATTTTTATTGAAAGGTTTTTTATCAAATTTTGAATTGGACCCTTTATGTTCCGGACCTCTCTTGTCTCCATCTTTAGAGAAAGATTTCTTGAAAGGTTTTGATCCTGAGGAATTTCCAGATCTAGAAGCACGAGAATCATCAGAGCTTTTTCGTGTTGAAACTCTTGGTCTTTTTGGTCTGTCTGAATTATTGTTATCTCTGCTCATTCTAAAAATTTCTGCAAAGATAGTAATTTAGTTACGAGTTAAAAATTAAGAATCATAACTTTGCAATATAGTTTACTTTTTAACTTTACAAAAATTTGAAGATGATAACAATATTAAATGACGATTTCTCTCAGTTAAATGAATTTCTGCATGAAAAATCTTTCAGTAAAATTTTTATTTTAGTGGATGAGAACACTCATGAATACTGTCTTCCCATTCTCTTAGGAAATATGGAAACAGATCTGGGATTTGAAATTCTGGAAATTGAGGCGGGTGAAGAAATGAAAAATATTCAGACCGCTAATCAACTTTGGGAAATTCTTACGGAGATGCAGGCGGATAGAAAAGCATTGGTCATTAATCTTGGTGGTGGTGTGATTACCGATATGGGGGGATTTGTAGCATCTACTTATAAAAGAGGAATACAGTTTATTAATATCCCTACTACCCTTTTATCTATGTGTGATGCTTCTATTGGAGGGAAAACAGGTATTGATCTGATGCATTATAAAAATATGGTAGGTACTTTTGCTTTCCCGGAACAGATTTTTATTTTCCCGAAATTTTTAGAAACATTACCGTTCAAAGAATTAAGAAGCGGATTTGCAGAAATGCTGAAACATGGACTGATTGCTGATAAAGCCCATTGGGAACAACTGATTCAGATTCATAAACTTGATGTAGAAACGGTAATTCCGCATATCCAGACTTCAATGAATATCAAGCAGGATGTGGTAGAGAAAGATTTTCACGAAAAAAATATCAGGAAAACCCTGAATTTTGGTCATACAATAGGTCATGCTGTTGAAAGTCTGTGCCTGCAACAGAAAAACCCTATCCTTCATGGAGAAGCGGTAGCTATGGGAATGATTTGTGAATCCCGTTTAGCTTATCTTGAAAATCTGATTTCTGAAGAAGATTCCCAGGCTATTATTGAAAATATCCAGAGATACTATCCTTATTTAGATATCAGTGATTTTAAAGATGAAGATATTACTGCATTATTAATGAATGATAAAAAGAATACGAATAGTAAAATCAATTTCTCGCTCATTTCCGAAATCGGAGCATGCAATTATGACTATCAATGCAGTCAGAAAAACATCCTTGACTCCTTACATTTTTACAGAAAATTGAATGATGCATAAGCATTTTTCGCTCATTTTCATAAAATACCCCCTTTTTTTGAGTTCATTTTTTAATAAAAACCACTCATTCAAACAAATGTTTATTTAATTTTTTAAACAATTGAAAATCAGACATATAAATTTAAAAACCGCTTATTAAACAAGCGGTTTTTTTATTGATTTTAGGGGTAAAAAATATTTTTGGCAAGCAATTTGAAAGATACTCTGCGTTCAACTGAAAATGTTGACAGTAGTAAAATTTAAAATTAAGAAAGAGTAAATATTAAAAAATTAAAGTTATGAAAAAGTTAGTTTTAGGATTAGCAGTAACTGCAAGTACATTAGCGTTCGCACAACAGCAACCGACTACCAGTACAAATCCGGTAACATTCGGGGTAAAAGGTGGAATGAACGTATCATCGCTTTCTAATGGAGCAGATTTAAGTGATTCAAAATCCAAAATCGGTTTTAATGCAGGTGTTTTTGCTAATATTCCGTTAGCAAGTTCATTCAGTGTACAACCGGAGGTTATATATAATGATTTAGGTTCAAAAGTAACAAGAGAGTTTTCAGCAGGAGGAAATACCTTCAGAAATGAGTATTCGAGAAATTTAGGATATGTTGCAGTACCTGTAATGTTCCAATATAATGCAACTCCTGAATTTTTCCTTGAAGCAGGTCCTGAATTCGGATTCTTAGTAAGTGCTAAGGATAAATTTAAAAATTCAACCAACAATAACAGCAACACTCAGGTAGCTACCCTTAATAAAGATGACTTCCAAACATTTAATTTTGGAATTGGTATCGGAGCAGGTTATTATTTTACCCCTAACTTAGGACTTACAGCGAGATATACAGCAGGTCTTACAGATATTTATAAAAACAACTCTGGAGATGCTGTTAAAAACAATGTATTCCAGGTAGGATTAGCTTATAAATTTAAATAATTCATAAGTAGTTTCACATTCAACAAATTTTGTATCAATAAAAAGGTCAGATTAATTATAATCTGACCTTTTTTATATTTAAATTCTAAAGTTTTGTTAAAAAAAATTTAACCTAGTTACGTTATAGATTAAAAAAATATTATTTGCGTAAAAAAATATTGAAAAAATATCCTATATATCTATGATGATCATTAATTGAGTAATGTTTTTAATTCTTTGGCACGCCATTTGATAATAAACAAAATGTTAAACAAAACTTAAAAACTATTAAATAAATACTTATGAAAAAGATTCTTTTAGGCCTAGCCCTTGTTGCAGGTACATTTACTTTCGCTCAGAAAACTTCTACTAATACTTCTGCTTCTTCACCGGTTAGATTCGGTTTAAAAGCTGGTCTTAATGTTTCTAGCTTATCTAACGGTGGTTGGAATTCAAAAGCAGGATTTTATGGTGGTGTATTTGCCAACATTCCAGTAGCACAAGACTTCTCTGTACAGCCGGAGGTTTTATACAGTGGAATGGGAGCAAAAGCTAAATCAAACAGTGATGTGAAATTTAACTTAGATTATATCGCAGTACCGGTAATGTTCCAGTACAATGCTCTACCTAACCTATACTTAGAAGCAGGTCCTCAATTCAGTTTCTTGGTAAGTTCAAAACTAAAAGACAATTCAAATTCTTTAGATGTTAAAGATGGAACTAAATCTTTTGACTTTGGATTAGGTCTTGGAGCAGGTTATTATTTTACGCCAAACATCGGAGTGAACGTAAGATATGTTGCTGGATTATCTGATGTAGCAAAAGACAGACCTAGCGGTTCTGACTCTGTGAAAAACGGAGCGTTCCAGGTAGGATTAGCTTATAAATTCTAATATAAGCCCTAGCATAGCTAACAAATTTTTATATTCAATAAAAAAGTCAGGTTATTTATTTAGCCTGACTTTTTATTTTCAGTATTTTTTGGCAAGGAATTTGCAAATAGACTTAGTACTTGTACCATTATAATGTTTCTGAATTATAATTTTATTTCATTTGAAAAATACGTTTTCAGCCTAATAATCAAATTCCATATTATTTAAGGATCAACTCTAAAAACAGTATTGAACAAATTTTTCAGAAATACGTTTCTGTACACTCATTAGTAATACATTTTGATTTCAATAGAAAAGGTCGGATTTTATTTTAAGTCTGACCTTTTCACTTTTATATGAGTCTCATATCATACCTTATGAGTGCATACAGCCTCTTATTATACATCAGGATTCATTTCAATTAATCAATCCTTCGCAGCCTATCCTATCAGGCTTCTAATTTCACTTTTCCTGTATGCACATAAACACTAATAGCACACATATTTCTCCCGCGAATACCACCAATACAAACTGCATTAATGGTGTCAGCTGTGAAAATATTAATGTTATTTGTGATTAAAAAATAGCTAAATACACCCATTCTCTTATACCAATGCAAGGATGCTCTCTGTATTTTAGTATTGTAGAGCTGCTCTTTTATTCCGGTCTGCAGAAGGTATTTTCAGCATCAGGCATAAGTACGTATGACATAAGCATAAAATCCACTACCCCATTTGACATAATAAAACAGTATTTATATTAAAAGGACATTTTTTATGTGAAAGAATTTTAACTTAAAATTTATCACAAATATCTAATTTACATTGAAATATTTCACATAAAGAAGGATATAAATGTTGTTTTTTAAGTATGAAAACATCCCGCATCTATTTGCTAATCAGGGTTTGAGGAGTTTGGCAAGCATTTTGCAAAATAATGAAGCAAATAGTAAAATTAAAAAATAAAATTATGAAGAAGTTATTTTTAGGACTGGCATTAACAGCCGGGACATTGGCTTTTGCTCAAGAAACACAACCCGTAAATACTGTAAGCACAACCTCTCCACTTAAAACAGACGTTCAGCCTATTAGATTTGGTATCAAAGCAGGTGGAAACTCAGCGTATTTAAGCCAACAAAGTTTTGGTATCAACAGCCAAAAATTAGGATTCCACGCAGGTGCTTTCGTTAATATTCCAATCTCTAAGCAATTCAGCTTCCAACCGGAGGTATTGTACAACCAAATGGGGGCAAGAGATGTAGCTTATTCAACAGAGAGTACTGTAGGATCAACAACTATTAAAACGAAGGGACAGGATAAACTAACAATGAATTATATTTCAGTTCCATTAATGGTTCAAATGAGACCAATGGATAAGTTTTATATTGAAGCTGGGCCAGAATTCAGTTATTTCATCGATGGAAAAACCAAAGGAGAATCTACAGTGTCAAGTACTACAGGAGGTATCACTACTACTAAAACAGAGAGTCATTCTGAGGATTTAAATAAAGATAATATCAACAAATTCAATTTTGGTTTAGGTCTTGGTCTAGGATATGATATTACTTCTAATATCGGTATCAACGCAAGATATGTAAACAGCTTGACTAAAATTGATAAAAGCAGACCGGCTGCTGAAAACAACAACAGAGTTTTCCAGTTAGGGGTGAACTATAAATTTTAATTAAAAAACAACCAATTTTTTAACTCCCAGATGCAGTTTTATGCATTGTAAAAATGGCCGGAATTTTTTCCGGCCATTTCTATTTCTTATATAAACAAAAGGAAGCGCCTATTCAAATATTCGTGGATCATCACTGATCACGCCGTCTATTCCCATACCCTTAAGCTCCTTTAGTCTTTCTTTGGTATTAACAGTCCATGGGATTACTTTCATGCCCAGTGCATGACATTCTTTGACTAATTCAGCAGTGACAAGACTCTGATCCGGGCTGTAAATGGTAGGGGTAAAACTTAAAAACTTCATATCTCCAGCTACACCACTCAAATGATTAGGATATAGTCTGAATTTTTCTACAGGTATATTTTTGAAATAATACCTTTGCTGTTCCAGCTTTTTATCATCCACTTTTTCTACCAGTAAAGCAGTCATTATTTTAGGATATTCCTTATGAAGGATTTCCAGTGTTCGGGGATCAAAAGACTGGATAATAACCCTATCCTGGATGTTTTTTTCTACAATAATCTTCATCATCAGATCTACAAATTCTTTTGGTTCCGGATGAAAGATATGATCTGAGAAAGGGCGTGTTTTAGTTTCTATATTGTAAAAGGGCAAAGGTCTTTTCAGCTCACGGGCATAGCTTTCACATGCATCTATAACCTCTGAGAAAAGAGGTTTCTGAGCCTTCATTTTCTTCTGATCAGGATAATTGTTCAGTTTTTTCAAGCCTATATCAAATGTTTGAATCTTTGCATAAGGCATCTCATAAATTTTATAATAAAAGCCGGAGTCTTTCGGTATATAGGTTCCATCAGGTTTTGTAACCAATTCAGGAGAAAGAAAAGCATCATGGGAAAGAATTACTTTTTTATCCTTTGTGATGGCCAAATCCATTTCCAGCGTGGTAACATTCATTTGTAAAGCATTTTTCATGGCCGGGATGGTATTTTCCGGAAATAGTGATTTCCCTCCACGGTGCGCCTGATTATCAAAAGACTGGGCGCAATACAGCTGAGCCATTGCTAAAAAAAAACCTGTAAAAAACGTGCTTTTCATATCTTCAAATTTTAATCTAACAAAATTAAAACTTGCCTATAAAGAATATGATACAGGAACATTAAGCTTTTGCTACATTTATATCAATAAAAAGGGTCAGGTAAACGATACCTGACCCTTCTATTTTTATTGTCAATACAATTAATTGAATAATTCTACCTCCTCTCCTTTTCCTACCGGATATTCTTCTGTAAAACATCCAAAGCAGTGGTTAGAAGATCCTAAAATTTCTTTCAGATTTTCGGTACTTAAAAACTCTAAAGAATCTACTCCTAAATAATTTTTAAGTTCTTCCGTAGTCATATTAGCAGAAATTAAATCATCCTTTGAAGGGGTATCAATTCCTAAATAACATGGTGCAATAATAGGAGGAGAAACACTTCTGAAATGAATCTCTTTTACACCTGCATCTTTCAGAATTTTAACCAACCTTTTAGAGGTTGTCCCACGAACGATAGAGTCATCAATAATAACAACCCTTTTATCTTTAATTTCAGAAATAATCGGGTTTAGTTTCAGGTTAACCACTCTTTCTCTCATTTCCTGAGTAGGAACGATAAAACTTCTTCCAATATATCTGTTTTTGATCAATACAGGACGGAAAGGTATTCCTGAAGCCTTTGAGAACCCAATAGCGGCCGGTACTCCGGAATCCGGAACACCGATCACAATATCAGCATCTACAGGAGCCTGTTCCCAGATTTTCTCCCCGGATTTCTCTCTGATTTCGTAAACATTGATATTTTCTAACGTAGAATCGGGTCTCGCAAAATAAATATATTCAAAAGAACATATCCTTTGTTTTCCTTTAGCCTCATCCATCATATAAGAATGAAGTTTTCCAGGCTCATTTTCATTGGTATAGATAATTTCTCCCGGAAGAATATCACGAACATATTGAGCTCCCACTGCATCTAATGCTACAGATTCTGAAGCCACAACATAAGATCTCTCGTCAATAGCTCCTAAAACCAATGGACGGATACCGTTGAAATCTCTGAATGCAAAGAATTTATTTCTGGTCATCCCTACCACAGAATAGGCTCCTTTGATCTTCTCCATCGTAGCTTTTATTGCACCACGAAGTCCCAAATCAAGGTTTTTCTGGATCAGTCTCAAAATTACTTCAGAATCTGAAGTAGCTCTGAAAACCACCCCTTCAGCCTCCAGTTCATTTTTCAATTCTCTGGCATTGGTAAGGTTCCCGTTGTGTGCTATAGAAAGTATAATCTGGTCATATTCGTTTTTTGCGAAAAATGGCTGGAAATTATATTTCTTTTTATCTCCTGCTGTCGTATAACGGGTATGTCCGATTGCAGAATTTCCCATAAAAGCTTCAGGTTCCTGAATGTCTTTATAAACGTCCAAAACCAAGCCTTCATCCTTCATATTGGTAATCTTTCCATCTTTAAGAACGGAAATACCACAAGCTTCCTGGCCTCTGTGCTGTAAAGCAAAAAGCCCGAACTGTGAAAGAGAAAACGTATCCAGATCAGTATCTGAATACATTCCAAAGATACCGCACTCCTCATTGGGAGCATCCAGTCTTTCTTCTTCCTGTGTTCTGAAAAGATTTCTACCGTAGGTTTGGTCTTTAAACTGTTTTAAATATTCACTTTTATGAATGTCTAAACTTTTCATTTCTATTTTTTCTAATTGTAGATCTTAGAAGTCAGATTTCAGATTGTAGACTAAAAGCTAACTTCAGTGTTGATTTTGTTTTAACTAACAAATATTCCAATGCTAAAAATCTAGCATCTGAGGTCTAACATCTGAAATCTTACTTCGCCAGTAAATTTTTCAATCTGTTATAGATCTCCACATAAGCTTCAGTAACTTCTCCCAAGTCTCTTCTGAATCTGTCTTTATCCAATTTCTTCATCGTGTCTTTATCCCAAAGTCTGCATGTATCAGGAGAAATTTCGTCCGCTAAGATAATCTCACCGTCTGAAGTTTTACCCAATTCGATTTTGAAATCAACAAGGATGATATTTATTTTGTCAAACAGGTCAATCAGGATTTCGTTGATATCTGAAGTAAGTTCATACATCTCGTCAAGCTCCTCGTAAGTAGCTGCACCTAAGAAAACAGCGTGGTGATCATTGATAAGCGGATCTCCTAACTCGTCTTTTTTGTAGCAAATATCAAAAATTGTTACCGGAGACTTGATTCCTTCTTCCACTCCTAATCTCTGTGCCATACTTCCTGCAGAGTAGTTTCTTACTACCATTTCCAATGGAATAATAGACACTTTTCTTACTAATTGCTCTCTTTCGTCTAATTGTTTGATGAAATGAGTTTTAATCCCTTTTTCATTTAAATATTCAAAGATAAGGGTTGTGATGGCATTGTTCATCTCCCCTTTCAGGTCAACCTGGCCTTTCTTTTGAGCGTTAAATGCTGTAGCATCGTCTTTAAAACGCACTACTACTTCTTCAGGATTATCAGTAGCAAATACTTGTTTCGCTTTACCCTCGTACAACATTTCTTTCTTTTGACTCATAATTTTACTTTCTAAATTGTAGTTAGATTTATTGATTTATTTAATTATTATTCCTGTTAAGACAGCCAGTCCAAAACTTAGGAGTGTACCTATAAGTACATACTCTGTCAGTTTTCTCTGTTTTGCCTGTGCAAGATCACTGAATCTGAAAACAGACTTGGCAGCGACCATGAAGCCCACACCTTCCCAGTGATTCACCATAATAAAAGTGAAAACCAGCAGGCGTTCTAAAATTCCGATATATTTTCCGGCACTTGATAAAGATTCGGTTTGTATAGCATTCTGTGCATCAGGAACAGGAGTCCATGATGATAATAGTATTTTGATAAAAATAGAAGCTGGGGTTGTTAAGAACAGAGCCGCCATAATGATTTTTAAAAACTCCTGGTTTCCTAAAAAGCTGAAATCAAATTCCCGGAAATAAAAAGAAGCCCCTGCAATCACTATAATATGCAGCAACTGGTCTATGAAAAACCACGTTTTCTTTGTTTTAATTGTTTGAAAGCTCAGTTTTGCGGCATCAATTATGAAATGAGATCCCCCAATCAGAAGGGCTTCCCACCAAAGTTGTAAATCCCAAAGAAAAACAAAGCTTAAAACAGTATGAATCAGAACATGGAAGTATAAAAACTTACTTTTTAGTTTATAGTTTTCCTTATCTGCAACCCATGAATCTGGCTGAAGAACAAAATCTCCGAGTAGATGTGCCAATATGAGTTTTATAAAGATCATGCTATAGTTCTGAGATTTTCTTTCTGAAATACTGGTTCGTTTCTACAATAAGCTCATAATTGGCTCGTTTCAGTCTCTGGCTCACCGAAGACTGTGAAATAGCAAACTTCCTGGCAAGATCTTCCTGGGTAATATCCTGGTTCATGATCATTTCGTGGATGATCTCTGAGGTAGCCATAGTCCAGTTATCAAAATCTTTTGACGACCATTTTAACAGAATATTCAGGTCTCTGTCTACAGAATCATTGGAAGTTTTAATGGCAACGGTATGGCCGTCACTCTTCAGATCATTGAGCAGTCTTCCGGAATTCACGTAAGCTGTACCATTAGATTCAGTGATTTTCTCAGACGAGAAACTCTCTTCACCAATCCCTATGGCCATTCTTACATCTAAATTTTCCTGACTTTTAATAATAGATTTTATGGCTAGAAAATGCCAGAAAACGTCATCGATATTACACTTAAATTGAAATTCATCGCCTCTGTAGATTTCCCATACTTGAGGAGCGCTTCCCCAATTGTCGAGAAGATTCTTAAGCTTGGTAATCCAAACTTCGGTATCCGCATGCTGTGAATTTATAATATCTCCGGTAATGACCGCTATCATACTGCAAATATAAGCATAATTACTTATAAATAAAAAATATAAGCAGAAACACTTATAGATATTGATTATTAGTGAATCTGCTTATATCAATTATATAGTAAACATAAGGTTTTTAACGTTTTAAGTCGTAGTAAAAAATTACGAAAACGTTAAAAAATATTTTATATTAAAATTTTCCTTGCGGTTTATTTTTTAATAAATTGGTGCACCTGCTCGTCAAGTCTCAGGAAATAAGAACCTGTAGGAAGAGTCTGTACGGAGATGTTCTTCTTACTTCTGAAGGGGTCTTTCTCCGTGTAGATCACTTTTCCGGAAAGATCTATAATCTGAGCCGTTTTTACCGCTTCCGTTTCACCGCTTACAAAAAGGTTGTCATGTACCGGGTTCGGATATATTATAAATTTTTTATTTACCGTGATAAGTTCTGTGGTTGATAATGTACCTCCTAAATTCTGGCAGTAATCAATCGGGTAAGAATCCCATTCACTTATATTAAATGTATTTGTTGGCTGATTGGCGGAAGCTTTTCTGTATAAAGAAACATCTTTTAATACTGAAGAGTTATTCTGTCCTACAACGCCCAATGCATCTACTGTGGAAAATTTATATCTCAGCTCAATATAATTATATCCATAAAAAGTCATCTGAGGAGCAGCCGTTACAAGTTTTGCCTGTTCTTTTGTATAGCAGGAAAAAGTGGCTGAAGGGTTTAAAACAACAAATGTTTCATTATCCTGAACAGTCCCTTCCATTTCAAAAGGAGCCGGAAAATACAGGTTATTACCGCTTCCCTGAAGCTGAATGGATAATCTGTAATCACTTAAATTCACGGGATGTCCTGTTTTATTAGTAATTTCAAGAGCTTTATTGCCATTCGTTGATCCTTCAATATATTTTGAAACAAAAAGATCTTTAGCATAAGAATCGGAAGCCAGGGTGGTTACAGAAACAACATTAGTATCCGGAGAAATAAGATAACCGCTATCATATGCTTTTACCATATAGTTATAAGCAGTAGAAGGTGTAAGATGATCGATGATAATCGATGTCCCTTTTGTGGCTGCTACCAATGTACCGTTTTGATATACTTTATAGCCAAGTACATCCGCATCAGGACTGGGTGACCAGCTTAAATTTACAAAATAGGCACTCGTTTGTGTAGTTGTTAAGTTGGATGGCGCCTGAGGTGCTACAGCGTCCGGCGTTTGATTCCAGATTATATTCACCCAACCAGGATTATCTATAAACGGATTTCTGTTTTTCTGAATAGCATATACCGCATTATTTCGGTCAATTTCTCTTTGCGATACAGGATCCTGCTGATTCCATTGAAGAAGCATAGCAATATAAGCCGGTTCAAACGCCCTCTCTTCCGTACCGTCAAGTGCATTAGCGTCCGAAGCAGGATTAGCATTGGTATTGTATTTAAAAGTTCCCAGCTTTCCTTCATACCTTACAGCAAAATACAATAAAGATCTAGCCACATCTCCTTTAAATTCGTCAATAGGTTCATATACATTGCCTGTATAAGGCAGATTGGGAATGGCACTTCGTCCGATTTTAGAAGTATTTGTGAATGTATAAGGTATATTAGCCGGTACTGTCGTAGAAATCCCATAAGGATAATTACTTCTTAACTGATTAATTTTCGCATCGGTTGGGATTACATAAAATAAATCAGAATACATTGGATAATTACTGTTAAATGTACTCTGAGGCATCATATGTTCTCTATTATACCCCATTCCTTCTGCTCCGGACGATGCGATCAGCTGACCGGATGTATATTCATAAGCATCGGGCCCGGATGGAATCTCCGAATAAATATCCAATAAATAAGTAGTATTCGTAGCATCGTGGTCATAATATTTATCAAGATCAGTCTGATTATAATATCCGGAAAGGTCACCATAATGCCAGCTGATATTCTTTTCAGAAATTATATCATGGAGCTTTGATTTCAGAGCATAACCCGTTAATCCGGACGTTCCGTTGTAATATCCGGCAGGGGCTTGTGCAGAAATATAAGAAGAAATTAAAATAATAGGAAGTAGAAGTTTTTTCATACCATAAAAATTGGGAAGCTAAAATAGCAAAATAAAACACGTAAAAGATTCAATATTTTATTACGAAAATATTAATTTTTAAAACATAAAAAATTGAAAATTAAAAGATTGAGGCTAAAGCAGCATGACTAAAATAATTTCTTTGGCTTTCCGTCAATTTATTTATCTTTGGGAACTAACTATTATCTATATGAATACAGAGACTATTGACAACATCAAAATGATAGCGGAGACAGCTAGAGAATTTGCAGAGAAGAATATCCGACCGAATATTATGGAGTGGGATGAAAGCCAAACATTCCCTAAAGACTTATTCCACCAACTTGGAGAAATGGGATTTATGGGGGTTGTAGTTCCTGAGCAGTACGGCGGTTCCGGTTTGGGTTATCATGAGTATGTTACTATTCTGGATGAAATTTCCCAGGTAGATCCATCGATTGGTCTTTCTGTAGCAGCGCACAACTCTCTTTGCACCAACCATATTTACGAATTTGGAAATGAAGAGCAAAGACATAAATGGCTTCCTCAGTTGGCTTCCGGAAAGGTAATCGGAGCTTGGGGATTAACAGAGCATAATACAGGTTCAGATTCAGGAGGTATGTCTACTACAGCTGTAAAAGACGGTGATGAGTGGATTATCAGTGGAGCAAAAAACTTTATTACCCATGCTATTTCAGGAGATATTGCTGTGGTAATGACAAGAACAGGTGAAAAAGGAGCTAAAAACAATTCTACAGCTTTTGTGTTAGAAAAAGGTATGCCTGGTTTTAGTTCCGGAAAAAAAGAAAATAAATTAGGGATGCGTGCATCTGAAACTGCAGAACTCATTTTTGATAACGTACGTGTACCGGATTCTCACCGTTTAGGCGAAGTGGGTGAAGGTTTCAAACAAGCTATGAAAATTTTGGATGGAGGCAGAATTTCTATTGCCGCTCTAAGTTTAGGTACAGCAAGAGGAGCTTATAAAGCTGCTTTGAAGTATGCTAAAGAAAGACACCAATTCGGAAAACCGATTTCAGATTTTCAGGCAGTGAACTTTATGCTTGCGGACATGGCTACAGAAATTGATGCTGCTGAACTTCTTATCCAAAGAGCATCTACTCTTAAAAATGCTAAACAGAAAATGACCAAAGAAGGCGCTATGGCAAAGCTATATGCTTCTGAGGCATGTGTAAGAATTTCTAACAATGCCGTTCAGATCTTTGGAGGGTACGGATATACCAAAGACTTCCCTGTTGAAAAGTTCTATAGAGATTCAAAGCTTTGCACTATAGGTGAAGGTACTTCTGAAATCCAGAGACTGGTTATCGGAAGAGATATTACAAGATAATTTTAAAACACTCAATACAAATGATTAAACAGGCACTTTTAGGTGAGTTTCTGCATGAAGCTGAAAACACCAGAAAAATTTTAAAAGCAATTCCTGACAGCGCTTTAGACTGGAAACCGTCTGAAAAAAACTGGACAACCGGCCAGCTAGCCTCACATATTGCAGAAGTCTATAACTGGTACCCCTCTACTTTCAATCAGGATACGTTTGATATGGGCAAGTATGAGTATGACAAAGGAGATATTTCCAAAGCTGAAAATATTCTCGCAAAATTTGAAGAAAATGTTGCTAAAGCACAAAAAGTATTGGAAGATTCTGACGAAAGCACCTATTTCAACGAATGGAAAATGGAAATGAATGGAAATGTTCTCTTTCCTCCTTCACCGAGAATCCAGGTAGTTAGAGGCTTTTTGTATAATCATTTATACCACCACAGAGGTGAGCTTGTTGTTTATTTAAGATCAACAGGGAATAAAGTTCCCGGACTTTACGGACCTACCGCTGATGATAAAATGTAAGTAAAACTTAATTTTATCTTTATAATTAAAATGACATGCATGATTGTGCATGTCATTTTTCTTTATTTACATCCTATTGATGAATCATTTCAAGCATATTCAATGTATTGCATAATATTTTGAACAGATATTCTAAATTTTTCTTAAAAATTTTTGTTTTTCGTAATATAATTTTTATTAGCTTTGATATTCCACAATTAAAATTAATATTTAATATGAAAAAACAATTAACACTGATTGGAATGCTCCTCATCACGGGTGTTTCTTTCGCACAGACAGATCGTCTTTGGTCTGAGGGTTCAAGAAAAAGTGCATCTGAAATCTTTGAAAACAAATCCAGCATCAACAACCCAAAGGTTTATAGCCTGGATATCAATGGATTAAAGAACGCTCTTGCAAAAGCCCCCAAAAGACTGGCTGCCGGCGAAAAATCAGAACTCATTATTTCTTTTCCGAATTCTGAAGGGAAAATGGAAAATTTTAAAGTGAGGGAAAATTCCAATTTTGCACCTGAGCTTGCTGCAAAATATCCGGATATTAAGTCTTACGTAGGAGAAGGACTTGGTGACTCTACTTCAACAGTCTATTTCAGCATCTCTCCGCTCGGGTTATCTTCAATGGAAGTGTATGGTGATAAATCTGCTGTATTCATTGAGCCTTACTCTAAAGACCTTTCCACTTATGTTGTGTATAGAAAATCTGACAAAAAAGATGATCTTAGCAAGTTCGAATGTTCAGTCATAGATGTAGCACAAAAAGGCGCTGCCAATGCGGGTCTTGCGGCAAGACCTAATGCCGATGATGCTAAATTAAGAACATTCAGGCTGGCATTATCCTGTACAGGTGAATACACCACGTATTTCGGAGGAACAAAAGCTCAAGCTATAGCAGCCATGAACAACACAATGACCCGTGTAAATGGTGTCTTTGAAAAAGATTTCGCAGCAAGAATGGTTTTAATTGCCAATAACGATGCTGTAGTATATACCAATGCTTCTACCGATCCTTATTCTGCAGCCTCAGGAATGAGCAGCTGGAATTCTCAATTACAAAGCACTCTGACCTCTGTAATTGGTGAAGCCAATTATGACATCGGACACTTATTCGGAGCTTCCGGAGGTGGAGGAAATGCAGGTTGTATCGGCTGTATCTGCGTTAACGGTTCCAAAGGAAGCGGTTATACTTCTCCGGCAGATGCTATTCCTTCAGGAGATAATTTTGACATTGACTATGTAGCTCATGAAATGGGTCATCAATTCGGTGGAAATCACACATTCTCCATGAGTAACGAAGGGACGGGAGCCAATATGGAACCCGGATCAGGATCAACGATCATGGGATATGCAGGAATTACAAGCCAGGATATCCAGCCGCATTCCGATGCTTTCTTCCATGCCATAAGCATTCAGCAGATCACCAATAATATTAAAGCTAAAACCTGCTCCGTAAACACAAGCACTGGAAACTCAATTCCTACTGCTAATGCAGGATCGGATTATACCATTCCAAAAGGAACTCCTTTTGTGCTTACAGGAACCAGTACTGATGCTGATGGAGATGCTTTAACATATATCTGGGAACAGATGGATAATGCTTCCTCTTCCCAAACCGGAGCAAGCTCTGCGGCCAGTGCTACAAAAGCATCAGGTCCTAACTTCAGATCATGGGCACCTACGACAGCACCTGTGAGATATTTCCCAAGAATGGCTTCTATCTTAACAGGAGCAACCACTACAGCAGGTTCAGAAATTACGGTTGAAGCCCTTTCTTCAGTAGCCAGAACATTAAACTTCAGATTTACAGCCCGTGACAACAGAGCCGGAGGTTCCGGAAACAATTCAGACGACGCTGTAATCACCGTTAACAGTACGGCTGGACCATTTGCAGTAACTTCACAAAACACAGCAACTACTTATACCGGTGGCAGCTCTCAGACCATAACATGGGATGTTGCAGGAACTACTGCAAACGGTGTCAATACCGCAAACGTAGATATCCTTTGGTCAACCGATAGCGGAAGTACCTGGACTACCCTATTGGCAGGAACTCCCAATGACGGCTCTCAAGCTGTAACGATTCCTAATGCATCTACCAGCACAGGAAGAATTATGGTAAAAGGTGCTAATCATATTTTCTTTGATGTAAATAATGCAAACATTACAGTAAATGCAGGTTCAGGAACTCCTGATACTGTAGCTCCTACTGCACCTACCCTTGCTGCTTCAGGAACAACTTCCACCACTACCAACCTTTCATGGTCCGGTGCTACTGATAATGTAGGTGTTACAGGCTATGATGTATACCAGGGTGCCTCATTGATCGGTTCTTCTGCTTCTACAACCTATACCGTAACAGGATTAACACCATCCACAACGTATTCTTTCTCTGTGAAAGCTAAAGATGCAGCAGGAAACGCTTCTGTTTCCAGCAATACGGTAAGCGTTACAACATTAGGAGGCGGAACGGTTACTTACTGCTCTTCTTCTGCATCTAATACGGCTGATGAAAGAATCGGAAATGTAAAATTCGGAACGATTAACAATACTTCTACAGGAACTGCCGGTTATGAAAACTTCACTTCTGTTTCTACCAATGTTACAAGAGGAAGTGCTTATACTATTTCTGTGACTCCGGTTTGGACTTCTACAGTATACAGCGAAGCTTATGCAGTTTATATCGATTACAACGGAGACGGAGACTTTACAGACAGCGGAGAATTAGCATGGTCTAAAGCTGGTTCTACGACAACTCCTGTTACCGGATCTATTACCATCCCTGCAACAGCTACTCTAGGATCAACAAGAATGAGAGTAATGATGAAATACAGCTCTATTCCTACTTCATCTTGTGAAGCTTACACTTACGGGCAGGTTGAAGATTATACATTGAATATTGTTTCTTCCGGAAAAGGAGAACTATCCAATACAAAAGACCTGATCACAGACATCAAGCTGTATCCTAACCCTGTAAGAGACATCCTATATGTTTCCAATACAGCATCTGAAGAGTATAAAATCTTTGATATGGGAGGAAAATTAGTTGATTCCGGAAAACTTCAAAGAGGTTCTGTAAATGTAGGTAACCTTATCAAAGGGGCTTACACCATCCAGGTTGGAGAATCATCAAAACGATTTATTAAAAATTAGTAACTATTAAAATTAAATTAATGTGAAAAACTGTTCTGCATAGAACAGTTTTTCTTTTTTATATCATTTTATTTAATATTTTTCATTTAATCATAATTTCTATTATCAATAATTGAAATATTCTATAGTAATATTGAATTTTAAACAAGGCTTTTTTCATTAGATTTGGGATAGCATAAATACAATTACACTTTTATATGAAAAAACAATTATTGATGATGGGAATGCTTGTACTATCAGGTCTTTCCTTCGCACAGACAGATCGTCTATGGACTCAGGGGTCAGAAAAAACCTCTTCACCTGTTTTTGAAAACATGATGAATATAGAGGGTCCGAAAATTTACCAATTAAATATCAACGGCTTAAGAAATGTATTGCTAAACACTCCTAAAAGATTAGCAGCCGGTGAAAAATCTCAGATCATTATTTCTTTCCCGAATTCTG
The DNA here is from genome assembly GCF_900176315.1 of Chryseobacterium sp. YR221. Classification (NCBI taxonomy): domain Bacteria; kingdom Pseudomonadati; phylum Bacteroidota; class Flavobacteriia; order Flavobacteriales; family Weeksellaceae; genus Chryseobacterium; species Chryseobacterium sp. YR221. The sequence goes on from NZ_FWXM01000001.1 coordinate 628,310, forward strand.
AAGGAAAGATGGAAAGATTTAAGGTGACAGAAAATTCAAACTTCGAACCTGAGCTAGCAGCAAAATACCCGGATATTAAGTCTTATATCGGAGAGGGAATAGAAAACCCCGCTTCAACGGTTTATTTTAGCATCTCTTCTTTAGGTCTTTCTTCTATGGAAATTTACGGAGATAAATCCGCCACTTTCATAGAGCCTTATACTAAAGATTTATCTTCCTATGTAATCTATAAGAAGTCTGACAGAAAAGACAACTTAAGTAAATTCGAATGTACTGTATTGGATGCAGCTCAGAAAGGTACTTCCACAAGTATTGCAGCCAGAAATGCTGATGATTCAACATTGAGAACATATAGACTGGCGTTATCCACTACAGGAGAATATACCTCTTATTTCGGAGGAACAAAAGCACAAGCCTTAGCTGCGATGAACAATACCATGACCCGTGTAAATGGTGTTTTTGAAAAAGAACTTGCAATAAGAATGGTTCTTATTGCCAATAATGATGCAATCATTTATACGAACGCATCTACCGACCCCTACTCCCCTTCTTCGTCAATGAACAATTGGAACCTTCAGCTGATGAATACCCTAAACTCTACTATTGGTAATGCTAATTTTGATATTGGTCACCTTTTTGGCAGAGATGGTGGTGGTGGCAATGCAGGGTGTATAGGATGTATATGCAGTAATGATATGTCTACTTATGTTTACCAGGGTGTAACCTATCCTAATGCATATAAAGGTAGTGGATATACCTCCCCGGGCAGCGGCATTCCTGCGGGAGATACTTTTGATATTGATTATGTAGCTCATGAAATGGGACATCAATTCGGGGGAAATCACACATGGTCCTTCACTACAGAGGGCGTAGATCTGAGATCGGTGGAACCAGGATCAGGATCTACCATTATGGGATATGCAGGAATCACCAATCAGGATGTCCAAAAGAATTCTGATGCTTTTTTCCATGCCGCAAGTATTGAGCAGATCACCAATAACATTAAGGTAAAAACCTGTTCTGTCAATACACCTACAGGAAATTCAATTCCTACCGCCAGCGCAGGATTGGATTATACCATTCCTAAAAGCACACCGTTTATGCTGACCGGATCAGGAACTGATGCAAATGGAGATTCCCTTACTTATATCTGGGAACAGATGGATAAGGGAACGTCTTCTCAAACAGGGGCTAATTCTGCAGCTACAGCGACCAAAACAGCAGGACCTACATTCAGATCCTGGACACCAACAACCTCACCAATAAGATATTTCCCTAGAATGTCTTCAATTTTAGCTGGAGCTACTACTACTGCAGGTTCTGAAATTAATGTAGAAGCCCTATCTTCTGTTGCACGAGCATTAAATTTCAGATTTACCGTTCGTGATAACAGAGCTGGAGGAGCCGGAAATAGCTCTGATGATGCAAAGATCACAGTAAATGCCACTGCAGGTCCTTTCAATATCACTTCACAAAACACCGCGGTTTCTTATGCCGGAGGAAGTGCACAAACCATTACCTGGAATGTGGCAGGCACCACTGCTAATGGTGTAAATACCGCTAATGTAGATATTTTATGGTCTACCGATAGTGGAAACACCTGGACTCCCCTATTGGCAGGAACGCCTAATGACGGTTCGCAGGCTGTGACTATCCCTAATGCTTCTACTACTTCAGGAAGAATTATGGTAAAAGGAACCAATCATATTTTCTTTGATGTGAATAATGCTAATATTTCGGTAACTGCTACAGCTGGAAAATCTGTGACTGAAGCACCAAAAGAAGCATCAGCGGATATAAAACTATACCCGAATCCTGTGAAAGATGTTCTAACGATTTCAAATACGAATACCGAAGAATATAAAATCTTTGATATGTCCGGAAAACTGATACATTCAGGAACACTTCAAAGAGGTACTGCCAATGTAAGCAACCTTATAAAAGGAGCCTACGTGATTCAGATAGGAGAAACAACAAAACGATTCATTAAGGATTAATCACTTTAATTTTAAAATTAAACGATGGGAAGACTGCTCTTTACAGAGCAGTCTTTTTTTTATTCAATTTCAAATACAGATCTCAAAATCTGTCATTTAAGTAAAATATTATTCAATAATACATTTATCAATGTATTTAATTTACGTATAATTAATTTTTATTAAATAAAATAAGCAATATTCAGGTTTTTTAAATTAAATTTATCACTCAATATTCTTTATTATTGTACCGTTTGCCCAACCCGTATTTGAGGGAGCTGGAAAATCGCTTCGCCGATAGCCCATATTGCTTCTTTTGATGCCTTTTCTTTGATGGGAACTTATTATCATGTCTTTAAAAGCCAGTCTCAACAGCCATTATTGTTCATGAAAACATTCTTAAAACGGATTCTACCAACACATTCAAGCAGGCATTTTTACCTAAGCAGCACAGTGCACAATCCCGATAATACTTATAAAATTTTACATAATTAAAATTATTTATATGAAACATTTATTTAAGTACATCTTTCTTTTATCATTCACTTTTTTTTCAGTTGCCTGTAGTTCAGACAATGATGAAGAAATAGACACCAATCCCGTTAAAATTGTATTCTACAAAAATGCTGATGATTTTGCATTAACCTACGACGCTTCGGGAACTGTAAATCAAAACATGAGAAACCAGGCATTTGATCTGTACAAACAAGGAAAATGGACTGAACTTGAAGCTCTTTTTAAAGCCAACAATCTGAACGGAGGATGGCCGCCTGCTAATGGTGGCTATAATATTGTCGATGATGTTCCCATTGTCGCAGGACAAAAATTCGACCGATACAGCGGTGCTGTTGGAAATTATGATGGAACAGGGATTCCTACTTTAGGAGGCAGTTTTACAAGTCCTATCATCAATGGATATGTATATACTTTTACCCAAAGAGCATTAAACCAGCCTGAAAACAAATATGATTTCTATTATGAAATAGATGTTTTGAATAATTTACTATCTTTCAAATCCCAAACAGCAGATATTATTCCCTGGTTTAATCAGGCTGGCAATGGAAAACAAACCATGTGGAAAATTCCCATTGATATCGCCACAGGATATCCAAAAACATGGAATAAATTAGCTGAAGAGGGATATATAAAAGTAACTATTAAAAAAAGTCCAAGCGGGAAATACAATAACCTGGCGGGTACCGTTATCCAGTAATAAATAAATTCAGATGTATTCAATATCAAAGAAAATAAGTATTGGTAAAAAAGCTCTTGTTCAAAAGGATTTTTTCACAAACAATGAAACAGTTCCATCTGCGGTTGTAAAATTCATATGCTGTGATTGCAACCATGAAAATACAGTGGAAATTATCCCTTACCAATCAGGATTTCCCATTCTTCAGATGTATCATGAAGAACCTGTATTATCCAGAAATGAATTATTAAAAAATGGAATGGTAAAGGAAACCGTACCCGGAATGCAACATTTCGGCCCTTTAACCGTCAACAATCTGCCAACCCTATATTTTGGAACCAGCTGCCGAACCTGCTATTCGAAATACCTCTGTGTATTTGGTTATGGTGAAAAACAGCCTGGATTAACAATTTTAGATATCTCAGGAATCTGGAAATATGAAGAGTTAAAATAATGTATCTGAATACAACCAATGAATTTTCAGCTATAATCCACAACTAAAAATTGTGGATTTTTTTATGGTTACTAGTCTGATGGCAGTCAGTTTAGTAAGATAAAATTTTCCGCATATATCTTCAGTCTGTAGAGAATGGAATACGGTTCTTCTTTCCCCTTCATTAACACATTTTACGCTGTACATTTTACAATTTCCAAATCGTTTTCTATCTTTGTCGTAAATAAAAAAATTCATGGATAAAATTGATAGTCTGAACCAAGTAGCAGAATTCCATACTACTTTCAAAGCCCCTATTTTAGATACCCCACAAATCCCTTCTCCGGAAAGATGCAACCTTAGAGTAGAACTTCTTCAGGAAGAATTAAATGAGCTGAAACAAGCAATTGCAGACAATGACCTTGTAGAAATTGCAGATGCACTTTGTGATCTTCAGTATGTTTTAAGTGGTGCCGTGCTTGAATTTGGACTTGGCAACAAATTTGTAGAGCTATTCAACGAAGTTCAGCGTTCCAATATGTCTAAAGCTTGCGATAATGAAGAACAGGCAAAGGAAACTGTTGAGTTTTATAAAGAAAAGGAAGTAGAATCTTTTTATGAAAAATCTGGAGAGAAATTCAATGTTTACAGACAGGCTGATCATAAAGTATTAAAAAACAAATACTACTCTCCTGCTGATTTAAAATCAATCATTGAGAAATAACATATGAAAAAATTTATTACTAACATTGTTGCCTTTTCAAGCATCTTTCTAGCTGCCCAGCAATTCAGCGCTCAAAAAGTAGTGGTCAACCGTGAGGTTGAAACTCAGAATGACGGGAAAATGCTTTTGGGACATCAGCTGAAAGAACAATTCCTGAAAGCTCCTTATGCCGACTGGTATGTAAAGGAACATGATGAATATGCTCTTGATCCCAAAGCCATCAGTGAACTTAAAAAGGAAAGACTGGGTTCTTGTGACGTTATTGTTTTTATGGGAACATGGTGTGAAGACAGCCACAGAGACATCCCAAGACTGATGAAAATATTGGAGGAAGTAAGTTTCCCGGACAGCAAGCTGACCATTATAGCGGTAAACCGTAAAAAAGAATCTCCTACAGGGGACGAAAGTCTTTACAATATCCAGAAAGTTCCGACCATCATCCTTAAGAAATATGGGAAAGAAATAGGAAGAATTGTAGAAATGCCTACTTCGGGATATATTGAAAGGGATTTAGCAGAGATTTTGAAAAAGAATGACACATCTGTAATCAAAGAAATTTTTAAATAGATTTGAGAAATTATAAAACAATTTTATCATTTATAGCAGGCGCAGGGGCTATGGTGCTTCTGTTTTTCGGGCTTAAGTCCTGTCTTAATCTTACTAATAAAACGGAGAAGTCGGATTATTATATCCTGACCAACCAGATTTCCAAGATGAATAAGATGGTGGTCATGGAACAGAACACTTCCAGTATGCAGAAGACCAAAATGGGTTATGAAGTATTCGGAAAAGAAGTTTCAAATAACAGCATCATTACCTATACCAAAACCACGGCACAGGTTTCTTATGATCTTAATAAGATGAAGATTGAGGTAGATTCCATTAACAAAAAACTGGTGATCACCGAGCTTCCGGATGCAGACATAAGAATTACACCCAGCGTTGAAATCCAGTCTTTGGACGATTCCTTTTTTAATAGAATTACCGAAAAAGACATTAAAAATGTAACGGAGAAAGCTAAACAAACTGCGATGAAGTCTATTGATCAAAATCAATTGAGAAGTGAGGGACGCAAACAATTAATGGAAAATCTTAATAATGTTTTTGTTTTGGCAAAGGCTTTGAATTATACCATAGAAGATAAAACCGGAAAGATCGGTCTTCTAGGACTCTAAAAATTCAAGCTATGGATTCAAAAGGAAAAATCAATAAGAAAGAACCTGCCAATACTGCAGAAACCAAAAAGCAGAATGAGGATTTCCAAAACATTCCTGCTTCATCGAAAAAGAGCAATCCACCTGAGATTGATAAAGAGGATATTCAAAAATCATCTAAAGGTAAATCAGGAAAAACGGATAATACAAAAGAATAAAGTACAATCATTTTATTTGTACGGAATACAATTGAAAGGTCCTGTCTCTAATGAGGCAGGACCTTTCTTCTAACTATCTAAATGAACTTTTTGTAACTAACTATACGATGGTGGACTTTCCGATCTTTACATTTTCAAAATTGTAATAAGATTTTTCGGAATATTTAATATGATCTGCAATAAAGCTTCCCACTTCACTTGTAGAATAATACTGCTTGGTATTAAGATCAATGGTAACATATTTATTTTCAATGGCATGCTCTACAGATTGTCTTAGCTTATCTGCGGCTGCCTGTAAATTAAGATGATCCAACATCATGGCAACGCTAAGAATAGAAGCAATAGGATTGGCAATCCCCTTGCCTTTTGCCTGCGGATAAGAACCGTGGATAGGTTCGAACAATGCATTTTTCTCACCAATGGAAGCTGACGGAAGCAATCCGATAGATCCTCCGATCACACTAGCTTCATCAGAAATAATGTCACCAAACATATTTTCAGTTACAATAACATCAAACTGCTTAGGGTTAAGAATCAGCTGCATTGCTGCATTATCTACAAACATATAATCCAAGTGTACATCCGGATATTCTGACGCAATTTCCTGACAGATCTTTCTCCAAAGTCTTGAAGTATCCAATACATTGGCTTTGTCAATAAGGGTCAGTTTTTTATTTCTCTTCTGAGCCTCCTGAAACGCCATATGGGCAATAGGAAGAATATCTTCACGGCTATATTTGCATACGTCATAAGCATAGGCCCCTTCAGGATCCGTAAATTTTTCACCAAAATAGATTCCACTTACCAATTCTCTGAAGATCTGAATATCTGCCCCTTCAATGATTTCTCTTTTAAGCGGACTTTTGTCAATCAGCGAAGAATAAGTTTTCAAAGGTCTGATGTTCGCAAATAAGCCCAGCTCTTTACGAAGTTTTAAAAGCCCCTGTTCGGGTCTTACTTTAGCTTCAGGGTTGTTATCGAAAACAGGATCACCGATTGCTCCAAAAAGAACGGCATCAGAATTTCTGCAGATCTTCAGCGTTTCTTCGGGTAAAGGATCTCCGGTTTTAAAAATAGCCTCTGCACCAATCAATCCATATTCAAACTTAAATTCATACTGAAAGACTTCAGCAATAACATCCAGTATTTTTATACTTTCTTTAATGATCTCAGGTCCAATTCCGTCTCCGGGAAGAACCGCAATTTTAAAATACTTGTCGCTCATTTTTCTTTTGTGTTTTTAATTCAAATTCTTGTATCACCTGTTTTCTGCTGATTAAAAAATCAATATCATCATAGCCGTTCAATAGGCATATTTTTTTGTAAGAATCAATTTCAAAGGTTTCGGTTGTATCTTTAAAACTGATGGACTGCAGCTCTACATCAATGGCAATTTCATTATTGGGATTTTCAGTGATTCCCTCTAAAATTTCTTTTAAAAACTCTTCAGAAACCTTTACCGGAAGGAGCCCGTTATTTAAAGCATTTCCTTTAAAAATATCGGCAAAATAGCTTGAAACAATGACTTTAAAACCATAATCTGTTAAAGACCAGGCTGCATGTTCCCTGCTGCTTCCGCATCCGAAATTATTTCCTGCCACTAAAATTTCCCCTTCGAACTTTGGATTATTCAGCACAAAATCAGGATTAGGTTCTCCTGACTGGATATTGTACCTCCAATCTCTGAACAGATTTTCTCCAAATCCTTTTCGGTCTATGCTTTTTAGAAATCTGGCCGGAATAATCTGATCGGTATCTATATTTTCTGCCGGCAATGGTACTGCTCGGGATTTTAAAACAACTAATTTTTGCATGTACTTTTTAATCTGTTTAGTTTAAACTTTCAAAAGCAGAAATTCTGCCTTCTATGGCTGCTTTGGCAGCGGTAAGCGGGCTTGCAAGAATGGTTCTGGCTCCCTGTCCCTGCCTGCCTTCAAAGTTTCTGTTTGATGTGGATACACAATATTCCCCTTCCGGGATCTTATCATCATTCATGGCCAGACAAGCTGAACATCCGGGTTGACGGATCTGAAATCCGGCCTCATTGAAAATTTTATCCAACCCTTCTTCATAGATCTGTTTTACTACCTGCTGAGAACCCGGAACAATTAATGCCTGTACTGTTTCAGACTTGCTTTTTCCTTTGATATATTGAGCTGCAGACCGGAAATCCTCTATCCTTGCATTGGTGCAGCTTCCGATGAATACATAATTAACTTTAATATGGGAGGGCGCCTGCCCTGCCTTTAATCCCATATAGCGTAAAGCTTTTTCTTCCGATTCATTCTGAGGAACCGGAATAAGCTCACGGATTGAGATCCCCATTCCTGGATTTGTTCCATAGGTGATCATGGGATAAATTTCTGAAGCATCAAATGTCAGTTCTTTATCAAAAACAGCTTCTTCATCCGTTTTTAAGCCTCTCCAATATGCTACTTTTTCTTGCCATTCTTCACCTTCCGGCGCAAAAGCTCTTCCTTTTACATACTCAAAAGTAATTTCATCAGGAGCAATCATTCCTCCTCTGGCTCCCATTTCAATACTCATATTACAAACAGTCATCCTTCCTTCCATAGACATTTCTTCAAATACGTTTCCGGCATATTCACAGAAATATCCCGTTCCGCCATCTGTTCCTATTTTTGAAATGATATAAAGAATCACATCTTTAGGCAGAACATTTTCATTCAATCTGCCGTTTACGGTAATTCTCATTGACTTGGGCTTGTTGAGTAACAGACATTGGCTTGCAAAAACCTGAGCCACCTGGCTTGTTCCTATTCCAAAAGCAATGGCTCCAAAAGCACCATGTGTGGAAGTATGGCTGTCACCGCAAACAATACTCATACCCGGCTGGGTAATTCCTAATTCGGGAGCAATGATGTGAACAATCCCCTGATATTCGTGCCCAAGACCAAACAGTTTTATGTTATTTTTCTCACAGTTTTCTGTCAGTTGCTGAACCTGATTTCTGGACAATTCATCCCTTATTGGTTCTTCCTGATGAAGGGTTGGCACGTTATGGTCAGCTGTTGCTACAATCTGTTCCGGTCGGAAAACTTCAAGATTTCTGGATTCAAGTTCTGCAAAAGCCTGGGGGCTGGTTACTTCATGAATCAGGTGTTTGTCAATATAAATAATCTGAGGTCCGTCCGGAATAGTTTCCACTACGTGGGCATCCCAAACTTTATCAAAAAGTGTCTTTTTATCGTTCTTCATTTTTATTTTATCTTGATTTTACATCAAACCTATCCTATTTTTCGGTTGAAAGTCTCTATAATTCTGCTTAAATCGTCGTTCCCAATCTCTTTTTTAAGATCTGCCACTTTTAAAAACTCCTGATACAGATAATCGAGTTCATTTTTAGTCACATCATAGCCAATATGTTTAAATCGGTAAGCCAATGCCGAACGTCCGCTTCTTGCCGTAAGAATAATGGAAGATGTACTTACTCCTACTTCCTCAGGATCAATGATTTCGTAAGTTTCTCTGTTTTTGATCACACCGTCCTGGTGGATTCCTGAGCTGTGGGCAAATGCATTAGCTCCAACAATGGCTTTATTGGGCTGTACAGACATTCCCATAAGATCTGAGACCATCAGGCTCATCTCATTCAGCATTCTGGAGTTGACATCGGTATGAAGATTAAGATCTTTATGCTGTTTTAAAATCATGACGACCTCTTCCAAAGCGGTATTTCCTGCTCTCTCTCCTAAACCGTTGATTGTACATTCTATCTGACGTGCTCCGTTCATTACTCCTGCAATAGAATTAGCGGTTGCCAATCCTAAGTCATTGTGACAATGGCATGACAGCACTGCTTTTTCGATTCCTTTTACATTTTCACGTAAATATTTTATCTTCTGGCCGTATTCTTCAGGCAGGCAGTATCCTGTTGTATCAGGAATATTCAAAACCGTAGCTCCAGCCTTAATCACGGCTTCACATACCTGGGCCAGATATTCATTATCGGTTCTCCCGGCGTCTTCTGCATAGAATTCAACATCTTCCACATAAGTTTTAGCATATCTTACCGCTTCAGCAGCACGCTCCAGAATATCTTCTTTTGTGGAGTTGAATTTATATCTGATGTGAGATTCGGAAGTTCCGATTCCCGTATGGATTCTCGGTCTTTTAGCAAATTTCAGTGCTTCAGCTGCTACATCTATGTCTTTTTTATTGGCTCTAGTGAGTCCACATACTTTAGCATTTTTTACGAGTTTTGAAATTTCTGAAACAGATTCAAAATCTCCGGGACTGGAAATTGGAAATCCCGCTTCAATGATATCAATCCCTAGCTTATCAAGCCTTTCAGCAATAATCAGTTTCTGTTCCGTATTCAGTTTACACCCCGGAACCTGCTCCCCATCTCTCAGTGTGGTATCAAAAATTTCAATTTTTTCGGAATTCATAAATGAAGTTTTTTACTTAATTTTGGTTCAAAACTACAGCTTGAAATATTTTCAGGGTTTTATATTTTGTAAAAAATACAATATTCAATAATGAAATAAACAGTTGTATGTATTTGATAATTAAAGTTTTAAATTATAAAAATTTACAATGGCAGAATTGCAGAAAGATTTCTTGTTTGTACTGGTAAAGTCATTGACCACCTCCGAAAAACGTCAGTTTAAGTTGTATGTCAACCGTCTCGGTATTAATGTAGATGCCAAATTTCTTCTTTTATTTTCAGAAATGGATAAGATGAAAGAGTACGATGAAAGCATTATCATCGAGAAAAAAATTTCAACGAAACAGCAGCTTTCCAATCTGAAGGCTCACCTCTATAAACAGATTCTGGTGAGTCTCCGCATGAACCCAAGCCACCAAAACTATAGAATTCAGCTTAGGGAGCAGCTCGACTTTGCCAATATCCTGTATCAGAAAGGTCTTTATAAGCAAGCCTTGAAAATACTGGACAAAACGAAGCAAAGTGCTCTGGAACTGGATGAGAAAAGTATAGCTTCCGAAATTATAGACCTCGAAAAAGTAATTGAATCTCAGTTTATTACGCGAAGTATCGAAGGACGCGCTGACGAATTGATCAGGCAATCTCAGGAGATAAGCAGACAGAACCGGTATACGACAAAGCTTTCCAATCTTTCACTGAAACTGTACAGTGAAATGCTTACTCATGGCTATATAAAAAATGATCTGGACAGAGAGGAAGTTCTTGAGTTTTTCAATTCCCAAATCAAAAATATCAGGCTTGAAAAACTGAATTTCACCGAAAAACTATGGTACTTTAAAGCGCATGTGTGGAAAAACCAGCTGTTACAGGATTATAAATACACCCTGAAATATGCTTATCAGTGGGTAGACTTATTTCATAAAAATCCTGAAATGATCTATAGTCATCCGGTTTGGTATATTAAGGGAAATACATATCTGCTTAAAATTTTGTTTCTCTATGGAAATATAGATATTCTGGAAGACCATTTTGAAAGTTTTAATAAAGTAGTCAATGCCGAGAATTTTGCCCAAAACGAAAATCTTCAGTCGCTTATTTTTCTGACTCACTATAATACCTTGATGAATATTCATTTTGTAAAGGGCGAGTTTTTCACCGGGACAAAACTTATTCCTGAGATTGAACTAAAAATGGACAAGCTTCGGGAAAGAATTGATGAACACCATTTTATGATTCTTTATCTTAAGATGGCGGCGATGTTTTTTGGAAGTAAAATGTTTAAAAAATCCATTGATTACTCAATGAGGGTGATAGAATCAAAAGGAAATGTACAGGAAGATTTGCTGTTCCATACCCGGATTCTGATATTAATGGCTAAGTATGAATCAGGAAATGACGAAGATTATGATGAATTTGTGGCTTCTACATTGAAATTTGCCAAAAAAATGAAGAAACCGGAAGTTTTCCATTTCGAAAGCATTGAATTTTTTAAAAATCTGAATAACCAGGTTTTAGATCAACAGCAAAAAGCTTTTAAAACTTTTGACAAAAAACTGGAGGAATTTTCCAACAACGAATATTACAGAAGGTCATTATTTTATATCGATATTCACGGATGGATAAAATCTAAAGTTCAACATGTGGATGTCATTGAGATTATTAAGCAAAAAGTGAAATACAAAAGAAAAAGCTAACGGATCATTTGTACACCAACTTAAACTCAATGCAGACCAGAGAGCGTGATAGAAGTCGATTTTGAGAGTTTGTATTCCTGCAGAATGATATTTTCAGGTATCATTTTATTCAATGAGATCCACAGTATTTGCCATTCCGCAGGAATCTAAGTATAGCTATTATTTATACATATTTTCGATAAACTGTAAAGCATTCTTATGGCTGATTTTTTCTACCAGTTCGGCAGAGAATCTTTCTTCAATTTCTTTATTGATGGATGGATACACTGAGGCATTAGAATGTTCAGGAAAGAAAAACGGATGGCGGGGTGTATCCGGATGGTCTTTCCAGTAGAAATAGTCTGCTCCATATGCTATGCTGTCTGCTCCACCCAGATCAAGCCCATATTGGATGTGTTCATATAATCTTTCCGGCTGTTCTAGATCAACATAGTCTTTGATAAAGTTAAGCCCAATAAGTCCTTTTCTTCTGATGACTTCTTTAGCCAGTTCATCGGGAAGATTCCTGTTATTCTTATAAACACTTCTATAATTGGAGTGGCTAGCCAAAATAGGAATAGAATAATTTTTCTGATCGATATAGGTAAAGATATCATAAGCCAGCTGATCGCTTGTATGGGCCAGGTCTATGGCAATTTTTCTGTCAGCGATATAGTCGATTAATACTTTTCCATCGTCTTTTAACCCTGCTTCTGCATTATTCCCCCCTCCAAAACGGTTTTCTAAATGGTGAGTAATTCCAATATAGAATACTTTCTGTGTATTTTGGATTATATTTTCAAGCTTTTTAAACCCGGAGTCCAGGCTTTCATTTTCGTCACAGAAAGCTGATGCATTTTCAATGGAAGCGATAACTCCTACCCTGTCTTTGTTTTCAGACGATTGATAATTGTCGTCATTAAAAAGGAAAAAGTTTTCATTTTTAATGAGTTCTGAAAATAGTTGGCTTTGATGTAGTCCATACCCAGTACTGCCTTCTCCCGTTCCTGCATATATGGCCATAACCTGGAGTTTTACATTTCCCTGCTTTAGATAAGGCAGTGAGCAGCCAATTTCCTTATCATCAAGGCTCACATTTGAATTGAGCAGATAATACAACAGATCGCAGTGCAGATCAATATTTATAGTATTCATAGTAGAAATTATATTGTGATTTTCATGTATTTATGATGAGGATTCATCCCCCATCTCTATTTCTCTTATTTCCGGACCTTTAAAAATACTATTATTAATCAGTAAAAGTTATATTTTAAATGAGTTCACAACATTTAAAATATCTATTATTTTAATATGTTTAATCAAAAATATTTTTGCAGATAAAAAGCCTAATATACCATTTACAGGCATGAAACAGCATAATTCCCCCCGATGAAAAGCTGAAAGTAAAACTGAGTCCATCCAAAACCGGTGAAATCTTTTACATTTTTATATTAATTATCATTCTAAATAGGTGCTGATGTAGTATTTTATCTAAAAAATGCGTATTTTTGCATCTTAAAATTTCTTAGTAAACAATGATAAAAATTACACTTCCAGACAGTAGTGTCAAAGAATTCGAGGGAGCAGTTACTCCCCTAGATGTGGCAAAATCTATAAGCGAGGGATTGGCTAGAAATACCATTTCCGCAATTGTTAATGACAAACAAGTAGAAATAACCACACCTATAACCACGGATTCTACGGTACAACTATTGACCTGGAATGATGATCTTGGAAAGAAAGCTTTCTGGCATTCTTCTGCGCACCTTTTGGCGCAGGCTATCCTTGAGTTTTATCCTAATGCTAAGTTGACTATCGGTCCTGCTATTGAAAGCGGGTTCTATTATGATGTTGATTTCGGGGATGAGAGCTTATCTGAAAAGGATTTTGAGAAAATTGAAAAGAAAGTTCTTGAAAATGCCAAGAAAGGGTCAACATTCTCTCTATATCCGGTTTCTAAAGATGAAGCTTTAAAAATCTACGCAGACAATCCATATAAAGTAGAATTGATCTCTAATCTTAACGATGGAGAAATCACTTTTGTGACTCATGATAACTTTACGGACCTATGTCGTGGTGGACACATTCCTAACACAGGAATTGTAAAAGCTGTTAAGATTTTAAATGCAGCCGGAGCATACTGGAGAGGAAATGAAAAGAACCCTCAGCTAACAAGAGTATATGGTATTTCTTTCCCTAAGCAGAGAGAACTTACTGAGTATCTTGAAAGACTAGAAGAAGCTAAAAGAAGAGATCACAGAAAATTAGGTAAAGAACTTGGGATTTTTGCATTTTCTGAAAAAGTAGGAGCCGGTCTTCCGTTATGGTTACCAAAAGGGACTGCTTTAAGAAGAAAATTAGAGAATTTCCTTAGTGATGCTCAGAAAAAAGGAGGTTATGAATTTGTAATGTCTCCACATATCGGAGCCAAAGAACTCTATGTAACTTCAGGACACTGGGATAAATATGGAGCAGACAGCTTCCAGCCGATCAAAACACCTAACGAAGGAGAAGAGTTTTTATTGAAGCCAATGAACTGCCCGCACCACTGTGAGATTTATAAAACTTCACAATGGAGCTACAGAGATCTTCCTAAAAGATATGCAGAATTTGGAACGGTTTACAGATATGAGCAAAGTGGAGAACTTCACGGATTGACAAGAGTTCGTGGATTTACTCAGGATGATGCTCACCTTTTCTGTACTCCGGATCAGCTTTCTGAAGAATTTGAAAAAGTAATTGATTTAACTCTGTATGTATTTAAATCTTTAGGATTTGAAGATTTTGTAACACAGGTTTCCTTAAGAGATCCTGAAAACAGAGAGAAATATATTGGTTCTGATGAGAACTGGGAAAAGGCGGAAAGTGCCATTATCAATGCGGCTCAGAAAAAAGGTCTGAAAACGGTTGTTGAATATGGTGAGGCTGCGTTCTATGGTCCTAAACTTGACTTCATGGTTAAGGATGCTTTAGGAAGAAAATGGCAGTTGGGAACAATTCAGGTAGATTATAACCTACCGGAAAGATTTGATCTTCACTATATTGGAAACGATAATGAAAAGCACAGACCGGTAATGATTCACAGAGCTCCTTTCGGTTCTATGGAACGTTTTATTGCTATTTTATTAGAAAATACTGCAGGAGACTTCCCATTATGGTTAAGCCCTGATCAGTTTATTATTCTACCAATCAGTGAAAAATATGTAGATTATGCAAAAAAAGTTTCACAATTTTTGGAAAATCACGATATTAGCGGTCAGATTGACGACAGAAATGAGAAGACGGGTAAAAAGATCCGTGATGCTGAATTGAAAAAGATCCCATTCATGCTTGTTATAGGAGAAAATGAAGAAAATGAGGGGACTATTTCTGTAAGAAGACGTGGCGAAGGAGATCTTGGAGTAATGAAAATGGAGGATTTCGTTTCTTACTTCAAAAAAGAAGCAGCAATATAAATTTAAAATGAAAAGATGGAAGGGTTCAAAAAATGAATGGAATCTTTCGATCTTGATATCTTTAAATCAATTAAATTAAGTAATTAACCAATAAAATTATAATACAATAGCACAAAGATTTAACAACAGGGGCCCACAAAGACGTCCTGTACAAGAGGACTTACACTTAATCAACGATAAAATTCGTGTGAGAGAGCTTCGTTTGGTGGGCGATAACGTAGAGCCGGGAATTTATCCAATTGACAAAGCAAGACAAATTGCTGCGGACCAGGAATTGGATTTAGTAGTAATTTCTGATAAGGCTGAACCTTTCATTGCAAGAATATTAGAATACAAAAAGTTTCTATACGAGCAAAAGAAAAAACAAAAGGAATTAAAAGCTAAGCAAGTAAAAGTAGTTGTGAAGGAAATCCGTTTTGGACCACAGACAGATGATCACGATTATGAATTTAAGAAAAAGCATGCTGAGAAGTTTCTTGAAGAAGGTTCAAAATTGAAAACCTACGTATTTTTTAAAGGACGTTCGATTATCTTTAAAGATCAGGGTGAAATCTTACTTTTAAAACTGGCTCAGGAACTGGAGCATGTTGGTAAAGTAGATCAGTTACCTAAGCTTGAAGGAAAAAGGATGATTATGATGATGAGTCCTAAAAAACCAGCAAAATAATTAAGTCATTTATCTTAATATAAAAACCTCAAATTACTTTGAGGTTTTTTTATAATAAAATTTTCATGGATAAGTTTTATGAGACATAGGAAGAGATCATTGATGCGGATCAATCGTCAAAGTTGGGGAGACTAACCTGTGCAGTGTACTTCATACAAAGGTTTAGTATCTGATGCTATATGTGTAAGAGGCAGCTTTATTGGCTCCTTCCTACCTGTATAGCTTACTTACAAATAAAATGACTATATATATGATTTTGTGTTTTTATACAAGCAGATCATTTTATATGTACGTTTCTTTCGAATACCTAAAGATCCTCCCTCAACTTTTAAGACTGACCCGTTGATCCATACTACTCTCCTGTTAGGATCAACTGTTCATCTTCAAAAATAGATATATGCGGTTGTATTATCCTTCAAAATTACCACAGTCGTGTTCTTTGAAAAGCGGTAACGCTTTTTTGGTGGTAAAATATCTGGATACTCTTTTATTATGTAATTCCAGTTTTTCACCTTCTACGACCAACTCGTAAACGGGTGCTTTATCTATTTGCGTTACAGTATAAGTTCTTTCAGCTGTTTTTAAAACGGTTTTACTTCCTTCGGTAGAGAATGAAAACTTATCAATTTTAAAAGTATCATGTTCATCACAGATATTGGTCCACACCATTTTATCCTTTGTCACAGATAAGCTTGCTAAATCGCATGAATAACAGTTACCCGAGAACTCTATACCATATTTTTCATACACATTTGTACTTTTGCTATCCAATACATCAATAGGAATTAATACTGAAAAATCATCCGGTATATCTGATTTTGGTATTGTATTCTTTTCTGTATCAGATGTAGAAACTGTATTGACTTTTACCTCCGTAGCATCTTCTTTTTTGTCCACTTTTTTTTCTGTAGCAGGTGAACAAGAAGTTAACAGACTTAGCATCACTGAACAGTTGATTATTATATTTTTCATTTATATAAAAATAATTTACAACGCTTAATTTATCGTTTGTAAAATTGATCAAAATTTACCATTCAATATATCCCTGTTTTCAGCCATTTATTCCCTGTATCAGGCAATTTTGTTGGTCACAACCCTGAATACTGATACCTTTGGCGAAAAAAATATAGAAATGAAACCCTTATCACAATTCTTTATATCCTCTATGGTTGTTGTTTTTGTGGGATGTAATCCACAGAATAAAACATCAGAAACGCATAAACCGGAAGCTGAAGTTACACAGAAAAACATAACATTTGCTGATTTTAAAAAGATAAAAGGTGTAGATAATGTACAGGATGTACCCTTTCAATTATTTACCAGGCTGGATTCTGTAAGGTTTTTTGTAGCTCCAGATAAAGATGCAGCGCATTTGAAAATAGCTTACAATAAACTGGATAATTATTATGGATTTGAAGAGTTTGATGACTTCTACTCTATTCATTACAGCATTAATAATAATATTTCGAACAGCATTGAAGCTTTTGTTTTGAAATCAGAATTCACTGCAGCATTTGACTTGACTTTACAAGGTGTTGATCTTTACGAGATCAGAAGCAGCGTATTTAAAAAGTCTCAGGACTTAAAAAATAAATCGTTCAGTACGTATGGTACCATAACGGAAGTCTCTGAACAGGAATTTAAAACAGCCTCTAACAAACGAATCGATGAAGCTTTAATAAAAGATCCACATGTGATCCTGGAAGGTAATAAATGGCTGTACATCAATAGCACAACAGAAAAAAAACTGATTACGGAACATGAGAATGTATCTACAGAAGACGGACTCTTATCCTATGAATATATAGGAGTATCCCCTTACCTGTATTTACAGGTTTTCAAAGAAAGCTCAATGGAGACTTCAGATACGTATTATTCTTTTTATAATGTAAAATCTACAGCCAATTTTCAACTCTTTACAGCGGGTTATCCACAGATTCTTCCCAAGAAAAACTGGATTTCCTATATTGTTTCAAACAATGATGTGGGAAGCGATTTTGCAATCAGTACATATGTAGCAGAAAGCTATAATCTTGAAGACCTTTTGTATGTCAACTTTACTAAGTTCAAAATAGCCGATGGCACAAAAGCTTTTTGGGCGGATGATGAAACCTTTTATGCCGAAGTTTATCCTACCAATTCAGCTTCATCAAATGGCAAAAAGCAAAAAGCGGCTTTCATAAAAATTAAGCTGAAGGCTGATCTGTTTCGAATGAAAAAAAAGTATTATAACCCTTATAGCAATTGGCCCAACTAGGAAAGAAATAAGATAAAAACCCCTGAAACCAGCCAGTGTTTATGGAGGTAAAGTACAATATCTTTGCAGCAGTTATTTAAAGATATACAATGAAAAAAATAAGTTTAACCATTCTTTTTTCTTTACTCAGCTTAATGGCTTTTGCACAATCGTTAAAAGTAGTTATTAAACAGGACGGAAAAGTAATTGAACCGGTCAATGATGTTTATGATCTGAAAAAGTCACCTTTTATATTTGAGTTTACGGCTTCCAATCTTGAAGGTTTTTTAGTGGGAGCAACGACCAATAAGGATATTTATGCAGGGGCTCTAGGACTTTTCAATGCTGAAGTTCCCTGGTTTCAAAGTACAGGTATGGCAGAGGAACTGTATAACAAGGACAAAGAACTGTTTTTAATGGATCAGGCACCATCATATTGGTATTATACAGATGCAAAAGATCACAGATTTGATAAAACCCCTAAAGGAAACTCAAAACAATGGACGGCTACGCGTACTATTACGAGGCTTTATGACATCATGGTGGCCCAGCCTGTCAATTTAAAAGATTTTGACGAAAGAGTCTATCTATTCATGTATGAGCCGGTATATAACGACGAATATGATTTAACAGGAAAGAAAAATCTGTTCCAGGCTGTGCTGAGATTCAAAGATTAATAATTGAACACCTAATTTTAAATTTATATAGAAAAGGTCTGCTTTTACGATGTAAGCAGACCTTTTTGCTGGTATGAATATGAATCAGTTTCCAAAAATTGAATGCAAATTATTTACGCTGAATTTTATAGACGCAAAGGTTTTATTTTTAGTAATGTATTATTTTAAGGGAGCAAAGCAGTGAATTAATAAAATTGATTCTTTTTAAGCGAACGTTTAGCCAGCAGCTTTGCTACACCTTTGAATATATTATTCGATAATCAATCCGTATTCTATGGCTAGTTTAATAGCTGAACTAAGATTAGACGTTTGAAATTTTTCGATAAGATTTTTTCGGTGACTTTCTACGGTGTGTGGACTGATAAAAAGCTTTTCCGCCATTTGATTGGTGGTAAGTCCTTTCGCTGCTTCGGCTAAGATTTCTTTTTCTCTTCGCGTTAATTTTGGAACCTGGTGTAAGCCATCCGATGATTTCTTCTCCAAAACAGACCTGGTTTGTGAGCATAAGAATCGGTCTCCGGAATAGACGGTACTGATGCCTTCCAGAATTTCGGAAACTGAGGCATTTTTTTGAATATACCCCAAAGCACCTTCAGACAAAGTACTGTTAATCACGGGCAGTTCATTGTGAACGCTAAGCATAATAATCTGAAGGTTTTCGTACTTCTTCTTTAAAGGTTGTATAAGTTCTATGCTGTTGGTATCTACCAGATTGATGTCCAACAACAAAATATCGACAGCTTGTTTTGCCAGACCGGCATTCATTTCTGAAACGCTTTTGAAACAATCTACAACATCTATCGTATCGCTGTTTCCTAAAATATTTTTCAACCCTTCTAATAGAAGTGGATGATCATCTGTTATGGCTACTTTTATCATGTCTAATGAATAGGAATTTGAAGTTCTATACTGGTCCCAATATTTTGTTCGGAGGTGATATTCATCGTTCCTTTTAAAAACTGGACTCTTGATTCTATATTATGAAAGCCTGCTGTTTTTCTTACGTTTAAGCCTGTAAGGTCAAAACCTTTACCGTTGTCTTCAACTGTAAGATTCAATACATTTTCTTCTTCACTTATCTGAATAATAATTTCGGAAGTATCAGCATGTTTTATGGCATTGTTCACCAATTCCTGGATGATTCTGTATAGGATCAGTTGCTTTTCCTCTGATATGGAATTGGTGTAATTGATAAATTCTGTGTGGATCTCTAATGCGCTATTGGACACGCGGGAAGCAAACTCCTGAATGGCGACTTCCAACCCATATTTCATTAATAAATCGGGCATTAAATTATGCGCTACACGTCTCAGCTCCTCTACAGCACCATCAATCTGGGTAATGGATTTTGAAATTTCATCTTCTATACTTTCGGATTTGTGAGGGTCTAAAGAAGACAGCTGAAGTTTGGTTCCTGAAAGCAAGCCGCCCAATCCATCATGAAGATCACGGGCTAAACGGCCACGTTCCTGTTCCTGCCCTTCCAACAACGCTGTAAGTGTGGATATTTTTGAATTTTGTTTCTCTTTCTCCATAGCTAAAGCATGCAATTCGTCTCTTTGCTTCATTGATTTTGCACGTTGTTTATACGCATACAGCAGTAAAATGATCAAAACGATAAAAATGAAAATAAAAACAATGTAATAGGTATTGATCTTTTCTTTGAATGTCAACAGCTTTTTAAAGTTGTTGATATCATTGTTTTTCTGTTCGGTTTCTAACTTTGCCAACCGAAGTTGCTGTTCTTTTTTCTCCGATTCCAATTCTGAAAACTTCAGTCGCTCGCGTTGATTTTCCTCCACTAATTTTAAGTTGTTATAAACCTGCTCACGTTGTGCCCGCACTATGTTGATCAACTTAATTTGCTGTGCTTTTTTATCACTTTCCAGCTGTAATTTTATATACTTCTGTTCCTGTCGTTCTTTGTCGAACTGAGATTCTAACCTTTTGGTAATATCCAGTTTTTCCTGATCATAAATACTTTTGTATTTGTTGACATAACTTTTATAATAATTAAGGGCTTCTTTGTAATTGCCTTGCTCTTCGCTAAGTTGGGATAAAGATTCAAGAATAGATAATTCTATATTATGATCTCTAACCGGGCTTTTTCCGATTTCCATAGAAGCTTTCAGAAAGTAAGATTTTGCTAAATCATAGTCTTTATCCTGTATAGCTAACTCTGCCAAAATACCAAATGAGGAAGCTATATGGATGGCATCACCGGTTTCCAGGCTCACGGTATTGGCTAATTGGGCATATTTCATCGCCTTATCTCTATCAAAACCAGTATACAGATTGGCTAAATTGATGGCTGCATAGGAAAGGTTCGTCTTGTTGAGCATAGCCTCTTTATTCTTATTGAAAGTCGCAATAGACTGCAAATAATACTGCTCTGCTTTATTTCTCAACCCTACATCCGATGGATTTTGACCGTATTTTTGTTCATATACATACCCCATCCGCATATAGGCATCGAAGATAAGGTTGGGGTCATGCTGTTTGGAGGCCAGCAACAAAAACTGCTTACTGTATTTTTCTTCCAGCAGGTATTCATTCAGGTTGGAATAAATAGTGGATAATTCTTTGGCTGTATTACCAAATCTTCCGTACAGTGTAGAAGTCGTTGGTGAGTTTTCGTAGTATTGAATAGCTTTCAGATAAGCGGCAACCGCATCAGTCGTTTTATTATTACGTATCAGAATCCACCCCTTTGCATATTGAAAATAACCTTTAGCTTCGTTACTGTTCGTTTTTAAGCTATACACATTGGCCATGTCAAGACTTTTCAAAGCTTCAGTTCCTTTGTTATCAAGTCGATAATTCATAGCTTGAACAGCATACAAGATGGTGGCATATTTCCCATCAGCTTGTTTTCTAGCAATGGAAATACTGGTTTCCAAAACCTGGTAAGATTTTGATTTTAAGTTATGTAAAAATAATGCTTTCGCGTATTTGGGAGCCAGATCCAACTGCTCTATTGTTTTATTTGAAGCATTGTTATATTCCCTCTCTAATTGGCTTACAACATCTTGTGCCTGAGCAAAAAAAGAACAAATAAACAAAGTAAATATAAATAACAACCTGTACATCAAACCCTTAACTCTATTAAATTTTATTATTGTAAAGAACGTAAATATAGGCAAAATACCAGCTAGTCTATTTCGAAACCATGCTGTTCAGCGAAAGATTTCCACTTCTGAAATTTCTTATCATTTTTAAATGTCGGATCTTCTCCATAGAAGTACACCAGGCGTTGCGTGGCATATTCATAGGCGCTGTAAGCATTAGCTTGCTCGTAGTACTTAATGGCTTTTTTCAAATCTGATTGTATACCCATCCCATGTTCGTAGATAATACCATAATAGATGCCTGAATAAGACTGATCATAGTCTTTCTTCAGATACACCAAAAGATTTTTATAATCTCTTAACTGATAATAGATTTCTGAAATTTTATCGTAATTATAGTAGTATTTTTTCTCGGCCTTTTGGTAAAAATCCAAAGCTTTATCGTAATCCTGTATGACATACTCTCCGAAATAATACAGATCCCCTAGGTTGGCTAGTGCCATTCCGTCACCAAGCTCAGCACTTTTCCCGTAGGCCCGAATCGCTTTTTTGATATTCAAAGAATACCCTATTCCGTTGTGATACAAAGCGCCTATATTATTCCAGGCTACAGGATGATTTTGTTGTGCTGCTTTCTCGTAACAGTCAATCCCTTTCTGTGGGTCAAACAACACTTCAATTTCAGGATCGGTGAATAATATACCCATTTCTACCCAGCTATCGATGTCGTTTCTTTGAGCAGATAATTCAAACAGGCGCAACGCCTCCTTATAATTTTGATTTTCCTTTGCATCAAAAGCCATTTTTTTAATGATTTCAACATCCATGAACTGTTCGGAATTGCTGCCGACACTATCTTTCCAACGAGTATAAAAGGAATTAAAGTATTCTAAGTCTTTTCCCCGAAATGAATACCGATCCAGATAAATAGATCCATAATCAGCCACCTCTACCACCTGAATGCTTCTGTCTTCATTGATTCTCAACATATGTTCACCCTGATACAGAAACAGCAAGCCTTCATCAGCTCTATAATTCAAAGGATTAGAAATATAATCATATAATTTCTCTGACAAAGCATTTTCAAAATCAAACAATTGATACCCTTCTTTCTTTTGAACCGATAAAAACCCATTTTCCAAATAATGGATCTTTTTAATTTCGGAATGAGGAGTAATTAACCAACTCTCATTGTCTGCATCGAAAAGTCCCAATCCGTTTTGGACTTCCAGGGTAAACACATTGTTTTTATATCCGATACTCGATTCTGCTTTTACTTTGGTAATATGTTCATTTTCTAACAGAAACTGATGTTTTAAGGTATTATAAATCTTCCAGTTTTTGTCTTTGCGAATCGCCAGTGTTTCAAAATTATCTATTAAAATCAGTTGATCAGCTTCATCGATTATAAGATTCCCCTTTTCATCTATCAGTCTGCCTTTTTTGTCAAATTTATTCGGTTTGATCCAGAAACAGGTACTGGCATTTAGGATACTATCTTCTACAAAATCACCCAGATAATTTCCTTCTTTCGTATAATATCTACGCTTGCGGGTTTCTTTTTGTCTGGTAAAAAACAATTCCGGAAAGTAATCATATTCATAAGGCGTTTCACTGTCAACGGGAAGAAGAAGTCTGCTTTCATCGTCATAAACTCCAAATTTTCCATCTTTTTCTACCCCTAAAAATCCATAGGTCAGTTTTTCGATTGTGCCATAATCAGCAGGAACCAACCAGGTTTTTGAATAGATTTTTAAAATCCCCGATTTGCCGTTCACTTTTACCTCTCCTAAAGGTTCCTGTGCAAAATCGAACACATCAAAAGCATCTTCATATATTGGAGGAACCAATTCTTTTCCGTCACTCTGCAGGTAACCGAACCGCTCACCTTTTTGAATCACTGATATGCCGTAATTATAGTCTGCTTCAAAAATTTCATCATATATGGCCGGAGCTAAAATAGCGCCTTTTGCGTCCTTCAGTCCAAACTTTCCACTTTCTTCAAATACAGAAGATGCTACTTTCTTATAAGCAAGCTCCTCAAAATAGCCCAATCCGTAATTGATCCAGTCGGTTTGTAAAATATCGAGAAATGACGAGTAACCGTATGGTGAAAACAAAGAGTCTAATAATGAAAGATTCTGAGTTTCTACTGCTTTTTTATACAGTTTATTTTTCTGCTGAATCTCTACCTGCCATTCCTTAGCCTGTACTTTATGCTTTTCTTCGTTCATATTAAACACATCCGTTGCATTCAGTACGAAGGAATCATACGGTAATGCTTCCAGGAACTCAAACATTGTATTGACAGGTTCGTAGTAAGCTTTCTTGTAGTGCAATTGGTAGGTATCAGCCAGTAAATTGAAGAAGTAGCGCAGGCGAATAATTCCCTGTTCTTTATTAGAGAAAAACTCAACGCCTTCCACTTTGACGTCTTCTGCAATAAGTGGGTACAGCAATAATGGAATTTCATAGTTCCACTCGCCTAAATAGGTATCGAACGATTGATTTGTTTTCTGATCGTAATTGTATAGATAAATACGGTGTGCCATATAGATATACTATGTGTGGTTTTAACAGTTATAATACGCTTCAGGAATTTCAACTGATTTTTTTGTCATTTGCTCCAATTGCCCAGCAAACTGGTCGAAGAAATAAGTGTCTTCTATAAAAACATACAGATAATCTTCGGTTGTAAGATGAACCATAAAATCGGCATATCCGGATCCTTTTGCGGGAAGAACATTCTGAATTGTAAAATATGTAATTTTTTCAAGATCTAAAATCAGTGCTGTATCTGTTCCTGCAAATCCAATTTTATGATTAACACTGTCGAGCCAGATATCACTTTTCTCTTTCAATAATTCTTTTACTTTTAGTGGAATATGCTTTACTCCATCATGATCAATATATTTAACATTTATATCCAATTTATTGGGGAATGATAGTAATCCGGATATTTCCATCACTTCTTCATATTCTTTATTTTCTAAAAAAGACTTGTATTCACGCTTGTTATAGAAATGAAGCGATGTGCTTCCATCGTCATAAGCATACTCTTCATCATAGGTATAACAAATAGAAGCATTTATACCATTGGCCAAAGCAAATTGCAGATAACACTGGTCATCTCTTTCATAACCGTATTGATTAATATCAACATCGTCATCAATCCAGAGTTCGCGTAGTTTTTTGTAGCTTTTATCGGTATTGGTTTCATCATACAGATCTACAAAAAACTCCTGTACAGGACGATTAGTGCTTACGTTGTCTGCATACACCTCCAATTGATCAATAAGGATACCTTCTATTCTGACCGGATATTTGAATCTTAAATATTTAGCGCCAAAATCGGTAAAATAAGCTTCTATACAACCCAATGCTTCCAATTGCTCGTAAGTAGTGTCCCAGGATATCATCTGTTTAGGCTCTGTATATACCTCGTAGCCAAAATCACCATCATTCAGATACTCGTCCAGGATCTGGTAATTCTGAGGCATTTTTTTTGCCCAAATTTTCACTTTCTCATCTTCTTTTCTAGCTTTACATACGGCAAAAAAAGTTTCGTCATCAAAACGAAATCTATCCGACAGTTTGTGATACACTTCTCCAAACCCCTGTAATTCAGTAGATATATAGTGTTGATGATCTGCAAAAACAAACAAAAAAGGCACATTTCCTAAAATCTGTGCGTAAGCATATTTTAATGACTGAATGTTTGCATTCTCAACATTACCATGATCTTTATAAAAAAGTATATCTCCTTCTATCCAGATTTCTTTATTTTCCATTTACTGTTTCTCTTACTATATTTCACAAAGTTGAATTTTCTGTCAGATTAAGTGTATTCTAAACAAATGACGGCTTTTTTAAGCTCTTTGTCATAAAATAAATATAACAGATCTGCTGCTGAATTCTGGAAATCATAGCCTTCCATACATCCGATATAATCCATCAATGTACCATCATTTTTATAAGGTTTCTCAATCAGGTTATCTGCACCAAAGTGAGTTTCTTCTACAGGAAGAGAGGCGGTATTCAGCTCATCAAAAACCTCATACACTTTCTTTTGCAAACGTTCCTCTGCATATTTTGAGTAATCATCTTTTTCCAAATCTTCAACCGTAAGCTTACGCAAACGTTCTAAACGACGGATATCATCTACCATTAAACCTGGCCGATAACTGTCTTTATCATAAAGCTTATTGTGTTTTTGGTAATATTCTTTTTTCAATTGATACATGGCTTCATTCATATTGTATTCAATTTCTAAATCGGAATAACTGTTCCCATAATCTTCCGGAGAGATCTCGGTATGGGCTGAAAAATAGTTCCAGTCTGCATCAAATTTGTATTTGCCTTCCATTACATCAAAACCAAACATATCTGCTTTGGTATATTCTGTATGATATTCCGATTTATTTTCCCCAACACAGCCATCGCAAATTTCCTTTACAGAAACAATATGAAGCCATTGATCTTCTGAGGGATTAATAATTTTTAAATTAATTGAACAAATGGGAAGAAAATATTTTTTATGATTTTCGATATCATCATAAAATACGTCTTCATATTCCGGGAAAATTTTTATTAAATCTGTCATATTATTTTCTTAAGTCTGTTTAAATGTTACCACAAAAGTCACAAAAGATTTTTAAACACTTAAGCTATTTCAAGGTATATACTTTGTGTATAAGAAATCAAAGATTTTCATCTTATGTGAACTTAATTGTCGTAAAATCCTTCTCGCCTATCTTTCATATTATACTGAAATTTGACATTTGAAACTTCTTCTTATTAAATCTATCATTTTATTTTCTTATAAGTTTTAGCTGTTCTCCTTCTTTTGCAAGGTTAAAAGACATGACTTTGGATGGTTTGAATGTTTGTGTAGGCACGTCACAAAATTCAGATTTTCTGATGCTATCGACTTCCATTTTTATCTGGTTGGCTTCCGTAAAATAATATCTGCCATGTATCTCTGTGAAGCAATCGTTTCCACATTGCCATGCATCATAGCTTTTGAATTTTTCTTCATCCAAAAATTTTACCGCGTGAAAGTTGAAGATCAATGCAGTATCTCTTGGAGACATATAATAGATTTTTCCACCATCCGGAATAATAAGCCCTCCTTCATTCACAATCCACTCCGTATTTTTCAGATAATTCTTGAAATTTGTTTTTTTTCTTTCAGGTTTCTTGCAACTTAAGATCATTACCAAAATGATGCTCAAAAATGAGAAAACAAAAGTATTTTTCATTGTAGCTTAGTTTATCATTGCTTATTCAGTCTTCTCCAAAGCCCATATTATCATTTTCAAGTATTTAAATTTTGGGAAAGAAATTAAAGCTCTGTTGGGCAATAAGCTTTGGTTTTGTCGCTGATGTATCATTGATCCGTTCTTCATATAATTCTATTCTTATGATTTTAATATCATTAGGTATTTTATAGGTTTCATCTTTTGTGTAATTATATCCCAGCACATTAGCACTTTCTTTACCAGGAACTTTTTTAATTTCCACGTAATACTTCAGCGTAACAGTATTCCCACTTTGCGCTCCCCTTTCAAAACGAATTTTTCTCACCTGATGAATGGAATGTCCACTGGAACTGATATTTCCCTGTATACGAAATGTAAGTGTTCCGGCATTTTTGGAAAGCATAAAAATGAGGGGATCAAGGCGTTCAGTAACTTCCTTTCGAGTGGTATATGTATGTGTTTTACCTGTTTCAGGAATTTCTTTTGTAACTTGTTTGGGCTCACTATAAATACTGGAAATTTTTAATTTTTGAGCATTTGTTTTACAGCCAGACAGCACTAAAAATGAAGTTAAAATCATGAGGTTTTTCACCGCTTTATTTTTAAATAAAGATAATTAAAGGAGGCGGACATAAATATCCCTGATAATGGTGTTTTTTTAAGAGCTCTAGTTTATTTCTTTTTTGGCATCTTTCAACAGTTTTTCCGCTTTCAGTCTTATTTCTTTAGGCAATAATTTGAAATTCTCATCCTTTACTTCCCGATACTGATCTTCTTCCTGAAATGGAATCCAGCCGGTAATTTTTGATTTCGAAAATGTTTTCTCACCTAAACTTGTATATACAATCACTTTCAATGGTTTGGCATCCAATCCGTCTGATTCTTCAAAATAAGTAAGATAAAACTCAGGAAAACCATCTTTGTCTGCATCTCCAATTTCACAGAAGTTAATCATGTATCGAGGCTGCGCCAATCCTGCTGCAAAATCTTTAAAGGTTATTTTTGGAAGTAATCCACCATGGTCCTCCAGAAAAATACCTGAGTGCAAATCTTTTGGATTTTCACCTAAATAAGTAGGATTTTTAGCTTTGCTTTCATTCAAAAACCAAATATAACTCCCATGATTAGGGACAAATGATTGTACAATCATTACCGGATTTCCTGATAATGGATTTCCAACCTCTTCCATAATCTCCTTGTATTTTTTATCTGAAGAAAAATATACTCCTGTACTCATTTGAGCAAATGATAGTACACTCACAATACAAGCAGCAACAGGTAACAGCTTTCTAAAAATCATAGTTTTTCAATGTATTATTTAATTCTCTTTGTATTCTTTTCCGGAATAAATATCAATATAATAATATATATTTTCCCTTGAATTAAGTTGAACAGTTACCAGCCCATCCGAATTAATAGACCTGTACCCTTTTGATCCGATATTCTTTTTATTCTTCTGATCATAAAGTATGTACAGACCGTCTTCCTCTTTTTGCAGCGCATACATCTGTTTTTCCGCATCCAAGACTGAGATGTCATGGTATTCAGGTTTTATCTCCCAAATCTTTGTTTTGCTATTCCACAGTCCCATGGTTCTCAATTTTTTTTCATCTTCTATTCGGATAAAGTATGTATCATTCATGCCTTGATAAGAATTTATCTTTCCAAATTTCCAGTTTTTGTCAATGAACTGGGTGGGTAAGATCATTTTTCTATCGGGCCAAACCATATTTCCAACCTGATCCAGAACTTTAAAGCTGTATGTATCAATGGAATCTGTCACATTTCCTTTGGTATCAATATACAGCCAGTCATACGCCCAAATATCGTGATCATAATTAAAAACACCCAACAGAAAATAAGGTGAATTGGTTATAGAATACACCAAAGAAGTTTTTTTGATGAAATCAATCTGCGAAGCTGTTGCTTTTATAATTTCTTTAGGAAACACTTTTTCGTATTGTGGAAAAGGGTAAACATCATTGGTCTTACTATCTAGTAAAAGCTTAGGGATTTCCGGCTCATAGCGTTCTTTATTAATATCTTTCAGTAATATAGTTTCCCTCCCAAATTGAAGTGAAAGAGCTTCAGTACCTTTCAATCCGCTGTGAATAGCTTTTTTCTGCCCCAGTTCATACATTGAAAAATTGACATTTGAAGATTTGAGAAATCGTTTGTTCTCTAACAACTCAGCAATATTATTTTCGATTTTACTTAAACCATTTTTTTTGATTTCATAAAGAGTTCCATTCCAAAATAGGTGGCTTTCATCTACAGCAATACAATCGAGATAATAATTATCCTCTAAGTAGGGAATGTCTTCATGAAGTAAGACTTGTTTACTTTCTAAAATTCCAATCTCTATTTTATGATAAGTCTGTTCTTTTTTAATGCCACTTCCCATGATATTCCAGTCCCATTTCCAGACAGGCATTTTCTTTTCATATTCAATATCTCTTTTATAAAAGGTAAGTCCATTTACTACATTTAAATTGATTTCGCTGGTTGAAAAATCCAAAACAGTTTTTCCATTTTCATCAATGACTGCATATTCATTTTTTCCATTTCCAACAACAGCAAAACCTGTAGCGGTAAAAACTGATGCACTTCGAAATTTTTGATTCGTAACAGGTTTTAAGCTTGTTTTATCTACATAGACAAAATCACTCTGCCCGGTTAAAAACGGAATGGCATGTGTTGCCTTGGGTTTTGAAGGAATCCATGGAGAGTTATATTTCCTTTCCTGTGTGCACGCTGTCACTGAAGTCAACATACAAAATATACTGAATGCTATTATTTTCATACTTCAAAATTCAATTCTTCTTAATGAATCAATATTAAAGAGAAGTGAAGAATAAAACAATCCCGATTATCAGCTATATTTTAATGACGGCTTCCATTGCTTTTGCATTTTTATTAATATATTATCCTAGATCAATGTATTGTGAATATTTTCCATATAAATTTGTGAATGTAAAAAATAAAATACATTATTAATTTATTAATCATAAAAAAACAAACAATGAATACACTTACATTAAAAGACGGAACAGAAATTTACTACAAAGATTGGGGGAAAGGACAGCCTGTATTTTTTCATCACGGATGGCCACTTTCCAGTGATGATTGGGATGCACAAATGTTTTTCTTTTTAGAACAAGGATATAGGGTGATTGCCCACGACAGAAGGGGTCATGGAAGATCTGAACAAACCCCTTATGGACATGATATGGACACCTATGCTTCTGATGTGGCAGAAATTGTTGCCGCTTTGGATTTAAAAAACGTTATCCATGTGGGGCATTCTACAGGAGGAGGTGAAGTGATCCGATATGTAGCAAAGCATGGTAACGGAAGGGTTTCAAAAGCCGTTTTAGTAAGTGCAGTAACTCCTATCATGGTTCAGAATGAGAATAATCCCAATGGAGTTCCTATTTCAGTTTTTGATGATATCCGAAATAATACGGCTAAACACAGACAGCAGTTTTTTATAGATCTTACTTTCCCTTTCTATGGATATAACAGAGAAGGTGCTAAGATTTCTGAAGGGATTCAGAGAAACTGGTGGCGTCAAGGAATGAATGGTTCTCTCAAAGCCCATTACGATTGTGTTAAAGCATTCTCTGAAACTGATTTCACCGAAGATCTTAAAAGTGTGGACATTCCTGTTTTGGTAATGCATGGTGAAGATGATCAGATTGTACCATTTGAAACTACGGGGAAAGTAGCTGCTACCCTGCTTAAAAACGGAAAATTAATTTCTTATCCAGGTTTTCCCCATGGGATGCCTACCACAGAAGCTGAAACTATTAATAAAGACTTATTAGCGTTTTTTCAGTCATAATTTGAGCTAATAATGTTGGGGAGAAACTATGAAAAATGTAGATTTCCGACAGAACATATCATAAAAAGACCGTTCCAGTAGGGGCGGTCTTCTTATTTACTACGATAAAATCACAGATTATAAAAGTTCGAATTGATTTTTTTTGTATCTTTGCACACTATTATTCCTAATGTCCTTAGGAGTATCCAAAACAGATATTGATAACAAAAACAATAAAAAAGCAAGACAATGCCAAAATTAAAAACGAAATCAGGTGCTAAGAAACGTTTTGCTCTTACCGGTTCTGGTAAGATCAAAAGAAAAAACGCTTACAAAAGCCACATCTTAACTAAGAAAGAAACTAAGCAGAAGAGAAATCTTACTAGCACTTCTTACGTAGCTAAAGTGGACGAAAAAAGCGTTCAACGTCAATTAGCAATTAAGTAGTTTTTATAAATCTATATTCGGTTTATAAGAATTCAAACAAATTCATCATTTTAACCCTGGAACGGTGCTAACAAGAGCAACATATGTTGCCGCCCTTTTCAAAAAAACAATTTAAATTATGCCAAGATCAGTAAATGCGGTAGCTTCAAGAGCTCGCAGAAAGAAAATTTTTAAGCAAGCTAAAGGTTTTTTCGGTAGAAGAAAGAACGTTTGGACTGTAGCTAAAAACGCGGTAGAAAAAGCAATGCAATATGCTTACCGTGGTAGAAAAGAGAAAAAGAGAAATTTCAGAGCACTTTGGATCACTCGTATCAACGCGGGAACTAGAGAGCACGGAATGTCTTACTCTCAATTTATGGGAGCTCTTAAAAAGAACAACATTGAGCTTAACAGAAAAGTTTTAGCAGATTTAGCAATGAATCACCCTGAAGCTTTCAAAGCTGTTGTAGATCAAGTAAAATAATGTAGAATACTATTTTTGTTATCAATATAAGTCCCGGGTTTTCCCGGGATTTTTTTGTTTGCTGTCCTATAGTCCTTCCACTCTTTGTATGATTTTAATTACACTCATCTACCATATATCCCTATATCGATAACGAATAACCAATTAAAACAGAATAAACAATACGGATCAATAACACCAAATGATAATTAATTAGTATATTAGCAATCAAAAAATAATTTGATTGAAGAAATGAAAAAAATTGCCGTTTTTTTATTTACATCTGTAGCATTACAAAATATTGCTGCTCAAAATCTTATCCAGGCTTATAAAGACAGAGCCGACATGGTTACTCAGGCCAATATCAGTAACAACCTTCAGGAGTTTTCCAATCTTGGAGTAAAAACCACAGGTTCAACCGCTAATACCGATGCTTTAAACTGGCTTAAAAACAAATATCTTTCTTATGGATATTCCTCAAGCCAGATGGTTGAAGATCCTTTCAGCTTTGGAAGTACAAATTCTAAAAACCTGGTGATCACCAAAACGGGTACGGTGTATCCGAATAAATACATTATTATCTGCGGGCATTATGATACCATTGTAGGACCGGGTGTCAGTGATAATGGCAGCGGGACTTCCATTCTTTTAGAAGCAGCCAGAATATTAAAAGATATTCCTACAGAATATTCTATCAAATTCATTCATTTTTCCGGTGAAGAACAGGGACTGATAGGAAGTAACCATTATGTAAATAATGTAGCCTATCAGGGAGGTATACAAAAACTGGATATAAAGCTGGTTTTAAATATTGATCAGGTAGGAGGTCAGATAGGAAATTTAAATAACAAGATTACCTGCGAAAGAGATACAGGTGGAATATCCAGTAATAATGCAGCTTCTAATACTGCGACACAGGAACTGGCGATATGTACCGGACTCTATTCTCCTCTCCAGACTTCTATTTCTTATGCTTATAGCTCTGACTATATTCCTTTTGAAGAGAAAGGATATACTATTACCGGATTTTATGAGTATATCAAAAGTGAGAATGAACATAGTACGGATGATAATCTGACCAATATAGATCCTGTGTATGTTTTCAATGTGGGGAAAGCTGCTGTAGGCGCCTTGCAACATTTCGCTGTTGCCAGTACCAGCAATAACAATAACTTACAGGTGAATGAAGCGCCTGCTAAGGATCCGTTACAAAATAT
Source organism: Chryseobacterium sp. YR221 (assembly GCF_900176315.1). Lineage (NCBI taxonomy): Bacteria > Pseudomonadati > Bacteroidota > Flavobacteriia > Flavobacteriales > Weeksellaceae > Chryseobacterium > Chryseobacterium sp. YR221. Next base: position 661,384 of record NZ_FWXM01000001.1, read on the forward strand.
CAGAATATATCCAAATCCTGCCAAGGATATGATTACAGTAGAAACAGAAAAGAGTAAACAGTTTAGCATTGAAATCAATGATATGGCCGGACATGTGGTTTTGAGTTCTGAAAATCAAAATAGAATAAATACTTCAGCGCTTCAAAATGGTGTTTATACCATTACCATAAAAACAAGTGCAGGTAATCTGACCAGAAAAATAATCATTGAAAAATAAGTCCTATCAACCGTCATACATCTTGAAAAAATACATTTTCATTGTGTACTTCTTACCTATATAATATATCAAAAAATGAAAAAAATCGCTGTTTTTTTATTTACCTCTATCATTATTCAACATATTGAAGCACAAAGCTTTATCCAATCATACAAAGACCGTGCTGATGCTGTTTCTCAAACCAACATCATTAATAATCTTCAGAACTTTGCCAGTTATGGGATAAAAACGACTGGTTCAACAGCTAATACAAATGCTCTGAACTGGTTAAAAAGTAAGTATACCTCTTTTGGCTATACCGCCGGTCAGATAGCAGAAGATCCTTTTACTTTTGGAGGCGGAAATTCAAAAAATTTAGTGATTACCAAAACCGGAACCGTTTATCCAAATAAATACGTAATTATCTGCGGACATTTTGATACAATCAATGGACCAGGGGTCAATGATAATGGCAGTGGTACTTCCATTATCCTGGAAGCTGCCAGAATATTGAAAGATGTTCCTACAGACTATTCTATCAAATTCATTCATTTTTCAGGGGAGGAGCAAAACTTAATAGGAAGTCACCATTATGCAAATAACATAGCTTATCAGGGAGGTGTTCGTATGCTGGATATTAAAGTAGTCTTTAATCTGGATCAGGTAGGTGGCGTGATGGGAAATAATAACAACATTGTTTATTGTGATGAGGATCAAGGGGGTGACCCTGCCAATAATGCGGCATCTGCTGTAGTCACTCAGGAACTCAGAAACTGTACTACTCTTTATTCTCCACTTCAAACCGCTGTAGATCCTGCTGAAGCTACAGATTATATCCCCTTTGAGCAAAAAGGATATACTATTACCGGTTTTTTTGAAAGAATAAGAAGTAGTTATCCACATACTTCCAGTGATACATTTAACAATACAGATCCTGTTTATATTTATAATATCGGAAAAGCTGCCGTGGGAGCATTACAGCATTTTGCTGTTGCCAGTACTCTGTTGGGAACTCAGGAAAATGTTTCAAAAAATCCACTGGAAGCTGTAAAAATATATCCCAATCCTGTAAAAGATATCATTAATATTGAGCTTCCTGATTCTAAGATAAAAAATTTCAGCTTTGAAATCACTGACTTTCCGGGACGTTCAATTCTAAAAACGACTAACGAAACAAAAATTAATGTTTCCAACCTGGAAAATGGCGCTTATCTTGGAATTTTAAAAACCGCTGATCAAACTGTGGTAAGAAAAGTTATGATTATGAGATAAATTTCATTCAAAATACCAGCTTTTAGCATACAAAGCCCTTTGAACTGTTTCAAAGGGCTTTGTGTTGATCGTATTGTCAAATTTAACAACAAATCTCACAAAATACCGGCAGAGACATGATAAGTTCCGCATAACAAAATTGTATAAAATTTATTATATTTTTAAATTATTAAACACATCGTTGTGATTTATTTACTACATTCGTATTTACAAACCATTATATATAATATGAAAAAAATCACAACATTTTTATTGACTTCATTGGTCATACAGAGTATCGGAGCTCAATCTTTTATTCAGGCTTATAAAAACAGAGCTGATATGGTTACCCAGGCCAATATTACCGCCAATCTTCAGGAATTCGGTAATTTAGGAATAAAGACCACCGGCTCACAGGCAAACAACAACACGCTGACCTGGATTAAAAATAAATATACCTCTTACGGATATTCTGCCAGTCAAATTGTGGAAAGTTCCTTTACGTATGGATCATCGAGTTCAAAGAACCTGATCATTACCAAGACAGGAACTCTTTACCCTAACAAATATGTTATTATCTGCGGACATTACGATACCATTAATGGTCCGGGGGTTAATGATAACGGCAGTGGTACTTCCATTATCCTGGAAGCTGCCAGAATATTGAAAGATGTTCCTACAGAATACTCTATTAAATTTATTCACTTTTCAGGGGAAGAACAAGGTTTGGTAGGCAGCAGCCATTATGTGAATAATGTTGTATACCAGGGAGGTGTCCGCAAATTGGATATCCAACTTGTCTTTAACCTTGACCAGGTAGGTGGCGTAAAAGGGAATAATAACAATACGGTGTATTGCGACGAAGATCAGGGAGGAGTGTCCAGCAATAATGCCGCTTCTGCCGCAGTAACCCAACAACTCAGAAATTGTACAACACTCTACTCGCCTCTTCAGACCGCTGTTGACCCTGCCGAAGCCACGGACTATATTCCTTTTGAACAAAAAGGAGAAGTGATTACCGGGTTTTTTGAAAAAATAAGAAGTAACTACCCACACACCTCTAAAGACACCTTTGCTAATGTAGACCCTGTTTATGTTTATAATATTGGAAAAGCTGCCGTAGGTGCTTTACAACATTTTGCAACAGCCTCAGTATCTTCAGCCAATAAGCAAACTCCGACCAACACTCTGGAAGATGTAAAGATCTACCCTAACCCGGCTAACGATATTTTACACGTTGAGCTTCCTTCTCCAACCACTAATTTCAGCTTTGAAATGACCAATCTGGTAGGAAGATCATTACTTAAAACAAATAACGAAACCAAAATCGATGTCTCCACTCTTCAAAAAGGAATGTATATCGGCATTTTAAAAGTAGGTGATCAGACCCTAGTCAAAAATATATTGATTGACAGGTAAAATGTAATCATACTTTTTGAATATAAAAGCAAAAGCCAACTTATGAAAGTTGGCTTTTGTAATGATGATTATTTTCTAGTGTAAACTTTCCTATTTTTAAGACCAATTAAAATTATTAAATTTGTCTATTAAAAAATCAAATGATAATGAAACTACATATATTATTTTTTATTTCTTTTTTTCTAACAAGCTGTAATTTTAATAACACCTATGAAAATAGAGAGTCTGATAAACAAGAGGCTCAAAAGGTGGTTGATAGTTTTTATTCATTAATAAAACAAAATAACAGAGAAGAAATGTCTAAACTGTTTGGTAATAATTTTTTTAAGGTGACCCATAAAGATAAATTATACCAAGTTATTGATAAAACAGAAAATGAATATGGAGAAATTCAAAGTGATAGTCTTAATAGCTGGCGAACATTTGTTTCTAAAGGAACAAACTCTTTTTCAGAATATGAGTTAACCTATGACGTTAATAGAAACTATGGAAAAACAAAAGAAATAATTTCTTTAAAAAAGGAAAATGATACAATCAAAATCACCGGTTATAGAATAGATTTTGACATTGTTCCAAATAAATAAAAAGTGGAACTAATATTCCACTTTATTTTAGTCTTCATAACATTTCCAGAAGTGAGTAATAATACTATCTTTTTTGTGAATATTAAAGGTTAGTTCCCCTTTCTTTTTTACTATTGTATCTCCAACTTCTATTTCATTCCAATATAAATTCCACCACCTGTTATTGGTTTTACATATTTTAGATATTTGAGTAGCAGGATCATAACCCTTCACCTCAAACCAAACTGAAGATGTAGGAGGAATTTCAACTACTATTATACATTCTTCTTTGGAGAGTATTTTGGTATATTCAACACAATTAACTTTTCCACAAGAAAGTATAAAAAGAAATAAGCTAAGAAGCATTAATGATTTCATAACGATTTAATTACTTGAATGTCCAATTTTAATTTTGTCCGGCAAAATATTCTCCCAAACCTGCTCGCCCTGCTGGTTGAGTTTTACTAAGTGAAAATTGTAACCGTTATTGAGCTTTTGGCTATTGGCAGCTAAAGACTGGTTTTTAACCTGAATGCTGCTTCCTGTGATAAGATATTACTGGTCAATGGTTGTAATCACCTGATTGAGAAAATCCTGAGTGGAAGATTTGATGTCTTTCTGCCAGATCACTTCCTGGGCAGACAGACTCAGAATGGTACATAAGGTAAATGTACCCATGTAAAGTTTTTTCATATTTGTATTGTTGATATATCTTTCACAAAACTAGTATTTTTAGGCAACACAAAGCAATATCACATCACTGTATAGTGAAAATATATCAATAATTAATTGCTTACGAAGTAAAATTTCCACCAATACCTTAGTTTAGATGTTTGAATAATTAAAATCATCCATAGACTGTTCTAGGAAATAATTCAATTCCATAAAAAACCTTTGAAAAATTTCAAAGGTTTTATCGGTTTCTGCTTTGGAGGATCTCTTCTATTTCTTCCAAGGTATAGCCTTTTGTTTTCAGTAAAATTAAGACGTGATAGAGTAAGTCGGCAGCTTCATTTTTAAAGAGTTGCTCATTATTATCTTTAGCCTCAATCACCAGTTCTACCGCTTCTTCTCCTACTTTTTGAGCTACTTTATTAATCCCCCGCTGGTACAGAGAATAGGTGTATGATTCTTCTACCCGGTTGTCAATCCTTTGGGATATCTTTTCTTCCAGCTCATACAGAAATCCCTTGGAATCCTTATTTCCAAAACAACTGAAGCTTCCTGTATGGCAGACCCCATTCCGTGGAATCACTTTTATTAAAACAGTATCCTGATCACAGTCTATTCTGATATCTTTTACCGTTAAAAAATTGCCGGACTCTTCCCCTTTTGTCCAGAGTCTGTTTTTGGAGCGGCTGAAAAAGGTGACTACCCCTTCCTTTTTTGTTTTTTCAAAAGCTTCTTCATTCATATATCCCAGCATCACCACCTGAAGGGTTCTATTGTCCTGAATAATGACAGGAATAAGCCCATTGCTTTTATCAAAGTTAATTTTCATCTTACGTTAATTTTTTTAGATTTCAATAATTCTTTCAAGTCCATAATTCCGATTTCATTAAAATGAAAAACACTGGCTGCCAAGGCTCCTGTAGCTTTTGTTTCATTAAAGACTTTAAGAAAATCAGCAGCATTTCCAGCTCCTCCCGAGGCAATGACCGGAATACCCACATTTTCAGAAACCAGTTTTGTAATCCGGAGATCAAAACCATTTTTTGTTCCGTCGCCATCCATAGAAGTTAAAAGAATTTCCCCTGCTCCCAAAGATTCTGCTTCTCTGGCCCATTCCAATGTCATCCATTCTGTTTTTTCGCGTCCTCCTTTTATATGCACCCAATCAATGTTCCCTGCCAGACGGGTATCAATCGCGACCACTACACATTGACTGCCAAATTCCTTTGCCAAAGTAGAGATGAGCTGTGGGTTTTTGACTGCGGAAGAATTGATGCTGATTTTATCCGCACCAGCCTCCAGAAGCTTTCTGACATCCACAACAGAGGAAATTCCACCACCTACGGTAAAAGGTATGCTCAGTTCGTTACCTATCTTTCGCACCAATTCAACAAAGGTTTTTCTTTCTTCAATAGTGGCCGTAATATCCAGAAAAACAAGCTCATCAGCTCCCTCCTGTTCGTATTTTACAGCCAGCTCCACAGGATCTCCGGCATTGCGAAGTCCTTCAAAGTTCACCCCTTTTACTGTGGAACCTTCTTTAATATCCAAACATGGAATAATTCTTTTTTTAAGCATTTTCAATAAAGTTCTGAAGTTGTTGTAAGCTTATTTTTCCCTCGTAAATGGCTTTTCCGATAATAGTCCCGGAACATCCGATATCTTTCATTTTATAGACGTCTTTGATGCCTGAAATGCCACCGCTTGCCGTAAGCTGTATTCCCGTTTTGTATAAAATCTCAATATACAGCCCTGTAGAAGGTCCTTCCAGCATGCCGTCCTTGGCAATATCAGTACATATAACATGCTGAATTCCTTTTTTCTGATATTGAAGAATAAAATCAATAATATCTTTATCACTTTCTTCCTGCCAGCCGGAGGTTTTAATCTTCCTGTTGTCACAGTCTGCCCCAAGGATGATTTTCTCAGTACCATATTTTTCAATCATTCCAAAACAGAATTCAGGATCCTGAACGGCAATACTTCCCAATGTAATCTGCTGTGCTCCGGAACTGAATGCAGTTTCAATGTCCTCCTGTGTCTTTAGCCCACCTCCAAAATCAATATGAAGAGATGTTGCTCCGGCAATATCTTCCAGGACTTTCCGGTTAACAATATGTTTTGATTTTGCTCCGTCAAGATCTACCAAATGAAGATACCGGATTCCAAAATTTTCAAACTCTTTGGCAACTTCTACAGGGTTTTCGTTATATATCTTTTTTGTAGTGTAATCTCCTTTTGACAGGCGCACACATTTTCCGTCGATAATATCAATGGCTGGAATAATTTTCATGTTATAGTTTAATAAAGTTGGTTAATATTTGACTTCCTATTCCTCCTGATTTCTCCGGGTGAAACTGTACAGCATAAAAATTATCCTTTTGCAACGATGAACTGAACGGCAGGATATAATCACACACAGAAGTTGTAAAATCAGACAGTTCACAATAAAAGCTGTGGACAAAATAAACATCATTATTCTTTTCAATTCCTAAAAAAAGAGATGATTCCTGGTCTGAAACCGTATTCCAGCCCATATGAGGAACTAAATCTGTGGGTGGGAACCGTTTTACCTTCACATTAAAAATTCCCATTCCGCGGATACCTCCTTCTTCGTTATCCCCACACATCAGCTGCATTCCCAGACAAATCCCCAGGACAGGCTGCTTAAGGCTTGGAATAAGTACATCCAGCCCTTTCTCTTTCAGCAGCTTCATGGTAGAAGAGGCTTCGCCTACCCCTGGAAAAATAACTTTATCCGCTTTTATAATCTGCTCAGGATCATCTGTAATTACAGAATCTACCTTCAGCCTGTTCAGTGCATTTTGAACTGAACTTACATTGCCTCCGTTATATTTTATTATAGCTATCATGATTATAAGCTTCCTTTTGTAGAAGGTAAATTATAGTTGGTATCAGATTGGTTTACTGCCATTTTAACGGCCTTTGCAAATGCTTTGAAAATAGATTCTATTTTGTGGTGTTCATTGGTTCCTTCCGCTTTGATATTCAGATTGGATTTTGAAGCGTCCGTAAAAGATTTAAAGAAGTGTGAGAACATTTCCGTTGGCACATCGCCAATTTTTTCCCTTTTAAATTCGGCATCCCATACCAGCCAGGATCTTCCTCCGAAATCAATAGCCACTTGTGCCAGGCAATCATCCATAGGCAGTAAAAATCCATATCTCTCAATTCCTTTTTTCTTACCTAAGGCTTTTACAACGGCTTCTCCCAATACAATTCCTGTATCTTCTATGGTGTGGTGTTCATCCACTTTAAGATCTCCTTTTACTTTTATGACAAGATCCATATTTCCGTGTCTGGCAATCTGCTCCAGCATGTGATCAAAAAAGTGTAATCCTGTAGAAATTTCAGAATTCCCGCTTCCATCCAAATTGATCTCAATTTCAATGTCTGTTTCATTTGTCTTTCTGGATACTTTAGCTCTTCTCATTCCTTGCTTTAAAAACTGATAGATCTCTGCCCACCGGGTCGTACTAAGCGCAGATTCATTATTAAAGTCATTATTAAGATAAATTGCTTTACATCCCAAATTTACAGCCAGTTGCACATCACTACCTCTATCACCAATTACATATGAATTTTCCAGGTCATAATTCCCGTAGATATACTTTCCAAGCATTCCAACACCCGGTTTTCGGGTAGGCAGATTCTCATATTCAAAGCTTTTATCTATTACAATATCACTGAAAAATATGCCTTCATTTTCGAAAGCTTTCAACATTTTATCGTGAGGTTTTATAAAATCTTTGAAAGGAAAACTATCTGTTCCCAACCCATCCTGATTAGTTACCATTACCAGTTCATAATCCAATTCATTAGCTATTTTGGAAAGGTTCTGAAATACTCCCGGATAAAATTCAAGTTTCTCCAGAGAATCCACCTGAAAATCTGTAGGAGGTTCAATGATCAGGGTTCCGTCACGGTCTATAAAAAGCACTTTTTTCATAATTGAATATTTTTTAAAATGGTAATCAACATTTCATTTTCTTTACGGTTTCCGATATTAATCCTGATACATCCGGGAATTGCGGGATCTCTTTTACTTGTCAGAATTTCATTTTCCAGCATCCTGTCATAAACGCCGTCCACATTTTTCAGTTCGATCAAAAAGAAATTGGCATCCGTAGGAAAAACTTTTGAAATACAATCTACCTCTTTAAACTGTTCTTTCAGCCATAGTCTTTCTTTTAAGATACTATTGACGTTTTCTTTAAGTCTCTCTTCATTATCAATCGTTTCCAGAATCAGCTGCTGACTTAAAGAATTAACGTTATAAGGTGCTTTTACCGTATTAATGAGGCATATAATTTCTTCAGAAGCATAGGCCATTCCTACTCTTGCACCTGCAGTCCCCCAGGCTTTGGAAAAAGTCTGTAAAACAATCAGATTAGGATACTGATCTAGAAGTTCCAGGCTTGATTTGTTTTCAGAAAACTCAATATAGGCTTCATCAACCACTACAATTCCTTCAAAATTCTGAATATAAAATTCAATATCTTCTATGCTGTTTCCTGTTGGATTATTGGGTGAGCACAGAAAAAATATTTTGATGGGCTGTTCCTGTATAATTTTTAAAAAATCATCTTTGACAATTTCAAAATTTTCATCCAGATCCAACTTCAATACTTTATTTTCATTGATCGCTGCGTAGAAGCCATACATGGCAAAAGAAGGATTCATCATGAGTATCGAATCTTTTTTAGGCTCACAAAAAACCTTAATAATCAGATCGATAAGCTCGTCACTTCCATTTCCAACAGCAATCTGTGAAGGAGATACCTTTTTAAGACCCGCCAGTTTATTTTTAAGTTTTTTCTGAGTAGAATCCGGGTAACGGTTAAATTCTCCGAAAGGGCTTTCATTGGCATCCAGCAGCACAGGACTGCTAAATTCATTATGATCCCTGAAGCTGATGTAAGGCTGTAGTTTTAAAATATTATCCCGTACTAAAGTATTGATATTCATATTTTTCATTTTATCGTTTTAATCTTATTGATACTGCATTTTTGTGAGCAAAGAGTCCTTCCGCTTCTGCCATGAGCTCTATTGTTTTTCCTAAATTCTGAAGTCCTTCTTCAGAGAGATGCTGGAATGTTATTTTCTTGACAAAACTATCCAGGGAAACCCCGCTATAATTTCTTGCATAAGCATTTGTAGGGAGCGTGTGATTGGTTCCGCTGGCATAATCTCCTGCACTCTCACAGGAGTAATTTCCTAAGAAAACCGATCCTGCATTCTGGACCATTGGAATATATTTTTTAAAATCCTTCATTGCCAAAATAAGGTGTTCCGGTGCATACAGGTTGCTGAACTCAAGAGCTTCTTCTAGGGAATTCACCAGGATAAAGCAGCTATTTTCCAGTGCTTTTCCTGCCATTTCATTTCTTGGCAATTTTTTGATTTGCTGATCAATAGCACCCATTGTCTCATTGAAAACTTTAAGATCGGTAGCCACGAAAATCACCTGACTGTCACTGCCGTGCTCAGCCTGTGAAAGCAGGTCTGCGGCACAGAAATCCGGCACAGCTTGCTCATCCGCAATCACAAGAACTTCGCTTGGTCCTGCAGGCATATCAATGGCGACTCCATATCGTTGGGCATATTCTTTGGCAGCGACCACAAACTGATTTCCCGGTCCGAAAATTTTGTATACCTTGGGAATACTTTCTGTTCCCAGAGTCATGGCAGCAACTGCCTGAGCTCCTCCGGTTTTAAAAACTTTGGATATTCCACATAGTTTTGCCGTATAAAGAATCGCAGGATTGACATTTCCGTTTTTATCCGGTGGGGTACAGAGAATAACTTCCTTACATCCGGCAAGATTAGCCGGTATGGCAAGCATTAAAACCGTCGAGAATAAAGGAGCTGTTCCTCCCGGGATATAAATCCCTACCTTTTCAACAGCACGATTTTCTCTCCAACAAATGACTCCTTTCGTTGTTTCAATTTTCTGAACTTTCTGCTTCTGTGATTCGTGGAACTGAAAGATATTGTCTTTTGCCTGCTGAATAGCTTTCTTTAACTCACTGCTAACCAGCTTTTCGGCTTCTTCAATTTCTGATTCCAAAACGATGACACCATCAGTTTCTGCCTGATCAAATTTCCTGTTAAATGCAAGAAGTGCTGAATCTCCATTTCTTTCTACTTCTTCAAATATTTCAGCAACAAGTCCTGAGATTTCTGCTCTTTCTAAAACGGGCCTCTGTACTAAATCTGCCCATATATTCTTATTCGGATATCTGTATATTTTCATAGGTATGTGTTTTAAATGACCATTTTATCAATTGGAATAATGAGTATGTCCTGGGCTCCGTTTTCTTTCAGTTCGTCAATCACGTCCCAGAATCTTTCTTCATCGATCACAGAATGAATACTGCTCCACCCTTCTTCTGCCAGAGGGATTACCGTAGGGCTTTTAAGGACAGGAAGAACATCTGCTACCTTCGCTATTTTTTCATTAGGAACATTCATCAGGATATACTTTGATTTTTTCGCCTTTAAAACAGCCTTGATTCTGAATAAAAGCTTTTCGAGAATAACTTCTTTATCCTGAGATAGTTTAGGGGTTTGGGCAAGCACAGCTTCCGATTTAAGAAGGCTGACGGTTTCTCTTAATCCATTCTTAAACAAAGTACTTCCAGAACTTACGATATCACAGATCCCATCTGCCAGACCAATATTAGGTGCAATTTCTACAGAACCTGAGATGATGTGTATATCTGAAGTAATTCCTTTTTTTTCTAAGAAAGTCTTTAGGGTATTGGGATAGGAAGTTGCGATTTTTCGCCCTTGAAAATAAGACAGTTCATCCGTTTCTACCTCTTTAGGAACAGCAAGGGAAACCCTGCACTTGGAAAAACCAAGCTGCTGAATGATCCGGATATCTTTTGCTTTTTCTATCAAAAGATTTTCGCCTACAATAGCGATATCCACCACCCCATCTTCAAGATACTGAGGAATGTCTGAGTTTCGCAGGTACATGATTTCCATCGGAAAATTATCTACCGAAACTTTAAGCTGGTCTTTACCGTTGTTGACAAATATTCCGCAGTCTTTGAGAAGCTGTAAAGATTCTTCGTAGAGCCGGCCGCTTTTCTGGATTGCAATTTTTATTTTACTCATTTCGTCTTTTTTGAGTCCGAGTAAATAAAAACTGATTGATTGAAAATTTCTGAGGTGAATTCAGGAAACAAAAAAACCGCCTATTTACTCAGACGGTTTTTATTATTTTTGATTTTAGCATGCACATATATCAATCAATTCCGCCTAACAGAGATGATGATAATAATGATGTAATGCTAAAAAAATGGGTTTCATTGTATTGAATTGTGGTACAAATGTAGGGTTTATTTTTAAAATGCAAAGTTTTTTCAGATAATTTTTTGATAAAAATTCATCAGCTCCTCTGCAATAGGTTGGTCATTAAACTTCTGAACAAACTCGAAACTCCTTTCTACACGACGTTTCCTTTCGGATTCATTTTCCCATAAAAATTTTATTTTAGCTCCAATGTCGAGAGCATTATTGGGATCAATATAGACGGAATCACTTCCCCCCGCTTCAGGTAGGCAGCTCGTATTGCTGGTCACCGTCACTGTTTTTGAGAAAAGTGCTTCTATCACCGGGATTCCAAAGCCTTCAAAGAAACTTGGGTATACAAAAATATCGGCCATCTTATAGATCGCAGCCAGTTCGTCCATGGAAACACCTTCCAAAAACAGGACTTGCTTTACCATATTGTTCTTTTTCAGGAAGCGTTCTATCTTTTGATAATATTTTGTCTTTCTTCCCACTACTACCAGAGGAATATCTGTTCCGTGGATTCCTTTTACAATATTCAGAAGGTTTTTTCGCTCCTCTATCGTTCCCACATTCAGAATAAATCTTTCAGGAAGCTTACATTTTTCTTTTACAGACTGCATAAATTCCTTAGACTGCTTCTCTTTAAAAGCTTTATGACAGCCCTGGTAAATCACTTCAATTTTAGTTTCCGGAACTTTTAAATAGTGGATAATATCTCTTTTGGTCTGTTCCGAAATGGCAATAATTTTATCGGCTGTGTCAGCTGCTTTTTTAAATTTCCAGAAATGAATTTTCCTGTCAAAAAAAGAATAATACTGAGGATATCTCATAAAGATCAGATCATGGATTGTAACCACTTTTTTGATAGGTGTTTTATCCCATTTCAACGGCAGTTCACCGGATAGACCATGGAAAATATCAGCACCCTGTTTCTGGGCATCTTTTCCCATTTTCAGCTGCCTTGAAAGACTTCCTTTTGAGGTTTCAACAAACAGGACATCTGGACGGTCCAGAATATCTTTTCCCCGCTCAGAGGTGTTTTTATTAAGCAATATATACTGATTATCAGGATAATATTGAGAAAGTATTCTTATAAGGTCTCTGGAATAATTACCCAAACCGGACGTATTGTGAAAAAAACGTTTTGCGTCAAAGGCAATTTTCATAGGGATCTGTTTATTTTGTTTATAAAACCACAGGCAATTGTTACTTTCGTCTGGGTTTGTTTATGATGAAACTTCGCTGATGCTAATATCATCGTTGTATCTGTTTTTGAAACTCCTGAAAGGTACCAAACTGATGGCCTTTTTCTTTAAGCCAGCCCACGAATGAATCAAACCTTTCTACCATATCTTTTCCTGAATTTTTCACCGTAAATCCGGGAAGCTTGAATGCCTCCTCTTTAATTTCTGCAAATTCCCACGGATGAAAATAAACATTCAGGTATTTATCCTTTTTCAGGGTATCTGAAGCCAGTTTTTTATAGAATGATAAAGGAAAATTATGAAAACTCAACCAGAATAAAGGAATTCTGAAATTGGGTGATACTGAAGCTGGAATTTGGGTTACATTCCCCTCTTTGAAATAGGTCCTTGATACCTTTAAATTGTTATATCTTCCCGGAAGAAAAGTGGGATTAACAGATGAATTATAAGAATATCCGGCTTTTTCAACCGCTTTTTCATCCACGGGCATCATCCTTGGCATTCTTAATCCCGTTACTTCTGTTGAGAATAATTCCTGTAATCTTTCCCTTGATTCTTTCAGGTGTTTTTCTTCAAATTCCGAATGAAACCATGTATGGGAAGCCAGCTCATGGCCTTCTTTTAATAACCTTTCAATAAGGTGTTTGCTGTTTTCAGCAAAAACTACCGTAGAAAAGAAGGTGGCTTTTGCCTGATGTTTTTTAAGGATATCCAATATCCTTTCCAGTCCTGTCTGCGAAATTGAAATTTGCTTTTCAAAGGGAATTTCGCCCTTATACTCTAATGGCATATCAAATTCTTCGATATCAAAACTCAATAATACCATTTTAAAAATTTTTGTTTTTAATAATATAATTAGGTCTGTCTTTCACCTGCTTAAATATTTTACCTAAATAAATTCCCATAATTCCCATAATGATCAATTGCAGTCCTCCAAAAAAGACAATAGTCATAATCAGAGATGCCCAACCTGAAATTTCGGTTTTTGCAACAAATGAATGAATGACATAAGTGCCGTATCCCACAATGGAAAGTGCTGAAAATAAAAATCCTAAATAAGCGGCCAGATACAACGGTTTTACACTAAAAGCTGTAATTCCCGTAAAGGCAAAAGTGAGCATTTTTTTAAAATTATAGCTACTTTCCCCGGATAATCTTGTATCAGCCTTAAAATCAATTCCGGCCTGTTTGAATCCCATCCAGCTGGTGAGACCTCTGAGGAATAAATCGTCTTCGGTAAAGGTACGCATTACTTCAACAGCATTGGCATCCATTAATCTGAAATCTGAACCTCCTCCTTTTGTTAAATTAACATCGGATAAACCGGATAATATTTTATAGAAAAAGTCTGATGTTTTTCTTTTAAAAAAAGATATTTCTTTGGGATAAGTTCTGACAGTAAATACAATATCATAACCTTCTTCCCATTTTTTGATCATTTCAGGAATCAGTTCTGGAGGATGCTGAAGATCACCATCCATCGAAATGACAGCATTGCCATTGGCATTATCCATCCCGGCCTTTACAGCAGGCTGATGTCCGAAATTTCTCGAAAATTCAATATATTTTACTTCTTCAAACTGTTGAGACAGTTCTTCCAATCGCTGCTGGGTATTGTCTCTGCTTCCGTCATTAACAAAAATAACTTCATAATGATAGTTTTCCAACCCGGAAAAAACATCCCTGATTCTTTCATGGACTAATGCAACATTACCTTCTTCATTATGAGCAGGAATGACAATTGAGATTTTCTTCATGAGTTAGTATGATAATTTATCTGTATATTTTTTAGTCATCAGCTCCCAGGTAAGCCTTAGCCATATCACCACACATGGAACAGCTTTAATGGCATACTTCAGAATAAAGTTCTCTTTTACTGTTTTTGGAAATAAATCTGAAGTTGAAAAACACGTAAACAGAATCAGAAAAACCAACATAGCAATCACTAGCGGGCTTTTCTTTTCCTGAATCAAAAACCAAATAACAGCACCCGCCACAGCAATAATATAGGTAGGCGGCTCAGAACTTGAACTGAACAACACCACAAACAATAATGAAGAGGCTAAAATGGACAGTTTAAAACCCAGATATTTATACTGGCTGATTCTCAGGTAAGGTAAAAAGAAAAGCGGAACTCCGATAGCCAGAAATATCGTATTGGGAATTGTAGCATCCCCAAGTACTCTTCTCACAAATCCCATCAGGGAAATATCCTGAAAGTTTCCAAGCTGCTGGTTCTCCATATTTTTATGTTTCAATTCTACAAACCAGTCTACATAAGACTGCAGACCGAAATGAACAGATGAATATAACATCGGAATAGCCAGAAATGCTAAGGAAATAACAATAAAGGAAAGTATGAATTTCTTTTTATCTTTTATGAAGAAGAATGAGGAAAGCCCTACAATTCCATAGATCTTCACAAAAAAACCTATGCAGATTGATAAAGCAGACTGTACTTCTTCTTTTCTGTAAATATGAGCTGCAGAAAGAATAATCAATCCTGCCAGTGCCACATTAAACTGTTGGTGAAGGCTGGAGGTGATAAACTCCTGTAAACAAAGCCATAAGAAAAAGGATTTATTTCTTTCCGAGAACGGTAATTTTTTCGCTGCCAGTAGGAAAACCAACACATTGGCTACATTCCACAGGATTAGACCTGCCCAATCCGGAAGCATTGCAAAGGGAGCAATAATCACGCTAAAGAATACTCCATAATGATTAACATCCAGGTATTCCGGATAAGAAAGATAAAGGTTTCTTTCTTTAAGCGTGTTAAAAAAAACGTTCTTAAAAATCAGGTAATTATTGTAGGCACGCTCTCCCCTCGAATATTTTGACAAGGCTGTAGCAATGGCGGTAATAATATAAACCCCAAATATATATTTAGGGTTTAGTATAAATGATGAAATTTTTTCCTTCAATGTGGCATTTTTTATGGTTGTAAACTATACAGCTACATTATTTTCCCTCAAAGCATCATTAAGTGAAGTCTTCTTATCTGTAGATTCTTTTCTCTGTCCGATAATAAGAGCACATGGAACCTGATATTCTCCGGCGGGATATTGCTTTGTATAACTTCCAGGAATAACTACTGAACGTGCAGGCACTCTTCCTTTTATTTCAATAGGCTCACTTCCTGTCACATCAATAATTTTTGTAGATGCTGTCAATACAACATTCGCTCCCAGTACGGCTTCTTTTTCCACATGAACTCCTTCTACAACGATACATCTTGAACCGATGAAGCAATCATCTTCAATAATTACCGGAGCAGCCTGTAACGGCTCTAATACACCACCGATACCAACTCCACCACTTAAGTGTACGTTTTTACCGATTTGTGCACAGCTTCCTACTGTAGCCCAGGTATCTACCATAGTTCCTGAATCTACATACGCCCCAATATTTACATAAGAAGGCATCAAAATTACTCCTGAAGCTACAAAAGATCCTTCTCTTGCAATCGCATGAGGTACAACTCTTACTCCTTTTTCTGCATAATTTTTCTTTAAAGGAATTTTGTCATGAAATTCAAATGGCCCTACTTCAATAGTTTCCATTTTCTGGATTGGGAAATACATTACTACTGCTTTCTTCACCCATTCGTTTACCTGCCATCCATTTTCTGTAGGTTCAGCTACACGAAGTTCTCCTGAATCAAGTAAAGAAATCACCTCTCTTATCGCTTTCTGGCTGTCTTCATTTTGTAATAAATCTCTGTTATCCCAAATGTTTTCAATTGTTTGTTGTAACGACATGTTTCTTATTTAAATTAGTTTGAAAAATTATACGGCCAAAGATACAAAAAAGTTCAGCAAAATACCTGTTAACTTTATGCTTTTGCTAAAGGCTCAGCATCCGTCCAACCCTCTTTTTATAAGTTAGATAAGCCTGTCCGTGTTGTTTTTGCAAATACTCTTCTTCAAGCCTGATCTGAATCTGCATCAAAATACACCCCATCAGTGAAAAGATAAAAGCAATGACCGTAGGGAAAGCAAGAAAAAATCCTATAAGACTTACCATCATCCCCAGAAATATAGGATTTCTTGAAAATCTGAATAATCCATGGGTGATCAGTTCGGTTTTTGTCTTACTGTCGATGCCGATACGCCATGAGTTTTTCATCTGAACCTGGGCAGTAACCACCCAAATAAAAGCGGTTATCATTAAGGTTATCCCAGCATACCTTATGCTATCAAGATCCAGAATATTGATTCTGAAAGTTGAAAAAACAGTCTGGGGAAACAACAGAAAAAGCACAGTATAGATGAACAGCGTTATTATAGTGATTTTAAAATAAAAACCAATTAGCCCATAGGCTGAGTCATCTTTTGGAAGGACATTCGGGTTTTTACCAATTTTTCGGGCTACTGTAAAACTGATTCCCAAAAATGAAACGGTAAAGAACAGAATAAAATACAGAGGAATAAAAAATCTCATGAAGTCTGTCATAATCTATAGTTTTCTACAAATTTCATCAGATTCGGAATGCAATGCTATTGCAATCATTTAATTCAATTGACAGTATGATTTTTTTATCAGAGGCATTAGATTTCATTTCTAATGATGAATACGTTACAAATAATCAATTCCATGGTGTGATCAATATGTTTCTGACGAATGATTCCTTTTGAGTATCGGATATTTTGCCCTGTATTGTATTTTGTCAGGTAAGCCTGATTAATTTCGTCGGTAAGTTCATTGATGTCATCGGGAATTATTGCCTTTATAGTGTAGATGGTATCTCCACACTGGATCTGTCCCATAGAATCTTTTACAAAAGAATGGTACCAGCTTCGTTCGGCCAGTCCCCAGGATCTGGCAAATATCCTATCCCGGACGACCACCATCCAGATTTCTAAAAAATCAGGTCTTCGGTTTCCGGCTTTTATTCCGATAATAGAATTTGTTTTTATGTACTCCAGTGCTTTGTTGTTATTCATACTCAACGTTTTTTTTGTAAAACTAGAATAACAGGAAAAGAATACAAACTTTATTATTCAACTGGTTAAAAACAGTATGTCTTTATACATTTTTATGATCCAGATGGTCTAAAGCATCATTGTATTGAGAGCAGTAGTAAGGCATTCTTTATAGCTTTTAGCAACAGCAATTTTCAATGTTCCACATATCAGCTGATTGTCTTCAAAGGATTCTATATTAATGATATTGACGATATATGAATTGTGTACCCTCATAAACCCATCGGGTAAGTTGTCAATCAGTTCCTTAAGGCTTTTATAATAAATATATCTTTTATGGTCAAGGGTATGGACTTCAACATAGTTTCCCAATCCTTTAATGATGGTAATATCTTTAAAGAAAAGCTTTACCAGTTTTTTATCTGTTTTAACAAAAGCAAATGTCCTGTTCTCCATTACAAATTATAATGAGTTACAGAACTCTTTGGGCATGAAGATAGGCTTTATTCCAGTATTTTTCGTTCAGGGATGAAATAATCACTCCTTTTGAGGTAGAAGCATGGATAAACTTCACTTCCCCATCGGGTCCAATGTCATGAACAATTCCTACATGGGAAACCCTGCTTCCTCCCGCTGTTGCAAAAAATAACAGATCTCCGGGTTTAACATCGGTAATATCTATGCTTTTCCCGGCATCAGCCTGGTCTGACGATCTTCTTGGAAGGGTGAAAGCATTTTCTTCAAATACTTTTACCGTAAACCCGGAACAGTCGAATCCGGACGAAGTATTCCCTCCAAATTTATAGGGAGTTCCAATATATTTCTCAGCATCTTTCAGGATATCATTCGCCGATCTTGGGACTTTTCCATCAAATTTAGAATCAAGTCTTCTAAGGTTTTCAGATTTTGCCACCGTTTTAGATCCTGATTTTTTATGGGCAGAAGCACTTTTTGATGATCCACAGGAAACGACAATAGCAGAAGCTATCATTAGAACAGCCAGCTGTTTTATTCTTAGTTTTTTCACAAATAATTCCGGTCCCATACTCCTCTGATTTTTACTTAATTAACTAATTATATACAAATATACATTTTATAATTTAATTACGGTATAACTATACTACAACTATATGATAAATATATGTTAAAATTTAAATCTCCATTATTTATTCCTATATTTGGATTCAATTTTGGCAATAGCAATATGGCAACGTATGAAAGTCTCATCAAGATCAAAGGAGCTGTGGGTGACCTGGTTTTTTATAATCTGAACGGCAAAAATGTGGTTCGGAAGAAAAGTGGGTTCAATAAAACGGCTTTTAAAAAGAGTCCTTCTTATGAAAAAGTAAGACAGAACAGTTCAGAATTTGGGCACTGTTCAAAAGTCGGAAAAATCATACGAGCCAGTTTGACCGACTATATAAAAGAAGCAGGAGATCCCCTCCTCTACCAGAAGTTTGCGAAGCGGATGACCGAAATTAAAGACCTTGATACCGTATCTGAAAGAGGTAAAAGAACTGTAAAGGAAGGGTTAAAAACAGAAGAAGGAAAAGCTCTTCTCAGAGGATTTCTGTTGGGTAACACAAAAAATTTATCCTCAAAAGCAGAAATCCGGGATCAGACTCTTTTCCTGGATGAAAGCTTACCATCTTATAGGGCTGATATTGTAACGATCAGGCTGGATTTCGAGCATTACACGGCTGAATATGCTGAAGAACATATGATACTGGAAAATAAGAAAAAGATCAGTTTTAAAAAGCAATTCGCGGAGGATGATTTTCTGATCTATTTTGTAGCCTTGAAACAAGAATCCCACACGATTACTCATATGGGATTTGTGTAAATAAAAAAGTCTGCAGGGCTCTGCAGACTTTCTATTTTATTTTTTTTCTCCCTTCCAGCTTCCTGATTTTGCAGGGGTGGGAAGTGAGTTGGACCAATTTCCATTTCCTTTTTTATCCGTATTTAAGGTTCCTCTGAAATCTCCTTTTGACGGAAGCCCTACTACTGCCGTTAAATCTCCTGAAGTACTTAGATTACCGGAAATATTATAATTTTCGTTATTTACATCAGAATGCATGGTACCTGTCACTTTTCCGGCATTATCTACCACAATATTCCAGACTCCCTTGTCACTCCCTTCATAAGTTCCTGACCATGTTCCTATATAATCATAAATAGTGTCATCATCAGAGCTACAACCGATAAATAAAAACGCCGTTAATAAAAGTAAAAAAAGTTTCTTCATAGTTTCAGTAGTTTTATAACCTAAATCCTGTTATTCTCTGCTTCCGTTTTGTTCAGAAAACATTCTGTGACAAAGAATAGTGTTTAATATTTATTATTTTTTGTTCGTGCAAATCTACTAATTTTTTCTTCAAATTGTCTGAATTTTAATCAGCAGGCAATATGTTTATTAAAAAACAACATATTTCGGCTAAAATACAAATATTTTTCAAACAATATCAGGGATCAAAATTTTTCAGCTAATCTTTCGCTCATAAGTTTAATTTATTCTTAATTAAATATTATCCAGTTATTAACTTACTGTATTATATATTTTTACATAATTAATATTTTAAATTATATATATTTCCTATCTTAGTGAAAAATTAGATAGATTTAATTTAATAACATGAAAACAAAAACTATTTTTTTGACCGCACTTGCTTTTTATGGAAGTTTAAGTGCTCAGGTGGGAATTAACACAACAACTCCTACTCAGACATTAGATGTAAATGGACAGGTAAGAGTAAGAGGGTTGGCAAATCCTGATAAAAAAATTGTTTCGGCAGATGCACAGGGTGTTCTAATCCTAATGTCCCCTGAAGAAATTTTTTCTCCCAAAGCTATACTCAACACTTCTACATCCCCTACTGAACAGCGGTCAACTATTTATGAAGGAAAGTGCTTCCAGCCTTCAGATAATGCCTCTTCATGTACTGTTATTGTCAATCATTACAGTTCATGTGCCGGTTTTACCAATGCTGTGGATACCCAAATCGTAGTTGGACAGGGCATTAATACAGGAAACGGACAGTTCTTAGGAACCTGGTCAGCCCGATTTATCGACAATAAAGGGTTTGCCGGCACAGCACCTGTAGCCAATCAGATCCCTCCCGATTATCCAAGAATCTCCTATCCTAGCGCCAACATGGCCAATTATCTGGGAAGCGGATCATTCTCCGGACAATGTAATACCGACCTGGTAACTACCATTAATCAGACTACCGGGGATATCAAAATAGAATCTGTAAAACGAAGCATGTTTGCACACCTTGTCTACCTTATTTCGGTAGCCCGTTCAAAAAGTCTATAATATATATAATTGATTTCAATGAGGAGCCGCAATATTTTATTGGGGCTCTTTTTTTAGAAAAAACAGGGTTAAGAAGCAGTCAAGGTGGTTATGAAGGCCGTCAGATGTTTTTATGTTCAGCAGTTTAATTCATTGATAAGCCGTTTTTGTTGTCCATCAATTATAATAAACCTTCAATCTCCTTTTGTACATTTGCTTAATAATACAGGTATACTCCATTCTACTTGATCAGATTTTAAATATAAACCAGCAGTTATCCCCATGACCACCAGAAAAGAAAATTCAACAAATAATCACAATGAAATGTATTGGAAAAGTAATTGTGGACTGTCTGTTACTTTAGCCATGATAGGGGGAAGATGGAAAATTAATATCCTTACCTATTTGCTGAACTATCCAAAGCTTCGGTATTCTGAACTTAAAGAAAAGCTTGTTGGCATTTCCGAGCGGGTACTCAGTGCGAAGTTAAAAGAGCTTGAAAATGATGTGTTGATAGAAAAGATTGAATATGAAGGTTTCCCCCCTAAGGTAGAATACATTCTGACAGAAAAAGGAAAGTCTTTGAAAGAAATCCTTGACTTGATGGACCGCTGGGGAGATCAGGCCCTCGAAAAACAAGATGAATAAGCCTGTGATTTGTAAACCACGAATACACGGATAAGACATTCGCACATTCGTGGCTCAAACAAAAAGGCTATCTTAATTTTGAGATGATCTTTTCATTACTACTCAGACCATCATTTTAAAATTCTTATCGAGTACCAGCAAGACAACTGAAATAATACACATCAGTAAAGAATTATAATAATGATTGTATTCATTGTGAGCCATGTGAGCTGTGAAAGCTCCTATTGCAAAGGGAAATAAATACAGCGCTGCTATATTTCTAAACTGAGGTTTAAACAGGCCTACCACCAACAACACTACTCCCAATAATTCCAACGCTCCTATAAGAATGGTCGAGGGGGTATTGAACCCTAAAGACTTCATACTTTGCATCATGGAGGTCTTCTGAAAGACTTTATACAAAGAAGCATACCCAAAAACATACAGATAATAGGCATAGCCCACCCAATAAATAACGGTTTTAATAATTTCCATTTCTTTTTTTTTACAAATTTCATAAAAAGAAATATTTTTCCTGTTTACTTACTAAATTGTAGGGAAAGGGAAATTTTGAGAAAAGCAGATCTGCAATCACAAATGCCCGGATGATACTTTCCGTCATTAATGTAAAAGGCAGTACAAATCAAGATTTGCACTGCCTAAACAAAAATGTTTCTCTACATCAATCTACTGCATAATTACTATATAAAAGTTTTTATTTTTTAGACACTTTAATACACTTTAGAAAGTTTAAAAAATACCGCACAATTAAGTTCACATAAGATGAAAACCTCAACAAAACTTCAGTGTACTCAAAGTATATAATTTAAATAGCTTAAGTGTTTAAAAATCTTTTGTGACTTTTGTGGTAACATTTAAACAGGCTTATAATAATACCCCCTTTATTCATAAAAATTCCTAGTTTCTGTTTTTTACAAGAATCCATCCCGAATAAGTGATAGGAGTCCTGATATCCGGTTCAGTCCATGTTATTTCGTACCAGTACGTTCCGCTACTTACCGGAGTTCCGCCAATGGTACCATTCCATTTCAGGCTGGTATTTTTATCTGAGGAGAATAAAAGCTGTCCGTATCTGTTGAATATATTGAATTTCAAATCTTTCAGATATGCCAGTTCACCATAATCCAGATCATCATTGATTCCATCACTGTTTGGGGTGATGGCATTGACAAGATTAGGTACTGTAATCTGTACCTGAACCGGATCACAGTTGTTTGAATCTTTTATATAAAATGTATTGCGCCCTCGTGGAAGATCCGTAAATACATTGGAATTCTGCCATATCATTCCATCTCTGGAATACTGATAAGGAGACTCTCCTCCCTCTACCGTAATGGTCGCGGTATTATTTTTCACCTCAATCCGCTTGATCCTTGGACTCGGAAATGCAAAGACACTCACAGTCTGTTTGGTCTGGCAGCCATCTGCCGTCAGGATCACCCAATAGTCACCTACCGGTACATTCTGAATAGCCTGTGTGGTAGCTCCCGTACTCCACAAATATGAAGTATAGCCAGGACCTGCATCCAGCTTGGTAACTGCAAGCGGACAAATATACTGATCCACTAAAAGCGGAGAAGGTTTGGGTGGAATGACATTCAGGGTTATTTTGGCATAATCAGAACACCCGTTACCAGTAGTGATCTTTACATAGACCGTTGTATTCGGGGAAACATAGACCGTTGGTACTGTAATTTCGTTGGTTCCGTTAAGTGTATCGTTAAGTGTTGGGTAATATTTTTTTGTGACGGGATTGGTAGAAGTGACTATGGCCGTTGTCAGGTTAAAGGTCCCCTGCCCCGGATGATTGGAAATGAAACACCCGGAAAGCACTGCATCTATCACATCGGGACCACGATAATACTGGAGTGTAATTTTCGCATCAGCCGTGCACCCTTCTAATGTGGTTACTTTTACATAAACGGTAGCCGGTACTCCCGATGGGTATGCATTTGCAGGAATAATCTCATTGGTTCCTGCATTTAAATCTGCCAGTGTCGGATAATATTTTTTAATGGCTGTAGCGGGACCTCCCACATTGGCCGTGGTAAGATCAAAAATACCTGATCCATTAATATTGCAGGCACTTACTATAGCATCTGTAAGGATCAAAGGCTGTACGGTAACATTCACTTTTACCTGCTCACAATCTGTAAATTCAGGATCGTTTCCACAAAATTTATAGGTAAACGTATCAGTTGTTGTCCCTGCATTGGCTGTATAGGTCAGTAAACCTGTAGCAGGATCTATTGTTAAAGTACCGTTGGACGGAGGTATTATAATCTGTACACTTCCCGGAACAAGAATCTGTGTTGAATTACTGAATGTCGGGGTAATCAGCGTAGGCATTCCGGCGCCACAGGCGTTTAGTGACTTTACAGTATTCACCAGACAAGAATAGACTTTGTAGGGATATGTGGTGTATACACAATTTTCCTTAGTGATAGATACTGTATAATTTCCTCCCTGCGTAGGAGAAAAAGTATGGGAGTTGGCTCCCGGAATAGGGTTCCCATTCAGATTCCACTGATAATGGTTGAACCCGCTTTCAACCTGTAAAACAATTCCCGGAGCACACTCTCCTACAGATTTACTGATGACCGGAACAGAGCTGAATCCTGCAAAATATCCTCCATAGCCTAAATTCCCACTTCCTCCTGCAATTCCTGCTGTCACTGCATTTGTGGAATTTACGGTAACATTTCCCGTGATATTGGGAATCGTATATGAAACCCAGTTTGAAGTTCCTGTAACAGGGAAAGGTCCTTGTGCAGCAGTTGGTGCAACACCATTCACCGTTACACTGGCTCCTGTCTGGGTAAGGATATTAAGTTTTACAAAAAGCGGAGGATTAAAAACAGTTGAGTAAGGGAACTCATCTATTTTTCCTATTTCATCGATGATTTTAGGCAGAAAACAATTTAAAGGAGGGATATAATTAAATCCTTCCGTAGCATCATTATCTGCCGTACCGGATAAAAGCTGATAGGTATAGACATTTTTACTTGTTTTGATATACATATTAAGATGAGAAGGGCCGTTTACCACATAATTGGAGGCCTTTACACGGTAATATTCTCCTTCATTTAATGTAGCCACAGGTGCTGGATTATCATTCAGCCAGATCTTGGTATCGTTTTCAGGGGCTACAATAATAGCCCCTTCAATTTCCGGAGTAAGATTTCCCATTCCCTTAATCAGGACAAATTCATTTCCCAGACGTTCAACTGGAACCGACTGATCCATAATGATATCTTCCCCATTATAAGGCGGAGCAAGCCCGAACTGGCCACGAAAATTTCCATTAGTAACAGAAACAGGTTTTGTAGCTTCTATTTTGGCCCCTATAAATCCGTCTTTATTTCCCGGTCTGGTAGCAACACCCGAAAATATATATGACTGGCCTTTATTTAAGGTAATGCTAATGGTAGGCTGTGTAAGCCCATTAAAATTATTGATAAACCACGTGGTCATATCGTATCCTGAAACTTTAACCTGCGTATTATCTTCAGTTGCCAGAATACCACACGTAAAATTCAATGTATTGGTGTTATTCATCAGCGGAGCATACACTGCATAAAATGTAGTCCCGATTCCTGCTTTACCTTTAGAGGTCAGAATTTCACCATGATTGACTTCTGAAAACCTATAGGTTGCAAAAAACGGAAGATCACCATGGAGGTATAGGCCTCTGGTTTTTACGCTCATGGCATCAGCGGGATTTTGACCTAACATGAGATTGATAGGAACGTCAAATGTCTGAGGGCTTCCTTTACTGATGGTAACGGTTCCTATGGCCGCATTATTATTGTAAATGGTAACGGGAAAGGGAACAGTACTATCCGTGGATAGATATAAAGCCTGTCTGGGACTGCCATTCGCAAGACTTCCGGCCATAGGGGCAAACCAATGATCCGTATCTCTCTGTGCCTGAATGAACAGAGATAAAAGCAACATAAAAATAAATAAGATCCTTTTCATAAATTATAAGGAGATTTTTAAATTAAGCAAAACATAACGGCCGTTTAATAAGCCTTTTGTTGTTAATATTGCAGGTATTACTAGTTATATTTTTTCAGAGGCTATTCCCAGTTTTTCACCAAGATCCAGCCGGTATATTTAATAACTGTATTGGGCAAATTGGGTTCTTTCCACGAGATGACATACCAATATGCTCCGGAGGCTATTTTCTTATTACTGAACAGTCCATCCCAAGTATAGTTGTTGAAGGCTGTACCTTTAAAGACATTGTTTCCATAGCGGTCAAACACGGTAAAAGAAAGATCTTTCTTGTAGCGAAGTTCTGAGTAGGAAACCGTATCATTAATGTTGTCTCCATTCGGAGTAATAGCATTAATGATATTGACCACAGTCATTTCTACCTCTATGGGATTACAGTTGTAAGCATCTTTAACATAAAACTTCTGCTGCCCATTCGGAATATTGGTAAATACATTAGAGTTCTGCCAGTTGATATTATCTGTGGAGTATCTATAAGGAGGTGTTCCTCCAATTACCGTGAGAGCAGCTCTTTTATTATCGATATCAATATTCTTGATCACCGGTTTCGGAGCTGAGGTTACAGACACCTCATGTCTGCTGAAACAGCCGTTATATTGCAGAATAACCCAATAATTTCCGACACCCACATTGGAAATAGATTGGGTGGTAGCTCCTGTACTCCACTCATATGACTGAAATCCCGGTCCGGCGTCCAATATTGTCGTTTCATCAAAACAAATTACCTTGTCGGCAAGCAAAGAAGGCTGATGAGGAGGCATTATCACTTCAAATACAGGAGTTGTTACCGGAGGGCAGCTTCCTCCCACCGAAACGGTTACCGTATAATTTCCCGCTTGAGTTGGAGTGTAAGTATTGGATGTTGCTCCCGGAATAGGGCTTCCATTGAAATTCCATTGGTAAGAAATATAGCTATCATCCACTTCCAGAACCATTCCCGGAATGCAATTCCCGTTTTTTTTGGCAATAACAGGAATAGAAGAAAATCCCGCGAAATATCCACCATAACCTACAGCTTCATGGCCAGCGGCAATACCAGCAGTAATGGCTTTTGTAGATTGTACAGTAATATTCCCTGTAACATTCTCCAAGGAATAAGTAGACCAATTTGGGTTTCCTGTTACGGGATAAGGTCCCTGAATTCCTGACAATGTTGTTCCGTTTACAGATACCGTTGCTCCGGATTCGGTGATGATATTGAGCCTGACTTTGGGATCAATAGCCGTGAAATAAGGTAAGGTATTAATGAGCCCTATTTCATCAATTTTTTTAGGAAGAAAACAGTTAATTGGTGGAATATAATTGGCTCCTCCCGTGTTATAATACGTTCCTGAACCACCTCCCGACATGAGCTGATAGACATAAATTTTCCGGGTACTTCTGATCCGCATATTATAATGACCGCTAAAATTCTGGCTGATAAATGATGTAGATCCAATGCGGTAAAACTGCCCTTCATCCAGTGTCGCAATCGGAGTCGTTTCATCATTTACATAGACTTGGGTATTATTTTCTGTAGCGACAACCACAGCCCCTTCCAGCTCATAAGAAAGAGGAGCCATTCCTTTCATCAGTATATATTCTTCACCTAATCGTTCTACAGGTATGGATTGATCCATGTAAATATCAAGCCCTCCTGCTCCATTGCCAATCAATGTATGTTGTCCGTTAAAATTTCCATTAGTGACGGAAATCGGTTTGTCAGCAACTATTTTGGCTCCGATAAAACCACTTAAATTAGACGCTATGCTTCCATTTCCTTCTATAATATAGGACTGCCCCTTATGTAATGTAAAAGTTATGGTGGAATTACCTGATCCGGTGGTTCCATTGGAAAACTGAACTGTCGGACTGTAGCCTGATACCGTTACATTTGTATTATCTTCTGTAGCCAATACACCACAGGTAAAGTTAAAACTAGGATTGGTAACCGATAATGGGGCGTATGCTGTATAAAACCGGGTTCCGATTCCGGCCTTACCTTTAGAGGTCAAAATTTCGCCATGCTTATCAACGGAGAACCTGAATGTGCAAAAAAAGGGCTTATCTCCTTTTACATAAAGTCCTCTGGTAGTGACACTAAATGCTCCCGACTGGGCATTTGTCATCATTAAATCCTTAGAAACATCATACGAAACAGGACTTCCTTTACTGATTGTCACTGTTCCTAAAAGTGTATTGTTATTATAGATATTTACTGGAAACGGAACGATAGAATCCGTTGATAAAAATAAGGCCTGCTTGTTGGTATCCGTAAAATAACTTTGTTTCATCGGAGCAAACCAATGTTCGGTATCCCTTTGCGAAAAAAGATCATTGCTGGCAAAGAGGAGTAATAAAAAGCTAAACAAGAGCTTCTTTGAAAGGTGTAGCCATTGCTTTATATAATGGGATATTTCTTTAGGGATCATAAATATTTTTGTTTTATAAGAAAGGATGGATTTCGCTCTTAATCATCTTTCTGAATGTTTTCAGCATTAAGAATAAACCCGATAATCAAGATGGAAACCTGCCATAAAAGGGATGGAATAGTTTCGACGTTTATTATCGCAGAGATCCGCTTATGGTTTAGGAGTAAATACTCTTATCATATCTGTCTCTTGATCAGAGAAAACAGGAGTTCTCAGGCAATAAGGGTCAATATCCCTCTGGTTATAGAAGTATAATGTATTTGAACGATACAAAGAGAGAAATAAAATTTATAATACTGTCACAGAAGATCATGAATAAAGCTGCCTCACAAGCGGTGAAAAAAGTCTCACCGCTTGATGAATGTCAGACAACATATTTACTTTTTAACTGCTTTTATAGTTTTGGAAGTACCATTTTTCATGATTAATCGGATCATATACATGCCTGACTCAAGCTCATGTGATGAAACGGTTCTTTCCGAAGATTTTATTTCTTTTACCATCTTCCCCGAAGCATCATATACCGAAACAGACTCTAGCGGTATTTCTCCTGAGATGCTAATACGGTCTGTAAACGGATTTGGATATATAATGATATCATGTTTTGCTGCTATTTCATTCACTCCCAAAGGCGCAGTAGGAGCCCAGGATATATCATCATAATAATAATTAAGATTGGCACCGTCGGTCAATATGGCAAGTCTAGCAGTAGCAGGAACCGTATTGGGAACCGCTATACTGTACTCGTTTCCTTCTGCATAAGATGTATTGGTAATATTTACATCCTGGATCAATACAAATGAAGCGATATTCGTTGGATCGGTGACATAACCGATGTGCATGATCCCCGCATTGGTACTGCAATATGCTCTGAATCTTAATGAATGGGTTCCTGCACTTATATTGCTCAGTTCAGGTAAAATAGCCATGGAAGATCCTGTGATAGGCCTTTGTATAATATGTTTCGTTCCTGAATAGGCTCCTGTTCCGTTTATATTTACATTTCCCGATCCCGTCACCAATCTTCCCCAACAAGGCGCATTTGTAATATATCCGGAGTTATAAGAATCAAAATTTTCAAAAAGTGATGTTTGAGGAGCACAAAGTGTCAATACGGAAGCTATATTTGTCCATGCACTTTGATCTGTTGCACTGCATCTTGCTCTAACCCAGAAATAATAGGTTGTTGCAGCGTTAAGTCCTGATACCATATAAGGATTTGCTGTTACTCCTGTTAGATTAGGTATGGTAGAAGAAGTCGGAGGCGTATTACTTGTGCTGTAATACACATCATATCCTGACACGGGAGCAGATGCTGAAGCTGTCCAGCCAATACTGACAGATGCACTTGTAGCACCGGATAAAACAACATTGGACGGTGCCATACAGCTAGGTTTAGGCTCCCAGTAGATATTATCCAGATAATAACTGTTTGAGGGTGTACCCCCATGTCTTATAGCCAATCTGGCGTTAGCAGGAACTGTATTGGGAATAACTACCGAATATTCATAGCCATCAAATACACTGCTGACCATATTTACAGATTGGATATTCACAAACGAAGATGCATCTGTATCATTGGTTACATAGCCTATATCTAAAGGACCTTGTGTGGATCCGGCATATCTGCCCTTAAATCTTAGCCAATGAGTTCCGGCATTCACATTGCTGAAAGCAGGAAGCACAGCAATCACAATATTGGCTGCACCGTTAGCACTCTGATACATCCCTTTTGAATTACCAACTCCACTTCCTGAAGTAACAGCCTGATAGCCATTTCCTAATATAATTTTATCCCAACAATCCAAATTATAAAACGTTCCTGTTGTAGCATTTTCAAAATCTTCAAACATATAGGTCATAGGATTGCACTTTGTTTTAAATGTTCCTCTTAAAGACCATGCACTTTTATTGGATGTACTGCAAACCGATCTTACATAGTAATAATAGGTCGTAAACGGAGCTAATCCACTGATAGAAGCCGAAGTTGTTGTACTTGTTCCTGATGCTACCGTAGAAGCATCAGGAACCAATGGAGAAGAGGTGTAATAATATTCATAACCATTTCCCGGTGCTGTAGAAGGAGACATCCAGGAAATAGCAGCTGTATTGGTGGTGGTATTACCTGAAGTAAGAGTGGAAGGAACGAAGCATGTAGGGGCAGCAGCTTCAATTTTTAAACTGAAGTCTACAAAGTTACCATTATTACCGGAATTAGGCCCGCAAGGGTTTGGTGAGGTCGTAAGATTTGTTCCTGTCTGTACCCGTATTCTGTATATTCCCGGCGCCTGTGACGGGGGAATAAAGAATTGGTCATCTACAACCGAATAAGGAGACGTTCCTATTGGGTTTTCATAGAAATCATTAAAATCCCCGTTGGCATTCCAGTCTACCCAGACCAAAGATTTGGTTCCTCCTCCTGCGAATTCCAGATGCACTTTCACGGTACCTCCCGGATACGAGGTTACTGTATTGCCTGCAGAATTGTCTACATAAGCCTGATAGGCAGCGGCATCATAATACAAAGCTCCCTGATCCGAAAAAATGGCATTTTTCAAATAATAGGTGGAGGATGTTCCTGCAACCGGCACACAGTACGTCTGCCCATTCAATTGTAAAAACGGAATAAGTAAAATCATCCATAATAGGTAATGCTTTTTCATTTTTTATTTTTTAGAGTTAAGAATAGTATCGTATTGTTGAAGAATTTCATGGTCATCCATATGATCTTACCTATAATTGTATCCCGGTTATGCCTACATAAAGAACCAGGATCCTTTCCATTCTATAGTTTATGTATTTATCAAAACATTATAGAAGCATCATTATTTTTTTTAGCTATAACACTTAATAAGTATCATAATTTCACTAAAATCTTCAAATAAGTCTAATATTTTTAATCAACTTAAAGGTTTAAACAATATTAGCGTTATATTTGCCCCGGATAAAGAAATTAGCTTGCATAATTCATACATTTTACAAGAATTAAAAATGTATTCAGCTAACAATCAAGCTATTAAAAAATGACATTTAAAACAGGCAGATGCCGGGGATACCAAAGGAAAATCAATACAACAGAAACGATCTGCCACAAAAAATACTGAAAAGTAATACCTGGATATTATTTTTCATATTGTTGTTTTCAATTTTTATACCCGGACAGTCCGGTCCCGATTTTAGTATTTCAACAGATAAAGCTTTTCAGAAATTATATCAAAATCCGGATGAGTGCATCAGCTATTCACAAAGTCTTTTGATTAGTGATAAAAATCCGGAACATAAAATAATCCTCAGGAAGATCATTTCTCAGGCTTACGCCCTTCAGGGAAATTATGTTCAGGCAGTTAATATATCCAACCAAAAGGAAGAGGGCGGCCAAAAAGAAAAAGCCTCTCATTTCATTCAGCTGTTCGGGGATTACAACCTGGCTGATCAGTATCAGAATTTAGGGTTATATGATCAGTCAAAAAAAATCATTGCCCGGATACTGGCCGATCGTGAGCTTTTAAAAAGCAGTCATCTGAAGGAAAGAATGACTCTTGCAAAGCTTTTTCAGCTACAAGCTATCAATGCTGGAGTTACCCGGAATTATGAAGTAGCTCTGCAGTATCTTGATAAAAGCAACCAGTATTTGCATTTCGATGGCCATAATGAGGAAAAACGGATTTTAGGACAGGAAAACATCATCTTTCGCGCTACTTTTCTGATGAAGCTAAACAAACTGGAAGAGTCAAAAAAACTGTTGGATACCGTCATACAGGATATAGAAAACCATGGAGATAATGCTTTCCTTTCAGCATTTGCCCATGAAAGTATGTCCCGCTATTTTTTCATAAAAGAAGAGTATGCTACAGCTGTGAAATACCTTGATCAAGGGTTTTCAAAAATTGAAAAACTCCCTTACCATGATATTAAAGTCATTTTTTATGAACTGTATTCCAAAAATTATCTGGCCCTCAATAATGATGAAAAGTACTATTATTACAATAACCTGTATACAGATCAGAAAACAAAGATAGATTCCAGCAAGAAAGAAGGAATTCAGTCTATTGTAAAACTGGTTGAAACCTATCATCGTAAGAACATTGAATTTCAGAGGCAAAGAAAACTCAGCCAGCTCAGACTTACGGTCACCCTTATTCTGTTTCTTATTTTAGCGACCGCAGTTTACTTTGTATATGAATCAGGAAAAAATAAAGATCTGAAAAAGCAACTTGGATTTTTCGAGAATCTCAAGGAAAGAGAAAATGCAATACAGGCTCCAAAAACCGAAATTCAAAAGGTAAATAAAAATCAGGAAAAAGATTCTTCAAAGATTTCTAAAGAAAAGGAAGATGAAATTCTTCAAAAATTGAAAGAATGGGAACAGACAGATAGTTACCTGAACAGAAACATGTCAATTTCAGTTCTTTCTGCCCAGATTGGGATCAATACAAAGTACCTTTCAGAGGTCATTAACACCCATAAAGAGAAAAATTTCAATGCCTATATTAATGAACTGCGAATTAATCACGTTGCCCATCTCCTAAAGACTGATCCTGCCTATCTAAATTACAAGGTAAGTTACCTTGCAGAACATTCAGGATTCTCTTCACATGGTGCATTTACCAATGTTTTTAAATCTGTAACAGGAATGTCTCCCAATACTTATATCCAGGAAATCATTAAAAATAAAAGATCATGAAATTAAGTACCCGAATTCTGCTGCTTATCATACTGCTCTGCCAGGTTCCTGCCTTTGGACAGAAGATTTCTGATGATTCCCTGCTCAAAAAAGCCAATCAGGAGATTTACAATAATCCCGATAATGCAATCGGTATAGGAAAAAAGCTACTTCAAAAAGAAAAGGACATCAATAAATCCATCAAAATCTATCTGCTTCTGTCTACTGCAGAAATAGCCAAAAGAAATTTTGATGAATCGCTGCGACATATTCTAAAGGCAAGGGAACTGGTACGGAAGACCAGCGATCTTAAGGTACAAACCAGCTTCTTTATTTTGGCGGCCATTCAATTCCAGCAGATGGAACTCTACAGTAAAAGCCTTGAGACTTTGGATGAAGCAGACGAATATCTGGCTCAACTTCCTGAAGGCCTTTCTTTTAAATATTTTGAAACGGCCAGAAGCTATGCTTTACGGGGAATGATTTATAAAAGCCAATCCAATCCTGAAATTGCACTTCAAGAGTTTATAATTGCTGTAAAAAATTTTGAAAAGGTAAAACAAAAAAAGACGACTTACTTTAATCAGAGTATTATGTACTATAATATCGGATACTGTTATCTCAGTCTCAACCAGCACGAAAAAGCAGAACAGGCATTCATAAAATCAATGGATTTTGCTGGTTTGATTAAAGCTAAAAGTCTGGAATCTTTTGCTTTAAAAGGTATGGCCGAAGTACATAAACAGAAACACCAGAATCAAGCCGCACTGGAACTGCTGATCAAGGCACAGGAGCTGGGAAAAGAATCAGGAGACCTTACCCTCAATGAAGGTATTTATAAAGATATGGCCGATAATTATCTGGCTATGGGAGAACAGGATCAGTATCAACAATTCAGCAGAAAGTATATTGAAACCCGTTATAAAAGAGAACAGCGTGAACTCAGTTCTATTGACCATGCCATTGATGCACATATCATAGAAACTCAGAGAAAAAACCGGGAAATAATCTCTCGCTACAATTATCTGATTGCCACTTCAGTGATAGCAGGGTTAATTGTTCTCACCCTGCTTACTCTAATGTCTTTGAAAATAAGAAAACGCAATACAAACTACCAGAAAGAAATCCAAAAGCTTCTCAGATCTTAAATCTATCGATGAACATGACCTAACTGCAAAATTCATATTTTAAAAATACCTGTCGCTCATTTTGTTTTTTCAACCCCTATATCTACTCTATTCCTGTATTGCAGCCTCTAAAAATATAGAATGTATGAGTATTATCACGGACAAGTCGGTGTCGAGAAACAACTCCATAGGTCATCTGAGTATATTTTCAGGCATTTATCTGTTGTGTCATATACCATCATCCCTTCAACGGGTACAACGATTTTATTTAAATCTGATTTTGCCATACGTGTAATCACAAAACCTTTGGTATCAGACTCAAGAACCATATGAGCTGACTTCCTGATCATAGGCCAGTTATCCCCTGTTATTCCTGCTCTCTTTAACAGCGTTATTCCAAATTTGGAATCTGTACCCACACTGTTTATATTGGGATCATTATAACAAACTCCTTTTCCAGATATCATGGGAGTAATTGATGCTGTATTATTTCCTTCCTGAGGATCTCGGAGTTCTCCTGAAATAGAAGAATTTACCGTATAAGACCCTACATTTTTAACCTTAGCATGGATAACAAGAACTTTTTCTTCATTATCATTGAGAACCCCTATATTCCAAAGCCCGGTATTTGTATCATAACTTCCTGATCCCGCAGAAGCGTTGATTACTAAATATCCATCAGGAAGCAGGCTGCTGACAACAACTCCTGTGTTGTTTGATACTCCGTTATTTTTAGCCTTTATGGTCAATGTTACTATATCATTAATGTGGGGGGAACTGTTATCTATCGCATTGGTAATGGCAAGGTCACTTTCCAAAACAGAAATTCCCATGGTAATCAAATCTCCGGATCCCACCTTCCATGAAGCTTCACCCCCATCTCCTCTTACTGACATTCTCAATTTTATATAAGTAATTCCTTTGCCCTTTATAAGAACAGAGCCGGAAGCAGACTCATATCCAACATCATTTGGATGAGCTGATGAATTTTTCATACTTGTTGCTGTCACGGAAAAATTAGCGTTGTTACCAGATAGTCGTGTGAATGAGACAGGTACATTAGCGTCTACAAAATCAAAACCACCCGCCATTCCCATCTGATCCTGAAATGCACCCATAGCTCCGATATGCAGAACAGGATTATCAACCGGGCGGTTAAAATTAATAGTAAGATCAGCCATTTGATACACACCAAAAGTTGATTTTCCTCCTAAAACAGAAGTATTGTAAAAAAGAGAGACCCCATTATTAGTTTTTACATTGATCCCTTTTCCCGTAGGTGCCCCCGAAGAAGTAAAATCACTATTATTCGGACTGCCAATATAATTGATCTTGGGGAAAACAGGAATACTGGTATTGTTAATATTGTACCCCATTATTACCGCTGAGTTGTACTGTTGATTTGATAAAACGAAATCAACCTTAAGATCAGGGTGATATATAGCATAAGAAGTACCTGAAGGATTATCCACATTTTTAACAAAATTCACAGAAGCAGTATACACCGGGCCATTACCTTGGGGATTCTGAACACCGGAATGGACAGCAAATTCTAAATTGGGGGATGTCTGGGCTTGAAGCGAAATAAAGGAAGTACCAAGACTAAGCATTAGCATGCTTTTAAAAGTATAAATTTTCATAAAAAGTGCTTTACTATAAAGGATGCAAAAATATCATATGTCACAGGGTAATACATACGCCAAATTATTCATCCTGTTATATAAATCATTTATAATCCAATATTTACAACATCTTCTTCTACCAAATTCTAAAACAAGATCACATAAAAAATTTCAGGCTTTATAAAAATGGCAAGCAAAGCGATAAAATACATCTACTCCAGCAGCCAGTAATCGCTTACCTTTATCCTATAGTTTTTCTATACTATTTATACATTATTACAAACTAGGGTTCAAGAGCAAAAGGAGAAATGAAGGGATTGGGTAGCTGGACTTCTTTTGCTTCTTGGTTTTAGAATCCGGAGTAAATTGCCTTTTCATCATTTTTAATAAGCCTGATTCTCCAAATAAAACAGGCAAGCGATTAGATAATATATGAATCTCTAACCAAGCTAATCTTAATTACATTTGTTAATTGAGTTTTCTTAAAAGCTGAGCAACTGTCAAGGAAAATTTTATTATGCACCACTCTTGGCAGCTGTTTCAGTTTTATTTACATTAGGGAAGACAAAATAAAAGCCTGTAATTAATTTTTGAAATCATTTACATGAAATTGGCTATCTGTGTCAGCATTTTAAAATTGAGCACCTGTATTTTCCGGCCTTCCATTAAGATAAGCTGATCTTTTTTAAAATCATGAAGTATGCGGGCCAATGTTTCATTTGCCGTACCAGCCATATTGGCTAAGTCTGCACGGGACAGGGTAATGAATACAGGGTCCTCTGTTCCGCTCCCTGTATATTTATTATGCAAAATAAGGAGGCTGAGGGCTACCCTTTCCCTGACCGTACGTTGTGACAATACCGTCATCAAGTTTGCCATCACACTGAACTCATGGCTTAGGCTTCTTAAAAGCAATCTTGAAAATACTACGGAAGTATCAAGTAACTTGAGAAAGTCTTCTTTTGAAATAAATGAGATCATCGAATTCTCAAGAGCCTGTGTGGTATCTCCATAGCATTCATTGCTTAAAATAGCTGAATATCCGAAAAACTCCCCTGAATTGTAAATATAAATGATCTGCTCCCTCCCCTCATTATCTACTTTATACTTTTTTACTTTTCCTGCTTTTAAATAAAAAATACCACTGGGTATAGTTCCATCAGTAAATATCGCATCATTTTTGCGATAATTCCTATTCTGCATTACGCCCTGAAGCAGTTCTTTATCACTGTCCGGCAGTTCGTCAAAAAGGTATTGATTATTAAAGATAAATTTTGAAATCATAGGTTACAACAAAATTAAGCAATTTTCAGCTATGCAATTTGACTTAAATCAAATTTTATGACGATCTAGATCATCGTAAGTCTCAGCTAAACGATCTACTTTTACAGAAGCAATTAAATTGACTTTAACATATCCTACTAAGAGCACAAATAAAGTCTTTTGCAGGCTATGAAATTTAGACAGAGGGCCAGTCCTGCTGAATACATCAATTAAATAAAGAATTATAAAAAAATGAAGATTCCTGAAAACCTCTTGTATACGGAGGACCATGAATGGGTAAGATTAGAAAATAATACAGCCTATATTGGAATTACCGATTTTGCACAACATGAATTAGGTGATATTGTTTATATTGAAATCGAGACCCTGGGGGAAAATTTAAAACAGCATGAGGTATTTGGAAGTGTGGAAGCCGTAAAAACCGTATCAGACCTTTTCCTGCCTGTTCCCGGAGAAATACTGGAGATTAATCCCAAACTGGAAGCCAACCCGGAACTTGTGAATACGGATCCCTATGGAGAAGGCTGGATGATCAAAATCAGAATCGAAAATATTTTTGATACAGAGGGATTATTGAGAGCCAAATCCTATGCCTCCTTGATTGGTCAATAATGGAAAACCTGATCACAAAGAAATAGCATTCATAAAAAACAGATTTGATTCCTATGCTTATTCCTAAAAATCTTTATTATACTGAAAATCACTTATGGCTTAGAAAAATAGGATTGTATGATTTTTGCATAGGCATTACCGATTTTGCCCAGAAGGAAATAGGTGAGATCAATCTCATTGAATTCAATCTGGAGGAAAATACCATAGAAGAAAAAAAAACATGGGGCTTTGTTTATGGAATGCACAAAACGTTCCCCCTTATTTTACCCAATGAATTTACCATTACGGATGTCAATATCATGCTGAACGAAAATCCTTCACATATCAATATAGCTCCTTATAGCTATTGGTTTTTAAGTATTTCAGCCGATATTTGCACCAGTGAGTTTTTGACTAATAAAGAATATATTCAACTTATCAAATGATTTTTAATGATCTCAAATTAAATCTTGATGTTAAAGACAGCACTTTTAATGAACTTTACCCTAGTCATATAAAAGAGCTGGCAAGCCGTCATTGGACCCCCATTGCTGTTGCCAGACTGGCCGCCGAATATCTCGCTCAGAAGCCTGATACTAAAATCTTGGATATTGGTGCCGGTGTCGGAAAGTTTTGCCTGGTGGGAGCAGCCTCTACCAAAGGGATGTTTTTCGGTGTTGAACAAAGAGCTTCCCTCACGAAGATCTCAAAAAAAATAGCTTCCCGTAATAAAATCAATAACGTAGAGTTTATCCATGCCAATATCAATGAAATTTCCTTTTTGGATTATGATGCCTTCTACTTTTTTAATTCTTTTTATGAAAATATAGATACCACATGTTTAATCGACAATACGGTAATGCCGGAGAAAGATCTATATTATGCTTATTCCGACTATGTAAAAGAACAACTTGATAAAACTCCTGTAGGAACCCGCCTGGTTACGTATTGGAGTAAATGGGATGAGATTCCTAGCAGTTTTGATATCGTTGGTACTGACTGTAATGGATTACTGAACTTCTGGAAGAAAACAGTATAATCAAATCCGAAATGAATGGTACCTGTCTAATGACAGCAGGTTACCCCAATTCAGAAAGCAGATAGATCACTAAGATTCTATAGACCTTCTGATTACACAACTGACAAATCAGCAATTAAGGCAGTATTGCCCATGATATGCGGTCTGGATATTATATATTTTTTTGGGAGTATTACTACAATCTTTTTTGTAGTAATACTTTTTTCTTAGAGAAATGAGCTTAAATATAATGATGCTTCTTTCCAAAATTGAAGGCTTTTATTTTTAAATAATACAGAACAGATGTTTCGGCATAAAGGGAAAAGAAGAACCTATTTCCATAATTTAAAACTTGCATCAGCTCTTTCTTTTGTAGCGGGTACAGTAAATATTGTAGGGGTATTATCTGTAAAGATCCTCACTACCAATATAACGGGACACTTTGCTTTTTTTTCCGAGGAAATATTATTTAAGAAACACCTCCCGGCTTTTATATATCTGCTTTTCATATTCTTTTTCCTAATGGGCTCTTTTATCTCCAGCTTTATTGTTGAATTTTTATCAGCTCATAAAACAAAGCGCCCGCATCTGGTTCCTATTCTCATAGAAACCGGACTTCTCACCTTTGTAGGATTATCGGGTTTTAAAGAAATGAAGCTTATCAGTTCACAGGATAGTATTGCTTACATACTTCTTTTTGCAATGGGAATCCAAAACTCTTTGGTTACCAGAGTATCTCTGTCGGTAGTGCGAACAACTCATCTTACAGGTTTATTTACTGATCTGGGAATTGACCTATCACAACTGTTTTTTAAGAACGTAGGTATAAGACATCGGCAGATTAAAAAAAGCATTTTTTTGAAACTTGCCATTATCTTATGCTTTTTCTGTGGATGTATTATAGGCGGACTATTATACAAAGTATTCT
Organism: Chryseobacterium sp. YR221; assembly: GCF_900176315.1. NCBI lineage: Bacteria > Pseudomonadati > Bacteroidota > Flavobacteriia > Flavobacteriales > Weeksellaceae > Chryseobacterium > Chryseobacterium sp. YR221. Next base: position 700,551 of record NZ_FWXM01000001.1, read on the forward strand.
ATATAAAGACTTTATTATTTACCTCCGGATTTCTTCTTTTTATAGTCTGGAGTGACAGTATTTTATACCGTTATTATTATCTGAAAAGAAAATTAAGATAAGTCGTATGATAAAATTTCCGTGGTAACAAAACCAGCAAGTTCCTGAATGATTTGTATACTCCCAAGTCTCTAAGTCTTTGTTAAGTTTGTATATCAAATGTAATGTATGTAATGACTGGGCAGCTGTTACAAAATGTTCACAGTCCTTCAAATTGAGTAGCAGCTGCTTCAGTTTTTATCAATCTATTAACAGGCAAAAACCCTAACTTCTAAATAAATAATTTAAAAGTTACAGACTTTCTGTAGTAGGGGAATAATACAATATGTCTACGAATTACAAAAACTTCTTTTTCGCACTTACATTAGATACACACATTGTCCTGCTTTAATCTCTCCTTTTAGAAATTAATCATCCCTGTTGTATGATCAAACCCCTTAAATCCTAATAAAAATCAGGTTTTTCAGGTGAAATAACGCTTTCCCAATGTTTGGAATTATACAAATAAAGCTATATTTGCAGTTCATTTATTTTTAATAAGACTAAATAACAATAAAAATGCAGCAGACCGGTAAAAAGAAGTCAAAGGGAACCTTCAAAAAATATATTCTGAAAGCTCATCTATGGCTTGGCCTGCTTTCCGGCATTATTGTGCTGATTGTTTCTCTGTCAGGGGCTTTTTTTGTTTTCAATGAAGATATTACGGCTGCATTGCGTAAAGAACATACCTTTCATGGGGAAAAAGATATTCAGCATAAGAAGCCTATCCCAATCCGAGAGCTAAAAGACCTGGTCAACGCCCAGTTGAAAAATGAGATCGTAAAAACAGAAGAGGTTACCATTCCTATAGACCCTGCCCGCTCCTACCAATTCAGTCTGCTCAAAGTTAACCGGGATGGCTGGAACCACTTCAATACTTTTATTATCTATAAAAACGTTTATGTAAACCAATATACCGGAAAAGTCCTCGAGATATACGATGTAAAAAACAATCCTTTCTTTATCTGCATGATCCTGCACCGTTCACTCTTGCTGAGCAATAAAGTTGGAGGTACTATTGTGGGGGTCTCCACGATTATTTTTGTGATCATGCTGATTACCGGGATTATCCTGTGGTGGCCGAAGAATAAAAAGATGAGCAAACAGCGCCTATGGTTCCGTTGGGAGAAGGTAAAAGGCTGGCGACGCAAAAACTATGATGTACACAACATCCTTGGTTTTTATTCTTCCTTTCTGGCCATTGTTGTAGCCATTACCGGGATTATGTATTCGTTCCGTATTACCCAACTGTGGTTATATGCATTACTGAACGGCTTTTCCTCTGCGACTCCGGATTATAGCCACTACAAAACTACCGCTCCGGAATCTGTGGAAACTACAACAACGATAGACCGCATCATAGAACAGGTAAAAACCCATTACCCGAAAGCCTATTCCTTTGGAATTGATCTGGAAGATCATGCTGAGGCAGATCATCAACACGATAACCTAAGCATCTGGATCAAGGAAAAAGAATTCACCTATGCCGAATCTTCCATGATGATTTTCGATGAACATTCAGGGAAGATTCTCTTTAGCCGTCCTCACGAAGACAAACCTATGGCTGAAAGGGCTACAGATGCTACCTATGACTTGCATGTGGGAGCCTTCTTCGGAATGCCCGGCAAAATACTGGCTTTTATCATGAGTCTATTCTGCGCTTCATTGCCGGTAACTGGATTTATGATCTGGTGGGGCCGAAGAAATAAAAAGAAAACAACAACCTAAATCCATTATCATGAAGAAACACTATATATGGCTACCTTTAATGGCGAGCCTGAATGCCTACGGACAAACGGAAAGCCAGAACGATTCTTTGCAGACAGAAAAAACTTCAGAAATTAGCGGCATCGTTATCAAAGGAAACAAAGCGGTCTTTCAGCAGAAAGCCGATAAGATGATTTTTAATGTAGAAAACAGTGTCCTATCCGATGGAACTACTGTATTGGAATTGTTGGGTAAAACACCAGGTGTAGTGGTTTCGCAGGAAGGCGAATTATCGTTACGCGGTAAGAGAGGAGTCAGTGTCATGATTAATGGTAAACTGAGCTCGCTGTCGACTAAGGAGCTTGCTAACCTGCTGCGCTCTACCAATTCTACTTTGGTTAAAAATATTGAAATTATTGCCAACCCTTCTTCCAAATATGATGCTGCAGGAAATGCAGGCATCATTAATATTGTCCTGAAAAAGAGCTCCCTGGAAGGAATTAGCGGCACCTATTATCTGAACGGCGGAAGAGGCCGAAAAAACAGACTTAATACCGGGTTAAGCCTTAATTATACCCATAAGAAACTCTCTCTGCATGGAGACTATAGTTATACTTTCCGTGGGGAGGAAGAAAGACGGGACTTTAGCCAGGTTTTCTACGATGAGAAACAACCTCAGCAAATGACGCGGAAAACAGATCAGCATTCTATAACCAATGAGCCTTTAACCTCCAATAACTTTAAATTCGGAGCAGATTATGCTTTCAGTGACAAAACAAGTATCGGTGCTTTATTCGATGCTAAAATAGGACGATATGAAGATTTTTCGAAAGGTGAAAACAGTATATTTCAACCTGCAGACCATCTGTTTGCTCAGGTAGTCTCAGATAATAAAAGCAAAGAAAACTGGTACGATTACACCTATAATCTAAAGGGAACACACATTTTTAATGATAAAGAGTATAAGGTAGATGTAGATCTGGAATACGAAACTTCGCGTTTCACTTCCCTTCAGAATCAGTTTTCAGAGGCACTGGTAAATGAGGGAACAGAGCAGTTTAACAACAGAAGAGGCAATATCGCTTCCCGCCTGAAAGTCTTCAATGCTAAGGTAGACTTTACCCTCCCTTTTAGTGAAAGACACAGTCTGGAAACAGGACTGAAATCCACTATAAAGTCTAATAATAACCCTTCAGAGTATTTTATACAGCAAGGTGAAGAATGGATACATGATAATCAGGCAAGTAACGAATATGTTTACAAAGAACAGATCCACGCATTGTATGCCAATTATAAGCTCAATCTGACGAAGTGGACTTTTCAACTGGGATTGAGAACGGAAATGACCGACACGGATATCAACCAGAAAACATCCCAGGAACAGCAAAAAAGAAATTATACGAACCTGTTCCCAAGTGCATCCATCAAATACCAGGTCAATGATCAGCATGGATTCTATGCTTCGTACAGTAAAAGGATTAACAGGCCGAGCCACTTTGACCTTAATCCGTTCCGTTTTTATGATGATCCGTTCAACTATTGGCAAGGAAATCCAAATTTAAATCCTGAATTTACACACGCCACAGAATTGGGGTATACCTGGGGGAAATACATTATAGCATCAGCTTACTTCAGTGTCACAAACGACGTAATGACGGAAGTATACAACTACCAGCCGGATACGGGAATCCTGGTGAAAACTCAGGACAATCTGAACAAGTCTTATGTCTATGGTGCCAATATAACGGCTACTACAAAACTTTTCAACTTTTGGTCGCTTACCTCCATGCTTAATGTATTCAATACTGAATACAAAGGCAATTATCAGAATTACGCGGTAAACAGTTCACAACTTGCCTTTACACTCAATGCACAAAACAGTTTCAGCATTGCAAAAGGTATAAAAGCAGAGGCTAACGCCCAATATTTCTCGAAATCAAATATTGGTTTGTTTATCCGCGATGCTTACTTTGACCTGACATTGGGAGTTTCAAAAACATTATGGAAGGATAAAGCAACATTAAAACTAGCAGTGACAGACTTATTAAAAACCAATAATTACCGTGTAACAGGAGATAACTTCAGCTCTACTATCCGACAGAAATACAATCTGGACAGCCGAGTGGTAACACTGTCATTCAATTACAAGCTTTAGAACATAAAGCCTTGTCAAGGTTAGTAACCTTGACAAGGCTTGGCTCTTAGTAGTATCAAAAAGTTTACATTACTTGTCGTTATTCTAACCGAGCTGTGGTGGTTTAAGCAGAAACAAAAAAAGCTGTTCTCAATAATTTTGAGAACAGCTTTTTAATCAAATCGATAGGCTATATTTTCCACGAAATTGATAGGCTATGATCAGTCATAAAACTTATCGAAACGGGCAAATCCAGAAATCTTATCCGGAAGCTTCATTCCCTTACTTATTTTGTCAGTTTGCAGATCATAGATCCATACATAGTTCCCCCCTTTATTGGCATTGACAGCAATGTATAACTTTTTATTCCGAACAAACATCCCCTGTTCATACGGTTCATCACCCGGCAGTTCATCCAATACCCGGACTACTTGTTTGGTTTCGATATCTATAATAGCATAGCGGCCATTATAGACATTCCCTAATGCGGGATCACGGTAGAGAACCACCATCTTATTGTCTCCCATATACTCGATCACTGTTTCCAGAGATTTACCTCCTACCAGGTCGGTAAGATTAATCTGATACCCTGGGTCTGGCGAAGTTGCCCCTTTAAGAGCCCTGAAAAGGTAAATTTTATTTGATCCGGCTCCTACACGTGGAAAGCAGGTATAATAAAAGGCTTCATTATCCTTCGTAAAAGTAGTTTTGAAATAAGGTGATCCATTAGCCACGCCAGAGCTTCGGCTGTCAGTTACCGAATTGATTACTTTGAAGTTTTTATAATCGATTACCGCAAAATTATAATAATCCGGAGTGATCCATTTACCATTGCGGAAGCTATACTGCAAATAGATATGTCCATCTATATAGGTCATAGCTCCCAGCGAATAGAAATTATAAGCCGTTGGGAAAGGCTGAAATCCTTCAATCTCCCCCTGACGGATAATACTAAGGTCTGAAGTATTGAAAACAGTATAACGTATATGCTGACCATCGCCTGTTTCTCCTACAATAACCAACGTATTAGCATCTATCCATACATAGCTGGATATATCACTGATATAGGTAAAAGGAACTTCTTTTACAGTCGTCAGCCGATCCTGAGTATATTTAAATTTTTTGAAGATTCCCTGATCTGTTTTGTAGTTATAGATAAACCCGTTTTTAACAATATAAGAATAGGTTCCTTTGGAGTTGATCTCGTCTCCTTCTTTGGTAATATCCATTTCGCCTTTGGTAAGGTCGTTGGTAGCCGTCATATAATGTACGGTATTCGGCCAGCTTCCTAATGCGGAAAGCAGAAAATATTGATAGTCTTTTTCACCACTTTCGGAGCCTCCGGAGCCTGGTTCGCGTTCACAACTAATGATGGATAAACATGCGAGCAGTAAAAATATACTGTTTTTAAAATATTGTGTCATCGTTTTTTACTTAAGTAGATATCTGAATTTTATGTAGAAAGCACGTCCCTGCTTCTGAAGTTTGAAGTTGTCATAAGCCAGCGCATCACTGAGGTTGGTTACATCGAAGGCCAAATTATACCTTCCGTTCTTCATGGAGTAGCTGATCCCTATATTGTGCAAAGTTTGTCTGGGAATCACCGGAATATTTTGTGGATTCCCATAGGATTTCCAGTTTTTGTAAAACCACTCGGTCATCTGTAGTCCGTAGTAAAGCTCTACACGGCTGTCTTTCTGCAGCCAGTCGTCCTTACCAATGCTTACATTCATATTTCCAAATAACCAGGGCTGGTTGGGAACATCTTTTTTGTAAGTTGCTGAAACTACATCTTCACTGTTGTTGGCAAATTTTGTATTGTCATAAGCTTTATTATAGCTCACGTTCATCAGCACATTCAGGAGTCTTTTGTATTGGTAACTCACCTCTCCTTCCAGTCCTCGGGTAAAGATATTGGAAAGGTTTTCATATTTGAAAGTACTGTTGTACAAATTAGGAACCGTGTAGATAAAATCCTTTGTATCCCGTATATATCCGGCACCTTCTATACGGAAGGCATGTTGCCCCCAATGATGATTATAATACAAACCAACGTTTACATTATTACTGGTTTCAGGCTTCAGATTCATGTTACTGGTTACAGCAACCCCATCTCCGAAGATTTCCTGTGGCTCTACCAAACGGTAAGAACGTTCAAATGATCCTTTTATCCCCAGTTCTCTCGTAATCTTTACAGTGGTTGCAAAACCGTATCCCCAGTTGCTAAAATTATCTTTTGCCGGATAATCAGTTCTGGTTACCGGATCGAAAACCATTTTCTGCAGTCCTACACTGTAATATTTACCAAAGAAAATATTCGTCCAGTGCTTATTAAAAAAATCCTGTTGATAAGCCATAGACAAAATCTGCTTGGTCATCTTCGCCGGAGGTACATCTTCTTTCCTTTCTTCAAGCTGATTGAATGTGGTATTCTTAAGATAATCGAGTACATAGTTGAAGATAAGCTTATGATGCTCAGTTATTCTGTAAGTAGCCCCTACCTGTGAATAAAGGCGGTCTTCATGCTGCATTATTATACTTCTTCCCCCTTTTTCACTGGTAGCAGAAGGCTCGAAACTACCATCCCAGCTATATTTACGCATAAGGGTATCGGTTGCTTTCTGGACGCTTTTAGAAAAACCGGCATACACATTCACATCCAGACGGTCATTAAAGAGGTTGGCTTTCTTATACTTCATAAAGTAATTATAAGCTTCTCCGTTTTGCTTTACCCCACCATATACTACTTCCTGGTTAGAGCCCGTCTGTATCTGTTTATCGAAAAGTGATTGTGACATTCCTACAAAGAAAGAATCTGCCCAGCTTTTGTTTTCAACTCCCACTTCAGCCATCCCAAAAACAGATTGATATCTGTCGTTGAAGCGTTTTAGATTTCTAAACTCATATTCATTTTTGGCAGCATTCCAGATTTTCATATCCTTCATCAGATAGTTGTTATCCGAGTGGTTATAAAAACTGTTGATGCGTAGGATAACCCCGGTTTTATCATCTTTAAATTGTCCGTTCAGATTGATACGCTGTGTATTAAAAGATCCTACACTTATACCAGCATCCAGGTAATTCCTGCTGCTTCCAGGAGTAATAATATTAACTGCTCCCCCCATTGCATCAGTACTTAGATGAATAGGAACCACGCCTTTATAAATCTCTACACGATCTGCCATGTTGACTGGCAGTGTACTCAAGTCTACCCCTTTTCCAAGCATTTCCAAAGGAACACCATCTATAAAGAATTTCACGGCTTTACCAGACATTCCGTTGATAGAGAAGTTATAGTCGGAACCTATACCACCCTGCTGGCGAACTTTAATCCCTGTGGTTCTGTTCAGAACCTGATTAAGATCGGCTGTGGTATTGGCCAATTTAGCCACATCTATAGCATTTACAGTAAAAGCACCGTCCTGCAGTGCTTTCACTTTACCTTTTCCGTGTACTATGACCTCTTCTACAGCCGCCTGGTCCGCAACCAGCTGAATACTGACCGGAGATATTTCGCCGCTGAAGTTCATTTTCCTTCTGAGCTTTTTGTACCCATCCAGACTGAAGATCAATGCAGCTTCTCCTTTTTTGTAGCTAATCCTGAAATTTCCGTTTTGATCGGTTTGTGTTTTAATTTTTGTGTTTTCAACAAAAATGTTCACACCGCTTAGCCCCTGTTTTGTGTGATCTTGTACAACTCCCTGAACCGAAAAACCAGTATCCTGTGCCCGGATAAGAGAAATTGAAAGAATAAAAATGAGAAAGATAAAAATACGCTGATATAATTTCATTATTTATAATTATTATAAACAGCAAAATTAAAGGTTCCCTATGGATTCCCAAAGGAAAAGACTTATTTATTTTTAATTATTCTAATTAGCATTAACAGGTAATATTAAACAAAATTTGTAAATAGCTTAGATTCAAACACAACCATTGAAAAACAAGAGTATGAAGTGTTGTCCATATGAAATAAGTCATCTCCATAACAAAACAGAATTCCATCAATTGCCCCGGTTTTTATAGGATTTTGATAAAAAAACAAAGATAAATTAGTTTCTTACCCTTAGATTAATGCTGATTTTTTAGAAATGGCATTACCTGATTAAGTCCTACTTTGCTAAGATGTTGATTTTTGTCAGCTGTTATGTCTATAGACCATTATTATCATTTATATTTACCTGAAAAATTGATTACAGGAGGTTATGAAAATAGAATTATGTTAACAGGAAAAGCAAAAACAGACTTCGACAAATGGATGAAAGACGAGATAATATTTCATCCGGATACTGGCTTTAATAGCCTTGCTGATAAATTCCAGACCACTTTAATTATTGAATGGCTGGATTCAGTATTCATTGTACTGACGATCAACAACACCTATTATGATGCTTTTCATTTTTACTGGGAACTAAATATGGCTAAACCTCTAAGAAGTGACCAAGGTTTTGCAACAGGACAATTAGCCACTATTTCAGCAATTGAAAAAGCAAACGAAATATACAATTCAAGACCATGAAGATACTTAAGAATTGTACATTTCACCTATGCTGTAAAAAAAACACCATATTAGCTTAGGATATTGTCAGAGTTTTTATAGTCTTCATATAAATTCATAGTAATATATTCTCCATAACCCTATTAAAACGCAAGAGGTATATCAAAAAAATATAATATCCAAAGATCTAGTAGTCTATATCAGCATATTTGCCATTCATTGAACTTTTAGCCAGCTTTGATAACGCACTATCCCCAGATTGCAAACAATCATCTAAAAATTTATTGACAGTTTCATTTTTTGTCCAACCTGCACTTGCAACTGCAAGTCCTTCTCTGATATCTGCATATCCTCTTTCGATCTTTGGCTCAAATGCATTGATAAAACCAATTATTTCACTTATTTCGTTCTCGGTAGGTATCACCTTATCAATTCCCATCGACCTTAATGCTCCATCAATAACAGCAAACTTCCCAAAAGTTAATAACCTTTGAACTTCCTGAACATCATTTATGCTCGCTCTCCTAATTCTACTTAATGCAGTAGCAGCAGCGCTGGTTACCATATCATGATCTTCATTTTTTCGGCAAATATCTTCAAGAATAGGGATTGTCTGATTATATTTTGCTTTTCCTAAAAGTCTGATGATATCATAATTTACCTCCCACATTTTAGCATCTGAGATAGAAGTTTTCATGATGATAAAGAGATCATCTGCAAAGTCGACTAGTTCATTATTTACAGCTAATTTTACACCTTTTCTTAAATCACTTTTCTTTTCAGAACCAAGTAATTCTTTTATCGCCTCGTTGCTTACTGTATTTTTTGCCATATACTATTTATATTTTCTCTATAGAATTTCTCTCCTTTATTTATATCAACTAATTGCGTTACACTTTTGTCTAATTCGATAATTTCACTTAGTGACACTACTTTTACATTATCCATATCTGCACCCTCATCACTAAAAACTTGGAAATCACCCTCTTCATCAAACGATACATAAACAATATCTGAAGTTTTTTCAACTACATACTTTGTCGTTATTACAGGTGTATTCCCTGGTATTTCATTAATATTCATAATTTAATTATTTATTCGAATTTACAAAAAAAACGTCAGCTATCCCATTTAGCTCTATTTTGTTCTCTACTCAAAACCTGAGCATTATTACTTGGATCATTTCTTCCTCCTTTTGATTTTGCCTTAATATGGTCAACTTGTGCCTCAGTTTGTGATGGCGTGACACCTTTAACACTTTTTTGCGGCATTTCCAATACAGTTCCATCTAAATCGCTACGTAAGATACCATCATTATGTTTCATATTCGCATCATAAATTGCTTTTTTCTGAGCTGAGGTAAAATCAGCATTTGGTTTAATTTTGAACCTGTCTGTATTAATTCCAGAATAATCTGTCGGCCCTTTCCACGGTGGAATCGCCTTTACAGCATCGTCACCTTTATTAGCAACATCATCTGATTTTTTAAGTACATCATCCCCAAGGTCATCGGCCTGTTTTAAAGCATCAGCTGCTAATTCATCTGCCTCTTTTGTTACCACTGCAGCAATATCATCACTTTCTTTTTTGGCTAACTGCTCCAAAGTTTCCTTTATTCCTTTTTTAGCACCGGCTTCCAAAGCTTCCTTACCCACTTTCTCGGCGCCAGCTTCAGCAACTTCTTTGACTGTTTTTTCCACCACAACCTCAGCACCTTCTTTTAAGACAGTTTTTCCAGCAGTAGCGGCAACAGAACCTCCTGCGGTATAGACTGCAGCTACAGCATCAGGAATAAATTCCCCTACTGTGTTTCCAATTTTCCGTGGGTTATTGGCAATCCAGTCCCCTGTTTTTTGAGCACCTTTAACGATATCATCGCCTAGTTTATCCCAATTCTCTTCTTTATTTGCCCATTCCCAAGAATCATTGGCGGCTTTTTCCAAGTTTCCCGGTTTTGTTGTCCAATTGTATGCATCTTTGACTCCTTTATATCCATCTTTGACCATTCCGCCAATAGCTTCAGCAGTTCCTACAGGATCTTGCCCAACTTGATAGATTACTTCTCCAAGTCCTACAACACCATTTACTGCCCCTTCAACCAATCCTGTTCCCAAATCATCAAACCAATCCTTTGCCCCAGCTATAGGTTTCATCCAATCAGGAATCATCTTATTTCTGTCGGCTCGGTTCTCTTTTGTCTTCTGTTCAAGCCAATCGAACCCCTCTTTGATATAATCACTGGGCATTTTTCCTTCACCTACACCATAAGCTACCGCTGTGGCTCTATCAAAAAAAATACTGATCTTCCCACCAAATATGCAATTACAGGTTGAATCTTCCAAAAGCATTCGATTGCCATTGATTTTCACACCATCTTTAGGATTGTCCCATTGCAGCGTGGTCGGTAAACAGGTTACTCCTGTGGCCCATTTTGCTGGGCAGGTGCAAAGTCCCATTGGCTTCAGGTGAAAGAATGGAAATTTATCTGCTTCTGTAGCCATCGGTACATCGTAAATCGTCGTATTCTTATTAAAGCTTACTCTGAGTGTCGATGGGCTTGTACCCTTATCGCAGGCAAGAAATGCCCCCTCCGGCACATATTTTTTGGCCATGATCCACTTATTTTTTATTAACGTTCTTAACGCAGGTGCTGATTTCTACAAGTCTTATCTTTCTAAAAATCCGCTCCAATTCACTTAGGTCTTCCTTAGATTCCAAGACAGTAAAATCTGGAATCTTTAATATTTCTGAAACAATACAGCCCTGCAAGCGTTTGATCTTAGTATTATCTGCATAGATATCCAGACAAGATATAAGAGCCAGCTTTTCAGCATCTTTATCATTCAACAATATAAAATACCGGTCATTCTGAAATACAATATCCTCAATTTTAAAAATCATATGGCTTTCAGTATGTTTCTTTCTTCACGATATAGTGTACCTGGAATTTCTGCAATACTCATACACATGCTTTGTTCAGACCACGGCCACTCATCTAGACGATAGCGTTCTATATATCCTAATTCCAACTTTGTCGGAACCCGTGGGCGGTTTTTAAGTATCCTGATCATTGCTGTAACTTTATCCTGCTCAAAATGCTCCTCATCAATTTCGCCCTTAACTTCAATCTGATATTTACCATCACTCAATTCTGACAGAGTCTCTTTTGTAATAATGGGTACATTTTCTGCTGCCAGAAAATTTGGAAGTTCACGATATCCTTTAAATGGCTCATCTTTCTTGAACATCTTATTGTGAATACCAGGAAACAAAAGAAGATAAGGTTGAGCAAATCGCATTGAAGTGGAAAACTTTTCCTGATCATCCAAAAGTTCTGAGATCCCAGTAATAAATATGTTTTTATGCTCTTCCCTCTTATGACTTTTCATCAATTCAGGCTTAATTGTTTGCCACTTGCTGCGTATGTCATCAATATTTAGGATTGAACCTAGTTGTCCATTTTCATTGAGGGTACAGATTAATTCATTTCTAATTTCATGAATGTCACCTACCCATCTATACGCGCCTTCAGAGTTACTTTGCTTATATCGAAAGATATTTATTTTGAAAGTTGGAATCCCATTGCTAACTGATAAAAGATTAACTTCGATTCCCATTTCAACATGGTTTTCATTGGCCAAACCCTGGAAACGATATCGCTCCTCCCTTAAAAATGAATACCTCCTTTTCTTTCCAATATCCTGAATACCAAACTCCATAATTATCCTTTATTAATTTCAACGTCTGCGCCTGTGATATTGGTCGGACCACTGGAATTAATCTTTGATGTTTTGCTATCAATAGTTAAGTCTGCATCTGTCTTAATATCCATGATTCCTTTACTATGGATGGTAAAAGTTCCTGCTGTAGCATCAAAACTCATATTTCCTTTAGACACTGTCCCTGTAATTCCTTTTCCATCTATCACAATTTTATTTCCACCTACCTGAAAAGTAATACTTGTCTTGCCATCCAGTATAATGTTTCCGCCAGCATCCATTTTTAGCAGTGATTGTGGTGGAGCATCTTTTTTTCCGCCAACATTGATAATATTCGTGCTCCCTGCATTCACAGTATGATTTGTATTTGCACTCGTTGTTGCATTTCCTGCTCCGTCAAAATGCATATTGGCGCCACCTTGATCTTTCAAATTCATAGAACCTGCTCCATTGTCATATTTCAGTTCAGCACCACTTCTACCGCTAAATGACATAATATTATTACCTGTGCCACCTCCTGCTCCAATACCGCCATGATACATCCCTCCCATAACAAATGGTCGATCTGGATGGTTATGAACAAAGTTTACGATGACCTGATCCCCCACTTCTGGAATAGACATAAATCCCCGGTTCTTACCAACTTTGTCACTGCTTCCTGCATCAGGAGACATGACACGGATAAATTCTGTAGTATCCTGTCCACCCTGCCAGTCTAATTGAACCTGGACACGTCCTTGGTTCTGCGGGTCTGTGTTAGAGATAATCTTACCAAACTGTGGTTCAGCCACTGGTGTATTAAATTCTGGTCTGGGAATAAATCCGGTATCAGATGCTATGGCCTGAAATGATCCATCGTAATACCCTCGGGCATCAACTTCATGAGTTACTTCTATCAACATTAATTTTGTAAAGTAAGATGTTTCATTACTATCAGTTTTCCGCATTTCAATATCAGCAATACAACCCGGATACAGAAAAGGTACTGTTGTATTTCCAGAAGTGATAAATACTTCTGCTGCTTTGCTTCCAGCCGTTCCTTTTTGAGAGGCATCAATATCCATAAATGATGATGCTTTTATTGGAGCCACTCTTAGTGATGGGGTTTGAAATGTTCTCTCTGAAATTTCATAAGCGCGTTTCGCAATGTCAGAAGTATGATTAATTTTAGCATCGCCGCCTTTGAATTTTTCATTCTTGCTGCTATTATAACCATAGAAAGAGGGATTGACATGCTGCGCTTTCATTTTGATTTTGACATCACTTAAATTACTGCCATAGGTAAGCTTTACCGGTTTCTCCTGTGGAGGTAACTGCCCAAAATGCAAAACCTCACCATCGTAGAAAAACTGCTCACCATAAGCTTCTGCTATTCGTGCAAGATAATTATAGTGCGTTTCTTCATATTGTGAGCTATAAGGTACATTGCCGTGGCGGGCATCTACCCTGAAATCATATTTACCTAGCCCAAGTCCCTCCTTTATAATGTCATTAGCAATTGAATTTAAACTGATCGGCTGTGCTCCTCCGAAACTTTGAATGTGGGGCGCAGCATCCAACAAGATCGTTGGACTGTAACCAGATAATACCAGATTGCCAAGACTTCCTTTTTCCTGACTGAAACCCACCTCAGTAATAACCCCGACGAAATTTCGTTCCGGTCCACTGTCTACATCTTTGTATTTAAAGACAACAGTAATTCTTTTTCCTAAAAAATTCTGAGCCTCTTCAAGATTATGGTTTTCTGCATCACCTAAGGTATCATGGGCAAGTATAAGATCAAATTCATGATGCTTTACTGCACTCTGTGAAAGCTTAAAATGTTTGAAATACTTAACTGGTTTTCCCTCGACATGTATGTCTAGCCGTACTACTCTATTGATTCCGACAATATCACTTTCGGGTATTGCCTGAGCATTAAAAATCTTTGAGGTAGGTTGTTTTGCCCAGACTTTTTCCTGAACTATACTTGGTTGGGTTGGTACTAAGGGTTGGTTCAGGAACTGCTTTCCTGTATTTACAGAATTCTTAACCTTGGAAGCAATTTTTTTTACCTCTTGGATATTCGCCTTTTCTTGGACTTTGCTCGCAAAATCTGTCTTGACTGAATCTACTCCCGGCTTGGGAAGATTCTTTCCTTCTTGAAACATGATATGTTTTTTTTCAGTTGTGATTACTTCGATATTAACCTTTTTAAAGGTGAGACCTTTTAAATCAGAAGGACAATCAGGTAATTTGCTGGCCTCTTGCAAAAGTACATTAAGACTGGCCTGAGTTAATACGGGAGGAATTTTTATTAGAGAAAATTCCTTTTTAAAAATGTAACCGAATTATTTTATCGGATTGATTTTCATATTCTTCCATAATTTTTTTTTGTGATTTATTTCCCGCAATATAACACCTTCGAAATTCACAGCAAAAGGAATTACACTAAATTTAAAAAAGTGTAGTAGTTCTACGATTCAATTAATTATATAGATAATTAGAACAGATGTATTAAATCTTACTAAGCCCCACTAATTTCTAGGGCAAGAACTCGTCTATTACTTTTCAAATTACCACGATTTTGGCACAAACTTTATGAGTTTATTTGAAAATTATGCGATTGCTAGCATAAAAAAATCCTGCAAAAATGAATTTTGCAGGATTAATCGGCTTTTAGCATATTTTGAAGGCTTTTTCAATTACACGAAGTGGAGAATACGGGATTCGAATTTCCCCGTTTATTTTGTGTATATATCGGGTTTTTATGCAGTTGAATCTCTGTTTGCTACAATTTTTTAAAAACCTTCATTTCTTATCTTCAAAGCGAATTTGGGGCAAGAGAGGAGCTGAACCTACGTATGAATAAAATGCTGAACAGCAACTATAATTAAAAACAATAATTGGTACAGTATTCTCCTTAAAGAAGTCAGTCCTTTTGAAATAATTTTAGTTATAAAATACAATAGCAATGGAATAAAAGGGTTTACTGAGGTTAGGTTATTACATCTAACTTTGTCTTGAATCAATTTTTATACGTAAAAGTTGTTTTTAGAGATAACTGAACAGCTGCTATAATTAAACACAGAAACCAGTAGCTGTTTCAGTTTTTTGCTTAGGAGTTCAATAAAAAAATTCGGATGATATTACTTTTGTTTTTTTATCATGTGGATAACTGCTGACTTGAGTAATTTTTTTATTTCTCCACCTTTTTATAGGTAGAAACCCAGTAATTTATTCCATACTTATCATCATCCACAGAAAATTTAATCACTAATATTGAATTATCCAGCTTGACTATATCAGAACTTGATCCACCATCACTGTACAACCAGTTAATTTTATCTCCGGATATGGTATATTTAAAATCAAACTGTTCACCATTTCCAAAATCAGTTCCGCTTCCATCAGATTTGAATAGATAAGTTTGAAATAGTTCCCCCCGCTCCCTTTCTGTTCCATCAGTATAGACAACTACTTCCCGAATTATTTGCCATTCTCCCAAAATAAGAGACTTACTTCCGGAATCATCGGTAGAAACAGGTCTTTCCATGACGGGTTTGTTTTCTGTACTTTCCTCTGCTGATTGGCTACCCGAACCATTACCTTGTTGCGGAATAAGCTCATAGGTAAAATATGGTTGTGGATCCGGGACCTGCCCGTCCTGTTTTACCTCAACAATCCCCTTTGCCATCATTCTATCATTGGGAAGGAGATGAACAAATCTGTTTACCCAATATTGAGTTTTATGATCGGTTTGGCCGGCGATATCAAGAATAAACTTTTTATTAATCACTTCCCCGCCTGTGGGGCCATCATTACTATATATTTTATTGCATTCCTGACCTTCAAAACCCAGGATTGCGTTAACCATCGCTGCCTTATCGACATTGTTATTGATCACAATTCCTTCAACTGGATAAATATCAAAAGTTACTTTACAATATTCATCATAACGGCTACCCATCTTATCCAACTTTTTATATTGTAAAACTAGTCCATCCTTACTCAAATAATCTGTTTGACTGTAACATGGTGAGCTTATGGCGACATATGCTATCATTAAAAACGTAAGTAATTTTTTCATGGCATAATAATATTAACACTAATAAATTTAGGAAGAAATACAACACTAAAACATAACTACTTCTAGTGATTTATAGAAGTCACCCTATTTGGTGATTTACAAGTAAAGCTTATCCAATATAGTCTGCTCATAAATGTAGAAATCAGTTAAAATTACAACTGTTAACAAATAAAATCAGATTAAAATATGTCGACAAGAGTATTAGTATTTAGAACCCTGGTCATAAAGCCATCTTTAAATTTATTTCAGATACGATACAAAGCAATTTTAGCGGTCAATCAGATAAGCCTTTAAAGATTACAAAATAAGCTTATAGGAATATTTTGATCATTATCACTAAAGTACTTCTGGCTACTGACATGCTGCTGTCACTAATCAGATTTAAATTTGCCTCATAATAATTTATTAAGCAATAAAAACATGAGAAACATATCATCCAGTACAACATCCAATCAAATCGAATTTCCAAAACCTACCCTGATTTCAATTAACAGTGTTGTATTAGAAGTATTTGAAGCAGGAAAACAAAATTCAGGGAAACCGATCGTTCTCTGTCATGGTTTTCCGGAACATGCATTTTCCTGGCGTTATCAGATACCAGCTCTTGCCGCAGCAGGTTATCATGTCATTGTCCCAAATCAACGTGGCTATGGTAACTCATCTTGCCCAACCGAAGTAACTGATTATGATATAGAGCACCTGACTGGTGACCTTATTGCGCTGCTCGATTATTACGGATACAAGAATGCCATCTTTGTCGGTCATGACTGGGGGGCTAATGTTGTGTGGAATCTGGCACTACTGTATCCTGAACGGGTCAATAAGATAATAAACTTAGCCCTACCTTATCAGGAGCGCGGAGAGCAACCATGGATTGAATTTATGGAAACCCTATTTGGAGAAGACTTTTATTTTGTTCATTTCAATAAGCACATGGGAATTGCAGATGCTATAATGAATGAAAACACATCCCGGTTCCTGCGTAACATATTCCGCAAAGATATACCTCCCGCTCCACCTGCTCCGGGAATGCTAATGCTCAATCTTGCAAGAGCAGAAAAACCTTTTGGGAAGCCCCTAATGGAAGACAGTGAACTGTCTGTATTCGTGTCTGCCTTTGAATCATCCGGGTTTACCGGAGCTATAAATTGGTACAGAAACCTTGATAGAAACTGGCACCTTATGGCGAACGTAAAGCCAATCATTCATCAGCCGACTCTGATGATATATGGAGAACAGGATACAATTCCAAAGTCTGAAAACCTGAGAAGTATCGTTCCTAATCTGGACGTTGTCAGTCTGGATTGTGGTCACTGGATTCAGCAGGAAAAACCGGAGGAGACAAACGGATCAATTTTAAAATGGTTAGTACAGCAGAATGCATAACAAAGAAATAGATACATATTGTCCGCAAAGTCAAGCAGATTGGAGACAATGGTTAGAAAAAAACCATCAATCCAGCCAATCTGTTTGGCTTGTTTGTTATACAAAAAAGTCGAATGTGCCATCATTAAGTTGGAGTGAAGCCGTTGACGAAGCTCTTTGCTTCGGTTGGATTGACAGTACAAGGAAAAAGATTAACGACATCTCGTTTATGCAGTTTTTTGCCAAACGTAAACCTAAAAGCAACTGGTCAAAAATCAACAAAGAAAAAGTTCAGCAGCTTATTGACAGCAAAAGAATGACAAAACAGGGCTACGAAAGTGTTGAGATTGCGAAACAGAACGGATATTGGACAATCTTGGATGAAATAGAAGAAGTGATAATTCCGAACGACTTAGAAATGGCATTCGAAAAACACAATGGTTCGAAAGATTATTTTCTAAGTTTGAGCAAATCAACAAAAAAAATAATATTGGGCTGGATTATCCTCGTCAGAAAACAGGAAACCAGACAAAAGCGCATAGAGGAAGTTGTAGAAAGTGCAGCACTGAATCTTAAACCGAAACATTTACGATAAAAAAGGCTCAAACAGGTAACTATAAAGTTTATAAAAGTCGAACTAAAGATCCTTTGAACCCAATCATCAAAGCAAATAAACTATTGATAATAAATTAATTAAATCGGATTAAATTTTGTTTTTCAAAATTTATTAATTACCACGATTTTACCACAAACTTTATGAGCTTATTTGAAAATTATACGATTGCTAACATAAAAAAATCCTGCAAAAATGAATTTTGCAGGATTAATCAGTTTTTAGCGTATTTTGAAGACTTCTTCAATTACACGAAGTGGAGAATACGGGATTCGAACCCGTGACCTTTTGACTGCCTCTAAAATTTAGCTAAATCAAGCATAATAACAGCGTGCAAAGGTTGTCTGTTAATATTATTACTGGTGTAAAAATCGTAGATTGTTAGTGATTTTGTTACTTTTTGTTACGGAAATTTACTTTATTAAATCAACAAAAGTGACTTCAATAGACCCTTTTTATTTATTATTATTTTGATTTTATCATAGCTTGCATAAAGCCTTTTTCGTTTGAGAATAATCCTCCTTGCAGCACCCAACCTAAATCTAGTAAAACATTAACGGCATTTTCTAATTCACTAGCACTTGGGGCTATAACAATTCTATATTTCATGATTTCTTAAGGTATCCTATTATTATTTCATTTCCTTTTTCGTCCTTTCGATAGATGGGTTCAGTATTACTTTGTTACATTACGATATTAATCTAAAATTAATTGATGTTTATACTAGTCTGTTAGTTACTTCTGAAAAAACAAACATACATTCAAATAATATTGCAAGAGTCTGTAATGGGAAAATAAAGCAATCACATGGATTCTATTTTTCATACAAACCATTGGGCTTAGATCATTAAACTAAAAAACACAAACTCTCTAAAAAAGTTATACAAATGGACTTGGAAAGTAATCAATTAAAAATTTAGGAAAGCATGACTGAATTGTGTTTAGCTCTAAACTTTTGGGTGCACTCTATAACTGATGGCTTTTAATTTATCCTATTGGAGGCTGGCTGTCTGTCAAAGGATATGTTCTAACGCTAATAATCTTGTCGCCACCATCAAACTGGCCATTTCCATTAACGTCGTCATATCTTGTTTCAGTCACTGTACCGTCCCCATTGATTGTAGAATGAATTCTCACACCACCGCCTTTAATAGCAATCTTTTTGTTCGCATCTAATGCAAATCTTGATAATTGTTTAATTGTTTTCATATTATTATATCATTAAGTTGTGAATTTAATAAATTTTACGGAAAGCCACAACCCAACCAACAAAATGAAACTTTTAAAGGAATTTATAAATAGTGAAATAACATAATTATTTATTCTTGTCACAATGGTAATCTTGTAAATTTATTTTATAACTAAATAGTATATTTGGTTAAAACTTTAACCTATGAGAAACAAAACCATTAAGAATTCACTGTTATTTTTAGCTATCATCCCAGCAGTTTATACTCTATACACCCTATACAAAACTCACGAGCTAAATTATTTGTCATTAATTGTAACCGTTCTGCTACCTATTATTGCAGGTATTCTACCGAACTATACAAAAACTAATCATGTATTCAAAATTGAACACTCTTCATGGACCCCGCTGCCTGATAATAAATTTCAGATCATAATTCCATTTAAAAAGCATGGAATAGAAAACCCTAAAGCAGTATTGTATGCTTATATAGATGGAAATCTATCTAGTATCCTTGGATCTGTAGATGTTACCCCAAATCATGATATTATTGTTAATATAAATAGAGAAACACGTAAGGGAGAGGTCAGAATAACAGCTTAACATTGTATCTGTACCACGTGGAAAACTTAGGTAAATCAGTAATTGATGCAACAGCAACTTCTAATATTTTACAAAAGAAAAACCACTGAATTATCTGTGTTTTTCTTTTAATTTGATCACCAAGGGCATAAGCTTGAAGATGCATATATAAAAGCTTTTGATGACCTTAAGAAAAGTAAAAAAACAAAAAGAAGAATTGTTGAAATTATTAATAAAGTAATTGATGATATTCCAGAAATAATATCAGCAGATCTTTTGATGATATTAAAAGATTTACAAGCATAAAACAAGAGGCTGTCTCAAAAGTGAGATAGTCTCGTTTTTCTTAGCATTTATAATGACCACTATTGCCGTTTATTAGTAATACTTCTAGGATATTCAATGAAATTTTTCTAATAGTCATATCTTCACTGTGAAACGGTTTGAATTCTGCATTTTCTATAGATCCCAGTTGCCCATCTTTTCCTTTGTACCCTACAATAAAAATTTTTAGAGTTTCAGATTCAAAATATGTGGCGCCTAGTTCCGGAGCTGTTAATACTTGTATTTTAAACACTGCCCCTGAATACTCTTCACTCTCTAAATTTTGTATATTATCTAGTTCATCGTCAGATAATGATGTAATAATTCCTTTCACAGGTGTTCCTTCCAGCTCTAATTCAAATGTCTTGTTGACTGTTTCCATAATTTTTCAATTTTTAGCAAAAATAACAAAAAGCCCTCTCAAAGAGAAAGCTATTAAAATGCTTTAAGATTAATGTTCCCAATCTCTTTCTAATCTAACCTTCCATGTCGGGGTCAAGTCCAGATCTTCAGGAAATCCGATATTAACACCCGTATAATCAGCTCCTGTTTTTGTAGAAATACCAGACATGTCTATTTTACATATTTCAGGTACGCTAATTTTTAGATTTTCATAGGGTTGTAACATTTTACTAAGGCTCTTGCTTAATTCTTCTCCTAGACTGCTTATTTTTTTCCCTGCAACCATTGATGTAATATTCTATTAGTATATACTTAAGCTCTCCCATCTTAGCAGTAGACAAAAAGAACTATTCACAAAGAATATCAATTGGCATTGAAAAAGATCCTGTATTTTTTAAATACTGTTTTTCGTCCTCTGTCAAGTCGTCCGTTCCAAGCCCTATTTCTTCCCATACCTTTCCGTCTTTACTTTTACGGGCAAACTCAATGGCTTCGATGACAGGTTTTTTATTGACTCCTAGTATTCTTAAATCCATCCGTTGTCCTTTTTTAATCTCTCCTTTTACAATTTGGCCGAGTAAGAAAAAAGACCTTCCTGTAAGTTGGAAAGAACTGGTCATTTTAAATTGAGCAACAGCCAAGTCGTGCCAATCATATCCACAATGTCTGCATTGTTTTGCGTAAGGGGTACGTGCCAGTTTATTACATGTAGGACATATATTAAAAAATATTTTTGTTGAGGCTTCAGTCATTATTCTTTGTGCTACATTTAGCTTAAACTCCTCATAGCTGGTTTTGAGAAAAAGAGCGAGTTCAGACTCAGAAGGCAACCAAGCTTCTTCTATCATCATACTTCTCAATTTAGGATGATCAGAGGTTTTATAGGTATACATATGGTATTTTAATGCTAACTTTTCATCATCAGCCATGAGATTGCTAAAATACTTTATAATGTAACTGATCGTTTCTTTGTCCATACTTAATAAATATAGTAAATAAAAAAGAGTTGTAATGTGTTACATTACAACTCTTTAATTTCCAAGTGGAGAATACGGGATTCGAACCCGTGACCTTTTGACTGCCAGTCAAACGCGCTAGCCAACTGCGCCAATCCCCCTTTTTTGAAGCGGTACAAAAGTAAGTATTTAAATGATACCTGCAAATAATTTTTGGAATATTTTTACAAACTTATGTTTTATCCAAATTACGCTTCTGTATATGATCTACAATTTAAACCATCATCGCGTTACCATGATAATGTTAAGTAAAGGCAATGTTATTATTCATGCATTTTTATCAATGATGGATAAAAAACCTTTTATTTTTGTTATTATTACATATTTGGTAATAACTTTGTGAAAAAAATTAAACAAAAGTTTGTGAAAAAATATACTTCCGTTCTTCTACTCTTTATTTTTTCTATTATTTACACTCAACACTATAGTATACAGTTATATAATACAGACAATGGTCTTCCACAGAACAGCGTAAAAGATATTATAAAAGACAAATACGGCTTTATATGGCTGACCACTGAAAACGGAATTGTGAGGTATGATGGAATGAAATTTTTGGTTTACAAGAATCTTCCATTAAACAGTCAGCGATTTATGTACTTCTACGGGCATCCCGAAAAAGACAGCATTTATACTACAGCAGATTACGGAAGAACAGTACTTATACACCGGAAGTCCCCTAAGGTCATCAACTCATTTAAAAAAAAATCAAATTTTATATTTAAAGACCATACCAATTACTTTTTATATGGGTCCAATTACAGCTATACTACATCCCCAGGCCTGAGTCTTTATTTTCAGCTTACAGATGGCACTTATTTTATAAAAGAAAATTCCCTGAAATACATTGATACTGTTTCTCAAAAAGAAGAGAATCTAGCTATTAAAACATTCTATAAGAACGCTGCCAGAATATTTGTAATCAATTCTTCAGTATTCTTTATTGACAATCAGGCAAAAAATATCCAGAAAATAGAAAAGGGAAAAGTTGTCGATTATTATGATGAACCTTTACTGACTGATATACATAGTAAAATCTACTGGAGCAGAATTAATAATCAGGTTTTTATAGTCAACAGGAACAGCATTTACAGGTGCCTCTATGAACAAAATAAATTCAACATATCAAAACTGGCGCAGCTAGACCATATTGCAGAAAATATAATAAGTGTATATTATGACAAATCTTACCATAAACTTTATCTCGGAAGCAGCACCAATGGTCTGCAGGTGATCAGCTTTCCGGATTTCACTACACTTCAGAGACATTTATCAAAGCCAGAGTCAGTTTTTTACGCCACCCTTCCCTACACTAAATCTTCAGTCATTACGACTTTTGGAGAGAGCTATGATCATAACGGGCTCGTTGAGAATAAAAGTTTTGAAAGCATCACTCCGTTCTTCATGGCTTATGACGAGAAGAAAAATCTTATTGCCCGCAAGGCAAATGACTTGGTCATATATCAAAAGAAAACATCTTATAAGGAAATTATTTCAAAGAAAAATTTCATTTTGATAGACTTTTTTTTTGATGCCAACAGGTATTATGCCTTGGAACTACATCAAAAAAAGGATGGAACTACCGAATACAGTGGAAACCTATTGATTTATAAAGACCTGTCTTTCAAATCTGTACAAAAAAGATTTTTTTTTAATAATGAGCCTTCTAAATTCCTGAAGTTTGATGAGGATCACATCCTGGTAGGAACTATAAAGGGATTATATAAAGTATCGTTGAAAACAAATAAAATACTCAATTTAAATCCCGGTAATGAATTATCCATCCGCAGTATTATAAAATCAAAAGACGGTAATTTCTGGATAACCACTTTAGGAAAAGGGCTCTATCTACTGAAAAATAATCGTCTGATCAAAATGCCTTATGATGCCAATAACACTATTTCTTCTTCTCACACCATTTTGGAAGATTCACACGGATTCTTCTGGATTCCTACCAACAATGGGCTTTACAGGGTTCAGGAAAGCCAGCTGCTTCAGTATGTTCAGAACAGACAATTCAAAGTTAATTATTATCGATTTTCAAAAGATTCAGGCTTTAAAACCAACGAATTCAATGGGGGTAGTAATGGCTGTGGTACCAGGCTGCAAAATGGGGAATTTGTACTTCCTTCTTTAGATGGCTTGGTTTTCTTCGATCCGACGAAAATAAAAAGCTATTATCCGGAAAACATTTACATAGAAAGAGCTATTATTGATAACAAAGAACAGTATTTCGATAAAGTGTTGAATCTAAAACCGGAATGCAATCGTATTGATATTTTCATTGATATACCCTATTATTCAAACCCTGACAATCTAGTTGTAGAAGCAAAGCTTAGCGGAATACCTAATTCCCGATGGGAATCTATAGGAAAGGACGGAAAATTTTCCATTTCAAATCTTTCCTATGGAAATCATTCTTTTGTAGTAAGAATTCTGGTTTCCGATGATGGAAAATATATTTATAAAAAAATCAAAATTATCATCCCTCCCTATTTTTACCAGACGCTATGGTTTAAATTATTAATTTCGTCCATCATACTGCTCTTATTATACATAGTGGTAAGATGGAGAATACGTTTTCTGAAAAAGAAAAATCATGAATTGGAAGAAATAGTCAATTCCCGTACGAAAAGTCTTTCCGATACTGTTGAAAAGCTAAAGATTACAAAAATAAAGCTTCATAAAGAAATTGAACAGCAAAAAAAACTTATCGGAACTATTACCCACGATATTACAACCCCCGTGAAATTTATTGCACTTACAGCAAAAGAGGCCCTGAATCAGAATGAATTAAGCGGGCAGCAAAGTGAAAAAATCCTGAATTCTATTTACAAGTCCTCAGATCAGTTATACAATTTCACCATTACCTTAAAAGAATATGCGGATATTTATACACACCACCGATCCAACAAAACAGAACTCTATTCCTTATATCATCTGATAGATGAAAAAAGGGTGCTTTTTAATGCCATAGCAGAAAACCATCATACTGTAATTATCAACAATGTAGACAAGGCGATACGGGTATGGATCAGTAAGAATATACTGTCTGCAATTATCCACAACCTTCTGGATAATTCTGTAAAATTCACTAAGAATGGTACCATCACCATAGATAGCAGTGTGGAAGGCGATACCATCATCCTATTGATAACAGATACGGGCATCGGAATGGATGAAAAGAAAATAGAATATTATACAAAACTTCAGGATAATATTGAAAACGAAAAATTATTACTTCAAAAATATGGAATGGGCCTTCACCTTGTCCTGCAGCTCCTTCAAATGATCGAAGGAAAAATTGTATTCAAAAAAAATAAATTAAAAGGAACTTCATTTAAACTGATTTTAACAAATAAAAAAGATGATTAAGAATATTCTTATTGCTGATGATCACGACATTGTTCTGGTAGGAACAAGCATGATTTTAGAATCAAGAATCCAGGGTGTCGTAATAGACCAGGCTGAAGATTATCCGGAAGCTCTGGAAAAAATCTCCGGAAAAAAATATGATCTTGTTATTTTGGATATCAACATGCCGGAAAGCAAAAACAAAAAAATGATCTCTGAAATTAAAGCCCTGGACCCCACCATAAAAATACTGATATTCTCTGCTTATGAAGAAGAGGTAGCGGTACAGTATATAAAAGCGGGCGCCAACGGATACATCAGTAAGCTAAGCAAATCTGAGGAAATCTCGGATGCTGTCAATAAAATATTTTCAGAAGGGTTTTACTATCCCCCGTCTATTGTACAGCAATTGCTTCAACAGTCTCCCTTAGATTCTATAAAAAATTTATCTGTGAGGGAATATGAAATTTTTATTTTAATGGTACAGGGTAACGGCAATTTAGAAATCTCGAATAAAATGAATATCCAGATGCCTACCATCAGTACCTATAAAAAAAGGATTCATATCAAACTTAAAACGAAAAATTTAGCAGACCTCATTAAGCTGTACCAAACCTATATAGCATGATTTACCTATAAATCATAATACGTAGAAAATTTTCTACAATATTCTTTATTTTTTTCTACGAAATGCATTATTTTTCGTAGAATTATTTCTATATTTTTACATTATCAATGAAATTAATTTAAAAATTAGCTCAAAAAATAGCGAAATTCATAATATCATAATCAACATTTAATCTAAAGTTAATATATCAGAGTGAAACACTGTTGATATACTATGTTTTGCATAATTTATATTCAGAAAGTTAGGATTCTAAAATTAAAATAAAATGCTAAAAAAAATTACCAGACTAGGACAATTATTAGGGCTATTAACCTCCTCTATTGTTTTTTCGCAGGCAGGAAATGTAGGAATAAATACCCCAAACCCAGGATCTACAATAGATATTAATGGATCTGTAGCGGCTAATTATACCGCAATAAATACAACATCATACAACTTGAATTCAGCCGATTTTCATGTTTCCTATAATGGTACCGCTAATGCAGTATTCAATCTTCCGGCTGCTATCAGCGGACCGGGAAATTTCAAGGGACGAATGTACACCATTAAGAATAATACAAATTTCACCATCACAGTAAACCCTGCAGTACCGGAAACAATCAATGGGAATACCAGCATTTTAGTCCCTGCAAACCAAAGTGCACAGTTGATCAATACAGGAATTACTGGTGCTAATTCTACCTGGGAAATTGTATCCATGAGCTCTTCAACAAATAATTACACCGCCAGTAACGGTCTCACCATGTCAGGTACTGATGTTAAATTAGGAGGTAGTTTATCCCAGCCAACAGATATTGCTACTGCAGGAAACAACCTGAGTATCAACGGAACAGGAAAGGTTTTGATAGGAACCAATACTGTTCCTACAGGAGCAGCCAATTCTAAAATCGTCATAGACAACGGTACTACTAACGGTGCATTGCAGATTAAAGACGGCACCCAGCAGCTGGGTTATGTACTAACCAGTGATGCCAATGGTTTAGCCACCTGGTCATCTACGGTTACTACTGCATTTGCCAATAACTGGACATCTTATACGGGAACATTGGTTAATCCTTTTACAGGATCTACGGGTGGAGGAAACTTGACAACAGGAATTTCAGTGGTCATCCCAGCCAGAGGATGGTACTTTTTCCGTAGTGGTATTGCAATAAATTCTGACTGTAATGACTATACATTCTACATCAACGGGATCGGGGATGTCTGGAAAAGTTACTGTACTTCCAATACGCCCGTTTTTATGGCTCCAAGAGATCAAAACCGTGTATTATATTTTTCCACTCCCGGCGCCTATACTGTTTTAGCGGTTAAAACCAACGGTGTAATTCCAAGTAGTTTTAATGCAGGTAATCCGGTTTTTTACCTTGATTTTGTGAAATTTCAAAATTAAGGAAAACCATACAACATGATTCTAAATACATAAATTTGAAAACAGAACTGCTCCAAATCCCTCATTCCTCCGACAGTTCATTAAACAGCCCTCTCTGCATCCTCATGCAGACTATTAAAAACAAGTAATTTTTTTACCCTAGTTCATCAATCTTATTAAATATGAGAAAAAAAATGTTATTCCTGCCATTATTGGTAGTTTTAAACGGTGCTTTTATGCATTCTCAAACAGGAAATATAGGTATAAATACTATTAGTCCAGGCAGCAAACTAACCGTCAATGGTTCATTTGCCGCAGCCTACAAAACCACAGCAACAAGCGGTCCTGTTGACGCCAATGATTATTATATAGCTTACAGCGGTAACAGCAACGGTACTTTAACTCTGCCTGCTGCTGCAACCGGATCAGGTAATTTTAAAGGAAGAGTATATCACTTCAAAAATACGGGAACAGCACAGCTCTCTGTAACGGCAGACGGATCAGAATTAATCGATAATCAAAGTGGTGCAGGAGTTTCTTCTATTAATATTCCCCTTGGTTATTATGCATTTTTCATAAGCAAGGGAACAACCGCGGGAACAACCTGGGAACTTATTTTGCTATCAAGTTCGGATAGTTTGCCTGCGGCAGAAACTACCTACCCTTTCTCCACGATAAGTACCACCACGCGGCAATCATTACCTGCCAGTACCGGGCCTTATATTGTTTCAGAACTTAATTATCCACAGGGTACTGTAATTAACACAGCAGGTGTATTAAACACATCAAACGGCAGATTCACCGCTCCTACAAAGGGATACTACATGTTCTATGGTTCAACTCAATTTGATAATGGCTCCCTTCCGGGGAATTCCACTTTTGCCTGGGCAATTTTATACCTGATAAAAAATTACAATACGACTCCCAATAATATATTGGTACAGTCCTACCAGCCCAGCCCCGGCACACTCGTAGGTACCAATGTGTCATGCATCACCTATTTAAATGCAGGAGAAACAGTAAGTTTAGCTTCTGCAGCAGCAGTAAGCAGCGGAACCGTATATCAGGTAGTAGTCAGCTCACTGTATGGTTATAAAATTGCCAACTAACTGCATCATATTTTAATTGAGTCAATCTTGCCAATCCATCATAGTATCACAGATGATGAGAGAGAAAAAAAATTGTTCCCAAACAAAATAATCAGATTGGCGTGTTTGACTGGCAGTCAAAAGGTCGCATGTTCGAATCCCCTATTCTCCACTAAGGAGATGATTAAAACCTCATCAACAATACTTTTAAAACTATAAAATCCTGTAATTTTCAATAATTACAGGATTTTTTTTCATTATATAAAAATCAGCCATTTTTAAATGTCTATCATTTTCTGACATCCTAAGAAAATTCTAGAAAAAAGGAATAAAACAACCTGACATCATCAGTTTTCCAGATGATTTTTCTTTAAAAACTCCCCTATTTTATTCCATTCAATCTGTCCGGCAATAGCATTGGAGTTTGCGTCAAAAACGTGTTCACCATAAGGAATTTCCACATAAGAAACGGGAAGTTTCAGTTCTTCCGCTTTTTTTACAAATTTCCTGGTCGCTTCTACATTGACGACATGATCGATCTCACCGGCAATAATAAATGTTGGGGAAATCCCTTCAGAAAGCTGGTCTATTAAATTCAGCTGGGCATAACGCTGTGGGAATTCGGTGGGAGATCCTCCCAGATATTTTCTGGCGGCATGTTTCAGGTCGATATTCTTTTTCTCATCTATTTTTTGCCATAGTTCGGACAGGCTGACAGGTGGATAAATAGCAATAACGGCAGCCGGAACCGGAGGCTGGGGCGAGTCATAAGATTGGGCAAAACCTTTCCTTTGCCCTAAATCTGCCTGCATTACCAGTGCTGCTCCTGCAGAACCGCCTACCAAAACTATTTTGTTTGGATCAATATTGAATTTTTTTGAATTTTTCACAACAAATCCCATTGAAGTCACGACTGAATTAACAGCAGATTGCCAATTGTGCCGATCTTCCTTTCCTAAAGGATAATCGATAGAGAAAACGGTATATCCATGATCTTTAAACCAATTGGCAGCATACCCGACCTGAGTTCTGTTCCCCTCGATAAAAGCACCGCCATGAACAAGAATAACCGGGATGGTAGGTCCTGAAGATTTTGTTTCCGGGCGGAAAACATCTATATGCTGTTCTTCGTTATAAATAGTAAGATAAGAATACGTTTCCGTAGGTTTTACCGGCTCTTCAGAACTTTTCAATCCCTGAGAAAATGAAACCTGGGTATTGTATTTTTTAGCCGTAGAAAACATAACTACAGTAAAGTAGATCTGGGCAATACAAAACAATACCGAAAGAATTAAATTAACCTTCAATAAGTTACGCCAGTATTTTCCATATCTATAAAAAAGAAAACAGATGCATAGGAGTACCAGGCTCAAAATAACAAACTGTGAGTTGAACTGCATCGTGAACATACTGCTATACCCGCTCAAAAGCATGGGAGCTTTCAGATACACCGAAATCATAGGGATCACCAACACCACCAAAATGATGAAGAACAAAATCGCAAAAAATATATTTAAAGACTTTTTCATTATATTAAAATTTATACGTTACAGTAAGATATCCGGAAGTCGGAGGAATTGCAATCGTGAAATAAGGCGTATCGTTGGTGACTGCAGAAGCATACTCTGCCTGAGTGAAATTTTCAAACCCGGCAAGCTGCTGCTGAAGAGTTCCCGGTCGCTGGTAACTCATCACACCATATTTATTAAATACATTGTTCACATTGACCAGCATACTGAGATGCTCATTTAAATTATATCCTATTCCCATATCAAATTGTGAAAACCCCGGCAATTTATAGACATTGGTATTACTCCCCTCTCTTTTCCCCATATAACTCCAGGTTACAAATCCAAATGCTTTACCAATTTTCAAATTAGGAGTTATATTGGCCATAATTTTTGGAGTATACGCAATAGTAGTTCCCGAATATGAAATTACAGTATCATCTGATGGGCCGGGTGCGCTTCCTAAATTCCATAGATATCCTTCTTTCACTTTTGGATCCTGTAAGGTAAGCACAGCCCTGATACTGAAATTATCGGACGGTCTGATATTGGTTTCCAGCTCTATTCCATAGGTTTCATTTTTATTATATAAGGAAGGCGTTGTGTAGAACCCACCTTTTCCGTCATCTGCCATAAAGCTGTAAGGTACATTACTCAGTAAACTGTAAAATGGAGTTACAAAAGCATCAAAATAGGCTGTTTTAGTTTTAAATCCCATTTCCACTTGTTGTGTTTTTCTCGATTGCGGATCAAGTAAACCTATGGTTTCCGGTCTGTTGGCCGCAAAAAACATGTCGAGATCCGGAGACTTACTGCCTTTAGAATATCTGGCATATACGGCAACATTATTATTGAATTTATAGTTCAGCGCTGCAGAATAGGAAAAGTTTTCCAGCTGTCTGCTGTAGGCAACGTTGGTAAGTTTTGAAAGAGCATTGTTATTGTATAAGGTATAAATATTGCCATCCGTACCTCCGTTTTTATCTGAAAATAGATAGGTTCGGGTATTATCTCCCTTGATCCATACCTTTTCGTAGCGGACTCCCCAATCCAATGTCAGGTGATCTGTAATATCCCAGGTATGTCCGAAAAATACGGCTCCCTGCTGCTGTTTAGCTTTAAACTCCAATAAATCTCCTGTACTGCCGGCCGCCTGCGCAAAACCGTCATTATTCGTCAGCTGATAAACACCGGGTTTTGTAAAATCTAAAGTAGTAACTCCCGTTAAACTTAAAGTCATCATTCTTGGCCGGTTCTCTAAGGTGGTAAGTCCTATCCCATTGATTCCGGAGAAACGCCATACATCCGAGTACCCATAATAACCGCCAAATGAAAAATTCATAGTATTCCATTTTTTATTGATGGTCAGCTGGTTCATGGATTCCTTTACTTTATTTTCATAAAAATTAAGCGCTGACATGACAAATGAATTATTCTGAATAGACTGACCCGGCAATTGATTCTTCGTGATCTGATAAACAGGTAATCCTCCGGCCCCCAGTGTAGAATTCACACTGGCAAGTTCCTGTCCTGTGAGGGCATCCTTAAAGGAATAGGTCCCCACTCCCAGTCCGCCAACCAAAAAATAAGAGGTCATATCATCCAGCGATGTAAGAAAAGAATTTCCTACACTGTTTTGTGCTACCTCATTATCAGAATACTTACTGGCTAAAAACAACTTCCAGTTATTTCCCAGGTTGTGGTCCCAGTTTAAACCTACAGACCGGTATTTGTTACTCACCAGGCGGCCTGAATTATAATCTATATTCCCACCATGAATAAAATCCGGAGAATTATACTGTAATTTCGGAATCAACAGGGATGAGCTGCTGCTGAATCCTTCTGCCGGTTCGGGACTTGTATAATTTCGTGTAGGTACCAATTGGGCATAGCCATTTCTATCATCAAGATACTTTACAAATACCTTCAGACTTCCTTTGCTGTATTTTTTTACAATATTTGCTTTTACCTGGCCTCCATTATTAAACGGATATCCTGCATATCTGGCCCCTAAATCATACCGGTAAAATCCACCAATATTAAAAAACCAGTTATCACCCAAAGGACCTCCAAAGTTGACATCAAGTCTGTGATACCCGGAATTATCGGCTCCCTGAACCCCATACTTAGCCCGGATTTCTCCTCCAAATTTATTTCCCCCCGTCTTAGAGATATAATTGAAAATTCCCCCTGGTGCATTGGCCGCAGTAATAGAAGCGGGACCTCCCCTTACGGCATCAATCTGAGAAATCGTGGCATCTGCTCTGAGAAAAAAGTCTGGTCCATAATTATAATAAGTAGTATTGGTTACCGGCAGGCCATCTTCCTGCATAGATATATATTCATAAGCAAACGTACCATCTGAAGATCCCGCACTGATCCCTCTTGAGCTTACATTATTCCTGATCTCCCCCAATGACGAATTGACATATACTCCGGGAACGTTTTTCAATAGATCTGCAGCACTCACGGGAACCTGCTTCTCAATGACATCGCTTTTCAGAACGGAGATCGCAATGGGTGCATTCATTCTTGTCCTTTTGTCAAAAACCCCGGTCATGATCACTTCATCAATATCTTTTGTTTTTGCGGTATCAGCTTCTTTTTTCTGCCCTATCATATGAGAAGAGGCCGTCAGAAAAAGTATAGCTACCGTCATTTTTCTATGTGAAAATTGAGTCTTCATATACTTTAATCGTTAGTTTGTACCATATTTTTTAAGCCATTCCGCCGCGTTGGTGAAAACAATCTGTTCATCCTTCGGTAATTTTGTAATAAGATGTCCAGCTCCGGGAACGATAACCAATTTATGCTGAACTCCTTTTGCTTTCAGGGCTTTTTCCAGGATGTAAGCTTGCTGGATGGGAACCACCTCATCATTATCCCCATGAATAATCATGGTGGGAATCTGATTCACAAATTGTACAGGACTGGTTTTAGCATAAGCTTCCGGGATAGCATCACCGGGATTCCAGACTACATTATTTCCAGACATTTTATCCAGAACGCTCAAAAGATTGGCCGCTTTCACATGCTGTAACGTCTGAATATCTGTAAAGTCTACAGGGCCACACATCTCTATGATGGTTTTGATCTGAGGATTTTTTGTGTAAGCATACATCAGAGAAACATGGGCTCCGGAGCTTCCTCCGGAAATGGAGAACCCGTTTTTCCTGGTATTCCATTCCCCGGCATGGGAAGAAAGGTATTTGGCAACATGGTCGATGTCATCCAGAAGTTCCGGAAGATGCGTGTCTGTAAGATTAGCATACCGATAATTGACACTGGCAACAGCAATTCCCTGTGAGAGAAGGTATTCGGCCAATTTAACATCGTCTTTTCTGTCACCTTGTGTCCAGGCTCCACCGTGAATGCTAATAAGAAATGCTGTGTTAGGGTTTCTGTCGGCAGGAAGATAAACATCCATCACATTCCTTTCATGTGTGCCGTATTTTATATCGGTAAGCTTTTCTTGCTTTTGGCTTACAGAGGCTGTTTTGGTGCTCCCTGTATTTTGTGTTGCGCAGCTTGTGGCCATTAAAACAATGGACAGCACTGCAATTTTAAAATAATTCATTTCAGTTAGTTTTTTAAATTCTTTTTAAGTATTTTTCCTGTGGCATTTAAAGGCAGTTCATCAATAAATTCTATGATTCTCGGATATTTATACTTGGCAATTCTTTCTTTTATCCACAGTTTGATATCTTCTTCGGAAGCTTTGCTTTCTTTTGTTCTCACCACGAAAGCTTTAATTTCTTCACCCAGTTTTTCATCATCGATGCCGATAATGGCAACCATAGAAATATCAGGATTCCTCATCATCACTTCCTCCACTTCACGGGGATAAACATTCATGCCGCCTCTGATAATCACCTCCTTTTTACGGTCAACAATGAAAAAAAAACCATCTTCATCCTTTATGGCAATATCTCCGGAAAACATCCATCCGTTTTTCAGAACTTCTTCAGTTTCCTGATTTCTTTTGTAATAGGCTTTCATCACATTGGGACCACGGTAGATCAACTCTCCTTTTTCCCCAACCGGAAGTTCATTGCCCTGATCATCCACGATCTTTACCTCAACACCCCAAATCGGAGTTCCAATCGAGCCAGCCTTTCTCCCCACTGCCATCTGATTGAATGTCACCACAGGAGAACCTTCAGACATTCCATACCCTTCAATAATAGGAACCTCGAAACGGGTTTCAAATTCGTCAATGATTTTTACAGGAAGAGAAGCTCCTCCGGAAATACAGATTCTCAGTTTTTTAATACTATGGGTATTTTCCTTGGTATCTTCTTCATTCAGAAGCACCCAATACATAGAGGGAACGCCGGCAAAAATTCTGATATCAAAACGGGTAATCAGCTGATACACTGATTGGGCAGAAAATTTTGGAAGCAGGATAAGATGAAGCGATTTCCGGATTCCTGCAAGCAACATCACCGTCAAGCCAAAGATGTGAAATAATGGTAAAACAACAAGCTGAGCCTCAAATTCAGCCGCCCCAACTATGGTGGTACTGGCTTCTGCATTGGTAAAAAGGTTAATATGCGAAAGTTCTGCTCCTTTGGGTCTCCCTGTAGTCCCTGAAGTATAAATAATGACCGCTGTGTCTTCCGATGAGGTCATATATGATTCAAAATCGGTTTTTTCATCTTTAATTAAATCATCAAAATTCAGGATATCTTCGGCCAGATGACCTATGCTGATAAAATCTCTGCATGATCCGCTTTGAGCAAAGCCTTCCTTTCCGAATTGTCCCACAGGCATTTCCGGAGTTCCTGCAAAACACAAAAACAGGGTGCTGTCTGAGTCGGAAAGTTGATAAGCAATCTCTTCAGGTTTAAGAAAAATACTAAAGGGTACAACTGTTGCTCCTGTTTTTAATATAGCGAAAAAAATAATCGGGAATTGAGGAATATTAGGACAGAGCAAAGCAACTTTGTCCCCGTAACCGATTCCCTTTTTTGTAAACGCATTGGCCGCCTGACAGACTTTTTCATGGAAAATTCTATAATTGATCGTAGTTTCTCCAAGGCTTAAGGCAGGTTTTTCAGGGTTCCTTCTTGCGCTTTCTTCCACTAAAATTGATAAGTTCAGCATAGTTTTGTTCATATTGAGTTAATGTTGATATGAAAAGAGCCTTGATTAAAGGATATTTCATATGAACTAATCTTAACTCCAAATTAATGATATGCTGAACAGATGCTGACACGAAAAGGAAATTCCGTGATACGAAAAAGAAATTTTTTTAAAGCGTATAAAAATACAACCTCTTGCAAACGTTGAAATAGACAACATTCACAACATTCCATAGAAAAGTGTTTAAGTTTTACTGGCGTTCTTCGGAAGGAAGTTTTCCGAAATGACGGAGATAAAGCTGAGAAAAATGCCCACGATTATTATATCCAATACAGTCACTGATCTCCCCTACTGATTTTTCGGTTTCCAGAAGCATGGATCGGGCTTTTTCCATCCTGGTTTTAATGATGTATTGATGAATAGGCAATCGGGTGTAATCTTTAAATCCTTTTTTAAGATCACTGCTGTTGAGTCCACAATATCTGCTGATTTCCCTGATCGCCAAAGTTTGGAATGCATTGGTGTCCACAAAATCTTTTGCCAGTTTTATTTTGTCTTCAAATGCCTTTTTGTGTTCAAAAGTCTTCTCATCAGAAAGAAGATAATGAATCCAATAGCTTAAGAACTCCAGAATTCTGCTTTCGAGGATAATACTGCAGGACGCATCATCAAACGGAGTATCGAAAATAGTTTTCAGTTTTTCCTGGCTCAGGTAATTGCGTTGTGCATTTTCCAGCTTCTCCTTCAGCAGTCCGTTATCTTTTGAAAAAAGATTTTTAGGAACAAAAATTCTTACCCCATCAATATCAGTAGTATTATGCTCGAACTTTTTTTCATCATTAATGAAATTGCTGCTGATTTTTCCTTCTTTATTGATCCGGAAATCCATCATTCCATTATCTCCTACTTTATGTGGAGAATGGAAAATAGTTTCTTCATGAAAGTTCCATTTCCCCCGGAAAAAGTGAAAATTTCTTTTGCTGAAAAGAATCAGCTTCCCGCTTCCCAAATCCTCAGGCATCTCCAGAACAGTAGAGTTCAGGAAATCTTTGTCACAAAATCTGTAATCCTGAATCAGACCCTGTTTAAAACCATCCGGCTCCAGGTAAGGAAGGAGTAATTCCATAAAACGGTAATTTATTGAATGCAAGTTAATAAAATTATAAAACATGACAAATATCATGTTTTATCACTTGAAAATATGTTGTGAGAACTGATAAAGTGATCTTCTCCAGGTCAGCCATTCATGACGGGTTTCGGGAGATTTATATTGGAAATAAGGGTAATTATTCTGATGTAGAAAAGTCGTTAGCACCTCATTAAATTTAAAAAATAACACATCTTCTTTTTCCCCAATTCCTATAAAGAAATAAGGTCTTTTCTTAGACTTTAATAAGTTTCCGATCGGGAGTTCTTTAAAAGGCTCTGCCTCGGTCCCTTCATAAATTACCGGGCTAAATGCCCCAATGGCCGAGAATACCTCCGGGTGGGAAACCCCAATCAGCATGGCCTGGTAACTGCCACGGGAAAGTCCCGCAATAGCTTTCTTGCCAGAGGTTTTATATTTTTTTTCAATATAGGGAACCAGTTCTTGGATAACAATTTTGTCTAGATTTTTAGAAGAAAGAACAGTTCTGGGATAGTTGTCCGGCATTTTTTCCTGTTCAGGATTCAGGGCTACGCCATAATCCATAACCACTATCATTTTCTTAGCCTTATTTTCTGCAAAAAGGTTATCAAGGATGTGAAGGATGTAGCCTTGTTTTTCCCAGCCGGTAATATCTTCTCCGGTACCATGGTAAAGATATAAAACGGGAAGTTTTTCGGATCCGTAATTGGGAGGAAGGTATACTTTAAATTTCCGTGTGCCATGGGTTATTTCTGACCTCAGACTGTCGTTAACAATTTTTCCGTGCTTTACATTTTTCTCCAGAAAAAAATCTTCTCCCGAAGGAACTTCAATTCCGCTGGTCGGTTGGCTGTATCCAAAATACAGCTGGGTATTGGGATCATTTGTACGTTGACCATCCACATTAAACCAGTAATAATGAAAACCTATTTCCATAGGGCTGGTAGAAATGTTCCAAAAGCCATTTTCACCTTTGGAAGCAGAGGATTTTATACTTTTCATTCCATCACCTCCATCTAAAATTACAGATTTGGCATCAGGAAAATACACCTGAAATTCAGCTTTTCTCTCTGCGTCTATTTTCGGAAATTCTTTTCCGGATAAAACTGTTGAAGAAGTTTTATACGTCTGGGAAAACGCAATGGAAGAAAATAAAATGGCAATTAAAGATATTTTGTGTGGGTACTGCATTATTTTAATTTTAACATATTAAGGAAATCGCAGTCAGATAATATAATAGCCTTCAATATTTCTGATGATACTGCGTTATTTACATCAATAGTAAGGAAAATATTTCTTCTTTATCTCAATCTGTGGAATATTGTTTTTTTCTGACTGTCCTGAATTCAGATTTCCTTTCCTCATTTCTACCCTGATTATTTAAGAAACTGCTTCATCATTCTCAGCGTGATCTCCATACTTTCCGGGAGTGGCATTCCGTGGGCATAACCTGCAAAGAGGTGTAATTCTGTAAAAATACCTGCTTTTATCAGCCGGTCAGCGTACACCAATCCACTATCCCGCAAAGGATCTGTTCCTGCAACAAAAATAACCGTTGCTGGAAGATTGGAAAGATCTTTAGTATTTCCGGGCAGCACATATTTCTCTTGTGGATTCCCATTTTTTCCTATGTAAAAGTCTTTTAAAACCGGAAAGTCGTCACCTTTAAGCCCCCGAATTCTTTTAAATTCAATGACCGACGGATAATCCATATTGAAATCCCCCGGCGGAATTTCCAGAACCTGTAAACTGATTTTAGGACCTTTCTGATCCCTGGTATATTGGGCCAGGCCTCCGGAAATACCAGCTCCCGCACTGGAACCTCCCACAGCAATCAGGTTTGGATTCCCACCTATACTTTCAGCATTTTTATAGGCCCATAATAATGAAGCATACGCATCATGAAGGGCTGCCGGAAAAGGGTTTTCCGGGGCGAAACGGTACTCTATATTGATAACTACAGCATTTCCTTTCAATGCATAATCTGCACATCGCTGATGATCCCATTTTGCGGTTCCATATACAAAACCACCACCATGAAACCAAAGAAATATGGGCAGTTTTTTTGAATTTTTGGGTTTGTAAATCGTTACCGGAATTTCTGGATCTTTTGCATTCAGTCCAGGAATTTTAGAGCGTGTTACTTCAATACTGTCTTTGTTTTTCAGTTCCGGCCAGGCCATTTCTTTCTGAATTTTACGATCTTTTTTTACTTCTTCAAATGTCATATACTGAATCGGAATATGACCCGTAACCTGAAACTGAGGCAACAGTCTTTTTTCTCCTTCCTGGGCAGTTAGCGGATGATATTGTTGAGCCAATGATAAACCCGGGATCAGGAAAGGCAGTAAGAATAACAGCGAGTTTTTCATAATAATAGTAATACAGATTATATTCTTTCAAAAATAGTATTATGCTTACCATCGGATGATACGAAAAGGAAATTTTATGATACGGAAAAGAAATTTTTCATGACAAAGATCAACCATAAAATCCTAATACAAAAGATGGATAAACAGCCTGCATGAAAGCTGATTTTTCTAAAAATGATCTATCTTATGGATAAAGATAAGCGCTTTATCACAGATTATTTACCAAAAGATCATTTTCACAAATTAAAGATCATATGATTAAAATTTTTAACAACAAATACAATCACACTTAACAAATTGCGTACCCACACCCTAATAGCCTGTAAATGAAACCAGTGAAGCACTTGTATTGACTCGCAAAAAATAGCCGTTATCCCCATATTCCCTTCTTTATGAAATCACGTAATAAAGATTTAATACTCTATTAAAAAATAAATATCCATATTTGCAGCCTTAAACTCAAAAACGCTAGTTTATTTCATGAGCATTATTTTTAAAAAGCGACTACTTATAGCGCTTGTACTACCAACGGCCGGCATATATTATGCACAGAGTACGAAGGATTCTTTAGAAAAATCTAAATCTATTGATGAGGTGATGTTAGTGGGAAGGAACCTTTCCCAAACAGCCAAAGAAAGAAAAACACCTGTTGCAGTTTCCACCATTAAGGCAGCTGAAATTCAGGAAAAATTAGGGAACAGAGAATTTCCCGAAATTATGAAGTCTACTCCATCCGTGTACGTCACCAAAGTAGGTGGTGGATTTGGAGACAGCAGAATTAACATGAGGGGTTTTGATGGTGCCAACATTGCGGTTATCATCAACGGACAGCCTGTTAACGATATGCAGGGAGGTACTGTATATTGGTCTAACTGGACGGGGCTAGCAGATATTGCGAGCAATATTCAGATTCAGAGAGGGCTTGGAGCTTCTAAATTTGTAGTGCCATCTGTAGGAGGAACAATAAATATTGTAACCAAAGCTACCGATTCTGAGCAAAAAGCAATGATAAAGGCGGAAGCGGGTAACGATAACTACTCCAGAGTATCAGCTATGTATTCTTCCGGATTAAAAAATAAATGGGGAACTACAGTATTGCTTTCCCGTTGGCAAGGTGACGGTTATATCAACGGAACCAAAGGAGAAGGATATTCATGGTTTTTCTCTACAGGATTTAAGCCCAATGAAAAACATGCATTCAATTTGATTGCGACGGGTGCACCACAGGTACACGACACAAGAAGATCTTCTGCCACCGGGGCGAATGTAGCCACTCTACAACAGTTTGAAACTTACGGAAGAAGATACAACCCACAAACAGGAATGCTAAATGGTTCTTCCTTCAATTTAGCTCCTAATTTCTATCACAAACCTATTGCGTCACTTAACTGGGACTGGAATATTAATGATGCCCTGAAGCTTTCCACAGTTGTTTATGGCTCCTGGGGACGTGGTGGCGGTGGTACCGGACTTAATGGTTCTATCAAAAACGCTAACGGACAAACCATGAATTTCATGAATTACGGACAAGGCGGAGACGGTACTATCAACTGGGATATGATTTACCGTTACAACAGAGGAGGTCTGGTAACCGATTATAATGGAAATTCATTCCAGAAATCAACCTTTACGGCTCCTGCAGGTTCTCCGGCTGATCATAACGGACAGTATGTATCGACTTTAAACGGAACCAGCGGTATTGTGAGAAAGCAAAGTATTAATTCTCATGACTGGTATGGAGCAATCGCGGATCTTAATTACAAAAAGAACAACTGGACTTTTAACGGAGGGATCGACCTTAAGACGTATAAAGGAGCACTTTATGATATTGTGACTGATATGTTGGGTTCTGATGCATTGTATATTCCCAATACGGTAAATGCTCCAAAGGGATCTTATGTAGACCAAACTGTAAAACCGGAACCTCTTACCAAGCTGAATAATGCTCAGAAAGTATCTATATACAATGAAGGTTTGGTAAAATGGGCGGGTATGTATGGAATGGTTGAATACAGTTCAGAAAAGCTAAGCGCCTCTGTGCAGGCATCAGTTTCCGAACAGTATTACAAGAGAATAGACTATATGCTGTACACTCCCGGAAATCAGGAAACCAAATGGTATCACAAAACGGGATATATTGTAAAAGGAGGTGCCAATTATAATATCGACCAGCATCATAACGTATTTTTCAATACAGGAGTGATTTCAAGACAGCCTTTATTTAATGCTTTATTCCCATCAAACCAGAATATTTACAATGATGCGAAGAATGAAAGAATCTTCTCTGTAGAGTTAGGATATGGGTTCAAATCCCGTTATGTAGATGTTAATATCAACGCTTACAGAACACAGTGGGATGACAGATTCATTTCAAGAACATTCAATGCTGGTGCTGCAGATGTTGCCAATTTCTCTCAATTAAAACTTGGAAATGCTTATTTCTACAACGCCCTGAATGTTGGACAAGTACACCAGGGAGTTGAATTGGAAGCGAAGGCAAGACCGCTTTCTAACCTTAGACTTAGAGGGATGTTATCATTAGGAAACTGGAAGTACAAAGGAAATGCAAATTTCAACATCATGGATGTTCAGAGCAACCAGGAAGTATCCGGAGCAACAGGAATCATCAACATCAAAGATCTGAAGGTAGGAGATGCTGCACAAACAACAGCAAGCATCGGGGCTGATTATAATATCACCAAAGCTTTCAGCATTGATGCTAACTGGGAATATTATGACAAGCTTTATGCGCAATTCAACCCTATCAACTTCCTTACTGAAGCAGCAAGAGAAAAAGGGATTGTAAAATTACCAAGCTATCATTTATTTGATGTAGGGGCTACTTATAAATTCATTATCGATCAGAAAAAATCTTTGACATTAAGAGCTAATGTGTATAACTTATTCAATAAGTATTATATTTCTGAGCTAAGCTCCAATATTTTTGCAGGTGATAAAATTGCCAATGGTCCGGATGCCGGGAAAACATACCAGGAAGCTGGAAGAGTTTATCAGGGCGTAGCTGACGGCAATACAGGATTCCTTGGATTTGGAAGAACCTGGTCTGTTGCAGCCACTTTCAGATTCTAATACAGAATTATCCGAATTATACATCAATAAAACCCGCCAATTCTGGCGGGTTTTATAATATTTGCTCGACCTTGAAAAAATGACTGTAGTAATAAAATCATACCCCCTACAGCCGGTCAGTTTTTTATTTTGAATTCTTAATCTGCATTGCTCTCTGGTAAAAAGACTGATTGGCAATTTTTTCTTCAGCTTCATCAATGGCTTTTAGGAGATTATTTTCATTATCTGCGATTTCACTCAATACTATGGCGACCAATTCCCATACAGGTTTCATTTTTTCAACCAGCTCAATACCTTTAGCCGTTAACAGAAAGAGCCTTTTACGCTCATCACTGATATCTTTTTTCCATTCCAAAATTTTGAGCTTTTCAAGTTCTTTAAGCAGAGTTATAGTGGAAGGATGGGTATACCCAATTTCATTAGCAATTTCAACCACACTTGCTGTTTCTTTCTTGTATATGGTAAAAATGACCGGAAACCATTTGAGTTCAAAATCTATCCCAAATGCTTTATAGATCATAGCCCCATCTTTTCTTAATTGTTCACTCAGACGGTGCAGTCTGGTTGAAATAGCAAGTATCCCTGCTTCATTAATGACATTCATAAGGTGGTATTTAAATGATAAAAAATATCGTCGGAACCCATCAATGGAAATTGAGCCGGAAGTTTTTCTTTCTCAATCTTTTCAAAATCGTTCCGTTCGTAAAACCGCTGAGCGGCTTTCAATACTGTGATGGTTCCCAAATATAAATCATCTATTCCGTTTTCTCGGCAGAAAGAAATTAAAATTTCCAGCAATTCCTGTGCGATATTCAGTTCTTTTCCCCGGAATTCTTTTTTCACAAACATTTTTCTGATCGCTCCTGCCCTTTCATCAAATTTGACCAAAGCAATAGTTCCTACCAGCTCTCCGTCTATAAAAGCTCCCCAGAAGTTTCCTCCGGCTTCGGTGTAAAAACTTTCAATCTCAAAAAGATCCGGCTGGTCATGGATTGTAAGCGGAACATTAAATTCTTTTTGCTGAATCGTAAGAATGAGATCAATAGCCTGTTCCGAATAAGAATTTCCTATAGGATGTATTTGCAATTTCATAGTGTTTGAATTTTAAAGTACAAAACTACGTAGTTAAATACATATATGCAAATTAAATTTTTCTTTTATATTTAACAAATAAAAATTCACATTATGATGACATTACCTTTTTTAACATTCGCGCTAGCATTCTGGTTAGGCTGGAAAAATCGCAGAAAACCGGCAATAATTTTATTCGTAGTAAGTATTTTACTTGTTATTGTAGCAGCAAAGTATCATATAACAAATGAACTGAATCTTCAATTTTAAAAAACACTATTATGAATAATCAAAATATTGCCTACATCAATTTCCTGGGAATAATAATCGTTTCCGCTATTTTATCAGGTGCTTATTATTTTCAGTTTGTAATGCATGAATATCCATGTCCTTTATGTTTATTACAACGGCTATGTTTCTTTGGACTTATGTTTGGGCTCTTTTTAAACCTCAGATTTGGATTTAGTTCAGCACACTATGGGTTGTCTATCCTGAGTGCATTGCTGGGAGCTGGAATTTCTTATCGACAGATATTACTTCACGTATGCCCAAGCCCCACTGACCATGGTTTTGGAACTCCTGTATTGGGGATGCATCTTTATAGCTGGGCGCTTGTTGCCTTTCTCTCCGGCATACTGGCTATTGCGCTTTTGCTTCTGTCTTCAGGTCAATTTGAAAAAAAAGAAAATCATCAGCTTACTCCTGGTTTCAAGGTATTAGCTAATCTGGCTTTTGGAATCTGTTTTTTACTGGCCTTAACGAACGGCCTGGCTACTTTTTTTGAATGTGGTATCGGCTTTTGCCCGGATGATCCGGATTCCTACATGCTCTTTAACGGAGAATGGTGGTAATCGGGATGTGAACAAAAAAAAGAGTTGCAGGAAAACTACAACTCTTTTTTTTCAAAGGATATATAAATTATTTCCAGCCTCCGCCTAAAGCCTGATAAAGCTCTACGCCAGCTTTCATTTTATTGTATCGTGCATTGGAGATATTAAGCTCCGCATTCAGTGAATTCACACTTGCATTTAAAACTTCAAGATAGTTTGCCATACCGTAGTTTACCAATTCCTGAGAATAATCAACTGATTTTTTGTAGGCATCCAATTCTTTTTGTTTTAATTCAATAAAAGAATCCTGTACAGAATATACCCTGATGGCATCAGAAACTTCTTTTCCTGCAGTAAGCACAGTTTTTCTAAAGTTTAAATAAGCCGTTTCCTGATTGGCAAGACTCACATCATAGTTTGTCTTGATCTGTCTCTTATTTAAAATAGGCTGAGCCAACCCTGCCACCACATTGGCAAACAATGAGTTTACACTGAACAGGTGGTCGATATCTACAGACTGAAGCCCTCCGCTTCCGGTGATCTTTAAAGTAGGATAAAACTGAGCTTTAGCTGAATTGGTCAATTCAAAAGCATTCATCAGATTATACTCTGCTCTCATAACATCCGGGCGGTTAGCCAGTAGCTGAGTCGGATATCCTAATCTTAAGTCAATAGGAAGATTCTGGTTTTCCAGTGTAGATCTTGCAATAGCGTGAGAAGGTTCCCCCATGAGAAGACTCATTGTATTTTCAAGGGATTGGATCTGTGTATCGATATCAATCAATAGAGATTTTGCATTAAAAACAAGGGCTTCACTTTGCTGTACCGCCACTTCTGTAACAGTTCCA
This sequence comes from Chryseobacterium sp. YR221, assembly GCF_900176315.1. Taxonomy (NCBI): domain Bacteria; kingdom Pseudomonadati; phylum Bacteroidota; class Flavobacteriia; order Flavobacteriales; family Weeksellaceae; genus Chryseobacterium; species Chryseobacterium sp. YR221. The sequence goes on from NZ_FWXM01000001.1 coordinate 744,619, forward strand.
GAAATTTTCAAAGCTTTTGTTGTTTCTAAGTTTTTCTCACGTACGTCAATAGTTTCTGTAATGATCTTTTTCTGAGCATCGAAAGTCAACAGCTGATAGTACGCAGAAGCAATAGAAGCAACAAGGCTGCTTTTTACTGCTTTATGTGCAGCAACTGTGCCTAAATAAGTAGCCAGCTGTGCTTTTTCCTGAGCTTTCAGCTTACCCCAAATATCTGCTTCCCAGCCAATACTTGCTGTAATATCAAACTGATTAACATATCTTCGGTCTCCAATGATCTGTCCAAACTGCGTGTTGATAGACTGAGTCTGGAAAGTATAGTTAGGACCAATAGAAACGGTAGGCTGATAAGCAGCTTTACTTTGTTTCAGGTAAGCTTCCGCAGAACTGATGCTTTGTAAAGCAATCCTGATATCCAGGTTATTCTCTAAAGCTTTAGAGATATGTCCCTGAAGTACCGGATCTGTAAAGATTTCCTTCCACGAAATATCTGCAATATTGGTACTGTCAGCAGGAAGCATATCTGTACGGAAAAGCTTTTCGTCCACAACGTTCTTCGGCCTTTCATAATCTTTTCTGGCCATACAGGATGTAATGGCTCCCAGTATGAAAACTGAAAAAGTTATTCCTTTTATGATGTTTAATAAACTCTTCATTATTTAAAATTAGAAGTTAGAATCCAGAAATGAGAAGTTAGTTTTTAGCCGGATAGCCAGTGTCTAACTTCTCTTTTCTAAATCATTATTTTTATTCTGCTAAATTGATATCTTCTTTTTTGAGAGGTTTAATTTTTTCCTGCAGTGTTTCAAAGATCACATACAGAACAGGAATTACAAATAATCCTAAAATAGTTCCTATCAATAGTCCAATAGCGGCTCCTGTTGCAATTGATCTGTTACCCACTGCCCCGATTCCACTTGCAAGAACTAACGGCAGTAAACCGAAGATAAAGGCAAAAGATGTCATTAGAATAGGTCTTACTCTGGCTTTAGCTGCATTGATGGCAGACATGACAATCGTTTCACCATGATGTCTTCTCTGAACAGCAAATTCGACAATAAGAATCGCGTTTTTCGCCAGTAGTCCCACGAGCATGATCAGGGCAATCTGGAAATAAATATTATTTTCCAAGCCCATAATCTTCTGTCCGAAGTAAGCTCCCATTACCCCAAGAGGAAGAGAAATAATAACAATCAGCGGAAGAATATAGCTTTCATACTGCGCAGAAAGGATAAAGTAAACGAAGATCAAACTAAGCCCAAAAATAAGAAGCGTCTGAGATCCTGAATTCAATTCTTCTCTGGTCAACCCGGTAAATTCTACTGCGTAGTTTTGATTCAGGGTTTCATTGGCTACCTGCTGTACAGCGGTAATGGCATCTCCGGAACTATATCCTTCAGAGTTTGCCCCCGTTACCTTCACTGAGGTAAACAGGTTATAACGGCTTACCGACTGTGGTCCGTATGCTTTTGTAAGCGTAACAAACTGTGAGATCGGAGACATTACCCCAGAACCTGTTTTAACATACAGCTCGTTCAGGTTATCAATACTTTTTCTATTATCCGGAAGAGCCTGAACCATTACTCTGAACTGTTTTCCGTATTTTGTAAAGTCAGCAGTATAGACACCTCCAATATACCCCTGCATAGTAGCCAGGATATCACTTACGGAAACCCCAAGCTGTTTTGCTAACGGAACATTGATGTCCATTTGATACTGAGGATATTTTGTATTGAATGAAGTCTGAGCAAATTGAATTTCCGGTCTCTGCATCAGCTTACCGATAAATTCATTGGTTTTATCATCCAGATCAGCATATTCTCCACCTGATTTGTCCAGCAATACCATTTCAAAACCTGCACTGTTACCAAATCCTGGTACACTTGGCGGTTGAAAGAATACAACTTTGGCATCAGGAACAGATCCTACAATTCCAAATAATTTCTTAGTAATATCCTCAGAAGTCTGTCCGTCTTTTTTTCTTTCTTCAAATGGTTTTAGTTTAACAAAGGCAAGACCATTGTTACTTCCGTTTCCGGATAAGAATCCTCGTCCTGTAGAAATCGTTACATTTTGTACTCCCGGAACTTTTAATGCTTTAGCCTGAAGTGTTTTCAATGCGTTATAAGTTCTTTCCATAGAAGCTCCCGGAGGAAGCTGAACATCTGTAAAGATAATCCCTCTGTCCTCTGTAGGTACAAACCCTTTTTTCATACTGCTGCTTGCCCAGAATAAGATCCCTCCGGTAACAGCAAAAATAATCAGGGTTACCCATTTATGTCTTAACAGAAACACAAACCCTCTTCCGTAACGTTCAGTAGTTGTTTTAAAAGCAATATTAAACTTATAGAAGAACTTCTGTAACAGGTTTAAGTTTTTGTACTCTGCATGATGCTCTGCGTGAGGTTTTAAGAATAATGAACATAAAACCGGACTCAGGGTTAATGCGTTAATAGCTGAAATGATAATGGCTATAATCAGCGTAATACCAAACTGTTGGTAGAATACCCCTGTAGGTCCAGTAATAAACGTCACCGGAATAAATACCGCTGCCATTACCAAAGTAATAGAAATAATAGCCCCTGTAATCTCATCCATTGCTTCTACCGTCGCTTTTTTAGCATCGGAAATACCATGTTCCATCTTGGCATGAACGGCCTCGACGACGACGATGGCATCATCTACCACAATACCGATAGCCAGTACCAAGGCAAAAAGGGTTAACAGGTTTAGTGAATATCCGAAAAGATTCAGGAAGAAGAACGCCCCTACAATAGATACCGGAACCGCGATGGCCGGAATCAGTGTAGATCTGAAGTCCTGAAGGAAAATATACACTACAATAAATACCAGAATGAAAGCTTCGATCAGGGTATGTACTACCTTTTCAATAGAAGCTTCAAGGAATTCGTTGGTATCAAAGTTAAAAGTATACTTTACCCCCTTTGGAAAAGTTCCCTCAGCTGATTTCAGATACGTTTTGATATTTTTAATAATCTCCTGGGCATTGGAACCTGGCGTCTGGAAGATCCCCATACTGATGGAAGGTGAATTTCCATTCTCCCCGATTCCTGTGTATGACTGACCTGCCAGCTCTACTTTGGCTACATCCTTCAACATTAGGTTTTGTCCGTTTGCAAGAGATTTTATGATGATATTATCATACTGTTCTTTATCGTTGAATTTACCTACATACTTGATGATATACTCGAAAGAGCTTCCGCTGTTCTGGCCAATAGAACCCGCTGCAGCTTCTCTACTCTGCTCGTTGATCGCATTGGTAACATCTGTAGGTGTTACACTGTAGGCAGCCATTTTTGCAGGATCCAACCAGATTCTCATCGAGTAGTTTTTACCTCCGAAAACGTTGGCATCTCCTACACCATTTACCCTTTTCAGGTTTGGAATAATGTTAATATTCAAAAAGTTCTGAAGGTAAACGTCATCCAGATCCTTATTTTCGGAATAGAAAGACATATACATCAAGGCACTGGTTTGCTGCTTTTGCGTTACAACCCCTGAACGTGTTACTTCAGAAGGTAATAAAGGTGTTGCTCTGGCCACACGATTCTGTACGTTTACTGCCGCAATATCCGGGTCTATTCCTTGTTTGAAGAAAACCTGGATCTGGGCAGAACCGTCGTTTCCAGCACTGGAAGTGATATAATCCATACCTTCCACCCCGTTGATCTGCTCTTCCAAAGGTACCACTACACTTTTCATCACCGTCTCAGCATTGGCTCCCGTATAGTTGGCGGAAACACTCACCGTAGGTGGTGCAATATCCGGATACTGTGTAACCGGTAACGAGACAAGTCCTAAAATACCGAGAATCACAATCAAAATTGAGATTACGGTAGATAAAACCGGTCTGTTAATAAAGTTTTTTATCATTAGAATTTCGGTTTTATTGATTGAACAAGACTATCCATTTTGATTGGTTTCGGCTTCACGGCAGTTCCCGGTTTAAGACCTCCGATACCAGCAGCTACTATGACTTCTCCTTTATTAACTCCTGATTTTATAAGAGCCATATTGTCGATTCTGTCAATCACATTAATCACAACATTTTTAGCGGTATCTTTTTCTACTTTATATACGTAAACAATACCTTGTTGTTCGTAGGTAGCACTTTCAGGAACAACCAATACGTTATCATATCGTTGTGGGAATCTGATGGTTCCACTGTTACCATTACTTAAAAGTTTCTGAGCATTAGAAAAAGCAACCCTGAACTGAATGGTTCCTGTTGTAGGATCAATCTGACCGGTAATGGCTTCAATTTTTCCTTTTTCAGGATAAAGACTTCCATTGGCTAGCTGAAGCTCAACCATGGGTAAGTTTTTAATTTTCTCAGGCATGGAAGCTCCTGGAGATTTTTCAAGGAAATCAAAATATTCTTTTTCATTCATGGCAAAGTAGGCAAAGATCTGAGAGGTATCAGAAATAGTAGTCAGAGGAGTCTGATCAGACGGTCCTACCAAGCTCCCGACTTTCAATGGAAGTTTACCGATAACCCCTGAAATAGGCGCACGGATGATAGAATAGTCGATGTTAGCCTCTACCCCTTTGTAATTGGCCACAGCCTGTCTTTTTGCCGCATTGGCCTGCTGCAGCTGTGCCTGAGCCTGAGCCAGGTTGGCCTGAGCTGTCTGCAGTTGAATGTTACTGATGATATTTTTCTGAACCAATGGCTTTAGCTTGTTGACTTCAAGCTGAGCTGCATTTACTGAAGCCTGAGCCGCTGCAATAGTAGATTCTGCAGCACCAATTCCTGCTTTGGATGCTGCTGCATTTTCAGTCAGAATATTGGTTTCCAGACGAAACAAAGGCTGTCCCTTAGTAACATATTGTCCTTCATCTACCAATAGCTGGGTGATATAACCCTGTATTTTTGCACGCACATCATTGTTTACCCTACCCTGAATGGTAGCCGGAAACGTCTGATAACCTACTATATTTTTTGCCTCCACAGAAATAACAGGATAAGGCTTGGCACCATCCTGTTTCGGAGCTTCTTTTTTGCAGGCAGTCAGTGAAAACGCTGCAATGGAAAGTATAACTAGCTTATTATTCATTTTATAGTTTATTAAGAGATTCCTGAATATTTTGTATGTTTTTATTAAGTAGTGCTTTATAGGCTTCTATTCTTTCGTTGTATTCATCGTCTTTATTTTTTTTAAAATTGTTTAAATCATCTAATAATTTCAATTCGTCCTGCATCTTTTGGACAACTTTTTCGAATCGGATTTTCTTATATTCATCATTGGTGAAAAAATACCTTTTCCTCTCATCCATCTTGTTGTGGTCTACGATAAGCTGCATATTGAGAAGTAATGAAATACTTGTGGACACGGAGCTTTTGCTTGCAGAAAGCACTTCCACAAACTCGTCAAAAGTAATTCCTACTTTCTCATAGTCAAAAAGAAGGTAGGAATAGATTTTTGAGGCTAATGGGGGTATGTTGAAAAGAAAGCCATAAAACTTTACAGCATCCTGAAATATTCTTTCATCAATTTCTATACTTTGGTGCATGTTATAAAAATTTAAACAAAAGTAGAAATTAGTTCAGAACTAAACGAACAAAGATGATAGAGATTATAAATACAGTTTCTTTTAAAAATTCAATGAAAGTTGATTTAACTTTTGGCTTAAATTATAATCTTCTCAAAAGCTTTTCTCATTCCGTCTTTCAAAAGAACCTCTCCACAATAGGAATATCCTTTGCCTTCCAGAATTTTCAACATGGCAATATTATCGTAATTCGTATCTACTTTTACACTCTGAATTTCATGGGATCTTGTAAAATCTTCAATATGGTCGAAAAGTTTTTTCACCATTCCCTGCCCTGCAAACTTTTCATCTACTGCAATTCTGTGCACTACCACAAATTCTCCATCACTCAGCCAGGCTCCTTCAATGGTACTGTAAGCAGGTTCATCGTTTAAAATCAAAGCAGCAAAGACTGCAATTTCGCCATCTACTGTAAGAACATATCCAAAACCCTTGGCAATATCACTTTCTACCGTTCCCAGGTTAGGATATCCATTTTGCCATTGTGTGCTCCCATCCTGTCTTCTTCTTTCAATAGACTGCTGGATAATTCCCCAAATAATATCTCTGTCTTCAATTTCCGCTTTTCTGAGTGTAATTTCTGGATTCATTGTTCTTTAATTTTTGAAATAAAGGATTAAAAATCAAGACTTTGTTCTTTCAATCCTTTGATGATTTTTATTTTTTTTAATAATTAGCAGCTAATTAAAAAACCGAAAACTAATTAAAATTAATTTTCGGTTCGAAGTAGTAAAATTTAAAATTATGAAATTGTTTTATTGATTTTCACTTTGTTGAAGGTAAGCATCTACAATTTCAAATGCTCTTTTTTCATCCTGCAGATCTACCATTACTTTTAACGACGTAGCCGTGGGAGTTGTGGTAAATGTAAGATAATTATTTTCAACTGTGTTTGTAATTTGCGCATCATCCAATTTAGACTTAACCAACTGAATTTCTGAAGGGTTATCACTTTCAAAAACCGATACTCTCGTGCTTCTTTCCATATTCTATATTGTTTGAGTATCTAAATATACAATGATTTTTTGAAAATTACAAATCCTAGTTTTAAATTTTGTTAATATTGTTTTCTATTTTATCCAGTGCCAACTGAATTTCCTCTTTAGTAACATTCAGGTGAGGTCTGAAGCGTAAAGACTGGTCACCGCATGGTAAAATGATCAATCCGTCATTGAAGAGTTCACTCATCATTTTATTTCGGTCTCCGGCTGATGGAAGATCAATGGCGCACATCAATCCTCTTCCTCTTGCATTGGAAATTTTCTCAGGATATTTCTCAGCAAGAGCTTTCAGGCTATCCAGCAAAAAGTCTCCTACGACTCTGGCATTTTCTACAAGATTTTCTTTTTCAATAACCTCCATTACCAATTGGAAACGAAGCATATCGATAAAGTTACCTCCGAAAGTAGAGTTGATTCTTGAGCTTTCTCTGAATACATTATTAGGAACTTCATCAAATTTTTCTTTATTGGCTAAAACTCCACAAACCTGTGCTTTTTTACCGAAAGAAATGATATCAGGTTTTGCAGTAAAGTGCTGGAAAGCCCACATTTTTCCTGTAATGGCAATACCGGTCTGAACTTCATCAAAAATAAGTAAGATTTCATTTTGATCACAAAGCTGTCTTAAGCCTAATAAGAATTCGTCTCTGAAATGGTTATCACCTCCTTCTGCCTGGATAGGCTCTATGATAATACAAGCCACTTTATCCGGATTCATCAAAATAGCTTCTTCAATTTGTAATAAAGCAAGCTTTTCATTTTTAATGGTTTCTTCCAGATTTTCTTCCGTGATCGGGAATGATAATTTAGGATTTAGGATTCTTGGCCAGTCAAATAAAGGAAAATATTGGTATTTTCTTGGATCTGAAGTGTTGGTTAAGCTTAAAGTATAACCGCTTCTTCCGTGGAAAGCCTGTCTGAAATGGATACAGATTCCGGCTTCTGTCTGAAGTCCTTTTGCAAAGTTTTTACGGGTCTTCCAGTCGAAACATGCCTTTAAAGCATTTTCAACCCCTAAAGTTCCGCCTTCGATAAAGAAAGCATATTGTAATTCTTCAGGAATAACTACTCTTTCAAATACTTCTAAGAAATGAGCATATTCTTCGGAGTAAACATCTGCTAAAGTAGGTTTGTTGACAGCCATTCTTCCTAACCACTCTGATCTTTCTACCAGATAAGGGTGGTTATATCCTACGGAAGCTGATGCAAACATAGAGAACATATCCAGATATTCTCTGTCTGTAAGTTTGTCGTAAAGCCATGATCCGTGAGATTTTTCAATGTCCATCACGAAGTCAAACCCATCCGCCAAAACGTGTTTTCCTACTGTTTCTTTTACTTTATTTGCCTTTATATCTAATGTTTGTTCCATAATAAATTGATGTGTGATTTAATAAATGAATGGTTAGAGCATCACAGAATGAAACTACTATCATTCAGGTTATTAATTTTTGTTTTTATTTTTTGTGTGCTTTAAGTAAAGCTTTTATAAGTCAAATTTAATCCCTTGTGCTAAAGGAAGTTGAGCTGTGTAATTTATAGTATTGGTTTGTCTTCTCATATAGTACTTCCAGGCATCAGATCCTGATTCTCTTCCTCCTCCGGTTTCTTTTTCTCCACCGAAAGCACCTCCGATTTCAGCACCTGAAGTTCCAATATTTACGTTAGCAATACCACAGTCTGAACCTGCATGAGAAAGGAATAATTCTGCCTCTCTAAGGTTTTGAGTCATAATCGCTGAAGATAATCCCTGAGGAACATCATTTTGAATAGCAATGGCTTCTTCCAGGGTTTTGTATTTGATCAAATATAAAATCGGGGCAAAAGTTTCATGCTGTACAATCTCATAAGAATTTTTCACTTCGGCAACGCAAGGTTTTACGTAGCATCCTGATTCATATTCTTTCCCGGTTAATACACCTCCTTCAACAACAAATTTTCCGCCTTCTTTTTTACATTTTTTGATAGCTTCTTCATATTGATTCACCGCATCAGTATCAATTAAAGGACCTACATGGTTTTTCTCATCCAATGGATTTCCGATCTTTAACTGACCATAAGCTTTTGTCAATCTTGTTTTCACTTCATTATACACACTCTCGTGGATAATCAGTCTTCTTGTGGAAGTACATCTCTGACCGGCTGTTCCTACGGCTCCGAAAACCGCTCCGATAATAGACATATCGATATCTGCTTCTTTCGTAATGATAATTGCATTGTTACCTCCCAGCTCAAGGATAGATTTTCCGAATCTTTCTGCTACTTTAGAAGAAACCATTCTTCCCACTCTTGTAGATCCTGTGAAAGATACTAAAGCTACTCTCTTATCATCTACCAGTTTCTGTCCGATCTCATGGTCTGATACCAATACACTTGAAACTCCTTCAGGAAGATTATTTTCCTTTAAAACTTCATTCATGATATTCTGACATGCAATCGCACACAATGGTGTTTTTTCAGATGGCTTCCAGATGGTAACGTTACCACAGATCCAAGCCAATGCAGTGTTCCATGACCATACAGCCACCGGAAAGTTGAATGCTGTGATGATTCCTACCACACCTAGAGGATGGTATTGCTCATACATTCTGTGTCCTGGTCTCTCTGAGTGCATCGTATATCCCTGAAGCTGTCTGGAAAGTCCCACAGCAAAATCACAGATATCAATCATTTCCTGTACTTCTCCAAGACCTTCCTGTAATGATTTACCCATTTCATAGGAAACCAGTTTTCCAAGATCATCTTTATATTCTCGTAACTTCAGACCCAGTTGTCTTACAATTTCTCCTCTTTTAGGAGCCGGGATCATTCTGAATTCCTGAAATGCCTTTTGAGCAGTCTCAATTACTTTGTCATAATCACTTTCTCCGGAAGTCTTTACTTTAGCGATTAATTTACCATCTACAGGAGAGATACTTTCTATTGTCTTTCCTGAAGCGAAATATTTTCCGCCCACTGAAGTCCCTTTATTTTCTTCTTTAATACCAAGGTTTTTGAGTGTTGTTTCGATTCCGAAATCCTTTACTTTTTTTGACATAAAATCTTACTTTTCGTTCTCTCTAAAGATAAAAATATTATGCGAACCTCAAAACTTTAATTTTTAACTTGTTTTTTATTTGGACTAATTATAAACATGCTTATCTTTGTAGGGTAAAATTTTGACATTCGGAAATGGAGAATAATACATCAAAAGAAGATTTTTCAAAACAAAAAGACAATTCAAAGTGGAAACAATGGGTGAAACGCTTTGGCGTCGGGGGAATTATATTTTTCACCGTAAAAGGGATCATTACCTCTACTTTAATTTATTTTCTTGGAAAGAATTTTTGGAACGTTATTACCAAATATTTTTCAACAATGTTCGGGTAAGATAACTGATAATACATATAAAAAGAAAGCTGAGAAAATTCTCAGCTTTCTTTTTATAATAAAGTTAATTGAATAGTTATAATAAATATAAACTATTCCTTCTTCTTCCTTCCCGAATCGACCAGTTTCTGATGCAGTAAGTATTCAATCTGTCCGTTTACACTTCTGAATTCATCATTGGCCCATTTTTCCAGGAGTTTATAAGTAGACTCATCTATCCTTATGACAAAGGATTTTTTACCTTTGCCTTCGGAAGAGTTTTGAGCTTTTTCTGATTTCATTTTTCTTGTTTTTAACGCAAGATGCGTGAAGATTTATTTTCCAGATTCATTGTTTATAGCTTCCCAATAAACCTGGAAATTATTAATATTTTAGTTATACAGGGTGCCTGCATTTAATATTGGGGTTGCCGCTTTTTCACCACACAAAACCACCATTAAATTACTTACCATTGCTGCTTTTCTTTCGTCATCAAGTTCAACGATATTACCTTCGGAAAGCTTTTTCAGGGCAAGATCAACCATTCCTACAGCTCCTTCTACAATTTTAGTTCTCGCTGCAACAATGGCAGTAGCCTGTTGTCTTTGAAGCATAGCTCCTGCTATTTCTGATGCATACGCCAAATGGGAGATCCTTGCTTCCTGAATGATAATTCCTGCTTTTGAAAGACGGTCTGTAAGCTCCTGTTCCAAAATAGAATTGATCTTTTCACCACCTTCTCTTAAAGTAATCGGTGCATGGTCGTCCTCCAGATTGTCATAAGGAAAACTCATGGCCAAATGTCGCACTGCTGCTTCACTCTGCATTTTCACAAAATCCGAATAGCGTTCAACGTCAAAAGCCGCTTTATAAGTATCTCCTACTTTCCATACGATTACTACTGCAATTTCAATCGGATTTCCCATTTTATCATTGACTTTCAAGGTTTGTCCCTGCAAATTTTCTGAACGCAATGATATTTTCTGTGACGAATACAGAGGATTGATAAAAAACAGTCCGTTTTCTTTTACTGAACCCACATATTTTCCAAAAAAGTTTAACACCCTGGAGTGATTAGGTTGAATAATCATGAGTCCTTTCAGGAAGAAGCATGAAAGTAAAAAGCAAAACATCGCAATAATCACATAGGCAATACTCTGATCAACTCCGGAAATAAAGAAATAAACCGAAGCGACAAATAAAGCCAGACAGATTACTAAGGTAATATAACCCGACATAGGTTTTAATGTTTTTTCCATAACTGAATTTTTAATTTGATATTATTTTGATATCATAAAGATAGCAGTAATTTTTGAATGTCAAATATTAATAATGCTTTTTTTTGCGGGATGCGGGGTAAGAAAAGCAAAAATTCGGGATACGGCAGAGGAACGTGATCCGCATTGCCTGAGTTATCCATATTGGGTAAGCAATAGCAGGATTTGCAAGCCTAGCTATCTTAAGAAGGTTCTATATTACACTTCCCACGTAACCCGCACCACGCATTGTTCTACACCTCATAGCACGTAAAAAAAATCCCGGAAAATAAATTCCAGGATTTTGATTTTATAGGTCTGCCGCTTTTACTTCTTCGTTAATTTTTTAAACTTGAAATAAGAAACTGCTGATAAAGTAATCATTGTTGCGATTCCTATGTATACCCAGGCCGGTACCGGTACCGGGTCTCCTGCTGCATAAGAGTGAAGTCCGCTTAAGTAGTAATTTACCCCAAAATAAGTCATTACCATTGAACAGAATGCAAACATTGTTGCCACGTGGAACGCCCATCTGCTTCTCAACCCAGGTACTAATCTCATGTGCAGTACGAACGCGTACACCATGATCGAGATGAAAGCCCATGTTTCTTTCGGGTCCCAGCTCCAGTATCTTCCCCAAGATTCGTTGGCCCAGATTCCTCCTAAGAAGTTTCCTACTGTTAAAGCAAAAAGACCAATAGTAAGAGACATTTCAGAAACCACTACCAATTCTTTCAATGTGGTATCATGATGAATTTTATAGGTCTCTTTATTTGAAATAATATAAAATACCAGAGAGATCACAGCAATGATCATCGATAGTGCAAAGAATCCATAGCTGGAGGTAATAATCGCTACGTGAACAATTAACCAGTAAGATTTCAATACAGGAACCAATGGTGTAATCTGTGGATCAAGAGCTGAACCTCCATGAGCAAATCCCATCATAATTACCGCTACCATAAATCCGGCTGCTGGAATTAGTGCATTGGAATTTCTGTAAAGAACAAGTCCTGCTGTAATTCCTACCCAGGAAATAAAGATAATCGCTTCATACCCGTTACTCCAAGGTGCGTGCCCTGAAATATACCATCTTGCCACAAGGCCTAAGAAGTGACAAAAATATCCTATTAAGCCAATTGCAATAATGATCTTAATAGCCTTATTTAAAATCTTGTGTGATTTGAATAATTCAACAAAACCTAAGATCAAAAGAAGCCCTCCTATGATGGTGTAGAATATTAATAATTTGAAGTTAATATCCGCTTTATTCATGAAGACCTCAAGATCTACTTTAGATTGAGCAGGAACAACGCTTTTACCCCATTTCTGCTGATATTCTGAAAGTTTAACAAGTTCCGAATCTGCTTTACTCCAATTTCCTGATTTCTGAGCGGTAAGAACTTCTGCAAAATAAGGTCCCATTACCTGCTGAGATTCCATATCCGGTTCAAACTTCTGATCCAGCCATGAATGCCATGTATGGTTAGCGTCATTTTTCACCGGTACAATTCTCATAAACTGACCACTGAAAAACTCGTTGAAAATCTGAACTCTTTCGTTTACAGAAATTACTTCTTTGTCATAATTTGTTTGATCTGCCGGCTTTTTACGGAAAGCAGTGTTATAATCATGCTCAAGAATGTATGTTAAATTACCGTTAGCATCTGCAGGGAAAAGGTTCATTAATGAAGTATATCCATCATCATCTGCTTTGGTCTTATTTTTCAGTTCATCCCCTCCTTTCGGTCCTACTTTAATCATGGGAACCATTGTCCAGCTTGGGGTATCAGTATTTACGGATAGGAACCACTGGTTAGCCGTAAGGTATTTCCCGTCAGTCCCTTTGAATTTATCTTTCTTGTAAAGTTTTCTTAAAACATCCAATGCCACTGTATTGATAGGAACAATTCTTCCTTCAAAACTTTGTACCAGAAGGTATCCGAATTTATCCGCATGCTCTTCGCTGATCCTGTTTCTCGCAATAATTTCATCCGGAGAGACGGATCTCATTTTATTCATCGGAGTTGCCAGAGAATTCTGCTTTGGAGCAGCACCGTCAAGAGGCTGGACAGATGGAGCCGGAGCATGAGTATGCCCGTCACCTTCTACATGTACATGTTCTCTGCTTCCGTCGGTTGTTCCGTGTGTTTCAATTTTCTGAGCATTGATCCCTATACTTAAAAACAGTAAAAGAACAGCTGCTGTTTTTGCTTTTTTCTTGCTGGCATCAGCCAACATTTTATTTAATTTCCAGAAGTGAGTTCCCTTCCAGAAGAAGATCACAAACATTCCTAAGAATAATAATCCGTATCCGATATAAGAGATCAGAGTTCCCCAGAAATCATGGTTTACAGAAAGTACTGTTCCCATTCTGTCCGGATCAAAACTCGACTGGAAGAAACGGTATCCTTTATGGTTAAGAACGTGGTTCATATAAATTTTATAAGGTGTTTCTTTACCTTCATCAACAATTTTCACATGGCTTTCATAAGCACTTGGAGAAGAACTTCCAGGATAAGTTTCCATCACGAAATCTTCTAACTTCAGCGCAAAAGGAGTATTGTAAACCTTAGGTCCGAATCCAACCATGATATTTAATCCATCCATGGTAACCTGTTTATAGGCATTTGGATTTCCTCTTTCTACAGAAAGGTCAACCAAACGCTTTGTTTTTGGACCCTGTAATTCTATCTGAAGCATATCAGGAACACTCGCATCTTTCTTTCTATCACCTTCAATAGCGATAAGTCTTCCTTTTTTCAGTCCTTCAGGCACTACAAGTTTCAGTTCATTAATACTGTATAAACTTCTCATTGCCAAAGGCTGGAATTCATCTTTCTTTGTACTTCCGGTAGCCTGAGTAGCCATAGTCATATAACTTGCATCAACAGGAGTTTTGATGAATAATTTTCCACCTTCGTTTTTGAATTCCACAGCTCCTTCAATAGCTCTGTTGAATGTTACCAAAGTTCCGTTGATCGACTTGGTCTCTCCCGGTTTGATGTAAATATTCTGTCTTCCCGTACTTGCTGTAGACACCAGGTGAAGGTATTCTGCACCATTCGGCTCAGCAACCAGACTGTCTTTTTTTCTTTGGATGTATTCCTTCGCAAAAACTTTCACTTCTTTCCCATGAAAGTCATAGGTTGCATTGAAATCTTTATGCAGTGGAGACATCAGATAAGGTACATCCTGATAATTAAGAACATCCCCTTTCTCTTCGATCTGGATTTTAAAGAAATTTTTGTCCGTTACGATTTCGTTGGAGGTTTCTCCTTCTCTGATGTGCATTTGCCCTTCGAAACTGATGTATCTGGTAATGGCACCGCCCATAAAAATAAATATAAAAGCCAGGTGAAAAACAAGAACCGGCCACTTTTCTCTTTTCCAAAGTCTGTATCTGCCGATATTTCCTATGAAATTGAGAATAAGCAGGACCATGATCAGTTCAAACCATTTGGCCTCATAAATTAATGCTTTCGCTGTAGGCGTTCCATAGTCGTTTTCTAGGAACGTTGCATAAGCCATCGCAAATGCATACACCAGTAACAAAACAGCCATTGTCCTGGTTGAGATAAGAATATCTTGGAGCTTCTTCATGATTTAATTATACTTGACATGCAAAAATAAGCATGATAAACTACAAAGAGATTAAAAAAAGCTGTTTTTTGTCATTTTAAAGCCCGTTTCGCTTATTTTGAACCATTCTTAATAACTAAAAAAGCACTAAGAAAAATTCAATTTTTAAAACCCGGCAATTCCAGATTCATTGTACCTATACCGGTGATTGAAAACTTCTATTCAGAAATAACCGACATAAAACACAAAATACTGATTTACAACACAATAAATCAACATCAGTTTTATAAAAAATAAAAGGAGTTTACAATTTATTTCCCGAGGGATATTTTTTTCCTGATCTTACTCAAGAATTCATGAGTAATTCCCAAATAGGAAGCAATTTGTTGTTGGGTAAGCTTTTGTTCGAGTCCCGGATATTTTTTTAAAAATTCTACATATCTTTTATCAGCCGTCTTCCCTGTCAAGGAAAGAATCCTTCTCTGTAATCCTACTGATGACTGCTGATTCATCATTCTAAAAAGTTTTTCTACCTGGGGCATTGTTTCATAAAGGTGTTCTTTCTCCTTTTGGGAAATCATAAGAACCTCACTATCCTCTAGAGCTTCAATATTGAGAATGCTGGGAACATGATTAATGAGACTGTCGATATCTGTGATCCACCATCCTTCGATCGCAAAATACAACGTCTGTTCAAAACCGTTTTCATTGAGATAATATACTTTACAGCATCCACTGACAACAAATCCTTCAAAAGAGCAGTAATCCCCTTCTTTAAGAATCACCTCTTTCTTTTTAAAGACTTTATATTCAAATGGAGAAGCAAAACGACTGAATTCCTCTTCGGATAAGTCTATATACCGGCTGATGTTTTGATAAAGTAAATCAAGCATTATTCTGTTTAAGCAAAATAAAGATACCAATTATTATTGATACCTTTATTTATTACCCTGTTATCCGTTACTTATTTTCCATGTAAGAAATCATCTGTACTGACAATTCTGGCGTAAAGATTTCCTAATGCGGAGATCCCTGCTAAAAATGACCTTTGTACTTCTGCCGCTTTTATCACCTGCCCGTTCAATTCCCGGTCTCGTGTTGCAGTAGCATCTCCAATAATGGTATTGGTAAAACCAAAGTCAAATGCAGCTCTAGTGGTTGATTCCACACATACATCTGTCATCATACCTGTAATCACCAGATTTTTGATCTTTTTTGCCTGAAGAAACTGCAACAGATCCGTTTCCCTGAAACTATTCGGAAAATGTTTTACCAGAACCTTTTCATCAGATTTTGGGGCAACCCATGAACTGATCTCCACTCCGTGAGTATCCGGAATAAAAAAAGCAGCGCCATCATCGGTGGCAATATGCATAATGTGAACCACGGGAAGATTATTTTCCCTAAAATATTTCAGAATGTCCTGCGTGTTTTTCGCGGCCTTTTCCGCACCTTCCAGTGTCATTTTCCCTCCCGGAAAATAGTCGTTTTGTACGTCAATAATTAATAGTGCTGTGTTTTCCATTTTTCTTTTTTGTTGTGCGTTCATTGATACGAATGATATTAAAATCAAACATAAAGTCAGAATACTTTTAAAAGTGTCTTTCATTATTTCCCTGTTATAAATCGATATGACAAAATTATGACAGGAATAGTTCCTGACCTTTGAACTAGTTCAAAAAATCATATTCATGAAAAAACCGGAAGAAATTCTTCCGGTTGAGCAGCTTCAATGGTCTGCTCATATTTTATTTCCAATAGCTCCATTTTAAGCCATCAAATACAGCCATATTTTTACTGACAGTATCATAACATACCATTCCCGGATATGGGCTTTTTACATTAATATGTGGGTTCGCCACTTTAGGAAGGATTAGTGCCTTATCAGAAGATTCCAGAACCAATACTCCCGGCGCAGCTGTTTCGGAAGCTCCCATAATAATTCTATTCTGCCCGGGGATTTCCTCGTTGGTATTGAATACTGCTCCATCAACAGATCCTGCATCACTCAGCGGGGTCCACGCCGCTCCCACCTTCATCTTTACTATTCTATCATTCTTGTCCATCAGAATAGTTCCTCCCACAGCATCTGCAGGTAACGTTTCCACAATGGGTAATAAAATACCTTTTGTCGTATTGGCTGCAAAATCCAATATTCCGTCTCCCTCAGCCTGATTTTTATCTATTGCAGTCTGTGCCGATGTTACCATAGCACAAAGCAATCCTGTTATGATGATTATTTTTTTCATTTCTTATCTTTTTCTTTGTGATGTTAGTTAATTAGTCATTACAAGATCTTACAATACAATTCCACGAAGTCCCGTTGTATAATTTGAAACATTGTTCCGCGGTATCATAAATCAGCATACCTTCTACAGGATTGACAATGCTTGCTGAAGTTGTTCTGGTAATCACGAAACCTTTATTTTTAGACTCCAGTGCTATAAATCCGTTTGGAACATTTCCGGGCCACCCTGACTGAATATGGGTATGCCCTGTAATACCTATCCTGGTATAGCTATCCGGCGTACCGGGTGCAGGATCTTTAGTACAATACTCCAGAAGATTTACTCCAAAGACGAAATATCTATTGCTTACAAATGAATGATTAAACACAGCCTTCCCATTTACAAAAGCGGTCGCAGAAATCATCTGTACATTTTGGGTAAATGCTTCATCATCAGCAACCATCATAAACACTTTATCAGTTGCTGCAATATCAGTATATCTTGAAAGATCAGCCTGCAACCATATAGAACCTGTATCATTAGTCTTTTGAGCAAGCCATTTTCTTTGAATGATTCTCCCTGAACCTGTTCCAAAATTAACCAGAGCCAGGTCCTGAACATTATTATCTCCGGTTATTAAAAAAGTTTTATCCTGAGAAAATGAAGTTCTTCCCGGATGGGCATTAGCGGAAGTAAAATCATTTGTTGTTGCCAGTGTAAGCATCGTATTATTTTCGGTATTTATACTATTACTCACTTTTTGATTCAAAACAGACTGATCATCCAGGGCAATCCCAAAGATATTATGATTAAAAACGGCATTAATACCGCCATTCCATGTAACAGACTGATCAGACCCCAGGTAATTTTGTGGCTGCTGTAAGGTTATTCCATATTTAACAGCGAGATAAGAATTCACTCTCTGTCTTTCTTCAGGAGTCTGCGTACCTGAATACAATATAAATTCTCCTATTCTGTCTCCGGCTAAGGAAGTGGATCCTGAACCTCCATCATTATCCATCAGAAGAACCATTCCCGGATAATTATTGGTAGAAGAAACTCCATTGGAAGCTTCACCGTAGGTAAACCCGTTATTATCAAAAAAGTACTTCATATTCCCTCCTACACTGGTATTATAATAAGATTGTATACTGGGAGTATTACTTTCTACAGTATTGATTACATCGGTTCCGAAAAATACGTCCCCGAATTCTTTTTCGTTATAAAATTCAGGACGGTTGGTTTTGGTTCCAAAGAATGGAGACTGCCAAACTCCGGCAATACTTGTCGTATTTGAACTCTGAGCAGTACCATTCATCACAAAAACACTTCTGTAGGTTGCCGATGCCGTTCTGGAAAGATGGGTATATGAAGTCAGTGAATTCGTAGCATTATCCGGAAATCCTGAAGGAAATTTATATCCTGATCTGTATCCGTTTGTACTTACAATTTCTATAGCGGGATTGAAATTAAACCCGGATATTGAAGATTCTGTACGGTAGACAGGTCTTGCAGAAATCCCAGGATCAGCATAATACCCCGGCATACCTTGATTGGCTATGCCATCAGCTCCACCCGTTCTTTGGTTTGCCCATACGGGAACCTGAGCATTATCTGTGGAAGTACCGGTACCGGCATTGGCTTTCACCCACACCTGCAGGTTATTTGAAATTCCACCTGGTGCAGGAATTTGTCCGAAGACAAAGCAACTTAGCAATTGGGAGGATAGAAATAAAAGCTTTTTCATTTGTTAGAATTTTTATTATAAACCAAGTATTTTCTTGTCGTTATTTGAAAATTGGATAGCTGTTTACTGGGAGAATTCCCACATACAATCAGGATAGGTTAGAAAGACATTCTTCTACCAATGAGTAACCACCTATATGTACAGAATATCCGGATCGTAAAAAACCAGCTTTGAATACAAATAAGTTCCGGGAAAATTTTACAGATGATCCTATTGGGTTTCTTTTCTGTGTTAGCTTATGTATGATTACATATTTTCTTATCTGAAAGAGGGATCAATCTCAACCTGTGATGAATAATAAATTTTGAGGGAACTTTTTGTATTATTTACCTTACAGCAGATTTCAAAGGTACAATATATTTTTTTCAAAAAAATCAGGCTATCATCACTTTATATGGTAATAATCAATCAAAATGACTCATAATTAGATTTATTTTCCGATATTATGTGTTTTTATTTTAAATTAAATAAAGTGAAAAATATTATTATTTTATATATTTCTCACCAAATAAAGAATATTTTAAATCAAATTATTTGAAATTCTAGAATCAAAATAATAACAATAACAATCATTTGAAATAAAAAATAATTATATCTTTTATTTTTGGAATTGTTATTGTTGAAATTAAAATGATTTTTTTTACAAAAAAGGTTTTAATGTGGGAAAAACATTAAATTTGCGATATTGATATTATGGACAAAAAGACACAAAAAAAACAGACTGAATCGCCGGAAGCAGGCCGAATTTTATCTAAGCCGCGTATATTCTTTGGGCTTACTTTTATCCTTTTCTCTATTGTTCTAGCATTCTCATTCATTTCCTATTTAATGAACTGGAAAGCAGACCAGAGCCAGGCAGGAACAATGCTTGATAAGGGTATAAAATCTTCAAACATTTTTGGAAAATTAGGAGACTGGTTTGGGAATGTTTTCATATTTGAAAGTATTGGTATTGCCTCATTTATTATTGCATTTTTATTCCTTGTAGTAGGAACAATGATCCTTAAAAAGAAAATGTTCAAGCCATGGAAGACCATTGGACATTCACTGTTTTTTATTTGCTGGCTTCCTATTTTTATGGGAGCGCTTACCAAAGGGCAAGGCGTTTTAGGAGGTGTATATGGTTACCAGATCATGGATTATCTTAATTCCATCATTGGAGCTGTAGGGTTGTGGACAGTATTAGCGGCAAGCATTCTTCTGTATTTCATCCTGGAATTCAATCTTCGTCCAAGCTCTATCAAAGCTAAACTGAATAAAATCAATGAAAACACCATAGGAAAGGTAAAGGCTATGATGCCGGATTCTAATGAAGATTTTGAAGCGGATGAAGAAATGAAGGAAGAGGTTGAAGACGTAGCAGCTAACGTTACGGTAAGCGACCTTACCCAGCAGACCTCTGCTAATCCTATTAATAAAATAAAAGAACAGGAACCTGTATCTATTCCAAAACAGGTTTCAGAAGTTCCCCTTACTACAGATATAGAAACTATTGTCACTCCGAATCATACTTCTTTTGAAAATGATCACAAAGAGATAACGCAATCGGCGAATTTAAACCTTAGTACGAAACCGGCTGTTCCGATGTCTACTCCTGAGGAAGCTTTTGATATCAGACCTTCTACTCCATCTTCGGTCTCTACCTCTGCACCTGTTCACGAAGACATTAAATTTAAGGTAGAAATTGCTCCTGTAATTGATACCCTGGATGATTCAGATAAAAAGTCTCAGGAACTGGTAGAAATGCATGGTTTGTATGATCATAAATTAGATCTTGCTAATTTCCAGATGCCTCCGGTAGATTTATTAAAAGATTACGGCAATGAAGAGATATCAATCAATAAGGAAGAACTTGAAGAAAATAAAAATAAAATTGTTGGGCTCTTAAAGAACTTTAATGTAGGTATTGCCGAGATCAAAGCGACCATCGGGCCAACAGTTACCTTATACGAAATTGTTCCGGAAGCGGGTATCAGGGTGGCAGCCATTAAAAAACTGCAGGATGACATTGCTTTGAATCTTTCAGCTTTAGGGATCAGGATTATTGCGCCAATGCCAGGAAAAGGAACTATTGGTATTGAAGTACCAAGAAAGAATCCTACCATGGTTTCTATGCGCTCTGTTATTGCTTCTCAGAAATTCCAAAATACAGATATGGATCTTCCGGTAGTTTTCGGAAAAACAATTTCCAACGAAGTTTTCATGGCTGACCTTGCAAAGATGCCTCACTTATTGATGGCCGGAGCAACGGGACAGGGTAAATCTGTAGGAATTAATGCTATTCTTACCTCTCTGCTTTATAAGAAACACCCTAGTGAACTGAAATTTGTAATGGTGGATCCTAAAAAGGTAGAACTTTCATTATACTCAAAAATAGAAAGACATTATCTGGCTAAACTTCCGGATGTGGATGAAGCTATTATCACAGATACAAACAAAGTGATCAATACCCTCAACTCACTTTGTATCGAGATGGATACAAGATATGATCTTCTTAAAAATGCATTCTGTAAAAACCTAAAAGAATACAACAAGAAGTTTGCAGAAAGAAAATTAAATCCTGAAAATGGGCACCGTTTTTTACCCTATATTGTTTTGGTAGTAGATGAGTTTGCCGATCTGATTATGACCGCTGGAAAAGAGGTAGAGTTACCAATTGCCAGACTGGCACAGCTTGCAAGAGCCGTAGGTATTCACCTTATTGTAGCAACACAAAGACCTTCTGTGAATGTAATTACAGGTATGATTAAAGCAAACTTCCCTGCAAGAGCAGCATTCAGGGTGATCTCCAGTGTGGATTCAAGAACAATTCTCGACTCTACGGGTGCAGATCAGCTGATTGGTAAAGGAGACATGCTTTATTTCAACGGTAATGAAATTCTAAGACTTCAGTGTGCTTTTGTAGATACTCCGGAGGTTGAAAGACTTGCAGAATACATTGGGGAGCAAAAAGGATATGCATCGGCATTCCTGCTTCCTGAATATGTTTCTGAAGATTCTACAAGTTCGGTAGGAGCTTTTGATCCTAATGAAAAAGATGCATTATTTGAAGAGGCAGCAAGAATTATCGTATCTACCCAACAAGGCTCTACTTCTATGCTTCAGCGTCAATTGAAACTTGGTTATAACAGAGCGGGAAGAATTATGGACCAACTGGAAGCAAGCGGTATTGTCGGAGGCTTTAACGGAGCTAAAGCAAGAGAGGTGATCATCAGTGATCTTCATTCTTTAGAACAGTTTTTGGAAGATTTAAGGAGCTAATTCATCATACAAAGTAATGAATCCCGGGTATGCAACAACATAACCCGGGAAATATAAATAATATTCAATTCAACTATTATCATGAAAATTACAATAAAACAAATCTTCAAACTGGGGCTTTTGGCATCTGTACTTACATTATCTTCCTGTGCATTAAGATCTGTTCCCAGTGACTATTCTTCTGTAAGACTAGATGTCATAGACAATAATACGTTGGGAAATGGCAAAGTACTCATTTATAACGGTGCCGGAGTTCTCCATAAAATGGATAATACAGCAAGATTAAATATTGGACTTGATGGCAAATCTCTGGGGCAGATCAGGCCTAAAGAATATGTTATTGTTAATTTAGAAAACGGGAAACATGAATTCACTGCTCTTCACATAGATATGGTGAATATGAGAAGTAAACATCCTGTTGAAATTAATGCAAGCACTAAAGTTATTAAGATTGAGCCTACCATCACTTCTAACAAATTAACAGTAACCAATATTCTTCCTGAAAACTTTGATAAATATCTTGAAAGACCGGAGACAAGATAATTTATAAAACATTATCAACAAGGACATGCTTTATTCACTGGAACAGGTTCTTAAAAATTAAAAAAGGTTAAAGAAAAACCAATTTACATTTTTTCACTTGAATATTAAAAATAGCGAATTTTTTTGGAACAGTTTTTGGAAGATTTGCGTAGTTAAGGGGAAAAAAGCGAATGGCTCTCCCCTTAAGAGTTAGAAAATGTCTAAAGATTATTAAATAAAAAATGAAAAATATTATTTCAAAAGTTATATTAGGAAGTTTTGTTGTAGGTGCAGTTGGTATGGCCAGTGCTCAGAAAATAGACGCTAAAGCCAAAAAGATATTGGATGATATTACAGCCAATTACAATTCTAAAAAGAATTCTTACTTCAAATTTTCTTTTGGAAGCGGTCTTAATGATCAGGTAACCAAAACCGAGCCTGGAATTTATTATTCGGCAGGAGATAAATACAAGTTGAAAATCATGGATACCGAACAGATCTTTGATGGAAACAAGATTTATAACATCAGTACGGATGATATGGAAGTAACGATTGCAAAACCTAATGGAAACAGCACCCTCTTCTCCCCTATCAATTACCTGAGTACCTATAGAAATGACTATAACGTAACGTATAACGGAAAGAAAATGGTCAACGGTGTGAATGCTGATTTTATCAAACTGACTCCTGTAAAATCAAACGGTATAAAATACGTGTATCTTTTTGTAGATTCTGTAAAAAAACAAATGGTAAAGCTTGAACAGCACGGAAACAACAAAGATGTTGCTGTCATAGCGATCAAAGAATATAAGGAAAACCAGGATTTGGACCCGAATATGTTTGTTTTCGATAAGAATAAATTTAAAAACTACGTAATTACTGAACTTTAAAAAGCAAGAAAACAGGGTTATAAATACTCCATTCTGTTTTTAAGTTAAAAAAATAACAAAATATAAAAGCCGCAAGTAAAATTTGCGGCTTTTTGATTAATTTTGGCGCATGTTAAAAATACTAGACCGATATATCATAAAAACCTTCTTTGGACCGTTTTTCTTTATATTCAGCGTATTGTTTTTCATCTTTATTGTAAACATTATCTGGGTTCAATTAGGTCAATTTATGGGAAAAGGATTAAGCTACTGGCAAATCCTTAAACTTCTTTTTTATCTTGGGGTAAGCGTTATCAGTATGGTGCTTCCTCTTACTATCCTTCTGGCCAGTATTATGTCCTTCGGAGAATTTGGTGAAAGATATGAGCTTGCTGCGATGAAGGCTGCCGGAATTTCTCTGACAAGAGTTATGATGCCTCTTCTGGGCGTTGCCACCGTACTGGCGATTATGCTTTTCTTCTTTTCAAATAATATTATTCCCGATTTCCAGAAGAAGGCGAAAAACATGCTTTTCAATATTGCACAGACTAAACCTGCGCTTAACTTCACTCCCGGACAATTTATTGATCAGATTCCCGGTTATATGGTGAAATTTGACAAAATTTATGGAGAAAACGGGGAAAATATTGAGGGCGTTTTTGTTCACAGAAAAGCCAACACCTATGAAAACCAACAGTCTATTGTCGCTGAAAAAGGAAAATTTGTTCCGGCAGCCAATAAGAACTTTTTAAAACTTGTTCTGCATAACGGATATGTATTTGAGGACAATTTTGCTGGAAAGGGAGAAAATGTCAGAATGAAACAGCCTGATCAGGCTATTAAATTTGATACGCTGACCTCTCACTTTGATATCAGTGAAATTATCAACCAGGCTATCGAAAAAGAACAGATTACGGATGACTATCGTTTCCAAACATATGGTCAATTGAACCAAACTATTACTAAAAGTAAAAAAGAAAACAAACTGTTTTTTGATAATGTAGGAGCAGATGTCCTGGGGCAGACCAATTCTGTTGTTGCCTACATGGATAGAGGTAATGCACATAAGGCGGCTCCAAAACCACAGGTAAAACTGGACACCATAAAAAGTGACAAAAAGTTGGAAATCCTCTATAATGCTTACAACAGGCTTGATAACCTGAAAACCTCACTGGAAAGTAAAAAAAGTGAGTTCAGTACGAATGTAAAATATTTCAGCAAGGTGGTTATTTATCAGCAAAGAATAGTCTCCTATTCTGTAACCTGTATTATCTTCTTCCTGATTGGAGCCAGTTTGGGTTCTATCATCCGAAAAGGAGGTATGGGGCTTCCCGTAATTATAGCCATTGTTATTTTCATTATTTTCTATGTCATGAATGTAGGGGTAGAAAATTTATCATGGAGCGGAAAAATGAATCCGTATCTGGCAGCATGGCTTCCTAACTTCATTCTTCTTCCTTTTGGAATCTGGATGACATATAAAGCACTTACAGATTCTCAGCTATTCGATGCAGAGAAATATAAGGCATTATTTAAGCCCATTACTAAGAGATTTTCAAAAAGTAAAGAGCATCAGCGGTATCAATAGATACCCGAAATTGAATATTCAATACAATACAGACCCGGAAATTCCGGGTCTTTTTATTTCTGAAAACAGAAGATCGGAGTTTCTATTTTTTAAAGTATAAAATGACATGGCTCATCACTATAACGAAACAACCATTTCATGGAGAATATGGCTCAATAACCCCCACTTTAAGTGATGGGAATCTTTTACAGTACACAATATATCGCTACTGGAAATTTTTCTCCTGAAAAGAAATCAAATCCCTCCTCATAAATGATCAATCTCTTAAAAAAACATGAAGACCCAAAAGGAGAAATCAAATCACAGGTGTAAATAAAAAAGAGGTTTCCGACCCCGGAAACCTCTTTTTGTATGTCAAACATCGATGCCAGTTAAAACTTGTACACAAATGCGTTAATATTCATTCCTGCTCCTACAGAAGCAAACAGGACGATATCATCTTTCTTGATTTCATGTTGTTCCAATTCCCCGTTGAGAATCATCGTAAGCAAAGTTGGAATAGTTGCTACACTGCTGTTTCCTAATTTATGAATTACCATAGGCATGATATTCTCAGGAAGCGGCGTATTATACAACTGATAAAACCTGTTAACAATAGCTTCATCCATTTTTTCATTAGCCTGGTGAATAATAATCTTATCCAGCTGATCAATAGTATACCCACTATTATCAAGACATTTTTTCATAGCATCAGGAACATTGGAAAGTGCAAATTCATAGATTTTCCTTCCATCCATTTTGATGTATTTCGTATCAGGGCATCGTTCATTATTATAAGATTTGCCAAAATACAGATAGTCTTTTTCCGTCAATGTATAAGAAGCAGAAAGATGAGACTTAATCCCGGAATCATCAGTACTGTTTTCTAGAATGGCGGCTCCTGCCCCATCAGCATAAATCATACTGTCTCTGTCGTGAATATCTACTACACGGGAAAGTGTCTCAGCTCCTATGACCAAACAGCGTTTTGCAATACCTGCTTTAATAAAAGCATTGGCCTGTATCATTCCTTCAATCCAACCGGGACATCCGAAAAGAACATCATAGGCAACACAAAAGTTGTTTCTGATTCCCAGTAAATGTTTTACCCTTGCTGCAAGACAGGGAACAGTATCAGACTGAACTGTCCCGAAGCGTACATCCCCAAAATTATGGGCAAAGATAATATAGTCTAAAGTTTCAGGATCTATTCCTGCATTTTCTATAGCAGCCTGAGCTGCAATAAGCCCCAAATCTGAAGTAACCTGTGTACTGCTCGCATACCTCCTCTCTTCAATGCCCGTAATTTTTTTTAATTTATCCGTAATAGATGCATTGTTTTCTTTTAATAACACTCCTTCTTTATTAAGAAAAACATGCTTATCAAAAAATAGATTGGTTATCGTTTCAGATGGAATGTAGTTCCCTACACCAATAATTCTCGTCATCACTATAATGTTTTGTTTCCTGTCTTTTTTAAGGTGTTTCAGGAATAATTTTATAAATATAATGATTTAACGCTAATATCTATTAAAATATTATAGTAACAGGGCTTAATAATTCAAAATTTTATATCGATCAAAAAATAAAATTCATTAAAAGCAAAATTAAAGTTCTGATATACAGAAAACAAAAGAGGTTCCCTCTCGGAAACCTCTTATTAATATTTAAAAAACTAAAAATTATACTTTCATAATTTCTGCTTCTTTTGTCTTAAGATGCTCATCGCAAAGCTTTACATATTTGTCTGTGAATCCCTGAATTTCTTCTTCAACTCCTTTTACAACATCTTCAGAAACACCTTCTAGCTTTTTAAGTTCTTTCAAGCCATCTTGTCTTGCATTTCTTACTGTTACTTTAGTGTTTTCAGCTTCTATTTTAGCCTGTTTTGCCAATTCTTTTCTTCTTTCCTCCGTTAAAGGCGGAACATTAAGAATAATATTCTCACCATTGTTAGAAGGCGCAAAACCTAAATTAGAATTAATAATAGCTTTTTCAATTGCATTGATTGCTGTTCTGTCCCAAGGCTGGATAGAGATAGTCATCGCATCCGGCACAGAAACATTAGCTACCTGGTTGATTGGAGTGGGAGCACCATAATATTCAACCATTACATCCTGAACCATTGCAGTAGAAGCACGTCCTGCTCTGATTCTTTGAAATGCATGATCCAAGTGCTTTACAGCTGCGTCCATATCCTGCTTTACAGATTCTAATATAAGATCTAATTCTTCCATTATTATATTATAGTTTGATAAATTACACATTAATTGTTATAATTGATAATTGATAATTGATGGGTAATAAGTAATGAGTAATGAAGAATTTTACATTCACTAATCCCTCTTATCTGCTACCTATCACCTGTTACCCGATTACAAATTAACTAAAGTACCAACATTTTCTCCTTCCACAATTTTCTCTAAATTCCCATCTTTATTCATATCGAATACAATAATAGGTAATTTATTTTCATGACTCAAAGTAAATGCTGTCATATCCATTACTTTAAGATTTTTTTCAAATACTTCATCAAAAGATAATGAGTTGTATTTTACTGCATCTGCATTCTTTTCAGGATCACTGTCATAGATTCCGTCTACTCTTGTTCCCTTTAAGATAACATCAGCTCCAATTTCGATAGCTCTTAAAGTAGCTGCTGTATCTGTTGTAAAATATGGGTTTCCTGTCCCTGCTCCGAAGATAACTACTCTTCCTTTCTCAAGATGTCTTACCGCTCTTCTTTTGATAAAAGGCTCAGCTACTTTATCCATTTCGATAGCAGACTGAAGTCTCGTTTTAATTCCGGCATCTTCCAATGCCCCCTGCAATGCCATACCGTTGATTACTGTTGCCAGCATTCCCATATAGTCTCCCTGCACTCTATCCATTCCTTTTGCTGCTCCTGCAACACCTCGGAAAATGTTTCCTCCTCCAATGACAATCGCCACTTCACAACCTTTTTCCACTACTTTTTTTATCTCTGCAGCATATTCCTGCAGTCTTTCAGTGTCAATACCGTATTGTCTGTTACCCATTAAAGCCTCACCACTTAGTTTCAGAAGGATTCTTTTATATTTCATTTTTTATTTTTAATAACGATTTACCGGAGCTGATTTCTCCAAAATTTGATTTTGCAAATATAATCATTATAGATATTGATGAAAGAAAAATATTTAATTAGAAATAATGTCAGAAATATTTTGAAAAGTACGAAAAAGGATTATTTTTGCATTAATTATAAATTGAATTGAAGAAAATTATCATTTTTTCATTATTTCTATCAGGAATTGTTTCTTATGCACAAACAGGAACAAATGTTTATCCGTTCTTAAATATACCTGTATCTGCAAGACAAGCCGCTTTAGGTGGTGATGCAATTTCGATAAGAGATTATGATGTTTCCTTTGCTATTGCAAACCCTGCCCTGTTAAATAAAGATTCTGACAAACAGCTTTCCGTGAATGCCACAGCTTATCTGGCTGATTCAAAATATGGAACCATAGCGTATGCCAAAGATTTTGACAATGGTCATATGGCCACCATCAATGCCCGGTACATGAGCTATGGAAGTATTCCGAGGACTGATGAAAGTGGTTTTGAAAATGGAGAATTTAAAGCTTCTGATGTTGCTATTGGTGCAGGCTATGCATACCAGTTTGAAGAAGACTGGACGATTGGTGGAGGAATTAATTTTGTGACTTCAAAAATTGATAATTATACTTCTTCTGCCATTTCAGGAACTGCAGGGGTTACCTATCACAATAAAAAGAACAAAGAAGTTCTTTCCCTTGTACTAAGGAATTTTGGGTTCCAGCTGAAATCATTCAATGGAGTAAAGGAAAATCTTCCCTTCAGAGTGGATTTAGGATACACCAAAATATTAAAAACCTTTCCTCTTGCGGTTACTATTACCGCTCATGATCTTCAGCAGTTTGATATTTCTTCGGAATTTAATACAGACGGACAAAAAGTGAATGCCGGCAGAAAAATTGCCGACCACTTTTCTCTGGGAGCAGAACTATTCCCAGAAAAGAACTTTAACATAAGACTGGGATACAACGTGAAAAGAGGAAATGAACTTGCAGTAGCAGATCAGAGAAACTTTTCAGGGCTTTCTGCAGGGTTTGGAGTTAAACTGTCAAGATTCCGTATAGATTATGCCCATGTAAGATATCACAACTCTTCTAACGTCAATCAGATAGGAATCTCAATGGACCTTTCCAGCCACAGAGGAGAATAAAAATAATCTTAATCCTTCTTAAAATTTCTTATTATTTCTTGATTTTCTAAAAAAAATCTTGAAATTTGCAGTATGAAAAAACCTGTAATAGCGATCGATGGGTACTCGTCTACCGGAAAAAGCTCTATCTCTAAAGTCATTGCTGATCAATTAGGACTTATTCATATGGATACCGGTGCACTTTACAGAGGGGTTACCTGGTATGCATTGCAGCATTGTTTGGATGAAAATGGCAACATTGATCTGAAAGCATTATTCGCTTCTTTGGATCAAATTGAGCTCGAATTTAAAAATAACGATGGAACATTGGTTCTTTTCCTTAATCAGACTGATATCTCTAAAGAAATCCGTTCGAATGAGGTTTCAGACCATGTAAGCGTGGTGGCTAAGCAAAAAGAAGTAAGAGACTTTTTACTGCAGTCTCAGCGTTCTTTGGCAGAAAAAGGCGGCGTTATTATGGATGGACGTGACATAGGGACAGTAGTTCTGCCAAAAGCGGACTATAAATTCTTTCTTACTGCCAGTATTGACGAAAGAACAAACAGAAGATTTCTTGAATTAAAAGGACTCGGAATTGAAGCAGATAAAGAGCAGGTAAAACAAAATCTTATTGAAAGAGACAAAATAGACAGTGAGCGTGAAATAGCCCCTCTAAAGCAGGCTGACGACGCAATTGTTATTGACAACTCTACATTGAGCAAAGAGGAAACAATACAACTTATGCTCTCCTATATTCAAAAGATTTAACAATTTTTAATAGGCTTAAAGCCTCCTTTGGTATACAAATTGTAAGTTTTATTACTGTAAAAAACTAATCTATTATTAACTATTAAAAAACTTATAATGTCTAGAAAAGAAAAAAATACAGCAGGTATATTAGCGGGACTTCTTGCAGGTGCTGCTGCGGGTGTAATCTTAGGTATGCTTTATGCACCGGAAGAAGGAAAAGAAACAAGAAAGAAAATCAAGAATAAGGCGAATGATTTAAAAGATCAGGCTAAAAATAAATATGGAGAAGTTTCTGAAAAAGTAAAAGACCAGTATGGTAATATCTCTTCCACTTTCAAAGAAACAGCGAATAATG
Organism: Chryseobacterium sp. YR221; assembly: GCF_900176315.1. NCBI lineage: Bacteria > Pseudomonadati > Bacteroidota > Flavobacteriia > Flavobacteriales > Weeksellaceae > Chryseobacterium > Chryseobacterium sp. YR221. The sequence goes on from NZ_FWXM01000001.1 coordinate 774,901, forward strand.
TAGCGCATACCATGAAAGATGGATACGATAAGTATAAGGATCAGATTGTTTCTAAAACTGCAGACGTAGTGAAAGATGTAGAAGCAGAATTGAATGATCTAAAAAAATAAGTAATTTATCTTTTTTAAGTAAATTACAGAAAGGAACTTTTGTACAAAAGTTCCTTTTTTTGTAACTTTAAAAAAAAACAATGATAGAGACTATTAAAGAATACGCCTCGAAGAGAATAGATCTTCTGAAAATAGAAGCCACTGAAAAGTCTTCTCTTTCTGCCGGGCTCATTACCTACTTTGTAGTACTGCTTGTTGCTTTTGCTTTTTTTATTATTCTTTTCAATTTTGGAATTGCATTTCTCATTGGCAAAGCATTAGATAATTATTCCTATGGATTCTTAATTGTTGCTGCATTTTATGCCTTAGTAATGGCTTTTGTCATTGCTTTTAAAAATAAGATTGTCAATACTGTTGCAGATCAGGTTATTAAATTTTTAAATCATTAAACTATGGGCAGAAAATACGAAAGCATAGAAGAATTAAGAAGAAAGAAAAAACTGCTTCAGGGTGAAATTAATGATCTTGAGAATCTTCTTACCTTCAAGAACACAAAAGAAAGCTTAAGTGCCTTTACCAATGGGTTAACAGATCAGTATCTTCAGGAAAAAATAGATGAAGACGGAGACGAAAAAGTAGTCTTGAGAAAAGATGTAATTGCCAGACAGCTTACCTCAGAAGTGAAAGATCTGCTCATCAGTAAAAATACAGCTGTAGGTATCGCCAGTTCCGCGTTTAATGGAAATATTGCAGACGGCATTATAAAACTGGGCATTACTGCCATAGTGGGAAACTATGCCAAAAAGAATATGAAAAGTACCAACTGGAAAAATAAACTAGTTGGCGCTGCTTTAATATACCTCGCTCCTATTGCACTAAAATTTGTCAGAAAAAAGCTGGAGGTATACCAGAAAAATAAAAGTGTTTCAAGTATGGAACAGTTAATATAATGAGATATAGACTCTAGATATCAGATGCGGTACTTTATACATTAGATCAGTTGATTAAATTAAAATAGTACATATTTATGATTAATAACTACTGTCAAAGTTCTCTGTCTGATATCTGATGTCTTTAATCTGATTTCTATTTTGAAAAAAGCTGTCCTAAAATAATTCCCGCCGCCATTGATACATTCAGGCTTTCTGTAGATTGGGAACTTCCAAATCTTGGAATAGTGATACACTGTTGAAGAAGTGCTTCTGTTTCCGGTCTCATTCCGTTTCCTTCATTTCCTAAGATCAGATTTATCTTTTCCGGTTTTTCAAAACTATAAATACTTTCACCATCCATATCGGTTCCGATATTTACGTTATCCGTTTCTGAAAGATATTCCACAAGATCAGTATATACTATATTTACTCTGGTAAAAGATCCCATACTGGCCTGGATTACTTTTGGATTATAGAAATCGACAGTATCTTCACTGCAGATGATCTGTTCTATCCCAAACCAATCTGCAAGACGGATAATGGTTCCCAAATTTCCGGGATCCTGAATACCATCCAAAACAAGCTGAATATTTTTATCCTCCATTCTCTCTTCGGCAGCAAGATAACATACTGCTACGGAATCTTTCGGAGTTTTAAGGAAACTAATTTTTTTTAACTCATTTTCAGAGATATGGGAAACAGGAATATCAGTACGGTCCAATTTTTGCGGATCGGTTGAGAATATTTCTTTAACTTTAATATTAGAATTAGGAAGTTCACAAATGATTTTATTACCTTCAACCAAAAACAAATTGTATTTTTGTCTGAACTTCTTTTTATCTAAAGACTGTAAAATTTTTATTGTATGAGCTGTAAGCATTATAAGAATTCTCCTCAAAAGTATTATAAAATTATATCATTTGCAACATTTGTTGGTCTCCTTTATGCTTGTAGTACGACAAAAAAAGTTCCGGATGGTGAATATCTGCTCACCAGAAACAGCTTTGAATTCGAAGATAAGAAAGAGTTTTTTGATGAAGAACTGAAAGATTACGTTCAGCAGAAACCTAACAAAAAACAGCTTCTATTCATGCCTTTAACATTGGCTTTCTACAATATGGCCAATTCCAAATACGATACGATACTTAATGAATATATGACCTATCCCCGGGAGATGAGAAATCAAAATCTAAGGGATTCTTTATTCATCAAATATAATATGCAAAGCAGTGTTGGAAAAAGTCTGTTTTTTGACCGTGTATTGCACAACTGGGGTACACCACCGGTAATTTTAGATCAGACAAGAAGTGAAAAAAGTACTGAATCTATCAAAAAAAGACTTATATACAGAGGTTTTTGGGATGCAGATGTAAAATTCAAACAAAATCTGGATTCTGCCTCCAAAAAAGCAGCCGTCAATTATTTCATCAAACATAATGATCCTACTTATATTAAAGATTATTATTACAATATTCCGGATCAGGGTATAAAAAATATATATTCTCACCTGAAAGAAAAAACCCTTATCAGATCGGGACAAATTCTTGACCAAACAGTTCTTGAAAAAGAGGTGACGAGAATTACAGACCTGATGAAAGATTTTGGATACTATAAATTCAACAGTTCCAATGATGAGGTCTATTTCATAGCAGATTCTATTAAGAGTAAGAAACAGGTTCCCCTGACGCTGGAGATTCATAAAGATTCTCTAGACCGTCCTTATAAAGTAGCCACTTTCGGAAATATAGATATTGCAATTGTTGACGAACCTAGTGACTTTCCAAAAAACACCGTTAAAGACAGCTTAAGAAGAGTAAGGTTCCATAAGATGAATGATAAATATAAAACGTCCTCATTATGGAGAGCTGTTATTGTAGACAGCAAACAGGTATATGACCAAAAGAAACTGGATGTCACCAAAAGGAACTTTATGGCCATGAACAATTTCAGTATTGTAAAAGCCCGGGATTCCCTAAGAAGAGGTGGCATCACTTCACCAAATGATAGCATTGTAGATGTATTGTATGTATTGAAACCACTTCCAAAATATGACCTTAAAGTAGGAACTGATGTCAATTATTCCCAGTTATTAAATCTGGGGATTTCTCCTTCTATAGACCTTACCACCCGTAATGTGTTTAGGGGAGCAGAAAATATTTCAACCAGTATTTCCGGAACCTTCGGATCTATCAGAAGTACACAGGATATTGATAAAAGAAGTACGGCATACGAAATATCTGCACAGGCTTCCCTTAATTTCCCAAGACTCTTACTTCCGTTTAATTATTATAAGTTTATTCCCAAACGTTATACTCCTACCTCCTCTATTTTATTGGGAGCCTCAATACAGAATAATATCGGATTGGGAAGACTCAATTTCAATACGGGGCTTAACTATCAGGCTAATGTGAATGATCAGATTTATCATAAGCTGACTTTATTTAATACCCAAATCAGTTTAACAAAAAACAAAGATGCTTATTACAGCTATTTTGTTAATGATGAAAGGGTAAAAGACGATATTTTTGGGAACTATTTTGCGTACAGACCCCAGATTGGAATCGATTATAAAAATAACAAGCTTAGTATTGATGAAGTTTCAAAACTTCTTTTACAGGATCAGGAATACCGTGGCAATCTGGACCAAAAGGGAACAGATCTTTTAACAGCTTTTAGAGGAACATTGGTCAATAAAGACAGGCAGACCCAAGATGTATTGATTTCTTCCATGATCTATAATTTTGTATATAGTGAAATTGGTAAGAAAGATTACCCTAATGCTTTCTATTTCAATGGTAAAGTAGAGCTTGCCGGTAATATTTTGAGCTTATTCAACAAAAAAGATAATGATGGTGGAGTTGTTACCTCACCTCAAAAAACCATTTTTGGAATTCCTTACGCTCAATTTATAAAATTTGATATCGACGCAAGGAAATATTTTAAATTCAATGGAAATCAGACATTGGTTCTTCGCCAGTTTATCGGAGTGGGTGTTCCTTATGGAAACTCTCAGGATATGCCTATTATTAAATCTTATTTCAATGGAGGTTCTAATGATATCAGAGCCTGGGTGGCCTTTGGCGGATTAGGTCCGGCAGACTCTCAGGTAGATGAAAGAGTACGTACCTATATGACCAATAATGTAAAACTTACCACAAACATCGAATACAGAATCCCTTTCAATAGTATGTATGAAGGAGCCTTATTTACAGATATTGGAAATACATGGAGTCTGCGTGATCATAATGACGGATATAATGACGAATTTAAACTGAATAAATTCCTGGGGCAAGTAGGTATTGGTAGTGGATTTGGATTGAGAATAAATATTGCCTACATCACCGCAAGGATAGATCTTGCTTATAAGATCTACGACCCCAATAAAGCGGAGGGAGACCGATGGAGAATCAAAAATATCCAGCCGTTTAAACCTACTCTTAATATTGCGTTTGGATATCCTTTTTAATCCGGAGAAACGCCTAAAACAAAATAAATTACAGCAATTACACGGGCGAGGATTTCCCTCGCCTGATTTCTGTAAAAACTTTCAGGTTTTGTGACATCCTGTGCATCAAAACCCAACGCATTCATATCGTTGTTTCTTGCAAAAAATAAGGCACGAAGGTTATGAAATCCCTGCGAAACGATAATCACATTTTTCTTCTTGTAAATATCTTTACACCGTAATATACTTTTATACGTATTGAAGCCTTTCGGATCTTCCACAATAATATCTCCCGGAACACCTTCCTGATTCACCAGATAGTTTTTCATTGCGGCAGGCTCATTATACCCTTTGCTCTTTTCTCCACTTACAATAATTTTTTTGATTTTCCCGTGATGATAGAGAAGTGCTGCCGCATCCATTCTTTTAGTAAAATAAGGATTGGATAGTCCCGATCTCATTTTAGGTGATGTTCCCAGAACCAAAGCGATTTCTCTTGGGGGAATCTTGGATATCTTGGTATAGGTACGGCCATTTGTAAGCCCGAAAACCCAGACATTACAGAAACATATCAGTAAAATTCCTAATTCTACCGATATGACACCGAGACCAAATATGTTTTTAAAAATTCTCAACTAAGATCAAAGTTAAGCTTTATTTTTTTACTTTTCACAATCGACATGCAGGCTAATATATGCCCTTGTCCTTCCTCCTTTTCAGTTAAATATTCATTTTCAAGGAGTTCCACTTCTCCTTCTTCCAAAGAACATTCGCAGCTTCCACAGATTCCAGATTTACAGGAGTAAGGTACAGGAAATTTTTGAATAAGAAGCTGTTGCAAAACTTTATCTCTGTTATCGGGAAGTATTGTTGCATATTTTTTTCCCAACATTGTAAACTCCACTTCAATATTTTCAATAAGAGGAAATTCCTTTTCTAAAGGGTAAATATCATCATTATATTCCTCAAAAAGTTCAAAATGAATATTCTTTTTTGGAATTCCATGATGATAGCAGGCATTAGCCAGCGTTTTTATCATTTCTCCCTTCCCACAGATCAGGACTTCATCTACCGCATCCCAGATGGTAGATTCTTCGTCTGTATCATCCAGATGCAGGATCTGATTGATGATCAAATTGAGTTTTTTCTCATCCAGCCTGCCATAGAAAAACTGATCCACTGTTTTTTCCTGTGAGAAAAAATAAAAAATCTGAAGCCTGTCTCCACAGGTTCTGGCAAGATGATCCAGCTGATCTTTGAAAATCAATTCCTCAGAACTCTTATTTCCAAAAAACAAAAAGAGTCTTGTCCTCGGCTCATTATGAAGAATATTTTTAAAATGACTTAAAACCGGAGTAATTCCAATACCTCCAGCAAAAGCAACAATAGTTCGGAATTCACTTGGCTTAGACCCTAAAGTAAATCTTCCGGCAGGCTCGCCTACCAACAACTGATCTCCTTCATTGTAATTCTGAAATAGCTGCGAAGTAGCTCCTTCAGGGGAATTAACCTTTATTCCCAAACAAATTTTCCCTTCATACGGAGCCGAAGTCATTGAATAATCATTAATCACTTCTTCACCATGAGACTGAAACTTTACACTCACATATTGCCCTGCCTCAAACTTAAAATTATCCCTTAAATTCTCAGGAATTTCAAACTCCAGAGAAAAAGTATTTTTGGTCAGTTCTTCCTTTTTCGCTACTTTTAACCAATGAAACTGTATCAGTTTCCCTTTATAGATTTGTTGTTCCATACTTCAATTCAAAAATAGATAAAAAATAATTTATGAAGAAGATAATTTTATCCACGCTTATTATTACGGCTCTTTTTAGCTGTAAAAAAGAAAGCCAGAAAACAGAAAATACCACTACAGATTCACTTTCAGTACCAAAAAATACAGCTGCTGAAACAACTGCGTATATTCCAAAAGAACTTTCTCCGGAAAATGTGGGTCAATATTTAGCTAAAAATAATGATACTTTATACGTAACGAATTTTTTTGCAACATGGTGTGGGCCGTGCATGAAAGAGATTCCTAGTTTTAAAAATAAAATGGAGGAATTGAAAGGGAAACCTGTAAAATTCACGTTTGTAAATCTTGATGAAAAATCAGATTGGGATGGTGCTGTGAAAAATTTTGTTGTAGAAAATAATCTGGGAGGTAGCGTTATTCTTTTGGATGGACAAAAATTAGATCCAACTTTCTTCTCCCGTAACTTCAAACAATGGGATGGAGGTTCTATTCCCTTCACTTTTATGAGAAAAGGTGATAAAACAGATGAGTATTTAGGAATGATGACGGAAGATGTACTGAATTCGAAAATCGATTCTTTTTTAAAGTAAAATATACAGAAACTCTTTCTGAATAATGTCAAAAAGGTTTAGAATCCTGTGTTTATTATTTCTGGTAGCTATTATTATAGGTGCTGGCATTAATCTGAACACAGGATTTTTAAGTTTAGAGCTGCACGATTTTTTTCAAGAATCTGCCCATAGCCAAATTGCTGAAATCCGTATCAACCGTGTTTTGGTTATGCTTCTTGCAGGAATCTCAATTCCTACCTCCGGTTTTCTGATGCAGGAATATTTTCAAAATCCATTAGCCGGTCCGGATATATTGGGGATTACTTCGGTAGCCAGTTTATCTGTAGCTTTTTACATTTTTTTCTCTCAGGATATCCTCCTTCCTGAATTTCTTCAAAACAGTTTTCTGAGTTTATCCTCTATCGGAGGAAGCTTAGTACTGATGCTGGTCTTGTTATCGATGTCTAATAAATTTCAGGATAAATCCTACCTTATTATTTTCGGATTCCTTATCTCGGCTTTTGCAGGAGCTATTGTTTCCCTGCTTCAGTTCTATGCCGAGAACCAAAGCCTTAAAAACTATATTCTATGGTCTTTTGGAGCTAATAATATGGTAAGCAGAAATCAGATTTATGTTTTATCTGTCCTTATATTAATAGGGCTATTCTTTTGTTTTAAAACCATAAAACCCCTGATCGGAAATTCTCTGGGAACATCTTATGCACAGAGCCTTGGGGTAAATTTAAAGCGTCTGAAGCTCTTAATCATTGTAGCATCCTCTCTCCTCTCCGCCTCTATTACGGCATTTTTAGGGCCTATCTTGTTCATTGGAATTATTGTTCCGCACTTCTGCAGACTGGTCTATAACCCGTCTAAACTATGGCAGCAGTGGATCCTGAATATGTTTTTAGGAATGCTGGTCATGTTATTTTTCTCCATCATTGCAGAAAAAACACAGATTCCATTGAATGTAATAAGCTCCGTTTTTGGTATTCCAGTGATCCTGATGATGCTTTTAAACCAAAATAAAATCTGATTTGGGTTGGTATACGCTAAGACGCAAAGAAATTTTTAAACTATAATGTTATTAAGACGCAAGGATTTTATCTCCGATAAAATTAAATCCCACATTGCTAAAATGGTAGTTCATATACCAATCAAGACCAAAAGTATTTCCTGAAAATCTTTGATTTTCTTGCGCCTTAAAATATACGCAATTCATGAGCCCCCTTGCGCCTTTGCGTTTACCCAACAATTCATATATTTATTTAAAATACCACAAATGACAGAAAATGAATTATCAAGAATTGTTTTTGATATGGGTTTAAAAATCCATAAAAAACTTGGAGCAGGATTATTTGAGCATGTATATGAAGAATGCATGTTTTATGAACTAACTAAAGCAGGACTTTTAGTAGAAAAACAAAAATTGCTCCCCATTGTTTATGAAGATTTAAGAATCGAGAATGCTTTCAGGTTAGATATTATTATTGAAAATAAATTGATTTTAGAGATAAAAACAGTTGATTATATAAACCCTACCCATAAAGCTCAACTTTTAACCTACTTAAAAATGACAAATTGCAAATTAGGCTTATTACTTAACTTTCAATCCAATGTTTTCAAAGATGGAGTAACAAGAGTTGTCAATCATTTATAAACTATAAAAAGTATAAAAAACTGGCAAAGTCAAATTCTTTGCGCCTTAAAAACAGTATTTTTGTAAGATATTTCGCGATTTTGCGTTTAACCACCTCAAATATGCATCTACAAGTAAAACAAGCCAACATCGGTTACCAGACCACTTTAATATCCAATGCTAATGCAGAGGCAAAGCTTGGTGATGTATGCCTGTTGATCGGCAATAACGGGGTTGGGAAAACGACATTAATCAAATCTATTCTCCATCAGATTTCTTTACGGAGTGGAGAAATAGTAATTAATGGTAAAAATGTAAAAAAGTTTTCCGTAAAAGAGATTGCTGAGCAGATTGCTGTTGTCTTTTCAAAATCAGTTGTTCCAAAGCATTATACGGTTGAAGATCTTATTTCGTTGGGGAAATATATTTACTATCCTTTTTATTTTGAATTAAAAGAAGAAGACCGAAAAGAAGTCACTCATATTATTGAGGAATTAGATTTAACCCAATACCAACATACCCTTCTTAAAAACCTTTCGGACGGTAATCTTCAGAAAGCTTTTATCGGACGGGCTATAACGCAGAATTCCCCTGTTATTATTCTGGATGAACCCACTACTCATCTGGATGAGAAAAATAAGATTATCATTCTTAAAACCCTTAGAAAGCTGGCTAAAGAACAGAATAAACTTATCCTGTTTTCTTCTCATGACTGGAGGCTGGCGAAGGAATTTGCAGATAAAATATGGTATATCAAGGATAATCAGCTATACTCGGGAATTGTAGAAGATATTTTGATTCAGAATGAGGAACTGACTACCACTTCTTTATTTCAAATGAGTGAGAATTTTATAGCCCCTCATATCTCGGCACCCCAGGTTTATAAAGAAATGCTGTATTCTCTGCTGCAAAAAAACTTCCAAAAAGATCTTTCCGCCTTCCATTTCGATCTCCAGAACCATTTTTGGGTAATTACTAAAGATAACACGAAACAACAATGCCAATCCTTTGAAGAAATCATTGATTTCATTGGAAACATTCATTAATACTTAGTTTTTATTACTTATTTCACATACTATGCATGCATAGTATTATGCTAATCATACAATTTAATCCACTCAATATCAGATTATTAACAAAATTTAACGTTAGTAAATACTATGCATGCATAATATTTACTAAATTTGGGTAAAACCATTAGCGCAAAAATGATGGATAGAGATAAAATAGAAAACGTAGACTTAATTTTAAAGCAGACCTGGCTGGCTGTTTCAAAAATGTACACAGAATTAGCCCAGGAACATGATTCTACAGCAGTACAGGCCCTTACCCTTCTTAAAATTGATCCCAAAGAAGGAACCCGAAGTACGAATCTTGGCCCTAAGATGGCCATAGAGCCGACCTCTTTGACCAGGATTATCAAACTTTTGGAAGATAACGGATATATCTATAAGGAAAAGACAACCACCGATAAAAGAGAGGTGATCATTAAACTTACAGATAAAGGTTTGAATTCAAGAAATATGTCTAAGGAAGTAGTCGTCAACTTTAATAAAAAGGTGATGGAAAAAATTGCTCCTGAGAAGCTTGAAACTTTCAAAGACGTCATGACTGAAATCATGAAGATAGCCAACGAATTATTAAATAACAGAAAATAAATTATAATGAAACCGTATGGTTACATACGACCTTATTAAAAATAAAAATTTACATATGAAAAGAAGAATCAAACATGTAACGGTTCTTGGTTCAGGAATTATGGGAAGCGGTATCGCAGCTCACTTCGCCAACATCGGTGTTGAAGTGTCACTTTTGGATATTGTTCCTTTTGAACTGACTGAAGCTGAGCAGAAAAAAGGTTTGACCAAAGATGACAAAGTAGTAAGAAACAGAATTGCTACCGAAAACTTTGAAAAACTGAAAAAAGCAAGTCCTGCACTTCTTTATTCTCCAAAGTTTGCAGATAGAATCAAAGTAGGAAACTTCGATGATGATCTACAGAAAATAAAAAATACAGACTGGATCATTGAAGTAGTGGTAGAAAGACTTGATATCAAGAAATCGGTATACGAAAAGATTGAACAGTTCAGAAAGCCGGGTACATTGATTTCTTCTAATACATCCGGTATTCCGATCCATTTCTTAACAGAAGGAAGAAGTGAGGATTTCAAAAAATATTTTGCTGGAACACACTTCTTTAATCCGGTAAGATATCTTCCTCTTTTAGAGATTATCCCTACCAACGATACTGATCCTGAGATTATAGATTTCTATATGAATTATGGAGCTAAATTCCTGGGTAAAACTACCGTTCTGGCAAAAGATACTCCAGCATTTATCGCCAACAGAATTGGTGTATTTTCTATGATGGATCTTCTTCATAATGTACAGAAATTAGGATTAACGGTTTCTGATGTAGATAAATTGACAGGTCCTGTCATTGGACGTCCTAAATCTGCAACATTCAGAACCGCTGATGTAGTAGGTCTTGATACATTGGTAATGGTAGCAAACGGAGTTCGTCAAAGCGGCGCTGAAGCTAACGATTTCAATGATATATTTGCTCTTCCAGGTTATATCCAGAAAATGATGGATAATAAATGGTTAGGATCAAAAACAGAACAGGGCTTCTATAAAAAAGTAAAAAATGCTGAAGGTAAATCTGAAATTCACGGATTAAACCTTGATACTTTAGAATACGAACTTCAGGGAAAATCTTCATTCCCTACCCTTGAGCTTACAAAAACGATCGACAAACCAATCGACAGATTCAAAGTATTGATCGGTGGTAAAGATAAAGCGGGTGAATTGTATAGAAAATCTTTAGGAGCACTATTCGCTTACGTTTCTCATAAAGTTCCTGAAATTTCTGACGAGGTTTACAAAATTGATGATGCTATGAGAGCCGGTTTCGGATGGGAAAATGGCCCGTTTGAGATCTGGGATGCCGTAGGAGTAGCAAAAGGTACAGAGCTGGCAAAAGATGCCGGATATGAAGTTTCAGACTGGGTAAAAGTTTTAGCCGACAAAGGAGAAACCTTCTATAAAGTAAATGATGAAGGACAAAGCATCTTTTACGACAAAAACTCAGGAAACTATAATAATATTCCGGGACAAGATGCTTTCATCATCTTAGATAATATCAGAAAGAACAAAACAATCTGGAGTAATTCAGGAGCTGCTATTGAAGATTTAGGAGACGGAATCATCAACTTTGAGATCCGTTCCAAAATGAACTCTCTTGGAGGCGAAGTTCTTGACGGCTTAAACAGAGCAATTGATTTAGCAGAAAAAGAATACGATGGACTGGTTGTAGGAAACCAGGGTTCTAACTTCTCTGTAGGAGCTAACCTTGCGATGATCCTTATGATGGCTATTGAGCAGGATTGGGATGATTTAAATATGGCGATCGCCTACTTCCAGAAAACAATGATGAGAGTAAGATACTCCTCTATTCCTGTAGTAGTTGCTCCTCACGGAATGACTTTAGGAGGTGGTTGTGAAATGACCATGCATGCAGACAGAGTGGTTGCCGCAGCAGAAACATACATCGGACTGGTAGAAACTGGAGTGGGTGTAATTCCTGGAGGAGGTGGTACAAAAGAACTTACCCTAAGAACTTCAAGAGAATTCCATAGCGATGACGTTAAAAACAACAGACTTCGTGAGGCTTTCATGAACATTGCTATGGGTAAAGTAGCCACTTCAGCTTACGAGGCTTACGATATGGGAATCCTTGAAAAAGGTAAAGACATCGTTTCAGTAAGCAAAAACAGACAGATTGCAGAAGCTAAAAAGGTAGCAAAACTATTAGCGGAACAAGGATATACCCAGCCTATCGAACAAAGAGTAAAAGTATTAGGTAAAGATGCACTAGGAATGTTCTACGTAGGAACAGACCAGATGCTTACCGGAAACTATATTTCTGCTCACGACAAGAAAATTGCAGATAAACTGGCCAATGTAATGGTAGGTGGAAATCTATCTGAACCAACAGTAGTTACCGAACAATACTTACTGAACCTTGAAAGAGAAACATTCTTATCCCTTTGCGGAGAAAGAAAAACCCTTGAAAGAATCCAGTACATGTTGCAGAATGGAAAACCGTTGAGAAATTAATTTGTATAATGTCGGTTGTAAAATGTAAAAAGTATTGACATGCACAACTTTAGAGAACTAGAAGTTTGGAAAAAATCAATTATGCTGTGTAAGCATTATTATTTAATTTCCAAGGATTTCCCTAAAGATGAATTGTTTGGATTAACATCTCAATCAAGAAGAAGTTTATATTCTATTCCTTCAAATATTGCTGAAGGAGCCGGAAGAGACAGTAATCCTCAATTTTGTCAGTTCTTAAACATTGCATTAGGTTCATCATTTGAATTTGAAACTCAGGCTATAATCAGCAATGATTTAGGTTTTATAAAGGAAAATGACTTTGAATTACTAATGACCGAAATCAGACATATTCAAAATATGATAATTAAATTAAAACAAAATTATTCAAAATAGAATTGTACAAAGTACAGTGTGGGTATATAAAATCTTGTAACAAGTACAGCCGACATTTTACATTATACATTTTACAAAAATTTATAAAAAATGAAACAAGCATATATAGTAAAGGGTTTTAGATCTGCCGTTGGAAAAGCTCCAAAAGGAAGTTTAAGATTCACAAGACCTGACGTCATGGCAGCTACCGTTATTGAAAAATTAATGGCTGAGCTTCCACAATTAGATAAAAACAGAATTGATGACCTTATTGTTGGGAATGCTATGCCGGAAGCTGAACAAGGGCTTAACGTGGCACGTCTGATCTCCTTAATGGGGTTAAATACAGACAAAGTTCCGGGAGTGACAGTTAACAGATACTGTGCTTCAGGAAGTGAAGCTATTGCTATTGCTTCAGCAAAAATTCAGGCCGGAATGGCTGATTGTATTATTGCCGGTGGTACAGAATCTATGTCTTATATTCCAATGGGAGGTTACAAACCGGTTCCTGAAACGGATATTGCAAAGACTAACCCTGATTACTACTGGGGAATGGGTTACACCGCTGAAGAAGTAGCCAAGCAATATAATATCACAAGAGAAGAGCAGGATCAGTTTGCTTTTGAATCTCATGTAAAAGCCTTAAAAGCTAATCAGGAAGGAAAATTTGTCAATCAGATTGTTCCGATCCCGGTAGAATATAATTTCCTGGATGAAAATCAGAAAATGCAGACTAAAAAGTTCGATTTCTCTGTAGACGAAGGTCCAAGAAAAGACACTTCTTTTGAAGGGTTATCAAAATTAAGACCTGTATTTGCCAACGGAGGTAGTGTAACTGCCGGAAACTCTTCTCAGATGAGTGACGGAGCTGCTTTTGTAATGGTAATGAGTGAAGAAATGGTGAAGGAATTAGGATTGGAACCGGAAGCAAGACTGGTAGCTTATGCAGCTGCAGGACTTGAACCGAGAATCATGGGAATGGGACCTATTTATGCGATTCCAAAAGCGTTAAAACAGGCTGGTTTAGAATTAAAAGATATTGACTTGATTGAACTTAATGAAGCTTTCGCTTCTCAGTCTGTTGCTATTAAAAAAGAACTGGGCCTAAACCCTGATATTTTAAATGTAAACGGAGGGGCAATCGCTCTTGGGCATCCACTGGGATGTACAGGAACCAAGCTTACCGTTCAGCTTTTAGACGAAATGAGAAAGCGTGGCAACAAATACGGAATGGTTTCTATGTGTGTAGGAACAGGGCAAGGTGCTGCTTCAATTTTTGAATTGCTGTAATTGTACAATGTCGGTTGTATAATGTATAAAGTAATAAGACTTACAAAATAATACCCTAAGAAAAGTACAATGTACATTTTACATTATACTTTTTACAAAAAATAAAAAAAACAAATATGGCTACATTAAAAGGCGGGGAATTCCTAATTAAACAAATTCCTGCAAACGAAATTTTCAGTATTGAAGAACTGAACGAAGAACAAAAAATGCTTCGTGATTCTGCAAAAGAATTTATTGACAGAGAGGTGGTTCCTCAAAAAGAGCGTTTTGAAAAGAAAGATTATGCATTAACTGAAGAAACAATGCGTAAATTGGGTGAAATGGGAATGCTTGGGATATCTGTTCCTGAAGAATACGGAGGTTTAGGAATGGGCTTTGTAACGACCATGCTTGCCTGTGATTACATTTCCGGGGCTACAGGATCATTAGCAACAGCTTACGGTGCTCATACGGGTATTGGAACTCTTCCTATCGTTCTTTATGGAACTGAAGAGCAAAAGAAAAAATACCTTCCGGACCTGGCAACAGGAACAAAATTCGGAGCTTACTGTTTAACGGAACCGGATGCTGGTTCTGATGCCAACTCAGGAAAAACAAGAGCTAAACTTTCCGAAGACGGAAAACACTATATTATCAATGGTCAGAAAATGTGGATCTCCAATGCAGGATTTGCAGATACATTCACATTATTTGCTAAAATTGATGATGATAAAAATATCACAGGTTTTATAATTAACCGTTCTGAACTTGAGAATCCTGAAAGCTTAACTTTCGGTGAAGAAGAACATAAACTAGGTATTCGCGCCTCTTCTACCCGTCAGGTATTCTTTAATGATATGAAAATTCCTGTAGAAAATCTTTTAGGAGAAAGAAACAACGGTTTTAAAATTGCTTTAAATGCGCTTAACGTTGGCCGTATCAAATTAGCGGCAGCTTGTTTAGATGCACAGAGAAGAATTTTAAACCACTCTATCCAATATTCTAACGAGAGAAAGCAGTTTGGAGTTTCTATTTCAACTTTCGGGGCGATCAGAAAGAAAATTGCTGAAATGGCTACCGGTGTATTCGTAAGTGAAGCTGGTTCTTACAGAGGGGCAAAGGATATTCAGGATAAAATTGACGAATTGGTTGCTGGCGGAATGGATCATCAGGCAGCTGAGCTGAAAGGTGTTGAAGAATTCGCTGTAGAATGCTCAATCCTTAAAGTATTCGTTTCTGACCTTGCACAGCACACTGCTGATGAAGGAATCCAGGTATACGGAGGAATGGGATTCTCTGAAGACACTCCAATGGAATCTGCATGGAGAGATTCAAGAATTTCAAGAATCTATGAAGGAACGAACGAAATCAACAGATTGTTAGCAGTAGGAATGCTTATTAAAAGAGCAATGAAAGGTGAATTAGACCTTTTATCTCCTGCAATGGCAATCAGCAAGGAGTTGATGGGAATCCCTTCATTTGAAGTTCCTGATTATTCAGAATTTATGAGTGAGGAAAAAGCAATTATCGCAAACCTTAAGAAAGTTTTCCTAATGGTTTCAGGAGCTGCTCTTCAGAAATATATGATGGATATTGAAAAGCAACAACATTTATTATTAAATGCTTCTGAAATCCTTAACCAGATCTATATGGCAGAATCTGCGGTATTAAGAGTTGAGAAACATTTCTCTCCTGATTCTGTACAAGCTGCAATGGCTCAGCTAAACCTTTACAAGGCTGTTGAGAAGATCATCGTTGCTGCTAAAGAAGGAATTATTTCTTTTGCTGAAGGTGATGAGCAAAGAATGATGCTTTCAGGATTAAGAAGATTTACAAAATATGCTAATCATCCAAATGTAGTGGCCTTAACTGAAAAAGTAGCGGCTCATTATATTGAAAAAGGAGCTTATTAGTCTTTTATAACATAAATTTGATTCAAAACGTCCCATTTTGGGGCGTTTTTTATGTTTATATACAAATTATAAAATATCAATAGAATCTTAAAAAGTTTTGGAATTCAATATTTTTTCCTAATTTTATTTATAAACTAATACCTTAAAATAAATACTTATGGGAAAATTCGTTATTTCAAAAAGAACAAACGGTGAATTTCAATTTAACCTTAAAGCAGGAAACGGACAGGTAATCTTAACAAGCCAGGGATACAGCTCAAAATCTGCCTGTGAAAACGGAGTAGAATCTGTGAGAACCAATTCTCAGGATGATACAAAGTATGAAAGAAATAAGGCTAAAGATGACAGATGTTATTTTAATCTTAAAGCTGGAAACGGGCAGATCATAGGATCAAGTCAGATGTACGAATCTGAAAACGGCATGGAAAACGGAATAGAATCCGTAAAAAACAATGCTCCACATGCCTCTTTGGATGATGAAACAAATTTGTAAAAAACATCTGAAATATTCTCAACAAAATGTCTTATCTTTTTAAGGCATTTTTTATTTTTGTATTCTATTTTTTCAGAAAAATGACAAAAGAAGATTTATTACATAAAGCTATTAAAATAGCAAGCAAAGCACACAAAGGGCAAACTGATAAGTACCATGCTCCCTATATTGCTCATGTGATGCGTGTCATGGAATATGGCAAAACACTGGATGAAAAAATAGTGGGTGTACTGCATGACGTTGTAGAAGATCATCCACTGGAGTTCAGCCTGGATTATTTAAGAACCGAAGGTTTCCCGGAATATATCATTTTCGCGATCAGCTGTCTTACCAAGTTTGATCCGGAAGAAGATTACGACGAATTTGTAAAAAGAACCGAAAGATCACCACTGGCTGTTGCAGTAAAATTAAATGACCTTCGGGACAATATGGACCTTAGAAGAGTAAACAGGGAACTTAGCCCTAAAGATATCAAAAGGTTTAATAAATACCTGAAAGCCTATCATTATCTGATAGACAAGTATTAATCGGCACCCGGGAAATCGTAAGTCTTCACGTGATGATCCGTACCGTCAATATTGATATTCAGGGCAAGGTAGATGAAGTGTAAGTTTTTATTTCCTTTAGCTTCAAATTCACGCTGCCAAAGATACCCGGTTAGAACTCCAAAGTATTCATCGATCTGATAGCCGAAACCGCCATATACCCTATTTCTGGCGAAAGTAGGCTTCATAGGTGATACAAGGAAAATTTCGTCATAGGCATTGGCAAAAACAGTTCCTTTCTTTATTGTTTTAGCATTTAAAGGGACACTGACATTCAAACGGTAGCGGTAACGCATCCTTTGAGAGGTTTTATCGATCTGTGGTTCATAAAACCAGCTTTTTTCTACACGAAAACGGTTTTCAAATTTTACGATACCTTTTTTTAAGTCGATTACATCCTGAAGCCATACCCTGAATTCTTCTTTGCTTAAGCTATGGTCTTTATAATTGACATATCTTCCAAGTCCTACAAAAGGTTTATGATTCTTGGTAAGGTTATACCCTAGCCCACCTTTTATTTCGTAATAATCGGGGTAAGTATAATCTTCGTTACCACGAAGCTGCCCTTCTGCATATATGAAAAATTTGGGATGAAACTTGTAGGTTAAAGTCACAGCATTGAAGCTGGAAAGATGCTCCTGGGCTTTATATAATGTAATACTTAAAAGTAGACTTAGACTTAAAAAAAGTTTCATAAAAAAATTTTTGCAAATGTATATTTTTTAACAATTTGTTAATATTAACTTTAATTCATATTAGATTAACAGCTACTTAATATTAATAGTGTAAGAAAACCCAATATGGAACCATCTTTGAGGCATTTCCACTCCAAAAGCTTCTGTATATTTTGTATTGGTGATATTATTGACCAGAACATAGACGGAAAAGTCTTTTTGAGTAAAGTTTAATTTGGCATCCAACAAGTTATATGTTCCCAGACTCACTCTTTCATTATATCTGTAAACCAGTTCATTGGTGAAATTTTTAAGGAATTTTGTCTCTAATCTGGCTACCACCTGATGTTTCAGATTATCAAGAATATATCTTGAAACAAACTCATTATTCTCTTTGTATTTACTATCCAGGAAAGTATATCCTACAGAATATCTCAACCAATCATTTACTTTGTGATTCACTTCAGCTTCTATTCCTTTTATTTTAATTTCACCAACATTTTGGGCATACCAAACCTTATCGTTGAAATTATTTTTCACCCAGTCTATAGAATTATCGGAATTCCTCATAAATCCACTGATTTTTGCAAGAATCCTGCTGTTTTGAAACTGATATCCAACTTCTGATGAAATGGCATTCTCAGGCTGCAAATTGACATTACCATGTTCGGTTGGGCTTACGTAATAAAGCTCAGTAAATGTCGGAATACGGTGTACTTTTGCAATATTTCCGTAGATTTTATTATTCGCATTGAAATTATAGCCTACGTCAAGTCCCGGATAGAAAAAATTGCCTTCTTTGGAGTAATTGGCCCATGAAATCCCCGGACTGATATTCAGCTTTTTATCGAGTAATGAAAAATGATGTTCAAAGAAAACCTGGGACACAAAACGGTTGGGGTTACCCAAATTACTGCTTACCAAAAATTCCTTCCTCAGTTCCACGCCAACTCCGGTTGTTCCCAACCCCCACTGATAACTGGAATTCACTTCTCCCCCTACATTATTTCCAATATGCATATTCCTGTAAAAAGACGGATTCTGCCTGTTATAAAGGTACATATCCTGCCCTCTTCTCCAATATACATTAGAATTAAGCTTCAGCTTTCCAAAAGTTTGCTGATGGGCCAAACTTACAATGGATGCCTGGGTTTCCTCATACTGTTCTGTAGCACTTTTAGAAGCATAAAATCCATTGGCTCCGAATTTCTTCTCAGAAAAACCTGCCTGAAGTTTAAGATCTCCGTTTTTAATCCCCATCCGGCCCTGGTAAAATACATTCCTGATTTCATAATCAGTATTGTACATATATCCTTGGGAAGAAGCTGAATTAGCCTGAAGCGCGCTTGAAAACCTTTCATTTCCCAACTGCGCATTGAAACCGAGGCCATATGTTTCATAATCTCCACCATCAGCACTGATTTTCACCCGCTTTCCGGGATTTACTTTAGTGATAATATTGATCACCCCCGCATAAGCATTCTGACCAAATCGTCTGGCAGCGGGACCTTTGATAACTTCTATTTTTTCTACATCTGCTAAATCTACCGGAATATTCATGTTGTTGTGCCCGGTTTGGGAATCATTCATTCTGATCCCATTCAGCAATAATAAGACCTGTTCAAAAGAACTACCCCGAAAGCCGATATCACTCTGCACCCCGTTGGCTCCTCTCCTCCTGATATCCATACCTGAAACCTGCTGAAGAATTTCATCAATACTTCTGGCCGGAGAATGGGCAATATCTTCTTTTGTGATGACACTGATATTCTGATTGGCACTTTTATAAGGTGTAGAGATAAATTTCCCCTGAAATTCAATGCTTTCAATATCTGTCGTCTTTTCCTGTGCCTGTACCCAAAGCAGTGATCCCAGAAAAAAAGCACTTCCTATCTTTTTGATCATAACGTATCCGTAGTTTTCTTTTATAACAGATTCCAAAAGTAAGGGAGTTCATCAATACAGACAAATGATACTTGTCATAAAAAAAGATGCAGCATGGGGTGCTGCATCTTTTGTTTGAGGGAGTAATTTTTTCTATCTTTTTCTCATTAAATGTGTAACCAGATCTCTGAATAATTTCCTCATCTCTATATTACATATTTATGAATACAATTTTAAATAATTTTTAAACATAAAACAATAGTTGTATAAAAAAACATAACTAAAATCATAAAATTCCTTAAAATACAATGAAAAATAAATATCTGAAAAGAATAACTCCACTCAAAAAAGTTCTATTTTCCTTTTTATCAGCGCATTATTTGGTTTTCAGATGTCTTTTTTCACTTATTCTGCTATTTATTTTGAAAACAAGACAAGCATCGAATTTTCACTAAAAATTCGTAATTTTGTGGGTCTTAATTTTTCAGGAGAAGACATTCTTTTCAACTGTATTTTCTAACAGCATTTCATCCACAATGCGGTTTTATATCAGGAGAATTTAGGAATGAATTTAAAAGTTCAATTGATGACGGTTCCGGAATATTTCGGGGCAAAACACCATTACTGGCAGATTAAATACTGTACAGTTACTTTTATGAATAAACAGAATATGGCTAGTACAACAGAAATAGATATAAAAAAACAGATTTTCGTTAAGAATGCACATCTTAACAATCTGAAACATATAGATGTTCTGATTCCTAAAAACAAACTGATCGTGATTACAGGAGTTTCGGGAAGCGGTAAATCATCTTTGGCTTTTGATACGATTTATGCAGAGGGACAGAGAAGGTATGTAGAAAGTTTAAGTTCTTATGCACGACAGTTTTTAGGGAAACTGGAAAAACCTAAAATTGATGATATTAAAGGGCTGGCCCCTTCTATTGCCATCCAGCAGAAAGTAATTTCTTCCAATCCACGGTCTACAGTAGGAACCTCTACTGAGATCTATGATTATATGAAGCTTCTGTTTGCCAGAATCGGAAAAACTTTTTCTCCGGTTTCCGGAGAGGAAGTGAAAAAGGATTCGGTTTCTGATGTGGTCGATTTTATTAAAGCATCAAAAAAAGACACTCCTTTTTTATTAACTGCACCTTTGGAATATGATGCTGATAATTTTAAGGAAACACTGAATATTTTAAAGCTGGCAGGGTTCACAAGACTTGAAATAAATGGAAATGTAGCAGGAATAGAAGATTTGGAGAGTTTCGGGTTTGTCCCTGAAAAAGGAATGATCATCAATCTTGTGATTGACCGTTTTTCTTATGAGGAAGATGAAAGTTTCTTACAACGGCTTGCAGACTCTATCCAGATGGCTTTTTATGAAGGCCGCGGATATTGTGCACTGAAAAATCCGGACACGGGAGCGGTAAAAGAATTCTCCAATAAGTTTGAACTGGATGGGATAGAATTTCTGGAACCCAATGTTCATTTTTTCAGCTTCAATAATCCTTATGGGGCATGTCCGGCTTGTGAAGGCTATGGAAAAGTCATTGGAATTGATGACGATCTTGTGGTACCCAATAAAACCTTATCTATCTATGAAGATGCCGTAGTATGCTGGAGAGGAGAAACCATGAGCGAATGGAAAAAAGATTTTATCAAAAAGGCAGGCGACTTCCCTATTCATAAACCTTATCATCAGTTAACAAAGGAACAGAAAAACTTCCTTTGGAAAGGTGACGGAAGTAATAATTTCCCTTCTATTAATAATTTCTTCAAGATGCTTGAGGAAAACCTGTATAAAATCCAGTACCGTGTGATGCTTTCCCGCTACAGAGGAAAAACATTATGCCATACCTGCGAGGGCTTAAGGCTTCGTGAGGAAACCAGCTGGGTAAAAGTAGACGGGCACAACATCCAATCGATGATTGAGCTTCCTTTGGATGAGCTGGCTCCTTTAATTAATGGATTACAGCTGTCTGAGCATGACCAGGAAGTAGCGAAAAGACTGTTATATGAAATCACCACCCGCCTGGAATTTTTATTAAAGGTTGGTTTAGGATATTTAACGTTAAACAGAACCTCCAATACACTTTCCGGTGGTGAAAGTCAGAGAATTAATCTGGCAACAAGCTTAGGAAGTTCTTTAGTAGGATCTATCTATATTCTGGATGAACCTTCTATCGGTCTTCATTCAAAGGATACGGAAAACCTGATCGAAGTCTTGAAAAACCTTCGTGACTTAGGAAATACGGTTATTGTGGTAGAGCATGATGAAGATGTAATGAGAACCGCCGATTATATTATAGATATTGGTCCGGAAGCGGGTTATCTTGGTGGAGAACTGGTATTTGCCGGTAATTACAAAGACCTGAAAGATGCAGATACGCTTACTTCAAAATACCTTACCGGAAGGCTGAAAATTGAAGTTCCGACAAAACGCAGAAAAGGTAAAGAATGGATTCATATCAAGGGAGCCCGTCAGAATAACCTTAAAAATATTGATGTAGATATTCCTTTGGAAAGCCTGGTGGTAATCTCCGGAGTTTCAGGAAGCGGAAAGTCTACGTTAATGAAAGAAATCCTCACCAATGATATCCAGATCCAATTAGGAATGGGGGGTAAAAAAGGCGATTATGATTCTGTGGAATTCCCTAAAAAACTGATTAAAAATATTGAACTAATCGATCAGAACCCGATCGGAAAGTCTTCCCGTTCCAACCCTGTAACCTATCTGAAAGCATACGATGACATCCGTGATCTGTTTGCCAAGCAGAAAATATCTAAAATGATGGGTTACAAACCTAAACACTTCTCGTTCAACGTAGATGGCGGAAGATGCGACGAATGTAAAGGTGAAGGGGTGATCAATGTTTCTATGCAGTTTATGGCTGATATAGAACTGGAATGTGAAGTTTGCAAAGGAACACGTTTCAAAAATGAGATCCTTGAAGTAAGGTTTGATGAAAAGAATATTTCCGATATCCTTCATATGACCGTAGATGAGTCACTGGAATTCTTTAAAGATAATAATGAAGAAAAGATTGTTACCAAGCTAAGACCTTTACAGGAGGTTGGGCTGGGCTATCTGCAGCTGGGACAGAGCTCTTCTACCCTTTCCGGTGGTGAAGCACAGCGTGTAAAACTGGCATCATTCCTTGTTAAAGGCGTTACAACAGATAAAACACTGTTTATTTTTGATGAGCCTTCTACTGGGCTTCATTTCCATGATATTCAGAAACTGTTGAAATCCCTGCAGGCACTGATTGATCTTGGCCATTCTGTGATCGTTATTGAGCACCAGCCGGATATTATCAAATGTGCAGACCATATTATCGATATCGGCCCTGAAGCCGGAAAACATGGTGGTGAAGTAGTATTCGCCGGAACCCCGGAAGATCTGGCAAAAAACAAGAAGTCTTATACCGCAAAATATATCAAGGAAAAACTTGAAAACTAACTATAAAACAGAGAGCCAGTGAGCTCTCTGTTTTTTTATCTCTCTTATTCTATGAACCGGAAAATTCGTAAAACCATACTTATCCACAAAAAATTGTGAATAACTTGTGAATTTTAACATTAAGTTCATATTTCGTATTATAATTATTTGTACATTTACTATGTAATAATAATCGAAGTGGAAACTTTATTTGCTTTTCTTACTACTATTGAAATTGCAATTAAATTTGAAATAAAAATTTAAGCACAGCATTGTCGGCTGTGCTTTTTATTGTTGTCTAATTAAAAAAATGAGATGTATTATCTACTGAATCCGCTCCTAAAGAGCGGGTTCTTTTATTTTTTAATGGATCAATCAATATGCATCTCCTCCATTCTATCATCCTCAACTTATCAAAAGAGGTTTAAATAATATGTATCTTTATGATTCAAAGGGCCTCATAGTTCAATGGATAGAATAGAAGTTTCCTAAACTTTAGATCCAGGTTCGATTCCTGGTGGGGCTACTTTTTAAATAATGTAGGCATTATAGTAGTTCTCCTACAGCAAGAAAAAAACACTGCAGTTGCAATGGTTTTTATTTTTATCAACGCAAAGCCAGGAGACTTAGCATAGCTAGGGCTTATTCTTGTTACAGACTATATCAAAAAAATATATGATACTAGAAAGATTCAAGAGTGTTTATCTTTTTGGTATAAATTTTTTTAATTTGTCGTCAATGTAATATGATGCTTCTCCTTCCCCTTCGCGAACCAGGAAATAAAATTTTAAGTTTTTCCTATCTTCTACATTATACCCTTCCCCCAGATCCTTATCCGTACTGTAGTTAATTTCCTCAATTTTAAATATTTTCTGTGGTCTGATTAACCAATTCATTGTTAACAAATCTAACACTCCATACAATTCATCATTTGATTCGATGGAATACCCATAGTATTTCCTTTTTATAGAATGCTCAGAATCAATAAAAGCGAAATAGCCCTCTGTCTGACTTCTACTATTACTGATTATATCATTTATGAGTTTTTTTTCTCCACCCATATCTATGAACCCCTGTTCTCCTTCCGTAGTTTTGTACTTGAACCAAATCTTATCATTTCCTACATAAACTAGGTCTAAATGTGAATAATCAAAATCTAGATTTTTTAAAGTTTCACCACTTGGTTTTATAACAGCATATCTATTTTCTTTAATAGCGATAGCAAAATCCTCATTCTTGTATTTGAATAATTGTGGACAGTAAGTATAAGTGCCTGAAAAAGAAAAAATAGCATTATTAACAACATAAAACCCTTTTGAATACTCTTTTCTTATAGGATTTTTTGTTGACGAATTTTCAAAAATCTCCCAGTTTTGCAAAGACACCTCCATCTCCTTTGTGTTGTTATTTATTTCAAAATAGGCAATATTATTATAGTTCCCTCTTAAATTTGGTTTGGCAAAATCTAATTGGTAATAGTTAGGCAAAACAACTATTTTATTGTTTTTTGAGTTTAAATACCCCATCCCTTTTTCAGTTTCATAAGGAACTAAATTTTTAAAGTCTGTTGTCTTAATGTTGACAAAATCCTTTTTAATAATGTTTTTAATACTGTCTTCATATTTTTCCTGGGAAAAAGTAGAACTACAGATTAAAATAAAAAATGGTAATAGGGATAATTTTCTGGTCATAGTTTTTTTTATATAAGGTTCTCATGCTTATAGACGTTTACAAGTAATGAAAACAAGTATTTTCGGCGCACAAAAGTACAATTAAAATGACAACTCCAATAAAAATTGTAAGTGTATGTACCTTGTGCTGGACGACTATTTTGATCCCTGTGGAGATATTTTCAAAAAAAGGTTAAAACCCCAAAAACGCAGAGGCAGTCATAGTCGACTTGCAGCTTCGTTTGTTGTTAATCCAAAAGCAGTAATTGGGAGTCTTGTTTATCAGACAGCAATGAAAAATAATATGTAATTTTTGAAAGTTAAAATTTATTAATTTTAACTAGTATGTAATAATTATTTTTGAAATTTGTTCCACAACATAAAATATTTTTAATATGAAAAATTTAAAAAAACTTGAAAAAGCAGCATTAAAAACAATTGTCGGAGGTGCAGATTGTACCAGGCTATGTTTTGTCAATGATAAATTAACATGCGTTCCCTATAACTCATGTGGTGGTCCTGGACTCGAGCCATAAAAAATTAAAAAAGGGGTTGAATAAATTCCTGTCAAGTTTACAAACTAAAACATGTGCAAATTTTCATGAATTTGCGCATGTTTTTATTTAAATAACTAATAATCATTAATATCTCTGAGATCAAGAGAGCCTGCGATGGCTTTAGTAAAACTTATTCCGGCTGAACTACGTTCGCAGTCTTCATAAAAGCTTCTCTTTTACTCATCTGTCAAGGTGGTCTTTATACTGGTAAATATAACTAATTGGTAATAAAAAAATGCCACACGAAAGGATTCGTGCGGCAGCATAGGTTTTTTACTCTATTATACCACTGTTTAGATATTGACCATTTTAAAATGTAAAAACCTCACTTTTTGTGAGGTTTTGTTATAGCAGCTCAAAGTTATAAACTTTGCGCAGCTAGACTGCCTATCAATTATTGTTATTGGTATGCCTACAAAGAACAAGAATTATCAAAGTACCAGTATATTATTTAAATCATTTCTCCAATTGAGCATCTCTGTTAATCTATGCTTCAATAATAAAGTTTGAAATCTTTTACTAAATTCCAGTGCCATCATTAATATCATTTTCTAAATACCCAATGACCCTATTCCAATCTTGGCTTAAATAAAACATTGTAAAATAGTTATTATTTGAAATATCTGCGACTTTTAAAAATTTTTCAGAATAATTTTCTAATCCATTAAGAAGGTGTTGTATTTGCTCTGTCCGTTTGTGATTTTCCTGACGGATGGCTATACCTTTCCTTATATTATAGATGTTAATTAAATGATCTCTTTCAAACGTACCATTACTTAATCTAATTTCATATTCAATGAAATCATCTTTAAGATTGATAGTTTTTTTTATTATATTAAAAATATCTTCTATTGTTTTCATACTCTACGGTTTTATATGTTGTACACCAGCTCTTATCACTGGACCAAAAATCAACTATTCTCTTTCTTGCATCGAATTCCCTGTTGGTGATACATTTGGAATGGCATTAACACCTACTTTAAATCTTTTAGATAATACAACACCAGATGATGTTCCATAATTTGTTGCAAAATCTCGTGCTACATTTGGATCTGATGTCCATGATGTCCAAATCGAGGTTTTGTTATATCAGCTCAAAGTTATAAACTTTGCGCAGCTAGGGCTCCTGCGCTGTTTCTTCCGTAAGAAACCCTTACATTTCCTAACTGGCCTATGTATATTGGTAAATATAAATATTTCATAACGCCCAATAATAAACTTAAAAACATTTCTGGATTAAAGTTCTCTTTAGAATGCAAATCAATCATTTTAAAATGTAAAAACCTCACAAAAAGTGAGGTTTTGGTATATCAGCTCAAAGTTATAAACTTTGCGTAACTAGAATGTTTATCAGTAGGGGTATATACTAATTACTTTGAAATATTATTTCATCATGCTTTAGATTTAGATTGTAATCAAAAATTCTGTCTTGGCTTCCCCATGCATTTTTGCCAATTAAGAGGCCTCCTGCAATAATGTAATATTTTCTACCCATTGATTCTAATTCAAAAATTTTCATATCATATTTCAATAAATCTTCATCAATTTCCATAAGCAACTTATCTTTTGATATTTCTTTAATAGTAATCTCGCAAAGAGAAGTTGGAATATTCATGTAATTTACTGCCCAAAATTCGAAATCAATATTATAAGAATTATCTTCTGAATAATTATCTTCATCAGAATATTTCATTTCACTGCGCAATAGCAATGAAGAGTGGCTTGCAATATAGCCCCACATTTTAAATTTTCTATTTGAATAAAATATCATAAACTTTATATTTTTAAAAACTAGGTGAATAACTGTCCAATATTTGATAACTACCATCAGTAGCTTTTCTGTAGAAAACCGTCTTCTTTAATAAGGAAGGATTATTTATAATAGTATGCATTTCCCAATTTGTATAGTTTTTGTATGAAAGGGGAGCTGTTGGATCAAATCTAGAAAAATTTACTTTACCAAATCCTGTTGTATTAAAATGTATTTTATCATAACTATTCATAGCATCTAATATTTTACTTTGATTAAATCCTGTAGAAAAATCTCTATAAGTATGAAATGAATTTTTTTTTGCAAAGGTGAACAAATCATCACCTAAACCTAATGCAAGATTCTTTTCCGCTTGGATTTCAGCAGTAGCTATTCCTGGTTTTTTCAAGGCAACAGCTCCAAGAATTCCTGCCATCATTGCAAGATATCTATTTTGTGGCTTCCAATTGCTCATTATTTGTCCTGCAACATCAAATAAACCTATAGGATCTCCGGCTCCGCCAATCATATCAATGCCTCGATCACTACTTACCCACCTCATACTTTCTCGATAAGCTTCATTCTCTATTCTGCCTTTCAATAAATCGGCTGCCATACTAAAGCCATCCATCATGGCCTTTACATTAGGAAAATAATTACCCTCCTTATTCCACGTAGAAGCCGTTCCCTTTCCTTTAAGAGAGATATTAGGAATGGCGATAACTCCATAAACCATATTAGTATATCCCTTATAATTGATTGGATTTCCGTCATAATCCATCTGTCCTCCCCAATTATTGGTAAAGCCATTTCCTGTGTTTGTCCAGGTAGTTCCAGGAGGAGCATCCAATAATTCATCTATAAATGCTTGTGATACCATTCCGTTGGGATCAAACAAATTGATCGGGTTATTCATCACATAAGCATAAGGAGAATGAGAATAATAACTTTCTGCTAACTGGTCTATACCATTCCATTTGGCAATATCCGGCATATATTCTCTCCAGCCGTAGCTGTACATTCCGGTTTCCTGTAATTCTTTACCGTTGTATTTATTGCTTTTATAGCTACCCTGGGCAAAATAGGAGTTCCCGGTTTTTAAATGATTCATCCCGAATGGGTAGTAATCATTGGCATCTGTAATCTCAAGAGCTCCTGTGCTGTTTCTTCCGTAAGAAACCCTTACATTTCCAAACTGGTCTATGTACTAGTAAATATAAATATTTCATAACACCCAATAATAAACTTAAAAACATTTCTGGATTAAAGTTCTCTTTAGAATGCAAATCAATCATTTTAAAATGTAAAAACCTCACTTTTTGTGAGGTTTTGTTATATCAGCTCAAAGTTATAAACTTTGCGCAGCTAGTAGCTTTTCACACTACTCTTCTTTATTATTTAGGATTCTATTAATGGAATATTATCATAATTATCTACATTAAGATTCAAAATATATTCTATTATTTCAGCAACTTCAGTCTCTGGGCATTTTTTCCCTTCATTACACATATTATGTACCAAAATCCCTTTCTCAGAAACATAATAGGTTACCTTCTACTTCAAATTTGTGAACTTTTAAAAAGAAAGAAGCCGTCTCATTTCATTGAGTCGACTTCTTTTTATTTAATGTTGATTTTTTAGTTTATCAAAAATATTATCCCGAAGTTTTTCTACTGACTCTTTACGATCAGACCAAGCTTTAGAATTTAATACATAATTATCAGCTTCAGAAATTTTTAATTTAAATTTTAAAACTAATAACATTGTTGATTGCATCATAGATAAATCATCTTCTAATTTCATTTTTAATATTAAATCTTCAATATTAGTGATCGTGTAATCTTTATATTTTTCCAATAACTCTGTATTATTCATATTTTATAATTTAAAAAGTTGATCGAGTATATGACCAGGATTCTTTGCTGAACTGTTAGCTGCTCTCTCAAATTGAAGTCTTAAATGTGTAAATCCATTTTCCCTTGCATAGTTTTGGAGTACTTTAAGACTTTGAATCATTTGTCTATTTCCAAATTGATTAGCCATTTCGTTTCCAACAGCACCTCTAGGGTAAAAAACCATTTCTGTTATTTCTAATGTACTTCCCTTAGCATTATGATATCCTAAAAAATCTATTATTTCCCCACTAGCATATTTAAATTCTCCACCAATCATATTACCTTCTACTCTAGAAAGTAACTGAGGAAGTCCACAATCATTATGCACTAAAATTCCTTTCTCAGAAACATAATAATTATGATTGCCCTCAACTTCAAAGTTATAAACTTTTACTTTCTCATCCAAAAATGTAATAGATTCTACAGGAGAAATTTTTCCATCTAAAGTAGTAAGAGGCATTCCTTCGGTAAGGTCTTTAGCTTCTATCCAGCTTCCACTTACATAAAATGGATGTTCTGGTGTACAGCTAATTTCTGTATCATTTACAGAAATTCTCACCAATAAAGAAGAAGTATTACGAGATAAGGCTATCACTCTTTTTAATTCTTTTTTGCCTGTTTCTTCATTGTAACTCCAGACAAGGTCCCCTTCTTTAATGTCTTCAATCTTTATATTTCCGTTTTCTGCTACCACCAGTGTACCCTCTGTAAAACAGATCTTTATCAAACCATTGGTAAGTCTTCCAAGAGGACCACAGATAATTTTACTTAGTCCGGCAGCCCTCCAACCAGCAGATAAAAGTTCACCTCCCACAAAAGAACCAGGTAATTCCAAAAACAGAAACCTTTCAGCAGCTGATACCGACTGTCCTACTTTGGTGTTCTCTATGGCATCATAAAGCAATGAATTATTTTGATCAAATGTAAATTCTCCTAAAACTCCGGTAAACTTGCTATACATTAACAAGCTGTTCTCTCCAATATTTTTATGATTACTCCATCCTGACATACCTCCCTTGGCCTTAATAATAACTTCAGGAACTTCGAAGCTAGGTCCATCATTTGGATTCTTCTTACCAACTCCATTAACCATATTGCTATATCCATTGTAATTGGTTGGGTTTCCGTCATAATCCATCTGTCCTCCCCAATTATTGGTAAAGCCATTTCCTGTGTTTGTCCACGTAGTTCCGTGAGGAGCGTCCAATAGTTCATCTATAAATGCTTGGGATACCATTCCGTTGGGATCAAACAAATTGATCGGATTATTCATCACATAAGCATAAGGAGAATGAGAATAATAACTTTCTGCTAGCTGATCTATCCCATTCCATCTGGCAATATCCGGCATATATTCTCTCCAGCCGTAGCTGTACATTCCGGTTTCCTGTAATTCTTTACCGTTGTATTTATTGCTTTTATAGCTACCCTGGGCAAAATAGGAGTTCCCGGTTTTTAAATGATTCATCCCGAATGGGTAGTAATCATTGGCATCTGTAATCTCAAGAGCTCCTGTGCTGTTTCTTCCGTAAGAAACCCTTACATTTCCAAGCTGGTCTATGTATTGGTAAATATACTGATCTTTTGCATAATCATAAAATCCTTCTGCGGTGGCAAAAAACTGTAGATCGGGAGTTTTGGGAGTAAGTTTTCTTACTACATCTGGGGAAAAAGCCTCCGGTTCCATTGCCCTGCCGGATAAAGAAAGCATCTCTAATCCTGTACCACCCCCTGTATCAACATTTTCAGTGGTCAAATACTGAAAGCCATCCAGGTAATCTGTAGTATTTTTTGTAGTAATGGAACCTACAACTCCTGTTATACTGGTACTGCTCTCTTTTCTCAATTTTGTTCCATCTGCCCTGTATAAAGTCTTTACTGCAACAAGCTCATTACTGTTTTTGGTCATGAGCATTTCAGCAGGAAGATCAAGGAAATTATATTTAACAGACTGTATTCCTTTATCCAGCATGGTAATCATATTTCCATTCGCATCATAAGTGATAGGACCTCCTCCCCCTTCATAGCCGGCAAAATTTTGAGAATCATCGGTAATCTTTATTGCCTGATTCCCCGTATAGGTATAGCTTAGATTATCTATCATCGTAGCGGTATTGCTTCCGGATGCTATTACTGAAGTCCTGTACAGGCTATTGATATTCCCGTTCAGATCATAGTCCAAAGATTCCGTATTCTCTTTGCTGTAAGGATTATTGGGGTTTTGGTAATATCCTGCCTGAATCCTGTTCATACTGTCATATGAATATCCATATCTTTTTGGAGTTAAAGGTGGATTTACCCCTACTGTTTCTACAGCTCTCCAGTCGATCTCCGCAATGCTGCCGTCGTATTTCGGAGTCACATTCTTTCCTGAGAACTGAACCTGATCGGGATTATCAATTCCTTCTTTTTGGCCGTATTTGATTCTGTAAGTAAATAACTTCCCACCAAGATCAGCTAGCCCCATCTGGTTTTTGTTAATGTCTGTCAGCCAGCCCCGGATATTATAGGTATAATCAATACTCTGCAGATTGTTTCCTACTTTCTTGTTGATCAGTTGAGAAAGCTCATTATAGGTATTTTCTGTCAGAAGCTCCTCCGGTTTATTATTTACCTGATGATAATGCTGTTTAGGTCTTTTCTGTGCATCATAGATGAACCGTTCTTTAATGGTGACCCCAGGTTCATTTGCTTTACGGGCATGATAGGTAAAGGTTTTTTGCGGTGTTCCGGAAAAATCCAGTTGTACTTCGGTCTGTGTAGACCCTCCTAAATGATTGTTACCAAAGGTTCCAATTACCCTTCCTACGGTGTCATACCAGACAAATGAAGACGACCAGCTGTCATTCTCTACATTCTTAGTATAGCTTGCAGTAGGAAGTGTTTTTGTGCTTCTCACTGAGCTTAATCCATTAGAAACAATAGTTGTTGGAACCGATGCTAAGGTGGTTTGGTTTTGTATTAGTGCCGGTTGGTCTGGTGATCCTACAGGATATTCATCATAATAATTAACACCCAAAATGGTCATGCTTTCTGTTGGGAAAGCTGTTTTTGTATAGTAAATATCCATCCCGTTAAGGGTAAATGGAGTGGTACTTTGAGTTTCGTTATTATTGGCATTAGCAGACATATTATTCAATGCAGCCTGCATTGCAGCTCTTTCCGCTGTATTAGCAAAGAACCCGGTATAAACCGTTCTTCCGAATTTGTCATACTTAGTAAACAGCCAGCCTCTTTTGGTGAAATTATTGCCTGTCGTTCTCAGATTAGCATCCTGAGAAAGCACAACGCGCCCCTGCTGATCGTATACCATGTATTCCCAGCCTTTCCCTGGAAGCTTTGTCTCTACAACTCTGTTGTATTTATCATATTTATACTGGTAACAGAGCTGGTCCTGTAAAGCCAAAGTTAATACTGAGACTGAAGCTTTTGGAGGAATCACCAGCGAAAGGTTACCAAACTCATCATATACATAATAGGTATCCAGGTTTTCTGTCGTTCCATTGGCTTTTTTATTAATCTTTCGCGATAACAGGGTTTGTTTTCCTGAATTAATAAATAGCTGGGTCTCGTTATCATTCTCATCCTTAGTAACCGTTTTATACAATGTATTGGCATTATAATATCCGTTGGTGGTATACGGGTCATTGGGAGCTATAATGATAGAGACATCATTGATTTGAGCCGATGCATTCCAGCTGGTTACCGCTTTAAATCTTTTAACCTCACCTGTATTGTTGGATAGATACTCTAACTTCTGGGTATGGGTTCCGTTCATCTGCCACTCAGCTCCGGGAGCAGCTGCTTTTACCACTCGGGATAAGGGAGACTGTTCATACTGAATTTCTGAATAGGCATTGGAAACCCCATAATAGGCATTTATTGAACTTTCTCCTATGCCCGGAATGTAGGCTCCATTTTGACTGTCTACTGGCTGAGGCATAAAATCTTTCGTCCTCCTTCCTGACTGGTCATACATAGTAGGAACAGCTAAATCTTTGCCATTGGGAGATGCTTTAATAGCAATGCTTTGGGTAGTCCTTCCCAATCCGTCAAAATACTGGACCCCTTGGATCTGTGCAGCACCAGGCTGTTCTGAAGTAACAGGCTCTAAATAGGTCCTGCTGTATATATAATTTTCTGTAGTTGTTAAACTTTGCGCATGAAACAAAGCCACAACAAGAAAAGATATGATTGATATTATTTTTTTCATAGCTGATTAATTGTATAAATTATTATAACTGCGGCTTTGTATTGTACTTGTAATCTTTAATAATATTACCGTTAACATCCACTACTGAGATTAATCTTCCGTTCTTATCATATTTGTAGATTTCTCTTAATCCAGTGGCGGGTGTTACCGTTGTAATACCAATCATAGGATCATAGGTATAGGTAGTAATGATGAAATTCTTTACACCAGGGTTACTTCTGAAACCGTCTAACGCATTCATGAGAGTGACTTCCGAAGAAGCATCTACATCTGCATTGGACTTTAAAACAATATCGTCGGCCAGAGTTCCGATATCAGAAAGTTTTGCCCCTTCAATTTTGGCAATAGGAAAACTTTGATTATACCCCCAAATGATAACCGACGGATTTCCTCCTGCAACATCAGGATTGGAGGTCATTTGCTTTATATTTCCTTTGGAATCGTATTCGTCATACCTAACCACTGTTTTAGTACTATTGTCATTCGGATTGACAGCGATCACGGAAGATGGATATACTCCAATGGAGCCATTGTATTTCACTTCTGTTCTTGAAATGACCTTACCATTATTTTTTATTTCGGTAATTACAGGAACTCCTGTCATATTAGCATTCTCAAGATTTTGATACCCTGCTAATCCTATAGGATAGCTTATGTATTTTTCTGAAATACTACCATCCGACGATGTTTCCTTTACAGATGCCACTCTAAAGTTCGAGGTATTAAATTCAGTTTCTACTTTGTTTTCTACATATCGGTTATTATCCTGATAATTCTTAGTTGTGATTTTTGAACTTTTCAGATAAGCCTTTTTAGTAAAACCTCCATCCACAGCTATATCCGGGAAATCATTTAACGTTTCAAAACTAAAATCATAAAGAGAGGCTGAAACCGGCTTATTCTGGGCATTGTATGCTTCGTTCTTTTCCTGCACCCCCGCTTTGGTTATATTATAATAGGGCCAGAAACTTACATTGCTCCCATTATGGGTATATGGAAATTTAGGATAATCATTGGGTGTTTTGAAATAATAGTTGACATATCCATTGTTTCCACTATTTGTCACTTTTACATTTTTATACAATACAAAAGGAGCACTTACAGTCGAAGAACTTTCTCTTTCGGGATAAAAAATGCTTCCACTTACACTGTTCGGATCACTGAATACATTATAATTATAATCAGTTGATTTCTGTAAGGTAGGATTGAATTCAGAATTGTAATATTTAACATTCTTTATACGGATTCCCAACTGTGGATTATTGTTACTGGCATTTCTAAAAGGAGCCGGAATATTTTTTATTTCCTGAATCGTCATCTCTCCATGTCCTCCGGTACCTGACATTGTAATCGTATAAGTACCCGGGTATAGGTCGAAGTTTTTTAATGACCTTGCATTTCCTTCTAGTTCAGGATCATTATAGTTATAGCAGGTATAAGTAGATCCAGATCCTCCAATACTATAATCAATAAAAGAATCATCAGCAAAAACAGGTTTATACTTCGTAGCTTCAAAAGTTATATAGATCTTTTTTAATACTCCCGGATCTCCTGTCACCTGAAAAGTATAAGTATTGGTTTGCTTGGTATTAACAGCTATGCCTTTAAATGTACTCATATATTGCACACTGGGATCGCCAAAAGAGCCTGGTGTTGCATAACCTGGAAGATTTTTATTGGTATAATATTCATTCGCGTCATAGTTATATTCTACCATTCCCCCTGTCGGCATTACAATCTTATTAAGAGTTTTTACAGCGTATCGAGCTAAATTTACTCCCTCTGTAGCATTACAGGGGTCTCCGGGACCATAACTGTTTTCAGGTGAGAAATAGGGCAGCTGGCTATAAAGCAACTTAGTGGTTTCCAGTGGTGGCCCTGTCAGGTTTTCTAAATTTATTTTATGAATACGCGTGAGAGTCCTCTTGTTTGCTGCTTCGATAGATCCAAAAATACTGTACCCCATCATCATGTATTCAAAACCATATTGCCCTATTATATTTCCAATACTATTTTTAAGAGAAACTTTCGTAATACTATACGGGTCATTCATTGTGTTTTCCAACGTCTGATCATAATTATAATCAAAAACAATAGACCCCAATCCCGGAGATGTAATATTCTTTACCTTACATATCTGATATAAAATATTAGTACTTCCCGGAACCATTTTATTCTCCTTTTGGTATTCAAAGCTAAGTAGTGCTACATTGGCAGCATTTTTAACCTGAGTAAGATAAAAAGCTGATTTATATAAAGTCCCACTCGTAGTGGTATTTCTATAACTTCTACTCTGACTGTAATCATTGAATAAATACTTAAAACCATTACCATCAGTTATAGTAAAGGAGTTGATAATTAAAGTAGCATTATTGCTATTTCTGGTATACTCAATCTTAATATTATTAGGAGTTAGATTAAGTACTTTAAAAGTATTATTATCTGTATTTCTTTCTATTTTGAATTTACCTGATATTCCCTGAAGATTGTAATAATAAACGTCATTAAATGTATTCTTTTGATAGTACTGCCAACTGGCGTCATCGTATATTTCATCTAATCCATCAACGATTTCTCTTGAGATCACTCCTCCGGAAAACATCGTCCATCCCATACCAACTTCACTACCTGCCTGGGTTTCATTCATATTAGCCGGATGATACTGAAGCAATAAATTCGCAGAAATGCTCTTATCATTGGTTAGCAGTGCTAGTAAAGGATAATTAATATCCGGTATTCCTGTTGCCAACGATATGGGTGATTCAGTATAAGTAGGTAATGAAGATACTGAGGGAACAGGTCGTGGCAGATCTCCAAAATTAATATCTCCCTGTTGAGCATTTACCATAATGGACATCATAAAATTTATGATTATCCCTTTCATTAAAATAGATTTCCTTATCATTCTGTTATTTTTTAATCAATTTGGCATTCGCCGTTTTATTCGTATCCGTTTTGATGGTCACCAGGTAAGCGCCTTGTACAAGAGCCTGTGTACTCAACTTGGTAACATTGTTTTTAGTTTTTATATTCTGAAGCTGTCTTCCGCTCATATCATACAACATAATATCAGCTTCTTTGAAATTAAAGCCGATTTCCACATAAGCATAATCTGAAACAGGGTTTGGATAGATCTTGATGTCATGTTTTTCTATTAACTGATCCACCTGTTTATCTCCCAGCTTTACAATCTTCCAGTTTTCTTTTCCTAATTCCTCAGCACTGGTTCCTGCCAGAATAACAGAGCCGTCTCTGTTAAGTCTCAAATCCGAAAGTCTCTCCTCTCTTTTTCTCGAGTCTCCACTCACATGTTTTCTCCACTGTTCATTACCGTTGCCATCCAGATACAACATCCAGAAAGTCTCATCATCCTTCTCTATTCTTCCTTCCGCCTGGGTATACCCTCCCAACAATATTCCTTTCGTGGCATCCTGGTTCCTGGATCTTGACTCTTGGCTCTGTATCACATTCATCCCCATTAAAATATCCCTGTTTTTGAAATTGTAAGATTTCTGCCATTGTTCATCCCCTCTTTCATTCAGTGAGATCAGCCAAAGGTCTGTGCCTTCTTCAATTCCTACTGATTTGTTTCCGGATCTCTCGGATCTGGATTCTCCACCGATGATAAAACCGTTTGAAGTTAAAGCCAGGGTTCTGATATGATCATCGCCTTTCCCGCCAAAGTTCTTTTCCCATTCTACTTTTCCGTTTTTATCCAGCTTTACGATCCAGTAGTCACCTTCACCGAAATTGCTGCTGGCTTTTGGCATTTGGCTAATGGCTATTGAGGCAGCGGGTCTTTCAGTCGAAGGTTTAGTCTCAGGATTTCCAACTCCGGAACCCAGAACCTCGGAACTCCTTGAATAGATTCCTAACAATGCTCCGCCGTCTTTCGTGGGTATCATTTTTTCTACTTCGTCCAAGCCTCTGCCTCCCAGAATAAGCTGAGAAAGCTCTTTTCCGTCTTTATCCAGTCTGGTGATCCAGACATCTTTTGATCCGTAACCTTTGGATGAGTTTTGAATATTTCCGGCCACAAAAAAGCCTAAGTCTGTGGTTTGAATCACTGCTTTGGCTTCTTCATCTGAGGAAGTTCCCAAGGTTTTCTGCCACAGTTCATCCCCAAATTCATTCAGCCTGATCAGCCAGATATCCGATCCCCCTTTGGAGTCATCTTTTTTATCCAGCCCTTTTCCGGAATAAGAGGTTCCTGAAACCAGAAATCCTCCATCCTGAGTGGTCACAGTTCCTGATAAATAGTCGTGGTTTTGTCCGGCAAAATATTTCTCCCAAACCTGCTCGCCCTGCTGGTTGAGTTTGATCAAATGAAAATCGTAACCGTTGTTTTGTTTCTGGCTATTGGCAGCTAGTGACTGGCTTTTAGCCTGAATGCTGCTTCCTGTGATAAGATATTGCTGATCAATGGTTGTAATCACCTGATTGAGAAAATCCTGAGTGGAAGATTTGATGTCTTTCTGCCAGATGACTTCCTGGGCAGAAAGGCTCAGGATGGTGCATAAGGTAAATGCACCCATGTAGAGTTTTTTCATGGATTGTGTAATTATCATTATTTTAATTCGACTGTAAAAATATTCTTTTTATGCCACTGCAAAAAGATTTATTTTATTGTATTGATTAGGAATTTTATTACAATTTGATATTTTTATTTTTCCACTGTTAATTTCTGTAGCCAAACAAAGATATTGCAGTAAAGCGACAGAACCTGTCGTATATTATGCCTCAAACAATAAAGAGCGGAATCATCGAAAATGTTTAACTAAAAAACGCTGAGAAAAAATAATGCTGAATTGATACTTATTTTATGAAGAAAATGACAATCCAATTGGAGTAAATGCGTAGTTTTGTAACCTATTGGCGGTACTGCCTCAAACTATCTAAAAACTATTTATACCCTTGAAGAAGACCCTAAGCTCAGTCTTTATAATTTTAGCCTTTATAAAATTATATTCACAAAATACGTACGTATTTTTCGGTTCGTTTAACCGTGATAAAACCACTGAGGGGATTTATGTATATGAACTGGATACCATCAAGGGGAAATTATCAAAACTAACCTCAGTTAAAGGTATTTTAAATCCATCTTTTCTCACCTTATCTCCTAATGGAAAATATGTTTTTGCCTGTACAGAAAGCAAAACAAAAAATGCCGGCAGTGTAAGCAGTTTTGCGTTTAATCCTATGGATAAAAAGTTGACTTTCATCAACAGTCAGAAAAGCGGCGGGGAAAACCCGGTTTATGTAACGGCTCATCAAAATGGGAAATGGTTAATTAACGGAAATTACACAGAAGGAAGTGTTTCTGTTTATCCTGTTCTGGAAAATGGCAGTATACAGCCGGCTGTTCAGAATTTCCAATTTTTGGAAGGCAGTATCAATCCCGGAAGACAGGAACGCTCTCACATCCACTCCACTGTTTTCTCACCCAATTTTGATTATATTTTTCTTCCTGATCTGGGAGCAGACAAAATCAGAAGTTATCATTTTGAAAATGAAAAACATGAACCTTTATCACCTGCAGAACCTCCTTTTACACAAGCTGTTTTAGGAAGCGGCCCAAGACATCTCACATTCCATCCGAACGGGAAATATGCCTATTGTATTGAGGAAATGGGTGGCGCTGTAAGTGTATATGGATATGATAAAGGAAGATTAGCCCCCATTCAGAGAATAGATACCCATTCTGAAAAATTTAAAGAGGATTTTGAAAGTTCTGATGTTCATATTTCTCCTGACGGGCTTTTTTTATATGCTTCCAATCGCGGCGTTGAAAATAACATCGCCATATTTTCAATTCAAAATGATGGGAAACTGAAAACCGTAGGCTATCAGCCTACCAAAGGGAAACATCCCAGAGTATTTGCCATTGATGAAACCGGAAAATTCGTAATTGTAACCAATGCCCAAAGCGGAGATGCTTTTGTATTCAGAAGAAACGCTGAGACGGGACTGTTGAAAAAAGTAGGAAAAAGAGTAAAAATAAAGGCAGTCTCTTCAGTCCAGATCAGGAGATATTAACTCATCTGATCATTCGACAGACTATTTACCTTTGATTGAACATATTGATTTTTTTCTTTTCCCTATTTTATTAAAAAATATTATTTAAATTATAAATTCAGGCTGAGATTTCCGAACTTTGCCCGGTATTTAAAATGCACAGAAACGACACTACATGGAACATGATCTAGAAATACCAGTAACCTATAAAGGCAGAGAACTTCTTTTCACCGGACGCCTTGCCACTTTCACTTATGGTTATAAGCTTTATGTCAATATCAATGGTACTGACGTAGTCTTTGAACGGGATGATGAGGGTAATCTAAGGGCTATTGTTCCTGATAATTCTTCAAATCCAATCCCAGAAAAGGGACTCATCGAATCTGTTATTGATGTTTTTAAAGAGCTACAGGTTTTATAATCTCGCTATTCTTCCTGCAAAATCAGTGAGTCATTTCTGTCTTATAGGCTTTAAGGCTTAAACCTTTATGTCTTTTGAAAAATTTATTGATATGGCTTTCATCGGTGAATCCAAATTCATCAGCAATTTCATGAACTCTTTTATCGCTGAAAGATAACCGGTGCTCTATTAATCTGATTTTATAAGAAGATATATAATGCTGTATAGATTCATCACAATGTTTTCGGAAATAGCTTCCGAGATAGGTTCCTGACAACCCAAATTTTTCAGCAATTGCCTCCACCTTCAACAACTTAGGGTTTCTGATGTGCTCCTGGATGTAATCCAATATCTGCAATATGCGGTTATCTGTATGGGATGATATATTCCGGGGCCTCATAACGGCTATGTTTCTGGCGGCAATTACAATAATGGCATTCACCAGATGACGGGTAAGATCTTCATTATAAACAGACTGGTATTCTGTAGTTTTTTTCAGATTCTGAATCAGCAAGCCAACCATCTGTTGATCATCCTTATTCACCAGCACTGAGCCAGACAAATGAGATGCATAATATAAAAGACATTCGATATGGTCTATACTTTTCCATTGGTATTCTCTGATGTATTTTTCATCAAATCGGACGACCATAAACTCACAGATTCCTTCCAGATTAAATTCATGGCAATCATTAGGGGTGATCAAAAATAAGTCTCCCGCAGAATAGGCAATTTTATTGCCATTCACTACATGATCTCCAATCCCGGAAATAACATATACCAACTCAAAAAAGTTGAACTGCCTGTCACGCAAAGGACATTGATCGATTTTTTCATAAAATATTTCCAGAGACTGATAGATATTTTCTTTTGCCATGCTGTAAAGATACCCAAACAAGCTTAAAATATACCTGTTTTTATGGCTTTTTCCAGTCTATTTTTGCTCAACAAACAATATGATATGTTAGAAAAGATAGATCCGGATCTATGGGAAGCCATTGTCAACGATCCTTATCATAAGATCAATTATGAAAACCTGCTGATCCATAATCCTGCAAAAATCAGAAAAGAAGAAATGAATATTTCATTACAAACGGAACCACCATTATTGCCCGAATTACTTTCCGTTGAAAACATCTATATCCCGTCTTCTGATCATTCGGAAAATATTCGGTTGAGAGTATATAAACCAAAAGGAAAAGAATATCTACCCGTATTCTTATACTTTCATGGGGGTGCATTTATATATGGTACTCCTGAACAATATGATTTTCTATTTTTTAAACTGGCCATAGATAGTAAAGCTGTCATTGTCTCAGTTGATTACAGGCTTGCTCCGGAACATCCTTTTCCTGCAGGCATGAAAGATGGATATGATGCATTGCTATGGCTTTCTGATTTTGCAGATCAAGTAGGTGGTGATAAACATTTTATCATGATCGGCGGAAGCAGTGCCGGAGCCACCATTGCAGCATCTATAACCCATTTAGCCAGAGATCAGGGCAAAACACACATACAGCATCAGTACCTGCTGTATCCTCCTATGAGTACTCATCTGGAGACCCCATCTATGCATGAACTGGCCAATGCACCCATGCAAACCAGAAAGGCAGCGGAATGGATGTGGAAACATTATTTACAGCACAGTTTAACCCTGCCACCACTCTATTCCGTTCCGTTACTGTCAAAAAAGTTCAATGATCTTCCTCCTGCAACCCTTATTGTCTGTGAAGCAGATCCCCTGAAAGATGAAGGTAAGGAATATGCCCAGCATCTGAAAAAAGCAGGAGTTGAGGTCAATCTCCTGGAAATAAAAGGCGCTGTACATGCTTTTGATTTCTTCCCGTGTCCTTTATCGGATGCTTTTTATACTAAACAAGTTGAATTATTTAATCAGATTTTATACCCCGAACAATGAAAAAAATACTAGTCATCAACGGACACCCAGATCAGGAAAGTTTTAATACAGCTATAGCCCGCACCTATGTGGATTCTGCCAAAGCTACCGGAGCGGAAGTCCGGTATATTGCTATTGGAAAACTGGATTTCAATCCCAACCTTCAGTTCGGTTACCGGAAGAGAATGGAACTGGAGCCCGATTTACTCAAGGCACTCGAAGATATTCACTGGAGTGAGCATCAGGTATGGATTCATCCCATGTGGTGGCTTGGTATGCCTGCTGTAATGAAAGGTTTTTTCGACAGGGCGTTCCTTCCCGGCATTACTTTTACAAGAAATAATAATGGAATCAGCGAAGGATTACTCAATGATAAAACAGGAAGAATTATTACAACATCAGGAGATTTGTCGGAACATGAATACAATGAAATATATCAGTCCAGTGGGCTTATTCAATTAAAAAACGGCATTCTGGAATATTGTGGACTATCTTCTATACAGGTTGATTTTATAGGCCCCTTTCAGGATCTTGATGAAAATGAAAGAGGAAAATGGCTCGAAAGAGTAAGAGATGTTGCTAAAACAGATTCTGTCCCACTAAAAAGAGAGGCTTAGGCCCCTCTTTTGTTGGCATATTCGTTATTCCTGTTTTTTTATTTGTTCTTTCATCCTATTAAAAGAAGAAATCAATTATTGAAATAATGATTATTTTCGGTACTGTTTTTAACGGTCTTTGTTGTATCCATCATTTATAAGAAAGGGACAACAGTATCTCCGATGATAATACCTTTTAAGTAGAAAGACTGATATTCTATAGTGCTAATTCCAGACATACTTCTATTTCATCAATATATCAGAAAGGTTTGACAAGGCAAACAATTCCGAATAAGATAAGCAAAATACTTATGATCAAAAAGATAATCTTCTCAGTGGTAAAACCTTGGCTAAATCCATAGTTTTGATCATAATACACCATCACCTCAGACTTTTCAATATCTTTATCAACACTACTGCTTTTATCTGTAAACTTAATGAGCTGATTTTGATAATTAAATTGAAAGACAGGGTAATACAAATAGGTAAACCTCTTGTTTTTCACACTGTCAGTCCCAATAATATTTGCTTTTGCCCTGGTTCCATAAATTATAGGTAAAGAAGATTGATATAAACTAAATAGTAAATAAACCCCCAGTATTAATAGAATAGCACCTA
The DNA here is from genome assembly GCF_900176315.1 of Chryseobacterium sp. YR221. NCBI lineage: Bacteria > Pseudomonadati > Bacteroidota > Flavobacteriia > Flavobacteriales > Weeksellaceae > Chryseobacterium > Chryseobacterium sp. YR221. The sequence goes on from NZ_FWXM01000001.1 coordinate 817,596, forward strand.
AAATATTCTTTATTTTCATCTAATAAATTTCAAGTTTACCACTGTTCTTTGGACGGTATAAGTATAAGGATATATAAGTGGTAGTAACAACATCTTTATCTTTCTTTTTAAACCCTCCCCAAAGTGCTGATTTTTCATTATTTATTTTCTCAAGACAGACGATTTTACCATCAGCATAAAAAGTCATTTTATAATTTTCAATAGGTTTCAGATCAAAAAACTCAAGGTTTGAATCGGTTCTGAACTGATAATCATTATCCCATCTGTTTTTAATCTCTTTATCAGAAAAATATAATTGTTGGGCAACTCTTTTTTCTTTATTATAATTCAGACTGGCAAGTTCGTCTTTAGTCCCCTTCATATAAACATTTCTTATTTCATTATATTTTGCAACGACTTCTCTTTCTAATGCCTTTAATTTCTGCTCATCTTTCGTAAGCAGAACATCTGCTGTTTCCAAAGTATTAATAGTATACGGCACATCAGCATTGAAAGTGAAATGATCTTCAAAAGACTTGAGACCGTCATAAGACGCAACCTGTTTATTCTGAAATTCTTTTTTAGGAGTCATATAATTTTTAACTTCTTCTTCATCTCCAAGGCTGCCGTCTTTATTGGTACTGGATTTTACAATCTTAATCTGAACTTCAGAATTGGGCTGTAAAGTTTCATTTAAAACATTAGTATTTTGATTGAACCCGGGACGCAACTTAATCGTTATCTCCTGACTTCCCTTTTTAGCAATATCCCAATTCAAAGGAAAATAGGATCCTGACAATCCGCTTCCGGATGTATCCATATGTTTTATCACCGGCATACCATTAATTAAAATATCAAAAGAACAGTTATTGGTAGAAATATAGGCACCATACTGAGGTTCGTTATCAAAATGCTTTATTTCTTTTTCGATTGTATAAATGTCCTGAGATGTTTTCATATTTTCACTTTTTTTCTGAGCACATGCTGTTAAAGATGTCACTAATAAAATAAATATTAAATTTTTCATAACTATGTTAAATAAAATTGGATTTTCTGCCCACTAGAGTTCTCAAAACTTCCTTCATACTCATGCATCAGAACCAGTTTAAACTCTGTAGATGATTCTCCTGATGAGTATTCACCTCCATCATAATTCTCCGCAATATAACCTACCGCCAACGAACCTTCTACCGTTATCCCATGGAATGTGAATAGAGGATCCAGATAAAAACCTTTATCATCGGCCTTTATTGCTCCTGATAATGTAAATCCTGTTTTCACCGACACTGTTGCTTCTGCATACACTGTAATAGATCCAAAGAAGAATGTCTGTCTCTTGGCTTTATATTTTATACCAGCTGTTAATTCTAACGAAAATACACCTTTTACGGTTAACGGGCTATCATCTTCTGCATCTTTAGAGAGAGATCCCTGATTAAGGTTTGAGGTTTTACTGGCACTGTTATATCTTAGTTTCCCCTCAATTTCCAATTGTCCACTGACTACCAGATCCAGAGTAATTTCAGGAGCCATTCCAATGGCTGCTCCTACATCGATAAGGGTAATGATCCCTCTTGCAACAGGGTGCGCCTTTTGGGCCAGGGCTAAAAAGTCCAGTGTTACTTCTGCCCCTACAAGAGGTTCCGCCTTTACCTCAATTTCCCCTACAATACCCACCTGATCCATATTTTTATCCTTCGGATTTTCTGCATACCAGGAACCTAAAACCGCCAAAGACGGAGGAATAATATCAACTGAGATCAATGGCCTTCCTTTTAAGGCATCACCAAGTTTAGCCAGATTTTCGGACGCAGCCTTTTCATTAATTTCTTTGTATTTCTTATCTAATTTCTTTTTTGATTTTTTCTTACCATCTAAAATTAATTCAATTGTATTTTTAATATCAATAAGCTGTTTTACAAGATCTACATACCTCTGATAGCTGGCAGAAAGTTCTATGGATTCCCCCGGACGGTCATATTCCACATTCAGAGATAATACCAAATCAGACAGACCTGAACTTATATTATCTTTAAAACTAAACAGATCCGGACGATCTTTGCGATACTGCTGTTTTGATTTTGTACTTTCTTTGTTATATTTTCTACTTTGTGCCTGCTGTTTTGCTTTTTTTTGTTCCAGCTTGGAAATTAGTTTTCTTGCTCTTGTTTTATCTTCTTTTTTCTGCGCACTTTGCAAAGTAGCTTTTGCATTCGCTAAATCTCCATCAATTTTAGATATCTTTTCATCAATTTTTTCCGGCTTATATTTATCCGCCAATTTTTCTGTTCTTACCAGATACTTATCATAAGCTTCCCCCCTCATTTCATTGAACTTTTCCGGGTCACAGTCATAAGCAAACTGTAAAATCCACTTTATATCCGGATATACATCAATATTAAGTGTTTTTTGAGGGTAAGCACAGGTATGAAGCAATACGGGATAGTTTTGTAAGGCATTCTTTCTTGTGGGCCAAATATATTTCAATAATGAAACGCCGGGATTATTTCCATAATCAAAACCAACATCTAACACAATTTCCGTATCTGAACTCGGATATCTTCCAATTTTCCGCTCATCTTTGAACATGGTGGATTTACTGGAACCACTCATCCCCACAGGACCTTTTACTCCTCCTTTCCTGGTAGTATGTGAAGCATTAATTTCGTTATCATCATTGGTATCACCATGTCCCTCTTCTTCCTTCCCGAAATTTATATTTCCAATTTTGAATTCATTTTTACTGTATATCAGATGCTCGTCCACTCTGGTATTTTTTTCAACAACTATGGCCTGTTGTATTTGAGACAGATCAAAAACCTTACTGGTATGGTCTTTCGCTTTATCACCTGCATAGCTGCATTCCGCAGTATTTGAATCTACCGTGATTTTGACATTTCTTCTGGCCTGTTTGTTTCCGGCAATAACAGGCAGATGAAGGATATTTTTAGCAGAATCAGTTTTTGAATCAAAGATTGTAATTTCCAGAGGTTCATTCTGATCCCTGTTATCCAATTTGCTATATGATCCCTTAACAATATCGTATCTGCAATGATGAAAAGCTTCAAAATTGGTCTCTACATTATCTATAAATACTGGTTTATTTCCAGATTCAGGAATTTTGATATCTGGAGTAGAACTAGCTGATATTTTCAATGTAGCGGCAGCCATTTCCTGCTTTTTTCCATCATAATGGATCGTGGGAACTACTGTAATAATTCCTGTTTTCCTCATACACCAGGCAGGATCAATATAAAGGTTCAACACAGCCTTTTGTACATTCAGATAGTCCTGTTTTTTTCCACCCTGGTCATTTAACAAATATCCGGTTACAGCTTCTGCTGGCGGTTTTATGCTATTAGCATCCGAGCAGTCATAAATTTCCACCTCGGTAAGAAATAAATCTTCTGACTCTAGAATGTCATATTTTGCACCATTTGTCTTTGAGGGCTCTTCATTTTTAGTTTTACTTGCAGAAACTTCAATACTCCAGGAATAAGAATTTGCTTTCAGGATCTCTCCATTTGCTTTTAGTTCAACACCGATATTTTTCCCATACATACTTTGTGTATAAATATGGAGCTGTACTTTACTGCCCGATGCTACTGGGCCTTGAATTTTAACAGGATTTTCAGAATCTTTAAACCCATACCATTCTGCTGCCTTTACGGTAGAATTTTTAGGTGATGTGTGAATGTAAATTCCATTTTTAGGACTTCCCGTAGGTTTTCCTTTTTCCCAGAAAGGTTCTATCCATGCGAATCCACCTCCATAAATATGGCTGTCTAAAGTCATATCAGATTGTACTGGTCCTGCTTCTAACTTTTCATTTCTCCCCCCAGGTTTACTGCTTCTTGATTTGGCAAGCTGCCAGGCCCATACAATAGATTTACATGTTTTCTCCAAAGCATCAAGTGCATTTTGATGTTTTTTTATTTCTGAATCTTTCTGTTTTTTTATTTTATCTGCTTTTTCTCTTGCAATTCTAACATTATTGTCGAGACTTACCTGAACATGGGTTGCTTCTTTCCCATTGTGTTTCTCCATCTTTAGCCAGTTCCCTCCTTGCTTGTAACGTTTGTTAGCTTCATCCAGATAGTCATTGGATTGTTTGTCCAGCTCAGCATCAATTTTATCTTTTTCCTTTGTGATAAGGTCAATTTTATCTAGTATTTTTTTCTTTTCCTCCTCATATTCTTTGATACTCACCGTAAATTTCTGTCCTTCCTGGATGGTCAACGCTCTGTATTGCTCATTAAAACCAGTATTTCCCTGAGGGATAATAATTGCTGTTAATTTGGTATTATTAATTTCCATAGGATGACATTAGTTTTTAACGTTTAGCATATCTGTTTTTCGGATATACTCATTAGGATTAACGAACGGAAATAATTCAGCTAAAACCTCTTTATCTGCATTCTTCACATTCTGTGCAGAAGCTCCCGCAGTCTGCCCATGATTGATAATCGTAATACAATCCGGACCTCCCACAGGGCATGTTGCTTTGCTGTCTTCTAAAAGTGCTTTTCCATTATTATCCTCCAATGTAATTTTTTCATAATAGCCACTCCACTGGGTAACCACTGCCTGGCAGGGGCTGTTATTCATTTTTTTGCAGGATCCAAAGGTATTTTTCTCAAAAGTAGATCCTATGTCTACATGGGTAGCCATCAGTTTATTGCTTCCATCTTTTTCATTGATATAGCGTTGACTCTGCGTTTTTACGGCAAGTTTATCAGGAGTTGTCCCAAACTTGCACTGGCAGGTGGCTCCCTGGCAAACTAAATGTTTCGCACTCATGGTATATTGTGTTTTTTTGTTTCTTCAATATTACTGTTCAAACAGCTGAAATTCAATCTTATATTCTGTGCTCCCTTCAAAAGTTGAAAGATAGCCTGTGATTGAAAATAACTCTCTGGTTTCTTTGTTCAATTTGTACAGAAGACTAGCTTCTCCTTTCTTACCGTTTTTATTGAACAGGGTTTCTTCTTCCATCCCGGTTAATTGTACGGCTATTTTATTTCCTCTTGTATATTCTCTGCTCAATATACATTCTGTATTATATCCGATTTCCTGTGACAGCCCCGAAAAATAGATCTGTAAAAAATCTTTTTTCTGAAATTGAGGATATCCCTGATAAACCGGCAGGAAGAATAGCTTATAAAATATACTCATGTCAAACCAATCTTTCTTCAGGTTAATATCAGTATATACCGTCTCCATTTGTTCTAATAGCTGATCTGTTGTCTCAGACTGATAATAGTCCTTCAGTTTTAGGCTCTCTGTTTTCCAGCGTTTGGCTATTTCTTCATGATTGATAATGTTGTCAAGTCCCCCATTATTTTTTATTGAAATCTGCAACGGATATAAAATCTGTTCTGCTTTTTCAAACAGCTGCTCTATCATTTTGTCGATTCCCTGATTGTTTACATAAGTTTTTTCCTTAGTGAGTTCAATCTGGGAGGCTGTTCTTTTTACTTTTATTTTGTAGTGAATCTGTAGATCTTTAGGTAAAAATTTGATGATCACTCCGTATACTTTCTCACTGGAAATGGAAGGAATCTCCAATACTGCACTTTTCAGCAATTTTCTGTCCCTGATTTCAAACTTATCAGAAGGAATATAAATATACTCCACATACTTAGGCAGTGATAAGGTCAATAACTCCTGAAGACTGCAATATTGATTATGAAAACCAACCAATTCTTCCGGAGTGAGTTCATACTCTCCGGAAAGTTTTTTAAGGTTCAGAATTCCTTCTATCTTTACCTTTGTATATTCTTGTTTTGCTACACCTTTCATTCCTGTTATTCTACTGATCCACTCTGTATTCGTTTTCAGTTGCTGTCGCTCCCTTTCATTATATTAGTTAATCAGCTCTCTTAGTATTATTTAGAAGAAATTTTCGTCATCAGTCTGATTGCTATTTTAGTACTGTTCCAAATCGGAAAAGCTTAAATCCTGGATTTTTGGCAATGCATTGACTTTTATCAGTTTTTTCTTTTTATTTAAAAGTTTATCTGAACCTGTTACTTGTTCATACTCAATTTTCGTTTTTGCGATTAAGTCAATTTCCGTTTCAAAAGTGGTGTCTTTTCCATCCCATAATACCCGTGATATTTTGATCAATTCAAAATTATTTTGCTTCAACCTGAATTCATAGGTGCTTTTTCGATCTTTAATGTCGGTAAGCATTTTCAATTTACCTTCTTCAATAAAAAAATCCGGAATTACATTACCATTATGTTTTCCATTCTTATTAACCGGATATTGGCTTTCAATGATTTTTGTGGAAGAAACTACTAATTGAAGTTTCTTATCAGGCTGAGAGAGGAATATTTGCAGTCGTAATGGTCTGGTCTCATCTTTCAGATCCATTTCTACCATGATCCTGTCATTCTTTTTATCCTGATTCAAATCACCCTCTTCTTTTTGCACCAGAGACGTGTAATTGTCTTTATTAATCGTTTTTTGTGAAAATACATCAGTATTTGCTGTAAGGAATAGTAAGACGGTGTATGCTGCTATTTTTTTCATATTTCATTTTTTTGTTGATCAACAAAACTTTGCCACTGGGATCGTATTACTTATCCATCAAAGGATTATCTATTAATGCGCTGGCTACAAGATAAATAGAAAAAAACAACCACATTATATAGAGTATTCCAAAAAAAATAATAATCCGGCTTACATATAAAACCCAAGTCTTTGTTATCCTTTTTATAAGAACAGTATCTATAAGAACAAATAAAATACTGGTGGGTATGCTTATTATTAAACCAAATTGCTTAATTATTTTCACAATAAGTTTTAAATCAATTGATTCAACAAGAGGACTATAGGCAAATAAGAAATAAGCTGTAACTACCAGATTTGCTATTAAAAAAACCAACAGAATCTTACCAATACCTTGTGTTATATTTTTCATATTTATTTCTTTTTATATCCCGGATTTACCCCTGAACTGAATGAGTTTCTTAACCCATCTTCAACTCTCTTCCACAATTGGGTATGGCTTAAACTATGGGATGCCATGGCTAAATAAGAAACAGAGCCCGGTGCTTTCATAATAGCATCTTTAAATTTCTCTTCATCCTTTTCAGTAACCAGGCCAGCATGGTATTGAGTTACAAATTTTGAATACACTGCTAAGTTTTTTCTCAGTTTTGTAACTTCAGTATCTAATTTGCCAAAAACTACAGGCTCAATAGCATAATCAATTGTCCGTACAACAAAAGTTAACATGCTGGGTTTAATAAACTGGCTTAATAACCTCATCAGCAGGTCTTCTAATTCACGTTTGTGTACGGCACCCTGTACTCCTTTTAAAAAAGCAGTAAATTCTCCTTTTTTATTTCTGGAATTATAGGGGTCACTTTCAAAAATAGGTACATCTATAATAGGCAGGCTTTTTGTTTGTTTTTGGGGCGTCCATGAAGTTTCATCAATACTATCCGTGATTCCTTTATTTTCTCCAAATATCCCTGCCAATAAACTCAATAAGTAGCTGTCTTTCGGACCGGTCTTAATGGCTAAAAGAATATTTAAAACTTGTAAACCTTGTGTCAAATTGAGATTTTTCACCCACGTAGACTTGTCATAACCTCCAGCAATCGAAGAATAATTTTTATGAACATCAGAGGTCCATTGCTGAAGACTATTTAAAAGATTAACAAATGAAGCTTTTTCTTTCTGCAGGTTTGAATTTTCGATCTTCAGAGAGTTGATATACTTAATAAACTCACCTACTATAATATTAAATCCTAAAAAGCCTTTTGCCGTTTCCCGCCATGCTAAGGTTGCTTTGTTTTTAAAATCCTGCCAGATCAGACTTTTAAAATAGGTCATAATAATATCCTTATCGACACTTTTAACCATTTTTATACCTGCTTCAAATCTATCCATTTGAAAAGACTTTAGTAAGCCCTCCATATTGGTAAGGCTAAAATCTGCAATCAATTGTTGAGTCAAATCATAGTCATTATGTACATTAATGATTTTACATCCTTTATGTAATTTGGCATGATTCAGCTGATGTTTCTTTTGAAAAAAAGGAGTCGATAAATAAGTGATACTTTTAACTTTCCATAATTTTGGGAATTCTGTAATCTTACGGGGTTTCAAAATAGCAGATTTTGTGATCATTTCCTTACTGGAAACAAGTTCTGTAAATTGATTAATGACATTCCCACCATGAGAATGGCCGATTAAATGTAAATGAACCTCCTGATTTTTCCAGCCCGGATATGTTCTTAATAATACATCAAATAATCTCTCAGAGGCTACGATTCTTTCCTTAGTGTCGTTGTCACCAGACCAGCTGAAAAATTTACCTTCAATATGCAGATCGTGAAATTGAGGCTTAAGTTCCTTGAGTTTATTCCAAAGATTGTTTAAACTCTCTTCAGTTTCTTTTTTGGTTTTCTCATCATAATACTTCCAATATTCTGTATTGGCATGATGTTTTTTCCCTTCAGTATTGATAGGATCCGTTGTTCCGGCTACAAACATCACAATATCAATAATTCTACCTTCTCTTTTAGGTGGGTCTTCAGGCTTATCACCAAAATGTTTTCCGTTTTCAGAGGTTGTTATGAGCTTTTTGGATGAAGAATAGGTCATTTTACCAACATACTCAGTATGCTGCCCGCCAATTTTTTCAATAGAATCACCTCCTATGATACTTATCTTCGCAATATTATCGTTTGACATATCCTAATTCATATTGGTTTTCTCATTGGATTGTCCGTTAATTTCTGTCTGAGAATGAATTTTGTGATCCTTCTCACTATGAATTAACCGCTCTCCTTTCACTACTTTCTGGCTATCCAGTGCCACTTCACTTTCTTTATTACCTTTAATAAATTCCATCATTTTCCCCACTACATTGGTCATGAAATTCCCTCCTATCGATACATTTTTAATCGCTCCCACGGTTTGTGAATCATTCATGGTAATACTTTCTGTTTTGTTCATTCCCACGATGTTGCTCTGATCTGCCCCTACATTGGTATTCATATTTTGTCCTACATTCACGGTAAGATTTTGTCCTACATTGAACGTCATATTTTTAGGAGCAGTCACGGTAATATTTCCTTTACCATCCATTAAATAGGAATTTCCACTCGGATCTTCAATATAGATGCTTCCTTCGGTATCGTTAAAAATAACTTTATTTCCGCTTCTGGTCTGGATAGACTTGATATGATTGTCTACTCCGCCGCCTAATCCTACCTGGCCATGAAACATCCCTCCCATTGCAAAAGGAAAATCAGGATGGTGATATTCAAATCCTACCATCACCTGGTCTCCCACTTCAGGAACCGCTACAAATCCTCTGTTCTGAGTAATCTGATCCGTACCTCCTGCATCTGGGCTCATCATGCGGATAAATTGGGTCGTATTATTTTTTTGCCAGTCAAACTGCACCTGTATACGCCCCTGGTTCAATGGATCTGTATTGGAAATCACAGTGGCTACCTGAGGCTCTGCTTTAGGTACATGAAACTCCGGACGGGGAATAAATCCCGTATCTGCCGCAATAGCTTCAAAATGTCCGTCATAATATCCACGGGCATCTACTTCATGAATCACTTCAGTGAGCATCAGTTTCGTAAAATAGGAGGTATCGTTGGTATCTGTTTTCCGCATTTCAAGATCTACAATACAACCAGGATATAAAAACGGAACGGTCATATACCCCGAGGTAATAAAGACCTGTGCAGCTTTGCTCCCCGTTGTTCCTTTCTGGGATGAATCAACATCCATAAAGGTTGATGCATTGATAGGTGCTATTCTTAGCGATGGTGTTTTAAAAGTATTTTCAGAAATTTCGTATGCTCTTCTGGCAATATCTGAAGTATGGTTCACTTTGGAAGCTCCGGTAGTCAGTTTTTCATGCTGGCTGCTGTTGTACCCATAAAATGTAGGATTTACGTGCTGAGCTTTCATTTTGATTTTCACATCGCTTAGATTACTGCCATATACAAGTTTTACTGGCTTTTCCTGTGGAGGAAGTTTTCCAAAGTGAAGAATCTCACCATCATAGAAAAACTGTTCCCCATATGCTTCTGCCATTCTTGCAAGATAATTATAATGGGTTTCTTCATATTGTGAACTGTAAGGAACATTCCCATAGCGGGCGTCTACCCTGAAATCAAACTTTTCCTGTCCCAATCCTTCTTTGATGACCTCACTGGCAATACTGTTCAGACTCATTGGCTGTCCTCCTCCAAAACTCTGGATATGAGGTGCTGCATCTAAAAGAATAGTAGGACTAAAGCCTGTAAGCACAATATTCCCCAGACTTCCTTTTTCCTGACTGAATCCTACTTCTGTAATGACTCCCACAAAATTTCGTTCAGGGCCCTGTTCAACATCTTTATATCTAAAAATAACCGTAATTCTTTTTCCTAAAAAGCTTTGAGCCTCTTCAAGATTATGGTTTTCTGCGCTTCCTAACGTGTCATGGGCCAGAATAAGATCAAATTCATGATGTTTAACAGCACTTTGTGTAAGTTTAAAATGTTTGAAGAATTTAATAGGCTTACCCTCAACAAAGATTTCAAGTTTTACCACCCTGTTTATCCCGGCAACAGCATTCTCCGGGATTCCCTGTGCATTAAATATTTTGGAGGTGGGTTGCTTTGACCATACTTTATCTTCCGTAACCGTAGGATTATTGGTATGTAAAGTTTTTCCCATGAATTTAGATTCTCTATCCTGGGCAGATTTTACCTTGTCAGAAATATTTTCTTTATTTGACCCCAGTGCAGGTTTAGGCAGATTCTCATTAGTTTTTTTGAACATGATATAATTTTTTTTGTGTTTATCTATTCCGGTTAAAACCAGAATTAAAAAGCCAGCTTTCAAACAATAAAAACAACTCTTTCAGCTTTGGATAGTGTTGTTCTTTCCTACCTTCAGTAAAGCATAAAATCAGAAAAGAATTAATTTAATTCATCCCGTCTAATGTTACTAGTTATCAACAGGTTGTTTTTCTATAGATTACAATCTTTTGAGTCTTTACAAAGCTAATATATCACCATAAAAAATCACGGCAAAATGAAATAGTACTTATTTGAAAAATTGTAGTAGTTCTACGATTCTTATCCAGGATTCAAAATATTCAAATTTTACACAAAAAAAGGAGACCAGCCCGGTCTCCATCCTATTAATAATGCTTTTTTATTGAATTAATTAAGCTCTATAAACAAGTCTTCATTAGATCTTCTTACTCTTTCCAGCTTCCCCCACCAATCGTTTTCTTCATCTTTATATCCTAATGCCATCATAACGCTACTCTTTAGTCCTTTTTCCGGCAAATTGAGCAAGTCATCTACTGCTTTATTATCAAACCCTTCCAACGGTGTGGCATCTATTTTCAGATCTGCAGCAGCCAATAATCCAAATCCTAATGCAATATAGGTTTGTTGCGAGGCATTCATAAAATGCTGATCTTTTGTTTTCTGATCTAACATCACCAATAAATTTAACCGGTAATCATCTGTTGCACTCGATGGTAAGTTTCGAACTTTATTGCTAAATTCAAAGAATGAATCTACCCGTTCCGGAGTATATTCATCCCAGGCTGCGAATACCAGTATGTGAGATGCCTCTACAATCTGTGGCTGCTGGAAGGCAATCGGCTGTAGTTTTTCCCGCAATTCTTTATTGGTAATTACAAGAACCTTAAAAGGCTGCAGACCCGAACTTGACGGAGCCAAACGAATGGCTTCCAAAATTTGCTCAATTTTTTCCTTTTCTATTACCTTCCCATTATAGCTTTTAGTTGCAGATCTCCAGTGTAATGCTTCTTTTAATGACATAATCTTAGTGTTTTATTAATTGTACCTGTAAGAATACCGGCCGTATTCTTATTTTAATGGGACAAAGTTACCTACTTTATAGTATCATTATACCACCTGTTACCCTTTAGTAACCAGTTACCAAAAGGTAACCAGGTGGGTTTAATTCCAATTTTATCATCTGATTTTCATATCTTTGCCCTAGATCTTTAGCGATGAAAAAAGAAAAAATAGAACTCGATCTGCAATGTAAAAACCATATTCGGGGAGTAAGGGATACAATCTATTTATTGGATGGGAAATGGAAGACCATTATTATCAGCCACCTGTATTATATTGGAAAAATGCGTTTTATGGATTTGAAAAGACAGATAGACGGAATCGCCTCCAAAACTCTTTCAAAAGAGCTCAAAGATCTGGAAATGAACAACCTGGTAATCCGGACACAAAACAACACCATGCCTGTAAGTGTAGATTATGAACTGACAGAATTTGGAAAAAGCCTTCACAGTATTATAGATACTATGGGAGAATGGGGCATAAAATACCGGAAAGAATTATGGCAGGCTACTCATTAATCCGCTTTATACATATCCTTATTCGATCACTACATAATTAATTTTGTCGACTCCCGTGTTTCCGCTTTTCTCATAATAAGCGTATAAAATCAGTTCATAATTCCCTGCAGTATTGATTACCGTATTTCCTTCAAACAGGTTGGTTGACACTAAAGACAGCTCTACATTTTTCATAAATTTACCGTCTTTTTTAAGAATTCCCTTCACCTCTATTTCGTCAGAATTCCATATCCCGTTTTTGTCTATTACACAGCCGCACATCATAACAATATTAGCCTGAAATGTAAAGGGTTTGTCTTTAATTGTATTCAGAGGAATATACTGATGGGTTCTGGGTTTAAGAATATCAATAATAAAACCTGGGATTTCCAGAACAATACCGTCTCCCAAAATATGTTTGCCGGGAATCAGCCATAATTCAGTGCTTACCATAGCCTGAGCCTGTTTATTGTTTAAAGGAGAAATCACTTCAATGTTAACAAATGTAGGCTCATCAATATCCACAGAAGCCAGAAAGCCGGCTGTTTGGGCATCGGCAATTGAGTTTCCTCTTATTTTAGGATTTTTCATGATCAAATCTGTATTTCCAGTACTTCCAACCGTATTTCCTTCTGCGAGAATCTGTTGGTTTAGCTTATTTCTGACGATGATATGAGCTCCGCCAAGTGAACTTCCGATAAATTTGGCATCCCTTGCTTTAGCTCGGATCATTATTTTCGTTTCCGCAGCAGAGATCATAAGGTTAGAAAAAAGAAACGCTGCGATGAGGATAAATACTTTCATGATTATAGTGATTTTAAATATTCCTGTTTAAATCTATTATGAAAGGGATTGTCTTTCAGTTCCTGGTCTATGGTATCCAGGTACGATAAAATGCTAAGATCTTCTGATAAAAGTTTTAAAATAGCTTTTTCACAGCTATCCCATATTTTTTCAAGCTGGGGAAGCATTTCAATAGCTTTGGGTGATAATGAGATCATTTGTTTCCGTTTATCAATACTGTCTTTGGTGATGAGCAGATAGCCTTTCTCCGTCATTTTTTTTACAATGACTACTACAGAGGGATGAGAATATCCCAGCGGTTCCGCTATATCCGTAATAGAAATCTCCCCCCTTTTTTGCAGCAGCATAAAAACAAGATACCAATTGGGTTCTACATCAATTCCAAACTCTTTATAGAATTTTCTTACATCATGAGACATCCGGTCGCTTATTCTTTTCAGGCGGCTATCAAAAGCTTTGTATCCCAGCTCTTTAATAAAGTCAAAATCCATTGAAAAAATATTTATAGTAAATATATAAAAAATATAAAGTCAACTATATAGTTGACTTTATATTTAATAAACAATTAATATAACACAATGGTTACCTGTTATTTATAATTTTTCCTGAATGCTCCGGGCGTAAGTCCTCTGTGTTTTTTAAAAAGCTTTGAAAGATGGCTTTCATCACTGAACTGGAGCTCATAAGCAATTTCGCTTAAGCGTATACTGCTGTATTTTAAATAGGTTTCTACAAGTTTAAGCCTGTAATCCAACAGATAATCCTGGTAGGAGATCCCCGTCTGCTGTTTAAAATATTCTCCGAAATAATTTCCTGAAATCCCAAAATGGTCTGCAATAACCTGAATTCCTGTCTTTTCTCTGTCTTTTATATTCTGCTGAATATAGGTAATAATCTTCATGATGGAAAAAGCTTTCCTGTTTTCCTGAAGGTCTGAAGTTTCACTCTGAATGATATTGCGGGCAATAAGGTTGAGTAGAATTGAAATGCAGTTACGGATGATCAGATAATCATCTGCTTTATTTTTGAATTCATTGGCGATTTGGAGAATAATAGTTTCGGCAAAATGTTCATCGTTTTTGTTACGGAACACACATCCGGCTCTTGCATGGTAATTATTACTGATATACTGGAGTTTATACAAGTTTTCACAGCTTTCAATACGGTCTGCTTCAAGGCGTATCTTATCAATAAATTCAATGGGACACTGTATCAGAATGAGTGCTGCATCACTACTTGCAAAATGGTAAAGTTCCTGTTGGGGAATGATGAAAAGTTTACCTGCAGAAAAACGGATACTGCGCTCATCATAGGTCAAATCTCCTTCTCCTTTTACAACATACACAAAAGAAAGAAAGTCTTTTGTTTTGAAAGAAAGTGCCTTCCCTTCCAACTGCATTTCCTTTACTTCTATTCCTTCAAGATGTAAACTTCTCATTTTTTGAACTTAATTTTCCTCCAAAAGTACAATTTTACCATAACATCAAGAGGTTAATTTTGCATAAAAAAATATGAACATCTATCCCAAACGATGGCAGGCATTAAATTTTCTGATCGCAGGAGCTTTTCTTTCACCATTGGATTATTTTATTGTGAATATGGCATTACCTTCTATAAAAGAGGCGTTCAGAGCCAGCGACCATCAGTTGCAGATGGTAGTGGCTATTTACGGACTTACTTATGCCGCATTGGTTGTTGTGGGCGGAAAATTGGGGGATATCTACGGGCGGAAAAAAATTTTCATACTGGGGTTGTATACTTTCCTGTTTTCCTCCCTTGCCTGCGCATTTTCACCCAATATTACCTTATTGATCTTTGCCAGATTATTCCAGGGTTTTGGGGCTGCTTTGTTAGCGCCACAGGTTTTAGCTTCCATAAAAATATTATTTGATAGCCGGGAACAGCCTAAAGCGGTCAGCCTTTTCAGTTCTGTCTTTGGATTGGCTTCTGTAATTGGGCAACTGCTTGGGGGCGTACTGCTGAGTATGCATTGGGGACACTTCTCCTGGGAGCTTGTATTTCTTGTCAATGTTCCGGTTACCATCATCTGTATCGCTGGGATACATTTTACGATGGATAATAACCACAATACAGACCGAATGGGTATTGACTATAAAGGAGCCATGATATTGATCTTAGCTTTATTAATGCTTATCTGTCCTTTAATCTTCGGACAAAAATTTCAATGGGCCTGGTGGATATTTGGGATTATATGTACAGGAATACTTTCACTGACATTATTTTTAAAATATGAAATAACCTTACAGCAGAAGGGACATCCGGTACTTATAGACCCTACATTACTACAGCATAAGCCCTTTGCATTAAGTCTTTTAATCATATTCTTCTACAACTTCACTGCCGGCTTATTTATCTGTTACCCTTACTATCTTCAGCAGTTTTTACATCAAAACTCTATGCAGACCGGGCTTGCCATTGTTCCCTATGGAATTGCTTTTTTCCTGGGTCCCTTGATTTCAGCAAGAGTAAAGCTCGAAACTCATAAAATGATTTATATAGGGCTAGGATTACTGATGGTGGGTTTTATTTTTAGTGCCATTACCTTTTATTTTCAGCAAAAACCTTCTTATATAACAAATACCACCTTATTTTTAGCAGGATTGGGACATGGGACAATCATGCCTGTTATGATGCGAACAGCCATTTCCCTGATCTCCAAAGATAAAGCAGGACAGGCATCTGGGCTCATCAGCATAGGAATCCAGATAGGCAGTGTAACCGGAGGAGCCGTTATTGGCACCTTATTTTTCAATTTGACGGACTCTCTGGGGTTTTCCATAGCTTTTGCTGCAGCCATTGCTATGATTGGCATCTTTCAGCTAACCGGACTACTCATTACTGTCAGATTAAAAAAGTATATTCAACGGTCTTAAAGAGATCAACACATTTTTAAAATAAATAATATAAACTTACCTCTATGAGTATTACAGAAAAAATACGTAAAGAAATTCAGGGCTTTCATGATGATATTGAAACATGGTTTCAGGGAAAATCAGAAGATCAGGAAGCACTTTACAGACAATTACTTTCCGGATTTTCCCCGGATTTTAAAATGATTAACGGTAATAGTGACCTGGTCACCCTGTCTATGTTTTCCGATTGGCTTCCCACGGTATATGGTAAATTTCAGGATCGTCATGTTAGCGTAGAAAATATAGAAATTCAATATTCGGAAAGCCATGGGTTGGCTACCTATACTGAAATTCAGGTAACGGGAGAAACTTCTACAAAACGGAAATCCTCCGCTGTCTTTCTCATAAGTGAGGAAAAAGCATTATGGCTTCACCTTATAGAAAAATGGATATAAAGATTAAAAGCTACCTTCGGGTAGCTTTTTGATTTAGATAGAAACCTTTGCTTATTCAGACCAAGGAGAATGTAAAATGCAGTCGCAGAAATTCTTTTGTTTAAAATTGGGGATCATAAATGAGCAGACATCCGTTTTTATATTTCCAAAAGTAGTCTCTGTCTTATGTTCAAACCCGCTAAAAAATGTAGGAATAATTTTCTTTTTAAAACCGTCCCTTGGAAAAGCTCCAACGATTTCCTCTCTATGTTCGGTGCTCAGATGTTCATACCCTTCCCCCATCACATCCAATCCCACTCCGGAATACATGAGGGCCACTTCATTTTCTTTGTGCTCTGCAATCCCAATAGTGGTATGTAAGGCAATGGTATCCCAGACTAGCTGGAGCTTATCATTGGCAATGCCATGACCTTTTAAAAAATCACGGGCTGCGTTGGCTCCGTCTACTTCAAATCTAAGATCAGGACTGCTGTAATGAGAAACAAGCCCTAAATCATGAAATACGGAAGCTACATACAACAGCTCAGAATCATGAGTTTTATGATGGCGTTTTGCATTTAATGACGAAAACAGAAAAACACGCAGGGAATGATTGTAGATGAACTCTGTGCCATGTTCCAATAGAAGTGCTGTGGCTTCTGTTGCTATTTTACTGTCCGGGATGATAATACCGGCTACTTCTTTTAAACGATTTACTGACATAACTTAAATTATTTATCCAAAGGTATCCTGATTATCACTCTGGAAAAATATCAATAAATACAGATGACATGTCAAAATTTCAAGTAATTCCGACTCCGATATTCATGTATTTACTGCGATAAGCAGCCGGTGATATAGCCGTATTTTTCTTAAAAAAATGGCTGAACTGTTCCGGTGTACCAAAGTTAAGCTGATAGGCAATATCTTTTACGGAATAAGAACTGAACTGAAGGAGTCTTCTGGCTTCTGCAATTATCTGCCCGTTGATCAATTCCTTTGCATTCTTATGCGTACAGCGTTTACAGATTTCACTTAGCCTTCTTGAGGTGATATTCAATAGATCAGCATAATTATTTACGGCATGAAAAGATTGATACTGGTTGCTAAGCAGCTCCATAAACTTACGGTATACAACATAATCCTGACTGTCAAATGTTTCTTCTTCCACCAGCTTTATATTGGCCAGCTTTATCATTATGATTTTTAAATACGCTGCCATAACGTCCATTTGATTGATGTATGGAGAGGTTTCATACTCCATCAGAAGGTTTTTACATAGAAGCAAAATCTCTTCGGCTTCTGTTACACTAGGTTTGAGGTGCTGATTGGCAGTAGCGTTGTTAAACAAAACAGCTTTACAGTTGCTGGCACTGGAAGGAGCTTTTTCCCAAAAGCAATCTCCAAAAGAAATACTGAACCCTGTTACTTCTGAATCTTCCTCAAACTGATAGATTTGCCCTTTATCCAGTAAAAAAATTTCACATCCTGACATTTCAAAAGATTCGTTATCAACCAGTAAGAAGCCACGTCCTTTTTCCAGTATAAGAATCCGATGATAGCTTAGTCTTACAAAAGATTGGGTATAAGGAATATATTTATCCAACCGCTTTACGGAAAAAGAATGATCAATAATGGGTTCTGTTTCAATGTTGGAGACAGATTTCATGAAAGAATATTTTTAATAAAGATAAGTATTTCCGGAGCAATGCATTCAACCTTCAGGAACAAGCATTCTGTCAGCAATATTAAAAGATCCGGATCTATTAAAACATGTCAAAACCTTCATAACGGATGTCAAGATATACGTCATCAATTTTTATGTTGGAATACTTTCATCTGTCCTGCCATAACAGACAGTAAGATTCCAAAGCATGCAAAAAGCCCGTAAGAATATCTTAAATCAAAACTTTCAGCAATATATCCGATAAGGGGTGGCCCCATTAAAAATCCTAAAAATGAAATACTGGATACAAATGATAATGCAATACTGGGAGCCACAGTGCTCACCTTTCCTACCGTGCTGTAAACAGAAGGGACACTCAGCGAACTTCCCAACCCAATAATCATAAAGGCAATAATGCACACCCATAATTCCGGAAAGAAAACACTTAAAAAAAGCCCCGTACTCATCAAAATACCACACATCTGCAGAACAAGTCTTTTTCCGTATTTTTCAATAACACGGTTTCCCACAAAACGACCTAGAGTCATCATTAAAATAAAACTGGTATATCCTACAATCACAAGCTTTTCCGGTGCTTTTACAATAGTCTGAAAATACACTCCGCTCCAGTCAAACATAGCCCCTTCAATAGCCATGCTTAAAAATCCTATGATTCCTAAAGCAACCAAGGTAGGATTTACTGATTTGAAAATTGACTGTCTTTGAGGAGCTACTTTATGAATGATATTGGTCAGGTGAGCCTTACTGTATAACCAAAGTAGAAATACCAGTACAAAAGCAACTATAAAATGATAGAAAGTTCCTACTCCCAGGTTAATCATCAGCAATCCCACAACAGCACCAACCAGTCCTGCAAAACACCAGGCGCCATGACAGGAAGAAAGCAAGGTCCTTTTTGTAATCCCTTCTATCTCAATCGCCTGTGTATTGATCGCTATATTACATAAATTCCCGGAAACTCCAAAGAAGAACAAAACAGCTGCCAAAACCCAGTAAGAAGGCGCTAACCCAATCAGTAAAAGAAACATCGGATACAACAGAAAGCATCTTTTGATGATCCAGGAGCTTCCATACATGCTGATCAGCTTTCCGGCAAGAACCATTGTAGAAATCTGCCCTATAGGCATTAACAATAAGAGTGTCCCCAGTTCGGCTTCATTGATTGAAAGCGCATCCTTAATGATAGGAATTCTACTCGCCCAGGAAGAGAAAACGAGTCCATGGGCAAAGAAAAGTAAAAAGCAGGCTTTCGGCATTTTCGCATTTAGAGATTCTGTATTGTGCATTATAACAGTATTTGATTAAAGTTTCCGACTGCGAATTTAGGAACAGTTCGGGAATAAAATATATTCCATTTCTGGTATTTTATATTCCATTTTAAACAACCCGTTTAAAAAGAAAAATTAACTGCTTACATTTGCCCGGAAGTTGATTATAAGAATACGGAAATCAAAAACATTTAGCCCAGTCCAGAAAATCATTCACCATGATAGATATTAAGCCAAATTTCGAAGGGTTGTATATTGAAAAATATAAGACGGCCAGCATCACCGGGTTTCAGAAAAAAGCCGGAAAGCTTAATAAACTGATACTCTGCTTTCTATCTGACGGTGAATTACACCTTAAGATCAATACGCTCCCGTTTCATATTAAGAAAAATGCAGTACTCATGCTTCTACCGGATACCGAATTAGCTGATATTTCGGGGAGTCATGACTTAGAACTTACTGTATTTTTTATTTCTTTGGATTTCATCAGCACTTATAGTTTTCTCACTGTATTACTGGCCAGCGATGAGATAAAATTCAGTCCTGTGATGGAAGTGGAAGGTTCTTCTAAAAAACTGATCTGGTCTACGGTAAAACTGATTCAGGAGTATCAATCCAAAACGAAAGAAGAAAGTACCCTGGAATCTGTACAGTATCTGTTGTATGCTTTACTGGAGCTGGTTTCAAAACTTTATTTACCGGTCATTAAAAATAACAGCCTGCTACAAACCAGGAGTCAGGATATTATCGAACATTTTTTTGAACTGTTAAATGAACATGGTCATTTGCAGAGGAGTGTCTTGTATTATTCTGACCAGCTGCATCTTTCACCTCAGTATTTAAGCAGTTTAATAAAAAAAGAAACAGGAAAGCCCATCAAACAGTGGATCAGCTATAGGGTCATCAAACAAGCCAAAGAGCTTCTTAAAACAACATCACTGTCCATTAAAGAGGTCAGCAATCAATTGCAATTTGTAGACTCTTCCTTATTCTGTAGGTATTTCAGACGTTGTACAGGTATTACAGCCAATACTTACAGGGAGAATTATAAAATTAAAAAGTAAATAGATTATCTATTTTTTGTAAGTTCGTTTTTTGAAAAATGAAAAAAATTATGCTGAAAAAGATTTTGTTTCTACCTGCTTTACTCTTATTGTTTACGAACTGTAAAAAGGAGGATCCATCAAAGAAACCTATCATACAAAATACAGTCACAGAAAGTCATACAACTGTTCCAGCACAAAAAAGCAAAGATAATGCTCAGATGGAAACAGTAAAAACCTTTCTTAATTGGTATAAAAACAATGAAAATAAACTTTACGGATTTAATACAGTAAAAGGAGGCTCCCAAACGGAAACAGAGACTCCGGTCAATTATTATGTAGATTTTGATGAGGTTGAAAAAGAAATAAAATTTCTTAAAAACAGCCATCTTTTTTCTCAAAAATTTCTGTCTGCTTATGAACAACGATATAAGGATGGTAATGAAAATTTCAAACAACATCCTGCCAATGATGGACCTCCTGAGAATTTCGATTATGATTATTTCTTTTTAACCCAGGAAGACTATCAATCCGACTTAAAGGATATTGAGGCCATAAATTTCAATATAAAACCGGTCAACGATACGTTATGTTCTGTTGAATTTCATTTAAAAAACTGCGGGATGACCTACCGGTATATCCTGCGTAAAACTGATCAATGGCAAATTGATTCTATTGAAAATATCAGTAGTTAGAAATTCAAAAGCAGCTGAGAAAAAACAAAAAACTTTATAAAAAAACGGGGACCTTGAAATCCACAGTAAGACCCATTGTGTTATTATATCCTGTGTCCCCGGTCATAAAAAAACTGTTAGAAGAAATTCATATTATTTTTTAATAATTTTCGTGGTTACAGAAACTTTGTTCTTCAATTCAGCCTGAAGAATATAGATCCCTTTGGGAAGGCCTGAAATATCAATTTTTTTAGAGCTGTTGCTTATTAAAATCGTCCTGCCGTCCAATGAATTCACAGACACTTGTTTAATATCCTCTTTTGATTCCAGATGAATGAAATCTGAACCAGGATTGGGATAGACCAAAATTTCTGTTTTTTGATGCACAGAATTAACCGTTGATAAAACAACTGTATCCAGATAAGAAATAGATTTATTTACATTGGGTACCCCATTAAAGGCAAAAGTATTGATTCCAAAAGTAAATACAATCCCAGAGGTCTGGCTGATCCATGTATAGTATTCGTTTGTATAGTTGAATGGCAAAGGTGATCCCGGAACAATGATCGTAGACGCTTTCATACTCTTAATTCTCAGTACATTCGAATAGGTTCCTATAGGTGTGATGACCGTTCCATAGCCGTCTACCGTATAGTCTACCTGTCCGGACTCATTGGTGATTCCACCCGCTGCGGAAACATTGGTAAACTGATAGGTATCACTAAACTGCTGTAAATAAGTGATTGGAAATTTAAAATCGATTAAAGGATCTGTATAGGTAGTCGTGGCATCTCCAAAGCCTGAGCCTGCATAAGACCCCAGCGTTATGGCTTCCGTGTCTGTGATGGAAGTAAAATCATAGACATCTGAAAGGGTTGGTTTTGTAATCCTGTTGGCTCCTGCGAACCTAAAACAGTTGGCCTGTCCGGGACATTCATTGGTCTGTGTAGTAATGACGTTAGGTCCGGTATACGCAGAAAAATTCCACGTAACATTAGCTCCTGATGGCCCCGGAGTAGCAGTAAGGGGCACATCTCCTGCTTTAAACGTAGTCGTAATGTTTACCCTGTCAATACCTGCCCTTGTTATCGATGGCTGTGCATAGGCTGTAATGCCAATCATAATGCATACAATGGAGTTTAACTTTTTCATATTGATGTTGTTTTTTTGGTATCCCGAATTTAAAAGGGATCCTCCTTTAAAAATGGCTTTTATCTATGTAAAACCTTTTCCATTCTACGAACAGCTAAAAAATAAAATACCCGGCACACGGGCCGGGCATATCGATAAGAAATATACAGATTCAATTAAATGACTGTCTGTAACTTAAAGGTGTTTTATCTGTTTTCTTCTTGAATAACTTATTGAATGACTGTGGATGCTCAAATCCCAAAGCATATGCCACTTCTGATACAGAAAAATTGGTAAGCGTAAGATATTCTTTAGCCTTTTCTATCAGTTTTTCATGAATATGCTGCTGTGCATTTTGTCCGGTAAGATTACGGAGCATATCGCTCAAATAATGTGGAGATAAATGAAGCTCTGAAGCCAAAAAATCTACAGTAGGAAGCCCTTTATTCAGTGTTTCTTCCCGGTCAAAATAATTTTCCAGGATGGTATCCATTTTAGATAAAAGATCATTGCTTACAGATTTCCTTGTTATAAACTGCCTTTTATAGTAACGGTTGCTGTAGTTGAGAAGCACTTCAATATAGGAAACAATAAGGTCCTGACTAATCTCGTCAATAGCCGTATTCAGTTCATGAGTAATACTGTCCAGAAGTCCGGTAATCATTGTTTTTTCCTGATCAGATAAGTGCAGTGCTTCATTGGTATCATAGGAAAAGAAACCATATTTTTTAATATTCTTTGCTAAAGGGTAATTCCTGATAAAATCGGGATGTACCAGCAATGTGTAACCACAATATTCGGCATTTTCGTCAGTAGAAAGAATCTGCCCTGGAGAAGTGAACATCATTCCTCCTTCATTAAAATCATAATATCCCTGTCCGTACCCCATTTTTCCGTTTGTGGAATATTTGTAGGAAATTTTATAAAAATTCAGAAGGAAGCTTCTTCCCAAAAACTCCTTATTAATAGTCATCCTGGTATTATCCACTAAGCTGACCAGCGGATGAAGAGGCTTGGGAAGCTGAAGCAGATCATGCATTTCTGATATGGATGAAATTTTCAGCGGTAAGTTTTCTTTCCTTTCCATGATATAAATGTATCAATTATTTAGAATAAAAAGGCAGCATAAGTGTATCATTTATGCTGCCACGGGTTACAAGTGGCTAGATGAATTGTTTTCCCAATTGTTCTCTGAATGCCTCATCTCCCAGCTCAAGGCGCTGTGCATATAAAGCTTTTGCATCCTCGCCGGCTACATATCTCAGTTTCTGTTTACCATCCGTAGCAGCTTCATATACTACTTCTGCAATCTGTTCCGGCGTAGAAGCAGCATCCATCATTCCCTCCATACGGGAAAAAAGAGTACCAAGCATTTCTTCGTAAGCGGGACTTGATGCAGAATCTAAAGAACGGCTTACAAAATCAGTTTTAATCCCTCCGGGAGAAACGGTCTTGATCTCGATACCTAATTTGTTAAGTTCAAACGCCATACTCTCGCTCCAACCTTCCAGTGCCCACTTTGTAGCGTGATAAATAGAATTCAACGGAAAGGTAATTAATCCCCCTATCGAAGTCGTGGAAATAAACGTTCCTCTCCCTTTCTCTCTGAAATACGGAATAAACTCCTGTGTTACACGGATAACCCCTAATAAATTGGTATTCAACTGTCTCACAATCTGTTCATCCGTCAATGCCTCCAAAGGACCCAGCAGGCCATAACCGGCATTATTAAAAACCACATCAATATCTCCTGATTCCAATGCTTTTTTAACGGTTGATTTTATCTGTTCGGGACGGGTAACATCCAACGGCAGTACCGTTACATTTTCTAAAGCAGAAAGATCTGCCCCAGCTTCCGGATTTCTCATCGTAGCAATAACCTTCCAGCCATTATGTTGAAATAATTGAGCTGCTGCTTTTCCTAATCCTGTAGATGCACCTGTTATAAAAACTGTTTTCATATTTTCTTTGTTTAATTGTAGGACAAAGTTCAGCATTAGAAAAAATGCCGGAGTTGCCAAAACGGGTAAAATTGTATCCAAAATGGATGGAGGCAGAGTTCTTTTCATTCGCATTTTTTTGTAAGTTTGCTTCTATTAATTTTTATGGCAGAATATATTCTTGAAAATATCAATATCAGTACACTTTCCGTATATGACCTGCTGAAACATACTTCAGAGAGCTCTTTTATAGAAAGCAAGAATTTTCATAATATTCATCCTGTTTCTATTGAAATTAATACGGGAATATTTACCCAAAAATCATCCCTGCAGGATTTTCCGGTGGTCACCATCAGCAAAATAAACAACACGTTGCTGTGCTCTTGTACCTGCGACAGTCCGGAAGGCAGACTCTGTCTGCATCAGGCAGAAATGATCCATTGTATTTTAGAGGAAAGAAATTATCGGATTTTCTTTGATGACTCCCTTCGTAAAAAAACAATAATCCCTAAAGCTAAAGGCTATGGCTTAGAAAACGAACCTGATCTTGATCATTATTTTCAGGTAGAGTATCATGAGGGTAAAATTGAAATCCTCCCCAGAATCAAAGAAATGTTTCCGATTGATGAACAGATCTTAAAAAGAGATCTTCTTCCTCAGCACCCTTCCAAGCTGGATGAGCTTGTATTGCACGACACGGCTAAAAAACAGATAGTAGTCATCGGTACGCACCGGTATTATAATCATCTGATTTTTAATTTAATGGAGGTGGAATTTACCCAAACCGGAAAAATAAAAAATCCGGTTAGCCCCGTAGATGCCATGCAGCTGATATGGAAGGCGGAAAAACCTTTGGAAATTAAATTTTATACTGCCATTTCATCATTCCAGAATAATTATAACCAGGATTATAATCCGGCAGAACTTGAGGCTTTAAAGTTGATTGTACAGAATCCTCTGGACCTGGAAGTCTATTATCATGACCGTGAAATAGCGGAAACCATATCCTCAAAGTCATTAACAAAAGTTACAATGAACACTTTAAATGCAGAGCTTCAACTTTCTGTATTTAAGAAAGATCCGTTTTATGAAATAACGGGAGAAATTCAGTTTCAGGATCATTCTATCCCTTTTAAAAATGTAATGCTCCGGAATGACTATTTCGTATATAACAACCACACATTCAGCTTTGTAGAAGATCCCGATATGCTCAGGGTCATTAAATTCTTCAAAGCCAATAATGAAATATTGCTGGTCCATTCTTCTAAATATGAAGGTTTTATGCAGTCTACCCTGTCCTCTTTAGAAGAACGTATTAGAATAATTTACAGCCATATACAACCTGCATCTAAAGTACAGCTTAAAGAAAAGGCTTTTGATGTGGAAAAGATCATTTATCTTCGTCAACAGGAGAATTATATCGGAATTACTCCTGTGATGCGTTACGGACAGCTGGAAGTTCCTGTATATTCAAGGAAGCAGCTTTTCGATTCCGATCAGAATGGTAACCTCTTTAAAGTAGAAAGAAACGAAGCGCTAGAAGCCCGTTTTACTTCTTTGGTCATGCAGCAGCATCCGGATTTTGAAGAACAGATGGATGGATATCAGTATTTCTACCTCCACCGGGATAAATTCCTGGAAGACAACTGGTTCCTGGAAGCCTTTGAGGTTTGGCGGAATGAAGGAGTATCTATACTTGGTTTTAATGAACTGAAAAACAATAAACTCAATTCACACCGGGCTAAAATAAACATTCAGATCACCAGTGGCCTGGATTGGTTCAATGCCAAACTGAAGGTCAGCTTCGGGCAAAAAGATGCTTCTTTAAAACAGCTTCACAGGGCAATCCGCAATAAAAGTAAATTTATTCAGCTGGATGACGGTTCTCTGGGAATGCTTCCTGAAGAATGGATAGACCGGATTTCAGCCTATTTCCGGGCTGGTGAAATTGATGAAGATCTACTGAAAATTCCTAAAATAAGTTTTACGGAGGTTTCTTCTCTTTTTGAAAAAGAAGTGATAAGCGATGAAGTAAAGGAAGAAATAACCTCTTATTCATCCCGTCTTTATTCAGGTGAGAGTATTCTGGAAATCCCCGTTCCCTCTACATTACATGCGAAGCTCAGAGACTATCAGCACGAGGGACTCAATTGGCTTAACTTTCTGGATGGCTTTAATTTCGGTGGCTGTCTTGCGGATGATATGGGACTTGGAAAAACAGTTCAGATCATTGCGTTTATCCTTTCACAAAGAGAGAAAAGAGGTCATACCACCAACCTTATTGTGGTTCCTACTTCTCTTCTTTTTAACTGGCAGGAGGAAATCAGCAAATTTGCACCTTCTATAAAAGTATGGCTTCATTATGGAGCTGAAAGACAGAAAAGCACCACTCATATGTCTGATTATGAAGTAATACTTACCAGCTATGGAATGCTTCTTTCAGATATTAAGTTTTTGAAAACCTTTCAGTTTAATTATGTGTTCCTTGATGAATCGCAGACTATTAAAAACCCCAACTCAGAAAGGTATAAATCTGCCCGTCTTCTCCAGTCGAGAAACAGAATTGTACTGACAGGAACCCCCATTGAAAATAATACCTTCGACCTGTATAGTCAGCTTTCTTTTGCCTGTCCTGGATTATTGGGCAGCAAGCAATATTTTAAGGATATCTATGCAATTCCTATTGATAAATTTGAGTTCAGTAAACGGGCTATGGAACTTCAGCAAAAAATAAAACCATTCATCCTCCGCAGGACAAAGAAGCAGGTAGCAAAGGAACTTCCTGAAAAAACAGAAACAGTGATTTACTGTGAAATGAATGCTGAACAACGAAAGATATATGATGCCTATGAGAAGGAACTCCGCGAATTTATTGCAGCCAATGATGAAGATGACCTTAATAAAAACAGTATGCACGTTCTTACTGGTCTTACAAGACTAAGACAGATCTGTAACTCACCTATCCTCCTTAAAGAAGGCTATTCTGGGGAACATGCCGTGAAGATCGAAATTCTGATGGAACAGATCCTTGGAAAATCAAAAGATCATAAAATTCTGGTATTTTCACAGTTTGTAGGAATGCTGGATCTTATAAAGACCGAACTGGAACGCCGAAAAATCTCCTTCGAATACCTCACAGGTCAAACCAAAGACCAGGGACAAAAAGTACATAACTTTCAAAATAATGAAGACGTCCGTGTATTTCTGATCAGTCTGAAAGCCGGAGGTGTGGGTCTCAATCTTACCCAGGCAGATTATATCTACCTGGTAGATCCGTGGTGGAATCCTGCAGCCGAAAATCAGGCTATAGACCGGAGCTATCGAATTGGACAGACTAAAAATGTAATTGCTGTCCGGATGATCTGTTCCAATACTGTAGAAGAAAAAATCCTCTCTCTTCAGAAGAAAAAAAATCAGCTTGCCCAGCATCTTCTTAAAACAGATGGAGCAAAGTTTCAAGGCTTTTCAAAACAGGACCTTCTGGAAATCCTGGAACCGGAATAAGGGTTTTCCTTACTCATTCCTTCAAAAAAAACAAAACCGACAGAAGAATCTGCCGGTCAAAAAACAAAAATTGATATGGATATGATTAGATATGTGTTTATTTTTTAATCATCTTTTCAGTGATTACTTTCTTATCTTTAGTCTGGATTTTAATAAAATAAATCCCTGGTACAAAGCTATCTAAGTTGATACTGGCAGTATTGCCTTCCGTAAGTTTTTGTCCTGAGACATTATAAACTTCGTATTTTTCAAGTCCCTTTGCTGCTTTTACAATCACTGAACCTGTTGTAGGGTTAGGATATATTTTCACAGAAGAGTCTGCCATTGTCTCTTTCGTGGAAAGATTGGCGGGCTGTATATCAATGGTATAGTCTTCTGCCTGTCCTATAAACCAACCTGAAGGACATGGTAAATTTTCCAATGTACCCATCGACGAGCTGGATTCATAAGCTTTTACCAATCTGAAGCGTGTAGCTCCTAATAATGCTGTAGTCGGAATCGTAATATTTTCTGAGGTAACACCAGATTCTGTATTAGAAACAGGGCTGGAATTATCTAAATATCCCAGGTTAAACTTTTCATCAGTATCAAAGGTATTGTTATGATTAAAGTCGATATACGCATAGGCTGACACGGTAATCTGCCCGTGAGTACCTCCTGTAACCGTTATGGGATAAGTCTCTCCACGGTTAACACTAAAAACGGTGCCTGTGAAATTTTCCAAAAGCGAAGAATTTCCGTCAATAGGGCTGGAATTGGTGATTCCTGCAAATTCCACTTTACTTATTTCGCTCACTGTAGAAGTGGTCACATTTTCAGTACCACAATAAGGGGACGGGAATACGACATTATTCCCTGAAATAACAACGGTATAATCTTCTGCCTGCCCGGATCTTAAGCCGGCATCACAAGCCGTACTGATCGAGCTTGCAGCATTAGGATCCGAATAAGCTGCTACACTGCTGTTTTTAAGCACTCTCATTCTAGTAGTACCGTTTGCAGAATTCGCAGGAACTGTAATGGTTCCGTTGATAGTTAAAGCATTGAAAGGTGTAGCTTCTGTTAATCTTCCGATATAAAAACTTTCCCCTGCATCATTAAAGCTTCCATTGTTATTGAAATCAATAAAAACAACTACATCACTGGGAAATGTTCCCGAAGGACCTTTTATAGCTATAGGATAGCTATTCCCTGCCTGAAGATCGGTAGACATGGATGTAAAATCTTCATAAGTAGGTGTTGATCCCGATTGAAACGGAGAGGTATTATTAATACTTCCAAAATTAACATGGGTAATCATGTTGCTGTCTGCCCCGTACTGAAATGAAGGAGTACAATATTGTGCCTCCATCAATGAACAGAGAATGACAGCAGAAAGAGTAGTTATTTTTTTCATTGAATTCTTAATTTTGAATGAGACAAATTTATATTTATTTAGAATCAATAAAAATAAGAACGTAATGACATTTGTCAGTTTATCAATATTTGAGAGAAAATCAACTCTTTAAACTTAAAAATTAATTGATTAATTGAATAACAACCAAACACTTACTTTGAAGAAATGGAAATTTATCTTTGTAAATGAAAATTCAGATTTTACCCTTCATCCCATATTTTTCAACCGATCTACTGCATTTTGTAGTAATTTTTGATAATCTCCAGTGATTTTTGTCTGTACAATTCATACTTCTTTTGATAGTCTTCTATAGCATCTTTTGCATCAGACCGGTTAAGTTTCACTTTTCCTTCTCCTTTTCCGAGTAAGATTGCATATTCCTGCTCTCCCACTGCTCTCATTGAGTACAACGGCCAGGAAGCTTCATTTTGATATCCTTTTTTTACATGGGGTAATGCAGCGTCTAAGAATGCATATTCCTCGGTGGTTACAATACCGGCAGGAATTCTTATTTCAAGTATATTTTTAAGCTGTAAAGCTGGAAGAAAAGCCGGAAATGCAGCCCTGCTTATGACAAACATAAGACTCAGGATTTCAAGATCAGGAAGTTCCTCCAGGAAACTAAAGTTATCTATAGGCTGCTTCCAGTCTAATGTTCCGTCGATAAGCAAATACTTTAGCCCTTTAATTCCTTTTAGTCCTCCAAAATCAGAAATTTTCCTGAGGTTTTCGAGATGGAGGGAGCTTAGATTCGGAAGATACTGTAATGGAGAAAGATCAGAAAACCCTGAAACATATTCAAGAGCCACTTCCTCCAGATGAACCAGATTTTTGATGAATGCAAGGTCCTTCGCCCGATATTCTTTTATTCTCAGTCTTTTAAGCTGTATGAAGTTACTGACAGCCTGAACCTGTTCATGACTGGGCTGGTCAAGATGCAGCTCTTCCAACTCCGGACAGTCAAAAATCTGTTTCCAGTTTTGCGAGAACTTACTGATTGTTAATGTTTTAACTGTTTTTATGTCAGCAATTCCTTTATCAACAGAATAAGCCCTTGTATGATGTGTCGGAATCATCTTCCAATACTTTTTTATATGGCCATACAAACCGGGGATCTCCTCCTCCATCATACCCTTATATTTTGTTACACAATTTACATTATTATCTTCTGTAAATTTATTTTTTTAACTCATATTTTCAATAAGAATAGCTGAAGCTCCCCCGCCGCCATTACAGATAGCAGCAATACCATACCTTCCTCCTTCCTGGCATAATACATTGACCAGAGTTGCAATAATCCTTGCTCCCGAAGCACCTATCGGGTGACCTAATGCAACAGCTCCTCCATATACATTTACCCTGTCCAGGTCATACCCTAAAATCTGCTGGTTAGATAAAATAACAGATGAATAGGCTTCATTGATTTCCAGATAATCTATATCAGAAAGACTGAGCCCTGACTGTTTCAGTACTTTATGAACTGCAATGGAAGGAGAAGTGGTAAACCATTCCGGAGATTGTGCGGCATCAGCATATGCTATAATTTTGGCCAGTGGACTTATTCCATGAATTTTCAGGGCTTCCGAAGAACCTAACAAAATAGCGGCAGCACCATCATTCAGATTGCTGGAATTGGCAGCGGTCAACAGGCCGTCTTTTTCAAAAGCAGGTTTCAGCAATGAAATCTTCTCAGGAATAAGTTTGTCAATATCTTCGTCTTTATCCACCTTCATTGTCTCTTTTTTTCCTGGCACTGATATTTCAATCAGTTCATTCTTAAACTTCCCTTTTTCCGAAGCTTCCTGTGCTCTCTTATAGGATAACAGGGCATAATCGTCCAGCTGCTGTCTGGTATGGCCATATTTTTTCACCCCAAGTTCAGCAGCACTTCCCATATGAAAATCATTGTAAACATCCCATAATCCATCTTTAATCAGTCCGTCTGTAAGTAGGGCATCACCCAGTTTTTTCCCCTGACGCGCAGACATATAATGAG
Source organism: Chryseobacterium sp. YR221 (assembly GCF_900176315.1). NCBI lineage: Bacteria > Pseudomonadati > Bacteroidota > Flavobacteriia > Flavobacteriales > Weeksellaceae > Chryseobacterium > Chryseobacterium sp. YR221. Next base: position 848,689 of record NZ_FWXM01000001.1, read on the forward strand.
GGACATTACTCATGCTTTCCATTCCACCTGTTATGACGATATTCTCCAATCCAAGCTGGATCTGCTGAGCCCCGATCATGGCAGCTTTCATTCCGGAAGCACAGACTTTATTGATTGTTGTAGCATCTTTATCTACCGGAATTTTAGAAAAAACAGCTGACTGCCTTGCCGGAGACTGTCCTACCCCTGCACTTAATACATTTCCCATATATACACTGTCTATATGCTCAGGAGCAAGTGATATACTTTCATACGCATCCTGTATGGCAATTGCTCCTAACTGTGGGGCTGTAAATGCGGATAAACTTCCCATAAATCCACCAACGGGAGTTCGTTTTGCAGCCATAATAAATACATCTTTCATATGCTATAGTCTTAAAAATATACCGATCAGTATATTTTGAGTTAAAAAATTTTTATCTTTCTAAAGTGCTCATTCTTAAAAAGCACTTTGTCAAATATACAAAATATACCAATCGGTATTTTATTATATGAAAAAAAATTCCCATTCTATTATGGGAAGGCTTTTTATAAACGGCTCAGTTGGTCCAGTTTCTTCAATAAAGTGGGTATTCTGAAAGGCCCGTGCATCTGTTCCACTTCAGGTTGTACTTCATCCACGGCCATACCTTTTGCAGTGAGGAAAAGTGCTGTTTTACTTTCACCTCTGTAGATACTCCTTCTTTGAGAATCAGGGGTTGTAAATTCATTTTTTGCAATTCCGATGATAGGATATTTTTGATCCAAGGCATCATAAAGATATCCTCCCAGTCCCAGTTTACCATTATTATCAAGGGTAACATATCCATCAACAATAATGATATCCCCATTTTTTAATGCGATTTTATTTAGCAAACTCAGAATGCACGGCAATTCTCTTTTATAAAAGGCACCGCTCTCATATTCTGAGGTAATAGGGGTTTGTTCGGTATAAATTTCTACCTCCTTTTCAGAATCCCATTTTTCAAAAGCAATACACACGGTATTGGCATAATCCTCATAATAATAGGTATCAAAAGCGTAAATCATTTCTTTGTATCGTTAATAAATTCACCAAAATGCCATAAAATCCCCGAGGGGTCATGGACGAAGCATTCTTTCCCCCATTCCATGGTTCTTACAGGAGTAAGCTGTATATTTTCATATTTCTCCATAAGATTTAGTGTTAAAAGTTCTTTCCAGAACTCATCCGGATTGGCCACTTCCACAAAAATCATTGTATTTTCAATCCATTCTTTAGCATAATAATCCTGAAGATAAAAACAAGTCCCCTGTAAGCTAAACAAAGACAGTTTAGGCTCAAGAACCACTTCCTCAAATCCCAAATCTCTGTAAAAATTACGGCTTACTTCAAAATCTTTAGCTCCGATAAAAGGTCGGATTGATTTTAGTTGTGATGTCATTATTTTAAATTTTTCCAGTTCTGAAAGCTCATTTCAAATTTAACCTCTCCTTTTCCATGGGTTCCGACTTCTTTCCAACCTGATTTTCTGTAAAATGTTTCAGCTCTTGTCTCAGGAGAAGTTCCCAGCCAGACGGCATCTTTTTTCTGTGTGAAATACCAGTCAAGCATTATATCATGGAGCTTTCTTCCGATGCCTTTATTTTCAAAATCGGGATGTACAAACAGAGCCCAGATATTATGTTCTTTAAGGTCAACAATCGAAAAGCCTGTAATTCTTCCATTTTCTTCAGCGACCCAGCCTTTTCCTCTTTCAAAAAGAAATTCTTCACAATCTCTGTCTGTAACCAAACCGGGATCTGACAATGTATTCTCTTTCACAGAATTTCTTACGGTCTGGATTTGTGGAATATCTTCTAAAATTGCTTCACGGATGATCATATTCATTCGATGAATTTTATTTGTATTGATGGTTATATATAAAGGCACAAAGCGTTTTGTATACCTGTGCCTTTATCATCTGTCTTATCTGTTATTTTTTATCCACTACAATTCTTTCTGCTCTGTTCGCAATGTCCCAGGCAGTAGTAAAAATCAACTGGGTACGTTTTTCTAACAGTGGGTAATCAATCTTTTCAGGATCATCGGTCGGCTTATGATAGTCTTCATGGATTCCGTCAAAGAAAAATGCCACCGGAATATTATGCTTGGCAAAATTATAGTGATCAGAACGGTAATATAACTGTTCAGGATCATTTAAATCATCATACTTATAGTTCAGTTCCAGATTATTGGTTCTCTTATTGGCCGCTTCATTGATCACCTTAAGCTGAGAGCTCAGCATTTCAGAACCAATCACGTACACATATTGTTTTCCTCTGTTGGCAGGATCATCTCGTCCTATCATATCGATATTAAGATCTACTACGGTATTTGCCAATGGGAATACAGGGTTTTGGGAATAGTATTCGGAACCAAACAGTCCGTGTTCTTCTCCTGTGACATGAAGGAATAAAACGGATCTTTTAGGACCTTTACCCGCCTTTTTAGCTGCCTGGAAAGCTTTTGCAATCTCCATCACTGCAACAGTACCGCTTCCATCATCATCAGCACCATTATACACAACACCGTTTTTTGTCCCAACGTGGTCATAGTGAGCAGAAACCACAACAATTTCTTCCGGTTTTTCACTTCCTTCTATAAAAGCCAAAATATTTTCAGAATCGGGAAGGTTTCCTCCACCTCTTTTCTTCATAAAATCTGCCGGAACCTTCTGGAAAAATGAATTGAGTACTTTCGGATGGGAAATACCCAGGTTTTTATAATAGTTTACGATGTACTCTCCCGCTCTTTTCTGCCCGGGACTCCCTGTATCTCTACCCTCCATTCCATCAGCAGCAATTACATATAAGTTTTTCTTTAAGTCCTCTGCATTAATCATCTTATAAGCAGCCGAAAAGGCTTTATCATGCTTAAAAGTAGCAGTAGGTGTTTCATTAGAAGTATTTGCCGTTTTACAGCCAGTCTGTACAACAATGGCCAGTAACGGAATAAGGAGTTTTTTCATAAAGAATAATTTTCTTAAAAATAACAATTTTTATTTAATCACGATGAAATGTTATTTTCATTATATTTGATATAAATGCAAAGTTGATGGATAAAATTTACGGATTCACTCATTACTCCTTTTTTACGGAAATGTCTGAACTTGCCACAAAGCATGGAAGCTTTGATCTTTCTTTAGGGCTTCCTGATTTCGATATTGATGAAAGGCTGAAAACCTTTTTAAAAGAATCTGCAGGCCTTGATCATCATCAATATGAGCCTCTTGCAGGCAATCCGCTACTCATTGAAAACATCGTTGCATATAATACCAGACGGGAAAACCCTATCCCACTGAGAACAGAAGAAATTACCATTGTACCATGTGCAACCTTTGCTTTATATACCGCCCTAAAATCTACTTTGAACCAGGGAGATGAAGTCATTATTATTCAACCGTCCTATTATACGTATGGTCCTTCTGTAGTGATGAACGGAGGAGTTCCTGTTTATTATGATCTTGATAATGATTTCACTGTAAACTGGGAAAAGTTTCAAAACTGCATTTCAGAAAAAACGAAGGCTATCATTGTCAATTCACCTCAAAATCCTACTGGAAAAATATGGAAAAAGGAAGACTGGAATCAATTATATGCGCTGATAAAGGACAGGGAAATCTATTTAATTTCAGAGGAAATTTATGATACATACTGCTATGATGATGCCGAACATTACAGTTCGTTTCTTCATCCCGAACTTAAAAAAAGAACATTCTGTATTTTTTCCTTTGGTAAAATGTTTCATACCTCAGGATGGAAAGTGAGCTATATGATTAGTTCCGCGGAATTAACGGCATTATTCCAAGCCCATCAGCAATATATTTCCTACAGTGCTAACGCTCCTGCCCAATATGCGCTGGCAAAATACCTCGAAGTATTTGATCCCCATATCAATAAAAGCATGATGCAAAAAAAAAGGGATATTTTCAACGAGATGATCAGGGATACTCCATTACAGGTTGAACAGAAAGCAGAAGGAAGTGTTTTCCAGGTTGTCAACTTCAGAAATGTCTCCAGCACAATGTCTGATGTGGATTTTTCAAAATGGCTGACCATTGAGAAGAAAGTGGCCTGTCTTCCCCTTTCTGCATTTTACAATTCAAGACAGAACTCAGATTATATAAGGTTCAGTTTTGCAAAAAAAGATGATGTGATTATACAGGCTCTGGAACATTTGAGAAAAAACCTTTGATCCTCCATTAAGTGCAGATTTACACAAATGATTTCATTGATCTGCAAACTGGCTATGATCAAATTTACCCCAGCTCATCATGTTCTAAGAACCCAACCTCAATTTCCGTATTCAATATGTTAAAACTGACTCGTTTATAAAGCAAAAAAAAACACTGCCGAAGCAGTGTTTAATTATATTCAATTGAATTTTAAAGAGCAAGTACTCTTACATCAATTCTTCTGTTTTTAGCTTTACATTCATCGGTATCATTCGCTTCACAAATCGGATGCTGCGAACCATATCCTTCAGCTTCTATCTTGTCTGAAGGCACTCCCAATTCCAAGAGTTTCAGTTTTGCAGTCTGTGCTCTCAGGTTAGATAACCGTTGGTTAGTTTCTTCATTTCCACTGTTATCTGTATAACCGCCCAGCTTGATTTTAAGGTCAGGATATGCATTTAAAATTTCCGCCAGATTGTTCAGTTGCAGTTCATAGCCGGCTTTCAGATCACTTGATCCGGTTTCAAAATAAAGGTTTTCTATAGTATACCATTTATTAGGATCTACAATAGACTGGTCATTCTTTTTTATGGATTGATATAACTGGTAGATCTGGCTTCCTTCTCCTACTGCAATGGTTTTTCCTCCTTTTAAATTCAGCTTCTGAATAGCCCCAGTTTCATAAACAAAGTCTCCGCTTTCATTAAGATGACCTTTTACTTCTTTAGGAGCTGAAACATATACTGAATCTACTCCGTTTCTGCCTCCGTGATCTATATCCGCCCTGGTTAAGCTTTCAAGCTTTGCTTTTCTATTGGCTTCAATTTTATCTTTATGCAACACCGCTAATGTAGGTGCAATGACCAGTGAAACAATAGACATTAATTTGATCAGGATATTCATTGAAGGCCCCGATGTATCTTTAAACGGATCTCCTACGGTATCTCCTGTTACGGAAGCTTTATGAGGTTCAGAACCCTTGTAATAAGTCTGCCCATTAATTTCCACTCCTTTTTCGAATGATTTTTTAGCATTATCCCAGGCTCCCCCTGCGTTATTCTGAAACATGCCCATTAAAACACCACTTACGGTAGCACCGGCTAAAAATCCTCCTAAAACTTCCGGACCAAAAATAAATCCGACCAATAATGGGGAAATAATAGCAATAGCTCCCGGAAGCATCATTTTCCTGATAGAGGCATCTGTAGAAATAGCTACACATTTTTCATATTCCGGCTGTGCTTTTCCTTCTAAAATTCCAGGAATTTCCCGAAACTGTCTTCTCACCTCCTCTACCATTGCCATCGCCGCTTGTCCTACGGCAGTAATCGCAAGGGAAGAGAATATAAAAGGAATCATTCCTCCTACAAATAATCCGGCTAAAACATCAGCTCTGTAGATATCAATCCCATCTATTCCGGCTATTCCTACAAAGGCTGCAAACAGGGCTAAAGCCGTTAATGCAGCTGAAGCAATAGCAAATCCTTTTCCTGTAGCTGCAGTCGTATTGCCTACGGCATCCAAAATATCTGTTTTCTCGCGAACTTCTTTGGGAAGTTCACTCATTTCTGCAATACCGCCTGCATTATCTGCAATAGGCCCGAAAGCATCAATAGCCAGCTGCATTGCAGTAGTAGCCATCATTCCAGCAGCTGCAATGGCCACCCCATACAATCCTGCGCACAAATAAGAACCGTAAATTCCTCCTGCCAGCACAAGAATAGGAAGCAGGGTTGATTCCATCCCCACAGAAAGTCCACCGATGATATTGGTGGCATGGCCTGTAGAAGACTGTCTTACGATACTGGAAACAGGTCTTTTACCCATAGCCGTATAATATTCTGTAATGATACTCATCAGGGTTCCTACAACTAAACCAACCATTATGGCTCCAAACACTCCCATTTTAGTAAATTCATGCCCCCTGAGGATCATTTTTTCGGGAAGAATATAGGTAACCAGGAAATAAGAAGAAATAGCTGTAATCACAATACTCCCCCAGTTCCCCAGATTTAAAGCGTTCTGTACACTCGATGTTGATGATCCTTCATTGTCATTAATTCTCACAAATAAAGTTCCTATCATTGAAAATATAATTCCTGTTCCCGCAATAAGCATGGGTAACAGAATCGGAGCAAAGCCTCCAAAGGAATCGTCAGAAATCGTTTCTCTTCCTAACACCATTGTCGCTAAGACCGTGGCTACATAGGAACCGAAAAGGTCTGCACCCATTCCCGCCACATCTCCTACATTATCACCTACATTATCTGCAATGGTAGCAGGATTTCTCGGATCATCTTCCGGGATTCCTGCTTCTACTTTTCCTACAAGGTCAGCCCCTACATCTGCTGCTTTTGTATAAATACCCCCACCCACTCTTGCAAAAAGAGCAATAGATTCTGCACCCAGAGAAAAACCGGTAAGAATCTCAATCGTCCTTTCCATCTCATGTGAATCTACGGCGGCATCCGGTGCAAAGATCTGTCTAATGATTAGAAATAACGACCCTAATCCTAGTACTGCAAGCCCGGCAACACCCATTCCCATAACGGAACCTCCAGTGAAAGAGACTTTAAGGGCTTTAGAAAGTGAGGTTCTTGCTGCTTCAGCAGTTCTTACATTAGCTTTTGTAGCGATCTTCATCCCTATAAAGCCTGCCAGAGCCGAAAATACAGCTCCTACTGCAAAAGCAATTCCTATACTCCAGTGTGAATTGGAATTGGTGGTTCCCATCACTGCAAGTAAAATAGCTACTACAATAACAAAATAGGTTAAAATCTTGTACTCGGCCTTTAGGAAAGCCATCGCACCATCAGCAATATATCCGCTGATTGTTTTCATCTTTTCGTTTCCGGCATTCTGTTTACTGACCCAGTTACTCTGAAGAAATGTATAAAGCAAAGCCACGACACCAAAAATTGGCACTAACATAAATAGATCCATAGTTTAATATTTTTTTGGTAATAGAAAATTAAATATAATAAATAATTGTCATCAAACCATTAAAAAAAATAACAGTCATACAGTCTTTAGTAAAAGAATTTTAAAAATAAAAGAGGGCAAAGTCTAAAAAAGCAAAAAAGATCTCTTAAAAGAGACCCTTTGTTTTGGAGGTTGAACCGTTTGTGTTTTCAGAATCATTATTTTATTAAAAAACCTCTCTTCATCGATGTTTGGGAATTGTTTTGCAAAAATATATATCTTATTTCACTGATGCAAAATTTATCTATAGAATTAACATCCTATATTTTGTAAAATTATTACTACAAGAAACCAAATAAAAGAATAATATTAATTCATTTTTTAAATAATATAAAAAATAAACATTTAATATAAAAAATCACCTATTTGAGATTCAATAGCATTGAAATTATTAGCTATCAACAATTTATCAGGGTAAAAACGAGTATCGCCTGGAATAAATCGGATAATTTCAGCTCATTCTTGATTAAAATTATTAATATAAATCCCAATTTCAAAGAATATTTATTCACCATCATTAGAAATAAAACAAGCATTATATGTTTAATTATCAATGGTTATAAAAAAAATACAGATTAAAACAAATCGAAATATAATGGTTTATCTGTATAATTTCACTATTTTTACACCGTTAAACAAATTTGTTTAACGACAAAACGCAAAACCTAGAAAACTTAAGTGACAAAAAATTATTTTCAATCATTCTCAATCTTAAAAAAAACTTCGGCTTGTACAAAAACTAATATTAACAAATTTTTGCATTGATATGCAAGAAACATAGATGAGTTTTGCACATATGAGGGTTTGGGCAGTTTTTTTTGCTTTCTTATACTTAAACATTTACGGACAGCGCTATACTTCCACATGGTATAATATAGATAATGGACTTCCACAAAGCAGTGCGAAGGCCATTGCCAAGGATAAATACGGTTTTATCTGGATATCTACTGAAAACGGGCTTGTACGCTATGACGGCATTTCCTTTGTCACGTTTAATAATTTTAAAATAGACAACCTGCATTTCGGGATGTTTATCGGTGATCCTGTTCGGGACAGCATTACAACGCTTACTAATTTTCAGGAGAATAAGATCATCATTAAAAACAGATTTCCCAGGCTCAGTAAGCTCACCCCTGGTGACAGAGTTTCTTTTACAAAAGGGAATCAGCTGGTACAAAGAATTGCGAACAATACCATTTCTTCTAATTTTTATAATGACGTTCAGTATTTTATACAGCTTAAAAACTCAAAATATATTTTCAGGGAAAAAGATGCCATCATTTATAAAAATGAAAGGGGAATTGAAACAAGAATATCACTTCCTTTTACCAATGAAGACCTGAACAGTATTTTTGTTCTTAATGAAACTCTTTTCATTAATGATTTTCAGACAAGAAAGACCTATTCTATTCATCATGGAAAACTTTCTGTTTATGACCAGCCAAGTCTTTTTAACGATCCTGAAACTAAAATATACTGGCAGCAGATTACCAATCAGTCATTTATCATCAACAGGAATAATATTTATATTGTAGAGGAAAGTCCAAACGGACCTTCTCTGAAGTTTCTGGTAAAGTATAAGGAAATAGGCAGCCATTCCTACTACTCTATGTATTACGGTAAAAATTTCAACAATCTTTATCTTGGTACTTTGAATAACGGACTTAATATCCTTCATCTTTCAAACATGTATGTGGCCCGAAAGGAAGCTGATTTTGCAAATAATGTATCCAATGCCTCATTACCCTTCAGTAACAATACGATTATAACGGAGGACGGAACTGAGTTTGGGAAAAATGGCATTGTCCATAAGTATGCGTTCGGGAATAATGATAATTATCTTATGATGTACGACAATTCGGGTAATATTCTGATCCGTAAGAGAAAGAGTATCATAAGATTTTATAAAAATTCCGGGTATAAGAAAAAAGACTCCACTTATATTAAAGAGGGTTTTGAAGATTTTATGAAAAGTGGAAATTTATATGCCCTTTCCCTATTAAGCTCTTCCCGATACCAACTTCAGATTTTTAAAAAGGACCAATTTACAAAGCCGGATTATATTTATAGTTTTAAAAGTCCTGTCACCGCTTTTTTCCAATACCGTGAGGGGCAGGTTCTGGTAGGCAATAATGAAGGGCTGTATTCGCTGATGTTGGATAAAAATACAGTTCGTCCTTTAATCAAAAATATTTCTGTAAAAAGTATCGTAAAAACAAAGGATAATCTGATCTGGATTATGACCAACAAAAATGGCTTTTACCTTTTTAAAGACCGGAAACTGGTTAAAATGCCCAATGACAGGAATAATTATTTGCAGTCTGCCCATTCTATTCTTGAGGATCAACAGGGGTTTTATTGGATATCCTCGAACAACGGCCTGTATAAAGTTCCTAAAAAGCAACTGATCCAGTATGCCAAAAACAGGAAAAGCCCCGTATTCTATTACCGTTTCACTAAAAAAGATGGTTTTACCTCTAATGAATTCAATGGTAATTCACAACCTAACGCTTATGCTTTGGAAAATGGGGAATTTATATTCCCTTCCATGGATGGTTTTGTATTTTTCAACCCAGCTCAGGTTCAGACCTATTATCCGGATCCAAAAAAAATCTATATAGAAAGAGCAAAAATCGGCACTGCTGAAACAGTCTATTTTAATACTGTACTCGATCTAAAGAATGATTACAAAAAAGCTGATATTTTCATAGATATTCCTTATTTCTCTAATTTTGAAAACCTTTATATAGAGGCCAAAATCTCGGGAGAGGAAGAATCGGACTGGGAAGCGGTGGCTTTGGGAAAAGATTTAAAATATACCATCAGTAACCTCAGCCCGGGAGATTATACGTTAAAGGTGAGGATACTTGCCTCTCCGGATGGAAAATATGAAGAAAAGGCTGTTCAATTCAGGATTGAACCTTATTTTTTCCAAACGCTGTTATTTAAGATATTGCTTTCCATTATTTTTCTTACAGGAATTATCATTATTATCATGCTGATGACCAATCTTCTAAGAACAAAAAACAAAGCCCTGAAGCGAATTGTTCATAACAAAAATTCCAAGCTTAAGGAAACTTCCCTTACGCTTGAAGTGGTAAAAAATGATTTACAGAAAGAAACAGAATATCAAAAAAAACTGGTGGAAACCATTAGCCATGACATCACTACTCCAATCAGGTTTATTGCGATGCTTTCTCAAAAACTTCATGAATCAGATGATGTAGAACTTCAGAAAAAATATTTTGACAGTATTTACAAATCCTCTGAACAGCTGTACCAGTTTACATTGAATTTAAAGGAATATACAGAACTTTATAAAGCCGAAAACATTTTTGAAGAGCAGGAATATCCTGTCAACAGAATTTTAGAAATCAAGAAAAAATTATTCTGGGAAATCGCAAAGGAAAGAGAAACTGTTATTATTAATTCTACAGAGACTAATATAAACAGCAGAGTGAGTGAAAGTATTCTTTCGGCTATTATCCATAATGTTATTGATAATGCCGTAAAAAATACATTTAAAGGAGAAATTAGTCTTAATATTATAGAGGATGACCAGAAAATCATTATCATAATAGATGATACGGGAACCGGAATGTCTACGGAACAAATAGCCATTTATATGAATTTGTTCAAAAATCCTAAATGGAAAACACCCAGCTTTAAAGGTAAAGGACTGGGTCTGCATATGGTCATCCATCTGGTTAAAAAGATTAATGCTGAGATCAGTTTCAGCCAAAATTTCCCGAAAGGAACCATTGTAGAAATTACCCTCAAAAAAAACTAATTATATGAATGAACGAATTTTAATTGCTGATGATCATTATGTGGTAAGAGCAGGAACAGCACTTGTTCTTGAATCTGCCTATCCTGAACTGAAAATAGACTTTGCTGAAAATTATGAACAGGTAAAAGAAGCATTGATGTCTCAATATTATCATCTTCTGATTCTGGATATTGATATGCCCGGAACTCAATATAAAAAAATGATCTCTGAACTTAAAAACATACAGAAAGATCTAAAGATTCTTGTGTTTTCAGGATATGATCAGGATGTGGCCATCCAGTATATCAGGGAAGGTGCTGAAGGCTACCTGAACAAACAAAGCAGTGAGGAAGAAATTAAAAATGCAGTGAAAACAGTGATTGAAAAAGGCTATTTTTATCCTGCAGAACTTATCGGTCTGATCATTCAGAATAAGAGAGACAACCCTGTAGAAAAGCTTTCTTCAAGGGAATATGAGATCTTTAAACTGTTAGCTGACGGATACGGAAACCTGGAAATTTCCAATAAACTCAGTATTCAGATGTCTACTGTAAGTACGTACAAGAAAAGGATATTTCAGAAGCTGGAGGTCAGTAATATTGCAGAGTTGATTAAGGTATATGAGATGATGCATTAATTGGTTTTACCAATAAAAATCATTGAGATAAGCATTTTCAGGATTGGAAAAATATCAGGAAATTTGCAGAACCAAAATTTCTATAATCAAAACTGCATTTTAATTGCAAAAAATCATGAATTCACCTGAAAAAGCAAACCAGGGAAGCCGCCGTTTCCGATATATAAAACTTTGTATTTTCTTTTCAGGGCTTTCTGTATTTGCACAGCTCTATCTTTTTCAGCCCATGCTCCCGATGGCTGCAGAGCAGTTCAATGTAACCGTTGGTGATACTTCTCTGCTCGTTTCTTCATCTACCATAGGAATGGCGTTGGGATTATTGTTTTTTGCTTTTAAGGCAGACAGTTATTCCAGAAAACGACTGATGGTATTTTCTTTGATTTCATCAGCATTATTAACTATTATCTCAACCTGGATTCCCAGTCTCAGCCTTCTTATTGGAATTGGAGTGCTGAAAGGATTTGTGGTTTCCGGTGTTTCTGCTGTCGCCCTAGCCTACCTTACTGAAGAGGTTTATCTCGCTGCAGTACCCGCTGCCATCAGTATGTATTTAAGTGGCAACACTATTGGAGGGATGAGTGGAAGAATATTGGCAACCATTGCAGCCGGAGAATTCGGATGGCGCAATGCCGTTCTCATCATTGGAGTGGAAAGTCTGATCCTGGGTCTTATTTTCTGGAAACTATTTCCCGAGTCAAAATTTTTCAATCCTCAGAAAACAGATTATCATCAAAAGGTAAAGCAGATGAAAGGATTTCTCATGAACTCCTATATGCTCAGACTGTACTTCATTGCAGCTTTACTGATGGGTGTTTTTGTGAGTGTTTATAATTATCTTACTTTCAGATTAGAAGCAAACCCCTTTTCATTAAGCCATTTTATCATTGCCTTTATATTTCTGATGTATACTTTCGGAGTCTTTGGTACCATGATTACAGGAAAGCTTTCCAAAAGGTTTTCCAAAAATAACATCCTGAAAAGCTTCATTCTTCTGATGCTCTGCGGAATTGGCTTGCTGCTGTCAGAAAATATTTATGTGGTCATCTTTGGACTTGGAGTATTTACACTCTCCTTTTTTGCTGCCCATACTATGGCCAGCCAGATGACAGCACTTCATGCTAAACACGGAAAGTCCTCGGCCACCTCTATTTACTGGTTATTTTATTATTTTGGCTCCAGTATTCTGGGAAGTGGTACCGGATACCTCCTGCATTCATTTTCCTGGAATGTATTTATCTCCGTTCTTATCATTGCCATTATATTGGCTCTTTTACTGGCTACTGCCAATACCTCTTCCCATAGTACCACATAGATACCATATTTCTATCGAATTAAAAGTGCTCTAAAGATAGTGTCTATCGACATTTTAACAATTCATTAATCTTTTAGGTGTGATATTTAACACAATCTTCATTAAAACACTGGCTGACAATATGATGCGAGGCATAATATTTGCTCAATTATATATTACCAGTACCACCTTTAAAAACCAAAATATTATGAACGTAGCAGATCTTAAAATCAAAAATTTAGTCGAGTACAAAAATCAGATTTATACGATCACTGAAATTTTTCAGAGTTTGAAGCAAGCTTATTTTGTTAAAATTGAAAATGACAGTCAGAGCTTTTCAGTTCCGGCAGATTCCATTAAACCTATTCAGATCACGGAAGAGTGGCTTGAAAAACTCGGTTTTTCAAGGACATACAGCTCAGATCAGAGAATACGGTATGAAAGACCTGAAACATTTATCAAATACGATATAGACCTGAGTTCCAGGAAAATACTGGAGGGACTCAAAATATATGGCAATTCTATAAAATGCAAATATATCCATGAGTTCCAGAATATTTTTTCCTGTTTATTTGGGAAAGAGCCTTCATTACATTACGGTTATCTGGAAACAAAATAGTATTAAATAGTTCTTAGTAGTAGAAGCCACAGTTTTTAAAATTGTGGCTTTTATCTTTTTACTCCCATTAGAATAAAAATGAATTGTAACTTCCGAAAAATTCACCATTCAAAAACCATTCTTTTCACGCATATTTGTTATACTGCTTTATTTAAAGCAGCTGATTTTATAAAATACACATTATGATTCTAAAGATTATTAGTTCAATACTTATCCTGGGAGCTGTATTCATGGGATTCAAACAGGGAAGTGCTATGTTTTCCGGAAAACCTGAAATGATGGAGATGTTCGGAAAATGGGGATTCAACCGAACAGCACTCATGATCAATGGAGCTGTTACGATCCTGGCTTCAGTGATGATTTTATTTCCCAGAACATTTGTTTGGGGAAATTTCCTGATGGCAGCGGGTATCCTCCTGATTATCTGCTTTCACCTTATGGACAAAGATTTTAAAGGAGTAGCCATTGAGCTTCCCTTTTTGTTCCTTAACCTTCTGATCGTTTACCTGCAACATCCTCTTAAAACTTAACTGAGATGATAAAATATATACTCATAACCATTTTTGCGACAAGCTTCTCTCTGACCGCTTGTGGACAGGTTAAAGAAAATCAAAAAAAGACAACACCCTCTATATCAAAACAACACACAATGGACCTATCAAAAATAACAGACGAAACTGTACGCCATGCCATAGAAGCACTGCAAACCGGAGATCAAAAATGGTATAGCTTCTTTATAGAAAATCCAGTGATGACAGATGACGGCAATACCGTTGATTTTACCACTTTCTTCTCCAAAGCCCTAGGTAAAGAACATTTTCTCAGCATAGACCGTATAGAAAATGAAGGAAAGGACATTTACGGAAATTTTAAAGCCGGACAATGGGGAACATTTCCTGTATTCTTTAAGTTCCATAAAAATGCTGAAGATAAATTTGAAAGATTGGATATTGGACAGGCAAAGTAAGTACAATAAAAAGCCGTTCCATTAATCAGACGGCTTTACAAAAAACTTATTTCACTAAAGTACCACCATCCAATTTACAATCACTGTTACATTATAGAAATCTGCAAATACATAATTAGGTAATCATCTGTTTCAGTATATAGCCGGCATTATAAACTGGCTTACAACCAGCGGATGGTCTGTATTGGGAATCTATTTACAATAATTCATTTTTGAATATTTCCTTACATTTGCGCCTCTGCTGTTGATTTTCTTACCGAAGCAGAATTCAAAATTTCATTATGGATACGGATATAATCATTTCACAGTTGATAGAACATTTTAGAGAAATTGTACCTTTAAAAGACTCTGATATTGATGCTATCCTTCCCAAATTAGAAATTATACAGCTTAAAAAGAAAGACTATCTCCTGCATGAAGGACAGATTTCAAGAAGTATGCGGTTTATAGCAGAAGGAAGCCTCTATGCTTATCATATTGATGAAAAGGGTAAAGAAAATATTACCCAGCTGGGTATTGAAAACTGGTGGGTTAATGATCTTTACAGCTATCTGAGTGAGCTTCCATCAAGAATGTTTATCCGGGCTAATGAAAAAACTACGGTGATCCAGATCAGCAAGAATAACCTGGAATTGCTGTATAAAGAAGTTCCTGCTATTTCTGAATTCTGGCGACTGAAAATGCAGAGTGCATATGTTACACTGCAGGAAAGAACATTTGAGCATTCCAGAGTGGATGCCTACACAAAATACAGGACATTTGTGACCACTTACCGCAATATTGAGCAGCGTTTTCCTCAATATATGATTGCTTCCTACCTAGGAATTACAGTTGAATACCTGAGTTATCTTAGAAAAAAACACCTGTCTGACCTTTCTTAAGATTTCTTAAGTTTATTCCACACAGCCCTGAATAATTTTGCTCACAGAAAATTTAATGAGTGAAATATGAAGGCAAAATTAATAGTGATCATGGCTCTTGCAGCAGTTTCAACCCAACTGAATGCACAGAAGCTTAGCTATACTCCCGACCTTGTTTTGGGACACCGTTCCTACACCTATATGCATAATGTCAACTATCAAATCAATGAGAGGTTGAAATTAAACAATCTTACTTTATTTGATACCGAATACACCAGGGACCAAGACAATATATTCTTTATAAGAAATACCCTGGCTTATAGTTTTACTAAAAAAATCAGTCTGAACGGTGCTTTCGGAGTGAAAAATCCAGGTGCATTCTTCAGCCTTTACGCTCAGTACCGGATGGTTCAGCCCTCCTACTCTTTCTCTTATTCTATAGGTGCAACTTATCAGAAAGGATTTTCCCTGGAACAGTCTATATCATTTGAGTATACCCCGCAGCTCAGGGAAAACCTCAAAGGATACTTCAGTGTCCTGGCTATTGGAAATCTTGACAATACCGGCTATCCGAGAGGGTTACAGTTCATCCGGCTTGGCGTAAAACAGGATAAGATGATGTATGGTATAGCCTCCAATTTTGATCAGTTTAATAACAGCAAAAAGACATTGGAGAACATCGGGGCTTTTGTAAAATATAATTTTTAAATAATAATAAAATGAAAAAGAACATTGATTTAGGTATTCTGATCAGCAGAATTGCCATTGGATTTCCCATGTCTGTGTACGGGATTAATAAATTGATACACGGAATTGGATTTATTCAGGATATGATGACCCAGCACGGCTTACCGTCATTCTTTGCGTATGGGGTATTTGCAGGTGAAATCATAGCTCCTCTTATGATCATTATAGGATTCCGGATACGTCTTGCAGGAATAATCTTTGCGGCAAACTGCTTTACAGCCATTATACTGGCACAAACAGCAAATATATTTAAGCTGAATGAATTTGGAGGCTGGGCACTGGAGTTACTTGCTATTTATTTACTTACAGGAGTAAGTTTCTTCTTTACCGGAGCCGGAAAATATGCCGTTTCAAATCATACTCGATGGGATTAAAACCGGATAAACGGATTCCCCTTTTATTCTGACAAATCCTAAAATTCAGATTTAATTTTATCACAAAGGTCATTTCATTTTTGAAACGGCCTTTGTGGTTTCAGTTTTTAAACCATTGAGTACTGTTTTGGGTTCATCCCGATGTGCTCTTTAAATATTTTTGAAAAATGGCTCAGATTAGAGAATCCCATTTTGTATCCTACTTCTGAAACAGAATACTTTTTCTCTCTCAGCAATAGCGCAGCTTCCTTCATTCTGAATTCCTGATAATAATTAAAAATACTGTTCCCAAAAATCTGTCTGAACAGTCGTTTGAGCTTGGTAGCACTCATTCCGGCTTCTGCAGCCAGCTCTTTTATAACAGGAGGAATTTCCAATTGCTCAAGAATTTTTGCCCGTATCATATACATAGTTTCAATATCATGGATATTCAGTGCGTAGAGATGTTTTTCATTCCGCTTTTCCAATTCTATCAATAGTCTGCAAATCAACTCTTCAGCTTTCAGTCTTAAAAAAAACAGCTTAAAAGTCTCATCTATCTCTTCAGAAATGATCTCATTGACAACATTTTGCAGAGAAGGATCGATCATATGTTCAAATAGAAAGGGTTCCGTGTTTTCCACCAGGCTTTTCAGTACCGGTGACTGATCTGATACCTGAAACAAGCTTTTCAGGTAATCCGCATCCACTTCTATATTAATCGTGTTTTTATTAGAATGGATAGGAATAAACTTATCGGTATTAAGGCGGCTCGTTGCCACCATAACAGAAGGCATTTCAACCGGATTTCCTCCCGAGGAAATTTTTGTTTTGGGAAAAATATGCTGAAACTTAAAAAAGAGCATCCTTTTAGCAATATTTACATCCGGATTTTCAATGATCAGATCTTCATACAGCTCATAATTACTAATAAGCATCCGGATATGTTTATTAAAGATCAATCCTGTGCAATATCCTTTTCCAAACCGGGATGGAATCTCCAGCTTTCTCTGTTTTATTTCCGAGCCCAGTAAACCGGCCAGGTTTTTCAGAATATGGGGAATCGTTTGATCAATCGTATCCATAAAAGTCTTTTACAGCTATTTTTAAGTCTAATATAATTATTTTATCTCTAAAATGACACAGAAATTTGTATCCATATTTAATAGCGCAAAATTATGTTACTCAAAGACAAAAAAGTAGCCATTATTGGAGCCGGTCCTGTTGGGCTGACTATGGCAAAATTACTTCAGCAAAAAGGTATTGAAGTGACCGTATATGAAAGAGATAAAGATCCCCAGGCCAGAATCTGGGGAGGAACGCTGGATCTGCACAAAGATTCCGGACAGAAAGCTATGAAAAAGGCAGGATTACTGGAAGCTTATTATAAAGCCGCTTTACCCATGGGCATTACCATCGCTGACGAACAAGGGAAAACTCTGTTCACCAAACCAATTACCCCTGAAAACCAGTTTGACAATCCTGAAATCAACAGAAATAATCTGAGAACAATACTCCTTGAAAGCTTACCCCATGATTCAGTAAGTTGGGATAGAAAATGCATCGACCTTAAGGTTTGCGGCGGGAAATGGCTACTGCTTTTTGAGAACGGATTACAAGCTACAGCAGATCTTGTCATTGGCGCCAACGGAGGTATGTCTGCCATGAGGAAGTTTGTGACTGACACAGCAATTGAAGAAACCGGAACCATCATTATTCAGGGAGATATTCCTCACCCTGAAACAGATTGTCCCGAATTTTATCAGTTATGCAACGGAAACAGGCTGATGGCAGCTTTTCAGGGTAAACTATTGGTCGTAAACCCTGACAATAACGGTGCATTAACTTATGGTGTAATCTTCAAAAAACCTGATAATGCCGAAGATAATCTCCAGGATACAGACGATATCCGCAAATTTCTCCTGAAAAATTTCGCCCTTTGGGACAAACGTTATCAAAACCTGGTTCAGCTGACACCCTCTTTTTTGAGCTTACCAACCAGAAAATTACCGGTGAGTGCCCCCTGGAAGACCGACCGCCCTTTACCGATAACCCTTATCGGAGATGCTGCTCACCTTATGCCTCCTTTTGCCGGCCAGGGCGTCAATACAGGATTGATGGATGCTCTCATATTATCCGGAAATCTCACTGGCGGAAACTATGATTCTCTACAGACAGCTATTAATGACTACGAACAGCAAATGTTTATCTATGCTTCCGAAGCCCAGATTTCATCTTCCAGAAATGAAATAGAAATGCGCCATCCTGATTTTTCTTTTACCCAGCTAATCAACTAGATCATTTGTTCTAAAAACGCAAATATACCTCTGAAAAAAGGCATTTTACAACACATTTATCCTTACCTTTACATTGAACTTAATATTGTATGATGAAGGAAGTAATTGTGTATCAAATTGACTCTTTTACTAAAGAAAAATTCAAAGGAAACCCTGCGGGGGTAGTTTTACATGCTGAAAATCTGACCACTGCAGAAATGCAATTGATAGCCCGGGAACTCAACAATTCAGAGACAGCATTTGTTTTCCGCCCCACTACTCTGGAACAAAATTTCGAATATCATGTAAGGTATTTTACTCCAACAACAGAGGTTCCTTCCTGCGGACATGCCACTATTGCGGCATTATATGCAAAAGCAATGGAAGATCAGTTGGACTCCTGTACCATCAGAATAATGACCCAAATCGGAATTTTACCTATTAGGATTGAAAAACAGGATCACGATTATCAAATCACAATGACACAGGGACGTTTTGAGTTAAGCCCCATCTTTGATCCGCTAACGACGCAAAATATTGTTCATGCATTAGGATTGACAATGGAAGATCTTGATGAGAAATGCCCTGTACAAATTGCTTCGACAGGCCACTCAAAGGTTATGATCGGTATTAAAAGCCGGAACATTTTAAATCATCTTCAGCCTGATCTTATGGCTTTAGCCCAGCTGAGTAAAGTGATCAGCTGCAATGGCTATTTTGTATTTACTTTTGATTCCGATGATAAGGAAATCCTGACCTATGGAAGAATGTTTGCCCCGGCAATCGGCATTTCAGAAGATCCCGTTACCGGAAATGCCAATGGACCTTTGGGAGGCTATCTTATTCAAAATAAAATCATCAGTACTGCCGACAATACTTTCCAATTTACAGGGACACAGGGCGAAGCTATCAACCGTATTGGAAAAGTGCAGGTGGAAGTTAAGCTAAAAGACAGTGCTATTCCCGATATTATCAGCATTACAGGCAATGCCGTAAATGTATTCAGGACTGTGATGCATATCTAATATTTTCGACCACAAAACATCGTAAAAAATAAAATATTTCAATAACAAAAGCCTCCGGACTACTGATCCGGAGGCTCTGTTTGTCAGATTGAATTATGACTGAAATTCTATCCGTTTTCAAAACAAATATTTCTGAATTTTTCTATATCAATATACACAATACCTCCATCCTTAATTCTATGACTCTTTTGTATAGACTTACCCTGAAAAGATAGGGCATCAGCTTCTATCAGCTGATTTAATTTACTGACAGAAAGACCTAAACATATCCGGATCACAGAATATACTTTAAGACTAAAATCAAAAGGGGATTTAACTGTAACCGGTAGTATTTCATACCCGGAATTTAAAATATCATCCAGTGTGGAATGTTGTATATCATATTCGACGCTCTCCGCATCATACTCAACATTATTTTTTCTTCTTGTTTCGAGGGAAAATGCATATTCCCAGGCAGTTTCTGTATTATTTTCTGAAAATTTAATGAAGAGGTTTTTGTTTATTGATTCTGTTCTGACGCGGGAGAAAATGGTCATATTAAAAGTATTTTTACATTGTACACATCGGTATATCAACCAGATATCAATATTCTTTTTTTGAGCGTTCAGTCTGAATTTATCACTGCAATAAAACCTGTCGCTATTACAATGACTGCATTTCTTCTTTAAGAGGGGGGTATTTTTAGCTTTTACCTCCCATATATATTGCTGACTCATTACTTATTCTATAATCGTGCTTAGTATTCTTTAGTTAAGTTTTAACATAGCAGTCAAAGGAATTACAGCATTAAGATCATGGATCAAAAGCTGAAATATCAGATTTTGTTGCTTCTAAAAAAGCAACGAAATGAATACTATGTTTAAATGAAAACCTGCCCAGGTAGAATTACCTGAACAAAAGAATGATCAGCCTGTGGCTTGTGAGGCTGATACTAAGCGAATATAGGTTTACGAGTCGTTCCCAAAACGTTGATCTATTTATATTAATGAAGTAAAAATAGTGAATATTTATCAAACAGCTGAAAAATAAATTAATGTTTATCAGTATTAGGCTCAGGTACTTGTATCTATTGAAATCACAATGAACCATACAACAAACAAAAATTGAACTGTACAACAAAATTATCTTTTGTATTTCAGACGAACTTTGTGGTATTAAAATCAAACAAAATGATACAGATTAATAAAATTTACATCAACGGCGAATTTGTTTCGCCACAAGGGACAGATACTTTTGATCTTATTGATCCTACGACCAACCGGAAAACCGGAGAAGTGATATTGGGAAACGAAGAAGATACCAAAGCGGCCATTGCTGCAGCAAGAGAAGCTTTTAAAACCTTTTCAAAGACGACCAAAGCAGAACGTATTGTTTTACTGAAAAAGCTTCATGAGGCAGTCAGCAAGCGGGAAGAAGAACTAGTATCCACAATGGTTAAAGAATATGGGGGCACTCTTCAGTTTTGTAAAATGAGTGTACAAAATGCCATTTCCGCTTTTACAACCACTATTGAAATACTGGAATCTTTTGACTTTGAAAGAACCGCAGGACATTCAAAAGTACGTTTTGAACCATTAGGTGTGGTAGGAATTATTACTCCATGGAATGCCAGCAACAGCTTTATATGCAATAAGCTGGCTACAGCAATCGCTGCCGGCTGTACGGCAGTGATCAAACCCAGTGAAATGAGTGCCCAACAAACCCAGCTAATTGCAGAATGTTTCCATGAAGCCGGATTACCAAAGGGTGTTTTTAATATGGTTAATGGTTTAGGAAATGTAGTAGGAACTGAAATTACAAATCATCCTGATATTGCTAAAATATCTTTCACAGGATCCACAATTACTGGAAAAACCATTGCTAAAGGAGCGGTGGATACCATGAAAAGGGTAACCCTGGAACTTGGGGGAAAATCTCCTAATATTATTCTGGAGGATGCAGATTTTGACAAGGCTGTTCCCATGGCTGTTTTTGGAGCTTATATGAATAACGGACAGGCATGTATCGCCCCTACCCGTCTGCTCGTTCCTCAAAATAAACTGAATGAGGTCAACGAGCTCGCAAAACAGGCTGTCCGGAATGTGAAGGTAGGACAGCCAAATGAAGAAGATACCACCGTTGGTCCCATGGTCAGTGCAAAACAATATGAACGGGTACAGACTTACATCAGACTGGGACAAAGCGAGGGTGCTACCCTACTGGCAGGAGGTGAAGGAAAACCTGAAGGTCTTGAGGATGGTCATTTTGTAAAGGCCACTATTTTTACAAATGTTCGTAATGATATGCGTATTGCCAGAGAGGAAATATTTGGTCCTGTATTATCTATCATTCCTTATCAAAACGAAGAGGAAGCTATCAAAATCGCGAATGACACCCCTTATGGATTAGCAGCTTATATCAGTTCTTCCAGCAAAGAACATGCAGAACATGTTGCCGCTCAGATTGATGCAGGCAGAATCTGCATTAATGGATTTGCCCATGATCCGCTTGCTCCCTTCGGTGGTTTTAAACAAAGCGGTATCGGCCGTGAATATGGTGTTTTTGGATTGGAAGCCTATTTAGAACCCAAAGCCATTTTAGCATAACAAAAGCTTATTCCTTGCAGCCAGGCTGTGAGGAATAAACTTTTTATACGTTCCTGTAATGGGGAAAAAGTTTGTAAGTTTGAATAAGAATCAATAGAAAATTACCTTTTAAGCAATGAATGATCAGAAAGCAGTTTGGCCTGTTAATTACTCCTGTCACTTTTCAGAGTTCCGGGAAGGAGAACAGTTCACACAAATTCACAGTCTGGGGTTAGTCCTTTCCGGTGAAATGGAACTGGATGATGGAAGTACAAAAACCATCTTTAAAGAAGGAGAACTTTATTCTGCACGTAAAAACCGTCTTTTAAAATTTGCAAAATATCCCCCCAAAAATGGGGAGATTAAAACGGTAACCCTATATTTTGACGATGCTGTATTACAGGATTTCAGCAGAGAATATGGATATTCGGCAGAGAAAAAAGAAAATATCTCCACATTTATAAAACCGGACAGCCAGCCATTGCTCACTTTTATGCGCTCTCTTCTTCCCTACGAAGAATTATTGAGTACCTCCACCTCAACAGAGCTTATTCGCCTGAAACAAAAGGAAGCATTAATTCTGATGCTCGCTTATGATCCAGATCTTAAAGATGTTCTGTTTGACTTTTCAGAACCTTATAAGATTGATATTAAATCATTTATGGATAAAAATTTCCATTTTAATGCCAAGATTGAACGCTTTGCTTATTTAACAGGAAGAAGCTTATCTACTTTTAAAAGGGATTTTCAAAAGAGTTTTGGGATACCGCCAAGACAATGGTTACAGCTTCGGAGACTGAAGGAGGCGCATATTTTACTTTCACAACAAGATAAACCCGTCTCTGATATTTATCTGGAATTGGGGTTTGAAAACCTTTCCCATTTTTCTTTTGCATTTAAAAAACAATTCGGGTATTCTCCCAGTACAGTTCAGGCCCAAAAGCTAAAAAAATAAAGACGGATCCTATCTATTACTTATATTTGAAAGCAAATTGCATCATCAACAAAAATGAAGAATCTAAATGAGCAGTATAAGGATTAACTGAATTTTCAAAAAATTGGATTAATAAAATGTAGAAAATAAAAACCCTTGTTTATGGAAGACAATTTAAACTGTATTTACAGGGTCATTCATTTTATGGAGAACAATTACGACCAGCAGATCTCTGTAAAAGATCTGGAAGATGTATCCCACTACTCTTACAGAAATATACAGCGTATTTTCAAGTACAGTTGCGGAGAAACCATAGGGGCTTTTCAGCAAAGGCTGAAAGTGGAAAATGCCTATAAACGCATCCTTTATACCCAGGAAAGTCTGACGGCCATTGGTATTGAAGTAGGATTTGCCAATATAGCCTCGTTTTCGAAGGCTTTCAAACAGCATTTTGGCATTTCCCCTAAAGCAGCAAAACTGAGCAGGGAAAAGCTCCTTTGCGGACCAGATCTGATTCCTGTAACATCCGATATATTGCTGGAGCCTGAAATTGTATACCTAAAATCAATACCCGTATATTATCAAAGTACCCCAACTTATTACAACAATGAGGAGATTGAGGTATTATGGGAAAAATTTACACAAAATGAATTTCCTGTTTCCGGCACTGAGTATTTCGGGGTTATTGCAGATGAACCATTGATCAAAACTGAGATAAACTGTCGCTATGATGCCTGTGCCAGCATGCAGGCTCAAAATAAAAAATTGCCTTCAAAAAAGATATTCGGGGGCCAATATGCCCGTTTTACCCATATGGGAAGCTATGAAACGATAGATGAAACCTACACGAAAATCTATTCCCGCTGGATTTTCAATTCCGGTCTCGAATTTTCTCACACCCCTATTATAGAAAAATATGAAAAACATGCTGATCATACAGATAATCAGGAAGAACAGCTCACTTATATTTTTTTACCTCTGAAGTAAGTTGTCAATTTCGGACAACTTTGAAAGCATCAATCGATCTAATTTTGCCCTATCAAAAACAGATTCATTATGCAAACAAAGAAAATCCCATTCTTATTATTACCCGTTCTTTTATTCTCCTGTACACAAACAGATGTAACAGATAATCAGGGTACGGCTGATCCAGCAGGCACTGTTGTTTATAAAATGCCTGAAGAATCAGCTCCACATGAAGGAACCTGGCTTCAATGGCCACATGAATATCAATATGGTGCCACCTACCGCAAGCGCCTGGATCCAACGTGGGTAGCCATGACCAAGGAGTTGGTACAGAGCGAAAAAGTCCATATTATAGCGTATGATAATACAGAAAAACAGCGTATCACAGCATTACTGACCAATGCAGGCGTTCCACTTACGAATGTCAATTTTAAACTGTATCCAACGGATGACTTTTGGGTAAGAGATAACGGTCCCATTTATGTAAAGGACAACAATGGAAACTTATTTATTCAGGATTGGGGGTTCAACGGATGGGGTAATAAGGCGGAATACAGCAACTGTAATTCAGTTCCTTCTAAAATAGCCACAGATACCAATATTCCAAAAATTGATCTCAATTCCGTAATGATTAATGAGGGTGGAAGTGTAGAAATTGATGGAAACGGAGTATTAATGGCTTGTAAGAGTTCTATCCTTAATACCAATAGGAACCCGGGAATGACCCAACAGCAGGCAGAAGCTATATTTACCAAAAACTTAGGAGTAACGAAATTTATCTGGCTGCAGGGAAAAGCAGGCTTGGACATCACAGATATGCATATTGACGGGTTTGCCAGATTTGCCAATTCATCCACCATTGTTACCATGAACTCTGATGATCTGGCCTATTGGCAGGTTCCCGATGGTGATATTACCCAACTGTACAGTGCTACAGGAAAAAATGGCGCCGCTTATCAGTTTGTAAAGATTCCTTTGACTCAATATGATGTAATGACCACCTATGGAAAAAATGTAGGCCGTGCTTCCTATATTAACTATTATATCGCTAATAACCGTGTATTAGTACCTAATTATAACGATCCTAATGATGCAGTAGCCAACGAGATCATCCAGCGCCTCTATCCTGATAAAAAAGTAGTCGGCATTGATTGTCGTAATTTATTTGCCAACGGAGGAATGGTACATTGTGTGACACAGCAGCAGCCGAAATAAAAAATCATATATATCTTAAAAACCTGGCGGTCAGATTTGATCACCAGGTTTTCAATATTATTACAGCTAATGTAAAGAATCTGTTTTTCCAGAGTACTGTTGCTTCTTTCGGTTTTTTTCAAAATCACTACTATGAAGCCCCTATGGTCTTAAAATTGTAGGTATACAGTGAACAACACTAAATCTAATATTATGGCAACCAAAACCACCACAAAAAGAACAGTCACCAAAAAAGCACCGGCAAGCAAATCATCACCAGTTAAAAAAACAGCCAAAACTCCGGCTAAAAAAAATGCAGCCAAAGAGCTGAAAGATCTGTTTGAAGATTCGCTGAAAGACATCTATTGGGCGGAAAAAGCATTAGTTAAGGCATTACCTAAGATGCAAAAAAATGCAACAGATAAAAGACTTAAAACAGCCATTGAAAATCACTTAATGGAGACCCAGATTCATGTAAAAAGACTGGAAGAATGTTTTAAATCCCTGAAAAAAAAGGCAACGGCAAAAAAATGCGATGCCATGCAGGGGCTCTTGGATGAAGGTAAAAGTATTATGGAAGAAACAGCTCCCGGATCGGTAAGGGATGCCGGTATTATCGCTGCAGCACAAAAAGTGGAGCATTATGAAATTGCTACTTACGGAACATTGGCAGCCTATGCTAAGGTTCTTAAAGAAAATTTCTGTCTCAAAAATTTCCTGGCCACCCTTAACGAAGAAAAAAAATGCGATGCCCTTTTAACAAAAGTAGCAGATACAAGGCTTAATACTAAAGCTTTATAGCCGATGCGCTGTTTAAAATATGATGAAAAGAGGTCTGTTATAGATCTCTTTTCGTTTTTATCTCAGCTTCATAGGAGTAGTTTTATGAATGTAATAAGGGATATAATCGTCAAAAAATAATGTAAATTTGCCCTATCCTACCGTAAAAGGTAGATTCTTAGCTTTAGATCACATGAAAAAAACAGCATTTTCTTTACTGGCCTTCTTGATGCATATGGCCTGCCAGGCTCAAAACTTTGACCTTATACCGTTAGGTATATATGGTGGAGAGCAAGAAGATAACCTATCAGCTTATTTAGTGGGAACACCGAAAGACAGTACGTTCCTATCCCTTGATGCAGGAACAATAAATACAGGAATACGGAAGGCAATTCAATTGAAAAGCCTTAACGGACCGGAAGAGACCGTTCTAAAAAACCAAATAAAAGGATATTTTATCTCACACGGTCATTTGGATCATTTATCAGGGCTTATTATCAATTCTCCGGCTGATGCAAAAAAGGATATTTTTGCTATAGCTCCGGTTATTCAAATTCTGCAAAATCATTATTTTATCACAGATACCTGGATTAATTTTGCCGATCAGGGCCAAAAGCCTATGCTTGGAAAATACCATTATAATGAACTTCAGGAGGGAAAAGAAATCGCAGTACAGAAAACACCTCTTTTTATAACGGCATATGAACTAAGCCATGTCAATCCTTATAAAAGCAGTGCCGCACTGGTCAGAAAAGACGACCACTATCTGCTTTATTTAGGGGATACCGGTGCCGATCGGGTTGAAAAATCTGATCAGCTCAATAAGCTTTGGAACACTGTAGCCCCACTTATAAGAAAAAGACAGTTAAACACGATATTAATAGAAGTTTCTTTCCCAAACAGCCAACCTGAAAAACTTCTGTTTGGCCACCTCACTCCTAATCTGCTGTTGGAAGAACTGCAGAAACTGAAAGAAAAAACAGGACAAAAGAATCTGGAAGGTTTAAATATTGTAGTTACCCACAGAAAGCCGACAAAAGACAATCCTGAAATTATTAAAGAAGAATTACTGAAAAACAATCCGTTAAAAGTAAATTACATCTTCCCCGAACAAGGCAAAAAAATTAATTTACCTTAACAATTTATTAAAGATGAGACTATCCCTGTCTCATCTTTTTTATTACTCATGTCCGCATACATAAGGAGAGCACTCAATAGGTCAGTTTGAAATTATTTTTTGATTAAAAAGATGAACGCAAAGCTTATGAATAATTTCGCTTTATTTTAAGCCGGCAAAGTGACGCGACTTCGTCGCTGATGAAGATGTATGCTTATCCATACGTTTTGACGAATCAACTTCGTTGATTCTATCCTTTACTCCCCGAAAATATGGATAATGAAGCTAAAGCTTTGCGTTAGAAAAACACATCAGCAGTACATGATCTTTTTAATCAAAAATTACAGATGCTATCTCTGAGATTTCAGGTACTTTATCCTATAGTCCTCCAGGGATTAAAAAAATACTTTTTACCAAATGGTAATTCATCACAAAGCAATTATTGCTAATTTTATGGTAATGGAAGAGTTTATAGAATACATACTGCTGTTTGGTAACCTGAACCAACAGCAAATAGATCTGATTACAAGTAAAGCAAAAGAAATAGAGCTTAACAAAGATGAATATTTTGCAGAAGCGGGTAAGGTTTTGAGACAGGTCGGATTTATTACTGACGGCATATTCCGTATTTGCTATTACAACAATAAAGGGGAAGAAATTACCAAAATTTTCATAGAAGAAAAGCATTTGCTGTTTAACCTCAAAAATGTGCCTTCTACGGAATATATTCAGGCAGCAACACATTGTAAGCTTCTTGTATTTTCCAATTCCGACTGGAAAGAAATCTCCGACACCATCATGGACTGGGAAAATATTGTTCAGAAAATTACCAATAAATCGCTGGCTCAAAAACTTGAAAGGGTAAGCCCCTTGGTATCACAAGATGCCACCACACGCTATCTGGAGTTCATGGAAAAATATCCAACACTTGTCAACCGTATTCCCCTTTCATACATCGCTTCTTATCTGGGAATTACACAACAATCGTTAAGCAGAATAAGAAAAAATATACGTTAAGCTGCTTTTTACCAAATGGTAAACAGGTTCATTTTTTAACGATGCATTTTTGCAGTATCAATTGTAAAAATTTAAAAATGAACAAAACAATTTTCATTACAGGAGCTTCTTCGGGATTAGGAAAAGCAGCCGCCCAATTATTTGCCTCAAAAGGCTGGACTGTAATTGCTGCGATGCGACACCCCGAAAAAGAAACAGAACTTACGCAGCTAGCCAACGTCCATCTTTTGAAATTAGATATCAGCAATGTCAGACAAATTGTTCAGGCAGCATCTGAAGCAGAGGAAATAAGCCCGGTAGATGTGCTGTTTAACAATGCGGCTTATGGACTTATGGGTGCTTTTGAAGGAACTACCGATGAACAGCTGGCCCAGCAAATCAATACCAACTTTTTAGGAACAATCCTTGTTACAAAAGCATTCCTTCCCTATTTCAGAACCAGAAAAAACGGAACCATTATTACAGTAACATCTTCTACCGCAAACATTCCTTATCCATTTGTTGCTGTTTATGCGGCAACAAAATCGGCATTGGAAACATGGACAGAAGGAATGAGTTATGAATTAAACGGACTGGGTATAGGGATCAAAACCATACTGCCCGCTTATATGCAGACCAATTTTGGTAGTAATGCACAAATGGTTACCCATGAAGCTTATCAGGAGGTTTTTGATCAATATATTACTGCGATGAGAGGAGATGCTGCCGCCCAGCGTGACACTCCCGAAAGTATTGCAAACATAGTGTATGAAGCAGCTACAGATGGTAAAAAACAATTGCATTATACAGCTGGTGATCTCGCCTCAACAGAGTACACATGGTTAAGAAAAGATGGAATTGATGCGGTAATTGACAGTATGCAAAAACGATTTTTCAGGTAAAAGTACCTATATCTGAATATAACAATATTGTTTTATAAAGAGAATGGAAGTTATTCTTTTTTTCACACTTCTAAGCGGATTAACAATTTTAAAAGGGATATTCATTATCCCTTTTTTTATTGAACACCCTAGTTTTTCATAATGGTGAATACATATCTATAAAACACTGTAAAGCTCTTGACTGAGGGCCGTCTTTTCTAAAAACAAGTACAGTATTCATTGTTCCCAATTGCCTGTTCAGACCATAGCTCTTTATTTTCCTCCCCGAATAATAGTTGGAGATCACTTCTTCCGGCAGTAAACTGATTCCCAGGCCGGCTTCCACGAAGTTGATAATTCCCTCTATAGAATTCAGTACAGTACTTTTGTAATTAAGAATCCCTTTATGGCTTAGCCAGGATTCTAATCTCCCCCTGAAAATACATCCCTCATCAAAAACTATAATTTTCAATGGTTCTTTTAACATAAGGGCCTGTAGCGATGGTCCTTCCGAAGATGACAAAATAACGAGCCGTTCCTCCTTTATATTTATCTTTTCCAATCCGTTGATCGTAAGAGGAGCTGAGACAAAAGCTGCATCAAGCTTATAATTCAGAACATCGGATATCAGTGAATTCCGGGTATCTGACTTAAATTCTAATTCGATACCGGGATATTTTTCTTCAAAAGCATTGAGCATTTCAGGTACTTTTAATGCCATCGTTGTTTCTATACATCCTATTTTCAGACTGCCATTCACATGACTACTGCTTAGGATGTTGCGCTTTGCTTCCTCCATCAAATGCTGAATCTGTTTACAATACTGCATCAGGATGATCCCTTCGGAAGTAAGTTCTACTTTGCGGGATGTACGTGAGAAAAGTTTAGCCCCAAACTCATCCTCAAGGCTTTTTATCCTCGCTGTGACATTGGACTGAACGGTAAACATCGTGGAAGCTGCTTTTGTGAAACTTCCACTCTCTGCTACAGCTTCAAATATTTTCAAATCGTTTGTATTCATCTCAATTCATCATAAAAAGTGATTACAATAATCAAAACTAATCGTTTTTAATAATCAAATATCCGTATTAATTTTGAATGTTCAAAAAAAATAAATGAAAAGAATATGTAAACGGGTAATTGTAGGTTTGTCACTTGGCTTATCCGTAAACCATTTGACGCTGGCACAATCCAATCAAAAGTTAAATTTAAATAATCACAGTATGAAAGACCATTCCATCCATTATTGCAACGTTAAAGTAAACGGGTTAAACTTATTTTACAGAGAAGCAGGCCCTTCACAGGCGCCTACTATACTTTTACTGCACGGCTACCCTACCTCATCTCATATGTTCAGGAATCTGATTCCTATGCTCAGCAAAAATTATCACGTAATAGCTCCCGATTTACCTAGATTCGGTTATTCGGATGCTCCGGATCATACACAGTTCAGTTATACATTCGACAATCTTACTGCCACCATACAGGCGTTTGTTGATACCATGGAAATGAAACGGTTTACTATTTATATCTTTGACTATGGTGCACCGGTAGGCTTACGCCTGGCAATGAACAATCCGGAAAAGATTACGGGTATCATTTCCCAAAATGGAAATGCTTACGAAGAAGGTTTAAGTAATGAATGGAATCCGATCCAAAAATACTGGAAGGATCCATCGGAAGCCAACCGGACTGCACTGAAAGGCTTTGTATCTAAAGAAGTGACAAAGTTTCAGTACCATCATGGTGTATCTGATCCATCTTTAATAGCTCCGGA
This sequence comes from Chryseobacterium sp. YR221, assembly GCF_900176315.1. Classification (NCBI taxonomy): domain Bacteria; kingdom Pseudomonadati; phylum Bacteroidota; class Flavobacteriia; order Flavobacteriales; family Weeksellaceae; genus Chryseobacterium; species Chryseobacterium sp. YR221. Next base: position 879,599 of record NZ_FWXM01000001.1, read on the forward strand.
AACCTACACGCTGGACCAGAAATTCCTTGACAGACCCGGCAATATAGAGATACAGCTGGATTTAATGAAAGATTACAGAACCAATGTAGCCTTATATCCTAAATTCCACGAGTATTTCAGGAAACACCAACCCAAAATGCTATTGGTATGGGGAAACAAAGATCCGTACTTTTTACCGGCAGGAGCTGAAGCTTATAAAAAAGATATACCGAATGCCAGGCTTACGTTTTATGACACCGGACACTTCGCACTGGAAACTAACGCCGAAGAAATCGGAGAAGAAATACTCAAATTTATGGAGACAGTACCTGAATAAATGAATCAATAAGATTCCAAAAAAAGCAGAAATCATTTGATCTCTGCTTTTTTGTAAGGGTCTTTACCCCGAATATGCTGTAAAAAGTTCTAAGATGCCAACTCCCATTAGCCTGAAATTGGCATGTACTGTTATTATGTTTGTTGTATATTAAACACTGTACCTGCAGGATCGGTAATCCAATGCATATTTTCAGGAAGTTCCTCAATTTCGTCACAGGTTTCCACACCGTTTGACCGCAGATATTCTGCTGCCTCTTCCACGTTAGGAACGGTAAGCTGTAACCAGGTTTCAGAGTGCGTGTAGTTATCCACACAATCTAACCATATTATATTGTTGCCGAATTTCACTTCATGTGTTCTGGACACAGTGGGATTATCAATGGGTTTCTCTTCGACCTCCAATTTCAAAATGTCTCTGTAAAAAACAAGTGTTTTTTCATATTTACTTTTGGGAATTTTTATGGCTATATTAATTCCTGCTTCAAATTTTGTGTCCATAGTATACGTTTTCAGTAATTGTACAATATAATTCAATAGATAAGCTTACCTAGATTTCAATATTACCTGTTATAACCTCACCGGCCCGTTTATAATGAGCGATGATCACTCCTTTTGAGGTCATATGACTCTCTGCCAGGATAAAGGCTGCCGGAACTGCATTGTGGTCAAACAGTCTTTTTCCTTCGCCAAGAATCACCGGGTAAATTTTAAGCCGAAGTTCATCCACAAGGTCGTGCTTCAGCAACAAATGAATAAGCTCACTACTCCCCCAAACCTGAATATCAGCACCTTCAGACTGTTTAAGATTCTGTATGTCCGTCAAATTTCTGAGAAAAACGGTATGCTTCCAATCCGACTGTTCCATAGTTTGGGACAGTACATATTTTGTTCCCTCATTGATAGCCGGCCAAAATTTAGCATGATCCGGCCAGTACGATGAAAAAATATCAAATGTCTTTCTTCCCAAAAGATAATCAGCCGGCTTCATTTCTTCATGCATGATCCGCCCAAAAAGTTCATCACCATAAGATACTGTCCAGCCACCATATTTGAAGTCTCCGGATACATCTTCTTCAGGACCGCCAGGTCCCTGCATTACACCATCCAGTGTAATCATTGATAAAACGGTTATTTTTCTCATATTGATCTATTTATGAATTAAGATAAAATCTGTCATCTAACTTTACCGGGTAACATATTAAGTTATTTTAAAAAACCGTTCAGATAGCTGAGGATCGTTGCAGTCTGCATCATCAGGCTGACATGTCCCTGTCCCGGAACAATCGCCAGCTGAGATTTCGGCATGGGAGCCATATCAGCGGAGACACCTCCACCCAGTAATGTATAGGTTTTTGCAAGCTCCGTTTTATCCAGGCCATCATTATCACCGGATATGATTAAAACGGGTGCAGAAATTTTTGAAATATTGGAATCCCCCAAATCAAATGGCTGTCCGGCAGATGCTATCATTTGCTCCAGAAATTTTGTCCATTTTGTTTTATCTGGAGCTACAGCATTATAAGCTTCCTGCATAGGGCTGTTCATAAAAAGATCCGGTTTCATCACCTTAAAAGCATTCCTTACTTCAGGAAGCCAACCGGTACTTTTATAGGTAGCAGAAATAATCACCAGTTTATTTACTCTTTCAGGACTCTGTATGGCAAACTGGTAAGCCACGGCTCCGCCAAAACTATAGCCTAGAACATCGGCCTTTTCAATTTTAAGATAGTCCATGACCTTGGCTACATCGCCGGCTAAAGTAGTATGCGCTAATTTCCTTTCTGAAAACGGTGTATGCCCATGTCCCTGCAATTCAAGGGCTATTACTTTACGGGTCTTCGACAGCTCCGGGATCAGCTGTCCCCAATTCATATCAATGGTCATAAAAGCACCATGTAATAATACAATAGGCTTACCTTCACCATACACTTCATAATATACTTTGGTATTGTTAACGGGTACATAACCACTACCAGATGGGGTTAGCTTTTGCCCGTAGAATTCTGATACTGTCAGCATCATGAAGAGCACAATGAGCAAGGGTGTAAGAAACTTAAATAAATTTTTCATAATATGATGTTTAGGTTAATCAAAAAACTCTTATTCAAAATTACCAAGTACCTGGGAAAACTCACTTGCCACAAGACAAGATTTTATCCTGATACAATCATTTTTTGCATTCCGTTTAAACAGGTATTTCTACACGCATCCAGGCCTCTTCGGATTATTTAATTAACAAATTTTAAGACAAAACACCAATATCACAAACTCAATAAAGATAAAAAATTCAGAATAATTTCACTTCAGTTAATAAAAATTGATTAATTTCGAATTACAAATAAGCTTAATATTATGAAAAATTTAAAAAAAATCCAAAGACAGGAAATGAAATCAATCAAAGGGGGAATTAACTGCCCAGGTGGTCAAATATGCTTAATCGGCGGAAAGTGGCAATGTATGCCATATGACGGATGTGGTGGTGGAAACCAGCCTTAGTTTTACGTTGAACCCAGTTAATGACTTTATCATGAAAAATTGTAAGAAAATTTCAAGAGATCAGTTAAAAAGTATTAATGGTGGAGCATCAGGTTGTTCCGAAGCATGCTGCCCACCACCGGGAATAAAAAGATGTCCATGGGTGATTTGTATAGCACCTTGTGATATATTAAGTTAAAACTAAAAAGTTATCAATACAGGAAGCCTTAGGATCTCTGATCCTAAGGCTTCTTTGTGAAGAATCAAAACCTATAAAAGTTTCCTCATAGGATACTCTCTACTACTTTTTATATTTAAAGTACCCCTACTATCAATTTGGTAAATAGATACCCACAAAGCCGACACATAGATGCCGGCTTCAACTTATGAAATAATGTGACTAACTGGAAACCAGTAAATGTAACTGAAATCCGGTCTGTAAAAATAAGATGAGTCTTACGCTATAAGATTATTAGAACTATTCCATTATTTGCAAATACTATTCATGGGAGTAAAAACATATATTTGGAATAGGTTCAAATGGGATAAAAGACCTTCAGTTATAATTCATTAAAGTTCCTGAATACATTCAATCATCACCATTGCGAAGTATAATTGATACATTAGCATCACTTTTTCAATATATTATTATGAGGGCCAAAAAAATAGCCGGCCATTCCATATTCATTTCTACTTTTCTAGGCCGGCTTTTTTTGGTTTTTGAAATTCTCTCCCACAATACAATCCCATTATCTATTTTCTCAAAAGGCTGATCAGTGAAATTTTCAAGCACAAGACACGGAAAATATATTCAGACTCCACCTCTTATGCTCAACATCAACTTTTGTTTATTGATTAACTTTCTGATTCCTTTATAAACACTGTTAAAACCTTTATTTATAATTACACTAAACATGCAAATAATTTATATAAGTCCAATCCTTTCCATATCAGATACCTTTGCATCGTAAAAATCAAACTGTAAGGAATGCTTAGAATTAAACAACCTCTTTTATTGAAGACTTGCGGTATGTAATGGAAATAAATGGTCATACTGGAAAAAACAGGATTAAAACACAATACCTTTCCCTCTTCAAGGCGAGCAGAATTTAAATTCTGTTTTGCTAAAACACAAATGGAAAGCGGCTTTTTAAGCCGCTTTTTTTAATATCTCAACAATGAAATTCAATGAAAATAACCAGTATTTTAATTCATCTTATAATTCCTGTCACACTATATATGCTAATATATATGACTAGAAAGTATATCAGGCAACTTAGAAGAGGTCATACAGGAAATACTCCATCACCTAAAACCAGAGTCAGATGACTTTATCATGATACTCCTATACTCTTATTCGCGAAACTTGGTGGGATATAGCCCCGTTTTCCCCTGAAGATATGAAGAAAATGATGCAATACTATAGAAGCCCAGATTAAAAGCAATCTCTTTAACTGTCTGGTCAGAACCCTTTAGAAGCCGCTTGGCTTCCAGCACTATTCTTGCATCAATAAGTTCCTTGGCAGTAACTCCCAGTGTGCTTTTTGTAAGAATATTGAGATAATTAGGGGTTACAGCCAGTTTATCTGCATAGTACGCTACTGCTTTTGATTCAGTAAAATTGACCTCAATCAATTCAATAAAATTTAAGATAATCGGACTTCTTCTGTTCATCACGAGGGCATCCTGTTCTGCTTCATCAATACACTTATTAATAAATGAGAATATAATTTTTACCCTCGAGCTTATTACATCCCAGTTGACAGGCTCTTCTCCAAACTCTTCCTGGATCATTTTAAACTCACGCGACAGCTTTTTGCTGATCTTTGCCGGAATATCAAGAACTGGAAATTTGTTGAGAAGTAACGATGAAAATCTTGAATTGTATAGCTTCATCTCTATAAACTCTTTGGATAAAATCAGCTTATGGCCCTTAGCTCCTTTTTCTGTTTTCCAGGAATGAATTTGTCCGGGAAATGAGATATGAACCTGATTGTCTTTTTCTTCGTACTCAACGAAATCAATAAAATGGCTCCCGAAAGCTTTCTCAAAAAATATAAAAACATAACTATCCGGTGCTCTAAAACCAGAAATCTCACTTTCACCAGCTAAAGGAAAATATGCAATATGATCTTTAATCTGAGCCTCAAACTCAAAATCCTTCTCAATAAACTTATTGTTCATTCGGTACATTTTTATTTCATTTTATCAATTCAACATCCATACCCTTTAATAATTATGATAAAAAAAACAATAAAAACCGAAAGCAATTGAATGTTTTAATATCATAAACAGATGATGATATAATCAACCTGCCAGAAGCATATTACAAAAAGTATTGAACGTACTGTTTTTAACTCATAAACTAAAGTATGTTAGAAATACAGGAAAATTTTAGAAGGTAAAAAAGTGGGCACACCGAGGTAGGCTAAAACCTATGCTTATTACAAATCGATATATTGATTATTTCTGAAGTATGATTACATAAACAGGGTAAGAAATTAAATATATATGAAATTTTCAAAAAAATAATGACAGATAATTGGCACAATTATTATTTATAAGTAATAAATTTAAGTACTAAACCTACACTATGGACGAAACCAACCCAACGCCTGCTAAACTGGCGGATGATGCTGTAGCCTATAAGCAGATCCGCGGTACCGATAGCTATAATAAGACGACCAAATGTACCTACTTCTTAGTGGTGCTCTTTATCAAAGGAAGTGGAATCCATTATATCGATGACCGTGAATTTCCCATTGCTAATAATCAACTTCACTTCTTATTTCCCGGACAGCATCACCACTGGGTTACAGGCCCGGAAACTATTGCCCATAAAATTGTGGTAGGTCAGAAAATATTTGAAACATTTTCAAGCTCAGATGAATTTAGCTTTATGAGACATAATCTCAATCCTGTTTTTAAGCTTTCAGAAACAATGTTTACCCATGTAGATGCTGAAATGGAAGGTATTAAAAGAGACGTAACATTTTTGAATCATGATGATTCATGGAAGAGAATATTACAGCTGCGTATGGATATCCTTGCATCAATGATGAGAAGGGAAGCAGAAAGTTATATTAAAGACAACCTTCTCCCTAGAACTAACGCCATCACAAAAAAGTTTTGGGACCTTATCAATGAGAATTATATTGAACATAAATCTATAAGCTGGTATGCAGATAAACTGGCTGTAACCCCTAATTACCTCAATATTCTTTGTAAAAAACACATGAATATGACCGCTACGGATATGATCCATTATAAAATTATGCAGGAGGCAAAAAAACAGTTGAGATTTTCGGAGGATTCCATCAAAACAATCACCTTTAATCTTGGTTTTGATAATATGGCAGCCTTCTCTTCTTTTTTTAAGAAGAAAAGCAATTTTTCACCAAAAGAATACAGGGCATAGTGTAGGATACAAAGACCTAATTAGTCTTTACACTAGAGTCAAAATATCCGGGAAATAACCTGAACCCAATTGAATAAACAGGCACCTTAAAACGATCTGCGATGCATTTAAAGAAAGTATATTCTAAATTAATATGGTCTTTCTCCACCTGGTAACCGTATTCCGACTCAAGGAAAACATCTTCGCCAATTGCAGATTATTCAGGTTATGCTTTTTTTGATAAGTGAGAATCTCTCTGATCGTCTTTTCATCATAGGCTTTATACTTTTGGTTAGCCTGATGACTTCCAAAAAGGATTTTGTTCAGATGAATCACATCTAAAATCTCCAGTTTGCTTTTCGACAAAATTTTACGACAGTATTCTTCCTTGTATGGGAGTTTCTTTTTGATGAGATCCGAATAAATTCTTTTATAGTCAGGTTCTTTTATATTTTTCATTGTTCACGTATTGTCTGTTAAAAAAACTTAGGACTCAGAATCCAGTTTATTCTCAGAATATTTAAAATTCCATCGCGATAACGTTGATTTTGGAATCCCATATTCTTTAACCACCTGATTTCCGGTCATTTCTCCACTTTCAATCTGTTCTAAAATAAAGCTGATCAGCTCCTGGCTGTAAATATTTTTTCTAAAGACCGGCAAAGCATTAGTTGTATTTGACTTTATATTTTTCGACAACGGAGAATACAAAATAAGATGATGAGAATACAACCTGAAAAAATCATATTCAAGGATTTTACACCATCTCAGTAAATGTTCAACGGAGATATCCTGCTTCTCGTACATGGCTTCAATTTCTGCTAGCGGAAGCTTAAAAAAATTAACGATTCTGTCTTCGTTAAGACCTGACTCTTCTATTCTTAGTTTGATTAATTGTCCAATATGGATGTCCTTAAAATTCATATTATGAAAGATTCTGGAGTTAGTATATTCTGGCTATATTTTCACCGTACAATTTCAAAAGTAGCATTATAAGATGTTTTTAGATAGCAGATATTATTCAATCGGTTTCTGATTTTATAACAAGAAGGGATTTGGAACAAGCTACTCCCTCCTTTGTATATCCCGTGACACTTTGCACCTTACGCCTTCTTTCTGTAAGCCATTGGAGACAGGCCTACGTACTTTTTAAAATATCTGGAAAAGTGAACATAGTTCTGAAAGCTATAATCGTAAGCTATATTAACCAACAAGTCATCTGAAGTCATGATATCTTTTTTAATCATAGGTATAATTACCTTATCTATAACCGCAGATGCTGTTTGTTTTAAATGCTTTTTACACAATACATTGAGATAATTGGCTGTTATACCTAAATTTCCTGCATAAAAATTCACGGTCCTTTCATCTTTAAAATGTTTCCTTATTAATACGATAAACATAAACAACACCGGATGTTGATCATAAATTTGTAAATCTCCGGAAGTTCTCCGTATCTCCCTGCTGATGCTTTGTAAAATAATTTTAGTTTTGGTATCAACGATATATTGCATCACACAAGAGTGTTCAATGATTTCGAAGGCAATATCTCTACATTCTCTTGTCAGCAGACTAAACGTTTCCTGAGAAATATTGATGACAGGGTATTTCTGACATACCATTGACGGAATCTGTATCCCTCCTGTAATTTCTGCATACCTATGTTTAGAGATGAGAATAAGGTGAAAAAGGGATGATTCCGGAAGCCTAAGCTGGTGCACCTGACCGGGAAATACAATATGAACCTGCCTTGCCTCAACAGAATATTCTTTTTCTCCTATCACATGAACTCCTTTTCCTTTTTCAAATAAAAAAAGAGACAATGAATCATCTTTCATGATCATTTCTATTTTGTGAATATCTTTATCAGTACATTCAACATATATAATGTCATTGTTTTTATTATTTTTCCCCAATAAGTGTTTCATCCTAAAAGCATTAAGTAATATAAGGTCATCATCATTCTATCGGCCGTATCTCTCAACACAGTCAATTTTCTTCTCCGGAAAAGCCTGATTTAAAAAATTAATTGATTCCGCTTCTGTTATATTTTATCAAAAAATCGCGGGGAGACATGCCTGTATTGTTGCTAAAAAAGCCTGAGAAACCAGATAGATCTTTAAATCCAAGATCAAAGGCAATCTCTTTTATTGATTTATTAGAATTGATTAGCTGCATTTTAATTTCAAGAATCAATTCATTATTGATGATTGATGAAGCAGTCTTATCAAAATACCTTTTACAAATGATATTAAGGTAATTAGGACTTAGCGACATCCTGTCTGCATAAAATTTTACATTTTTTTCCGTTCTGAAATGCTCTATGACCAATTTGAAAAAATCTGCCAGTCTTTTGGTAGCTGCATTTTCATCATCTATAAAGAAAAGCCTGCAGGCTTCTTTACTGATCATCAGGGTAATGACCCGTATTCTCTGCAATACAATTTCCCAGACATTTTCATTTCTCTGGAGCTCACAATAAATACATTGAAATTCATAAAGCAGTTTATAAAATACCTCAGAAGAAAGCTCAAAACTGGGATGTTTTTTATAAAATGAAAAAGGAAACATCAGATAATTTCCAAACATATTAAGTATTTGTTTTGAGACAATAAACCGATAGGCTTTGGTGCATCTTTCATATTCACATTTATGAATCTGGCCAGGAAAAACAAGATGCATCTGAAAGTCTTGTAATGGAAACTCTCTACCTTCTATTGTATGATTACCTTCAACTTTTTCAAATAAAAAAATGGAAAAAAAATCATGTGATATATCTTTGGAAAGCAAGATGTCATCTTTTAATTCGTGATATTTAACCTCATTGTAAGCATTAAAATCGTATTGAAACTTATCCAAATCAGTAGATTGAGGACTTATTTTTTCAATCATAAAAACAGGTAAAAAAATGATTAGACTAAAAAGAAATTTAATTTTAGAGAAGGACGCTTTAGTATATGAGAGCTCCTTAATCAATGGAATAAGCTGTTTCAACTTCCGGTTCCGTTTCCAAACTTAAAACTGAACTATTTAACTTGTCTTACCAAGGATTATGGTACCGGAAAATTTATAATATCAAGCACTGTGTCTGCATACCCATTATCTCCAAAAGTAGCTCTTATTCCTCCGGAATCCTGAGCAAAAACAAGAGGGTTCAATGTAACAGTATACGTCCCGGCTCCCAATAAAAGCGTACGGCTTCCATTGACCTGATACCCGCTGTTTGTATAAGCTCCTGAATTAGCATTGGCAATGGAAATTCCATCTCTTACTATCAAATAATTATTTAAAGAGCCTCCGGTAATGAACATATTCGCGGCCAGTAATTTTGAAATTCCACCATTCAGAGCCGAACCATTAGCCAGTGCAACATTGGTAATAGGTATTGAAAAAGTAAAGCTAACAAGACCCGGGCGGGTTAATGTAAAACTTCTACTCACTAACGTAGCGGTTCCGTTCGAAGCATTCGCAGAGTTGATAGTCACAGCCCCTCCTCCATTTGCACTTCCCGTTGCTCCTCCTGCGAGTGTTTGAGAATAACGGTGAAATAATCTGACCCATTCTCCATTTGTTCCCCTGGAAGCATCAAAATTATAATATCCTTTTTCCAGAACATTGATAGTCCTGGAGCTTGTATTATTAGGCTGAAGAGGATTGGTAACATAAATAATAACTCCATCCTGTGCTGATCCATACAGAGCATCTTTAGCTTTAAGCTGATCCCCTGTCAGTTTTGGGGCAATGATACCATCTGTTTTCTGTATATCATCTGCTGTAGCCGTTACATCCAGTGTAGCCTTGGGAGACACTGTATTTATACCAATCTGAGCTTTCACGGCAGTTAACAAGATGAAAAAAAGCAATGAAGTAAGTCGTATTTTTTTAAGATTTTGCATAAGATTTTGTTTAAGCTGTAAGTACTTGAAATATCCTTTTCGTGAATTCCAAATGAGGATTAAGTCTTTCTCTGCAAAATTAGGGAGTCATTCTTTTTTATTTATTATACATATTATTCATCAATTTATTCAAATTATAACAATGTTTATCATTTGAATACTACTACTTATCAATTTTCACATATAAAAAGCAGACCTTACTCATAAAGGCCTGCCAAAAGATAACTCAAACAATTTACTAACATTTACTCTGGTGTATTCTAATTTGAATTTTTAATAACACTTATATTACTTGCTACATTCAATGTAAAAGTACCTGTAGCAGTAGAATCACGCATTCTGTACTGTACTTGTACAATATCCCCCGTATTCAGCCAGGCATTCCAATATAACGGAATAAATCCACCACTCCCTCCTCCTGATGTTCCAAACATTGACGTAGCTACTGCAGTTCCGTTCAGTAAAATTCTTCCTCCAAAATATTTATTAGCTCCTGAATTATTGGATCGGGCAATATTGATTCCTCCTGAAAAGGCATACAAACCTGCTTCAGGAATGGTAAATGTACCCGCATCATGCATATTCTGACTATCGAGTGATTCATTAGCAAAATTGACATTCGTCCATGCCGTATACGCAGTAGAAGCATTTGCCGTAACAGTGGCAGCCGGGCGACCAACAAAAAGCGTCGTAGACACATTATTATCCCGGATCACATCTCTGGAATAATTTAAGGTACTCATATCCTCCCATTCGGATCCATTCCATAGATAGTAAGTATCTTTAAGCACATTGGACGGGTTTTGCCCCGCATCTTGAAGGTTATATACCACAATTCCCACATCATCGCCCGTAACGGAAACAGTGGTTATATCATTAATCCCATTGAGCTGTAAGCGGGGAATCAACATCCCTTTATCATCACTTACCACATCCAGTACGCTTCCCTGTGCAGGAGTGGAGGTCCCGATGCCCACCTGGCTTAATACCCAAAGGGGCATGATTAAGGAACAGGCATTGAATAATTTATTTTTCATTGTATTAGTATTTATAAATATTAACTGTTCCGGTTTGCAGCCGGTAATTGTTTTGGGTGTAGACGTATTTAAAGTCCAGCACATCTCCTTTTGTAAATTCCTGAACCATCATCACTGTAGTATATGCCCGATTGGTAGATGTAATATACCTTCCTGAAGCATTATTGATTCCGCTGCCATTTCTGTAAATATTTTGGGAAGATGTACCGTCTCCGTTTGAATTATTTGAAATATTGGTATTGTATTCAATTACATAAGTATTGGTAGCCGGGATCGTATAGGTATTATTTCCCGTATTCCATGCTGTATAAGAATCAATAAGAATTTCGGCTGGTGTTGGGTTAAAGGGAGTCCAGGTCCAGCCTGAGCATGCTCCTGCACCACAGGGTATATTATTTTTCTGTCCTACTGTCGTACTGAAAATCATTAAAGGAATATGACTATCATTGATCACATCCTCTATTCCTTGTGCTGTAGTAAGAGAATAATACTGATTGCCATTTCCCCAATAAGAAACTTCATCATCCAGATTATCTGAAATATTCTGTTGCGCATTATACATCAACAGTCCCCTTGCAGGATCCTGTACCGGAATCTGTGCATCCCCTTTTGCAGAAATTGTCAGAACCGGGATTTTCAATGCTTTATTTCCCATATCCAGTTTCAAAACAGCAGCTTCAGACGTTTGATCTGAGCCAATAACCATTTGTGCATGCCCCTGATTTACCAAAAGGCTAAAAAGTATATGTATTATTTTCTTTTTCATAGCTGAATATTTTTAATGTGATTGGTAAATGGAAACATTGGTATTGTAGATTTGATATGCGGCTCCGGTAGATCTTGCGGTAAAAGAAATAATATCTCCGGCTGACAATGAAGAGGTACAATCATTAGATATTCCTCCAAACTGAAATTTCCGCTGCATGCCATATGCACAGATGTTTGTTCCGTTTCTTCTTACAAAAACAACCTGTTCCCCATTGGCATCTCCGGAAGTATTCCTCATATCAACCGCAAAAGATATAGAATAAACTCCGTCTTCCGGAATGGTATATCCATCATAATCAGGAGCTGTTCCTGTCACTCCGTTTTGAAAATTGTAGTCAAGCTTGTTAAACGTCAGCAATACAGTTGAGTCTGCATTCTGTGTCGCCGGAACCCCCGTCACCAAATTACTTGCAACAAACATGGGAGCCAGAAAAGGAATTTCTAAAATTTTCTCCTCTGCATTTTTATGGCTAAGGAGTTTATTCCAACGGCTTCCATTATAAGAATACAATCCTTTGGTAACAGCTGTATAACCTGTTCCGTTTTCTTCCTGATTATAGACGATAAATCCCTTTACGGGAGAAGGTACCGTACTTTGGTCTTCCGTTGAAGACAAATTAACGATGGGCAACCGCAGTCCTTTACTCCCGGAAACAATATCCAGTACTGCGGATGGATCCGGTTGCGTTGTACCAATCCCCACTTGTCCTGAAAGAACTTCTGTCAGGGATACATAACAACAGATAAGTAGTACTTTTTTCATATTGATAGTTTTAGAAATGGTTTTATATGATAGCGGGGTCTGAGTTCTTGCCAGAGGCAAATAGTACACGACCCCTCACCAGGCATTTTGAGAAGATGAGAGCGAATAATCATTTAAAAAACAGGTGCCATCTTCCCAGATGCTTTCATGAATTATAACATCTAAATTATCAACAATTCTGCGGCATAAGATGTCGTAAATCATTCAATCAGTTACAGATATTATAACCCACTACCTATAGAATCTGAAAAAAACTAAGGGATTAGAGAATGAAAAAAAGATATTGTAAAATCAGAGAACCGTCTATTCAATCTGATATAAAATTCATAACCGATTGAATGATTTGCTGCCGCTCTTCGGTAAAGTATTGAGGTACTTTTGTCACGTTAAAAAATAACAACTACCTCCTCACTACCTAAATGATAAATATTATGGATAAAAAATTACCCATCCTTCTCTTATTCTCGATCGGTTCTCTATTTCCATTGTTTGGCCAGACGGCTCCCAATCTGGAATTTGCTACTGTATCAGGAGATGGAAATCCTACCGGGAACGGTCCTGTAACCACTACAACGATTAATTTTGGAAAAAATACCAATAATCCTTCAGGGACCTCTTTTGCATTATATCAGCCTGTTTTAAGTGCTACTTTTAGCCTTTCAAACCAAACGTACTCCAATGCAGCCCGAATAGGCTGGACTGGTTCGGCAGGGGCTTTAATTTATCCATTAATGAATTCTGCCGGAGCACCGTCCAATAATAATTTCACGTCTTCCGGTGCTGCAACAGGAACAGGGATTAATGTTACCAATAACAGAGGAGTTAATATTACCATAAATGCAGCTGCATTATCCGGACGTCCCACTAATGGAAACTATCCGATGGCAGATCTGACCATTACCTTCAACAGACCTGTGAGCAATCCTATTCTCCATATTGGAGGAATGGGTGGGTTCCAGGGAAATCTGGGGTTTGCAGGAGGATTTGACTATGTCTCATCCAATGTTCCGGTTTCCTTTTCAAGGCTTTCCGGTAACAGTGCAAGTTTTACGATAACTTCTTCCGCTATCAAAAATTCTGCTGTAAATCCTACAGCTAATGGCACCAATTCAGCATCCGGATCAGTATTGGTCAACGGTCAGGGAATAACTACTTTAACGTTGAGAGTGGGAATCAGAGGGGATGGTAATGCCTCTTCCTGGGGAGGAGCAGATGGTATTACGATAGGACTTTCTACATTGGAGAGCAATCTTTCGGTATCCAAAACTGTAGATAATCCAGCTCCTAAAAGCGGTTCCAATGTAGTTTTTACCCTAACAGCAAAAAATAACGGTGCTTCAAACAACACCAATATCAAAGTGACTGATCAGCTTCCGAGCGGTTACAGCTTCATCGGTGCCACAGCAGGAACAGGATCTTACAATACCACCTCAGGAATATGGGATATCGGAAATCTAAATGATGGGGCTTCTTCTGTTTTAAATATCACTGCAAAGGTGAACTATTCTGGGAATTTTACTAATACAGCTAGTATTGGCGGTGATCTGAGTGAAGCTGATTCTTCAGACAACAGTTCTTCTTCTACCCCGAATGTACAGACCGTATGTTATGAGGACCGAAACACAGCCTCAGCAGGTATTGGCTCTAAATTCGGGATTACCACTTTACAAAGAGCAGGCAGCAATACCTGGCCAACGATAAGAAATTCAGCCCATTTGGTCCTGGAATCCGATACGAAAGGGCTTGTTATCAGCCGAATCCCCAAAGCTTCTTTAGGAAATATTACCAATCCCGTTGAAGGAATGATGGTATATGATACGACTGACAAGTGCCTTAAAGTATATGCAGATGGAGTATGGAGCTGTTTTTCAACTCCCACCTGCCCATAATTACGAAATCAATATTAAGTTATGAAAAAGCTATTTACTACTCTATCTGTGATATTTTCAACCATGATGTTTTCACAGGTTATCATTGGAAATGCAACAGGTTCAGCAGCTAACAAAACATCTGTTTTGCTCGAATTTCCGGAAGGACAAAGTAAAGGAATCATCCTTCCTTATACGCGCAGTCTTCCTTCATCCCCTACCGAAGGGACATTACTTCTTGATGCGTCTGCAAATACTGCAGCAAGAATAAAATATTATAACGGGTCCTGGATTGATCTGAGTGGGCAGGATGCTGACATCAGCACCACTCTTTCCAACCAGCCAACAAGTGCTCAGGTCTCAGAAGAATCGAATGCAAAGGTTATTATCGGTTCCAATAGTTCCTCAGCCAACGGAGTACTGGTGTTGGAATCTCAAACAAAGGCTATGCTTCTTCCTGCGGCAGAAACTACGGACGAGATTCCCAACCCGTCTCCCGGAATGATTGTTTTTATCCGTAAAAACGGAGCCAAAAGACTTGCTGTATTTAATGGAAGTAAGTGGTCATATTGGATGGCCGCCATATAGATCAACTATTTGTCTCTTAAAAAACACCTTACCTCATTCAAATTTATAACACAAACCTTGAAAAACGGAGAAAGGATATCTATTCTTTTCTCTGTTATTTTTTTGTTTTTCTTGCTGCCAAGAATGAGTATGGGTAAAGAACAAATAAAAGATAATCATGTAATATAAGCAAACAGGGACAGCTGCATTTAAAACAGATACTATTATTAATTCAAGGTTTTTCATGGTATTTATTGTAATCTCAAAAATTTAGAAATGAGAATAAGATCATTAAGCCATTGATACAAGACCTTTTGTCTTTTTGAACTCCGTTAAGCTCATATGATGTCGTTTTTTAAAAAATTTATTCAGGTGGCTTTCATCTGAAAAACCAAACTCGGTTACAATTTCATTGACCCGCATATCACTGAAAAGAAGGCGGTGCTCGATCAATCTTATTTTATAATTCAATATAAAATGCTGTATGGTTTCTCCACATTGTTTTTTAAAGTAGCTCCCCAGGTAGCTTTCAGAAAACCCAAACTTCTGGGAGATCGCAGAAACCTTTAACAATGCCGGATCATGGATATTTCCCTGGATATAATCAATGATATCAAGGACTCTTTTATCGGTATTGGAAGCTACATTCTCCGCTCTCATCTTTGAAATATTTCTGGCTGCTATTACAATCAATGCGTTCACATAATGCAGAGTCAGTTCCTCATGGTAGAGGTCAGGATGATTCAGGCCATGGAGCAACGAAACGACGATTGAATCAACCAAGACAATGTCAGGCTTATTCTGCAAAATACATCCGGATAAAAAAGAAGCTCCATACAACAGACACTCCATCGAATTAATACTGTTCCACTTGTATTCCTTTACATACCGTTCACTGAACTTCACCAACAAAAGATCTGTTTTTTCAATAATTTCCAGATAGTGCAGATCATTGGGTGTCAGGAGAATCAGGCTTCCTTCACTGTAAGAGGCCATATTATTATTGATCTTAAGAAATCCTTTTCCTGAAATGACATATACAATCTGGAAAAAGGAGAATTGACTGTCTTTTAAGGGACAGTTGGCAGCCTGATGGTATTCTACCTTTACCAATTGATCTATATTCTCTCTTTTCATAAGACAAAAATACCCATTTATCATTAAAATATACTGATTTTTTACAATTTTTCTGTTCAAATTTGCTATATTAAAATTGTAAGCATTAATGAAAACATCAATCTACGTCCTGGCACTGGGAGCTTTTGGCATCATTACCACCGAATTCGGGATCGTTGGGATCCTACCGACTATCAGTCGACAATTCGGCGTATCCATCGATACTGCCGGATGGCTGCTTAGTGCCTTTGCGATAACTGTAGCCGTCTCCTCCCCCTTTATCACTTCATTTACAACCAAAATAAACAGAAAGTTCCTGCTGTGCCTGGTCATGAGCATATTTGTTATTTCTAACCTAATCTCTGCTTTTTCCACAAATTTTACAACGCTGATGATCGCCCGAATATTACCGGCGATACTGCATCCTCTATTCTGGAATATTTCTATTGCCATTGCATTCAAAGAAAAAGGAGCAAAAGGAGTATCTACCGTAATGTTGGGATTAAGCTTAGCCACAGTGCTCGGTATTCCCCTGACAACCTATGCTGTAGACCTCTTCCATCATTGGCAGGCATCATTTTTCCTTAGCAGTGCTATAAGCTTAATTGCCTTTATCGGCCTGTTGCTCTTTATCCCCTCTATTCCGGCAGATCATACAAAATCCACACAAAATCAGCTAGCCATATTGAAAAGTCCTCTTCTTTGGCTCAACCTGATTTCCAGTATAGCAACATTAGCAGCAATGTTTGCCAGCTACACTTACCTTACCGCCTATCTTGAGCAAATTACAAAAATGGACGGGGCACAGATCAGCATGATGCTGCTTCTTTTCGGAGGCATGGGAACTCTGGGGAACTGGCTCATGGGAATAGCATTGAATCGCAACGTCCTTGTAACTGCGAGACTCTTTTTACTTCTCTTAATGTCGGTACAGATTCTTGCTTATTACCTTGGGGGAGTTTTTACTCCAATGGTCATCATTATCTCCCTTTGGGGTATGATCCATACCGGTGGATTTCTGGTTTCAAATATCCGGACCACACAGTCTATTCCGCATCATGCACTGGAATTCGTTAACAGTCTATTGACTTCATCCTATAATATTGGGATTTCCTTAGGTGCATTTCTCGGCGGAATAGTAAGTGCTTATTATGGAGTTCAGTATGTTTTATGGGTGAGTATTTTGCTGTTGACGGTAACATTTATTCTGAGCTTTGTAACCTTTCCGAAAAGTATTGCAGAAAATGAAAAGGCAAAACAATTGAAACATGTTGCCCCTGCATGTGAGCAGAGCTAGGTATTTTATAACCAACGAACTGTTTCCCGTTAAGAAACAATTCGTTCTCCAGTAAACCTTTCCCTTATTTGTCCATAGAAACCTCCATGTAGTGACCATGGACTTATCACTATCTTAAACCACTTATATAATTTCCTCAACAATACGTATGCGTAATAAAATATTAATTACTGGTGGCTCCGGAAAAATTGGAAGCCACTTTATCAAATCTTTTTCAGATCAACATGAAATTAGAATTTTTGATCTCCATCCACCCAAAATTCAAGATGCATCCATTGAATATTTTCAAGGAAATCTTACAGATAAGGAAAGCCTCATGAAGGCTTGTGAAAATGTGGAAATTGTTATTCATCTGGGTGGCATTGCCAATCCAGATGCCACATTTGATGATTTACTGGATGCCAATATCATTGGAACAAAGAATGTTATTGATGCTGCCATTGCAGCCGGTTGTAAAAAAATCATCTATGCAAGCAGTGCACAAACGATAGAAGGTTATCCCAAAGACGTTCAGCTTAATCCCGAGATGCCTATAAAGCCCGGAAACTTATATGGTGTTTCTAAATGTTTTGGGGAGGCCCTGCTTTCCTACCATTGTTTTAGCAGTGACTTAAGCGCCATATGTCTTAGAATCGGAGCCTATGAATTTCCGGAGGATTTCACAGAAATGAACGCGCGGGATTTAAGCGCCTATCTGCATCCCGATGATTTAAATCAACTCCTGCATCTGTGTATTGAATCTAAAAATATAAAATTTGAAATACTAAATGCCATTTCCAACAATAGGTATAAACGACTTGATATCCAGAAGACCAAACTTTTAACAGGTTACGATCCTCAATACAATTCTTTTGATCTGTTCAGGCTTAAAAAATAAAGTAAGAGAACATTTTTATCCAATTTTTCCAACCTTAGTCCTGCAAACAAGCCGAATGAGGTACAGCGTGTACTCATTCGGCTATAATACTTTAGTATGATTTGTTTTGGTTTTTGATCTTCTTTAGGAGAAAATTGTTTTTCCGAGCGAAACCATTTATTAATCTCATCATACAAATTTGGCAAAACCCAATAGATAGCCTCTTGAAAAATAGGATCGCTGCATATTTTCTTTAATACGGTACCTGAAGTATCATCTTTATTAAGCTACTCTCGAAAGTTTTTGACCGAGAACAAAGAAGTCCGAACAACATACTCAGCAAAAAAATGATAAGGAAAACAAGATATTTTACTTTTTCGTATTTTCTTTTGGCTGATAATCAGGATGGCCTAATTGCCATAACGCAAATGTGAACATATCTCCTAAATTAGCATATCGCTGTGCAACAGGAACATTACCAGAGTGCCCTCCTTTAAAATCTATTTGCAAAAGAATAGGATTATTAGAGGAGTTATCGGCCATTAATTTGGCTGCAAATTTTACAGGTTCCCATACTGCTACTCTTTGATCATTCATTCCTCCTGTTATAAATGTTGCAGGATATTTAATTCCTTTTTTAATATGATGATAGGCATCCATTTCTAGTAAAGCTTTAAATTCTTTTGGATCTTTTACACTTCCAAACTCTTTTGGTTGACTGTTGATTGTTGCTTCATCTCTAAGCATATTCAGTGAACCCACTTCACCAATAACAACTTTAAAAAGATCTGGTCTCTCGGTCATTGCTCTTCCTACTGTAATTCCTCCGGCACTAGCTCCCCAAATAGCAACTTTATCTTTAGATGTATATTTTTCTTTTATCAAAAATTCTGTACAGTCTATTAAATCTCTCCAAGTGTTTGACTTAGTTTCTTTATATCCCCCCAAACGCCATTTTTCCCCCTTTTCTCCGCCCCCTCTTACATGAGCTACAGCCACCATTCCTCCTTGATTTACCCATAACAAATAAGTCCTAGCAAAGAAAGGATTAGTAGAAATCCCATAAGAACCATAACTATCAATCAATAAAGGATTTTTGCCATTTTTCTTAATATTTTTATTGTAAATCAAAGAAATCGGAATTTCTTCTCCATCTCGTGCTTTTATTTCAATCTCTTCAACAACAATATCTTTGAATTCAGGATACTCTCCTATAGGAGCTAGATTTTCAGGATTGAATGTATTAGTGTTTATATTATATTTAAAACGTTGCTCATCATTTGCCCAGCCAGAACACGTTATCCAAATATCCGAGAACTTTTCTCCCTTAGATTCTAAGTCAATATTTCCTGATGGATAAGGAAGTTGAATAAGATTATCTTTCCCATCTTTATATAAATACAGTTTAGCTTCTACTCCATTTTTAGTAGTCGTGTAATAAATACCATCTTTAGTGATCCTATAACTTTTAATAATTTCGTCTTTTTTTTCTGGAACTAAAATTTCAGCATTTTTAAAATTCGGATTAGTAATATGGGTCCAGCATAGTTTATTAAAAGATGAATTATAAGATGATTGAAAAAGAACCTTATCATTCCAAAAACTTAAATTCTTAGCCTTATCACTTGATTCAGAAAAAGGTTTCCAATTTTTTTTACCTGCTAATAAATCTTTTTTACTAATTATAAATGTTTTTCTATAGGATTGAAAATCCACCAGCATTCCTTTATAATACTCGGCATTAATATCAGAGCCTAAAATCATAGGAAACTGATCTTCACTAATGTTTAAATCAGGATTATTTTTAGCAGAAAAAACATCAATTACTTTTTTGGGATCTGTTCCTATTTTATATAAAACAGTCTTTGTATTTCTATAAAAATCTTTAGATTTTGAATCGGTTGTAGACAAAGCAACATAAAAAAAACCATTATTGTCATCTAACCACTTCACCCCATCCAGAGTAGCAGGCGCTGTGTTTGCAATAAATTCGGGATAAATTTGATTTTTTTTAACATCGATAATAATTAAGTCTGAAAGTTCTACTCCTTTCTCTGCCATTGAAACAGCAATTTTGTTACCATCCCAGCTAGGACTAATGTAATTGATTACAAAATCATGATTCACTTCTGAACTTCTATAGTTAACAGGATCATAAAGCAATACTTCTCTTCCTTGAAATCCTTCTCGATAATATAATTTAGCTACCTTTTCATCTCCCTTTTTCTTTAAATAAAAATATTTGTTGTTATCTGTAATTTTCAAATCAGATACGGAATAACCTTGCCTCTTATCAAACTCTAGCCTTTTATCTACATAATAATTCCTTTTAGGAATGAGATTAAGAACAGAATTGGTATAAGCAGTCTGTGACTTCATCCAATTCGTTGTATTAGGATTTTCTAGATCTTCTAAATTTCTGTACTCATCTACGATTTTAATTCCAAAATATTCATCAGTAACTGGTTTTGACGGAGCTAAAGTATTTTTTTGGGCATTAATAAAAGCTGATAGTAAACAGACAATAATAAATATTCTTATTTTCATTATTATTGGAAATTACTTATTACTGGCTATTTGAAGAGGAGCAGGAAGTAGATCAATTCTCACGTCATTAAGGCCAGCTTGGCTACCGATACCTCCTATAATTGTTTTCATCTCATTAAGTCTCATTAGTTGTGTTTTTTCGTTATTGAATGTTTTTAAATGTCATTACAAAGAAAGTAAATATTCTAAAACCATACACAAACAGATATATAGATTTATAAATCCACATTACTTACACTAACATAAAGCCTTGATATTACTAAACTTAAAAACGGACCATAAACAATAATGATGGGCTGGATGTTTCCAAACCTTTGAAATGTGGCTATAATTATACGGGGAAATGGGATGAGTGGAGTGAAAATCCAATTAAACAGGAATCAATAAAGTTTTACGATTTGTCAAAATTGGTGAAAAAATAAAAGTTATATTTATTAAAAAAACAAGTATGAGTAAAAGAATAATTGCTATTTCCCTGTTATTGCTCATTACCAGTTGTAAAAGTACATTGTCACCAACTGAGAAAAGAAACTTAACAAATGAAATCGATGCTATGGGAACAATTGATCAGGTAGCAGCATACATCCCCCAAGGAAAGTATGCAAATTACTCTCGTGAAAAATGGAATACATTTAAAGACAGTGTTATGGCAGATAATACAAAAAGAGCAGAGCTACTTTATAAAAAATATGGCTATTTAGGATTTGATAAGGTAGGAGAAAAAGGAGAAACACAGTTTTGGGCAATTGTCCAACACTCTGACAAATCCGTTGATTTTCAAAATAAAGTTTTAAAATCCTTAGAAAAGGAAGTTGATAAAAAAAATGCAAGCCCTGCAAATTATGCGCTTTTATATGATAGGATTAAGATTAACAACGGTGAAAAGCAGCTATTTGGAACACAAGTAGATTACAAAGAAAATGGACAAGCTAAGCCTAAAATAGGACTTATTGATACTGTTAATGTAGATAATTTGAGAAAAAAATATAGTCTTGATTCTTTAAAGAAATATCTAAACTTTATGACCGAAAGGCATTTTAATATGAATAAGAATATATTAGTAAAAGAAGGCATTACAGAACCTGTATTTTATAAATAATATATAAATCGCAAAAAAATAAATATTAAAAATAGGTTATTTTCTAATTTTCATAAAATTCACAATTGAAAAATCTCATCAGTACCTGTTTGCTTGTTGTTCAGTGAGTCAAAATGCTATTTAAAGATGATTCACTGAATGGTTTCCTTTCAATTATACTTCTTTAGCCTATTTTGGATAACTCTAAACAATAAAAAAAAACCTTAGAATAAATTATTCTAAGGTTTTTTCTTGCGGAGAGAGAGGGATTCGAACCCCCGGACCTGTTACAGTCAATAGTTTTCAAGACTATCGCAATCGACCACTCTGCCATCTCTCCTTAAACTCCGATACTATCGTTGTTTTCAGTGGTGCAAATATAGAAAGTTTTTTATTCCTGGCAAAATATTTTTCAACAAAAATTAATATTTTCTTAGCCTTCCTTATTTCCCTCCTATACATCAGGCTTTTCCGGTATTTTCCAGCTTATTTTTCTTTTGTCTATACTTTTTCTGGATCATTAAAGATAGAGGTATTACAGCTTTACACTCATTTCCTGCACCTCTTCTGCGGATAAACCATAGATCTGAGGTGTCTTTACATCCAGCATATTGAGATAAATATATAATTCTGCACGATGATGAATTTCATGTTCTATCATTGCCCGAAGCCATTTCCACACTGAAATCTCGTGATTTGCAGGGGTTAAACATTTCCGGTTAAGGTCTTCATCAGAAAAACCGTTAATAATCTCCATGGTTTGCCTGTGCATTTCATTAAAATAAGCAACGGTATTTTCATAACCATCAGCCAGCTCTTTTCCGCATCCCGGATAAGCACTTTTCCGTCCTGAGATCGTTTCTCCATACATATAGCGCTCAATAGCCGCAATATGTCTTATTTGATCTCCTATCGTGAATTTTCCCGGTTTATAAGAAAAATTGATATGCTCCGGCGGCACTACTTCTATAATACGGATAGTTCTTGCCCGGATTTTTTCATAATAGTCGACAAAAGATTGTACAGATTTTATTTCCATTATAGTCCGTTTTAAATGAATGGATAGATTGAAGTTTTTTAGATTTCTCTATGGTGAATATAAGAAATCTTTGGACAGAAATATCCTTACTTTTTTTGACCGCATTATTTTAAGCTTAAAAAAATCACCAATAAGTGACCGCTAAATTTGTAAACTTAATAAACATCCTATATTTTAGTTAAAAAAAATAACAAGCATGAAAATACGGTTTCTCTTATTAATCATCCTCTACCATTCGATCCACCTTACAGCTCAAACAGCAAAAATAGATACCGAAAAACTTCTCGAATATTACGAAACACAGCGTTACGGTGATGCCGCACAATATTTACAAAGTATATATCCGGAAGATTCCCGGGACAGTAAAGCACTGACTCAAATCGGCTATTGCCATATGATGGCAGGAAAACTGCCGGAAGCAGAGAAAAGCTATCTTAAAGCGAATAGCATTCAGCCTGACCATCTTCCTATTTTATTCAGTTTGGCTCATATCAATTCCAAACGGGGTAATATTGCTAATGCAAAATCTTACCTGCAGCAGATTATTCATCTCGACAGTCTTAATTTCAGTGCCTATAAGCAACTGGCAGCTTATGAAGATGCTCCTGAAGCAAGGTTGAGCTTACTTAAAAAAGCCAATACTCTGAATACTAAAGATCCTGATGTGGCATATGATCTAGCCACGGCTTATAAAGATCTTAAACAATATCAGCAGGCTTACAATGTTTTGGAAACAGCTATAGCCTCAGATACAGAAAACTTTACGCTACAGCAGGCTCAATTACCCCTATCCAATCAGCTTGGAAAATATAGGGAAGTTATTGAGGTAGGTGAAAAGCTAGTGAAAAACCACACCGATGCTAATGTGATGAACGAAATGGGGCAAGCTTATTTTCATTTACAGGAATATCGGAAATGCATTACCGTTTATCAGGCACTGGAAGAGCTGGGTATGCAGAATGAAGGCACTTTATATTATATAGCCCTGAGCTACCGAGAACTGAAAGATTATGACAAAGCAGCAATTTATGCTCAAAAAACCATTGATGAAGCCATATCAGAGCATACTTCTCTTTATTACAGTACACTGGCAGGAATTTATGAAGCTAAAAATCAATTTAATGAAGCCTTAACAGCCTATAAAAGAGGATTAACATTTAAAGCTAACTATGGTATTTACTACCGATTGGGGCTTCTCTACGATCTCAGTCTTAAGCAGCCCAAAAATGCTATAGTCTATTATCATTTATACCTTAAAAACAAACCGGAACAGGAGAAGGAAAAAGAACAGATAACGTATGCAAAAACAAGGATTGCTATTTTAACAGGTGTTAAATAGGAGCATTAAAACTTTTTAGTCTTAAAAAACCTGTACCTCTATCCTGTACAGGTTTTTTAATTTGCTCTCATTCAGCAGATGATAGCTCAAGTTCATCGAAATCTTTAATTTCTGAAAGCCTGAGTAACTTTGGCATTGTAACGGCTGTCCAGGTACTTTCAAAAACTTCATCCCCACTCTCAGCATTTTCATTGGTATTTATTTTTGTAAGCTTCTTTTTTGTAGAAAAATTAATGCTGGTGGTACTGTTGACCGTAGGACCTGTATTCGAACTATCCTCATATCCAATCAACTCAAAATCAGAATTCTGATATCTGAAAATATACTTCCAATAGCCATATCTGCCATGAGCATAATGGATATTTAAATTTCCTTTTTCAGCATATACCATCAGCTCCGGGGCGTAATATACTCCTCCTTCTTCATTCTCTGATGAAAAGCAATTATTATTTTTTGAGGCTAATTCATACCCCTCTTTTGTTTTAAAGAGGACAATAATACCGCGGCGATTCCGATCCAGTTTTCCCCGGTGTTCATCAGTAATAATATTCTCTTTGTCAATTTTTTTTATGATGAGAATACAGTCTTCTACCCCATCTTTATTCAAATCTCCATAGACTTTTTCAAAAACACTAAATCCTTTGGGCACAAATTCAGCAGGTTCTTTCCGGGTATCTGCAACAGGTATAGCCGGTGCCGGTTTTGTCACTGCAACTTCCTGTTTATTTTTTTCCGAAATATTTTGTTTCTTACCAGACTCAGAACAGCCACACATCACCATCGTTGCAATGATTAACAACCATTTATAATTAAAAAAATGAGGAATTATTGTATTCATAGGTTATGATTATCTGCTTTATTTTTTAATTTTTGCTTTGTGAATGCTTATTATGTTTTCATATGATTCAATATCCAATTGAAGAAAAATGGAGCATCCATACTTAACAAGAGCATATTTACAATTTTTTTGCTTTTCATCCTTCACATTTTTTGTAATTTAAACCCAATTAAATTCTTGAATCATAATGAAAATAGCCCAGAAAGACAGTATTACAGAAGAATATTATGAAGCTGTATCAGATTTACTGTATCAGCATAATCTGAAGAACACAGTTCATATTGACTCAATCAACAAACCTTTAGAAATGATCATACAGGACAATGAAAAAATTGCCGGCGGACTGTATGGACGTTCGATCTGGGGAACGCTTGAAATACACAAACTTGCAGTTTCTGAAGATTATAAAGGTCGGGGACTGGGTAAGCAACTGATAAAAGCTGCTATAGAAGAAGGTAAAGCCAGAAAATGCGACTATATTTCATTACATACTTTTAGTTTCCAGGCTCCTGAATTTTATGAAAAACTGGGATTTGTAAGGATTGGGATTGAAACTGACTTTCCTAAGGGTTTTGAAAAGTACTACTACAGAAAAAGCTTGTTATAAATACTTTTGTGACGATAATCACAAAGTATATGCTCAATAATCCCTTAATTTTGTCTTCAGAAAAACAAATAGGTATGGACAATAAAACCAAAAAATTAGCAGAACGATTTATCCAGTATTTAAATGACGAAAATTTTGATGAAGCTGAAAACTGTCTTGACCCGGAATTTAAATTCAAAGGAGTATTGGGAAGCCGGGATAATGCTTCGGTGTACATCAAAGACATGAAGCAGATGAAGTTTAAATACGAGATTCTTCAGGCATTTACAGCCGGTGAAGATGTATGCTTCTGGTATCAGATCACTATGGGAGAAAAAACAATACTGGCATCAGGATGGTATGAGATCAAAGATGAAAAGATCCAGTCATTACAGGTTCTTTTTGATCCCAGACCATTATTAAATGATCAATAACACAATCGGATTGATCAGTGAACACTGCCTTTATACAAAGCATCTATACAGCTTATAGATGTTTTTGTTGCGTCGGGAATCATCATCTATGCTTATCTTTAACCGTCAACAAACTCCGGAAAATAAGAGAAATTGAAAATGAGACATTCCGACATTAAAGAATTGCGAAACGAACAGGATTTTAAAGATTTTTATTTGAATGATGCTCCTGTGTCATTTTGCGAAGAATGCAACAGTGTCAGCTATACCCACGGGAATGGTTTTCTGGAAATTGCCAAGCTGGAAGGTCTTAAAAAAGGGCAAAAAGCAATAGAAGGGAAACAGACCAGGCGAAAATTTTACAGCATTATCCTTCTTACCGAAGGAACAATAGAAGAAACCATAGGGCATCAAACCTATCACTTCAAAGCAGGAACCCTATATTTTGTAAGTGAGAACCAGCTACATATTATCAATCGCTGGAGTGAAGATGTGAAAGGTGTTTTCTGTATGTTTGACGCTGATTATTTTCTATTGTGTATCAAGCATCAGATCAAACTCAATCAGTTTCCTTTTTTTCAGATGACCCGGAAACCTTTTATTGAACTTTCCGAACGTGAAACTGAAATGATGGAGCACCTGTTCTGGAAATTAAATAGTGAAAAATGTCAGAAAACAACTTTCAATGATGATCTTCTTACCAGGATGTTCCTGAATATCATCCTTCTGGAAGCAGAGCGGATTTATAATAAAAATACCGCTGAAGAACCTTTTTCATTATCAAGAAAAGACCAGTTAACAGCCCGGTTTCAGTTATTGGTGAACCAGCATTTTATAGAAAAAAAACAGGTGGCAGACTACGCTGACCTGCTGTATATACATCCCAATCATTTAAATGATACCATCAAGGAAGTCACTGGATTTCCGGCAAGCCATTTTATACAAAAACAATTGATACAGGAAGCTAAATCACGCCTTCTCCAAACCAATGCTACGGTTTCTATGATTGCCATGGATCTTAATTTTACCGACGATTCTTATTTCGGTCGTTTTTTCAAAAAACAAACCGGTGTGACCCCTCTTCAATATCGAAAAAACCATAAACATTAACACAGCTAAAAAACTGATTTTAACCCAATTGCTGGATGGAATCATATATCTCCTGAATCTCCAAAAATATCATTAGTATACAGAAAGTTCAACTGTGAAAAATTTATTTTAAATCCCAAATGACAGAACATATTGAAAAAATCCGGGCCTTAATTTCCTCTTTTGATCAGGAAACTCTTGAAGCTCTTAGCAAAATAACGGTAGTTGAACAATTTAGAAAAGGGGAAGTACTCCTGCATCAAGGGGAAATATGCCGAAAAAGCCGTCATATTATTCATGGTGTTGCCAGAAAATTTTTCTTTTCCGATAAAAAAGAGATAACAACGGAATTTTTCTTTAAAGATGATCTGGCGGTTTCTTTTAAAAGCTATATCTATCAAAAGCCAGGTAAAGAAATTATTGAATGCCTGACAGATGTAACGGTAGAAACAGTAGATTATATTGCCTTTGAAACGGTAAAAAAACAGTTTCCACAATTAATGGAATATGATATTTTAATGACTGAACTGTATACAATATGGCTCGAAGACAGGCTTTTTGATTTTTATGCTTTAAGTGCTAAGGAAAGATATGAAAGTATCCTGAAAAAATCACCTGAATACTTTCATCACCTGAAGCTTACCCATATTGCATCTTATCTCGGAATTTCCCTGGAAACCTTAAGCAGAATCAGGGCTAAAATCTGATACTACTCTGTAAGCTTACTACCGGTTCAGTTTATTATTTGACTTTTATCAAAGGAATGCCCGTTCATATTCATGATTTTTGCCACAAATGATCATGTAATATGAAAAAAAGAATTATCGGGTTCGATCTTGCAAGGGCTTATGCCATTTTTGGAATGTTTATCGTAAATTTCAATATGGTATTTGGAAATCATGATGATACCTCATTACCCGGGAAGCTTCTGGTGCTTTTCAGTGGACATTCAAGTACTGTTTTTGTGATACTTGCCGGTATGGGGGTTGCCCTGATGACCAATCGGATTCAGGATTATACTTATGAAGACCGGAAAAAGCTCCGCAAAACTATTCTTAAAAGAGCCCTTTTCCTCTTTGTCTTTGGAATGTTATTTTACCAATGGTGGCCTGCAGACATTCTGCATCTTTATGGAGGGTATATGAGCATAGGAGCCATGCTGATATTCATGGATAAAAAATATTATCTGATTGCTGCAGCCATAGCTATTGCTATTTTTCACCTGCTATTGTTACTCATTCCTTTTGAAACCGGATGGAATTTTGAAACATTGGAGTATACTGATTTCCGGACTGTTTCCGGTTTTTTACGAAATACCTTCTACAACGGATGGAATCCTATTTTCCCATGGTTTGCTTATTTTGCCGTTGGTCTTTACCTCGGAAGACTGGACTGGAGCCTGAAACAAACCCAACAAAAAATGTTTGGTATCGGTTTGGCGGTATACATTGGTATAGAGGGATTCCGGTATGCCAGTACTTTTATGAATCTGAGTGCCGAAACACGTGAATTCATTAATGCTGATTATATTCCTCCGGTACTGCCTTTTATTCTCAATACCATGAGTTTCGGAATGATGCTTATTGCAGGTTTCATGTTTGTAAGCCAGTATATCTCTGAAAAAACATGGGCCCAGGATCTTGCAAGAACCGGTCAGATGACACTGACTCATTACGTATCTCATCTCAGTATAGGCCTCGTATTGTTTGCCTTATTTCAGGAGAACGGCTATACAGGAATAATGACAGCCCAAAAACCACTGTCACCTGTTTACATTTTACTCTACTCTGTTATTTTCTTTGTTGTAAATGTTTATTTCAGTAAACTTTGGGGCAGAAAATACAAGCAGGGGCCTCTGGAAATGCTCATGAGGAAAATAACCGGTTAATTCACCAGCCGGATCATCTTTGATTTGTGCCATTTTCACCCTGATTTGTGTCAGCTGAGCAGCCTGCAACTTCTCTAATTTTGTTCTTATAAATTTTATAACAATGATACAGAGAAATCAGAACGTACAGGAAATTGATTCATTAATGCTATTTCAGTTTTATGCTGAATGGTGTGCTCCGTGCAAAGTCATGATGCCGGTAGTCAATACTTTAAAAGTAAAACTGGAAGACTGGCTGAATGTGCATCAGGTAGATGTGGATCAACAGCAGGAACTTGCAGTGAAGTATGGAATCAGATCTGTCCCTACTTTTGTGGTTTTAAAAAACAACACAGAGGTTTGGCGCAGCTCAGGAGTTCTTTCGGAAGATGCTTTAGAACAGAAACTGATCAGTTTAAAATAACAAGTCAAAATGAATATGTTAATAAATGCCGTGTTACTCGGCTTAGGAGCAACTGCTTTTATGGATCTATTCGCCCTTATTATCAAAAAACTGTGGAATATTCCTTCCTTAGATTACCGGATTGTTGGGCGATGGATTGGGCATTTTAAAAATGGAATATTCAGTCATCCCAATATTATCCAGGCCCCTCCTATTCGTAATGAAAAAGTGATTGGCTGGGTGGCTCATTATTCTATAGGGATTATCTTTGCTTATGCCCTTCTTTTGATCTGGGGTGAAAACTGGCTGATACAGCCTCGTCTTTTCCCAGCTATTGCTATTGGCCTTGTTACCACGTTAGCACCCTGGCTGATGATGCAGCCTGCATTTGGCTTTGGGATTGCCGCTTCCAAGCTTCCTAATCCTTCTATGGCCAGGCTACGGAGTATACAGGTACATTTAGTTTATGGAATCGGGCTATATCTGTCAGGACTATTTATTTCAATCCTTTTTACATAGACTGTAAAGACATTGGTTTTATATATTTCATGAACCGGAGCGAATGCTCTGGTTCATTTTTTGTGAGTACAAAGGAACAGAAGCTGAGATCATCATACTCCATTTTATCTTTTTATATCCAACCTACCTTTTCTCTCCATAATGTATATTCTTTCTCTCTGGCGTCCATTTCAGGAATATCTTCAGAGGCGGGAATCCGGTTGATATCTTCCGGGGATAATGGTGGCAGGCTTACTTTAATCCGTTCTTCATTGATGTTCTCTTTATTTTCTACAGGATATAGTCTTCTTTCAGGAATAAGCTGGGTTCCATATTTTTGAGGTTTACTTTGAAACACCTGAATCCGGTCGTATAAATATGCTTTGTTTTTGGGGTTGATGTCATTACTATTCTCATCCATCATAATATAGCATTCTTTCATAAATGCAGGCTCTCCTATAGAATGTTGGATAATCAGCCAGGCAGCATCACTTGCTTCTTCTCCTACCTTTGAAATCGTTGGAAAGCCAATTTCTTTAATAATTTCTCTAAGCCGTTTTGCATGGGTTTGATGAACAGCTTCCATTTCAGGGTGATACCCTCCGGACAGTTCTCCTTTGGCCGCCAGCCTTTCCCTTACGGACAAATCATGATTGGCAAGTTCTATGAGTTCTTTTGAGAATTGATACTCCATTATTTAAAGTTTTTTGATCAGATATTTAGGTGATTCTGTATAGCCTTGCCTGTAATAAAACTGATGTGCTTTTTCTCTATTGACATTACAATGCACCTCTATTCTATCGCAGCTTTGCTCACGGGCCACTTTTTCACAGTATTCTTCCAGAAGCTTTCCGATTCCTGAACTTCTGTAGTTTTCATCTACTGAAAAATAACTGATCCTTGCAAAATCTCCCTGAAGAGCAATCTGCGGAATAATATGAACAGAAATAAAAGCAACAACCCTACCGTCTAAGTTCTCTGCAACGGCAAGATATTCGTTAGGGTCACGTAAAAGTTTTTTTACTTTTTGGGAAAGAAATTTTCCTGTATCAGGGTATCCCAACTGATCCAGCAATGCTATAACAAATTCCTGATCTTCTTCTTTCATTCTTCTGATATTCATAGCGTTATTATTTTAAAAGGAAACTCAATGACCTGATCAAGTTACAAAATAATAATCTACGAAACCGCTGAATCAGAATTATCTGCCCCAATTTTTTCAAGAATAAACTGAAGTCTTCGCTGTAGCGTATCTTTAGGAACCTCTATTACATGGTATCCAAATTCCAGATAAGTTTCTTTTATACAATCAAAGGTAAGTACTGCTTCTTCCGGGGTCTGCTTCCTTTCCGGATCGTTCTCATAAATCTCATGCCAGGGTGGAAGAATAAAAACATTTTTATGATAAGCCATTGCTCCGGCTTGTGTTTTCATCTCCTCCGGAACACGAATATTTTCTGTTTTGAGATAACCGATTGTATCTAATATTCCCCGGTCAAAGAAAGCCGTTTTCAAATCAGGAATCCGGCTTATTTTCTGATAGGCTGCTGCAGAAGCTTCAAACATCAGCTTTGCAAAAAGATTTTTGTTTATCCAGGGTAATCCTTCACCATTCAGACTAAGCTGCTCTTTAATAATTCTCCGCCCCTCTTCAGGGACGGTTATAAAACCTTTCCTGCCCAGCTCGTCAAGCAATGTGGTTTTGCCTGATCCCGGACCTCCGGTAATAACGTATAATATTGGAGTTTCTTTTTCCATTTTTATTTCATAGGGTTAATGATTGGAATACATTTCCATATGAAACGGAAATGCAGTTATGTATTATTTTTAATAATGCTTTGATAGGTATTGATCCGGTCTTCTTCCCGGTACATATTGCTTAGAACCAGAATATCATCCGTACCGTATTGTTCTGCAATATGTTCTAATCTTACTGACACCGACTGAGGTGTCTCTATTATCATCCGATCTAAGATACTGAAAAACTCTTTCTCATCCTGAGTCCCCAATACCTTTTGTTCTACTATTTCAGGCGGAAAAAGGGCCTCCGGGCTGACCAGCTGTCTTGACTGTAAAAACTGATAAGCCATTCCATATGCATTACGTCTGGCTTTTTCTATAGTTTCTGCCACCGAGACAGCTACTGCCACCTGCAATGAAGGGCTGGAAGTATACTGGGTTGGATCAAAT
This sequence comes from Chryseobacterium sp. YR221, assembly GCF_900176315.1. Taxonomy (NCBI): domain Bacteria; kingdom Pseudomonadati; phylum Bacteroidota; class Flavobacteriia; order Flavobacteriales; family Weeksellaceae; genus Chryseobacterium; species Chryseobacterium sp. YR221. The sequence continues at coordinate 911,844 of NZ_FWXM01000001.1, forward strand.
TGCTGAAGATAGGTCTCCATATTTTCTGTTCCGTTTTCACTGTTCATAAAGGCAGCAAAAGAATATCCTATTCCGTGTTTTGCGGCCTCACTGGCTGATGTTATACCGGAACCCAGCCAAAAAATTTCAGGAAGCTGCTCCAGATGCGTAGGCTGTGCAATAAGATTTTCATAAACTCCTTTTTCTTCTTTGAGAAACTGGATAATCTCCTCAAGCTTCGTTTCCATATTGGATAAAACTACAGGCTTATGATTATTTAAGGCCATTACTGCATCTTTCAGCCCTCCGGGAGCTTTTCCCAATCCGAGGATAAAGCGTCCCGGATATATACTTCCCAGCAGTTTCGTCCATTCTGCTATTTTATAAGCCGAATAGTTTCTCATCATAATTCCGGCTGTTCCTACTTTTATCCGTTTTGTTTTACTCAGAATAATAGCCGCTAAAAGTTCGGGACTTGAGCTGCCATATGCTTCTACACCGTGATGCTCAGCATACATTAGACTATGGAAGCCGGTTTCTTCAGCCATTAAGGCGAGATTAATACTGTTAGTCAATGCTGATAATGCATTACCACTCATGGAGGTAGGTGACTGATCTAATATCCCCAGTTTTAATTTCATACTCTTGAATCAGATTTTTAGCTATTCATGTGAAGATAGTAAAAAAGAAAGTTTGGTGTATGTACTGAGTTTTAAAATTATGTACCGGGTATGCTGTCTTTCTCACTGAGACTCTTTTCTTCTTTAGGAGGAAAGGTTATTCCTTCCTCTTTGATAAGATCATATCCAAACATCATAATGGTTTCGATAACAGGAATCGCTTTCTTTCCTTTTTCTGTAAGGCTGTACTCTACCTTTGGAGGAACTACCGGAAATACTTCACGATGAATCATATCTTTAGCTTCCAGCTCCCGAAGCTGACTGGTCAGCATCTTATCCGTGATATGCGGAATATCTTTTTTAAGCTCACTGAAACGAAGTGGTTTTTCCTGCAACCTCCATAAAATGGGCATTTTCCAGGTTCCTCCAATGTGGCTTAATCCAAACTCAATAGGTGTATAATACAGTCTTTTATCATGAAAAAATTCTGGCATAATAATCATTTTTTACAGATCCCCTTTCATAAAGGTGAGTATAGAACTAAAAGGTAAGTATATAGTTTTCTGATAGCCCATTTTGCAAATTTGCACAAAAAAATATGAAATCAAAAAGAAATCTTTATGTGCTTGCTTTAGGTGTTTTTGGAATTACCACCACAGAATTTGGGGTCATTGGGGTATTACCGGAAATTGCTTCTGCATTTCATGTCCCGATTGACAAAGCAGGATGGCTCTTAAGTATTTTCGCGTTGATTGTTGCCCTTTTCGGGCCCTTTATGATCATTCTCTTTTCATCTTTCAAAAGAAAGAATCTACTGGTTGCTTCTCTATGTATTTTTACCGTGGCTAATATTCTGTCAGCTTGTATTACCAATTTCTATATACTATTGGCTGCCAGAATGATTCCTGCATTTTTTCACCCGGTATATTGGTCTATTTCACTATCTGTTGCTGAAAAAACTTCAACTCCAGAAAACAAATCAAAGGCGGTAAGTATTATTTTTTCCGGACTAACTCTGGCAACAGTGTTTGGAGTTCCACTAGCTACTTTAATGTCTGACTTATTTTCCTGGCAATCCTCTTTTCTTCTGACTGCTTTCATTAATATGCTGGCGCTGGCGGGCGTTCAGTTATTTTTACCTTCTATCCAAAATACCGGTGAGTCACCCATCAGATTCAGCAGTACAAGAGTACAAAGTAAATGCTTATGGATCAACCTTTTTCTTGCATTTTTTACCATAACGGCAATGTATTCTACGTATGGATATATGGCTGATTTTTTAAAGAATGTGAGTCTAATGAATGGCACGCAGATCAGCATGATGCTTTTTCTGTTTGGAACTGTGGGGATTTTTGGAAATAAAATGGCCGGAAACTATATGTCCCGGTTTCCATTTGAAACAACCCTTATTTTTTTAATCCTGTTGATCGGTATCCATTTATTGATTTACTACTATGGAGGATTTTTCATTCCGATGATAGGGATCATCTGCTTTTGGGGGTTGATTCATTCGGGAGGCTTTCTGATCAGTAATATCAATGTCACCTCATCCACTTCCGGTTCTCCTGAACTTATCAACAGCGTTTTTACGTCCTGTGGCAATTTTGCCGTAACAGCAGGAACTTTACTGGGAGGTTTCTGGATTTCCCATTATGGGATTAAAAATATTGTATGGTCAAGTGTTATATGCATAACAGGAGCACTGCTTATATTGATTTTAAAGAAAAAGTTGATTGAATAAACAAGGTTTACGCCTCATTCAAACTGATATTTTAAAATTTAGGCATATTTAATGGGCTAAAATCCTTTTCCTCATATATTCTTTCAATCTCCCGGCATTACAGGATAAAAACCTTAAACCAACAATAAGAAATGAAGTATAATTTGTAATTTGTAGGTGAATTTCAGTCTATTTAAAATATGAAGAGAATACACCACCTTAACTGTGTAAGAGTAGTTATACCGATGAATGATGATGTCATCGGACATTGCCTGCTGATAGAGGAAAATGACCAATTAGTGCTGATTGATGCCGGAGTGGGCATTCAGGATGTTGAAAATCCTGATCAAAGACTTGGAAAAGACCTGATAGAGGCCGTAGGTTTTCAGCTGGACATAGAGCTTACAGCATTTCATCAAATCCAAAAACTCGGATTAAATCCGGATCACGTAAAACACTGTATTATAAGCCATCTGGATCCGGATCACACCGGAGGGCTGGCAGATTTTCCAGATGCTGCAGTACATTGCTCAACGGAAGAGCTTATTAATTTTTATAGCGAAAATCCCCGTTATCTGCAAGGCCACCTGGCCCACCATCCTGAAATCATTGAATATTCAGCTTCGGATAAACAGTGGTTTGGGTTGGAAGCAAGGAGAATCCATACAGGACTGGAGACCGAAATCCTGCTAATTCCTTTATTTGGACATACCCTTGGGCATTGTGGAGTTGCCATACACTGGGAGGGAAAATGGCTTTTATATGTAGGGGATGCTTATTATCTGAGAGCAGAATTAGAAGATGAATACCATCCTGTAAGTGAATTGACGGCTGCAAGAGCTGATGACAATGAAAAGCGTCTGGAATCGTTAGAAAAGCTAAAAAAACTGGTTAGAAAACATCCGGAGATAGAGATTTTCGGATATCATGACCGCGAAGAGTTTTCAAAATTTACAGTAGAAAAGGAAAGGGTTTAGTCTTTTGCAGACCTTAATTTCTTTACTGTATACAACAAACCCCTGCTGTCCGCAAGGGTTTGTTTTTTTTATGTTGTATATCAGTTGGAAATATTAATCCTTCATGATTTTATTCACCTCATCAAATTCGTTCTCAATCACTGTATCATGTTTATAGGTCAATAGAGAAACAATGATATTGGTAAGTAATGAAAGGGTAAAACCGGGAATCATTTCGTACCAGTCTTTAAACGGATGCTGAAAATAGACCCATGCCAGTACTGTTACTCCACCTACCAACATCCCGGCAAAGCCTCCCTGCCAGGTTGTTTTCTTCCATAAAAGGGACAGAAGGATCAAAGGACCGAATGCGGAACCAAAACCTGCCCAGGCATTTCCTACGAGGTTCAGAATACTGTCTTTAGGGTCCAATGATAAAAGAACAGCAATAACCGCAACCAACAATACAGAAACCCTGCTGGTAATCAATAATTGTTTTGGTGTTGCTTTTTTGTTCAGAAAAGCTTTATAAATATCTTCCGTTAATGAACTGGAGGTTACCAGCAATTGCGAAGAAATAGTACTCATTACAGCGGCCAGAATAGCCGTAAGCAGGAATCCTGCAATAAATGGATGGAATAATATTCTTGAGAAATAAATGAAAATAGTCTCTGCTTCTGTCTTTGATCCATCAAATTTCATCATCGTTGCAAGATCAAACTTTTGCAGGTAAGCGATCCCAACCAATCCTATGGCTAAAGCTCCGGCTACGGTAAATATCATCCATGTAATCCCTATTCTTCTTGCCTTGATCAAATCTTTCGGCTTATCTATCGCCATGAAACGCACCAAAATATGCGGTTGCCCACAATATCCAAGTCCCCAGGCTAATAAAGATACAATACTTATTGTGGTAGTTCCCTGAAATAAATCCAGATATTTAGGATCTTTCGCTTTAATCAGTGAAAACGTCTCCTGAAAGCTTCCGATTTCAGAAATCGCTACAATCGGTACAATAACCAGGGCCAATACCATAATCGTTCCCTGTACAAAGTCGGTAAGACTTACTGCAAGGAATCCTCCTAAAAAGGTATATAAGACAACAACTAAGCTTGTTACGAGTAACCCTACCGTATAATCCATTCCAAAAGCCGATTCAAACAGCTTTCCTCCGGAAACCATTCCCGCTGAGGTGTAGAGTGTGAAAAATACGAGAATAAAAATAGAAGAAGTGATCTTCAGAAGATGGTTTTTATTTTTAAACCTGTTTTCAAAAAATACAGGTATTGTAATGGCATTCTGAGCTACCTCGGTATAAATCCTGAGCCTTGGTGCTACAATGATGTAGTTGAGATAAGCCCCAATCGTTAAACCTATCGCAATCCAGGAACTGGAAATTCCAGATAAATACATGGCACCGGGAACTCCCATCAGCAACCAGCCACTCATGTCCGCGGCTCCGGCAGACAGGGCTGTAACAGCCGCCCCCATTTTTCTACCTCCAATTAAAAACTCCTCCGAATTACTTGTTGATTTTCTATAAGAATATATGCCTATACCTATCATCAATAACAGATACAACCCCACAGAAATCCCTTCATATACTTGCATATCATTTTTTTTATGAAGCCCGAAGATAGTTATTTTTTGAAAAATGGAAGGTTGGTGTCCGGAAACAGGCTATGCTGTCAATATAAAAAGCCCTGGCAAATTCACCAGGGCTTTTAGTATTTATCTCAGAAACAGGATCGTACTATTTCAGCAGTACCTGAGCTCTTTTCAGATTATCTGTTGCCTGCAGAATTTTATTTTTTAGAATCACATTATAATCCGGGTGCTGCGAAAGAAACTGATTAACAGTTTCTAGTGCTTTTGGATTCTGATAATTACTAAATGTTGACCGCAGCCAGTTATCCGGGAAAAAGATATCTCCTGTTTTCTGTATTTCCTGTAACAGTTCTAAGGATTTAGGCAGATACTGAATAGAAGTCTGTTGTCTCATTGGATGGTGTAGATAGCCCAATGCAGCACCTACAGCAGATTCATTCGTTCTGTTCTGTTTTTGAATAAGGCCGTTGAAGAAATCGTCACGAACTTTTTGATCTGATGAAGCGGCTTGCATAATAATTTTAAAACGATTTATGCGGTCCGGATTTTTAATTCTGGTCAACTGTTCCTGCAGCAAATCATTATTATTGGTGTTTCGTAGTGCTAAAGAAAGGGCAAGGCTAGTAAAATCTTCATCATTAAGAGATACATCTTTCGGTGGAGTCTGGGACTTCCAGATCGTATACAGATTATCATAGGCCTGTTGAGACTGAAAAACGCCCTGATATCCATCAAATAAAATTTTCTTGTTGTTTTTCGCCGTTTGTGTCTGCAGCGCTTCCCAAAGCATGTTTTCTATATTTCCTGATTCTTTCAGTCGCGTATTTTCAGGTAAGAATTCCCAATAAATGGTTGCGATATAACCGGTAATTAAACGAAGGTTCAGCTCTGTACTTTCTGTTGATAATTGTCCGGCAAAAAAGTTCAGTAAATATTGCGGATTCACTCCTGAACCATTCAGCATATTTTCATACAATGAGATATATGCACTGGCACGGTTGATCGGATCCTTTACTACAGAAAAGTTTTTGATGAGAGCATGATCCGTTTTGAATACTCCATACCCTATTCCTGAAGAATTTTGCAGGATAAAAAGAGGCTTTGCTTTCCCTTTTAATGCTGAAACTTCCTGTTGTTTCTTGGATAGTTTTACGTTAACCTTTTCTACCCTGTCAGTATAAAACAGACTTAATTGAAACTCCTGAGGCCATAATTTTTGGTCCTTTCCATATTCCGGACGCTGAGACAGGCTAAAGTGTTCAATTGTATTATCTCTATACTTCACATCATAATCTATGACAGGTCTTCCGGGATCATTAACCCATACTTTATTCCAGCTTTGCAAATCTTCCGGTGTATGGTTGTCTAAAATAGCAATAAGATCCGGCCAGCTTGCATTATTGTAAGCATATTTTTTAAGATATTCGCTCACCCCTTTTTTGAAGTTATCCTCTCCAATCAACAATTCCAGCTGACGCATCATGATCGGTGCTTTGTTATAAATAATCGGGCCATACATCATCCCTGCATTTTGAAGATTATCCAAAACCTGTCGGATGGGATTTGCTCCCAATGTACGGTCTATCCCATATGCAGCCGGGAAATGTGTTGTTAAAAACTTCAGGTCATAAACACTTTTATCCGAAGAAGCTCCGGTACTTTTATCCGCCATAAAATTGGCGAACACTTCTTTCATCCAAACATCATTAAACCAGTTCATGGTCACCATATCTCCAAACCAGAGATGAGCCACCTCGTGGGCAATGAGATTGGAACGGTTATTCAATTGATTTTGAGTAGCATTTTGATCTAAAAACAATGTGGAATTTTGAAATAAGATAGCTCCGGGGTGCTCCATTCCTCCAAACTGAAAATCAGGAACGGCAACCATTCCATGCTTTTGAAAAGGATGAGGAATATCAGTCCATTTTTCGAAGTAAGCAAGAGAGTTTCTATACAGCGAGAAAATAGAATCCATGCTGTTTTTAATTTTCATGGAATCCGTTTCACGGTATAAAAGTCTGGAGTCCTGCTGTCCTATTTTTTCTGTAGAGGTCTTAAAATCTCCGGCAGCAAAAGAAAAGAGATAAGTGGGAAGTAAATCCGACTGATTAAACTCTAAGGTTTTTTGCCCTTGCAAGACAGTTGTTTCCTTAAGCTTTCCATTCGCTATGGCACTCCATTTTTCAGGGATGGTTAAGGTCAAAGAATAATTAGCTTTCAGGTTAGGCTGGTCAAAACACGGAAACATTGTCCGCGCACGGTCCGGTACAAATAAAGCATATAAGTAGCCATCACGCCTGTTCAAAGCTCCATTACCGGCAAGAAAAGTGAAATGAATCTGATTCATTCCTGATTTCAGGTATTTTGCATCAATGATTACATGTTCGTTTTCCAGAGCAGGTTTTGTCATCTGCCCATTCACAAACACTGATATCAGTGAAGAAGCTTCTTCTTTAAAATCGATCTGCAATGGGGTTTCATTTTGTTTTTTATAGTTAAAACTAAGAACCTCTGTCCCGGAAATCCTCTCCGATTTGCTTTCAGGAATCTTCAGACTGAGCTCATATTTAATCTCACTTATTGTATTCTTTCTCAACTGAGCCAATTCATATGAAACACCGGATTCAATCTTCGGTAAAGATGTTACCTGTGTATGATAACTACTGCTAAAAATAACAAAGCATAATGCTAGTACCCCTTTTTTCATAATTCAAATATAAGGATTGAAACTGTGATGGAAAATAGAAACGTCCACCAGAATTTTACTGTAAAACAAACTCCTTGCATTGTAAGGGCTTTAGTTTTTATTATTCTGGGCACGAGCAAGATGTGCCAGCACTCCATCTTCATTAAAGTCTAAATTAAACATTCTTTTATAAATTCACATCTATTTCCTATATCTACTGATAATCATCACAATAATTCCTAGTACGACTTTTCTTTCATAAATTTTATATTTCTGCCCAATCTTCTAGAATAGGGAAAATAACTGTGTTGTAAAAAAGAACCCTCGCTATTGCTAAGGGTCTTTTTCTATTCTGGACAGCAGGTGGAAACTCGTGCCACCGACGGAGATTACAATTCTAAAATAAAATTATACTTATTCACTTTTTAAAATATAAGTATCAACTTCAATTTCTGCATTTAATTCATTTACCATATTTAAAAAAGATTTATTAAAATATAATACTATACCTTGTTCTTCTATTATTTCCAACACAATATCAAATTTTATTGTAAGATGATTTATTTCATTTATATAATTATCCACAAGTGACATCTTCTCTTTAAAAACAGCAACAAGTTTATCTGAAACTTCCTCAAAATATACCGTACTAGAATATACTGAATATTCCCATGCTGATTCCTCTCTCTTTTTATTTTTTTTATTATTTGGGATCAATTCACCTTCCATCCATGTATTGGTAGGAACAATTCCTAATAATAGTGTAAAATCGTTTGGATTAAAAGAACATCCAAATATTGAAAAAGTTATCTTGATATTAGTATTGTAATCCATAATTTATTTGTCAGTTATATATTCACCCGTATGTATTGGTTCCCCAATAGAGCTAGATTCCAGCTCATGTTAATCATGACATTTGTTTATAAATTTACAGCTATTTCCAATATCTTCTGATCAACGTCACAATAATTCCTATTGCTACTATATTTACATTCTCAGGATGATATACTAAATCATATTTACCGGATGTTGATAAATATGATTTAGCAATTGTTCATTTTATAAAAAAATCTCAACCAAAATATAAAAACAAGCTAAAATTACCAAAGCAGGAAACACCCAATTCTCCGTTTATTTATATTAGTTCCAAATAAATTAAATTCATTATATCCATTGTCATAAATATTTAATAATTTAGCCTAATATTTTAAACAAATGGGACTATTCCTTAAACCAATTGATGTAGTAGATGACATTTCACAAGAAGATTTCCGTGAGAAGTATCTAAAGCCATGTAAGCCAGTGGTAATCAAGAATATGGCTAAAAAGTGGCCTGCCTATCAAAAATGGACAATGGAGTACATGAAAGAGGTCGTAGGTGATGTGACTGTCCCTTTATATGACAGTGCTAAAGCTGATCCTGCAGCCCCCATCAACACCCCTACTACCAAAATGAAATTCGCAGACTATATTGATTTGATTCAACGGGAGCCTACCGATCTGAGAATTTTCTTTTTTGACCCTATTAAATTTGCGCCCAAATTACTGGATGATTATATCCCACCCAAAAATCTGATGGGAGGATTTTTGGACAAATATCCAAGTATGTTCTTTGGAGGAAAAGGTTCTGTAACCTTCCTTCATTATGATATAGACATGCCTCATATTTTCCATACTCATTTTAACGGAAGAAAGCATGTTCTTCTTTTTGAATACAAATGGAAAACCCGTTTGTATAAGCTCCCTTATGCAACATATGCTTTGGAAGATTATGATATTGCCAATCCTGATTTTGAAAAATTTCCGGCACTGGATGGGATTGAAGGAATTGAATGTTATCTGGAACATGGAGACACTTTATTCATGCCTACCGGTTGGTGGCACTGGATGAAATACCTGGATGGATCTTTCTCTATCTCTCTTCGTGCATGGGACAAAAGCTGGGCTGTAAAGGCACATTCTCTTTGGAATCTGACCGTTCAGCGAAACTTTGATAATTTCATGAAGGGACGCTATAAAAAGAGATATATGGACTGGAAAGAAAGAAAGGCTGTGGAGAGAGCTCATATAGCCCTAAAAAAAGGACTGCCAAAATAAGTAATAAACTCATTAAAAAACAGGTTGAAAGAAGCTTCTTTCAACCTGTTTTTGTATTATAACTGAAAATCTCTTTACTCTTTACTCTTTACTCTTTACTCTTTACTCTTTAATACACAATTTTACTTTTATCCATCATATCAATTAAAATTTTATTTAAATTGCATAGACAAACTATTTTCTCATTCTTTATTTGGTCTATATGTTTGAAAAACTCATTGATAGCTTCGAGAAACTCTGTCTCCAGATTATTATCGAAATACTATTGGTTCCGGTAACTATCTTTAAATTGTTTCAGGAGCCCAGGCGTTGCTATGATTTTTCTGTACATGAAATGGAAAAAGAAGAAACGGAACGCTTCCAGGATTATTTATCGCCAATCAAACTTTCGGTATATACCTCTGTCATTATTTCTGTATTGCTGATGGATTACGGTGGTGAACAAAGTTTTATTTCCAAGATCAAAGGATTAAGTATGGTGGAAAAAGCCTTATTTATATTCCTGATCAATAATTTTACAGCGGTATTATTCAGTGTGATATTATTATGGTATAAAAAAGAAAAGGTAAATACACCTACTTTTCGTACATTACTGTTTTCTTTCATCTACACAACTGTTTATACCTCTACTCCATTCTTTTTACTTATTCTTTCGGCTATGTTTCTTGGGCAGACGGTTAATGTACAGGCCTACCTGGGCCATCTTGAAAAACTGGAAACCTATGGAGCCAGGGATTATGCATTTTTTATTGTTTTCTTAGTATTTACCATTATAGGACTTATCGGTCTTTTTAAACTGTTCAAAGCCCTGCATTATATCCTGAAAGAAAACTTCCGTTATCATCCGTATATAGTATGGATCTTTACTTTACTGTTTTTTATTATTCAGCTTTATTATGCAAGAGGATTTATTTAAAAATTAATTAAAGTAGATTCTCGCCTTTTATCTAGATCAACACCTAATTCGTCTGGGGGTTACTTTTTGTGTGCAACAGCAGTACCTTCCGTTCAAAAAAACATGTAAGATATCAATCAAACACACCAGTCTGTTCATATTTTCTTTACATTTGCAGGAAAGCCACAATCAATGTCCAGACCTCGCGAAAGAATCGTAAGTACAGCTATGGTCCTTTTTCATCAACAAGGCTATAACAGTACTGGTATCAATCAGATTATTGAAGAAGCAGGTGTATCCAAAGCAAGCTTCTACCAACATTTTAAGTCTAAAGACGATCTATGCATCGAATTTTTTAATAAAAGATTTGACTATTGGGTCTCCGAGTTGGAAAACTTTATATCTGATGCTCAGACCATGGAAGAAAAATTCATGAAATCATTTGATTTTTTGATCTATATGAATGAGAAAGAAGATTTCAGGGGATGTAGTTTCTTAAATATCATGTCTGAAATACCGGTTGATAAGACAGAAATTCATCATGTAATCCGGGATCACAAGGGTAAATTGAGAGATTGTTTCAATAAGGACCTTAACAATGATATTTTATCAGCCCATATTTACCTTCTTTTCGAAAGCTCAATACTTACCAGCCAGCTCTATAGATCAAACGAATTAATAGAAAAATCCAAACTCATCCTAAAAGATTTGCTTCAGTCTTCCACTTTAAAATAAGGAAACAACATAGTATGCATTATAGATTTTGGCTAAAGCCAGTGGAGTATTTTATACCGAGAGCGGACTAAAGTCAACTCTTACTAGATCATCCGTTGTCTGATATTTTTTTATCTTTTTTTAATGAAAACCGTCACGTTTTCTTCACTAAGTTTGTCTTACAAAGAAATATCATGCAGGAAAATTACAACAGACTCCTCACCTATGCCTATAATATTACCGGTTCTTATGAGGATTCTCAGGATCTGGTACAGGATGTTATAGAAAAATATATTTCACTGGATAAATCAGAGATCAGGGATGAGACTAATTTCCTGATCAAAAGCACCATTAATCATGCTATTAATTTTAAAAACAGGCACAGCAAAAAAATGGTGTATGGAGAATGGCTTCCCGAGCCGCTTTCTTTTGAAAATGCAGAAAATAAACTCATCAAAGAACAGACTGCCCGATATACCCTGCTTGTTCTTTTAGAAAAGCTGAATGCCAGAGAACGTGCAGTCTATATTCTCAAGGAAGCTTTCGACTATTCTCACCAGGAAATTGCAGAGGCTCTTGATATTTCGGTGGAAAATTCCCGTAAACTACTAAGCCGCGCCGGTAAACAGCTGCAAAATATAAAATATACCCCGGATTCTATCAGTATTTCTCCTGATATGGGCATTCTTCATCAATACCAGCAAGCATTAAGCGAAGGAAATATACCTCATATTGAAAAACTTCTTATCGATGATATCAGGCTTTCTGCGGATGGTGGAAAACGGGTTCGTGTGATCAAAGCTGTAGAAGTTGGAAAATCTGCTACTGCCCAGCTTCTGGCCTATGTACAGCAGCAATTTCTTGGTAACAGGCCTTATACATTCCATATTTTTAATCATCAGCCTGCTATTTGCTTCTGGCAGGGAGATCGTATTTACAACTGTCATATTTTAGATATTGATCCCAAGGGATTAATCCGTGAAATCTATTCTATTGTAGATCCAGAAAAATTAAAAAGACTGCAATAAGTGTCACGTTTGAAAGAAGCTATGTGTCTTTAAAGAAAAAAGTATGAACACATTACTCAGAATCGACAGCAGTCTTAGAACTAAAGGCTCCTATTCAAGGACCTTAGGAGATTATTTTATCCGACAATGGCAGACAAAAAACCCAGAAGGGATTATGATTGAAAGAGATGTTACGAGAAAGCTTATCCCTCATATTACCCAGGAAACAGTCGATGCATTTTTCAGTGAGATTCCGGATTCCGAAAATATTGAGCTATCTGATGAACTGATCAATGAGCTCTACCAATGTAATGAAATTCTCATCACCTGTCCGATGTACAACTATGGAATACCGTCTTCTTTGAAGGCTTACTTTGATCTGGTGATCAGAACAAAAAAAACATTTGCCGGCAGCTCCATCCCAAAAGGGTTGCTTGCAAATAAAAAAGCTTACATTATTTCTTCAATGGGAGGAATTAGTACTGAAACATTGAATCCATTGGAAAACCACCTCACTCAGCTTTTAAGTCTTATGGGAATCACTGAAATCTCTTATTTCCCTCTGGATGGTACAGTAGATCAGTCCAGAACCGGTGAAAAAATACTCATACAACAATCGGAAATTTTAAAACAACTCAATGCATATGCAACAGATACAACAAACCATTGAAAAATTCATTAAAGGAGGCGACAACAGTGATACAGCAGTTTTAGAAGAGATCCTTCACAAAGATTATCAGAATATCCAGGACGGTTTTTTTGATCAACCTGGAATATTCGTTATCCCCAAGAACGAGTATATCAGGTTGGTACGGGAAAAAATTTTTGGTGGAAAACCACGTAAAATTACCTATCATTTCCTGGAGCACAACAACAATATTGCTTACGCTAAGGTTTCTCTGGAAAGCTCTGTATTAAGATTTTCTTCACTTATTACCTGTGTACAGGAAAATGGGAAATGGCAGGTGATGACCAATATGCCTTCCATAGAAAGCAAATAGAAGGTAGTCTCAAAAACAATCCTCTCTATGCAATATTTTGTTTTAGCTGCGAATGTACTACTCTGTGTATCGAAGCAAAAACATTCGTGGTTAAAACAAATTTTCTATTAACCTATATCTCGTTTTGTTATCACATTCACATTTCTTTACAAATGTTATCGTTCAGCCAAGAATGCCGGATGTAATTTTGTTTCAAATAATAAAACTATGAAACATTTTATACAACAGGTTTTCAGTGAGGTGCTGGAAAACCCTGTTTTTGATCAGTCAGCAATTGAAAAGTACTTTTCCAAGCAATATGTCCAGTTTGTAGATCATGCCCAGCTAGATTATAACGAATTCGTCCTGCACATAAAGAAACTTAAAGAAAAAGTAGCTGAACAAAAGCTCGAAATTATTAACAGTGCTGAAAACGGGAACACTATTTTTACCAAGCACATCGCAACATCTGTTTTAAAAGATGGAAGTACCGTTCTGCATAAGGTATTGGCAGAATTTACCATTCAGGATGGTAAAATTATACAATGTGATGAATTGACTTTCTTACTGGAAGGAAATCATTCAGCAAAGGGGTTGGGATCTGAAACCTAGGAAAATAGGGAGCTTCCCGCTTCTTATATTAACAAATCTTAAAACAATCTTAATTTTTACTTCAACACTTTCCCCAAACAGACGTTTAAATTTGTTTCAATTTTTAACCTAATAAAAGAAAGTGAAGAAAATTTTTACATCCGTTTTGTTTTGTGCCTCTATTTTTTTCTATGCACAAACCGGTTCTCTTTCCGGAAATATTAATGACGACACTAAGATTGCATTACCGGGCGCCAAGATATCTTTAAATCCCGGAAATATCTATACAACCTCTGATGAACATGGAAATTTTGTTTTCCTTAATGTTCCTCCAGGCACTTATACCATGAGGATTGATTACCTGGGATATGGAGTACATGAGTATAATGTAACCGTTGAACCTGAAAAAAACACCCGTCAAAATATTGTTTTTGATAAAAAAGAAAACTCTATTGCCGAAATTGTAGTTTCAGGCGCTACTTTAAAAAACCAGGCAAGAGCCTTAAACAAACAAAAAAACAATGCCAATATCACCAATGTGATTTCCTCCGATCAGATCGGCCGTTTTCCTGATGCCAATATTGGAGATGCATTAAAACGTGTTCCGGGAGTTACTATCCAGAATGATCAGGGTGAAGCAAGAAATCTTATTATCAGGGGTCTTGCTCCAAATCTTAATTCTGTTACCCTAAACGGAGACAGAATTCCTTCTGCGGAAGGAGACAACCGTAATGTACAGATGGACCTGATTCCTTCGGATATGATCTCTACCATTGAGGTTAATAAAACCTTAACTCCCGATATGGATGCTGATGCTATCGGAGGTTCTGTAAATCTTATCACAAGGGCTTCCCCTAACGGACAGAGAATTTCAGCAACCCTGGCCGGAGGATATAGTCCGATTCGCGAAAAAGGCAATTATACAGCAGGATTCGTATATGGAAACAGGTTTTTAAATAAAAAGCTGGGTGCTGTATTCAGTTTTTCCTATAACAACAATAATTTCGGCTCAGATAATATAGAACCCGTATGGAGCCTGGCTAATGACGCTGCCCAAACAGCATACATCAGCAAAATGGGCGTTCGTTACTATAATGAGCATCGTATCAGACATAGTTTTGATCTTAATATGGATTATGAATTCAATTCAAAAAATAAGATCTATGCTTCAGCGATGTACAATTTCAGGAATGATAAGGAAACCCGCTATGCTTTGGGATATAAAATAAAGCCTGTGTATAATGCCGATGAAACGGAAATCACAGACTGGAAAGGCAGCATTACCAGACAGAACAAAGGTGGCGATGCAAGCAATGATAACACCCGTCTGGAAAAACAAAAAGTTCAGAATTATGCCTTACGGGGTGAGCATTTGCTCGGATCTAAAGTAGACCTTGACTGGTCTATGAATTATGCCATAGCCAGTGAAGATAAACCTCATCAGCGCTATATAGAATTTGAAAACAGCAAAATGAACTTCTCCCAGAATCTGAGTGATCCTGAAAACCCGGTTATTACCCCTCTGGCCGCTGATAATTTAGGAAGCTATAAATTAAGTGATCTTTCGGATGCCAACAGCTTTACCCAGGAGAAGGAGTTTGGGGCGAAAGTGAATGTACGTTTTCCTTTTTCTGTCATTGAAGATCAGAAAGGAAGACTTCGTACAGGTTTCCGTATGCGTCTGAAGGAAAAAGAAAGAGAAAATGACTTCTATGCTTTCCAACCGATCAGCAATATGGGAAGTCTGCTGTCCGTGCCTACGGTTTATCTTGACGGACACAACTTTCAGGCGGGAAATTATATTCCGGGCACATTTGTTGATCCGGCCTATCTTGGAGGATTAGACTTATTTAACCAGGGTCTGTTCAACGGTAAATCCAAACCTGAAAAATTCCTTTCAAGCAACTATACCGCTAAAGAACAGATCTATGCAGGGTATATCCGTTGGGATCAGGATTTTAACGACAAAGTTTCCATGATTGTTGGGGCACGTGTGGAAACAACAAAGATTGATTATACCGGGAATTACGTTATGAATGAAAAAGACCTCGTAGGACAGATAAACAATACGAATACGTACACCAACGTCCTTCCCAACCTTTCTTTCAAATATGTTCTGGTACAGGATCTTGTACTTCGTGCTGCATTTACTACAGCACTTGCCCGTCCGAACTATTACTCATTGGTACCTTACCTGAATGTGATCTCTGAAGATGAAATTGTGGCAGCCGGAAATCCCAACTTAAAAGCTACCTACGCTTATAATTTTGATTTTATGGCTGAAAAGTATTTTAAGTCTGTAGGGATTCTTTCAGGAGGAATTTTCTATAAGAACCTTAATAATTTCATTTACACATACTCCAAAAGAAATTATACGGCTGGTGACTTCGCTGCCGACTTTGCAGGGCAAACCAACCCTATTCCTTCCGGTGAAAGCAACTGGAAATTTACCCAGCAGCGTAATGGTGATAATGTAGATATCTACGGATTTGAAGTTGCATTGCAAAGACAGCTTGATTTTATTCCCGGAGCATTCTGGAAAGGTCTTGGTGTATATGTTAACTATACCTATACGAAATCCAAGGCAAAAGGTATTACTAATGAAGACGGTATTGAAAGAACGGATGTAGGACTTCCCGGAGCGGCACCTCATATGTTCAACGGATCTCTTTCATGGGAAAACAAGCGTTTTTCAGCCAGAGTATCTATGAATTATGCTTCTCATTATATTGATGAACTGGGAGGAAAAGCTTTTGATGACCGGTATTATGACAAGCAGTTTTTTCTGGATGCCAATGCTTCCTATAAAATCACCAGCCAGTTGAGGATTTTTGCTGAAGCCAATAATCTGACCAATCAGCCGTTAAGATATTATCAGGGAATTCAGAGCAGAACGGCTCAGGCGGAATATTACAGACCCAGATTTACCATGGGGGTAAAATTTGACTTTTAAAATAATCATGAAGAAAATAAAATATTATATCATTGCAGTTTCAGTTTTTCCTTTTGCGATCAGCTGTACAGGGCAGAAAGAATTGGGAGAAAAGCTTAAACCAACCGTTATTACCGAAACCGTAGCTCATGATACCGATGATCCGGCAATATGGATCAATCCTGAAGACGCTTCAAAAAGTATCATCATCGGAACGGATAAAGATACTGATGGTGGGCTGTATGCCTTCGATCTTAACGGAAAAATCATCCATAAAGTTTCGGGACTTCAACGTCCCAATAATGTGGATATTGAATATGGTTTTACGGTGAATGGTAAAAAAGTAGACATTGCTGCAGTGACAGAAAGAGAAACCAATAAAGTAAAACTGTATACTCTTCCCGAGCTGAAAGAAGTGGGAGAAATCTCTGTATTTGAAGGAGAAACAGAGCGTGGCCCAATGGGTATTTCCATGTATAAAAACCCGGGAACAGGAGATATATTTGTTGTTGTCGGAAGAAAATCAGGTCCGAAAGACGGTTACCTCTGGCAATATAAGCTTTCTGAGAAAAACGGAACCATCACAGGTGAGGTAGTCAGGAAGTTTGGAAAATACAGTGGTTTAAAGGAAATTGAAAGTATTGCTGTAGATGATGAAAAAGGCTATATCTATTATTCTGACGAACAGTTTGGAGTACACCAATATCATGCAGATCCGGCAAAAGGAAATGATGAATTATTGGTTTTTGGAAAAGGAGATTTCACCTCTGATGTAGAGGGAATTTCCATCTATCCTACCTCCCCACAGAATGGATACATTTTGGTTTCCAACCAACAGAAAGACACATTTAATGTTTACCTCAGAGAAGATCCTGCAAAAGGAAAAATTGCAGAAATTCCTGTTTCTACCAGTGAAAGTGACGGTTCTGAAGTAACGAATATTAATCTGGGGCCCGCCTTTCCAAAAGGAGTATTTGTTGCTATGAGCAATGGCAGGGTATTTCATTTCTATGACTGGAGAGTGATTGAAGAAAGAATCAAAAAGGCTATAAAAACTGCAGATCAATCCAGATAAACAGGTTTAAATTATTAATAAGGGTGGTAAGAATACTATATTTCAAATCTTGATAGCATTCTTACCTCCTTTTTTATTGTAACGGTTTATTTTTATCCCTGAATATGTTTCCTCAGAAATTCCGCAGTATAGGATGTTTTATTTTTCAACAGTGCTTCCGGACTTCCTTCAAACATAACTTCACCCCCAAATTTCCCGGCACCCGGACCTATATCTATGATCCAATCTGCCTGGGCAATAATATCTAAATTATGTTCTATAACAATTAATGTATTCTTCTTATCTGTAAGCGCATTTAGAAAAGATAATAATTTCTGCGTATCGCTGGGATGCAGACCCGTACTCGGTTCATCCATGACAATGGTCCGGTTACTGTGTTTCAATTCTTTGGTAAGTTTCAGACGCTGTCTCTCACCTCCTGAAAAACTATCCAGCCTTTGTCCTAACGTCAGGTAATCCAGTCCTAATTTTATCAATACCTCAAAGTGTTTAATGACAGATTCATCGGTAAAAAAGGATATCGCCTCTGAAACGGTCATATTCATGACTTCTACTATTGTTTTCTGATTGTACTGATATTTCAGAACCTTAGGATCAAATCCTGAGCCGCCACATTCTTCACAGGGCTGCTCAATATCGTCCATAAATGCAAGATCTATTTTTTCGATACCCAACCCTTTGCAGTTTTTACAGGCTCCTTCACTGTTTCTGCTAAACAGCTTCTCTGAAACGTGGCTGGCATGAGCAAAAAGCTTACGTACCGTATCTGATATATTCAAATAAGTAAGCAGATTGGAACGGGCACTGGCTGCAAATAACGATTGGTCTATAATCGTCACATCAGGATAAAAATCCGGTAATACCCTATTGATCAAAGTACTTTTCCCTGAACCTGCCACTCCCGTTATTACAGTCAATACCTCTGTGGGAATACTGACATTTATATTTTTAAGATTATACAGATGGGCATTCCTGATTTTCAGATAATCCTTTGGTTTTCGGGGAAGCAACTTAATAACTGGCTTTTCAGCAAAATAAGATCCGGTTTTACCTGCAGATTGCCTCAGCTCATTAAACGTTCCTTCATATATCACTTTTCCTCCTTTTTTTCCGGATCCGGGGCCCATATCAATCACCCAGTCTGCCATTTTAATAATATCGGGATCATGCTCTACGATTAAAACGGAATTTCCTTTATCCCGGATCTGTTCCATAATACGGATAATGTTCTGTAGGTCCTTCGGATGAAGACCAATGCTCGGTTCATCAAAAATATACAGCAAATCAACAAGACTGTTTCCAAGATTCCTTACCATTTTTATCCGTTGAGATTCCCCTCCGGAAAGTGTTTGGGTAGTTCGGTCCAATGTAAGGTATTGTAACCCTATATTGATTATATTTTGGAGTTTTCCGGAAAGCTCCTTGATGATGACATCATAGGTTTTGGATTCCAGCGAATTAATAAATTCAAGCAATTCATCCATTGAAAGTGCCGTACAATCCGCAATATTTTTTCCTTCAATGGTACAGGACAGTATTTTTTCATTAAGCCGTTTTCCTTTACAGGATGGACAGGTCTTTGTTGTGACAACATTTTTCAACGCATCTTTCCTCGTTATGTTTTCTTTTGAATCTTTTTTTAGGAATGCTTTTTCTATTCTTGGAATAATCCCTTCGTATTTTACCGTTTTCCCCCATTCTTTATGGGGATGTTTGGGTTTATGCTCTTCTGCATAGAGCAGTGTTTCCCATTCTTCGTCAGTAAAATCTTTCAGCTTTTTATCATTATCAAAATATCCGGATAAGGTATATCTTGTCAGACGCCAGCCTCCCGGCTGAAAGGTTGGAAATCTGACAGCCCCTTCCTGTAAAGATTTATTCTTGTCGATCAGAGTGGTAATATTCAAGGCCTGGATGAAACCCAGTCCTTCACATTCCGGACACATCCCCTGGGGATTATTAAAGGAAAAAACATTGGAATACCCCACAAACGGGCTTCCCATTCTTGAAAATAACAGCCTCAGGGAAGCATATACATCAGTAGCTGTTCCTACGGTAGACCTCGCATTCCCCCCTAGCCTTTTCTGATTGATGATGATAGGAACATTCAGGTTTTCAATTTTGTCCACATCCGGTATTCCATAATGCTGTAATCGGTTTCTAATAAAACTATTCTGAGTTTCATTAATCTGACGCTGGGCTTCAGCTCCAATGGTTTCAAATACCAGAGAAGATTTTCCGGAACCCGATACTCCCGTAAAAACAACAATCTTATTTTTTGGAATTTCTATGGAAATATTTTTGAGATTATTTTGTCTTGCATTTGTAATTTCTATATTTTCCATGATATAATGATTACCTTTGTTAATAGTTAACTAAGTTAAGTATATTTCTCATGAAAGCTATTGAAAAAGAATTTTTTAACACATTTACTGATTTTCAGTGTCTCATTCTTGCTCATATGAACAGAGGGGATATTAATGGCGTAACAGCAGCTCATTATAATATTATGGAGTTTGTTTTGCGGAAAGAGGGAGTAACGGGCAGAGAAGTATCCACTTCCTTCAATATCAGCCAGGCCGCTGTCTCAAAGCAATTAAAATTCCTGATCAGCCATGATTTCATTATCCAGAAGCAGGATGAAACCGATCGACGAAAATTCAATCTTCACATAACGGAGAAAGGACGGTTTGTTATCGAAAATTCAGAAACATTCCGGGAAAATATAACCCGGCAGACTGCTGCGATATTAACCTCTAAAGAATTGAAGAATTTTAATGATCTGCTGGGGAAAGTTTTACTCCATCTCAAGCTTTAATCAACCCAGCTCCATTTATTGTAAACACTGTCTCTTTGCCCTCTTAAAATAATCAGCTCTCATTTAAAAACTTTGCGTTAAAACATATTTATTGAAAAAAGCTCATGTTAGCTTATTTTTTGACGCAAAGATTATTTATT
Source organism: Chryseobacterium sp. YR221 (assembly GCF_900176315.1). Classification (NCBI taxonomy): domain Bacteria; kingdom Pseudomonadati; phylum Bacteroidota; class Flavobacteriia; order Flavobacteriales; family Weeksellaceae; genus Chryseobacterium; species Chryseobacterium sp. YR221. Next base: position 932,665 of record NZ_FWXM01000001.1, read on the forward strand.
TAAGTGAGTGAAGATAGAATCGATTGAAAATATCCTTTCCTCTTACAGCTTCAGTTCTCTTACTTATATGTTCCAAACAGTCTGTCCCAGATCGAGGTATAAAATCCAAAATTTTTACTTCCATCCAAATGATGCTGGTTATGAAATCTGGTGGTTCCTATCCAATATCTGTCAAACTTTGCAGGAAAAAATTCCCTGTTCAAATGCCCTATCGTTCCCCAAATAAGATTGAGCAGTAAATAAATGGAAATGGAAACAACAGAAAAAGGATAACAGATCAACAAAACAAGCATCATCACCCCAAATCCAATCGTTTCTAATGGATGAAGCACAAAAAGGCTTAAGTAATTGGTGCTTATATGCTCATGATGTTTACCATGCAGTAAGGTATATACAAAGGGTATATGAGCGGCATAATGAAAAAAATACATCAGGAGATCCATTAAGAGAAGTAAAGCAACGACCTCTGAAACTATCCAAACCGCTGATTCTTTATTTCCGACTTCAATCCATCCGTTCTTCCATAAAAATACCCCCAATAAAAGTACAAGACAGTTGCAGGCAATCGTCAAAATACTAAGATAAAAATCGGATGACGTAATGGGATGATTTTTTTCCTGAAGTCTGCTTTTAGGACATGTCTTCTCTATAAAAAGGTATAGGCCAATAGAAAACAGATATAGAAAAACATTAATGATAAGGCTGAATACGATCCATTCCAGCCATGAAAAATGCCAAAATATCTGTAAATAGCCGGAAAGTTCAGTCGTATTAAAATTCATAAATATACCCTCTGTCATCTTGATTGTATAAATGTATGAATTTCGCAAGAAAGACCACAGAAAGCAGGTCAAAAATAATGGCTGCCTCCCATTAAGGATTATTTCTGTCTTGCTTTTCTTTTGAGTTCCCGAAACCTGATGGTCAGTCTTTTTCTCAGGTTCTCATGATACTCTCTATAGTTTTTAATACTCTTCTCTAGGTTCTTTTTATTGGATAAATAATCTTCATACAGGTTTCCTAATTCTGAAATTTGCAGAGCAATGTCAGAAGACCGGGATTCAGGATCTTCCAAAGCTTCTAATAAAAGACGGTAATTTTCGATACGGCTGGTAAGGCTTGTATGAAGTTGTGGTTCTATTCCCTGCATGATATTAATTTTTTATCTTATTATTTTTTAATTTTTTTAAAGAAGATTAATAACAGTTTTTTATTCATTTTTTAATTTTTCCGTTTACTTTCCCTTTGCAGCAAAAGGTACATCACTTTGATACAGAATTTTTGTTTTGTGGTAGGATTCAGAATGGACCTGTTTTAAATAAACATTGGTTAAAGCTTCTGAAATTAAGCTTTCTCCGGGATCTCCCAATGGAAGTAATGGTAACTGAGTGTATTCATTCACCTTAAACTGTGGGGAAATCCCATTGCTGTATTCCCCTGTTCCGTTCGCATTGAATACCTTATAAATAACAGGGTGAATCTGCCAGGAAATCTTTTTGGGTTTCCTTTTGTCTTCCACTACAAACCCTGCCATGTCTTTTCCTAAGGTAACATCCCCTATTTGGACAACCTGCAGATAGGGTTTCAGGTTATTGACTACTATTTCTGCGGCTGAAGCCGTACTGTTTGAGGTAAGAACATAGAGTTTATTCAATCCTAATGAATTAGCATGCAACACATTAAAATCAAGCGCTTTAGGATCGTAAGAAATCTGTTGTCCAAAAGTTCTTTTAACTTCACCTCCGTTTTTATTTCCTTTAAAAATAATAAAGGGTGAACTGGCTGATATTCCTGAGGGAATTAATGCACAAAGTGCTGCGGCAGATGAAACGGAACCTCCATAATTATACCTTAGATCAAGAATCAATTCCTGAACTCCGGCAGCTTTAAACTCTGCAAACTTCTGATTAAGCATAGGGGTCATCCCATCCGGAAAATCATAGATATACAGATACCCCGTCTTTTTACCGTTTTCATTAAAAATTTTTGATAAGAGAGGCTGTTCCAAAGAATATCCATAATACACGGTGACATCCTTTTCATCGGCAACAGCTCCGTTTTTCCAGCTTCCCACCTTAAGATCTATCACCGTTTGATCTTTCATAGAAGAAGTAATGGTTTCTGCATTGGCAGCCGTAACTGCTTTTCCATTTATTTTTGTAATAATCATTCCTCTTTCCAGACCTGCATTGAAAGCCGGAGAGTTTGTAAGGACCAGTTTGATTACAGTAACCACTTCTCCACTGGTAAGCTGGATCACTGTATAATCAAAGCCGTACATATTTCGTATCGAACGCGGATATGTAGAGGAATCTTGCGTATTGACGATAAAAGAAAACCTGTCCTGAGGGGATAACAGACTTTTAAAAAAATCTTTTGCCGGAAGGTGATAATCCGGTTTGGCAGGCATCTGATCAGCCCAGTAATAATACCTTTTCATGCTGTCCTGTACCCAGACATTCAGGGATTCTGTACTTCCGTCGGGGAAAACAGGTGCACTTTCGTCATTATTGGTACACGAAACGAAAAAGGCTATAATAGCAATAAACTGAAATTTCAAAAATTTTTTCATATATAATTACAGATATTCTGCTACATCAATGTCTCCCTTTACAACCCATACTCCATTTTCCAATTTTTCCTGAAGTACGATCATATTAGCTCCCATATGTTGTTTTACGGTCACTTTAATCATTTCGGACCCTACATAAGGTTCTGTAGTTCCCGGTTTATATAATTCCAGATATACCGGAGCGGTAGCACTGAATGAATTATAAATTTTCACCGCGGTAAAATCATCCTTTCCAATGCTCTCAAATTCGGCCAGTACCACTCCATTTTCTCTTTTTAAAATGCCTTTTACATGGGTAAGAGATGATCCTGAAAATTCTCCCAGGTTAGGAAAAATAAATTCAAATCCTACTTTCCCAAAATTAACCTGAGGCTTTACGGCATAGGTTTGCAGGAAAATACCGGGAAGATTAAAAAAGTATAGATTTTTATAATCTGCTATATTGTCATAGCTAATGGTATATTTTCTGATCTCGGCTCCTGTTTCATTATTATATATTCCCAGTTTGTTGGTTTCCCCTTCATCCAGTACAAACTGAAGCTGAGTTTCTATTTTATTGGTGTATGAAGTATTTCCGTTAATAGATACCGGAACTCCATTAAACCTCAGCTGAAGTACATCAGGTTTTGAAAATCCTTTAATGGTTACTTCTCCGGGTTTCTGTATTTTATCATACCTTTCCATTACAGTGTTGTCTGTACATGAAAATAGGATGGTAAAGAATAGTAATGCAAAGATCTTATTCATCTTTTTGAATCAATTATATCATTTAAACTTTAAAATATTGCCCCACCCGATGAGCAGGGCAATACATAATTATAAAAAAACTAGTTGGATATGTTTCGGATAACCTTTTAATTAAAATGCTATCCATTATTGTATATGTAAAATTTGATGGTCTCTTTAATGATTGGTTTTTAAGAGTTAACTGATTATTTTTTAATAAATTTCAATCGCTCTGTAGTCTTTCCGTCAGTAATTTCCGCGATATAAGTTCCTGCCGATAATCCTACTACATTAATAGATTGGGAATACTGAGCTGTAATCACTTTTTGGGCTGCAACATTGTAAATACTTACTACTGCTGTTTTTTCTTTCAATTCCGGGTTAAGCTTTAATTTCAGAGTTTCTTTTACAGGATTCTCTGCTATTTGAGTTAGATTTTTCTTTGTTTTTACATCCTTTGTTCCTAAAAATGCGCTGGCATAGATAGCTATTTCATCGATATTGATATTTTGGATATTATTACTGTTAGGTTTTCTGTTGGACCACAATCCGATATAGATTTTCTTTCCTGCAAAAGCAGAGATATCTACCAGATCTTGTACAAATTGGGTAAGATCTGTAGGGAAAGGATTATCTGATCCTCCCACTTGTATTTTATAAGGGCTTGGAAGCTCGTTCCCTGCAGTATCTACAGTCATTGCCTGGAAATCTGACAATTCAGGAACTGCTTTCTGAGGAGTACTTACATAGATATAAAGGTCTCTGCCAAGCGTGGTATGGGTAGTTCTTTGTCTTCCGATATAGGCAGCCAGAGTAATGGTTCCTGCGGTATTTGTCAAATCAATCTGAGGGGAAATGATCCAGTCATTTTCCGCCAAAAATCCTGATGCATTTCCCGTTGGAACTAGGTTAATGGAATGACGGAGAACCCCTGCAGTTCCATATACCATAGAAGTACCATTGTGATAAATATTTTGTCCCTGAAGCCATCCATTGCTGTTGTTATTCAGATCATGGAAAGTCCATCCCTGAAGATCAGCAGGAGTATCAAAAGTATTTCCCCATACCAGGGTTTGTGCTGTAGCCAGCTGAGATAAAAACAGAACAGATGATAAAATTATTTTTTTCATGACAATTATTATTATGATTTTTTTGAGTAATAAAAAGCAAGGAATCAGCATACGCTGTTTCCCTGCTTTTAAAAATTTATTATTCTACAATAGCAAAATTGTATTTCGTCCAAGTTCCCTGGAAGTTTCCACAGTTTCTAGGTGAAACATTCCAAAGACCTTCGTTGAAGAATGGTTGGCTCATTCCCCATAATGCCGCTGTATTTCCTGTAAGAAGATTAGCTGCCGGAATTCCTGCTGTACCTGCTCCTGTCACAGAAGTTGTAAAGCCATGAACCTGAATAGTGTTTAAAGTAGAAGCAGAAGAAAGCTCAGAACCTGTACCTTCTACTCTGATCCCTACCGGATATCCTGTTACTACAGCATTATTTAAAGTTAACTTACCGTTTCTTCTGATATGGATACCGTTTTCGTATGCAGCACCTTGTCCTGCATTACCATATTTAGCACCAATGATTGTAAGGTTATTGATTATAGGATTTGTAATCAATGAAGTAGCTGTACCTGTAGCGTTGTTATCCAACTCAATACCGTTAGAGTCAGGACTTCCACCACTTACAGTATGTGCTGAATTGTAATCTGCCAAAGAAAGGGCACAAGTAATAGTTCCTGTATATCCGTTATCAAAGTCAAAATTATCATCTTCAGCAGCAAAAGAAATTAGGTTTGAAGCATTTACTGTACCTCCAAAGAATTCGAAAGAGTCATCCTGACCGTAAGAAACCTGGATATGATCTAAAGTAGTTCCGTTTCCAACACCTCCTAATGATAAAGCGTTTACTTCATTACCAGAGTTAGCTCCTACGAAATCGTACCCAGCAAACTCGATACGTACATACTTTAAGATTCCTGCATTATGAGAAGGATTCGTTCCTCCGAAATAATAATCACTTCCTGTAAGACCTTCAATAGTAGTTGTAGAAGGTACATTGGTAGGAGCATCTCCTAAAAGGATTACCCCTCCGAAATCTCCAGGAGTTGCAGTAGTGTCTTCGTTTCCGTCCAATAATTTGTAGCTAGTAAAAATAATAGGCTGAGACTCTGTACCGGTAGCATTGATTTTACCTGTTTTTGTAATTACTAAAATTCCTGAACCTTCTCCTGAAGCGTTTGGTTTAGCTTTGATAAAAGTTCCTGGCTGAATAGTAAGGGTAGCTCCATTTTTAACAGCTACAGTACCGTCAAGCTCTATAACACCACTCCATGTAGTATTAGAAGTAATAGCACCGCTAACAGTAGTAACAGGAAGCGCAGAAGCCGTAAGATATTCCGCAGAAGTTGCTTTCATATCGAATGGTGTAGAAGAATCTGCTAAGTTATCGTGTTGACAAGCAGTAAGAGATAATGCAGCAGCTGCAATAAGAGTTAGTTTTTTCATTGTTATAATTTTTAAGAGATCCGGTTGTTTATTTTAGGACCGGAAATTTTAATATTGAGGAATATCCGCCTCTATATTCCTGCGATTTGGTTTTTATTTCACCCTGCATCCCATGAGGAGCTGATCTGCCGGGGTTTCCTGTTTATCCGCTACTATCCGGAAAAATATAGTAGCGTTCGGTTTTTAGCTGATCCGGTACTGCTGTGCGCATCATCAGTATTGATCCGGCTCATGTTCAGGATTCCGAAACCTGTACATTTCTATATCAAGAGCTCTTCACTTTTATCTAATTATTGATCAAAATGTATAATTCACACTTAGCCCGAATATTCTTCCACTGTAAGCACGAAATAAGATTTTATCAATATTTTTATCATATTTATTGGTCGCTCCCGGTAACAATTCCAGGGATTCCCTTTCTGTTTCCAGGCCGCTTCCGCTTCCACTTTTCTTTCCTGCATAGGAATTAAAATTGTTATAATATTCCTTTACCCTGTTGAAAAGGTTTTTGACATTTAATTTGATTTCAAGATTTCTGTTCTGAAGAAATTTATAAGAGATCTGAGCATCTGCTACGGCATACGGCCTCTGTATTTCTTCCCCGTTATAAGAATACCCTACGGTAATATATTGATCACCTTTAGCGTTATACAGGAAGCTCAGCCCCAGTCTTTCATCATCATACATTAATCCCAAATTGTAAGCATAAGGAGTCTGCCCATACAGAGGTCTGGAAACTTCGTAGGTAGCATCATTGTCACCGGTTTTCTCCCGATCTTTAAAAGCAATAACTTTAGTGTCGTTATAAGTGAAATTTCCACTTACAAAAAGATGGGATAATATGGAATTGGCTGCAATGAATCCCAGGTTTTTCCGTACTTCCACTTCAAGACCTTTCAGTTTTGCATTCTTAGAATTTCCATTGTACAGATACAGGTTTCCCTCATTGGAAATATAACCTTCACGCTCTATAGGATGGTCTATATTTTTATAGTAGATTCCTGCAGAAAAAATCTCTCCCAATCCCGGAAACCATTCAAATTTAAAATCATAATTATTGACTACAGAAGATACCATTTCTGTATTGTAAATCTGACCGTTGGCTATTGGGTCAAAATAGGGCAATCCTGTTCTTTCATTAAACTGAGGACGGATGACCGTTTTATTATAAGCCAGTCTCACATTGATTTTATTGGTAGGACTGTAGGTAAAATTGGCAGAAGGCATCCATTGCCAAGGTTTATCATCAACGCTCGGTTTGTTTACATTTCTGGCATCTTCAGTATCGAGTTGCTGAGAAATAAGATCATATTTAAAATATTCTGCCCGTAATCCCCAGACCAATCTGAATTTGTTCCTCCAACGGTTATCAAACATAAGATACATGGCATGTTGCTCCACTTCACCTTCATATTTATCATTTTTATAGAGAGGCCTGGTCTGCCATCCAATCCCACCGGGAACATAATGAGAACCATCAAACCAATCGGAAAGAGCACCGTACATCTGTAGTATTTTACTATTCGGAACATTCCTGTTCGGATCTACTCTCAATAAAAATTTCTGCTGTTGGTTGGTATTGGTTTTGGATGCACCGGCATACCCTATCTTGATATCATTTTTAAAGGCTGCTCTATCTAAATTCCATTTAAATGACGCCCCATAATTATAATCCGTTTCCTTAGTCCCAATATATCCTCTGGCAAAATCACTTGAGGAATTATTGACCTCGTGATAGCTTAAAATCTCACTTCCTATAAAGTTATATAAACTCTGATGCAGTGTATAATCTTTTGTATCTGAGGAAACTCCGGTTCTGGCAGCAAACCAGCTGATCTCCATATTTCCGAGTTTGTGATTACCTTCCAGCTTATTCTGCAGGAACATCTGGTAAACAGGATAATTGGTGTTTCCTGTAAAAGGTTTATCCAAAGATTTAATTTGCGAAGGATCATTGTTTGGAATAACACCGTTATAAAAATAATTATAGGAAGTTTCCGCATTGGAAGGTAAACCACTTCCACTTGTATATTCATTCCAGCCTGTAATCCGGGTCAGGGTATTATCATAAATATGCGTGTAGGAATTACGGAAGGAAATTCTGTTTTTATTAAGCTGCAATCCAAAATTCAGCATTCCTGCCAGTGTAGAATTGTAATTGTAAGAAGCTCCCGTATTTTTAAAATTATAAAAAGGAATCTGCCCGTTGGCATCAAGAGGTCCGGTAGTATCCAGCCAGTTTCCTCTTCCCGTATGGTCGATATCCAGTTTATTCTGTTCATTTTTAATGATAAAAGCCCCTGCAAAACCCCATTTATTATTGTTTTTTAGGGCATATGTTCTTCCGATTGCCATCTGTATATTGGATCCCATATCCCCTCTCGTCTTATACGTCGTAAAATTATCATTGGCGAACTGTTTAGACTGCTCGAAAAACAATGGGTTATTGATGCCCATAGCCTCGAGCCCTTTTGGGAAGTTTCTCGTTCCGTCATCATATCCGAAATAATCATATTTCCCTCGCTTACGGGTCAGGAATTCTTTAAATGCTGTCTGATCGTTATAGGACGTTCCCAATGTCACCGTAGTGAAGTTTTCGTTGGGAATATCTTTTGTTCTTACTTCTACATACCCTCCTGCAAAGCTGGCATTCATATCCGGTGTTGCAGATTTACTCACCACTACACTTTCCACCATGGCGGTAGGAATAATATCGAAAGAGAAATTTTGGTTATAAGCTTCTGTACTGGGTAAATTGATACCATCCATAGCTGCCGTATTCCAGCGCTCTCCCATTGATCTTACCACTACATATTTGTTATCTATAGTTGTAATTCCGGTAACTCTTTTTAACGTTCCCCCTACATCACTATCCGGAGTTTTAGAGATCTGTTCCGCCGAAATTCCATCACTCATCTGGGCTGCTTTTTTCTGTTGAGCCAGTAATCCGGCCTGCGTATCTGCCTTACGGGTGGCCGTTACCACCACTTCTTTAATGTCCGTAATTTTATCGGAAGCCGTATTTAATGCAAATGAAACCGTATTGGTCTCCTTATTGGTAACGGATAGTTTCTCTACCCTGAGTGTATTATATTTAGGGGCTTTTATCGTAAGATTATAGATTCCTGAGGGAAGATCTATAGTAAAATCCCCGTTATTATCCGTGGTTACAGTTTTCTGGGCGATACTTACTTCTGCTCCGGCAATCGGATTTCCCACTTCGTCAACAATTTTCCCTGAAATACGTCCGTTTCCCGGTACAGCAATACCCGATCCGGCATATTGTATTGAAATAAGATCGCCATGCAGACGAAATACTACCGGAAGTCCGCTGGTAATATCTTTCAGGCAGCTGTTGATAGAACTGTTTTCACATTTTATTCCTTTTACCTTCAGCTCTTTGATATCTGTTTTTGAGTAGGCCAGTCTCATCCCGGTTTTTCCTGCAAATTCTTCCAATACTTCAATTAACGGTCTGTTTGTAGGAACAGAAAATGACACTTTCTGAACCAATTCCTGAGCTTCTGCTGCTACAGTAAAAAATAACGCTGCTATGGTAAAACCACATTTCAAACTTTTCATACGTGAGTGTTCTCTTTTAAATTATAGGTTATCTGATTAATTGTTTTTTTGGTAATAGTCTGTTTTATTTTTTCAGGATGTAGGTGTTCTCTTTTTTCTGGACTTCCAATCCCAATATGAAAGCCAGTGATTCAATATTTTCACCCACTGTTCCTCCCGTAAAATCTGCGGTGATCTTTTTATCTTCTGCTTCTTTAGGGTAATAAATTTTTGTACTGTAATTGCCTTCCAAAACGGCCACCACTTCTTTTAGCGCAACATCATTAAAGCTTAAAGACAGCAGTGCCGGAGTCTGTTTATTCAGGGTTCCGTCCGGAGCAAATGAGATAATAGCAGTAGTACGGGTTACTCCGAAGTTGGTCCACTTCTGATTGGGCTTCAGATAAGAATCAGGAACCCCTGCAGTAGAGACGGCCACTTTCCCCTCATAAAGATCCACTGCTTTCTTCTTTCCGGATTGTGAGATTTTGAATACCGTCCCCAATACTTTTGTACTGAAACCTTCAGCCTGAACTATAAAAGGATGTGTTTTTGATTTTGCTACAGAAAAAACAGCATCTCCTTTCAAATCTACAATTCTGGTAGATGCCGGAAACGATGGATCCACACTAAGCTCAGCTCCTGGCAGCAACGTTACCACAGTTCCGTCTGAAAGATGTACAATTTTGTTTCCTGATCCTGCAAGGTAAACATCCGGCTTAAAGAATGTATTATAGGTAAACCATCCTCCCAATGACAAAAGCAAAACAATAACAGCTGCTGCACTGTAAGCATATTTTTTAAAGCTTCTGATCTGTGTGCTTTTTTCAATAGGAATGAAATAATGTTCCAGCGCAGACAGTATCCTTTCCCTGGCTTCTTTCATATGAATGGGATCCAGCTCTTTTTCTGCATGGATTTTCCACTTCTCTATAATTTCATTTTCCTTATCAGAGATTTTTTCTTCCGAAACCTCCCTTGCCCAAAGCCTGAAAACAAAGGCTTCAATATTTTTATATTTAAAACGTTTCATAAAATAGTTCATCGTATTCACAGATACTTCTATCTATAAGACAGTGAAAATGAAAAACTTCCCCAGAGCATTCTTAATATTCTATTCACATTAAGCCTCTTTTGCTTATTATTTTTAATATTTTTTACATTTATTCAACATTAAATTCATATTTAAGCTCTGATCTTCAGAAATATTTAACCTTACCATAACTAAAGTTCATAAAAAGTTAATTTTCCTTTAAGTAATTTTGTTTCAACAATATGAAACTAACAGACACAGCCTTATTAAAGAAAATAAAATCAGGAGACCGCCCTGCATTTACGCTGTTGTATGACCGATATTGGGATAGTTTATACCGCTTTGTTTTTGTACGGACCAGAGATAAAGAAGTTTCCGAAGAGCTGCTCCAGGATTTATGGATGAAAATCATTGAAAATACGGATGCCATACAAACAGATGAATCAGAAAGTGCAAAAGGATATCTGCTCCGCCATCTTCATTACCGGATCATTGATTATTACAACAGCTATAAAAAAGCACCTCCCATCCTGAGTATTGATGAGATTGATTTCCCTCTGGAAACAGATTTGACAGATACAGAATATTTTGAAATTCTTGAAGAAAATGAAATTTCTACTTTGTTATCCATGATCGACAATGTAGTTTCTCAACTTCCCTCCACAGAGCAGCAAGTCTATGATATGAGGATCCGGAGAAATATGTCGGTGAATGAAACAGCAGAAGCCTTAGGAATAAGCAATAAAACCGTTAGTAACAAATTAAGCAAAGCATTGGGGGAAATCCGGGAAAAACTGAATCCTGAGTACCAATCCTCTAAAAAACTGGTATCTATCCTGATGCTTATGGAAGTGCTGACCATATATTGATTCCCGGGAGAAAGGTCCATCCTGTACATCATATCCAATTCATAGTGAAGCGGATTCACCTTTCACCATTCAAGGGTGAATATTAATAATCAATTTGCTGTGCAGTTAACCGTAAATAATCTACAATATTATAAATTGCTGATCTTATACACACAACGCTGTCCTCCTGAAATAATATGATCTATTCTTTCTACAATATAGTCTTTCCCGATCAATGACTGGAAATTTGATAATTCAGCCCGGCAAAAACCCTGACATTCAGTAGCTGCAGCACATATTGGGCAATGATTTTCGATCAGGAAATATTCCTGTCCTTCTTTTTTCCATTCTGCCATATAACCTTCATCACTGCGGACCTTAGCCAGAACTTCCAATCTTTGCTCAATGGATTTTGATTTAGAAAGTGCTTTTTCGTACCGGTCGTGGGTATTTTTTTCCCTGTCACTGATCAAAAGATCCAGGGCATTTTCGCCTAAAAGATTTTTTACAGATTTTAAAAGCTGTACAGTAACATCAGCATGGGTATCCGGAAACTGGGCCAATCCTTTTTCGGTGAGTGTATAATAGGTAGATGGGCGGCCAACACCCTCGCTTTTTACGGTAGATTGGATCAATCCTTCCTGGGCAAGATTCAGTAAATGCTTTCTCGCACCCTCTTTAGTAACAGACAGTTCTTCAGCAATAAGAAGTGAAGTTGCTTCTCCTCTCATCTTGAGAAACATCAGGATACGATCTGCTGCCGACTTCTTCATTTGACAATATTTAGGTTGTTTTATTTTCCAACAACAAAGATAGTCATTTTCTATAATCTTTAACAAACAATCATAAAATACTGATTTAAAGCACATTTAAGTAAAAGCATTCAAACCCTATAAAACAACCAAAAAGTTGTTTTATTCAAATATATGTTTACCTTTGTCAGACAATAATCAAAAAAAATAAATACAATGAAACCGTTTACATTACCTCAGCTTTCTTATGCTTATGATGCTTTAGAACCATTTATCGATAAAGAAACGATGACCATCCACCATCAGCGCCATCACCAGGCGTATGTAGATAATCTGAACGCAGCATTGGAGCAAACCAATGAAATCAATCCTGATCTGGATTCACTATTACAAAGAATCAGTGAGTATAGTCCGGCTGTAAGAAACAATGGTGGTGGACACTATAATCATTCTTTATTCTGGGAAGTTATCTCTCCATCGCCAAAATTAAATCCTGAAGGCCCATTGAATGATGTTATTACAACAACATTTGGAAGCCTTGAAAACCTTAAGGCAGAAATGAAAAAAGCAGGACTTGGCCAGTTCGGTTCCGGATGGGTTTGGTTATATGTGAAATTTAACGGTTCCCTGGCAGTAAGCTCTACCCCTAATCAGGATAATCCCATGATGGATGTTTTATCTATGAACAGAGGTTTTCCAATACTTGGGATAGATGTTTGGGAACATGCTTATTATCTGGCTTATCAAAATAAAAGAGCAGACTATCTCGATTCATTCTGGTCTGTGCTGGATTGGTCTTCAGTAGAGAAAAAATATGAAGAAGCCCTTTTAAAAATAAGATAATTGATTACCAACCGGTTATGGAAACTTTCATCAATAAAGCAGAAGCTTCAGGCATTATCGCTCTGGATCTTTTAGACTACAGACCTACTACAGAAATTGTAGAACTGGATATTAAAGATCATCTTTTTATGGGAATGATTGTCAAAGAGAAAGAGTTTAAAGAGTCAATTGCAGCAATCGACTTTTCCGTATACAACGAAAAAGCTGTAGGAATCATCTGTTCCACCGATGCTATCATTCCACCATGGGTATACATGTTCCTGATGGAGAAATTATCACCTTATGCCATTTATGTGGATTTAAACAATGCCGAAGATGTTCTTCTTGATCTTTGGAAACGCCGTCTCACCTATGCGGATCTTAAACATTATAAAAATCAGAAAGTGGTTGTCCGGGCACGGGCTGATCACGATCCTTCGCTCTATTTACTGGCTGCCGGACTTCTGAAGCCTCTTGTTAAAAGCCTGATGTATGGAGAGATAGGGCTACCCAAAGTAATTTTCAAAACTTAAAACAAAATGAAAGCACTCATATTCAACGGATCACTGGAAAGAAGAGCCGAATCTACTTCAGGACATATTTCCAATTATTTTTCAGATCGTCTGCAAATGCTGGGGATTCAAACTGAAATTTTCACTCTCGCTGATTCCGGGATCCCTTTATTTGATGTCACTCTTACCAAAACACCTTTGGCTGTGGAACGGATGGCTCAGCTATTTACCGATGCAGACCTCCACCTCTGGCTTGCTCCTCTATACCATGGAAGCATCCCCGGAGTCATGAAAAACTGCCTGGACTGGCTTGAAGTAACTGCCAGCAGATACGAACCTTACCTTACAGATAAAACTGTCGGATTGGTATGCTGGGCCGATGGATTACAGGCTATGCAGGGAATTAATACGATGGATGCTATAGCCAAATCACTAAGGGCCTGGCCATTGCCATTCAGTGTACCTATCGTCCGGTCTTCATTGTTTGACAGCGAACGTAAAACAGAAATTTCATCTTTATATGCCGGAAAGTTTGACAAACTTATCAGCATAGCCACCTCAAAAAAAATAGAAAAAACTACAATAAATCAATCATAACATGATAGAAACAGATATACTGATCATTGGTGCCGGCCCTGCAGGGTTGTTTACGGTATTTGAAGCCGGCCTTCTCAAAATGCATTGTCATATTATAGATGCATTACCACAGATGGGAGGCCAGTTATCAGAATTATATCCCAAGAAACCCATTTTTGATATTCCGGGATTTCCCAGTGTGCTCGCCGGTGATCTTGTGGATAATCTCTATGAGCAGATCAAACAGTTTGAACCTGGTTTTACCTTCAATGAAACTGCCGTACATCTTCTGAAGCTGGAAGAAAACCTGTTTGAAGTGATTACCGATAAAGGAACAAGACACAGAGCAAAAGCAGTAATCATTGCCGGAGGTCTGGGCAGTTTTGAACCTAAAAAACCACCCATTGAAAACATCGCTGATTTTGAAGACCGGGGCATTAATTATTTCGTAAAGCGTCCCGAGGATTATGCCGGAAAGCGTGTGGTGATAGCAGGTGGTGGTGATTCAGCTTTAGACTGGACCATTCATCTTGCAGCAATTGCCTCTTCTGTAACATTGATCCACAGAAGAAATGAATTCCGAGGAGCATTGGATTCTGTTGAAAAAGTGAAAAAATTAAAACATGAAGGAAAGATCAATCTCATCACGCCGGCCGAAGTGACAGGGGTTAATGGAGAAGATAACCTTCGTGAAATTGTTGTTGAGAAAGAAGGGGCTATCCACACCATTGAAACCGATTATTTCATTCCCTTATTTGGTTTGGTTCCCAAACTTGGACCTCTTACAGAATGGGGACTGGAACTGGAAAAGAATGCCATAAAAGTAGATAACGGCACCGATTTTCAGACTAATATTTCCGGGGTCTATGCGGTAGGCGATATCAATACCTACCCTTTTAAAATGAAGCTGATCTTATGTGGCTTTCATGAAGCTGCAATAGCCTGTCAAAGTATATATCAGCGCCTTAATCCAAATAAAAAATTTGTATTGAAATATACAACTGTAAGCGGCGTAGAAGGTTTTGACGGAACCAGGAAGCAGGCGGAAAAACAAGTAGTAGCTACCATTGACTGATCTTTATGAAAGAAGAAATTACGATTACAGTAACAGATCCGGACGGAAATATACATACCCTACTTTGCCCACTGGAAATGGGGCTAAGCCTTAAGGATATCTGTAAAGCCTATGAATTACCAATGGAAGCAATATGTGGCGGAATGGCCATGTGCGCCACCTGTCACTGTTTTATCCTCAGTGAAGCTATTCCGCTCTCTGAAAAAAATGAAATAGAAGAAGCGCTGTTATCAGAACTTTTTACCACCGATGCAACCAGCAGATTAGCCTGCCAGATCTATCTGACAGCCGAAATGGATGGACTTGCAGTAAAAATTGCTAAAGATTAACAGCTTCAAAATAAAAGTTTGCACAGTTTATGATGTTATAAATTGTTGAAACTGATTTAATTAAGTTTGTAAGGGATTTCTAAAACAGGACAACGTTGAGGAAGTCCCTTTTTAAACCATAAAAATAAAATAAAATGGCCATAAAAATAACGGATGCCTGCATCAATTGTGGGGCCTGCGAACCGGAATGTCCCAACTCAGCCATTTACGAAGGAGCTATAGACTGGCGCTGGCAGGATAAGACAAAGCTTTCAGGCAGAGTAACATTTCCTGATGGGACTGAAGCTGACGCCAATGCTTTCAATCCCGCTGTATCAGATGATGTGTATTATATCGTCTCCGGAAAGTGCACCGAATGTAAAGGCTTCCATGAGGAGCCACAGTGTAAAGCTGTATGCCCGGTAGACTGCTGCGTTGATGATCCTGATCATCGTGAATCGGAGGAAGAGCTTTTGAGCCGACAGAAATTCATGCATGGAACCTGAGCTGTATATACTGTTTACCAGTGAAGTTCATTTTTGTAACATCATTTAATTTTCTTCTACTCATTGAGAAAATTAAAATATCATCAATAATTTAATCACCATATTATAAATTATGAAAGCGATATTATTTTTTCTCGCCCTGCTATCTTCTTTAGTGTCGGCTCAAAGCAATATTAAAGAGATTAAAAATGAGTACTCCCGGCT
Organism: Chryseobacterium sp. YR221; assembly: GCF_900176315.1. NCBI lineage: Bacteria > Pseudomonadati > Bacteroidota > Flavobacteriia > Flavobacteriales > Weeksellaceae > Chryseobacterium > Chryseobacterium sp. YR221. The sequence continues at coordinate 948,668 of NZ_FWXM01000001.1, forward strand.
TTTAGAGAAATCCAGCTACGGTAACAATCCAAAAGCAGGTAAATATTATGAAGTCAACGGAATAAAGATGTACTGCGAAACCTATGGCCAGGGGCAACCTTTACTTCTCATTCATGGAAACGGAGGTTCAATCGTTGATTTTTCTAAGCAGATTCCCTTTTTCTCAAAGACGTACAAAGTTATTGTTGCTGATAGCAGAGCTCACGGAAAATCAATAGATAAACAAGATGCCCTTACTTATGAAATGATGTCTGATGATTATGCAGAATTGCTTCAGAAGATGAACATTGATTCAGTATTTGTAATCGGTTGGAGTGATGGTGGTATTAATGGGCTTTTGCTAACTATAAGACATCCGGAGAAGGTAAAGAAGCTGATCATTACAGGAGCCAATTTACGCCCGGATTCTACTGCTGTAGAGCCAGATGTATTCAAAAGAGTAAGTGCAAACTATTCAAAATTTAAAGAACAATTTGCCCAAAAGAAAGACAAGACAGCTCTGGATTATACTGTTCTTAAATATAAAAGACTACTGAGTGAGCAACCCAATATAGATCCTAAAACTTTGCACAATATTAAAGTTCCCGTTCTTGTCATAGGAGGAGATAATGATGTCATAAAACCGGAACATACACTGGAAATTTTCAGAAATATTCCTAACGCTAATCTTTGGATCCTGCCCAATTCCGGCCATAGCACCCTGGTAGTCTATACCCATGAATTCAACCTCAAAGCTGATACTTTTTTTAAAACAAAATTCAGAACTATCAAAGACAGGGATCGTGAGTTTTAGTGAATCAAAGAAAATGAATTTTATAATTTCAAATACATATGGCGGGTTTTAACCCGCCTTATTAGCCAAAATATTTTTATCTTATTTTGTCTTAATTTCAGTATATATCTTTTGAGTAAAAGGAGTCTCTATACCCAGGTCAGCTCCATATTTTAAAATTGCCCCTGCGAATAATTCCAGTTCATTATCTTTTTTTCCGGAATGAATATCCAACTGTAAAGAGGTTGGAGTTTCGAAAGGAAATGTAGATGCCTTTGTAAAGGTTGCTTCAATAATATCGTCCTGCAAAGGAATTTCTTTTTGAGCTGCAATCCGTTGTATTTCTTTCATGATTTCAGAAGCTTCATATTTCTGCTGCTCATCTGCACACACCGTTCCGATAGATGAATTATGCTTTGCAGTTACCATTCCGAAGCTGGCGATAAAGAAAAACTTGGTCCAGATATCCGTTAACGAGTTATCTTTAAAATCAAAATCTATTTTACTTTCTTTCAATAGATCAACAATCCAGTTCACATCGCTGGAAAAATGTTGAGGGTCTCTGCCCACAATCATCTTACCGGCTTTTCCTTTATGTTCTACCGTTCCCCTTTCTTTAATATGGGAAGCTACATAAATACAGGTTGGCAATACAGTATGATCCGGGATTATTTTTCTGATTCTGTCATAAATATCAGCTCCATTCATCATTGGAAGCAATACAGTATCATCGTTAATGACTTCTTTAAGCTGTCTGCAGACATTTTCGAGATCATATTCCTTCACACAGATCAGCACAAGGTCAGGATTTTTTATATTACTGATATGCTGCTCCACAGCATCAGGATGAGTCCTGTTGCCAGGATGTTCCGGAGACAGTAAGGTCAGTCCGTTTTCTTTTACCTTGTCATAGGTTTCTCCTCTGACAATGAAAGAAACTTTATATTTTTCTGACGTTTCATTAGCCTGGTTTATTTTAAATCCAAAATAACCGCCTACTCCCCCTAATCCAACAACGACAATATGTTTTTTATTCATGAAATTATTTTTTAGCAAAGATCAGTGATAAGCGATGAAATACCACTTGACAAATGAAAAGAAATTATTTTTTATTAATATCTCTTCTGATCCGGCTCAGCGAACTGTCTTTAATTCCCAGATAAGAAGCAATTACTTTCAACGGAACATGCTGAAATATATCAGGATCCTTCTTCATCAGATTGAAATACCTTGTAGCAGCCTTTTGGCTGGCCATCTCTATCAGCCTGTCATGGATCTGATAATAGTTTACCACGAAAAGAAGCCTACTGAATTCTCTGAATTCCGGGATATTATGAAAATTGTGCTGTACGTTTTCTAAACCTGTCGCCCAAAAGCTACAGTCTGTAACCGTCTGATAGACTTCTTTGGTGGGCTGCTGTCTGAAAAAGGATAAAAAATCATTTACAAAACATGGGGCTGCATAAATATTGGTGGTAATTTCTTCGTTATCTTCATTCAGTATATAGGAACGGACATAGCCTTTTTCCAAAAAATAGGTTTTGGTACTGATGGTATCTTTATCCAGCAAAATAGTATTGGCTTTTAGATCAAAATGATTGAATGTTTCTGTAATTTTTTCAACCACTTCCTCTTCAATACTGAATAAGGAATGAAAATAATTGTTGATTGATGATTTATTCATTACAATAAGTACTCAACACGAACATTTTAGCTATCCGACTGAGCAAAAGTACTATTTTTTATTACAGTTTTATTTTAAAAAGACTGTAATGGGTTTAAAAACATTATTAAGACCACCCCGTTAAAAATTCTTTGAATTTTCGCCACCCCTATAGCGGAGGGGAATATGTAGACCTTCCATTGTAGCAGTAGCGAAAACCTGATTTTTTTATTTTAGTTTTACAGCTTTAGTTGCCATAAAGGTCGGCAGGTATTTATCAATTAAAAACCTCGGATTCGGCTGCATTTCTTCTGCAAAATCTTCAATTATAAAACCGGCTTTTAGCTGTCCTCCGATAAGGTCTGAAAGTGTATGCCCAAAAACCAAAGCTTCTTTATTCTCCAGTTTTCCGGTAATTTGCTGCTGGTTAAGATCTCTGATATCTGCATAGGGCAAAGTATATTTTGGTCTTATGATTCCATCTGCCATATCCTGAGGATTCCGGTCTGCTACAAAAACAACAGGATTAAAAAAACTTGCCAGTAGAACCCCTCCTTTTTTTAATACCCTAAAGGCTTCTTTCCAAACGGGATTAACATCTTCCACGTAATGATTGGAAATCGGATGAAATACAATATCAAAGGATTCATCTTCAAAAACACTAAGATCGGTCATATCTCCCTGAACGGTTTTCAATGTGAGCCCGTCACGTTCGGCAACTTGTTCATCCTGTCTCAGCTGTTCGTCAGAAATATCAAAAACCACAACGGAAGCTCCTGCTGCAGCCAATACCGGCGCCTGCTGTCCTCCTGCTGAAGCCAGGCACAAAATTTTCTTCCCCCTGATTTCTCCCAACCATTTTTTGTCTAATGGCTTAGGAGTCAGATGAACGTCCCATTTTCCTTCTTTAGCATGAGCAATCAGTTCTGCACTTACAGGCTGCGACCACTCGTTCTGTTCCAAAGCCTGTTTATTCCATGCAGATTCGTTATGTTGTAAAAAATCTATTTCCTGTTCTTGCATATCCTTTTCTTTTTCATTGTACATCATAAGCTATTTACAATGCATTACATCAACCAAATATAAGGACTTTAACACTGACTGCCATTGGGTTTACTCTATATTTTGAAAGAAAAAAACTAATCGTAATAATTTTTTATTCCGATTAAATAAATGCAAGGTCTAGCTACGTGTTTTCTTTCGCTTTTTATTATGTAACAAACTTCATAATCCTGCTACTCATTGATAAACAAAACACTATGAAAAAGATATTTAATGAACTGACTCAAATAAAAGCTAAAGATCTTCTTCCCTTTTTGATAGAAAAAGCTCAGAAAAGTCCTGCTTTTGGAATTATTATTATTTCCATTTCTGCTTTATTGATATTTACCGCCGGAAAAAGTTTTGGAAAGTTCTTATATTTACTTACAAACTAGCACTATTCCTTCAGCAATCTGTCTTTCATTCATTTCTCCCGGCGAGCTGTGAACCGGAAAAACTATAATATAAATCCCTTCTTATCTTATAGCTCCACTACTACTTTCCCTATCGTACGTCCTGTTTCAACCTGTAGATGAGCCTTTCTCATTTCATCAAAACGGAATACATGAGAGATATGTGGCCGTATAATACCTTTTTCTAATAAGGAAGCAATATGCTGCATATCCCGTCCACTGGAATACACCACCATAAAGTAGCAGGCATGCAGTTTTTTTTCCTGGGCAGCCATTTCATCTTCCAATGTATGACCGGATGGCAAGGTAACGATACTACCGAAGGGCTTCAAAACCTGAACTGATTTTTGGAAGTTGTCTCCTCCAATAGATTCTAACACAAAATCAATGTCATCAAGTATGTTTTCAAAACGGGTTGTTTTATAATCAATATGCTCGTCGGCTCCCAGCCCCAGTACAAAATCCCGGTTAGACGCTGAAGACGTTGCCGTTACATGCGCACCTATATGTTTTGCTATCTGTACGGCAAAGTGCCCTACTCCTCCTGAAGCAGCATGGATCAGTACTTTATCTGTAGTTCTCAATTTTCCATAGCTATCAAATGCCTGCCATGCAGTAAGTGCTGCCAATGTGCTGGCGGCAGCTTCAATATGAGTGATATTTTTAGGTTTAACAGCCAGTTGATCCGCCGGAGCTGCTACGTATTCTGCATAAGCTTTTCCATGCCCCACAAAATTGATCATCCCAAATACCTCATCCCCGACTTGAAATTGACTTACCTCATTACCTAGCTCTACAACTACACCGGAAATGTCCCAACCTAGAATTAACGGATTATATTGTACCAGATCTTCAGCCAAAGGAGCGTGCCTGCTGCGGACTTTGACATCCACCGGATTGATGCTGACAGCCTTTACTCTGATAAGGACCTCTTTATCTTTTACGACAGGTTTTTCAATCTCTTTTTCAACAAGGTTTTCTACATCTCCAAATTTTTCCAGTACTATTGCTTTCATATGTCATTGTAATCTACCTGCAAAAATAGACTGACCAGACCTTTAAAAACAGGTATATTTTAAGGATATTTGGGTATATAATGACTTAAACCGTTCAACCCTCCTGACTTTTATAACTAAAATAATTCTTCTTAATCAGTCATTTTTTTAAACATTTAAAAGGAATATCAAAAACTTAAAAATCATTTAAAAACAGAAAACATCCAATTGATTATCAGATAAATAAACATTTAAACATCAAAGAAAAACAGCCTTCACATGTGGTTGTAAGCCCTCTATTTACTCCTGATTTTGAACATTTTTAAAAGGTTTTTGGTAAGAATAAAGGAATGCAAAAGGGCTAAATTTGCAATACCGATGAAGAAGTCCTTCCACATATCATTTGCTTTTTTGCTTATCCTGTTTTTTACAACAATTCTGGGATATGCAAACCATAAAAAAAGTACTGTACAGGAAGGGTCTTTACAGGATCAGAAAGGTCTAAAGGCAGCAGAATCTCTTCCCCAACAGGATATTCTATTCATTGCTTCCATTACGGAAAATGATTTTGATGTTGACAAAACATTCCTCGATCTTCCTTTTACACTTTTTATGGCCGATCTGTTATCGGGAAAGCCAAAAACAAACGGTAATGCGGTAATACATTCTGATTCAGAATCCGTACATCATTATCACTTACCCAAATACCTCTTATTTCATAATCTAAAGATTACCTCTTAAGATCTATCTCACACATCCCATCTGTGATCCTATCACCCGGATATTATTACAGTCATTTTCTAAGTAAGGTTGTCCGAAGTATTTCCGGATAATCAGTTTCACCTATAAAAAATATAAGCTATGCATGAATTGAGTATAGTGAAGGATATTTTTGACACGTTGGAAGAACATTATAATGCCAAAGTGGAAGATATTCAGCAGGTTCAGGTAACAGCCGGACTGCTTTCCAATGTTCAGCCTGTTTTGATCCAGAATGCATTCGATGCATTTATTGCCGATCAACCCCGGTATCGGGAAATGGAACTTGAAGTGCTGGTCAATGACATTATAGCTCATTGTGAACACTGTCATAAAGACTTCCCGGTCAGGTACCACAGATTCGTCTGTGATGACTGTGAAACCCCTTCCAGCCATATCGTTCAGGGAAATGAACTTTTCATTTCAAAAGTAATTTTTAAACAAAAAGACCATTCATATGTCAACAGCTAATCCAAAAAGTTTAGGAAACCGTGTAGGTTCCGTTCAATGTGATAATACGACCCTGCATTTATTAAAAGCCAATGATTTTGTGGCTAAAGCCATCAGAGACCGTTTAAAAGATATTTGCGTTATCAACGTATGTTCATCCCCGGGATCGGGAAAAACAACCCTGATGCAGGAAACGGGAAAACGCCTGAGTAAAGACCTTAGCATTTCAATCCTTGTGGGAGACCCTGAAACAGAACGCGATGCTATCCGCATGCGCGAAGTGGGAATCAACGCACTGCAAATTGTAACTGGCGGCATGTGCCACATCGAGGCACAAATGATCCTGCAGGCGCTGGATCATATCGATCTGGAAGGCCTTGATTTATTATTCATCGAAAATGTAGGAAACCTTCTTTGTCCTTCCGCTTTTGATCTGGGAGAAGACTATCGGGTAACACTTCTTGCCTCTACAGAAGGTGATGATAAGCCAAAAAAATATCCCCGTATGTTTTTAACCAGTGAGCTGATGCTTGTTTCTAAAGCCGACCTGCTGCCGTATGTTCCTTTCTCTGTAGAAGCCGTCACAAAAGATGCCCACGAAGTAAACCCCAATCTTGAAGTAATGACCATCAGCACTTTGAATGGAGACGGAATTGATGAATGGTGCAACTGGCTGAAAGAAAAAGTAAAACTAAAAAAAGAAGCGGCTCAGAAAGCCTAACCAATGAATACATTACAGCCAACCGTAATAGATGAAGTGAAAATAAAGGATAAGCGGAATGATTGTCCGGAAGTGCTGGAGCTCGAATGGTTTGAAAACAAGAAACAGAAACTGACCCGGGCTACCCCTTCCGGGTTGGTTTTAGAACTTAGGCTGAATAACCGCAAGGAATGGCAACATGGAGACAGGCTGTACAGCAATGGGCAACTGATCGCAACGATTAGCATCAAAACATGCCTTACCATCTGTTTTTTAGCAAAAAATGATACTGAAGCGGCAGATTTCTGCTACTTTATCGGTAATCAGCATTTACCCCTGTTTCTTATGCCACAGCAACATTTTGCTGTTCCCTATGATGGCCGTTTATATGAACAGCTGTCTGTAAAATACAATGGACGTATTGAACTCGCAGATACTCAGCTTTTATCCTGTCGATCATTACGCTATCTGGTAAAAAATAAAGTACATGAAAATTAAAAACCTGCTTGTTACAGGCCTTTTTGCAATGGTATTTGCTTTACAGGATTGTAATAAGCCTAACAGTTCTTACGATAAGGAAATCTCCTCCCATACGCAGGTCACCGCTAAAGACAGCCGAGGCAAAACCATCATTCTTCCCCACGAAGCACAACGAATTGTTGTTTTATACAATGCGCTTGTTGATGATGTGTATATGCTTCAGGCAGGAGGAAAAATAGTAGGTATCCCGCAGCAGATCTATGAAATGGAAGATACCTACAGCTTTCTATCCAAGCTTGATGACCGGATTAAAAATAAAACGATTGCTACCCCCACTTTTGGAGGATCATCCAGCAATGCTGAAAGTATTGTGGGGCTGAAACCGGATTTGGTATTAACATTCAATACCGATGAAGATCATATCAATCAGATAGAGAACCTGGGAATTCCTGTATTTACTTTCTCATCTCTGAATGATGAGAAAATTTTGGAAGAACTGAAAAATGTAGGAAAACTCCTTGGAAAACAAAAACGGGCAGAAGAAATTACGGGCTATGTTTCGGAAGAAGTAAGAAAGATGAGAACCTCCCGGGAGACATCTCCTAAAAAAATATACTATGCATGGTCAAAAGGACGTATTATGTCTACCTCCGGAAAAGGCAGCTTAATTGATATGGCCATCAGCTTATCCGGAGCTCAAAACGCATGCCCTGTTCCTGTGGAAGCTCCTAATATAAGCGCTGAAACCATGTATAAATGGAATCCGGACCTGATCGTTTTGTGGAACTCCAAATTATCGGATGTCTACAGTCTCAAAGAGCTTGCTGCACTTCCTGCCGTAAAAAACAAGCAGGTATTTGCTATGTCGCCATCGTTTCCGTATGATCCACATACTGTAAAATTTCTGTTGTTTGCCAAACAGCTTCGCCATTGGTGCATGCCTGAATATACGCAGGAACAGCTGGATAAGGAGGTAAAGAAAACCTTTGAAGTGATCTACGGCAAAAAAGGATTGATCTGATGACGCAGCATATAAAAACATGGTCCTTATTAATCCTGCTGCCTATGCTATTGATTATTGTTTCACTGATGATAGGTTCCAGCCAGAATATAGGTTTGGGAGAACTGTTTCATCACATAGCCCTGGAATTTGGACTGTCTGAAGATAAAGCAGGTTTTCAGGAAAGTTTGCATACTATTTTATGGCAGGTGCGTTTACCGCGTATTATTCTCACTTTCTTGGTAGGGGCCTCATTAGCCTCATCAGGAGGTGTCCTCCAGGCAGTATTCAGGAATCCTATTGTGGATCCTTTTACCCTGGGTATTTCCTCAGGGTCGGCATTTGGTGCAGCGCTGGCAATGTTGTTTCCGATAATGGCCGTCAATATATCAGCTTTTATTTTTGGTGTAATCGCTGTGGTGATCACCTATGCGGTATCCTATGCAGGAGCTAAAACCTCCATTGTAAGCATGGTTCTTGCCGGAATGATTGTATCAGGAGTGTTTACAGCGGTCCTGACGGTCCTTCAGTATCTGAGTGATCCCTATAAGTTACAGGCTATTGTGCAATGGACTATGGGAAACCTTCATACAGCTTCATGGCAGAAAGTACACACTGCAGTATTTCCGATTCTTATGGGTTTACTGGTCATTGTGACCCTTCGCTGGAAACTAAACCTTCTGGCCCTGGGAGATCATGAAGCAATGGCGGTAGGGATCAATCCAATATGGCTTAAACTTATCCTTATGGCTGTAGCCACTATGATTACCGCTTCTTCTGTAGCTGCTGTGGGAGTGATCAGCCTGTTCGGACTGATTGTGCCTCATATCAGCAGGATGATTTTCGGGCCGAATAACCATATCACCGTCTGGGCCAATATCAGCATCGGGGGAACATTTTTATTATTAATTGATGATTTTTCCCGGACTGCCATGCCTTTTGAAATCCCTATCGGGGTATTTACCATGATTATCGGAGCCCCTGTTTTCATCTATCTGATGCGTCGAAACGCTATAAACTGGAATTCATGAATACTATAATTTCTATTGAACAGCTTTCTTTTGGCTATGGAAAAGAGGAAGTACTTAAAAATGTAAATGCAACCTTTGCTAAAGGAAAGCTTTCCGTCATCTTGGGAAGAAACGGCAGCGGTAAATCAACCTTATTCAAAATAATCGCCGGACTGGAAAAGAACTATCAAGGAAACCTATGGATTACCGATAAGGAACGCCGGAAAATAAAAATTGGAACCACATCACCTGTTCGTCTCGGTTTTTTAACTCAGTTTCATCAGACGACTTTTCCTTTTACCGTTTTTGATGTGGTTTTAACCGGCCGGGCTTCTTTTTCAAGGTTTTCGCCTAAAAAATCTGATTATCAGGAAGTGGAAACACTTCTTCAAAAGTTTAATTTAACCCATTTAAAAGATAAAGCCTATACTTCCCTTTCCGGGGGCGAAAGGCAATTGGTCCTGTTATGCAGGGTACTGGTTCAGAAACCGGACCTATTAATGCTGGATGAGCCTACCAACCATCTGGATCTGCATTATCAGGTAGCAGTTCTTGAGGTCATCCGCCACCTGGTGAATGAAGGCACAACCGTTTTATGTGTAATGCATGACCCCAACCTGGCCTTCCTGTTCGGAGATGATTTTTTTGTTATGCGCCAGAATGAACTTATCCCCGTTTCTCGGTCGATGGAAAAAGATGAACTGAAGCAACTGCTTGAAGATACCTATCAGGTTCCTTTACTGGCTCTGGATAATCAGGGTATTCCCATGTTTGCACCCCAATTAAAATAAAAAATATGAAAAATCATGAAGAAATAACAATTTCCGTGGTAGAAGATTACCATGTATTTGAAGTACTGCCTTATGTTATGGAATTCAGGCGTCAACTCTATCCTTTACTTGATCCGCTGATCGTTCCCAAGGATCTGGTTAATTTTGAACAGAACTATCTTCACTCTCCCACCGGTGCTTTTTTACAAGCCAGAACAGCAGCCGGGAAATTAATTGGCGTTATTGGAATGATGCCGTATGACTACCGTTTTCCTCATTTACATATTGATGAAAAGACTACAGTGGAAGTGGCAAGATTATTTGTCAATCCAGAATACCGGAGAGCCAGCATTGCCTCCCGGCTGTTTCAGGAACTGATAAAAACAGCACAGCTGAAAAATATAAAACGTTTATACCTGCACACCCACCCCTTCCTTCAGGGAGCCTATGAATATTGGCTGAAACAGGATTTTAAACTTCTTAAATCCTGCTATGAAGGGACCTATCCCACCCTGCATATGGAATTATTGACTGCTGCAGAAAAATAAGTAATACAGAGAAATATACATGAATACAACAAGAAAAGTATTATGCATCAATGGTATAATGCTCTTACTCCCTTTTGCCCTATCTGCACAGGAAGCCCATCCTATTTTTGGAAAAGTGCTGAATCAGGATGGTAAAATAATTAATAATGCTATCGTTTCAATCAATCAGGGAACGGCCACCACAACCGGTAAAGACGGAGGATTTAAATTTGAAAACCCTTTTCAGTATCCTGCCCAGCTAATGATTGAGGCTAAAGGATATTCCGGGTCTGCTATTACGTTAGATTCCCTTTCTTACGATGATAAAAATGGCATCATCATCCGTCTGACAGAAAATCAGACCACCCTTCAGGAGGTTTTGATCACAGCCCGAAGAAACAATTCCTATCTTACGAATAATCTTGAACTTGGCGGTAAGTTTTCAGGGAATTTAAAAGATCTTCCCCAATCGGTCTCTATCGTAAGCAGTGAGTTTATGGAAGACAAACAGGCATACACCACCCGTGATGTGGTACAGGACCTGGCAGGAGTCACTACAGCTTCTTCCTATGATGATCTCATTATTAGAGGTTTTAAAAGCGGTTATGAAACAGGAATCCGCCTTGTAAACGGCTTACGTTCAGGATACAGCTACGGAAACAGCTATTACCGTTCGCCTTTAACGATTAACCTGGAAAGTGTTTCTGTTTTAAAAGGCCCCGGAGCCTCCTTATTTGGGGATATCACTCCCGGTGGAACGATCAACATGGTCACGAAAAAGCCTTTGGAACAGCAAAAGGGCTCTGTCAATTTTTCGGTGGGCAGTTTCCAGACATTCCGTACCAATATGGATATAGGAGGACCTTTAGATCAGGAAAAGAAAATCCTGTATCGCTTCAATGCCGGATATGAGGATTCTAAAACTTTCCGCAATGTCAATCAGCAGAAAAACTTCATGATTGCCCCGTCCTTTACTTTTAAACCTTTCGACGGAACACAGCTAGATATTGATCTGGTATACGACCAGTTTCATGGATATCTTGACCGTGGAATGGGCCTGAGAAATAATAACTTCTATGCCCTGCCCCGCTCTTTTACTTTAAGTCAGCCATCTGATTTTTACAATACCAAGACCCTGTCATTCAGTGCCAGGCTCAGCCAGCGTCTTACGCATAATCTGTCCCTGAATGCCAGCTATATGAAGTCAATATACCAGGAAGACGTTAATGAACATCGCACGTTAAACAGCTATGCTGATGCTCCCCAAAACACCATTATGAACATGCGCTTCTTTGACCGTCATGGAAAAGATTATACCGATAATTCCGTAGTTTATGTAAAATGGGATCTTCCGGGCAGTAAAGTACAGCACCATATCATTGCCGGAGTAGATTATGCCCAATATGAAGGAGACAGCAATAATCAGCAGCGGGAAGCAAGACAGCAAAAAATAGATGGAAAAACCGTCCCTTTGACATTTGATCTTAACAACCCAACGTATACGACTCATGATCTGAGCAATTATGTATGGCTGGCACAGGGAAATTATCCTTTTTTGAGCCCTTATAAAACAACAGGAATATATGTCCAGGATCAGATCTCTTTTGCAGAAAAACTCAAGCTTATTATAGGATTACGTCATGAACATTATTATTCTGAAACCGTAAGCTCTGCTGACCGTTATCATGCGACACAGAATGCCTGGCTGCCCCGTATTGGATTAACCTATCAAATCAACGGTCAGGTTAATTATTTTGCAAGCTATTCACAGGGGTTTGCCCCTGTAGGAGCCAATTTCATTCAAAACTATCAGGATTATGGTGCAGCGCAACCCTTTACAGCTGAACATAGCTTTCAACTTGAAACAGGACTAAAAACCGGGTTTTTCAGAAACCAATTGCAAATGGACCTGTCTCTGTTTCAGATTGAACGCCGAAATATGTTGATTGCTACGGGAGAAATAAGTACAACAGGTTTTCCGGTATACAGACAATCCGGAGAAGCGGTGTCTAAAGGTGTAGAGTTAGATATCCGAGGACAGCTCACCAAAGAGTTTCAAGTAATGGCGAATTATACCTACAATAAAACGGAGGTAAAGTCTTCTTCCATTGCTTCTGAAATTGGACAGGCCCTTCCGGGAGCTCCTGAAAATATGGCAAGCATATGGCTGAAGTATGTATTTTCTGCCTCTACCATTAAGGGGTTAGGCTTTGGTGCAGGTGTTTATTATGTCGATAGCAGACGTATGGATAACAGCATTGGAAAAGATGGTGAAGGAAATGCCCTCTGGGGACAATGGCCTTCTTATACAACAGTTAATGCTGCCGTATATTATCATATCGGAAAAATGAAAATGGCTGTAAATGTGAATAATGTATTCGACAGATACTATTTCCTTGGAGGCTTTGATTACACGAGAGCCTTTCCGGGAGCTCCCAGAAATGTCACCGTTTCTGTAGGCTATTCATTCTAATTTTTTTAATCTTGTTATTATCCGGGCTATCTTTTGATAGTCCGGGTTTTTGTTTGAAAAATTGGAGAATTAGGGCTGGGAAACGCTAAGGCGCTAAGATCGTAAAAGCTTTCTGTTGTAAGGTGCAAAGATTTTATCTCCGATAAAATTGAATACCACATCTATTTTTCATGATATTAACCAGTGTTGCAGGATAGTCATTCTAAGTTTTTTAATCTTGTTATTATCTGGGCTATCTTTTGATAGTCCGGGTTTTTGTTTGAAAAATTGGGGAATTAGGGTTGGGAAACGCTAAGGCGCTAAGATCGTAAAAGCTTTCTGTTGTAAGGCGCAAAGATTTTATCTCCGATAAAATTGAATACCGCATCTATTTTTCATTGTCGTAGACTATTCATTCTAATTTTTTTAATCTTGTTATTATCCGGGCTATCTTTTTTTAGTCCGGGTTTTTGTTTGAAAAATTGGGGAATTAGGGTTGGGAAACGCTAAGACGCTAAGATCGTAAAAGCTTTCTGTTGTAAGGTGCAAGGATTATATCTAACATTGAATACCACCTTCTATTTTTCGATATCTGTACATTATAAAAATTCAACAAATGGCTTACGGTTGTCCATTTTTTGTATCTTCATGTACTGAAAGCTTATTAAGATCAATCATGGATAATGACTTCCATTATAATTTCATTGAACCGGATCAGACGATTGCAGATTTTGTAGAAAATCTGGGGACGTTTCAAAACCTTTCTGGAGCAGCTAAGGAAGTGGTTATCATTCCTGACGGACGGGTGGACTTATTCTTTATGCAATCGCCATCTGAACCTTTTTGTGTTACACTTCTGGGGTTGGAAACCTATCCGGAACAAAGAGAAATCCCTTCAAAAACGACAGCTTTTGTCGTCAGTTTTAAGCCTATCGCCGTAGAATATATTTTAAAGACCTCTATTGCCGGTTTATTAAATAAGGGGGAAGTACTTTCCAATGATTTCTGGGGTTATCAAGCGGATGATTTACAGGATTTTGAGCTTTGCTGTAAAAAAGCAACGCAAAAAATAAGAGAATCGATTCCTGAAAAAACAGATGAAAGAAAACATCAACTTTTTAAACTTATATATGAATCAAAAGGTGAAATGAGTGTAAAGGATCTTTCAGAAAAAATAGGCTGGAGCAGCCGTCAGATCAACCGTTATTTTACAAAACAATTAGGGCTATCCTTAAAAGCTTATTCTACTATTTTACGTTTCAGAACATCATTGGAACATATTGCACAGGGAAAGCTCTTCCCTGAACTCAATTATACCGACCAAAATCACTTTATCAAAGAGGTTAAAAAATTCTCCGGAGTTGCTCCTAAAGAATTGTCTAAAAATAAAAATGACCGATTTGTACTATTATCAGTGTTGAAAGGAAAATAAATTTGCCTTGTAAAATTTAAATTAACAATGCTGATAGACAATACATCAATAGCCATCGTCGGTGGTGGTCCTGCAGGACTTACCCTGGCAAGACTTTTACAATTGAAAAACGCGAATGTAAAAGTATATGAAAGAGATCCTAATAAAAATGCACGGGTACAGGGTTCTCCTCTTGATATGCATGAAAATTCCGGACTGGCAGCTTTACGTAAAGCTGACCTGTTGGAAGAATTCAAAAAGACATTCCGTCCCGGTGCAGATAAGACCCTTATTATGAATGAACAGGCTGAAATATTTTTCAGCGATCACGAACTAAAACCTGAGGAAGATTTTGGAGCTGAACATTTCCGTCCGGAAATAGACCGTGGTCCGCTGAGAAATATGCTGCTGGAGTCATTACATCCTGAAACCGTAGTTTGGGACAGTCATTTTTTATCAATGGAGGCCCGGCAGGAAGGCTGGATCCTTCATTTCAAAAATGGAACTTCCGCGTATGCCGATCTTGTGATTGCAGCAGATGGTGCTCATTCTAAAATACGTCCTTACCTCACAGAAATGAAACCTATCTATTCCGGAATCATCATGCTTGAGGGTAATGTTTCAAAGGAAGCGGCCCCGCATATTGATGCACTGATTAAAGGGGGCAAAATAATGGCTTTTGGAAATTCCAAGAATATACTGCTGGGTCAGAAAGGCAACGGTGATCTTGGGTTTTATGCCAGCTTTAAAGCAGATGAAAACTGGAGTGTACAGAGTGGCCTGGACTTTTCGGATAAGATGCAGGTTTTGAAATGGTTTAAAACAGAATATTCTGAATGGAACAGCATCTGGGATGAATTATTTGAAAATGCTCAGACTCCTTTTATCCCCCGCCCGATCTACTCTATGCCTTTGAACCAAAGTTGGGAAACAAAGCCCAACTTAACTCTGCTGGGTGATGCCGCTCATGTGATGCCGCCATTTGCAGGTGAAGGTGCCAATATGGCTATGCTGGACTCTCTGGAACTTAGTGAATGTCTGACAAACCATACATATTCCACTTTACAGGAAGCTATTTCTGCCTATGAAATCAAAATGCGCAAAAGAGCCGGCATTGCCACCCAGGAATCCCTTGAAAACGGAGAACGGATGCATTCTGAAAAAGCGTTAGTTAGTATGCTGAAATTTTTTAATGGTCATATAACTTCATAGTAAACAAAAGGCTGCCTCCAATAAGAGACAGCCTTTTAGTTAATACATCTTTTTTCTCTCCATTTTCAAAAATCTTAATGTGGAGATTTATTCATCTTATTTCTTGATCAACTTATTATTATAAGTGTTTTTGTCATCTTTTATCGTCATTACATACATTCCTTTTACCAGAGAAGCCACATTGATTTTTCCTTCAATTTTTCCCTCCTGAACAAGTCTTCCATCTGCACTGTAGATTTTGTAATCCGCTTTACTTCTAAGGTTCTTCACTTCTACAAATGTATCCGCAGGATTAGGGTAAATAGATACCTCTGATGATTTTATATCTTTTACTTCTCTCACAGCAAGTGTATTATCAGTAATTCTCACAGGAAGATCCATAATACCTCCTGCCTGACTTGGTATTTCACCGCACAAATCATCCAAAGAGCTGGTGGCATACTTACATACAATCCTCATTCTTGTCAACTTATCTCCTGAATACGTAGCTGATGGAACTGTAAAATTAATAGTCCCCATCCCAATATCACCTTTAGGTGCTGTTCCGGATACTTGAGCGATTCTTTCTGACACTTCGAAAACTCCATTTCTATTGTAATCAATCCAGGCAGACATATTTACAGGCATGCTTTGTAATAAGTTTCCTATTCTAGGTGCAATAGTATAGGTGCTACCCTGTGTCAAATTAATAATCTTAGTAGGATCTTCACTTAAATCTTTATATGATCTTGCCGTAACATCAGTATAATTAATATTAGCAACAACTACTTTCAAAATTGCTCCTAAATAAGGTGATCCAGAACTTAATATACAGTAATCAACACCTGTCTTTAATCCTTTTGTTTTAAATGAATAGTTATTAGAAAAAACCCCAAGAGATGAATTGACTACAGCAGCCACCTGTACTTCATAATTCGTTTCGTCTTCTAAGTTATTCAACACTACTGAATTTGCAGCACTTACAACATTAGACCAATTTACAGTTCCTTCTTTTCTGTAATTAATTGAATAAGTAGCTCCAGGAATACTGTTCCATGAAACTCTTGCTGTTGTTTTGAAAACCTCAGTATCCAAAGTAGAGATACCTGTAGGAGCTAATGTAGAAGATGTAGGGGCACCTCCTACAGTAATAACAGGAGAAATTGCATAAAATATACTACCTACAGCCGATATTCTTAGTTTAACGGTACCACTTAGGCTACCCGGCATTTGCACATTATAATTTCCTGTATTGGGAGTTGCAGTCACAAGATCTGCCCATGTAATTCCGTTATCAGTGGTGTAATCTATTTTTACAGCTGCTACATTATAAGGAGCTGTATTTGTATTCGCAACATCCCAATATATTGTGTTTACTGCATCATTATACAGTACTGAAGATGTTGTAAGTCCATTGAATTTGAAAGGTCCATCATTTCCTACCGTTACTGAGGTTGTTGAGCTGGAAACCATTGGACGTTGTGGATTTTGATCTCTTACAGTTACTGCATAATTCAAAACACGAGGAATATAAGATACAGTTTCCCATTCTTGCTTGTTAGTTAATCCTCCATTCATTACTGTCTCTAGTTTAGGAAAATATCTTCTTCCATTCGGTGATCCGGGAAGCGATCTTGTGAGGGCTCCTTTTGAATTATATCCCCAACCGCTGTCTCCTGAAATGGTGGAAAATTCATCTGTACTGTCATTCTGCTCCCATGTATAATTTATAGGATCATTTTCAGCATCGGTAGCTGAAGCTTCAAGATAATAAGCGGTACCTTTAGGAATACTATAAGCTGCCAATGGATTGATCACCGGAGCCGTATTATTATTGATATTTTGAGAGACTCCACAATTAAGTTTATTTTCTAAATTAGTTAACACCTGATCAATTGATTTATAATGAAAATATCCATCCGAATTAGCCTGAACATTATCATATGTAATGCCTGCATATCCCATAATAGTTGTTCCTCCTCCAGGCTCTACATTAGCTCCCTCATTAGCATCTGTGACAGATGTGTTGGAAAACGTATGGTTAGCTCCCAGTTGATGTCCCATTTCATGGGCAGCGGTAAAGTCAAAAATTTCACCTACAGGTACAGGTCCTCTGGTAAAAGCTGATCCTTTTTTAATATCCGTATTATCAGCGGGATCCGGATCTGTACAGACAATCCCAATTCCTCCGGCATTTCCACTTCTTTCTGCATTTTGATGAAAAACGTGCCCAATATCATAATTGGCATTTCCTACCTCAGAAGTAAGTGTTTGCTGTAATTGAGTATTTAAATCATTTGTATAAGGATCTGTAGCAGCATCAAGATAGATGATTTGTGGGAGATTCTGAACCGTAAAATGAGCTCCAAAATCACGTTCGAAAACACCATTTATTCGTGTCATTGTATTATTCATAGCGGCCAGAACAATTCCTTTTTTTATATCATCGGGAGCATTGCTGGGAGTTCCTGCTGCTGTTAGTTGATATTGGCTGTATTCTCCTGTAGCGGACAATGCCATTCTGAAATCTCTGTATTTTGTGTTAGTTGGTCTGCTGGCAATTCCTACTCCCGAAAGCATTTTTTTACCATTCTCTACTAACTTATTAATGTCATTAAGATGATGTTCTCCCGTTTCGCATTTAAAGCCATGTTCTCCTCTCTCTTTTGTTTTGTAGAAAACTCCATAAGTTTGTTTATCAGCACTTATCGGCTCTATAAACTGGAATATCCCGTCTTTGATAATCATAGACTGCATATCACCTGGAGACGTACTGAATCTCAAATATTTAGAAGGATCATCCACTCCAACTCCTACATAAGAACCTAGCTGATATCTGTCTACCAGAGATCTATCCATCACCGGATTGCTATAGACCGCAAATTTTTCGATTCTTCCTTCTGCAGTTGGTAAAGAAATAATAACAGGTTTTGCATTTCTTCCTGTTTCTGCAGCATCTTTTAGAAGGTTTCTCAGAGATTGTAAGTTTAGCTGGTACGAGTACTGAACTTCAATGTTTTTATCTATTTGAGATGATTTTTGAGAAGCAGGTTCCCATCTCTGTCCATAGGTAGCTATACTTCCAGCTACTAATGTACTAACCAATAATAATTTTTTTTTCATAATGTTTTTTAATATTTTTCAAGTATAATTCTTAATGTGAGTAAAGAATAATTTTGGCGAAAACTATCTTCATTTGGTCTTTAATTAAGTAACAAAAAACAATGTCAATTTATATTTTTAAATAGTAAATAGCATTAAATAGATCTACTACATAGATACAACATAGTATACAACACACTACAAATCAATGACATACAATTAAATTGATTATTCCTCTGATGAAAAAAAGATTACAGAATGCTAAAAATTAATGAGAAAAAGAGATAAAGATGTTATCATTGAGCACTTAGAAAGTACACATTTTAATAATCAATTAAAAAAATCAATGATGCATAGAATTTCAATAAAAACAGATAAATGATAAAAAAAATTAAACAAAAATAATAATGTAGTACGTATGTAGTAGGTGATTATTTTTGAATTTCATGAAAAATATTCAAATTTGAAAAAGCAAATCACCAAAAAGCTAAATGGTGAAAAAAAACATTTCGAATAACTGCCTGATGGAATCATCAGGCAGTTTTTTATATCGGATTTATACCAGATTATCAAAAAAATGATAAATATCTGTCTCTGTAGGGATATTAAGTCTTTTTCTGATTCTGTATTTTTTCTGCTGAACAGTCCGGTGTTGGATGAGTGTATAACTGGCAATTTCTTTTGAGGTAAAATGTAATTTTAACATAGCACAAAATGTAAGCTCGGAAGCTTCAAGACTAGGATTGATAATGAGAAGCTTATTGATAAACTCAGGATAGCTTTCTTTAAACCTGTTAAAAAATTCAGGATCATTTTTCCTTGCCAGTTCCAGAATTTCGTCCTGTTTATTATCATCCGCTTTGGCTTTTAATTTTTCTGTTTCGACTTTAAGTGCTTCTTTTTTCTTCCTCAGTATGTCTATAATCCTCCAGGCATATATTCCCAGAACAGAAAACCCCACAAGCGATAATAGGATTACCCATTGCACATTTTTATCATGCCTTTTAGTATCTTTTTTGGTTTCATCAATAAAAGATTCCATATCCTTGTTAATGGTTGTAAATATTGCAATATTGGTTTTATCTATTGCATTGGTATAAGCATTTAAATAAAAATAAGCTTTTTCTTTGTCTCCTTTTTTTTCATATACCATTCTGAGATCGTTGTAAATATATTTGGTATAATGAGCGTATACACGCCGTGTCTTTTTATCAATTTCAAGGGCCTGTAAAAGCATTTCCTCTGCTTTATCATATTGTCCGTCTACAAAGTACCATTCTCCCATCATCGTATTGGTATAAAGCGCTATCCCATCTTTTTTTCCGGAAATATTGGTCTTATGATAGGCTGTTGCTATATATTTGTAGGCAGAATCCTGATACCTGTAATAAACATAATCTCCTATAGCACATTCTGCGTATCCTGTATTATCAATCTTTTGAGCCTTTTGAAAAAATTTCAATCCTTTCTGGTATTCTTTCTTCAAGGAAAAATAAACACCCAGTCTAATATAAATATCGAAAAGCAGCTTATCTTTTAATTTAGAATTTTCACTTTTATAAATATTATTCAATGCTTTATTATAATTCTCAAAAGCCTTATCCGTTTTGCTAAGTTCAAAATTAAACCGTCCATACGCAGTATAGAATATTGCTTTATGAAGGTTATTTTGAGAATTTTCCAGAACATTTTTTGCTTTACCAAAAAGCACTTCCGATTTTTGAAAATTTCCAAGAGAAATATTTAATTTAGCTAGATTGACATAGGTCAAAGCCTTCCCTTCTTCATAGCCCATTTGATTAGCTTGTCTGTAATATTTTGTATTAAGACTGACAAGAGAATCATATTCCCCGGATAGGCTGAACTGCTCATTTTTTTCCCCTAAAGAAATATCAAAGTTTTCTTCATCCTGTTTACGGGAACGCTGATTACACGAAACCAAAACAATCAACACAATAAAAAGAAAAAAACGGATCATCATATTTTTTAATATTTTCCAATATAATTTATGAGTAAAAAAACTGTTTTTTTAACAGGTAATAATATTCTCTACTCTTTATACTTCACTTGTTTCACATTGAATAAAACCTTTTCCTAAAATTCATTTGACAATACTATACTTATCATTATTATTTTTTATTATAAACCATCAAAAAAATCATAAATATCTTCTTCTGCCGGAATATCCAGCCTCTTTCTGATCCGGTATTTTTTTTGCTGAACCGACTTATGCTGCACAAAAGTATAATCAGCAATCTCTTTGGATGAAAGACGGAGTTTCAGCATAGCACAGAAAGCCAGTTCAGAATTTTCGAGACCAGGATTAATCTTTAAAAGGGCACCTGCAAAATCAGGATATAGTTCTTTGAATTTCAACAAAAAAGAAGAATCATTTCTTTTCACCAGTTCCATAACTTCCTGAAACATCTTGGTATTTACGTGTCTTTTCAAATCTTCAGTTTCCATTTTTAAACTTCTTTTTTTCAGTCTCAGGGTATTGATAACCTTCCGAACATAGACTCCCGAAACAGTAACTACAGCAATAGCTAATGCAATAGCCAGGGGCAGCTTATTTCTCTTCCAGTCCGATTCTCTCTTTGTTTCCGATATAAATTCATCCAACGTATGATTTATTGCGATTAATTGGGCAGAACTGGATTTTCCCCGTTCTTCCGTATATTTTTTCAGATAATAATAGGCTTTGTCCTCTTCATGCATTTTTTTATACATTTCGGCTAAAGATTGATATACTTCTACCATATGTGAAGAATATGTATGTCTTATTTTTACATTAATTCCCAGTGCTTTTTTAAGATTTTTTTCTGCCTCTTTATAATTGTTGATCTCATTATAATAGTAGCCCATCGTATAATATACCCAAAGAGATTCTACATTATTTATTTTCTCGGTCAGTATTTTTTCTTCTGCTCTGTGAATGTATATTCCTGCCGGTTCCAGCTGGTGCGTAAATAAATAATATTGCGCCACCATACAGTTGGTATATGCTGAATTTTCTAATTCATTTGCTTTTAACAAACATTTCAAAGAAGTTCCCGACCACCCTTTCCATGCAAAATAAGCTCCTCTGTTCACCAATAGCCTTGGAAGAAGTTTATCATTGAATTCTGACTTTTTGACATCCTTTACATCATGAAGTGCCTTGTCATTGTATTCTATCGCCTTATCATACAGTTTAAAATGAGAATAATATTTACTATAACTATCATAAAACAACGCTTTATGATATGCATTTCCGGATTTATATAAAGCTTTTTCTGCTTTTTCAAAAAAAACCAAAGCCCTTTCATAATTTCCGGCAGAAACATTCACCCTTGCTATATTGAGATAACAAAGTCCTTTCCCTTCTCCATAACCCAATTTTCCTGCTTTTTTCAAATAGTCTATGTTCAGGCGGATAAGAGCTTCATATTCACCTGATGACAACAAAAAATCATTCTTACTCAGTAAATTGTTATCAAAGGTTTCTTTCTCTTTTTCACTTATATTCTTATGTCCACATGAAACCAAGACCAGTAACAAAGCTATACAAAAGATATAGGTGCTAGTCTTCTTTACTTGTTTTAAAAGGTCTACCAACCTCTTTTCAAATTCATATGACAACATATTGATTATCATCCTTTTTTATTGTAAATGGTCAAAAAAATCATAAGTATCTTCTTCTGCCGGAATATTCAGCCTCTTTCTGATCCGGTATTTTTTTTGCTGAACCGACTTATGCTGCACAAAAGTATAATCAGCAATCTCTTTGGATGAAAGACGGAGTTTCAGCATAGCACAGAAAGCCAGTTCGGAATTTTCGAGATCGGGATTAATCTTTAAAAGGGCACCTGCAAAATCCGGATATAGTTCTTTGAATTTTAACAGAAAAGAAGAATCATTCCTTTTTACCAGCTCTCGAACTTCCTGAAACTGCTTGGTATGCATATGTTTTTTTAAATCATCGGTTTCCTTTTTTAAGTTTCTCTTTTTCAGTCTCAGTGTATTAATAATCTTTCGAACATAGACTCCTGAAGTTGTGATCGCACCAATGGCTAAAGCAATAGCTAAAGGCAACTTACTTCTATTCCAGTCCGACTCCTTTTTCGTTTCTGTCATAAAATCATCCATCATTTTATTCAGTGTTGTCAATTGAGCAGAACCAGATTTTCCTTCTTCCTCGGTATATTTTTTCAGATAATAATAAGCTCTGTCTTTATCATGCATCTTTTTATATAGTTCTGCCAAAGACTTATAGCAACGTCCTTTGAATACAGAGTAAACGCCTTGTGTTTCTAAAATGAAAAGGGCTTTTTTAAAAGCTTTTTCAGCATCTTCATTACGATTCAACGTATTATAATACTCGCCCATTGTGGAGTATACATAAAAGGACTCCACATCATCTGTTTTATCACTCAACATTTTTTCATTAGCCTTTACAAGATATGTTTCCGCAATATCCGGCTGATGGACAGACAAATAATATTTTGCCAACATACTATTGGTTAACTTTGAATTTTCAAGTTCATTGGCTTTAAGGAAAATTTTCAGTGATGTACCCAACCAGCCTTTTTCCATAAAATAAGTTCCTCTATTCAAATACATCCTGGGAAGAATTCTATCTTTAAGTTTTGATTTTTTTGCTTTATTCATATAATAAAATGCAGTATTGCTATATCCTATTGCCTTATCGGTTAAATTAAGAAATTTGTAATACCGGCTATAATTATGATAAAATAAAGCTTTATGAAGTGGATTTTTAGAAATGTCAATATATTCCCTCGCCTTATTGAAAAAAAAATTGGCTTTTTCATAATCCCCAATGGTCACATTAATACATGCAATATTATGATAGCAAATACCCTTACCTTCCGGATAATTCATCTTTTCTGCTTTTTTCAAATACTCTATGTTCAGACGCATAGCAGATTCGTATCCCCAGGTTGACATGTAAGTATGATTTGCAAACACTAAATCGGTATCAAAGGATTCCTTCTCTCTTTCACTTATATTCTTTCCGCATGAAACCAAGACAAGCAATAAACCTATACAGAGGGTATAGATTTTAATATTTTTCATGATTTTTTTAATAACTAATTTTACTTCTGATCATTTAACTTATTAACGCTAATTGAAAAAGTATTTTTTCAATTTTTTTCACCCATTCATCTGTAATCATATTATTCATTTTCCTATACCTACCTACGCATCATAAGAAATAATACCAAAACAGAATCCAATTAACATATTATTATATCTTTCGATTATTAATAATTCCTCCATATAAATATACATAATTTATCATACTAAAGGAATACTAGGTATTAATTTAATAAACAATATAATTATTAACGAATTATTTCCCATTTTTCAACCTCAGTCTACTACAAATAAACTAAGAATGCATCTTTTCGCTTAACAAAAAATCTGCCACACCCCTTAATTTTTGACCAAAAACAAGAGTGAAAATACAAATAACATGAAAATTATTCTACCTTTTATTATTTCCAAGTAAAGTGATATACAAACACACATCACACATCTTGACAAATAATCAAATACTCGACTTAACTTAATTGACATAAAAAAAATTCTTAACAATTGATGTTATCTGTATCCTAAACTATTCGCATCTTTGCTATGCTATAGCATTACAACTTATCTATGACTATTGAATACAGAAAATTGCATCCGGCTGAAAGCAAAATCTATAGACTGCTCCGGCTGGAAAGCTTGAAAAAGTTTCCTGAATCATTTGGGGCTACCTATGAAGAAGCTCAAAATACGGAAAAGCTAAGAATGCAATTTGATATAGAAAATCAAACGCCGGAAAGATTTGTTTGGGGGGCATTTGCAGATGCTCAGCTTATAGGAATCTGTGTTTTCGTTAAAGATACCGGTTCTTCGGGAAATATCTACCAGATGTATGTCCAAGAAGGATTTCAGGGTAAAAACATAGGGTACGAATTGGTAGAGGCTGTGATTCATGAAGCAAGAAGATTATTTCATCCTATCGATATTTTCCTGGATGTAATCCCGACCAATGAAAGAGCTTACTATTTATACAAAAAGATTGGATTTAAAGAAGTGGAAAAAGAAACGGATTCTAATATAGTCATGAAGTATCATCATTAAAACGATTATTATGAAAAAACTACAGATTTTCCTGTTTTCACTCTGTTTTTCAGCAGCTATAGCACAAAAACAGTACAGTATAGAACTTCTTTTCCTTACGGATACTCATGAAATAGCTCCGCATGTTGAAGTCACTTTTATGAAAGAAAACAAAACCGGTGCTATGATTGTAAAAAAAGTAAAAGCCAACGATAAAGGACTTGTAAAGCTTAACCTCTCTGATACTTATTTTGGTACAAAAGACTCATTACTTATTCAGTCCTATTATTATACCAAGGATACCTATTACTTTGATTACCATGAGGAACTTTCAAAAAACCAGTTTCCTTTCAAAAAGACCGTTATCCTTGAGCATATTGTTCCTCCCACACTTGAGCAAATTAACAGCTCTCATGTTCCACCACCTCCTATGCTTCCCCAAACTTCAAATAAGAAATCAAAAACAGATGACCATTATGACTGAAAAAAATACTATGCAGAAGTCATTATTTCCATATGGCATTTGGTGACAGTAGAACATTTCGGTTTTCAAAATCCTGCAAATCATAAGCACCCACCCATTAGTTGTAAACTTTCCAAAAACAGATCGCACAAACTAAAAACTGATGAAGACTATAGAACAACTTCAAGAAAAATTCAGCAAAGCTCAAAAGAATTATAAAACGATTAAAAAAAACACAGAACAAAAAGTAATCAGATGGTTTTGGACAACTGACAGCATTTCTAATCTTGAGCCTTTTTATTTTGAGGAAAACCGCTTTCCAAAAGGCAGACTTCATAAAGATGAACCTGTAAAAAAAGAAAATCAGTATCAATATGGTGTTGATGACCATAATGAAATCATTGTTGAAAGACAATTCACGGGTCTAAAAGATTTATTTTACGAAATTTTTTATATCAGGGAAAAAGATAACATAGAAAGCTACCGATTTGATTATAGTATAGAAAAAGAAATAGACCATGTGGAACTTTTCATGTATGAGCATTCAGTATTAACTATTAGTTATGCTGTTTTTAAAGACGGTTGGATTAAATATCTGTACACTTATAATAAGGGAAAACTGTCAACTAAGACAATGCAGCGTATCTATCAAAACACAGAAGTTCCTGATAGGATATTTGATTACTATTATGACGAAACAGGGCTGCTTCAATCTATAAAAGAAAAGGAGCATTATTGGTATAATAAGCCGAACAAGAAAATTAGCTACAAAAAATTAACCGACCTTGTATCAGAAAAACTTCTTGAAATTCTAAAGCAAAACATTTTACATTATAACATTCAGGAAAAAATTTATTGTATCTATATTTATTATTATCATGAGGAAATGCTCCCGCCTTCAATTGGATTTGGAACCGAGTCAGACCGTAAAGAATGGCTCAATGAAAAAGGGAAAGAAGCAAAATGGATAATTTGGAATCCAATAGACTATTCCCATTCCCTCGAAATTGAGTTGAACGAAGAAACTCAAAATCTGTTTAATTTATACAATCAAGAAACCTCTTTACATCAGAAAGAAAATAATACGATAAAAATGATTATAGAATGCTGTAAAAATTTAAAAAATAGTATTTCTGCATTTGAACTCAACAAAACGGATGATTTTGTGGTGGTTGCTTCTGACTATGAACAAAGCGATTTGAAGAAAAATTTTAAACTTATTAACCCTGAATTATTTTACGAATTTAAAAATAAGCTTGTGTAAAAAAGCTACAGCAAAAAAAGATTTTCACGTCAGTTTAGCTGAAGTGCAATGCTCAACAACAGTTTTTTAGTTGAACTTTAATAAGGATATTAGCTTTTATGCTTCATGTTCTCACCCGAACGTAAAGCCGAAAAAAGGTAGTGATAATTTTATAGAACCAACCTACACCAATAAAAACGAACAAAATATGAAGACACTTGAAGATTTAATACACCTGGAAGAGCCGGGTTGGGAATTAGTAACAGAATGGTTAAATGAAGCCCAAAACGAATATGAAATTTTACCAAAAGACGAGAAAAGAGCAGAAAAAGAACTTGTGAATACTCAAGTCACAACACGTTCGTCAATGGGTGCTGTAATCTACGAAACGGGCGGTATATTAATTGACAACGGCTGGCTTAGAATTTTAGGTTCAGGAAGTAAAAAACTAGACCGGGGTTTGGCTGAATGGAATAAAGGAAAAACTTTTAAAAATTATGGTGACCAACCCTCACATTTTTTAATTGCGGACGATGTAATCGGTGGATATTTTGCCCTAAACGCCGGCGGAATTGGAAGTGAGATTGGGAAAGTTTATTATTTACCACAAGACACTCTTGAATGGGAATGTTTAGACACCAACTATTCTGAATTTCTTTATTGGGCTTTGGTTGGTGATATCAATACGTTTTATGAGATTTTCAGATGGAAAAATTGGCAAGACGACGTAAAAAAAGCAAGTGGCAATCAAGTCTATTCATTTGTACCTTTTTTGTGGACTAAAGAAGGAAAAGACATAGAAAAAATAGCCAGAAAATTAGTACCGATTGAAGAAAACTATAATTTGACTATAGGATCTGCAAAGCTTGCCCCATAGTAACCCGTTCAAATTGACCCGTTAATTCTGTCAGTAATTATAAAACCTCTCGAAGGAGGAAGCACAAATTAAGCAGTCGAGACGTAAATTAATTCATAGATGATTTTTAATTTTCATGGTATTTGTATGCGATTTTTAAAGTAGTACCTCATAACGTTTGCTACAGCGGTGTGTTTTTTTCGATATTTGCACATGGCTCTATTTATAACTTTGGATAATGTCTATAAACTGTACAATCTTGATCCTTCAAAAAAGACGGAAGGGATAGTTATTCTTAGTCAACAAAATGACCCCAATAAGAAATATACAAGTCATAGTCGACTATTTGATGGTTTATTACTAGGGTTCATGGTACAAGGATCCATGAAATCGCAAATCCATTTTTTAGAGTATGAAATAAATACGGGTGATATTGCTATTTTACAACCACAATTGATGATCGACACAAAGTCATTAAGTGAAGATGCACAAATAGTCACAATTGGTCTTTCATTAGATTTTATTACAGAATTTCCCATTCTACGTGAGTTTGTAATGAATAATCAAATAAGATGGCAACCAATTATCAGACTTCAACCCGAAGACATAACGCTTCAAAATGAATTATTGACCCTTATACAAAACTTCTATCATAAAAAACCGAGTCCTCATAAGACACAAATGCTGCGGCATCTTGTTATGGTTCTCATCAGTATGATTTCTGAGGTATATTCTAATTTAGCGAATAACAAAAGTTTAGTAAAAAACCGAACACATGAGATTATAGACGATTTTTATCTACTCATTACAAAGCATGCTAACGAACAAAGAAACGTTGCATTTTATGCTAAAAAACTACATTTAACACCACAGTATCTTTCCTCTTTCCTGAAACAGAAAACTGGAAAATCTGCATTACAGTGGATTGATCATATCACAATTCTGTATGCTAAAACCTTATTAAAATCTTCTAATTTATCAATTAAAGAAATTAGCAATGAGCTTTATTTTGAAGAAACCAGTGTCTTTTGCAGATACTTTAAAAGAATAGTAGGAATGTCACCAAAAACGTATAGAAACGAATCATAATGTATATCCGTTTATGTACGAACACTATTTACAGATCGCTGAACATTATTAGCTTTCAGATTGTATGTAAACACCATTAAATTGTTAATACCTTCTTTTTATCTCTGTATAATTTTACAGCATGAAAAAAACAGGTAGAAAAGCAGCTATTGGATTTATATTTATCACGTTGTTGATTGATATTACAGGTTGGGGAATTATACTTCCCGTGGTTCCTAAACTCATTGGAGAGCTTATCCATAGTGACCTTAGTGAAGCTGCAAAATATGGAGGTTGGCTCGGCTTCGCCTATGCTATTACGCAATTTATATTTGCACCTATAGTGGGCAACCTCAGTGATCAATATGGAAGACGCCCAATTATTTTAATTTCTCTTTTTGGATTTGCTATTGACTATGTGCTATTAGCAATTGCCCCTTCCATGGGTTGGTTGTTTTTTGGAAGAATCATTGCAGGGCTTACTGGAGCTAGCCTTTCAACTGCCAGTGCATATATAGCTGACATATCCACCGATGAAGATAGAGCCAAAAATTTCGGCTTAATAGGTGCAGCTTTTGGATTAGGGTTTATTATAGGCCCAGTAATCGGGGGTTTACTTGGACATTATGGAGCAAGAGTTCCCTTTTATGTTGCGGCTATATTATGCATGGTTAATTTTCTTTACGGGTTGTTTGTACTACCGGAAAGTTTAGAAAAAGATAAACGTCGATCATTTAGCTGGAAGCGTGCAAACCCTATAGGAACATTTAATTTTTTGAGAAAACAATCAAAAATATCAACTCTTGTCGTTGCTTTAATTTTCGTCTATGTGGCTCTCCATGCTGTACAGAGCAACTGGCATTTCTTTACCATGTATAAATTTAATTGGACAGAACGAACGGTAGGCTTATCTCTTGGGTTGCTTGGGTTATTAATAGGATTAGTACAAGGAGTTCTAATAAGATGGACAACCCCAAAATTAGGAGAACAGAAAAGTGTATATCTTGGGTTGCTATTCTATGCCCTAGGTTTAATGCTGTTTGCATTTACCAATCAAGGGTGGATGATGTTTGTTTTCCTTATCCCCTATTCTTTAGGAGGAATCTGTGGACCGGCATTACAATCAATAATCAGTAAAAATGTCCCTTCAAATGAGCAGGGTGAACTTCAGGGGGCATTAGCAAGTTTAGTGAGTGCTACTTCTATTATAGGCCCTCCGATCATGACCAACTTATTCTATTATTTTACCCACGATAAAGCGCCACTTGAATTTTCAGGAGCGCCATTTTTTCTAGCATCCATTTTAATGGCTATTAGTGCAATTATTATATATTTTTCTTTTCAACGAAAAAGTAAACAGTAATCTAAAGATTAAAAAAATCAGTCAAATAGCTTTTGTACCATTTTTATTCAAACTATAGAGTAAATAATTGATTCTCCATCAGCACTGCCCATTTCCACAAATTTCAAATTGAATGTAAAAGCTCCCCTGAATCTTTGGATTTTGACAGAACACTACATCAAAGTCTAAGAATGAATCCGGCAACCGAACCTATCTGTCAGATTACCAACAGATTAAAGAGCAAAAAAAATAGGACAAATCTAGATTGTTTAGATTTGTCCTATTAAGTGACCCGGCTGGGATTCGAACCCAGGACCCATACATTAAAAGTGTATTGCTCTACCAGCTGAGCTACCGAGTCGGTTATCTACTTTTTGATGTTTCCATTTTTAAGCAAATCCCTTTGTTTAAGGGACTGCAAAGATAGAAAAATACTTTTTAACTCCAACTTTTTTCACACTTTTATTCGATAAATTTCGTGCCACAGAAGAAGTTTGCAGATTTACAGTCATCCATTGACGACTCCTTTATTTCTAAGTAATTGTTAATTAAATTATTGCTCACAAAACGCCATGTAAAAGACAACACATGACGTTTTACTGAATTCATACCTTAATTTTCTCCCAATCCTTAAAAGTTACCAAAGAAGAGGGGCTTTGTCGCCGGTTTTATTTTCCGCATAGTACAACGAAGGCAATACTTGAGAAAGGTAGGTGAACTCGGTATAGCAATGTTCCATCAGCCCAAATCCGATTTCATCCGGTAACGGATTCTCAGTTCCGGCTGTCAGGGCGCCAAGGAAAAAATGACTTCTCAAAACACATCCGCGTGCCGTATCTCTCACAACATGCAGCATATAGCCATCCATAGGGTCACCATGCATATCTATCGGTGTGTTTTCTCCAAATCCAATCCGTCCATAAATGACCGTACTCACATCTCCATTAGCATAGGCTTCTTTTAAGCGTTCCGGATTAAAAATATCTGCAGGATCATGAAATTTAATGGTGGCAGGCACCGGAGGAATATCTCCCAATGATTCTGTTGCATGAATAGTCGCTCCGATATAATTTTTATGTTTAACCCATTGATCATCCCATCCCCCATGTTCTACATGATCGTGCGGATGCCATAATCTGAGATCTGCAGTGGTTTCGAAATAGGTGAACCACCAGTCCAGCATTTTGCCTGTACATTGATGCATATTATTCCTCATCGCAACATGGAGCATTCCGTTTTCTAATCTTTTGATTCCTGTCTCCAGAGACAGCGGTTTAGGTGATAAAAGAGCATCTATATCCGTACCTGCCCATTCTTTAATTTCCTTTGTTGATGTCATAATCATTATATTTTGAATTATTCTGCACTCTCGTTTTCCTCTAAAAGCCTGCAGAGCATCTATTTTCTCCTGCTTTGGCTCATAGATTCTAACACAAAGGTAAACCGGATGTATAGAAGTGTACGGGTACTATTTTCTAATCCAATGGTGTAATTTGGAAATGGAAACAGTTTTCCCGGAAAAATGATGACTCAATTAAAATCCAAGAATTCAGAATATTAAAAACCAGAATAATCTATAGGTTATGACTCTGTTTATTTTTAAAATCTTCGGGGCTCTGTCCGGTCTGCTTTTTATAAAACCGGGAAAAATAAGCGGGGTCTTCAAAATGTAAATCGAAAGCAATTTCTTTAATGGTCAATTCACAGGCAATCAACATCCTTTCTGCTTCCACAACAAGTCTTTCGTGCAGCAGCTGCGTCAAAGTTTTATTCATTTTTTCTTTCAGGATCTGGTTGATCCGTTTTTCACTGATTCCCATTTTTGAGGAATAAAAACCGGCTTTCCGTTCTGTTTTATAATGCTCATCCATCAGCATAATAAACTGATAGACCCGTTTCTGGTTGACATCCTGATTTAAAAAATAATGTTGATTACTACGGATTAAATTCAGCAGAAAAACTTTCAGCAATGCTTTTAACGCCAGATAAGTGCCCATTGAATGGGTGTATTCTTTCTCAATCAATATTTTTAAGTGCTGTAAGGTTTCTGCCACATCATGATCTATCTGAAAACCGGTATACTGACCATGCATATTAAAAAGATTGAAAACATCCAAAGCATATTCTTTGTCATCTTCTTCCAGATATTCTCTTTTAAAAGCCATCATATACCCCTCCTTATCCTTCAGGTTTATTTCGGAAATACGGTAAGGAGGAATCAGGTAGATGTAATATCCCTCTGCCCTCTCAGGATCTTTACACGTTATTATTTCAAAAAAATCGGCTCGTTGAGGATCAGCAGCATAGCCATCCGGACAATTACACAGCTCAAAAAAAACAAATTTCAACGGATCAATGGCATGGATGAATTTCATATTCCGGATTAATTTTCATACACAAATATACGGCAGCAGTCCTGAAGTGGGTGTACAAAATCTTTAAAGTAACTCCTGGGTACAGAGTTTTCTGAAATAGAATATACCTGGTACGATACCAGTATAGCAGTTATCGAAATCAGAAAATAAAAAAAGACATTCCTGAGAATGTCTTTTGGTGACCCCGTTGGTACAAAACTCGAAACTTTTACTGTCTGATTTAAGGAAATTTTCAAGTATACAGTTTTAAGGAAACTATGGGTTATAATGTATGATCTAAGTCGAAATATTGTTAAATAATATACTATTCATTTTGTGAAACTAATTTCTGTATGAATTTTAACTGCTTGCTTTTCGATAAATCCTTTTTAGCTTCATTTAGAAGTACATCATACGCTTTTTGTACTTCCCTTAAGGTCAGATTTAAATAATCACCTGTACACACTGCTTTATGTTCGGAAATGTACCAGTAATCACTTAATAATTTTTCGACCACATTTCGTGAGTTATTTGATAAGTAAATACGACTTACGCTCATTTGTTTTCTTATATTTTCGTATGCTACCACTCCTTTAAGTTGATTTTCTTGGAAGCTTGATGACTTTGGATCTTCACTATGCCAAGAACCAGGTTCTTGATAATAATTTAATCTATCAGTCAAACTGTTTTGCCATGCACCTAGACTTTCCAGCAGAATACAGTAGCTCTGTTCTCGTTCTGACCATTTAGACGAGGAAGCAGTAATAATTTTATAAACAATATAAAAAGAACATAAAAGTATTCCTGTTGTACCATAATGGTTTATCAATTCAATTATTTTATCAAAAAAATCAAGCATATCTTCGGATGTAAAAATTATATTAAATACTTAGTGAAAGACCTCTGTCATCGTGAAGTAAATAAGTATCATAAAGCACCTGTTTTATTTCTTTCAAAAAATTTTTCAAAGCTAATCAAATCTTTTTTGTCTTAAAAATTGAGTTCCCTTATATCAAAATAAAATATTTAGCTATAATATGGTTGCTTACGTTTAATTGCTGTATCTACTAACATTGGAAAACAAAGAATTATGGATTTGTACTAATTATAAAACATATTTTATCAAACAATGGGATAAATTCTTTAAAATGACTTTGATCTAACTCCTCTAAAGCCATAGCAAATTTTCTTTTATCTCCATTGAATTGATAGGAAAAACCACCACCGGGTAATTTATCTTGAGAAAAATATAAGTCTTTAAAATCTGGTACGTTAAAAAACAATGACTCAATTGTTAGTAGAGATTTCTCCTTGAATGTTTCGTTCCCATTTTTTATAACCTGTGATTCTATTTCTTCAATATTGGGAACAGGAAGTAACATCTGATATCCTTTTTCTCCATTAGATTTCGTTAAGCACTTTCTCGGGTCATCTTCAATAAGGTTGGAGAAACCTTTTTTATTCCAAGAATTGTACCCTGCATTATCAAAATCAAAAAGAGCAATCATGATCTTATCTGGTTCTATTTCAAATATGCCTTCATATTTTTGTTTTCCATTAACAAAAAGATTAGAAAGAAAACTTGCACAGAAGCAATCCTGAATAAGAAAGGGAATTTCAGCGTCATTATGTAATTTTCTCCATGCAATCTGCAAAATAATTTTATCTGTAATTCCCTCAGTAAATAATATACTCTTCTCAGTATTCTTAACTGTGTATGTAATACCTAAATTCCCTTCTTCAGTAGTTATAGAAGCTAATCCATTACTTAAATTCTGAACCGCTTTGTCCTTTTCTTCCTTTATGGGATAGCCAAGAATTCTATCCATTCGATAGATAGTTGCAGCAGGAGCAAGTGCTATAGTTGAAGGAGAATGTGTAGTCAGTATAACCTTAACTTTCTGTACATTAACAAGGACTTCTTGAATTACAGAAATGAATAATTGTGTGAGAGAAGGATGAAGATGAGCATCCGGTTCGTCGAAAAGTATTACTTCTGGAAACTTACCATTATTAGAAGCATGGTATAGAACAAAAATAAGTGCCATAATAGTTTTCTCACCAGATGAGAGAGTATCTAAAGTAGTATTGCTTATACCTTTCCCTTCATCTATAAATCGAATTGATGCTGGTATTTCATCATTACCTGATGGTGTGTATTCAACCCTATAATTAAATTTAGCTTCCTCCAAAATATTATTAAAAACCTCCCATGGAGGTATTACATCTCCTGTGAGATGAATATAATATTTTTGTTTTAGATGAAATTGGTGAAAAAGTAAATCTAATGCTGATGAAAAAATATCTGTTGGAATAGAATAAAAAATCAAAAAATCGACAAAAGTTAATTTTTCAATGCTCTTTGAAGCTTGGTGAGCAAGTCTTTTTAACTGTAAAAGCTGGTGTGTATCTGCTTTCTTTAAGTTATCTGGTGTAAACCTTGCCGAGTCAACAGTTAATACCTTAACAAATTCTATTATTGCATTATTTAAATCATTAAGTTCTTGCTTTTCATCATCAAATTCTTTGTGGGCAATAATACCATAAGCTCTGACAATAGGCATTAATACGTTCCATTGGTTTTTTATTTGATCAATCAATGGATTTTCAGGATAAAAATCTCGCTCATAATTTCTTAATCCAGGGAATGAAAATACTATATCCGTCAAAGGTGCCCCTTCATCTGTAGTCATTGGATATGTAATTTTCACCTCTGTAAAGCTTGGGTCCCAATCTTCATGTCCACCTGCATAATCTCGAAAATATTCTAATAGCTGAGTTTTCCCAGATCCATTTTCACCAGTTAGCACGGTAAGATCTGGTAATGTTATTGCATCCTTATTTTTTAATATTCTGCCATTGTCTTTAATATTTATAATCATTTTTCTAACTATTTTTTAGGATATCGTTCTGTTTAAAATTTATCAAAACGTAAATACTTGTGTATTAAAGAAAAGTGGATAGACTGTATTTTACCATTGCTGCATTGTCTATATTATTAACAATACCAGACAAGTATTCAATCTTGTTTAAAACCTCTTCTATTGACATTTGATGCTCGGATCCGTTAGGATACCCCGAAGGAAAATATTTAAGAAATTTTTCATCCACAATTCCGTTTCGATGTGAATATAAATGTCTGATCTGTAAAATTTTCTCAATTTCATTCTGAGTAGTACTATCGATCGCATTCAAATCTTTGATCTGCTTATTATCAGCAATAAAACCTTTGACACTACCTTTCTGCAATTTACCTATCTTTTCCTTAGCCCAAAATGTAATAAATTCTTGTATATCTGCGCAATTCAATACATCTTCAACTTTTACCATTTGTTCAGATTTTAAAGACTGCGGTTTTGCCAAATAAATTTCGAAAAGAATATCCGAGAGATAAGTTTCGAAGTTATCTACAACTGAAGAAAATAATATTCTCGATAATATGCTTCCCTCTTTCACTGTTGTAAATACTGCTGGACTATCTGGATATAATAAAGCTTTTAAATTATCAATCATTTTCAAAATACTTTGATAATGTTCCAAAAGCTTGAATTTCGAATCAGTTGCGTTTAATTTTAAAGTTTCTAGAATAGTACTTAAAGCAGAAATTTCCTCATATCCACCTGGCTGAAAAGTATTTACTGTTGGATTTGATTGTAATACCCGATCATTCTCCCTAATATATATTTTCCCTTCAAGGGAGATTACAGTAGATGCCTTTTCTACCTTGATGGCAAATAGCTTTTTGCCATCATATTGGACATAACCATAATCAACAGTTGGTTTAGGCGACAATAGGTCTATTGCTTTATGAGTTATAGAGGTTGCACGAAAATCTTCACTAAGTCCAGATACTTTTCTTCCTCCAATTTCAGAAACACCCAGAATAAGCAAACCGCCACTTGTGTTTGCAAAGGAACAAATAATTTGTGCAATTGATTTTGAAGGTGGCAAAACTGCTTTATATTCCAGTATTTCACTTTCTGGCTTTAGTATAACTGAAGATACTTGTTCTTGTAGTTCCATTATTAGTTCATATTTATTGGTATTCTACTAATGCCAGTACTTTTAAGAATACGGCCTAATGTGAGAATATGAGGTTCATTTTTACTATTATCAACCCAAAGCTCTGAGTTATCACTGTCTAATGTATCCTTTTCAGATGAATAATAAATAATTACCTCTCCATTATCTGATGGCCTTGTAACTATCTGAATCGGTATTCCATTTTTGGTCATACCTGCAAGTGTTGTCGGTGCAGTTTCTTCCAGATCTGTGCAATCATAATCCGGGTGATTTTGTAAATGCTCAATAATATTTTGCTTTGCTCTTTTAATAAGCTCCTGCGCATATATAAACATATCTCTTGTCGGGATAGATGTATGATAAAACCGTGAATAAATTGATGGATCCTTGAAAGCTGTAGCTAACTCTTCAGGTGAAGAAATACCTAGACTAACTAAAATATCTTTGGTAATAACTACTTTGACATTACTTTCGGAAGAACTATCATTGTTAGAAGTGTTTGATAATCTACGACGTAAATCTTCTATACCCTCGATCCCATGCTCTTCCATAAGCTTATCAAAATCCGTTGCTTTCTTTATATTCAAAGATATATCATCATCTTCAAGAAATAAGAATCTACGTTCATATAAATCAGAAAAGTAATGCTCAGCCTTTTCTCTGTTTGTATTCATCCATATATAAAACTTCTTCAAAGTATCCTTGTACTCTTTCCTATTTTCCACATCTCTTATTATAGGTTTGATCGATGCAGATATTTTTTCTGCAACATCTTCGATTGTGTACGTTCGATTTTCTGGCAATTCTAAAATTATTGATAAATCCAATAGCTCTTCTCTAAAGTCGTGGCCAAGCTCCGCTGATATGTCCTTCAATATCTCATCAGTTTCTCCATCATCCAAAAACAAATCATCTTTGGTACAAAAATCACCATTCTGATTCGGTAAAATGGGATGATCTCTTCTATTTATATTGTTTTCAAATCCATCTTTTACTAAAAAAGAAATCAATTTATCTAACCAAGTTATGAATGCATTTTCATCAGCAAAACATAATCCTTCAGCAGCCTGTGTAACTGTTTTAAATTCAGCAATTTTTGAAACAATATAGAATAATGAGTTTTTATCAGACTCTTCCCATATCTTTTCATCATAATATTTCAGCTTTCTTTTTTCAGTAAAGTCCTCAGGATAGATCTTTTTCGAAAAACCAAAGATCAATTTTCGTCTTTGAGGAATATCATTTGTAGGAAATAAGGATGCTAAATAATCGCAAACAAGAGAGATGTTTTGATTTTTTCGATCTTTTATAATTTTGTTTATGTCCGCAATGATACTTTCCTGGTTTTTTATTGAGTATTTTAATTTTGAGTCAATATTATCATAATTACTGGCTGTTATTATTGCTTTGTGCCGAAGAACTTGACGAGGATCTTCTGTCACTAAAGAACAGGCATTTATTAGCTCTTCATCGATTTCTTGTTCAACAAATAATTCCGATTTTTTTATAAATTCGCCTAATTGGTTGGGAATAACTTTATATTTATCTGCGATTATATCCTTAATATGGTTTTCCTCAAGATTTAATAAGTCATAATATGTATTCAGAAAATCTATTGCATTTTTTTCTTTTTCACCCAATAATTCCGTCAGATTTTCTAAGTTTTCCTTATCTTCTATTTCCTCTGATAATTCTGAAAGGGTGAACTTGTAACAATCTTTCCAGATTATTTCATGCCATTTATTAATATGCTCTTTGATTGGAGTAAATTGAGGTTGAATTTTCATGGATAGTCCCCATATTTTCTCTCTAATGATATCTTTTTCAGCATAGGGGAAACAAACTTGGTAGTATCCTTCATCATCCAATATTGCAATCCGATCACCGTTAGTCACATCAACAATAGGGGTATACAAAAGTTCTTTCCTGATTTTTGAGACAACATTATCATTAAACCAAATGGAATCGATCCAAGGTTGTTTTTTGGGGGATTTAATCCTTGCCAAATTGTATAGATCATTCCAATTTTCATCTTTCCCTATGTAGGATAGAAAGATGATAAATAAATCAACAGCACGAATAACGATCTCACAGTTTTTTTGAGCTATTGGGTTTTCCTCATCGTCAATTAGGCTTACACCATCTCTCGGTTCAGTTGGTTCAAATAATGGAGTATTTACAATAAAAGGTAAATGTAAATCTTCTGTGCCTGTCATTGGAAAATCTAAATGAAATCTGGGAATGTCAGAATTTAATTCCAAAACATGAAATTTATTATTGATATCCGAGATAGGGATAATTATCTGAAGTTCCCCCTCATTTATCGTTAGATAACTATACTTAGACTTTTTGCCTCCAATTAAAAGATTATAGACATAAAATTCATTATCCTGATATGTTATCGTATCAACAAGCTTTATTTTATATACTGTAGTGCCTATAGCATCTTCATCAATCGTAACCGAATTAATTTCAGGAACATTAATCAATGTAAAGCCAATACCATTTTTAACCTCTTCAAGTGCTATATAAGCTAAATTCCGTTTTCGATCTGTCAGTGGATAAATAAAAGAAGTATAAAAATCTTCCTTTTCCAAAATAACATTAGGAGAGTTCTTAATACTGTCTTCTGCTTCCTCAAATGCATTATTAATCCCTCTTATTATTCCTTTCTCATCTTTTCCGCTTCTGTCCAACCAAAAATTGAACTCATTATATTTTCCTTGATCATTTTTATAATAACTCTCAATATGAACCTTTTCAGAAAGTAAATGAGTAGTCATAAAACCTGTTCCAAAACGTCCGGTAGTTTTATAAACTTGATCGATATGTTCAACATCCCTGTCTTTGTCACTTGAAGAATATTTCCGGATCAATCCACGAATATGCTCATTCGTAAAATAACCCTTGTTATGGGAGAAGATAAATTCTGATTCAGTTATTTCTATGAAAACATCAACCTTTTCTCCGTCTGCATTACATAAGCTAGCATTGTCTTTGGCATTTTGTATAAGTTCCCATATGAGTCTTCTTGCAGTGAATTCGTCCTTAATCCCTTGCCGAATATCCATCAGTTTTTCTAGTATTGATTTTGCCGTTATCTTATTTAATTCTTGTCTTTCATACTGAGAGAACATTCCATCTGCTGTACTCATAAGAATAAATTAATTTAGGTGGTTATTAGCTTCTAAAGAGATCATTGAGGTTTCCTGCTTACTTTATCTATAAATGTGGATTTAACAGCTCATTTGGAAACGAGGTACTACCAACTTTAAAGATAATAATTTTTGAATTTATATGATTATCAAATAATATTTATTGTGCTAATTCTGATTGCGGAAATCCGTAACCAAAATTATCAAGAGGATATGCCTTCACTATATCTAATATACATAAACAAAAAGTAGCATCTTCTCCTATATCAAATTGCATCCTAATATTATTGTACCGTTGTCGTCCAAATACCATCAAAGTGATATCAAAGATCTCATTGTTCTATATAAACAATAATAATGAAATATAAAACTTAATATTTAGCTCAAATTATCTAATTAATTGTCTACATTATAATTACCCAGCTTGATAAACTACATGCGCTATTGTAGTAATGAACTTTGCTTGTTCTTCATTTGATTTTACTTAAAAGTCTTCCTTATAAACCATACTCTGTCCTGACTGCAATTGTAATGTCAGAAAATATTGCATTATATTTTACCGAATTCTTTAAGTTGTAAGCACCCTTCAAATTGTGATACTTCTCAACAATTAAAATAGAAGTTGAAACGACCTAGACGTTGTGAATACCCTTCAAATTGCGATACTTCCCAACTTTGAAAGAATTTATAACTGATTGCTTACGTTGTGAATACCCTTCAAACGGTGATACTTCTCAACGATTTAGAAATAGAATTAAACCTTCGCAATGTTGTGAATACCCTTCAAAATGTGATACTTCCCAACGTTATTTTGGTAAGATTCAAAATAAATACAGTTGTGAGTACCCTTCAAATTATGATACTTCCCAACAAAACAAGTAACCAAAAACTAAATTTAAACGTTGTGAATACCCTTCAAATCGTGATACTTCCCAACCGTGAAGTACATGAATAATTGAATTCTCAAGTTGCGGATACCTTTCAAATTGTGATATGTCCCAACATCGAACTTTGCGAAGTGTTTACTGTTACAGTTGTGAATACCCTTCAAACTGTGATACTTCCCAACTTTCCAGGTCTACCTTGATGAGATGGATATGTTGTGAATACCCTTCAAACTGTGATACTTCTCAACAATCAACTTTATGGTGACACTCTATATCCCGTTGTGACTACCCTTCAAATTGTGATATGTCCCAACGATTTTCAAATTAACCAAAGCAGGTAAAGTGTTGTGAATACCCTTCAAATTATAATACTTCCCAACTTTGGACATTAGACACAATAACAAATGATTTGTTGTGAATACCCTTCAAATTGTGATACTTCCCAACTCAAATCGAGGTAACTCCGTTAAAAATTACGTTGTGAATACCCTTCAAACTGTGATACTTCCCAACTAAACTTCATAATGCAAGAGAGAGGTTTAAGTTGTGAATACCCTTCAAACTGTGATACTTCCCAACATTTCAGATTATGAAAAGGGTGAAGATGCAGTTGTGAATACCCTTCAAACTGTGATACTTCCCAACCTTTGGAGAGTTAAGGCCAAGAGGAGCAGCGTTGTGAATACCCTTCAAACTGTGATACTTCCCAACCTTCAGTTATACTATCCTCAGTCGTTTGATGTTGTGAATACCCTTCAAACTGTGATACTTCCCAACTTGTCATTTTCATGACATTAAAACTGTTAAGTTGTGAATACCCTTCCAACTGTGATACTTCCCAACTTTGGACATTAGACACTATAACAAATGATTTGTTGTGAATACCCTTCAAATTGTAATACTTCTCAACAACCAACTTTATGGTGATACTCCATATCCCGCTGTGACTACCCTTCAAATTGTGATATGTCCCAACATTTATCGAAAAAAAAGCGTAAACTTTCAGTTCTGAATACCATTCTAAAAGTATATTTAATTAAGATTTAGCATTCTCTGTATAGCAAATCTCATAAATTGAAGATAAAATTCCGAAACCGTTGTACCCTGAATCTCCGGATAAGTTTGCTTAATAAATTCATAAAATTGTTTTGCAGGCAAATGGTTATGGGCAAATTGATTCCTGATCATTATTACAAGAAAAGCCAACTGTATAGGTTCTGTTTTTTTTGCAAGATCATTCTCGGATAGGTTTTTAAATATTTCTTCATCGCAATCTTCGATCCATTTTGCCTCTTGTTCTTCTACAAGCCCAGGTTTCTTGCGTAAAATACCATTAACAATATAATGCTTAAAGTTAGGGTGCCTTACTCCAGTTTTATCAGCAAATTCAAATTCTGCGGGATGAGCGATACCATCCCAAGGCCAATTCTCCAATGTTGTTTTTTCCATCTGCTGGATTTCCTTAAATAGGAGTTCCCGTCGTATTGACTCATAGGAGTCACTTCCTATTGACATTTCATTATCAATAGCAAGCCTATTCCATCTTTTATCACTATCATAGGAAAGCAAAGTTTTTACCTTGTCATCCAGAAGGAGAGCCTTGAGTTTTCCTAAATCTTTTAATTTTACACGAGGTTCATAAATCTGTCCATCTTCGTAAGCCAAAGTTTTACTCCATATAAAATCTTCTTTCAAAATATTTGGGCTATCATCACCTTCCATTCGTTGGCTCTGCAAGTGTGCCACTCGCTCTTTCTCCAGCCGTTCTTCTTGACTGAGAAAAAGATGATCCAGGGACAATTCTACAGAATGGTCAAATACTTTCTGAAATAAGAATTCTGCCATTAGCTTAAGGAATAAGTCCTGTATTTTAATATTCTTTATTTTTAAATCCTGTTTCTTAGCTAGAAGCTCGATCTGACTTTTTCGATCATACTTAAAACTATTTTTCGCAAAATCGGTATCTTTCGCAAGTTCTTCCTCAAGGAGATCATCATAATTTCTTTCCCACCAATAATAATTTTGGAATTTGTGTTTAGGAGCATATCCGTACTTATACCAGTCAGCAAAACCTTCTGGGTTCTCTGTTACCTTAACACCTTTGATAAATGTGGGTTTTTCATCAAAAATTCCCCGAGAAAAAATAAGTGGTTTTGATAATATCTTGCGTTTTTCAGTATTGAGATCTTCCAGCATATATAGACGATTTTCAAACAACCCTTTGGGCATCTGTTGATCCATGAACTTCCGCAAATTTTTCGCATTTGTACTATGCTGAGCAATATTCTCCGAAAGACGTGTGAAGTACTTCTGTCTTCCGTAAAGGTAAGTTTCATAAAACCCATCAAATGTTTTATCTTTTGTGAAGCTATTCATGATCCAACCATTCCAGAATGAACTCCCATCTGAAAAATCCCAGCCAGCCTGTAAAATCGACCTGGCTTCATGTGGCCTTTTTTCGAAAAAAGCCAATGACTGCTGAAACTGACTGTGCTGATAACCTTTCCAATTTTTCTTTTGTACTGCAGGCATAAATCTTTTGATATCATCAGCCAACCAAGTCGCCTCTACACCCAATTCTGAATTTCGAAATACTTGCTGCCTGATAGCTTTACCCCTAAATCTCACACGACACTCCCGTCTATTTTTAGCGATTAGTATAAGTTTTTCATCTGTTTTTTCTATTTCCCTTTCAATAAGGCTTATTAATTTTTCAGTATTGACAGATTTTCCATCTGTATTATTTCGAA
Organism: Chryseobacterium sp. YR221; assembly: GCF_900176315.1. Classification (NCBI taxonomy): domain Bacteria; kingdom Pseudomonadati; phylum Bacteroidota; class Flavobacteriia; order Flavobacteriales; family Weeksellaceae; genus Chryseobacterium; species Chryseobacterium sp. YR221. The sequence goes on from NZ_FWXM01000001.1 coordinate 991,656, forward strand.
GCCTTTTACTGATCATTGATGCCGGTAGCGGAGTTATTGGATCATAATCCCTAATCCGCTCAAAACCTATATTTAGTTTATTTTTTAGTTTCTCTTCAATTTCTTCAGGGCTGACATTATTTACAAGTATTTCATAGAGAAGTGCCGGGATTTCATTCATTGATAAAAGCGCAATTGGGCTTTCGGGATTTATATCATTTTTAACGCCTATCAACTTTGAGATTTCAAATTTTTGCATTTTCCCTTGCTCTCGTTTCTTCATCTCCTCGGGCTTCTCCGCTTTTCTTTTATCTTTAAACTCCTTTATACCATTCTTAAATGATTTGTCAGCTGAAATATGGATTGGAATATTATTTTCAATAAATACATACGATGGGTTCGGTAAAAGTTCCCAACCTGTGTCTTTATTTAATCCTATTATTTCTGTTAGATGTTCTGCTTTAAGACGGCTAATTGTAGAAAGTTTACCAAAAACTTTGATCCGGTCTTTCACCAGTCTTTCTGTCTGAAAGTCTGTTCCCGCAATATGTTTTATTCTACGGTCATGCACAAAATTACCCACATGTACCTGAAATCGAAGTGATGGAAAATCGAAAAACTCATCCAAAAATCGTATGGCAAAATAATTAAATTTGCTTTCATACCTCTTTCGAATGACTGGGTGTACAATTTTTGATTCTTCAAGGCTCAAATCTACTTTCCCCTCTCTGATGTATTCATTGATATCTTCAATAAATTTAGTCTTTGTTTCTTTGTCAAATGATCTGTATAGCTCGTCCGGAACCTTACTTAACTCATCAATAATCTGGATAAGTAAAGTCTCCTCATGAAAATCCGTATTTAATTTCGGTTTCACACCTTTAAAACACAGTTGCGAAAATACCCAGTGTGTAGCCATAAACTTTAGACCACTTATATGTTCTTCTTCATGTTTTATTATCCTCGCCTTAAATCCCTTAATTCTACTCTTAAGATGCTCTGTTTCCTTTCGCCCAAGAAACATGCTGAGTAAGAAAAGTAAACCACTTTGAGAAATACAAATACCATTTTCCGCAGAATCAGAACCATAGTAATAGGAGCTGTAGGAAACTGTTGGTTTAATTACTTCTTCGTCTTTGAAGATCAAATGATTAAACGCACCGTTTAGCACCCCATTTTTAATAGCTTCCGTATCATTGAGGTTCACTTTTTTTCCCTCACTCTTTAACTTTTTAAGTTTTTCAACCTGCTGCTTGTAGCGGATATCTAACTCTTCTTTAAGATTCTTTTTAAGTAGATGTCTCGTCTTATCATCTTTCATCTTATTTTTCTTGACATCATCTGCAACAGCCGCAAAAATATCGTCTAACAAAACAAATAGTTCATTGGAGAGATGGAGTGGTTTATGATAGTAATGTGTGTAGAAATTTCTTAAGCCATCAATTGCTTGTAATAACAACGCAAACTTTTGTCTTAATACAGTCCTGTCGCCCTGAAAACGGAGGTATTGTACCACTGGCAAATGCATTCTGACAAACCGTAGTTTATTCTGAAAGTCTTCATCTGAGTCTTCAGGTTTAAAACAAACTTCAACAAATTGTGTTAAACTCAACTTATTGCTGAATCCAAATTTAGCACCAAAAGCAGTGATTAATAAATCGACATTATTTCTTGCAGAGTTTAGAAAACCTCCGAAAAAGTGTTTATCCTCAATTTTAGTATGGTCATAAGAGATCCCCTGTCCCAATATTTGTGTTTCCATAGGTTAGTTAATAATATTTTGACAATATATTAATTTATGGTTAAATGTAAAAACGGGAACACATAATCGTAGGACATAGGCCCTCTGTAGCAGTTTTACTGGCATTTTTTTTACGAAAATCTTTTTTATTTATGTTACTATCAAATAGAGTCTCGCCAGATAATGCATTCAACTAAAATAGTCTATAAATGATTATTATTAAATAATATTGTTTTTTCAGTTTTAAACGAAAAAATAGCCTTTACTTAAAGGTTCGAAAATTTTTTTTTCATCATTTGTGTTTTTATCTCCGGATTTTCCGGAGATTTTGTTTTTTTTAATACTAACAGTCAGTTAATTGACAAGGCATTCGGTTTGAAATCTCAGAAAAAATAAAGTAAAAGATAACAATATCAATAGCTAACAATCTTGCATAAATTCCTGTAAAGATTAAAAAGGACTGAAAAATGCATAATTCGGACTGTTTTTTATATACATTGAGGTTCGTAATGAGTATCAATGATTGCTATTAAGAGAATTCTGCAATGTCATTTTCCAAAGTTTTTTTCGTAAATGTGGGTGCGTGTTATAATAATAGAAACTAGTTGAATAATATAGTAAAGCCCTTAACTAAGGTTCAGAATTATATTTGTGAATAATTACATTCTTATAGTTATCCCTTAAAAGGAAGGTCAAGAAGCTACCGACACAAATTTCGACATCGTCTAATTGTTGGTAGAATTCGAGGCCTTTTTCTTTTTTTTAATCTAAGCCGCTCAATTATCTAGTAACACTAGAACTTTATCGTAGCAAGTCAAGATTACTTTTGTTTAGTTATGATTTTTCTAAGTTATTGAATAAAATCAACAATCCTGTGGTAAGGGGTTTTAGTAATTTTCAAAGAAGAAAGATCAACGGATCTTTTAACTAACCAAAAACCTAAATTACTATGAAAAAGACAATTTAAGTTCATTGTCTTTTTCATATTGTGCAATCTTATTCTCTTTAATAGCAAAATCGAGCGCCTTACTTTCACTTTGAAGGTACACTACTCCACTTTTTATTTTACATGGAACCCAGTCATTTCCCCGCTGGATACTGAGTAAGCATTAATCATTTTCGTACAGTTATTTTTAATAAAATAATAATTGGATGTCTTGTATATTAAAAAGCTACAAGGATCTTTTTCAGTCAGTATAGGCTTTTCGGAATGACTTTTAAGTAGAATATCTATTCTCGGTTTATTTTCTATCGCATACTTTGCATCAATATTGGCCCGTACTTCTGCATACAGAAAAGCCAGAAGGACTGCAGTTGCAAATCCAAGATTTTTATTGACAAAAAGGTAAAAATAGCTGGTCAGCGCAGCAAAAACTAATAATACAGCTATAATTCCCAAAGTTAACCCATGGGCATTGAGCAAAACAAAAAATCCGGCCAGCATCAATACTATTGTCAATAACATTGCGAAATTAGATAGACCGAGGCTTTTTTCTTCTTCCGAATTTTCTGGAAAAACAGAGTTATTATCGTTTTTGAGTAGCCTTCTTAATATATCCGGTAGAAGAACAGTAAGGAATAGGCTAAAAATAACTCCAATGTAAATAACCGGCATCAGATTCTGATACAGTACGGAAAGTGCATCCTTAAGCTCAAAATACACATAATAATCGATCTTAAAATGGTTGAAATATTCCCAGATATAAAACATGCCCAATGCCGGGAGGATCAGGACAAGCTCCGCTATTTTCACCATCGGTTTTTCCCGTCTTGGACGGTAGCATTTATTCAGAGTTTCTGCCCATGAACTAAGCTTTTCTTTTGTAATTCTAAATTTCATTTTGTACTTCTTTGGTTTGCCCTAAAGAAACAAAAAACAACTAAAACTTCATAGTGGATTTCCGTAGAGAAAATCTTAGCATAAAAATGTTATAAAAAGTTACCAGCGCAAAAATCGAATTTCGGATTTCTTAATTGGCTATAATCTTTTGGCCGTGCCTATATCGACCGCGCTTTTCCTTTCAAGTCCTCGCAGGCTGTGGGCTATCCGCTTCAATCGCTCACGCATATTATTGTTTTCCCAAAGAAAAAGGATAAAAAGGCAGCCAAAGTAGTGTAAAAGCTACTTATTTCCAGTGCATAACTTTGGCTCAGACCGTAGAAGGTGCCCAAAATGCGCAAACATTCTTACAGGAAGTTCGTCTAGAGGAAAACTTGGCAAATACTACACCTACTACCACTGCTCCTCAAAATGTGGTGTAAGATTTAAAGCAAAAGAAGTTAATAAAATTTTTGAAAGGCAATTAATGGAATTAGTGTCTAAAGAGCCAATGGTTGAAATTTTTAAAAATACTTTCTTAGAAAATTTTAAAACAAAAACACAAAAGATAGAACGCACAAAATTGCTGAAGGAAATTGATGACCTAAATCACCGTCTTCAAAAAGCTTTAATCCAAAAAATAGATGGCGAATTAGATAACGAAGATTATAATTTTATAAAAAAGACCACCAATGAACAAATTCATATGTTTGAAGTATCGCTTTCTAACCTTGCAGATGAAAACCTTCAGATAACACAACTTATAAAGAGCGAAAGTAAAAAGATCTTTCACCTTCCTAAATACTATATGGATGGGGATATTGAACAACAAAGACAGGTTTTGGGTTCGATGTTCCCCGAAAACTCATTTTTGATGGAACCATACATCAAACCCCACGTGTTAATTCTGCCATCCCTCTTATATTTTTGATTAACAATGAATTGGGAGGAAATAAAAAAAGGACAAGTCTATCATTTTTAGACTTGTCCCAAGGGGTGACCCGGCTGGGATTCGAACCCAGGACCCATACATTAAAAGTGTATTGCTCTACCAGCTGAGCTACCGAGTCGGTCATCTACTTTTTATGTTTCCATTTTCAAGTAAATCCCTTTGTTTAAGGGACTGCAAAGATAGAAACTTTTTCTTTATCTCCGCTATTTTATTTAAAAAAAATCATTTTTTTCACGGGCTATAATGGATGCACATAAGCCTTTCTTCTCCTTCCCTTTTGAAACTGATTCTAAATCAAGCGATTTGGAATTTAAAAACTCAAAACAGCTTAGTTGGAAAAATTAACAAAATGAGGGATATCTGTTGCAAAACTGTTCATTGGCAAAAGATTATTTCTATTGCTGTTAAAATCAAAAACCGAATTATTATCGAAAGGAACACGGGGATAATACATGAAAGAAATCTGAATCCTGTTGAAAACCAGAAAAGGATTATTGATTAACACGCCAATTCCTATCTTGGTGTTTGCATTTGTTTTCAGCAGTTTATCATTGGGCATCCCCAGCCATCCGACTGCCGCCGTTAGATAGGGACTGAAATGGAAATTCTTCCAGGTTTTATTGATAAAGAGTTGAAGCTGATATCTTAAAACCAATTTTTTGGTTCCAATATAATCCGAATTGTAAACAGGAAATTCATCAGCAGCAGAAAGATTGATTCTGTCTTTATAAGAATAATTATGCTGTGGGTTTCCTAAGGCTAAAGTGGGAGAAAAGAAATGTCTTGCTTTGGCAAATTTCCAATCCATGAGATTTGTAAAATACGTTCCATCCAGTCGGAAAGATTCACGATTGGGATCGTCTTCATTAAAAAATCTCCCAAACTGAGCTTTCACATTGAAATATCCCAGCTTTGCAAAGGTACCATAAGACGCAGAAATCCCTATATAAGGCTTCACGTCATTACTTCTAGACAAAGCTCCTGCCGTAAAATTCACCGAATTGCCATACGCGATATCCTCCGGTAAATCATATTGAAAAATATTCTTCTGAACCGAAAAACTTCTGTGAATATATCCTACAGACATCAGAAAACTGTTGTAAGAGCTAAAATATTTATATTGGTCGATTCCGGGACTGTCTTTATACTGATAATTCTGAAACCTCCCTATCACGGCAATATTACCGGAAACCTTCTCGTTTGGATCAGATGAAACAGGAATCTGATACCCGCCCCATAAATCCTGACTGTATACTTTGATCTGAACTTCCGGAAAACTAGTCTCCGTTTCTGTTGGCAGTAAAACATTCCGCATAAAATATTCGAAACTAAAACCACCGGCCCATTTTGTCAAAGGGGAGAAAAAGTCTCTTCTGACATTGAAGTTGATTCTTTCATTTCTAAAAAAATCCCGTTCCCCCAGTACCTGAGCATTGATATAAGAACCAAAAAGATTATAAGCTGTATAGCTCCCGAAAAGATAATCCTGCTTTTCTTTGGAATCATTTCTATACAGGAAATTCAATTCATGCCCTAACCCAAATACATTTTCTTCCGTCACTCCCAACCCAATTTTACTTCCTGAATAGCTGACTCTGGGTTTCAGACTCCAGGAATCAAGGACTTTCACAACAACATCAATAGAATCCTTACCGGAAGTACTGTCAGAAACACTGATATTAACCCTGTTTATAAAAGGCATCGTTCTCAGCAAACGTTCAGATTCGTAGAGTTTCTGAGCATTATATTCTTCCCCTTCCTCAAAAAGCAAATAATTATTAACGGTGGAATTTTTTGTATTAGAATGAAGATGATTAGTGATCCAATCATACCATTTGGATTTTACTTTACTGTCTTTAGAACCGTATCCGAAAGGGTCAATTGTTTCTATCCGGATATTTCTGATGTATTTTTTGTTATAAGCTTCCTGCGACAGTTTTTCAGTCCTGGTTTTAACAGAAGTAGAATCTGCCTCCCTACGGAATATAAAACGATGAATAAATTTGGTGACTTTTCTTTGATCAGAAAATTCTTCTATTTTGTAATAGAGCGAATCTTTTTTTTCCTGCGCATGTAAAAAGAAAAAACCACTTAAAAAGAAAAATACAATTAGAATCGATTTAGTCATTAGTCATCAAGAATTCAATAAAGTTTACAATATCAATTTATAAGCCAATATAGGCTAAAAACTTACTAATATCTTAAAATATTCACAAACAAAAAAATAAGAAGTTCAGTGTTATTTTAGATATTTAATCCATATTTATTCTATTACATTTCCTGTGAGCTATTTAGAACATCTTTACAAGAGAATGGAATTTTCACACGTAAAAACTAAAAAAGACCAAATAGCTGACTTTATTATCATTCTTCATTGCATCGTGACTACAGAATAATAATTGCAATCAATTAATATTTCAGGAATCTATTTTTATGAATTTCAATAGTATAGATAAGCAGTTTATTGCATCTGTTGATCCAACATAACAATTCAATTGAGTTAAATATTTGTCTACCTTTTGTATCAGAGTAGACTTTTTATATAATGAATAATACATGGTATTTTGAATGAATCTGCTTATCATCTCTATAAAAAGAATGGATTTTATGAAGTAGAGCATCAAAATGACAAAGAGGAAATATCGAAGGTTATTGTGATGAAATATACTGTATAAAAAGAACTACAAAATTGTAGTAATTTCAAGAACATCTACGTTGTTTTTTTGCAAAACTTACTCTGCCATTTCCTAAATAATCCTTGTATTGATAAATGTAACAGCTTTCATATATTAATAATAAAGATCATTGCAAATACAATGATCTTTATATTATTTGTAAGGCACGAGCTAGAAGCTCGCGCCAGCGAGAGGACCCGGCTGTGGTATAAAACCGGAACTCTCCGCTAAAGGATTTGATATGGTTATACACTCTCGATATTATATAATCCAGTTTGTCAATTTTGTTCTGAAAAATTACAAATTAGGAATTAAAGTAATAATCCAATAGTTACATATAATATTACTTCAAATACATAATAACATTTTCTATTGTTCGACAATAAAAATACTGTCGGATAACCTATTAATCTAACGCTTACAGTTAAGATTTTATTTCAAACTTTATATTATCATATTCCTTTATTATAATTTTATCAATATATAACTTATCTTGAAACTTAATGTCCAAATATTTTTTTAATGCTATTGTAACCTTTTGTTCTGAATTTCTTATAATATTATTAAACGAGTCTTGAAAAGAATATGAATCATGTCCAATATACCCCCTATCTCCAAAAAAATAATTTCCAACAATGTTATAAAAATCAGCGTTTGATTTCACTAATTCTAAATTAATCTCATAAAAAGTTTTATTCAATTTACTTGGAACACCACTCCACATTAAACATGAATAATTATATGACTTTTTACATTCAGTGTTTAAATCTAAAAAAGAAATTATTTCTCCATTTTCCCATTTCATAAAAAAATCCACTACATTTTGATCATAATTCTTAGCATCAAAATCAATAATAGGAATCCCTAATAATTGGACATTTCCTTGATTAATAATGAAATCTTCAATTCTAAAATTGAATGTATACAATACTTCTTTTTCATCATATTTATTTATAATCTCAATAACAAAGTAAACAAAATCGAAATCAATCAAAATTTGCTCTATATTATTTTTATAGTAAATACAATTTGTAAGGATAAATTTTTTTGAAAATTTATTCTTAATTGAACTCATTTTAATATTACTTGATTCTAATATTTTTATATCGTTGTTTTTAATTTGTACATTAATAAGCATGTGATTAATTACTGGTTTTAAATTCATGTATACTTTCGTAATGATCTGTAGTATATCCATACGTTTTCGTTCCGTCTGAATTTGTTCTTTCTAATATTCTCAGTTTATCTCCAGAAGGCTGATCTCTAACATTATACTCTACTGAGCCTGCCCACTTTCTTTGCATTTTACTATTATCCCTATTTTGATATATTGTTGGAAGGCCCGTTGACTCATCCATTCTTGGAACACCTCGGCCTGCTGTTACTTCAGAAATTTCCTTATTTATATATTTATTATTAGTAGCAAGAAATCCACAATCATTATTATGTACAAGAATTTTATTTTCTGAAACAAAATAATTATGATTTCCTTCAATCTCTAAATTATAAACATTTTCGATCTTGTCTATAATTTTAATATCATCTACTTCTATTAAGTGGCCCTTATCATTGAAAACAAGATCTCCTTCTTTTAGATCCTTAGCATGCACCCAATTTCCTTTAATATAAAAAGGATGCTCTGGTGTACATACGATTTTAGAGTTATTGATAGATAGTTCTAATAATTGCTTAGTGGTATTACGCGAAAGAGAAAGAACTGTCTTTAACTCATTTTGCTTCTCAATTTCATTATAAGACCACACCATATCACCAACCTCAATGTCTTCAATTGGTTTTAAACCATTTGAAGTAAAGACTAAGGTTCCTTTTACAAAGCACAAAGTCTTTATAAATAAATTTTTAGCAATACTACCTACAGCCGATACTCCACCAAAAATAAACAATTCTTTAGTTGCCTCTGCACCTTCTGCTTCATATTTCTGAGCGGCACTTTCATTTCCTCTATCTCTCCAATACGACTGCATTTCTGCACTATGATAGGCTTCCCCAGCAGTATAAGCAATCATAGTCCGGGTTGCCCATCCTTTAGTAACGTAAACATCTAAAATACCTGCGCCAACAAAACCTCCCACAATCACACCCTTTGCATGTACTTGATTTATTCCTTGAGTAACATTATTTTGTTGATTATTAGGAACCCCCATTAATGCCCCTGCCCATGATTGTTTACCATTGGGATCTATGTACTTTATAGGATTCTGATAAGTATAAATATATGGATTTAAATTCCCCCAGAAATATACACCTCCATTATGCTGTCCATCTCCATAGAACTCTGTTTCCATCACAGGATTGTATACAGCCAACGGATCCACCCCATACCAAATACTCAATCGGGGATTATAGTATCTTGCTCCATAGTAATACAGTCCCGTATCTTCATCCAATTCTTTTGCATTAAATTTATATGGATTATTATAGGAACCATCCATCTGCTCCAGCATCGTCTCTCCGAAAGGTAAATTTAAGAAAAATTGCGTTGCTTTTCCATAAGAATTCGTAACAAAAGTAGCTGTTCCCAAATGATCCCCATGCAGATAGTATAAGCCTGGACGTTGAGACATTTCTCTAAGCTCAACTGATACATTTCCTCCAAGATCTGTTTTTTCAAGATATTTTTTAAAATCTGCTTCCGTATCCGCTTTCTTTTCAGATGGGTCTGCAGTTGTCCTATTGGAGTATAAAACAGATGGGTCTTCAAATCGAGTAATATCATCCATTAATCTGCTTGCAAATCTTGTTGAGCCATCAAAGTAATGCTTTGTATATTGACCTGAAGAGCTTACAGTTATGTACGGGTTCGGATACAACTTATAATCGATCAATCTAATGTCATCAATACCTACTGGTACTCCATTCTGGTAGAGCTGTGCAGGAACTTCCAATCCGTATTTAATGGCTCTTTCTCCTTTATCATCGTATGTGTAATACTGATAGACTCCTGTATTATCATTATAAAACGCTCTCATACGATCCTGCTCATCCCAGAACATTTTTCTTGTTCCGTTCTGATCAGTATGGGTTACCGTATTTCCATTATAATCATATTCAAATGCTTCATTATTTCCGGTTAAGCCGTCATCTACACTATTAAGCTTATGGGTACCATCCATATATTGATAATGGTTTTCATAAGTATTTTCCGGTACAATAACCTGATCTCTTTGGTGATGCTGCCTTTTTCCTGTAATACCTCCCACATTATTATAGTTCATTTCAAGTTCATACGTTGACTGAGCAAAATTAGAAGTTGGTATAGGTTGATTTTCACCATCTAAAATGATTTTTCTTGTTCCTGTTCCCACCAATCTGTTCAAGGTATCGTAACCAAATTCAAAATCAAAGGCACCTCCCATACCATTTGGCTGAGGTGTGGCAATGTTTGTAACTTTAATAATATTTGAAAACTCATCATATTGGTATGTATTCTGTAACATTGGGGCAGATGGACTATTTAATTTATAATAACCTAATTTTCTGTCACTAGAGTTATATATATATGACTGAGAAGTTCCGTTGCCATAAACAATTCCCAAACGCTGATCAAAATAATCGTAATTCACATTGTTGATGTAGGTTTCTCCATTATTATTGTTCACTGATTTAAGCCTTCCACCTTTGTCATAGTGATAAGAGACAATTTCATCATCAGGATATTTGATTTTTGTAATACGGTTCCAGCTGTCATAGTTAAATGAAGTTTTAAAATACATTTCCGGGATATGATATCCTCTTATTACTCTTACTTCTGAAAGAACTTCTCCCATTCTTCCATACGTATATTTTGTACTTCCCGATCCTTCATCTTTTATACGAAGTTTCCCTGCATTATTCCCAGGTGTTGAAGGATAATATTCGTAGGCCACATTGTTTGGATTTGGGTCCCCGGATGGTAAATTTGGTAAAACAATTCCTACGAGCCTGTTGTAATCATATTTATATTGAATAACATGAGTACTGATAGTAGGATCATTCGTCAAATTTTCTGTTTGCAATGTCACAAGATTTCCTGAAGGATCATATTCATAAGATGTTCTTCCTTTATCCGGGTGTATTTGTTTTATGCGTCTTCCAGCCAGGTCATAAGAATATTGTGTTTTAATTCCTTCAGGATCTTTTACCATAATTAACTCTCCAATAGTGCTGTAATCAAAGAATGTTGAAAGTGGAGTACTATCCAAATAATCATCTTTTTGTACTACTTTTCCTTCTGCATTGGCATAGGTTTCTGATTTTTGACTGGAAACTTCTTGTGTTGTTTTGAATATGTTATGATCAATACTGTATGATGTTTTTGTTGTCACACTATTTTCATCTGTAAAAGAAACCACTCTATCCCGGCTATCATAAGCGCTGGTTGTAGAAGCACCACTGCTTGCAAGATGCAAAGCCTGATTTGTTACCGCTTCCATTACAGGATGAAACTGCCGAATCGCTCTTCCCAGATCATCATATATTGTTCTTCCCGACACGGCTCGTGATTCATATCCTGACCATTCAAAATCTTTTTTCGTTTGTACAATTCTTCCTAAGAAGTCGGAATAAGTATCTGTCATGATGGTATTTCCTGAGCTCGCATATTCAGGGTCATAGTTGGAAGTAGAAGCTCTATACAATTGTATTGCAGAATCGCTGTTGAGGATATCTGCATGATCAAACCAGTATTTATATTTCACCGTCGGAACTGTTGCACCACTTGCAATTTCGTTAGGTCCCATAATCGTCCTTGTTCTTCCGAAACCGTCATATGTAAATACCATAGCATTTCCACCTGTATCTACTTTTCTGGTTACAACATCGAAAAGTGGATTATATGTTGCGGAAGATTTAATATTGAAAACATCTTTTATTTCTACAACATATTTACCTGTTACAGCATCATCGTAGGTGTAATCCATTGAATACCTCTGAACAGCGCTGGTATTATTATTCTGCGGATAAGTAACTTTTATTATATTTCCTGCAGTATTGTAATTAACATCAGTAGTGATATCAACAGCCCCATCAAATATCTTAAATCTTCCTATATCACCGTTATTCAAATTGATATTCTCAGCACTTCTTTTTCTTAACAATTGTGAGTTGGTTGTGCCTTCATATACCTCAATAACCGTAGGAACTCCAATAATATTATTCTCAATGGCCTGGTAAGTGATTCTGGTATTATAAGAGGTAGAAGGGCTTGTATACTGATATTTCTCAACAAGACCTTTTGTAGTATATGTAAACTTCTCTGTGGTAACAATGCTTCCTCCGGATTCATACGTTGTTTTTATTTTTTCATCCAGTAAAGCAATGCCCATCTTTCTGCCTTCTCTACCACCACTGTCATAATCAAAAGGTAAATCAGAACTCAGATTAATCAAAGTCGTATTATACATAAATTTTCTCAACTTATAATTATACTTCACGTCAGATAAATAACTTCCGTTACTGTGTACCATACTTTGCTTAAGCAAACCATTTAACAAATAGGTATTGTTAAAGTATAAATCAGTAGAGACTCTTTCTGTTGAACCATTATTCATTTCCTTTTTAATAACAGTATCAAAACCGAAATCTTCTCTTTCCCTTCTGTCATATTTTCTGTTGCGGAACTCATATCTGGCTTCCATTTTATTCCCATTCTCCGTTGTATACTCTGGCGAAAATGCATCCGGATTTAATACACTGATATCTTTTACGATCCATTTAGCATGCGGATTATCATAATTTGCTCTGGAGATCTGGTAATCCATTACATATGTTCCCTTTGAGAAACTATTGGTAATTGTTTTTAATTTATTGGTTCTTCCAATTTGTGAATAATTGACAATAAACCCACTGTTTGTATCCTGAACTAAATCTGTAAAGCCGTCACCATTCATATCTCTGAATGTTTTTCTTGTTTCAGTAACATTCATTCCCAGGTTAACATTAGCACCACCACCAGCTTTAACCCAAAGAATCAGAAGAACAACAGGTGGAATAAGGGTAATAGGTCCTATATTGAACATATAGTTTGCCCCGAAAGAGAATGATCCGTTAAATGATCTTGTTTCGTCAGAGAAATCAATATTTCCACCACTTTTTATCAAAGGCACGCCTGTATCAAACTTATTTCCAAGGTTATACCTTACGGTAGTTGCCCCATTATCAGCAACTTTTAACAGATCAATTAAACCGTCTCCATTGATATCTTCATACACTACATCAGCACTCCCTATTGAAGATGAAACGCTTACTCCGGCACTGATTCCGAACCCAAAACTGGATAAAGCCCCCAGGTTTGCCGACGAACTAAGCCCACCTCCTAAAGAAATACTGGCATTACCTTTTGGATGTGACTCATAGGTAAGTATGTTTGGGTAAACAGATGCTCCCCCTAATTTGTTACCCAGATTTAAAGCAACGCTCATATACTGAGTACGTCCTCCGGTAACCCTGTCAGGAAGCCCGTCTCCATTAATATCCATCCAGAATGCCCCCCCTGCATCATAAGAATCATAATACTTATTAAGATTAGCACCCACTGATGCACTTCCAGACCACGGAATTCCGGAATCAGGTCGCGTTCTAGTACCATTACCGCCACGTGCCCCAATTCTTCCTGATACTGAAAATGTATTATAAGAGAATCCTGCAGAATTACTTTTTTGATAACTTAAAGATTGGGTTGGCTCTCCATAGGAATTAGCCTGGATATCTTCCAAGCTTCCAGTAGAGTTGGTAAACTGGATTGATCGTGGATACACTATATCAGGGTATCCGTCACCGTTTATATCTGAAAAAGATTGATTTTCAACACTATAATCAACGGTTGTTTCAGAATTTCCTCCACTTACTGAAATTAAATTTCCTCCTTGGGTTCTATTTTTTGCTCTGCTCATTTGATCTTTGTTAATCGCTTTCATGGTAGTATCTACGGAAAGCTGACCAGATACATATGTTGTAGGCATTGCCACAGGTACAGTAGGAACAGGGTCAGTAAAATAACTTACGTTATCGTTAGTGTTAAAGGTATCTGATGATGAATATTGAGTAGGTGCTGAACCTGCCCAAACACCCATTTTGTATCTACCAATATTTGTAAATGTCGGTTTCATCGGTAATACATACGATGAAAGTGTATTATTACCCACATTAGGGTCTTGCGTTTCATTTTGTATACATTCAGCGAGAGCCTCAGGATTATTTGCTATATTCGGGTTCTGACATGCCGCATATATATTCTGATTTTCTACTGGTGTACCAAATGCTCCATAATTAATAGGCCATCCATAAAGATAGTCTGAAAGGCTTCCCGATTTGTATACAAATTGTCCCCAGTTATTATAAAAGAACGATTTTGTATTATACATTGCGGTATTAACCGCTGTTGCAGTGGTGGTACCATACAGATTTACATCATCATAATATATATTGAATGGCCTTCCTGAAAAGTATTCAGAATATTTATTAAATAATACATAATCACCCCCTGTTTTACAATATACTTCTACCGTTACCAAATGATTATTATTGGTAGCAAGAAAAGGCGCCAGTCCTGAATAGAAAACAACTGGAGCAACACCATTAACAGGTTGACCAGCTACCATATCTTCTTCTATAAGTGTATTGTTTGTATGAGAAACAAGAACTTTCCTTTTAGCAAGAACCTCATTTCCTTTTTTGATAATATAATAAAACGACCCTGTTGCTAAGCTGGAAAAATTGACATTTTTATTAATCTGCACTCCAAAATTATGAGTTCCTAATAATAATGTACTATTTGAAACATTATTAATATCCAATTTGGGAGCCAGTTGAGTCACTACAAAAGATGGATACTCTGCAACCCCCTCCCAAAAAACATTTGTGTTAACATTACCATTACCATAGTTGACTGTTGCGCTATAATTTACAGTAACTTGACTATTCCAGCTATTCCATCTAAAATTTGTAAAGGAATCAGACTCCACAATAAACCTCAGATAAACCGGTTCACTGGCATTTACTGTAAGATTCAATGTATGAGCTTGGGTTGTAAGGTTCGATTGATTATAAACCTCTGGAGTAATTAAATCAGTTATCGTACCTGAATTTACCTTTTCAGTTACCACTCTGAATTTTATATTATCAGATAAATAAGGAAATGTAAAGGATGGTATCTTAATAACAGCAGTTCCAGTAGCGTCCAGAAGTATTGGTGCAGAGCTATTATTAAGAAGAAAGGCCATAGCATAATTTCCATTATTTAATTGAAACTTATCCTGAGACAATTCAATTGTATTGGGAATTTCATTACCATATTGATCTACATAAGTAATTGTAGGATTTGAAGAAACAGGAATATCCTTAACCGTATTTTTATGTAATCTCACATAAATTTTCTCACCACTTTTTACAAATAACTGATTAGGATTATTGATACCATTTGAAATAGGAAAATTAGGATCTGCCTCAACCGACTGCATTTCAGAATAAAAATCGTTGTAGTTGTTTATTACAATATTCTGGGTACCGTATGTTGCACGAATTCCCTTTAAATATATTCTGGTATTAGTAAAAGTATCTGTTCCCCCACTACTCAAAGGGGTAGGGTTCTTTATTTCAACACTATAATACATTACGCCCGACCTATCAAACTTGCTTGCTTCTACTGTAACATTATCTGTAAATCTGACATACCCATCTCTAGGTGCTATCCATACTTTTACAACGTCATTAATGTCAATATAATTTTTTACCGGTTCTTCCGGACAAGGATATGAAAATTGTCCCGGATCGCCACACTCTCTTACCGGCTTCTGGATTGCTTTTGCTTTTACAACCATATTTTCCGTATATTCAGAGTGCTGAGTCATTTCAGATTTTCCGGAACTGAACCTGTTGAACCATACTTGTCCATCATTAACAATATCCATAAGACCATCTGAATTGGCATCTACCAGATAAGTCTTTGTTGTCCCTTGAGTGGAAGAACCTATTTCAGATTTGCTATACACTATGGCTCCCATGTCCCATCCACTATTACTGGTACTGGTTTCCGTATAATTAAAATCACCTCCCGGATAATTTTCAATTCGCTCGAATTTATTAAAACTCAGATTTCCTGCATCATCTAATTTTCCGGTTCTCAGAAATAATCCTTCATCCGGAATTCTGTAAATCATATCCTGTATCCCATCTCCATTAAAATCTATCAACTGTTGAGCATTTCTCGCTTTTGACTTGGAACTTCCAAATGGTAAGCCAAACATCAGATGTCCGTAGGCATCACTGGAGGGTGTATAGAAATTTAATCCCGCTGCTATTCTGGCATTAAATCCTGTTTCAGAACTGATGTTTCCATTAATTTTAGAAGGTGTAATTACATCTCTTACAACACTTGAATATGCATGTTTGTCGCTCTCAATACTAATTCCTGTATCGGGACCAAATATTCTTACATTTCCCTGTGCATCTTTTACATCATTGTAATATTCAAAAGTATAACTGTCTGAAATCTCATTACAAGTAGGCTCAATACCTCCGGGACCACCTCCACCGCCGCCGGTGCCATCATCCATATCTCTTTCCCTGCTTGCTGAACCATTATTTTCAATTTTTTTGGTTTCTGACTCTTTATTGCCACCGGCTGACTTTGCAAAGGGCAGCGTTGTAGAACACGGATTATTCGGAACAATATAAATTCTTTTTAAAAGCGTTTTAAAGAATTCTCCTTCTACATAATCCATTTTATAGGTT
The DNA here is from genome assembly GCF_900176315.1 of Chryseobacterium sp. YR221. NCBI lineage: Bacteria > Pseudomonadati > Bacteroidota > Flavobacteriia > Flavobacteriales > Weeksellaceae > Chryseobacterium > Chryseobacterium sp. YR221. Next base: position 1,008,551 of record NZ_FWXM01000001.1, read on the forward strand.
CTGATCAACTCATTTTTGTATTTAACCTCAATATCTTTTAACAAATAAGGTTCTGATCGTATAAATCCCTGTTTTGCATTAGTGGTTACATCCTGTCTGGTGATACTTGTTTCTTTATTGAAGTTGACCGTATAATCCTTATTTCTTCCATAAGCGATTTTTTTAACCTGATAAAATGTACCTCCTCCTCCGGGTTCATTATAATACGTAAACTCCATTGTATTACCATGAGCATCTTCTACCATCCGAAGTCCCCAATGGGCAATACCGCTTCCTGAATAAAGCACAGCGTCTGATGAGCCTCCATAATATCTTTTGGTACCGTCGGTAGAGGTTACTTTCCATGTGTAATTATTGGGACTTGTTCCTATTCTTTCAATAAGGGTAAAATCATGATTCTTTCTCAGATAAAATTGTTTTACACCATTATTCACATAAGAGGACCTTGGCTGTTTTTCAGTGGTAATGGCTGCGTTGGTCTCACTCATATCATTGTGTCTGTGAGGAAGATATTCGTTAGGATACACAAGCATTTCGCCATCAAAAGAATACAACTCTGTTTCTTTTCCTCCGTCAAATAATGGTGTGCCCCATCTGGCATCAACTGTGATGGCTGACAAACCATTGATATTCCAACCGTCTCCCATCCAGCCGTTTCCTCCTGCACTGGTGTAGCCAATCGATACCGAAGGTTGCACCCCTCCAATTCCTGCAGGAACACGAATCGGATAATTGGCACTGGCATCTCCTTTTTGCGTTGCTGTTGGTACTGCCATCAATTGTAAACCTGCAGTAGGATCCGCAGCTTTTAATCCACTGATGCTTGTTGGAGCAAATGCTTCCAGTTTTGATGATTCCGGAACAGAGATTACTCCATTGATATAGTCTGTATCTCCTTTTGTTTCAACAGTAATAACTTTTTTCTCTGTATCTACTTTTCCTGATGGATCAACTTTCCATTTTTTTGAAGCATAATCAAAATAAAAAGCTTTTAATTCTTTTGCAGATCTTGCCCCTAATTTTTTTTCATCATAAGGGAAAGAGAAAGTCATTTTTTTGGTAAGCTCCCCGAAACGATTTTCTAAACGATATGCATTGGAATTTACCGTCATATTTTTAATTTCTCCGGAAATAGCCGGATAATCTTTCTTACGAAGTTTTAAAACCTGAACCTGAGCAGTATTTTCCGTAGAATTTTTTTCAATTGAAAGGGTCGAATTTTCATACACTTCTTTATGTTCCGAATCCTTTGAAACAGTAACTGTGAAAGGTACATATCTTTCTTCAGTGAGCGTCTTGAAGGATGAAGTATTTCCAGGAAGTTTATATTCTCTGACTCCGGATAATCCGGCAATCTTAACAAAACCTTTTGCTTTATCTGATTCTGTAAGTTTAATTAAGGTTTCATACTCTCCTTTTTCAGAGGATATTAATTGGTCATTGATATGTACTGCCCCATTTTCAATACCTTTAATATAAAGGTTATCACCTGACAACAAAGAAGAAACATGATCTGTTCCCCTCAAATTATTTTCAAAAATGATTTTTACATTTTTAACCTTATACTTTACTCCATTCAGAGATGAAGTGAATAAGATTGTATTTCTTCCTGTTTCTAATGAATTTAATGGAATCTCTTCTTTTTGGCCACTCCATTTACTGCTTGCCACAATAATATTTCCCCCAAAAGCAATATTTTTATTGATAGATCTTGAAACTGAATGGTAAGAATCCAATCCAAAAAGGTCATATACCAAATATGCTTTCACATTCTGATTCCTTATTTCAGGAAGGGTAATGGTAAAGAAGTTATCGGCTACATTATCGGATTCATCATCGGAAAACTCCCCGATAGTTCCCTGTTTTTCTTCGGAATTAAAAATGTTATCAAAGTCCTTATTTTCCGAAAATAAAACTTTGAATGGAGTCTCTGCCTGAACAGCTTCCTTATTTTCTCTTTTAGTAATATCAGAATTCTTACGTTCAGGGCTTGTATCTTCTGAACTTTCTATTGAATCCGCATTGTCTTGTATTCTATGATAGATATATTTTTCCATCATACGAAGCTTAAAGGATCGTACTTTCTGCCGGTCTTCTTTCGTAAAGCTCGCAAATATGAATATACTTGCAAAAAAGCACACGAAGAGTACTGATCTTTTTGTAAAAAGCTCTTTGTTAATATGTATTTTCATGGTTAGGCTTAATCAACGATTAGTTTAAAAGTTTTTATAATTTTTCCGTTTTGGGTAAGATTGATTAAATAAGAACTCTGTACAGAAAGATGATCAGTATATGATCTTGCAGAGCTACTCATTTTTTCCAGCTTTACCAATCTCCCTCCTCCATCATAGATCGAAATAACAAGATTTTCTATCTCAGGAAAAACAATAGTAAAATTCTGATCTTTTTTCACAGGATTAGGATAAAGATTTATAGTACTGAAATCCACCGACATATCTTTTTCTCCATATTGATTTCCGGAATTGGATGCAGATCGTGGATCCGGCTCTTTATTCTTTTGATCTTTCGGACCTATTGCAAAAGTAAAATAAGCTCTCTCACCAGAATCGAAAGCATCGAGAAAATCTACTTTACTGAATAGTATATATTTTTCATTTTCAACACCTGGAATTTTCTGGATCTTTCCGTTGTCTTTTTTAAGCAACATCCAATAAGCAATGGGAAGTGATCGCGGATTAACAGCATCTTTTAAAATTCTTACTTTATAATCCGTTTTCGGAATCTTATTTCCTATAAAGTCGATCTCCCAGTTTCTTTCCAGAACTTCCAGATTGCTTTCAGCTTTCAGAGACATTGCTTTGTTATCATCTGACCACATCACAAAATTATTATTATCCAGTGTGGTAGGGTTTTCAAAATTAGTTCTTGCAATGGTATTCATCCCGATTGTCAGAAATAAATCTGCCTGGTTTGTTGATTGCTTCTGGTAGAGTTCATTTCCATCATCTCTTCCAAGACCTGTTGGACGATACTTGTACTCTTTATGCTTTTCGGGATCCCAGATTACCTTAGCATCACTTCCGTAGTATTTTCCTCTTTCTAAAGAAATTCCATATTTGATGGATAAATACGAATGAATTTTATTAAGATCCATTGCCTTTGCTTTTCTCGTAAAGAAAATCATTTCGTAGAGATTCTGATCTTCGAATTTGATCTTCAAACTATCGGCTTTCCCCTTTTGATCTGCATTTCCCAAAAAAGAAAAAATACTCGGACGCCTGCTAAGTTCTTTAAGATTTTTATCTCTTACATACGAATTATTGCTTAAAGAAACTCTTTTATCAGCATTATTCCAGATCAGTTCATCTTCCTTCGCGGTATGAACCAAGCTCAATGTATGGCTTTTGTTTTTACTGTATTTAATATATTTTTTGAGAAGCTTGTCTTTGATACCGCAATGGAAATTTAATAAATTTTCATCCGCACACCGGGTCGCTTCCCGTAAGGTAGAATTTGTTTTTTCCCAAAGCTGGATATCAGAACCAGCCAACTGGGAATACGCCGAGAAAGAGCACGACAGCATAGCCATCGTGAAAATTCCCCTATAGGAGATTTTATTCATAAAAACGGTCATTTTAATGACAATATTATAGAGTCCTACAAGGATTAATACTATTGTCGGGTGATTTTTTTTGATGAAATAAGAATAGTTCTTAACTATTGTGAGATTAAAATAATTAAGAGTCCGGGCGTTTTAAATTTTGAATGTTTTTCATGAGTTCTTGGTTTTTAGTTTTGTTTGACAAATGTAAAAAAAAAATCAATCGAAAATACTAAAATATGTTAATGTATGTTAATTTCAACACTAACCCCAATAAATACCGTAAAATAAAGGATTTAAAAATAAAATAGGCTCGTAAAATTTAAAATATAATAACCTGAGTACTTTATTTTTGTTCAATTTTAACACCTTTTATGATGTAATTTAAAAGAATAATTAACGCTAGGAAGGTAATATAAACAAAAAAAGCCCCTAAAATAGGAGCTATTAGTGACCCGGCTGGGATTCGAACCCAGGACCCATACATTAAAAGTGTATTGCTCTACCAGCTGAGCTACCGAGTCGGTCATCTACTTTTTCATGTTACCATTTTCAAGTAAATCCCTTTGTTTAAGGGACTGCAAAGATAGAAAAATACTTTTTAACTCCAACTTTTTTTGAGTGTTTTTAGCGTATTTTTTCTGGCAATATATACAAGCATCTGTCTATAAATAATTTACAGTATTTATTATTTTTATAAAAATAGTGATCACAGCTTCTTCGATAAACATCATACCAAAGCTGTGGGTACTATTCTCCTGTTTATCGTTGTTTTTTTTAAGAATCCACCTTGGTGTTTTTACAAAGAAGTTCTATTTTTAATCCTCTCGCTGATTGAGCTGATTACGCAGATGATGGTGATAAATATCCATTCCTTTCTTAATCTGCAAGAAACTGTGTATTTCTTACCTCTCCCATTAATCTCATAAGTAAGTAAGTTTTAAAAAATCTGCATAATCCGTGGGATCTGCGAGAAAAAAACTATTCTAATCCTCTCGCTGATTAAGCAGATTACGCAGATGATGGTGATAAATCTTGCATAACTTACTTGATCTGCAAGAAAAATGAAATTAAGCTATACTACTCCCCTGCTGGTATTCAAAAAGCTGTACAATAGTATCTACAGCTTCCTGCCCATGATGTTTTCCTATCAGGTAAAGGGCTGCATCTATTCCGGCCGTAATACCTGCCGTTGTGATTAGTTGTTCCTGATCAACAAACCTCACTCCTCTTTTAACATTACTTTCTGTATTATGCTGTTCCAGTGCGTCCAGCAACATACTGTGTGTTGTAATATCATAATGATCAAGGATACCTGTTTCCGAAAGCAGCATACTTCCTGTACAGACCGTGAAAATAACAGTTCCATTATTGCAATGGTCTTTCACCCAATTGAGAACTGTATTTTGAAAGTCATCATCCTTCAGATATTGCATTACCTGATCAGGATTTGTTCCGGGAATGACAATCATATCCGGTTTAGGACAGGTCTGGAGGTCATAAGTAGGAACAATAGCCATCGTATTGGCCTCAGCATATACGGCGTCCCTGGTTTTTCCAACGGTATAGCAATGATAGCTGCCCGGCAGTATTACATTCGCCTTGACGAAAACATCCAGTGGGCCGTTCAAATCAAGAACTTCTACCTGATTATACACTAAAAATGCAACGTTCATGGTTTTAATGTGTTGTACATGTTTCATACTGATAGTATTAGGATTAATATGGTAAATAAGGACAAGACTATTCCCTGCTGATTATCATCAGCCGTTCAATAGTATATCCAAAAAAATTAAAAAGTGTTATTCCATTCCCTTAAATGCCTTGCGGTATTGAGCGGGAGAAAGGGAAAGATGTTTTAAAAATACCCTGCGAAGGCTTACTGAACTTCCGAGACCACATTTATCGGCAATCATATCAATGCTCATCTCCGTATATTCCAGCATATTTCTGGCCTGATCCAGTCTCATTTTTTCAAGGAATTTACCGGGACTCATCCCTGATTCTTTTAAGAATACCCTGGAAAAATTACGGATGCTCATATGCATGGTATCTGCTATATATTCAATACTAATAGATTGTCCCAGTTTATCTTTCAGGAGATCACGTACATCTTTCGTCAATGCAGTCATCATATCATAGTCCGGGAGTGCATTTCCAAATTGTAACTGTACGCCGGGTCTCCGAAGATGCAACACAAGATGACGGGCAACTTCCGAGGCTACAGCTTTTCCAAAATCTTCTTCCAGCAGTGCCAGGGCAAGGTCCATTCCCGAAGACACCCCTCCGGAAGTATATATAGGTTTGTCCCGGATGAAAAACGGATTGATATTAACCTCCAGTTCAGGATAAGCCTGTTGTAAGGCATTGGCATATTTCCAGTGTGTGGTTACCTGTTTTCCTTTTAACAGTCCTGCTTTGGCCAGTATAAATGCCCCGATACAAACGGATCCCAACCGCCTCACTTTTGTGCTTATGTTCTGAAGAAAATGATAGAGGTCGGGATTAATGTCATCCACTATGGCAAGGCTTGTCCCAGCTACCAAAAAAGTATCCACATGAAAGTCAATATCATATATTGTATGACTACAGGTCAAAGGCATTCCGGAGCTGGAATATATTACCTTTTCTGAAGTTCCGGATACCATAAAAACATGGTATCCTGATTCATCATCACCCAGAAAACGGTTAGCCGATGTAAACACATCACAGGGACCTGCAATATCAAGTAACTGAACCTCCGGAAGTACCAAAAGTACTATATTCTTCTTTCCTGAATCTTTTCTGACATTCTTCATATCTCGTTCTGTATGATGCAAATGTACACAGAAAGCCTTCCGTCCGCAATGACAAAAAACATACAGTTTCGGCCAGTATTTATACTTTTATGATCTTTACATACAATAAAAAAGACTGCCCTAAAGACAGTCTTTCACTAACTACATCAACACATTCCCCTATCAAAAAGTTCTGAAACTCTCTGAAAGGCATTTTTTATTTCTTCAAAAATTTCAGGTAGGGAAAGAGAGGTTTCTTACCTATTTTCATAATAATCGTATGAAGGAATGATCTAAATTTATGCAGGGGATAACCTGCGTGATTTTAAATAAAGTGCCGTACGGTTCAGATACGGAAAAAGGATAATCAATAAAAGCGACGCTGAAAGGAGCCAGCACATCATTTCATAATAATCCATGGCAAAACGTACATGGTCCTGGGCATTAATCTTTCCGATCATCAGCTTATGGGCGGCTTTGGCAGCATGATCTTCAAGCATTCCTTTCGCACTAAGTTTAGCGGTCTGCTTATGAAGGAAATCCTTTACAGCAGGATCTACCGCAGTCAGATGATCCTGAAAGGCATTATAGTGACGGCTTTTTTCAAAAAGTTCAAAATAATTAATCAAAGCTATGCTGATACAGAAGCCCAGATACCGTATCGCCAGGGCCATAGCTGCAGCAGAAGGCCCTATAGCAATGGGAACTGATGATATGATAAAAATAATCGTGGGCACCATGATCAGCCCTACTCCCAACCCCTGAAGAAACAACGGAATAAAATAATTGAATTCATCTGCCTGCACATCAAAAGAATAATACATCATCCCATAAAAAACAAGAAGCATTAAAAATCCGGGAATCCAGATATTCCGTATTCTCTTCTTCTGTAATACCATACAGCAGGCAATGATCACCCCGGCAATAAGCCCTACAAGATTAAAAACATTGATATAGGAGAGATAAAAAGGATCAAAGTGTAGCTCTGTAATAAAATAATTATTGGTAATTCCCGAAGCAAAGCGACAGATATACATTACAAAAAGAATCAGTAATCCCATTTTAAAGTTTTGATATCTGAAAACACGCAGATCGATATAAGGTCTTTTAATAGCGCGCTGGCGAATGACTGACACAACGATTAAAATACCAATTCCAATCACACTTCCCAGAATTCTGGGATCCTCAAGCCAGTAATACTCCTGTCCAAAAATCATGATATAGCCGATCAGTACCAGCATGGTACTGTAAACAGCAAAGCTTTGCCAGTCCAGTTTATAAAGATGAAACCTGGCACCCGTTCTGTAGTTTGTCATCGCAAGAGTCAGAAAGAAAAGACCTGGCACATATGAAAAAATGGCTGTTTTATAAATAATATTAAAATTATATGAGTCTATAAGATCTGCCGTAATCAGGTTATTAAAAGGTAAAGCACAGATCAGAATACCAAAGAATACGGAAAAGCTGATCTCTCTTCCTCTTTCGCTGCTTAACCGTGTAAAAATTAAGGTGAGGGAAAGATTCACATTTCCTGCAAACAGCATTCCCTGAATAAAACGTACCGGAAACAGGATATACACTTCATTCGTACCATAGCAGACCAGACAGGCCATGATCTGTAAAGTCGTAAATAAAAGAAAGTATTCTTTGGCCGCAAGAAAGCTGAAAAAACGCCTCTCCAGGCAGTAAAACCCTACATATCCGGCATAAAACAAAGCTACTGAAAACTGAATATCAGCAGGTTCACACCCATAATATCCTGCTGCTGCATTCACATTAGACAGGGGCAGAAAAAATATAATGATACCCGGGAGGGTCATGGCAAAGAGAATGATCTTGACAAGCCATTCCGGCACCCATCTTTTAAAGTAAGGAATTTTTCTAGCCATTGGAATGCTTTTTACCCGCATATACATTGACGTTCATTCCTAATTTCAGAATATCAATATCTTTTCTTTTACCCTCGATTCTGATACGAACCGGAATACGCTGCACAATTTTCACATAATTCCCTGTTGAGTTATCAGGCGGCAATAATGAAAAGCTTGATCCTGTAGCAGGCGAAAGTGAAATAATCGTCCCCTGAAATTCCTGATCAGGATAAGAATCAGCGACAATTTTCACATGATCACCAATATGCATATCCTTGATCTGGGTTTCTTTATAATTAGCCACTACCCATTTATCCGTTTCATTATTTACAATAAAAGCCAGGGTCTCTCCCGCATCAATCATCTGTCCCACCTCAACGGTTCGTCTTCCCATTCTTCCGTCATAAGCCGCGGTGACTACCGTATAGCTTACATCCAGTTTATGACGGTCCAGTAATGCCTGCAGTCTTGCAATTTCGGCCTGTACAACCGTTTTTTCAGCCTGAATATCATTGATTTTCGACACAGAAGCAGCATATGCATCCTGGGAAGATTTATAATTGCTTTCATTCACCTCCAGGGTAGCTTTCACATCTTCAAGGCGTTGTTTAGTTGCAGATTCCTCGTTGTAGAGTTTCTCATATCTGTTATAATCAAGCTTCTGTTTCCAGACTTTTGCTTCATTGGCACTCACCTGAGCCTGAGCTGAAGCAGCTTCCTTTTCTGTAGTAGTGGTATTGCTCGTGAGAACTTTCAGCTGTGCACGGGCTTTCTGAAGAGCCGCCTGGGTCTGTTCCTGCTGAAGAATATATTCACGGCTGTCTATCACCAGAAGGGTATCTCCTTTTTTCACTTCCTGATTTTCTTCAAACTTGACCGCCACGATGAATCCTCCGGCTCTTGAAATAATAGGATTTACATATTCCTGAACCTGAGCATCATTGGTCTGCTCATATTGATAGTAATTGATAAGGGTAAAACCGCCCCAGACAGCAAGTCCGGCGACGATAAAAACTGAAATCCATCCTGTAATTTTTGTAATCAGTCTGTCGGTTGGGGTATATTTTTTTTTCATTGTATTATAAGGTACCTGTAATATTTTGCAGTAAATAATAATTGTTTTGAGCCATGATTCTGGCTGCTTCCAGCTCAAATTTGGTCTGAAGAAGCTGTATGTCTGCATCCAGCAGATCTGTAACCAGAGAGGCCTGATTGAAATAGGTGTTTTTGATAATGCGGGCATTTTCTTTCGCCTGAACCACATTTGTTTCAGCCACCTTAATCTGCTCAAGAGCTTCCTCATATCGTAAGTAGGCTTCTTTTACCTGCTGTCTGATTTTATCTTCCGTATTCTTATGAGCTTCTTCTTCTTTTTCAAACTCCAGGGCAGCTGCTTTTACTTTATGAGTATTATGATACAGTGAAGAGATGGAAAATGAAGCTTTTACCCCTACCACTCCCAGCGAATACCAGTCGGAATTATATGGATAAAGGAAAATCTGTGGGTTGGCATAATAAAATTCACCATACAGGCCAACTTTAGGGCTTACATTGGCTTTAACCTGCTTAAGCTTAATTTTACTTAATTCCGTTTGCTGTTCGGAAACATGATAGTCAAAAGAATGATCCATAGCCTGTTTTACATACTCTCCGTAGGTGCTGCTTTCATTCCATTCATTAAACGGAGCATCAGGCATCACCACCTGTTCATCAGGAATTCCTAAAATAATATTCAGTTTCTGTGTGGCTATGAGAATATCATTTTCAATGGTGACCAAAGCCATTTTACGTTTGGAAAGTTCAAGCTCTATCCGGAGAACATCACTTTTAAGAACCACTCCGTTTTTATATAAAGCCTGAATTTCTTTCAGCTGAACTTTCTGATCGGCAATATCCTGTTGGATAAGATTTCTGAAAATGAATGTTTTCTGAAGGTCAAGATAAAGGGCAGCTGTTTTATAATGAATATCGGAGACCGCCTGCTCTTTTTGAATATCTTTAATTTTTTGAAGGGTTTGATTCTCTTTGATCTTAAGATTAAGCTTATTTCCCTGATAAATATTCAGGTAAAAATCAGCTCCCGCTCTGTAAAGGGTGTGGATTACTTCATGTTGGGTAGGTTTGGAAAAAATTCCGTTTTCATAAATGGGAATATTGGAAGCTTTCTCGGCAGAACCTTTAACTTCAATTTCCGGAAGCCGTTCTCTTTTGGCATCTTTTACTTCAGCTTCGGCAATGTCTGCATCTATGGTATTGATTCTGATATGACGGCTGTGCTCTTCAGCTTTCTGCCATGCGTCTTTTAAGGAAAGCCGAATGGTGTCATTTCGGGGACTGCCTGCCTGAGCCGATAGCATATAGGAAGTTCCCAGTATCAGCAGTCCGGTAAGATAAATTTTCATCTGAATTTTTGAATTATTGCACTGCAAATTTATCAGCAATCCGGAAAATATTTTTATCTAAAATAGTCAAGTTTTACATGATTCCGGCCAAATGATTATATTTGCATTTTCATACTATTTTCAATTTCTGATGGGATTAATTGCAGCGCTTCCGGATATCGATCGACATGACAAAAGTGTCTTTATTATGCACGAAAAATCAGAAAAACTGATTCCGTTTCACAAGCATACCAAAGGGCAGCTAAGCTATGTAGAAGGCGGTATTGCCTACATTACGATAGATAACCGTACGTATGTAGTACCCGCCAGGCATTTCTTCTGGATTCCTCAGGGAATGGAACATATCCTGGAAATCGGACATAGTGCTACAGTCCTGCGTTCCCTTTATTTTTACGCTCATGATGATATCGCAGATCCTTTTTACAGCAGACTGGGAATTTATCCCGCATCAGAACTTTTGATTCAAATGATCAAATACACGGAAATATGGGATGAAAAACACGTTTCGGCAAAAGATGAGAATTTTGAATTTTTGGTAGCATTAAAAAAAATCCTGCCCAAAACCCACCAACAGCCATTACCTATTATTCTTCCTGCCACTCATAATAAGCAAATGATGAAAATTGTTTCTTACCTTGAATGGAATATCGGAGAAAAACATACCCTGACCAATGTGAGTACAAGATTTGGATTGAGTGAGCGTTCCATGTCCCGTCTCTTTAAATCGGATATGGATATTTCCTTTCTTCAGTATCTGAAAACATTAAGAATCATCAAAGCGATTGAACTGCTTTTAAATACTGATAAGCCGATCAACGAAATTGCCGATGATGTTGGTTATAGCTCTATTAGTGCCTTCAGTGATACTTTCCATGAGTTTACCCAATCCCGACCTTCTGATCTCAGAAAAAGCAGCAAAGCCTTCCGTAATCCTGCAGTTTAAAGAAGCTGTCCATCCTTTTCATACATCAAGAATCAAATACTAAACACATGCACCGGAAAGGTGGCGAAAATTCAAAAAATTTTTGACGGGGTGGTCAATTATTCTCAATTCCTATGATCTTTATCAAACTTAAAAAAAATAAAAGAGTTTTTTATCTTCTATTAAAAATAAGTTTATATCTTTGTCCTATAAAATTCAGAAGAAATGTTTTCCAAAACCTGCGAATACGCATTAAGAGCTTTGATCTATATCGCCCAGCAGTCTAAAAACGGCAGCCGGGTTGGAATCAAAGACATAGCTAAAAGCATTAGTTCGCCTGAACATTTTATAGCCAAAATTCTACAGGATTTAAGTAGAAAAGGATTTGTTCAGTCGGCGAAAGGCCCAAACGGAGGTTTTTATATGGATCAGCAGAATTTGAATAATACCATTGCGGATATTGTGAGAGAAATTGATGGTGACAAGCTGTTTTCAGGCTGTGGATTAGGTCTTGAACAGTGTTCTGAAACACATCCCTGCCCTCTTCATGATCAGTTTAAGAGTATCAGAACCAATCTTCGTATCATGCTGGAGAGTTCTAAAATACAGGCATTTGTCGATAATTTAGATTTAAAACTGACCTATCTTAAGACCTAAAAAAATTTGATCAAATAAAAGATAAAAAGGTCTTAATATATTAAATAATAAAAATGAAATTATATCTTAAAAATCCTGTTGTACTGATGCTGTTTTGTGTAATGGCGGGAATGTTTATGACCATTAGTTTTTTGGAAACACCGATGAAATTTCAGGTGGAAGGAATAACACTTTCAACAGCATTGGGATTGGGGAAACTGATGTTTGGCCTCTCCACAAAAATACAAGGTCTATTCCTTGCTTTAATTCTGATATTCATGTATATCAGCCGTAAAAACTATACAAAAACTGACTGTATGGTTCTCACGGTTTTAATCTTCATACTCCTGTTAGAGCAATTTTGGATGCTTCCCGTACTCGATGCGCGGGTAGATCGTATTTCTTCGGGACTATCATTACCGGCTACTCCACTTCATGACTATTTCATCTATGCGGAAACTATCAAAGCACTAACCTTAGTATTGGCTATTATTTTACAATTTAAAACTCAACCCAATGAATATTGAAAAAATGTCCGGTCACTGGCTGCTGGCCAGAATTGGTAAAAAAGTTCTTCGTCCGGGAGGCCTGATGCTTACGGAAAAAATGCTGACCATGTTACATATTACTCCTGATGATGATGTCGTGGAGTTGGCTCCGGGACTTGGTTATACGGCGCGTCTCGCCTTAAAAAACAATCCTAAATCTTATACAGGAATCGATGCTGAGCAACGAGTAACAGATCATTTGAATAAGGAGTTCAGGCAAACTTCTGCAAAATTTCAATCTGGGAATGCCGCCCACACTTCATTACCGGAGCAGTCCGCTGACAAAGTCTATGGAGAAGCGCTATTGACTATGCATGCTGACCACAGAAAATCTGAAATTATAAAGGAGGCTTCCCGAATTTTAAAACCTAAAGGATATTACGCGATCCATGAACTGGCACTGACACCAGATACTTTAGATGATGATGTAAAACTACATATTCAGAAGGACCTGGCTTCGGCCATTAAAGTAAATGCCCGTCCATTGACTGTTTCAGAATGGACCCATCTCCTGGAAAAGGAAGGTTTTACCATTAAAAAAATAGAAACAGCTCCTATGCATCTTTTAGAACCCCAAAGAATCATCAGTGATGAAGGGTTCCGGGGATTTCTGAAAATTGTAGGTAATCTCATGACCCAACCTGATATACGATCCAGGGTAATACAGATGAGAAAAACATTTAAAAAATATGAAGACTGCCTTTGTGCTGTATCTATTCTCGCTCAGAAAATTTAAATCAATATTATGAAAACACAATTCTTACATACCGCCATTATATTCAGCTTATCTTTATTTTGTTTTTCCTGTTCCAGCAAGGATACCACTCCGATTCCACAACCCGCTCCTTATACTGAACAACCCGCTCCACAGCCAGCTGAAACTCTGGCTCCTCCTGTTTCTAGTAATACTTCCGGCGATCCGGGCCTGAAACTGATAGAAGGAGCAGATTGCCTTGCCTGCCATAAAATAGATGCCAAATTAATAGGACCTTCCTATCAGGATGTAGCGGCAAAGTATACAGACGTAGATATGGATCAATTGGCACAAAAAATCATTGAGGGCGGAAAAGGAAATTGGGGTGATATCCCGATGACCTCTCATGAAGGCCTCAATAAAGAGGATGCTAAACAAATGGTGAAATATATCCTTTCCCTAAAAAAACAGTAAAAAAATTTAAAATAATAAAAGACAAAAAAGTATTATATTATGAATACAAAAACAGACTTAATAGGAAACATGGTGGCTGAAGACTTCAGAACAGCTGCTGTTTTTAAAAGACATGGAATAGATTTCTGCTGTAAAGGCGGAAGAACAATAGAGGAAGCCTGTACTCCTAAAAAACTTGATCCGGAAAAGGTTTATGCCGAACTGGAATCCTTACCGGCAAATGAAGGCGGCTCCATTGATTTCGGCAGCTGGCCTCTCGATCTTCTGGCAGATTATATTGAAAAGACACATCACCGTTATGTAGAGGAAAAAACACCGGTTTTACAGGCTTTTCTGGATAAATTATGCAAAGTTCACGGAGGCAGACATCCGGAATTATTTGAAATCAATACGCTATTCAATGAATCTGCCCATGACCTGGCAGCTCATATGAAAAAAGAGGAGCTTATCCTGTTTCCTTTTGTAAGAAATATGATGAAAGCCAAAATATCGGGAGGGTCCCTTCAGCATCCGGCTTTTGGAACAGTGGAAAATCCGGTCAGCATGATGCAGCATGAGCACAGTGTAGAAGGAGACCGTTTCAGAAGAATTGCGGAGATAACCCATGAATATCTTCCCCCGGCTGATGCCTGCAATACTTACAAAGTAGCTTTTGCCATGCTTCAGGATTTTGAAAATGACCTGCATAAGCACATCCACCTGGAAAATAATATCCTCTTCCCGAAAGCCATCCAACTGGAAAAAGAATATACTGTTAAATCTTAAAAAAACACACGGAATGACACCTAAAAAACTTTGGCGATGGCTTGCTATAGTGATAATTGCTTCATTTGCCGTTCTTATATTTTATGGAACAGAAATTTACAGAAAGATTCCTCCGATTCCTGATAAAGTAGTCAGTACGGACGGAACGGTGATCGCTACAGGACAGGATATTAAAGACGGACAGAATGTATGGCAGTCTATTGGCGGACAAACGGTAGGAAGCATCTGGGGACATGGTGCTTATATTGCTCCGGACTGGACTGCTGATTATGTTCACAGAGAATCTCTTCTGCTTCTTGATGAACTGGCCAAAAAAGACGGGAAGACCTACAAAGAACTTCCCGATGATGAGCAGGCTAAATATCAGGTATTGCTGAAAAAAGAACTTCGTACCAATACTTTCAATGAAAGCAATAACGAAATTATTTTCTCTCCCGAAAGAGCTGAGGTTCAAAAACAGCTCTCCCGGTATTATTCAAAACTGTTTATGAATGATCCTTCTATGGCTACGCTGCGCAGCCAGTACGCTATTCCGGAGAATACCGTCAAAGATGCAGGAAGAATGGCTCAAATGAACGCATTCTTTGCCTGGACTTCATGGGTCTGTATCACAGAACGTCCGGGAGATGATGTCACCTATACCAATAACTGGCCACACGATGAATCGGTAGGAAATGTTCCTCCTCCTTCACTGCATCTATGGTCCGGATTCAGTATACTGCTGTTATTGGCCTGTGTGGGGCTTCTGGTATTTTATCATGCCAGAAATAAGGAAGAAGAAATCAGTGAGGTGCTTCCTCTTGAGGATCCGCTCCGCAATATGAAACCTACCCCTTCTATGAAGGCTACTTTAAAATACATCTGGGTAGTCGCTTTACTGATTCTGGTTCAGATGCTCGCAGGAGTTATTACGGCTCATTATGGTGTGGAAGGAAGCGGTTTTTACGGTATCCCATTGGACCAGTTTTTACCACAGTCTGTTTCCAGAAGCTGGCACGTACAGCTGGCCATATTCTGGATTGCCACTTCCTGGCTGGCAACAGGACTTTATATTGCTCCGGCTGTTTCCGGATTTGAACCCAAATACCAGAAATTGGGTGTTAATATATTATTCGGAGCTTTACTGATTGTTGTACTGGGCTCTTTAACCGGACAATGGCTGGGGGTAATGCAAAAACTGGGTCTGGTAGATAATTTCCTTTGGGGACACCAGGGATATGAATATGTAGAACTTGGAAGGGTCTGGCAGATTTTACTGCTTGTTGGGCTTATTCTTTGGCTGGTCTTAATGGTAAGAGCATTGCTTCCCGCTTTAAAAAGAAAAGACGGAGACCGGCATTTACTGACTTTATTCACGCTTTCATCCGTAGCTATTGCCTTGTTTTATGGAGCAGGTTTAATGTATGGAAGACAGACGCATCTGGCTATTGCTGAATACTGGAGATGGTGGGTGGTCCACCTGTGGGTAGAAGGTTTCTTTGAAGTTTTCGCAACGGTAGTAGCTGCATTTTTATTTACAAGATTAGGATTATTGAGACTGAAATCGGCAACCCATGCTGTATTATTTTCAACGATTATATTCCTCGCAGGAGGTATTTTGGGAACTTTCCACCATCTCTACTTCAGTGCTACGCCTACCGCTGTGCTGGCATTGGGAGCTACTTTCAGTGCACTGGAAATTGTTCCGCTTGTTTTGATCGGTTATGAAGCTTATCAAAACTATCAGCTCAGCAAATCCACCCCATGGATCCAGGCTTATAAATGGCCGATCTACTGTTTCATTGCCATGTGTTTCTGGAACTTTCTCGGGGCGGGCATTTTCGGATTTGCCATCAATCCACCGATAGCCCTGTATTATATCCAGGGGCTGAATACTACTGCTGTTCATGGCCACGCTGCCCTGTTTGGGGTATATGGAATTCTAGGAATCGGATTAATGCTGTTTGTATTACGGGGGCTGTATCCCGACAGACAGTGGAATGATAAACTTATTGGCTGGGCATTTTGGCTGACCAATATAGGATTACTGGTGATGGTCACCATCAGTCTTCTGCCTATAGGAATTATGCAGTCTGTAGCGTCTATTAAGGAAGGCTATTGGTATGCCCGTTCTGCAGAATTCATGCAGACCGACATCATGCATTTTTTAAGATGGATGCGTGTTCCCGGAGATATTTTACTGGCCGCCGGAGAGCTCTTGCTTGTCATTTTTATTTTGGGGCTAAAGTTCGGATGGTCACTGAAAGAAAAACGGTAGCCCATTTCTTTAAATCCCATAGGTTGTAAGGTGAGGGTTTATTTATTATCCTAAAAAAAGAATTATGAAACGTAATGAAAATATCGTCCTTTTATCCAGGGATCATCACTTCGGATTACTTTGCAACTGGAAAATAAGACAGGGACTGAAAAAAGAAGTTGAACTTTCCAGGATCAGAAATTATATTCTTTATTTCTGGAAAAATCATCTTGAGGAACATTTCCATGGAGAGGAATATCTTCTTTTTCCTCCTCTTACGGATGAATATTCCTCCCGGATACAATATGAACATCATCAGATAAAAACGTTGATCCTTCAAATTGAAAATTCAGAAAATGCAGCTTATTTTTCAAATTTTGCTGATCTTCTGGAACAACATATCCGTTTTGAGGAACGCAGTTGGTTTCCCCATCTGGAAGAAAAACTGGATCCTGAAGTTTTAAACATCATTGGAAAGGAATTAGATCAGATTCATTCTGAAGAGAAAGATCTTTATCCCGATGAATTCTGGAAATAAGAATGAATAAAAAAAGTCTCCGAATACCTGTATTCGGAGACTTTTCTATTTTTGTAAGCAGCAGATTATTGAGTCGCTTTCATTATTGCTGTGGTAATCTGATTTTCTTTCTTCTTGGCGTACGTAGAATCAAAAGGTTCCATAATATCGAATAAATACTGATAAAAAGGGGTAATCCTTTGTACATTTTCCGATTCTTTCACTGCCTTCTCTTTCCCCATCTTCTGAAGTCCACTGGCAAAAATATTGAACTTCTTATCGATCGGTTCAACAGATTGCAAGAGGTAAGCATAGGCCTTTTCTTTCTGACCAAGTGTTTTATAAGCCTCTGTAACAGCAGAAACTACAAGAGCATATTCCATAGGTTTTGTTCTCATCTGTTTCCGTGCCGCCATCTGGAATGAAGGGGAAAGATTCAGGTAATAATCATATTCTTTGAAAATTTCATTCTTAAGATTTTCCGCAAGCTGTAATCCTTTCTGTTCCTGACCTGCAATAATGTATCCTGATACAATTGAACTTAATGAACGGGGATCATTGTATTTTTCAGCAGGAATTTCTTTGGCTGCAAGCTCTAAAAGTTCAACGGCTTTAGCCTTCTGATTGTTCAGTACCAATGCAGAAACCGCCCTGCTTACAGACATTCTGTAGCCGATGATATTGGATGTGGCTGTTTCATCATAATAGACACTCTGATCTTTAAAATTTCCCCATCTGAAGTTTTTCACTACCTGATAAAGAGAATTCGGATCTACCCTTCCTTTATCTCCATCAGGATGCTGCGGGGTATGGATGGGTATTAGCCTGTAACTGAATCCGTCAAACTGAAGATATTCATCAAGGTAGAAAATATTCTCACTGTCATAGATTCCTCCTGAAGAGAAGTTAATCGGACGTTTCCAGTCGAAATTTGCCAATAGATCCATCATCATCAGGTTATTTTTATACAGTGTATTTCCTTTATAGGTAATCATAATCTGATTGACAGCATTAGGAAGGTCCTCCGGGTTAATGATTCCTGCTTTCACAGCATTTTCTTTATTGACGGGAAGGATAAATTTGTTAACTGGAAGAATATTGAATTTCTCATATTTCTCTTCTCCAAAATACATTTTTAAAAGCTGATCTTTTTCGGGAGATTTGAACTTAATAAAATCAATCGCCTGCTTCAGTGTTAAAGAATCCTGCGTAAGGTACTTTCTGAATGACTGGAATTCCGTTTCCGGAGCTCCCTGTTCTTTCAACATAGAAAAAACTCCTTCCCAATCTTCTTTCTTCATCATATAGACCTGCTCATTGACTCCATCTCTATAATCTTCATGTGTTAATTGGCTTGGAATTCCCTTTGCATTATACGTTCTTCTTTTTACCTGATCTATGCTCCAGGGAGTTGCCAGTAGTGTAAAATTTACTGTTTTCACATCATCCCGGAACCTTTCTGTTTCCTGAATCGCCCAAACCGGAAAAGTATCATTATCACCATAAATAAAAATAATATCCTCTTTTGGTAACGATCTTAGGAATGAATAAGCATAATCATGTGCCGCAGATTTCCGGCTTCGGTCATGTGATGTATAGTTCTGGAAACCCATCATAAAAGGTATTCCCAATAAAACAACTCCTAATGCTATATTGGCTCCGTTAGATTTTATTTTGGATTGTAAGAACCATAGAATAGCTCCGGCTCCCAACCCTATCCAGATGGCGAAGGCATAGAATGAACCTACCATGGCATAATCTCTTTCTCTTACTTCAAAAGGCTTTACCCCTGTATAGAAAACAATTCCTACACTGGTTAAAATAAATAATGATAATAAGGCATAGAATCTTCCGAAGTCTCTGTTCAACTGGAAAAAGAATCCGATCAATCCTAAAATCAATGGAAGGAAGAAAAAGGCTACGGTGCTTTCATTTTTAAACTTAGCAGGCATTGAATCCTGATTTCCGAGTAGTGCATTATCGATAAAAGAAAATCCTGAGATCCAGTTTCCTTTTGTACTTTCCATATTTCCTTCAAGATCATTCTGCCTTCCTACGAAGTTCCACATCAGGTACCTTACAAAGTAATATCCATTCTGGAAAGAGATGAAATAATCCATATTCTGGGCGAAAGAAGGTCTCTGAACCTTAATCAGGTCATATGGTTTTACCTTCAGATAATCTGCCGCAGTAATTGATTTGTTTTCATATTTTGTTCTCATCTCATCGAAGATCTGCTTAGCCTGTGGGTTGTCTGCAACATCCTCATTGTCATAGTTAAAGGTAAAATCCGGAGCTCCATACAGGGCAATATAGTTGGCCGTTACCTCTTTATCTTCACTGAACATTCTGGGCATAAAGCTTATATGGGATTTACTGAATACATAATTGAATCTTTCCCCTGTTTTTCTATAGGTTCCGGTTTTTTCGTCTTTTTCGTAAATATCTCCTGTTTTCTCTGTTTTATAACTTCCGTCTTCATTTTTCTCTATCCCTTTTGCATCAAGGAATGCGGTATAATTTTGTCCATAAGTTGTTGGCCAGTCACCATACTGTACCCTGTTATAATAATCTCTCATGCCAATAGCTGTATCAGGATCATTAAGGTTCATCGGTGGATTGGCATTTGCCCTGATCGGGATGACCATCCAGCATGAAAACCCAATAATCATGTATACTAAGGATAAAACGATGGTTTGATATATTTTCTTTTTAGTCTTCCTCGCATATTGTATCAGCATATACGAAACCGCTACCATCAGTATAAATGCGACAATAGTTCCGGAGTGGAAAGGTAACCCCAGGCCATTCACGAAGAAAATTTCGAGTCTTCCGAACATCGTCATGATCAAAGGGAAAATAATCTTAAATACCAACGCCAGGATCACCAGTGTTATAAAATTAGCCAGAATAAAACTTTTCCAGGTAAACGTATAATTTCTTGCATAATATACAAGGCATACGGCAGGAACCGCCAGCATACACATCATGTGTACCCCAACAGAAAGTCCTAAAATAAAGAAGATAAGGATAATCCATCGCTCACTGTCTGCTGCTTGATACTCATTCTCCCATTTCGTGATCAGCCACACCAAAAGCGCTATAAACAGTAAAGCCATCGAATATACTTCTCCCTCTACTGCCGAAAACCAAAAGGTATCTGAGAAAGTAAAACATAAAGCTCCAACCACTCCGGCAAACAGAATAGAAAATTGCTGTTTCCTGGTTATTTCTTCAACATCTTTATGTAAAAGTCTCCTTAAAAAATGGGTGATTGTCCAGAATAAAAATAAAATAGTAAACGCACTGAACAATGCAGACATCGCATTGATCACAATAGCATAATTCTGTTCGTTCCCCAGTGCAAAAATACTGGCTACCGCCCCCATAATCTGAAATAAAGCCGCTCCCGGGGCGTGGGTGACTTCAAGTTTTACGGCTGATGAAATATACTCTCCACAGTCCCAGAAACTCAAATAATGTTCTATCGTTGAGAGATAGGTAATTAAGGCAATACCGAAAAGGAACCATCCGAGCACGGTGTTCCATTTTTTAAAAGACCAATTTTTCATATAATATTCTCCAATAATCAGTAAGACAACCGGGAAAAGGAAAGTATTACACAGTATTGTGAAAATATTACAATTTCCAGAGGATATTTATACAAAAAGCCTTCAGATCAGAAGGTTAAAGGTTTATATTTTTATAAGAAAATTCTTGCTTTAATATGTATTATTCAATCCTCCATCCAAAGGAATACTGGTGCCGGTGAGATAGGCTGAATATTCTGATGCCAGAAAAGCCACCAGGTGACCATATTCTTCCGGTTTTCCTAATCTTTTCATTGGAATCTTATTTTCTCTGGCTTTTTTTATTTCTTCAGTAGAAGCTCCTGTTTGCTGTGCTTCATGATTAATAAGATTCTGGATTCTTTCCGTATCAAAATATCCGGTGAGAACATTGTTTACAGTAACATTATGCTGGGCTATTTCATTCGATAATGTCTTGGCCCAGGCGATTACTGCTGAACGGATAGAGTTGGAAAGCGCAAGGTTATTAATGGGCTCTTTCACCGATAATGAAGAAACATTGATGATACGGCCTTTTTTCTGCTGAATCATATGAGGTAAAGCCAGCAATGTGGTTTCACAGACTGTTTTAAAGAGCAGATCAAATGCTTTTTGATAATCTTCTGCATTTTTGTCCAGGGCCAACCCCGGTTCAGGACCATTGGTATTATTGACCAGAATATCTATGGAATGATTGCTGAAATAGCCTGTTATCGTTTTCTTATAGCTCTCAAAGTCAGAAAAATCGGCAACCAGATATTCGTGTTTCTGATCTGCATTCACGATTGGTAACAAAGAAACAAAGTCTTTAAGTTTATCCTCATTACGGGACATTACCGTGACATTGGCTCCGCATTTTGCCAGCTCTATGGCAATTCCGGCTCCTATTCCCTGCGTTGCTGCTCCTACCAGAGCATTTTTTGAAAAAAGTTGAATATTCATAAGCTCTTTGCTGAATTATATTGATTCATATAAATGTAAGAAAAAACCTTCAAAATCTGTTTGAAGGTTTCTTATTCTGCGGTCGATAACTATTTAACCACGGTGGCTTCCAGTTCTACTTTCAATGTTTCAAATAGCCCGTTTACTTCCAGCATGGTAACAGCCTGTTCGATCCGGTGTTTTGCAATCCACTCCTGAAGGATCGGAAAATATGGCCAAAGCTCGTGTGTAGAAGTGGTATATATGTTTAACCTGACAATGCCCTTGCATTCATACCCTGCTGTGGTTATAACTTCTTCTAAATTTGCGATAGCCTGCATCAGCTGGGATTTCATGTCTTTATCACTTGAGGTTCCGTCAGGATCAATAGCCGCCTGCCCGGAGCAGTATAATGTACTTGTGGCATTCTTCACCTCAACCGCCTGGGAATAACTTCTTTCATCCTGCCACTTCCACGGGTTTACTGTTCTTTTTTCCATTGTATTCAATTTATTAAAGGTTACTTTGCAAAATTGAAGAATAGAGGCTTTACAATTCTGTGATCGCGATCACGATTATGAAGTGAGGGAAATCACAATTTTAGAGCGGTAACCTGCTTAATGTTTCTCTGGAAACTCCTAAATAGGCTGCAAGAAGAGACTTTGGAACGCGTTGGACGAGTGTCGGATACTTTTCAAGCAGTTGCTTGTAGCGTTCTTTTATCTCAGTGGTCATCGTAGAAATAATCCGTTGTTGTGCTGCAATGAAACCCATATATGCTTTTTCCAGGAAAAAATGCTCCAGCTTGGGTAGCTCGGTACATAGCTTTCTGTAATCCGGCAAGCTCAGGCACAAGACTTCAGTGGCTTCCACACACTGCAGGGACATGGTGGCCTTAGTTTGTGTATAATACGCCTGAAAATCTGTTTCCCACCAATCTTCCATGGCAAATCCTACAATATGCTCCTTTCCTGATTCATCGGTATACACCAGTTTCAGTAAGCCTTTTAACACAAAATAATGGTAGGCTACCGCTTCCCCTTCCTGTACTAAAAACTGATGTTTTTTATATTTTCTAAAAGAGAAGAAAGAAGATACTATTCCGAATTCTTCGTCGGTAAGCGGAACGATTTTTTCAATATGGATTCTTAGCTGCTCTAGCATTTTGTATAATTGAACTTCTTATTTAGCTGGTCAAAAGCAATTTCTTTATTTATAATTTCAGCAACCTCATCAAACGTCACCAGCCCTTCTGCCTCAAATGTGCGACCATTAGGAACTTTATACGTATATTCAAAAATATCCCGCTGATAAATATTCTTTAGAAGGGCAACCTGCGATGGCTTTAAATAGGGTTCATGGGTCTTCAGCTGATGATATAAATTCTGTTTCAGATCTTCCTCATCATCTTCATAAAACATAGCGTCTTCATCTATTTCCGTTACTGCTTCCAGCAATTGGCGAAAAATAAAATCCTGTAAATTTCCGGCCAATACTTCTGCCTCTTCGTCATCATGAGGAATCAGTGTAATGGGAATTTCACCATTATTCTGCAGGTCAAACTGAAAAGCATACAAGTCTCCTGCTCCATTTTTAGCAAACGGAACAAACTGATAATCCGGATGAATATTTCTATAATCCTCCTCATCCGACATTTCTTCAATGGAAGCTCTCACCAACTGAGGATCGTCCCAGATCTCAATATCATATCCAAATAGCAATAGCGGAGGATTCTTTTTTAGTTGAGGAAAAACCGTAAGATGCCAATCCGGTCCGGTTTCACCCCAATCCAGCATCTTGTTTTCGGCAAGCTGCTTATAGATTTCAGGATATTGAAAATCATAGGTTTCTTCTAATTCTGTGGTCATATTCATTGTGATTTCAATTATTATATTAATGGATTACAGTTTCTTATCGTTATATTGACAGGGTAAACGGATAATTTTCGCTTAATTCCGGATGGATACTGTTCAATGCTTCATAAAATGCCTGTTTTACTACCTTCGGGATACTTTCATGTTCTTCAAAATACCTATCCAACTGCCGGATGATAAACGCCATCTGCAGCCAGTCTTCAAAACTGATGCGCATAGGAACAAGGCTCTCATCATAATCATGATCATAAAAGAAGACTTCGGTATTTTCATTCATAAACCACCGGTCACCCTGCCCGTTTCCGGCAAAGCACCAATAATCGGTTAGTTCAAATTCTTTATTTTCATTGAGTGCTTCAACAGCATTATATAGAATTGTTTCTGAAGAAATCTCTGTTGTTTTCATAGAAGTCACCAGATTTTTGTACCGTTCAGAAAAAGAAAACGCTACAGTCTTAGGAAAGTTTTGCAAGTCCTTTCCCTCTTTCAGGATCTCAGTTTCTATCTCTTCAATAGTCAGTATTTTAAACGTCATCATAGCCCTCCTAATTCTTTTTTCTTTGCTCTACTTTTATTCTTTATTCTTTATTCTTTATTCTTGGTTCTCAACTCTTGGTTCTTGACTCTTGGCTCTATAAAAAAAGCTCTCACCATCACCTCTTCTGGATTAACAGTTCATCAATTTGGGCATAAAATGAATCTTTACTGTAATCTGCCAGTCCCTGATGATGAAGACGAATTTCCCCTGTTTTATCCAGTACAACTGTAGTTGGTAACGAACCGCTATATAAATCCTTTGGAATAGCTCCTGCAGAAGTTATAAAAGGGATTGTAAAATTCTTCTGTTTTAGATAGGCTTTGCCAAGCTCAGGATTGTCATCAAGATTTACCGTTAAAAATACCATATCCGGATGGTTCCTGTACTTTTCATAGAATTCCTGAATAGAAGGAAATTCCGCCCTGCAGGGAGGACACCATGAGGCCCAAAAATTAATGAAGATCACCTTTCCTTTTAGGTCAGCAGTATTAATTGCCGTTCCGTCTTCGTTTTTCAGCATAAAACCGGCATACAAAGGAGTGGATGAATTCATTTCTTTAGATTCCGATATGTTGGAATTAAGAAGGCCTGTAGAGGCCACTTGCCTCATTAACCAGGCTTTTGCATCCGGGCTCACTAATAAAACAACCAGCAAAACTGCAAAAAAAACAGTAGATCCATTCTTTTTAATCCATTTTTTTATGTCTTCCATATTTCTTATTTCTCCAATAAAAATCCTTTGAAAAGCATTTCTATGTTATAATGTTTTTAAAACCTTAACCGCCTTTTCATTTTTAGGGCTTATTTCCAACAGTTTCAGATAGGTCTGCTTGGCCTTATCTTTTTGACCGGCTTTCACATAAGCTTCTCCTAAACTGTCATAAACATTTTGGCTGTTAGGATACAATATAGCATTCACACGGAAAAAATCAATTGCTTTTGTAAAATCTTTTTTGCTGAGCAATGCATAACCGGTATTATTCAAATAGTCTTCGGAAAGAAAATAATGATCACTGTCTTTGATTTTGGCATTTTTATAGGCTTGTAATCCTTTATCAAAACTCCCTTCCATAACCAGTTCTAACGGTGTCTTTTCATCACTTCCCATTTGTGGATTTTTTGAGCGTACCGTTTTATCCTGTAATACTTGTACAAGTTCGAGTTTCCCGGTTGAAGCATTTTTCACAAATTCTGACGTAAAATCCCAATTCTGCATGACATAGGTATTCTCTCCCACTTTAATGAGTTCCATTGGGGTTTCCAAATCATTAATATTCAACAGTAACTTTCCGTTTTCACGATAGATCCTGTAAAGTCCGTACTTGTCAAATTGGTAACGTCCTATACTTTTATTAAAGTCCTGCTCGGTTAGAGGTAAAGCTTTATAAACAGGGGGAAGATAATTTGGCCATTGATACACAGATGCCACTGAACGGACCAATTCTTCTATAAAATCAGGTTTATTGGTATTGGTTAAAATGACAACGCCATCCCCACTGGTTTTACTTCCTATAAACCTGCTGGAAAATCCTTCATTCCATCCCCCGTGGTTGAAGTAGGCCTGTCCGCTTTTATTCTCAAGGAAAATTCCTAATCCTTCAAATTTATCAATGAAAGGACTCGTAAATTCCTGCGCCGTTTTCTGAGAAACAACAATATGGCTTTTATTATTTAGGGTATTCTGAATATCAATTACAAACTTGGCCAGATCTTCAGCCGTAGTCCACAAACCTGCGGCGGCCATTTCAGGATAAATATGATACTTTCCCTTCACTCTCTGCCCATCCATAGTATAAGCTGTAGCTGCCCACTGAGCCTGATGTTCAGGTAGCGGCTGACTGAAAGTACTGTTTTTCATATCCAAAGGCAAAAGCACATTTTCTTTTATAATGGTGGGAAAGTCTTTTCCTTTAATGTCTATAAGCATTTGCTGCATCACACAATATCCACCACCAGCATAGCGGAAAGGTGTTCCGGGAAGTTTATCCACTACAATAGCAGAAGTATTAGACGGGCTTTCTCCCTTTAAAACCTGGATCAGCGTTGGAATAGGTGTGCCCGCTTCATATCCGGGGAATCCACTCACTGTAAAACCTGCAGTATGGCTTACAATATTTTTGAGACTGACTTTTTTTTCTTTTGTAAATTTATTTTCCGGAATCTTCCAGGAAGTCAGGTAGGTGTTTACATCAGCATCCGGATTAATTTTTCCAGCTTCCACTTCCTTTAAGGCAGCATAAACACTTACAGGTTTACTCATAGAAGCTGCCTGAAACAAAGTTCTGGAATTCACTGGAGTCTTAGATTCTACATCTGCCAGACCATATGTTTTGCTCCAGATCACTTTGGAGTTTTTGATAACAGCAATGCTTACTCCCGGAACATTATAATGTTTCATTCGGGATTCCAGTGTCCAGAGTGGCTTGCCCTCAAAACGAATGACAGGCATTAATCCTGACTCAACACTGGAAATTTCTTTGCTCAATTCAGGTTTTACCTGGGCAAAAGTAGAATTTCCTATTATTCCGAAAGCGAATGCAATATAAAAAGACGTTTTAACGTTCATGGTACTGAAGTTTGGTTCATCAAAAATATAACTTTAGCCATACTAAATCCAATGTATTTTTGATATTGCCACTTAGTACCTGAAAATTAAAAAAATAATAACCCCTTTAGTGTACTATGTTTTGCATAAGTTCCATTATCTTTGCCAGCGGAGTTTCCGGCTAATTTTTTAATAAAAAAGAGTCGGTTAAGGAATTAATTTATTCAATAACAAGTTTTTGTGTAACTAATCCTCAGTCTCTTCAACTAATCTTACATCAATAAACTATTTTAATATAGAAAAAAGATCTACTTCTTTTTAAACAAAACTAATGCAAACATCCTTTTTAAAGATTACCGCAGCCACCGCTGCGCTCTGTTTCAGCACCTTTGTAATCGCCCAGCAAACCTATTCCGTAAGTGGAACGGTTAAAGACAAAAAAAATGGCGAATTACTGATTGGAGTAACCGTAAAAGTAAGTGAAGATCCTTCGATTAACGTTGTTGCCAACGAATATGGCTTCTATTCTCTCTCCTTACCGGAAGGCAACTATACAATCATTATTTCCAATTCGGGATATAAAGATTTTGAACAGCAGATCAAAGTAGATCAGAATATAAAGCTTGATCTTCCTCTTATCCAGCAGGAAGCCATCTCAAAATCGATTGATGAAGTAGTGATAACGGGTATAAAAAAAGATAAAAATCTTTCTACAGCCCAAATGGGAACTGAGACCCTAAGCATCAAAAACATTGAAAAACTACCGGTTTTATTTGGTGAAAAAGACGTTATGAAAACCATACAGCTTTTACCGGGGATCAAAAGTAACGGTGAAGGAAGCAGTGGATTCAGTGTAAGAGGTGGTGCTACCGACCAGAATCTTATTTTACTGGATGAAGCTCCGGTTTATAATGCCTCTCATTTACTTGGATTTTTCAGTACCTTCAACAGTGATGCCCTGAAAGATGCCAGTATTATCAAAGGAAACAGCCCTGCCCAATATGGGGGACGTCTGTCTTCCGTATTGGATGTCAAGATGAAGGACGGAAATAACCAGGATTATAACGTCAACGGAGGAATCGGGCTGATCAGCAGCAGACTGAGCGTAGAAGGTCCTATCCAGAAAGAGAAATCATCATTTATTGTTTCCGGAAGAAGAACCTATGCCGATTTATTCCTTAAGGCCAATAAAGATTACAAGGACAATAAGTTATATTTTTATGACCTTAACTTGAAGGCCAATTATCAGCTTAATGAAAATAACCGCCTTTATCTATCCGCCTATTTTGGAAGAGATGTTCTTGGATTAGGAAATACATTCTCTACAGATTGGGGAAATACAACAGCCACACTACGCTGGAACAGTATTATCAACAGTAAATTATTTTCAAATACATCCTTCATCTACAGCAATTATGACTATAAAATCAGTCTGAAGAGCAACGATAATGTATTTGATTTGAATTCTAAGATACAGGACTGGAATCTTAAGCAGGATTTCACCTGGTTTGCAGGAAATAAGCATTCTATACGTTTTGGTCTTCAGTCTATTTATCATATCCTTACCCCAAGCAGTGCTTCAGGGACGAGTGTGAGCAGCTTCCCAAGAAATCCAAGATATTCATGGGAAAACGCCCTGTATATCAATGATGATTTTAAGGCTACAGAGAAGCTAACCATTAATTATGGGGTAAGACTTTCCCTATTTAGTGTATTGGGAGGTGATACTTTCAACACGTATGAAAACGGAAATCTTACAGAAAGCAGGTTTTTAGAAAAAGGGAAATTTGGGAAAACCTATGTAAACCCTGAGCCCCGTATTACCGCTAATTACCGTATCAATGAAGTCAGCAGTGTGAAAGGTGGCTATTCCCGTAATACTCAAAATCTACACCTTTTAAGTAACAGCAACAGCGGAAATCCTACAGACCAATGGATTGGAAGCAGCTATACGGTAAAACCGGAAATTGCAGATCAGATCAGTGCAGGATACAGCAGGAATTTCAAAAACAATAATTATGAAATCAATGCTGAAGTCTATTACAAATCCATGCAAAATCAGATCGATTTCAAAAATGGAGCTCAGATTGGGTTTGATACAGGATCAGATGTAGAAAATGAATTGCTGTTCGGAAAAGGAAGAGCCTACGGTCTTGAGCTTATTGCTAAAAAGAAAAGCGGAAAGCTTACCGGATGGATTTCTTATACCTTATCCAAAACTGAAAGAAAAATAAACGGGATCAATAATAATGAATGGTATAATGCCAGAATGGATAAAACGCATGATCTATCCGTAGTTGCCACGTATCAGTTTAATGAAAAATGGTCCATGTCCGGTCTTTTCCTGTACAGTACCGGAAATGCAGTGACCTTCCCTACCGGAAAGTATGAACTGAACGGACAAACGATCTTCCAGTACAGCAACAGAAATGCAGACAGAATGCCAGCTTATCACAGAATGGACTTGAGTGCTACCTATGAGCCAAGCTCTAATAAACGCTTCAAGGGTTCATGGACTTTTGGTATTTATAATCTGTATGGTCGTGAAAATGCCTATACGATTACCTTTGAAGACAACCCAAATAATCCGGGAACAACACGTGCTATGCAGACTTCTCTATTCCGTTGGGTACCTAACATCACTTACAATTTCAAATTTTAAATCATGAAAAATACATTTTTTATCATATTATCCCTGTTTGCTTTAACATCTTGTGAGAAAGAGATCGATCTGGATCTTGCCGATCAAAGTGGAAATATCGTCATTGAAGGGAATGTTACCGATCAGGCCGGGCCTTATATCGTGAAAATAACAAAATCTGTGGGAGTTTCACAGCCTAATCAATATCCTGCCGTGACGGGTGCACAGGTTACTTTAACCGATAATGCCGGTCAAACGGAAGTTTTACAGTATATAGGCCAGGGAAAATACCAGACTACCAATTTTGTAGGAGTATCCGGCAGAACCTATACCCTGAATGTACAGGCGGAAGGAAAACAATATACCGCTCAAAGCACAATGCCTGAGGCCGTGGATTTTGAAGGTCTGTCACAGGACTCATTTTCTTTCGGAGACGAAAAAAGCTATACCCTTTTACCTATTTTTACAGATCCTATTGCATTAGGTAACCGTTATCTTTTCAGCTTTACCATCAATAATTTAACAAAAAAATACATGGATGTCTTTTCAGACAATGTAAATAACGGGCTTGCCAATCAGCGACCGATCATCCTTCCGAATGATGATAATGACGGCAGAGATCATAAAGTGGTTGTGGGAGATACCATTCACGTAGAAATGCAAAGTATTGACACCAATGTATTCACCTATTACAGCGCCCTTCTTCAGATTTCCAATGGTAATGGCGGCAGTGTAACGCCTGCTAACCCTCCAAGTAATATCAGCAATGGAGCTTTAGGCTACTTTTCAGCCCATACACAGAGTGAGCAGAGTTTTGTGATCCAGGAAGTGACCACACCCTAAATAAAAAAAAGAATCTTTCAGAATTTTGGAATATTTTGTTCATGCTTAGTAAGCAGGAAAATTATATTCTGAGAATATATTCAAATAAAAGCAGCCTTCATCATTTTGAAGACTGCTTTTTTGAAAATGTACGAATATTCTGAATTTAAAAACCTGATTCCAATACCTTTAGCAGTTCTGTCTGCTGGATTACATCATTTTTACTGCTGATAAGATTATAGTTAGCCTGAAGCCATCCGTTGCGGACAACAAAAAAAGTATAAGCATCCATTAACCCTTCTTTATATTTTTCTTCAGATTTCTGAAAAGACAGTTTTTGGTTTTCAAAATTGGTGTCCAGCAGGTTATATTTCTCCTGAGCATTTAAAAACTGTGCTTTAATCGAATTAATATTCTGAGTCAGGTCATTGATGATTAGCTCTTTATCATAATTGGAATTGATGATATCCAGTTTGGCTGTTTCCACATTGGTTTTTACCTGTAGCTTATTAAAAATGGGAATAGTGAGTCCTAAAAGTACAGTTTGGTTTTTGTTTTGAGAAAACTGATCAGAAAAACGGATGTTGGAGTTATCATCCTTTCCCAGCACTTTATTATAAAAAGTAGACCAGCTGTAACTTGCATTTAAGGTAGGCAAATACCCTGCTCTTGCTATATCCTCTTTCTTTTCCTGTGCTTTAATCTCTGCTATTACGGATTGATAGGCTGGATTTTTCTCTAACAATTTTTTTGTAAAATCCGGATCCCGAAATTCTGCTTCTGAAGACAGAGTTTCCTCAGCCATCACAAATTCCAAAGAATCCTGAGTAAAAGCCAATGCATTAAGCAGGTTAATTTTTGACTGATCCCGTTGATTTTTTGCAGATACCCATTGCTCCTGTAAAGTTCCCAGATTCGCTTTGATATCATATACATCACTTTTGGGTCTGTTTCCAATTTCCACTTCTTTTTCAGTACGCTTAATCTGATCCTGCATTCCGGATATCTGGGTTTCCAGGACTTCCAGCCAGCTTTTCCCATTCTGGTAGGCAAAAAACATTTGAATAACATTTAGTTTTACCTTATTCTGTGCCAGCTTAAGCCTGTAAGCACTGGTTTCTTTATTCAATGTAGACAAAGATATATCCAGAATATTTTTCCAGTTGAAAAGACTCCAGTCTGCCTGAGCCGTAAACTGATCATATTGTGTATTGAGAGCTTCCCGCTGATTACTCGATTGGTTAATGGAAGAACCAAAACTATAAGTATGCCTCACCCCTGCTTCTACAGAAGGCAGCAGCATGCCTTTTGATCCTGTAATCAGCTTATCATTTTTGGCAACATTCACTGTGGCTTGTTTAACCAGCGGATGATGAGCCGTAGCATAGTCGAGACATTGTTGCAGGTTCCATGTTTGCTGAGCCGGATAAAGGCCAACAAAAAACAGGAAAATCATATTTTTCATGAGGATGTTCTGATTTAAATAATTAAGAAAATAAGATGATCGATGAACTCAGTTACTCATACTTCAGGTATTTGATGAGATCTACTTTTGTGGCTTTATAAGCTTTGATACTTACGACAGCAAATGTTAACCCCAATAAAACCAGGAAACTGACAACAAACGGCCACACCGGCATATCTATTCTATAGGCAAAATCTTTCAACCATTCGTTCATCAGAAAATAACAGATCGGAATACTGATCAAAACAGCAATGACGGCAATCCAAAGGAACTGACGGGTCAGTCCGAAAACCAGAACATAATCTGATGCACCCAATGTTTTCCGAATCGCCACATCTTTCAATTTCTGCTCTATCATCAAAGAGGAAAGTGCAAAGAGCCCCAGTAAAGCCACCATTAATACCATAGCATTCAGAATAGTCAATAAGGTCTGCTGCTTTTGATAGTCTTCAAAAGTTTTTGCAAATCTCTGATTGATAAAATAATAATCAAAAGGATAGCCCGGTTCTGCTGAAGTCTGCCAGAATTTTTTGACTCTTGCTACCGTTCCTTCGATATCATCCGGTTTTATTTTCACCTGAATATTGTATACATTAAATCTCTTCAGGGGAGATTGTTTGTAATGAAAAAACATGATAGGTTCTATCTTAAATTTAAGGCTTCTAAGATTAAAATCTTTCACAATTCCTACTATCTTATATTTCTTTCCTTCATCAAACCCCGGATGGAGTTCACGCTGAAAAGCCTGTTCATCTGTCCAGCCAAACTTTTTAACAAATGCCTCATTGACAATAATAGTATTCATCGTATCGGAAGCTAGGTTAGGATCCAGCCAGCGTCCTTTTAGTAATTTAACATCCAGAAACTGAAGATAATTATAATCCATTGAACCAGTTTCGGCATCAATACTTTGGTGCTCATAATCGATATTTGAGCTGCTTCTCCGTCCGCTCCCAGCAACAGCTTCTCCATAGGAAACGGCCTCTACCCCGTTAATTTTCGAGAGCTCATTTTTAAGACGTTCATATTTTAACCACGATTTAGGAGTAAGTTCATTGCAGTAAATCATCATGATCTGTTTTCCGTTAAATCCAAGGTCTTTGTTCATCATATGCTTTACCTGACTGTGTACAATCAGACCTCCAATGATAAAAAATGAGGAAATAACGAGCTGTAGCGTAAGAATTCCGTTTCTAAACCAGACTCCGTGTTTGCTTCGGGAGAAATTACCTTTGAGAGTATCAATTGCTTTAAAGTTTGACAGATAAAAAGCAGGAACCAGCCCGGATAATAAGGTAACTGCCATGACCATCGCTAAGGAATACATATATACATGCCAGTCGTTCAGCACTATTTCCTTGTTAAAAAATTTATTAAAAGAAGGAAGTAAAAGCTCTGTAAGGGCTAAAGACAGGAAATAAGACAGCAGACATATAATAAATGTCTCTAAAAAGAACTGAAGCATTAGAGAAAGCTTTGTCCCTCCAATTGCTTTTCTTACTCCCACTTCTTTTCCTCTTTGTGATGCTTCTGCCGTTTTCAAATTGATAAAATTGATTGCTGATAAAATAACAATCAGGACAGAAAGGGAAAACAGAATCATAATGGTTCTGAAGTCTCCATTTCCAAACCATGAAGCTTTTGCATGAAGTTTAAGCTGATCCAATGGAACGAGAAATACTCTGTTGGGCCCATACATTTCAAAAAACTGTTGTGCACTCATTCCTGCTTTTTTCGCAGAACGAGCCGCTCTATGTTCCAGAATTTCTTTAAATTTATTTTCAAAAACCGAAGGATCTGCTCCTTTTTTAAGCATAAAAAAGCATCCGTAGTTGAAATTATTCCATTCTTCCTTATCATTTTTAAACTGTTCCGCAGGTTTAAAAATGAATTCCGGTTTGATCTGACTATTCCCTTCAGGGAGCTCATATACAGCGGTAACCATATAATCTTTATCATCAATTTTTATGGATTCACCAGCCGCATTAACGGTTCCGAATAATTTCATAGCTGCCTGTCTGGAAATAGCAATAGAAGCATCTGACTTTAAAGCATCTTTCGCCCGGCCTGAAATAATTTTAAAAGGAAAAAAATTAAAGAAATTTTCCGATGAGGTAAAGCCACCCTGCTGAAAAGCAGTAGTATATTTTGTTCTCATTTTCAATCCTATGTCTGAACCGTTGAAAATAACATAGTCTTCCGTTTCCGAAATCTTTTTAAATGCCTCATACGCCAAAGGATAAGAAATGTTATTCCCGTAGAAATTATCTTTTTTGTATAAACTTTGAAAAGCAAAGATCTGATCTTTTTTGGGATTCCATTTTTCATAAGATTCCTCATCGTTCCAATGCATCAGGATCAGCATAAATCCGGTGAGTCCGATGGTAAGTCCAAACAGATTGATAAAAGTAGACAGTCTGTTCTTTTTATAATTAATCAAGGCAATTTTGAGCCAGTTGGTAAGCATAATAATAGGATTACAATTAATAATATTTGATGAAATACTTCAGATTTATTCAAATGCTCCGGCATCTGCTTTTTCAAAAACATCTTTTCTTTGGGAAGCATGTTCCTCATTGAAGATTTCACCGTCTTTCATATTGATAATCCGTGAAGCAAAGCCGGCATCATATGAAGAGTGGGTGACCATAACAATGGTAGATCCTTCTCTGTGAAGTTCTGCCAGAAGATTCATCACCTCATTTCCGTTGGAGCTGTCCAGATTTCCGGTGGGCTCATCAGCGAGGATCAGTTTAGGTTTTGTAACCAGTGCTCTTGCTACGGCTGCCCTTTGCTGCTGTCCTCCGGAAAGCTGCTGTGGGTAATGTTTGGAGCGGTGAGCAATATTGATTTTCTCCATAATTTCTTCTACTTTTCTTTTTCTTTCCGCAGAAGAAACTCCGTTGTAAATTAAAGGCAGCTCAATATTTTCATAGACAGTCAGCTCATCAATCAGGTTAAAATTCTGAAAAATAAAACCTATATTTTTTTTACGGACATCCGATTTCTTTCTTTCACTAAGCCCTATCATTTCTCTTTCTTCAAATTGATATGAGCCTGCCGAGGCACTGTCTAAAAGACCGAGAATATTTAAAAAAGTAGATTTCCCACAGCCGGAAGGTCCCATAATAGCCAGGAATTCACCTTCTTTGATGCTCAGGCTTACCTCGTTTAAGGCATGCGTCTGTACATCTTCTGCTCTGTATATTTTTGAAAGATTATGTATATTGATCATGATAATTATGTTTGCTGTTATTGTTGATTAGATTTTTTTATAAGCGGTGATAACGGGAGGTTAAAAATATTCATCTTTTTACTTTTTAATATCAAGGATTTCATATTTTTTCAAATCTGAATAATCTGATGTAATAACGGTTTCTCCGGGCTTCAATCCTGATACCACCTCATAATACAGCGGATTCTCTCTTCCAAGACTGATAGTCCTTTTTTCAGCTCTATTTCCTTTCACTACAAAGATCCACTTTCCATTCGTTTCTTTGAAAAAGCTTCCCTTAGAGATCATTGTACTCTGTGTATCGGCTGAAAGCTTTAGTTTCAATCCAAAGGTCATCCCTATTTTCAGATTATCCGGTTTTTTATCGGTAAAATTCAGCTCCACGAGAAACTGACCGTCTTTTACTTCCGGCAGTATTTTAGTGATCACCACTTCATAGGGTTGATCATTATTATCCAGCATTCCTTTAATGCCATTCTGCAGTTTATTGATGTAATATTCATCTACTTTAGCCACCAGCTTATACCCGTCCATCAAATCGACCTTCCCGATACTTCGTCCACTGATAAGGTTTTCACCCAATGAAATAGCAAATGAAGAAAGTCTTCCGGAAGCAGGAGCCATGATGAGAAAATTATTTTTATTGGAACGTAAAACCTGAAGGCTTCTATCCATCTGTCCCATCGATGTATTGACCGCTGTCATTTGGGTATTCCTTGAACTCTTTTCTGTAGAAAAACCTTTTTCAATAATTGATTTCCTCTGTTTCTGATAAGCCAGATTCTGCACACTGATGTCATAATCTGTTTTTTTTCCAATGTCCGCATCATAGAGTCTTTTCTGAAGATTAAAGCTCTGAAGTGCCGTATTATAATCATTCTGGGCTTGTAAGAGTTCTTTATCCTGGGCGAGTTCCTGATTTTTCAGTTCAAGAAGTGTAGTCCTCATCTGGCTGACCTGTTGCATGATTCCTGTTTCCTGATTCATATAACTGAATTCCGTATTGGGATTATATACTCTCGCAATAGGTTGGCCCTTTGTGACAATCTGCCCATCTTCTGCAAAAATTTCTTTCACCACTCCCCCTTCCAAAACATTCACTAATGAAGAATTGAGTGACTGGGTTTGGGCCGTTACCATCAGCATATCTTCAAATTTCCCCTGGGTAACTGCATCAGTCTGAATATCTTCAGCGGAAACATTGTATGTTTTTTTCTGCCTGATAAAATACAGGATGCAGACTCCTATCATCACCAATATGGCCAGCCCGCCAAAAACAAATTTTAATTTCGATTTCTTTTTTACTATTTTCGTATCCATATTAAAGATAACTCATTTTATTACAATAGATTACACAAGGCAGATGCCATAAAATTATAAATCTGTAAGTCCTTGAAAATCTGCAACAGACTTTGTAATAAGAGACAAGTTAGTGTTCATTATCGGACACTTTCTGTACGAAAATGAACATTTTTAATCATAAAGAATCCGTTTTTAATAAAGTACCCCACTATGCGTAAAAAAGAAGCTCATATTCTGATCGTGGATGACGATGAAGATATCCTGTTCTCGGCAAGAGTCTGGCTGAAAAAGTTTTTTTCAGAAGTAAGCTGTCTCAGTAAGCCGGCCGAAATTTTAAAATTCATGACTGAGAATCAAGTTGATGCTGTAGTATTGGATATGAATTTCAGAAAAGGTTTTGAAAACGGACAGGACGGTCTTTACTGGATGAAGGAAATTAAAACACTGGAACCTCAGCTTCCTATTATTCTGATGACTGCCTATGGAGAGGTGGAACTCGCTGTAGAGGCTCTGAAAAACGGAGCTTCAGATTTTATACTGAAACCGTGGAATAACGAAAAACTCTATGCCTCCGTGAACCTGGCAGTAGACATTTCAAGAAAAAACAGAAAGCTCAGCCAATGGGAAAATGTACATCAGAAAAATACCCAATATCAACTGCAAAGCCACTCCCCAAAAATGCAGGACGTTCTTGAGCAGATCAGAAAAGTGGCTCCCACCGATGCCAATGTATTGCTATTAGGAGAAAACGGAACTGGAAAATATGTCCTCGCAGAATCCATCCACGAACAGTCGGAAAGGAAAAATCAGCCGTTTGTACATATTGACCTGGGAAGTATTTCGGAAAATCTTTTTGAATCTGAACTCTTTGGATATAAAAAGGGGGCCTTTACAGACGCCCATCAGGATTATGCAGGAAAAATTGAAAATGCCCAGAATGGCACTGTTTTTCTGGATGAAATCGGCAACTTGCCGCTACAGCTTCAGACCAAATTGTTAAGTCTGATTCAAAACAGGAAACTATCCCGATTAGGAGAATCCAAGGAGCGTGTATTGGATGTGCGCTTCATTTTTGCTACCAATGAAAACCTTAAAAAGGCCGTTGCAGAGAACCGTTTCCGACAGGATTTATATTACAGAATCAATACTGTTGAAATTCAGATTCCGGCCTTGCGGGACAGACAGGAAGATATTGGATTGCTGGCCCTCTACTTTCTTGATCGTTATAAACAAAAGTATCACAAGCCTAATCTTGAACTTACAAATGATTTGCTGATGAGTCTCACCCATTTTCCATGGCCGGGAAATATCCGGGAACTGGATCATTGCCTGGAAAGAAGTGTTATTTTATCCAATGACAACAAGCTCCAGTTATTGGTGCCTCAACTGGAAGAGTATGACAGCACCATCACCAATCTCAATATTGAAGAAATGGAGGAACTCCTCATCAGAAAGGCATTGAAAAAACATACCGGAAATATTTCTTTAGCTGCAGAAGACCTGGGCCTTTCACGGGCGGCTCTCTACAGAAGAATGGAGAAATTTGGATTGTAAGTTTAGATAATAGATATCAGACTTCAGATATCAGACATTAGACTTTCGGCATATTAGGTTTAAAAAGTATCATCAAGTTTATGATCAATAAAATATAGGAAAAACTCATGAGTAAAAATAATATCCTGTGGTTGCTGTACAATCTTCTTGCTATAACAAGTGGAATTACCGCTTATCATTTCTTTTTGGAAGAAAAATGGTTCAGTATGATGCTTTTCATACTGCTCATGATTGTTTTTGTGGCTTTGATGTATTTTTCATTAGCTGCTCAGGACTCAAAAGTAGAAAAGGTCATCTCCTCCATCAGGAATAAAGACTTTTCTTTATTTCCCCAGGAAGAAGGAAGTCCACTTCTCGACAGCAGTATGCGTCTATATTACCAAAGTAAAGAGGAACAATTCTCTTTATCCTCTTATAAATTGCTGTATGAAAGTATCCTGGATCAAATGGAAACAGGGCTGATCATCCTATCCGAAAATAAAACACGGGAAGTATTTTATGTGAACAATGCCTTTCTCAGTATTTTACAGGTTCCCAGATACAACCGTTGGGAACTGTATGCATCAAAGGTCCCGGAATTCTATAAAATTATTGAAGACACCCATTACCAAAGTTCACAGGAGTTTTTTGACATTTCCATTCATAGCAATTCCAGACAGTCTTTTTCACTCAGAACCCAGCAGGTAAAAAACACACAACACAACTTTTACATTATTACCCTCGAATCTGTTCAGAAAATTATTGAACAAAAAGAGAAACTGGCATGGAATAACCTGATGAAAGTGATTTCCCATGAACTACTCAATACTTTGACCCCCGTGAACAGCCTGATTCAGAACCTGGAATACATCAGCAACCAGGAGACCATCGATCATGAAGATCAACAGGATATGAAAGAAAGTCTGATGGTTATCAATTCAAAATCCAAACAGCTTTTAAATTTCGTAGACCACTACCGTCAGGTTGCAGAATTACCCAAACCTGTTCTTGCCCCTGTTTCCCTGAAAAAAGTTATTGAATCTGCAGCCCGCTTTTTGAAATCCGAATTTGAAAAACATCATATCCAAATGGTTCCGGATATTGAAGATTATACAGTATCAGCTGATGAAAAAATGATTGAGCGAAGTCTGATCAACCTTTACCTTAATGCCATTCATGCGGTTTCTGAAAAGGAATATAAACTCATTACAACCACTGTAAAATCCCAAAACAACCGCATTATCGTAAGTATTACCGATAATGGTTCCGGGATTATCCCTGAGATCAAAGACAAAATTTTCCTGCCCTTTTTCACCACAAGAGCCAACGGTTCCGGAATCGGGCTCACACTGGCAAAAAGCATTATGGAAGCCCATGGTGGCTATCTTAATTATAAAACATTGGAGGAAGGAAGTAGTTTTGAATTGTGGTTTTTGAAATAAACAGTCTATTTGTAATAATAAAATAACGTAAAATAGATACTATTGAAAGGCATAGGCAATATCATTCTATGGCTTGATTGCTATAAGAAAAATCGTAAACCTTCCTGACACCCTGTTGTCATTAGTCTGGTCTACCTTTGTTTACAATTAGTCAACAATACAATTTTAAACATTATGAAACTGACCTCATTAAGAATGATTACAAAAGACATTCAACAAACTGTAGAGTTTTACGAAAAAACCATTGGATTAACCGCTCAGTGGTATACTGAAGATTTCGCAGAGATATCTGGTGATTCTATTACTATAGCCATTGGAAGCACGCGAACCATGAAGTTATTTGGTGAAAATTTCAGGGAAGCCACAGGTAATAAAAATACGATCATAGAATTTAGGGTAGCCAATGTAGATGAAGAGTATGAAAGAATTAAAAGTATAACCAGCGATATTGTACAGGAACCTACCACCATGCCATGGGGGAACCGATCGCTTTTGTTTTCTGACCCTGATGGAAATCTGATTAACTTTTTTACTCCTGTGAGTGTCGAAGCAATTAAGAAGTTTAGCTAAAGGTTTATCTCAAAAAAAATACTGCTTCTGAGAAGCAGTATTTTGTATGTTTTCCTTTTTTTGATTTCTGCCTGGGCTTATGATCCCTGTGGATTTAATTCAAATTCTATTTCATCATCAAGCTCTCCCATTTTCTTAAAATCTAACCTCTCAAGGAGCTGTATGGCTTTAGTATTTTGTTTACTTGTGGCTGCCCAAATACGTTTGAGCCCAATGGTATTCATTCCAAAGTCAATCGCTAATGCCATGGCTTCCGTCATATATCCTTTTCCTTTATAATGGGATAATAACACACAGCCCAGTTCCCCTTCTCCCTGTTTAAACCCTCTATAATACCCACATGTCCCCACAATTTTATGGGTAGTGTTATCCACGATAGCCCAATGAATGGAGTCCCCGCTGGTATAGTCGCTGTTGATTTTAGCCTGCATTTCTGCTGCCTGCTCAATACTTTCTGCCTGAATGGCATCATAGAACGAAATTTCAATAAGCTCAGGAATATCTGTATCCAAAACCTGTCGCAATGATACCCTATCACCGGTTATATTGGGGAAATTATCGTATTGGAGAAGTGTCATGGTAGTTATAGTTTGGGGACAAATGTACAAATAAACTCTATTGCTCCAAGGCTAATGATTGCAGTAATTAACACAATTTTAACTTCTATTATGGAATTTGCTGTCGTTAATATCAATAGAGAAAGCCGTACTTTGCAGTCTAATAAAATAAGGAAAAGATGGGGTTATTTGATATGTTTACGCAGGAGATCGCAATAGATCTGGGGACCGCTAATACG
Organism: Chryseobacterium sp. YR221; assembly: GCF_900176315.1. Classification (NCBI taxonomy): domain Bacteria; kingdom Pseudomonadati; phylum Bacteroidota; class Flavobacteriia; order Flavobacteriales; family Weeksellaceae; genus Chryseobacterium; species Chryseobacterium sp. YR221. The sequence goes on from NZ_FWXM01000001.1 coordinate 1,049,208, forward strand.
CTGATCATACATAATAACAAGATCGTCATCGACCAGCCTTCCATTGTTGCTATTGACCGTACAACCGGAAAGCCAATTGCAGTGGGAGAACAAGCCAAACTTATGCAGGGTAAAACCCATGAAAATATTAAAACAATACGTCCGTTAAAGGATGGAGTGATTGCAGACTTTCATGCTTCCGAGCATATGATTAAGGAATTCATCAAGCAGATTCCGGGGATTAGAGGGAGGTTTATACAGCCTGCCCTGAGAATTGTAATATGTATTCCTTCGGGAATTACTGAGGTTGAAAAAAGAGCTGTTAAGGATTCTGCCCAAAAGGTCAATGCCAAGGAAGTAAAACTGATCTATGAGCCAATGGCAGCCGCCATCGGAGCAGGGATTGATGTTCAAAGTCCTGAAGGAAATATGATTATTGATATAGGGGGTGGAACTACCGAAATAGCCGTGGTGGCACTTGGAGGAATTGTATGTGACAAATCCTTAAAAATAGCCGGCGATGTATTTACAAACGATATTGCTTATTTTCTAAGGTCACAGTACAATTTATATATTGGGGAACGAACTGCTGAAAGAATAAAAATTGAAATAGGTTCTGCACTGGAAGAACTGGACTACCCGTTGGAAGATATTCCTGTACAGGGAAGAGATCTTATTACAGGTAAACCGAAAGAAATCATGGTCAACTATAAAGAAGTTTTCAAAGCACTGGATAAATCGTTGATGAGAATTGAGGATGCCGTTTTGGAAACACTTTCTCTTACTCCACCGGAGCTCGCAGCAGACATTTACAAAACAGGTATTTATCTTGCCGGAGGGGGTGCGCTTCTGAACGGACTGGCCGATAGAATACACCGAAAAACAGGACTCCCTGTATGTGTTGCCGAAGATCCTTTAAGAGCTGTTGTCCGTGGAACCGGTATTGCCCTTAAAAATATAAATAAGTTCAGATTCCTGATGAATAGCTAAATTCTGTACATCTTATGATAAAATCTTTCAGTCTATCATGAAACTCCATGAAAAGAAATTCAATGAAATTCTGGAACTGCTAAAATCTAAATTAGGTTCAAAAATCAGTGTTTCAGAGGAGCATGGGACAACATCTCTTTGTATAGAGGACTCTCATTACTGGCTATCAACAGATGCGTATGAATTGACGGTTGGGTTTTCATTGGGCACCAACATTTCAGTGAGGAATATGAAGGTTTAAAAAAGGGAATTGAACAGGCTTTTAAGCTCTTAACCTGTGAAATACGGATAACAGAATACAAAAAAGGAGAAGCGGTATTTAAAGTAATAACGGATGTCAAAAATTCTGATTCCTCTATAGAAAATATAGGGATTACCGGTGTTTTAGTTTATCCTTTCTGGAAGAAAACCAGGATTGAAACTACTTATTTTGAAAGAATACTCGATCCTGATGAAATAGCTTCTGAAATGAATCAGATTCTCAATTTCAACGAATAAGGTTCGGATGCTTTTTCCCTAAAAATAACAAACAGCTTATGCAAGGTAAGCTGTTTGTTTATATGTTGATAACCCGGAATAATTCTTCGATTTACTTTCCCAAAAACTCCACTGCCTTTGCCACAAAAGCATCATGATTCTGAAAGAATGAAGCATGTCCTGAGTCCGGAAAAATAACCAGTTCTGAATGTTCCAGATTCTGAGCCATATTTTTCGCATTTTGAACAGACACCGGAAGGTCATTTTCCCCATGAACGATAAGAACAGGATTTTTAATATTTTTCAATACTGTAAGGGCATTGACATCTTGCTGTGCCCAGCTTAAGACAGCGGTGAACTGTGAATTTGAGGTGGCATCACTTAATACGGGATCTCTGTCCGTTGTACGAAGCTGAATTCTTGCATAGGCCGCTTTCCCTGCACCAATACTCTGAGCAGATTCTGTAAATCCAAACTTCAGGAAAGAAGCTTCAGGACTTAGCCCGGCGGTTCCGGCAATAATATTCGGCAAATTGGATAACCCTATGGCTCCCTGTGGGCCTGTTCCTGTTAAAATCACTTTATTGATCAATCCGGGATTGGTTAAAACAACCCGCTGTGCCACAAATCCTCCCATTGAAAAGCCCATGATATTCACTTTATTCAAATGCAGCGCTTTAATGAAGTCAATTGCATCATCCGCCATTTCCTGGACTGTGTTCGGAGTATTTCCCTGGGAAGAGGCCACTCCTTTATTATCAAACAGAATGACTTTGTATTTTTTTGCCAATCCATCCGTCACTGCAGGATCCCAGTCATCCATTGAACCTCCTAATCCAGGCAGCAGTACCAAAGGAATTCCGTCTTCCTTTCCCAGAATACGGTAAGCAATTTTATTTCCTTTACTATCTACAAATTGGGTTTTGGCGTTTTGGTGGTTTCTATTTTGTATCTCCTGTATCGTGGGAGGCTCATTTTCTTCACTGCAGGACACTGTCACCACTGTAAAAAGACTTAAACATAATAAGCTTACAGCTGAAATTTTTCTGATTGTTTTCATTGTCGTTTATTTTTATAATTATGGTGCAAACATAAATTGTAAAAGCAAACAGAACACTTGGAAATAAGCTGAACAGGACATATTTGGGATTCAATCGGACATTTTGAAAAGTGGAAATTTAAGAAAGATAATCGCAAAGGTCATGCAACTCAGGTAGGCAAAAGAAGGTGACTTTGTCGCGGGTAAAGCTACATGGTATGGTGACCGCTTAAAAACTTTGCATCAAAAACAATCTTGTCTGCTATGAATTCTATGAACTTTGCATCTTTATAAAAGTTGAAGAACATACATATTATATGTTGCTTAAACTATATAGTGCTTCCATAGCCTTTTGCGCATCTTGTTTTGCCACAAAAATGTGATCATGAAAATAAGCAGCCACTACATTACAACTTATATTTTCCTGCTTCAGAGCATTCGCAAAAGCTGCAGTAAGCCCTACCGCTTCCAGTGAAGAATGAATATTCAGGGTAATCCACGAAGAAATATAAGTATACCCCAACTTCCATTCGTCTGCCGTTGCTTTTTCTAAAACGATGGTTACAGCTTCAGTTTCTCGAAAGAAAAACAGAACCTTATTAAGGTCAGAAACCTGTTTCAAATCTTTAACTGTACAGAAAACATAATCTCCTGAGTGCAATACAAGCTCCATATTTTTAAGCAGAACTGCCAATTCTTTTTCTCCCGACATCTTTTTTTTACAAAACTAAGGGACAGGGTTCATTATTCATTTATCATTTGATAAAAAATGAGATGGTAAAGATAGTTGGCTTTAGAAGGAATAAAAGAAGGTTAGTATCTCAGAGGTTTTGGTATACCACCTACTCAGGCTGGTCCTCAGAATCTATTATTTACGTAAACGAAAAAAAGGAGATCCCCATCTCCTTTTTTGTATTAAATAACCTAACAAGACCTATTTAACTTCTTTATATGTGTTTGTGTTTTTTTGGTATGCTTTCAAGAAGCTGGTTTTGAGGGTATTCATACTGTTATTTAATTTCATCACTTGCGTTTTATATAACTATAGTTTATTATTGGTATAGTTATATTTTTTTCTCATTTGTGTAAAAAATTCAAAGTTTAAAATTTCTCACTTTCTATTCCCTGAATTCTCTACTGCAAAGTAACAACATTAATGAATAAATTCCCTCATATTCCCCATCGATACACGTCTAAAGAAGCATCGATATTTATCGATAAAATCCTGCCGGAAATAATGCTTTTAGAAATCCTATAATTTGTGATGCGTTTTGATAAGATCAATCAGCTCCACGATATTTTCAATTTTTAATTTCTCAAATATATTTTTCTTAATGGTACTCACCGTATTCTGCTTGATATCCAACTGATTGGAGATTTCCAGATTTCCCAGTCCCTCTGCATACATTTCGGCAATCTGTAATTCCCTCTTCGTTAGCCGGGCAAGAGGATTCAGCAAATCAGGATTGGAGACAAGCTGTACCAGCAGGTTACGGGAAACGGTGGAAAAGTATTCCCCGTTCTCTATAAAATGTAAGATGGCTTCTCTTACTTCTTCCTCTTCGCTTAGCTTACTGAGGTAGCCATTAGCACCAGCTTTAATAAACTTAAGTGCATGTAAATCTTCTTCAAGACCGGAAAAGATCAGTATTTTAAGAGCCGGATTTGCCGTTTTCATCTGAGACAAAATATGCAGGCTGTTTCCATCAGGGAAATGGGCATCCATAATAGCGATTTCTATTTCCTCAGATCTTACCAGTTCTACGACCTTTTGTAATGAAGAAGCATGATAAATTTTAGCATCGGGAATTATATCACTGATGATAATTTCCATCCCCTGCCTTACAATACTGTGATCATCTGCTAAAAGGAAGGTAATTTCTTTATTTTCAATTGGTAACTCCATTGTTATTAATGTTTAAATTGATCCTGAATGTTATTTTTGTTCCTTTATGTAATTTGCTTGTGGCAGATATTTCCCCATCAAAAAGCTCTACGATCTCTTTACATAAGCTTAATCCCAGCCCTGCCCCAAGATTGTCTATTTCATCAGAAATTACCCCCTGGTAGTAAGGTTCAAAAATTTTCTTCACATCTGATTCTGAAATTCCAATTCCTGTATCTGCTACAGTTGTGATCAGGGATATTCTATTTTTATCTATAGGCTCCGTAATCATAATAAGATCAATCTGTCCGTTTTCTGTGAATTTATTGGCATTCCCCAGAATATTCATGAATACCTGGTTAATTTTTATGTTATCGGCATACACCACTACATCTTCAGGGATTCTGTCTGTGACTACAAACTTATTATTTCTGGTTTCTATATACGGAGTAATAACTTTTGCAATTGAATTAAGCTCATTTTTGAGATTAAAAACGGTATTGATCATTTTTTTCTCAGCCTCCTGATTTTTGGTGTACTCCAGAATCTGGTTAGACTGCAGAAGCAGTGTGCTGTTCGTAAATTTAATAGACTGAAGATAATCTTTTATGGTGTCATCTTTCGTCGTTCTGCGGATCTTATCGATAAAAATATTAATGATTTTCAACGGAGACCTCAGATCATGGCTCAGCATTCCTAATATCCTGTTCTTAAAATTAAGGTTCTTCTTAATCTCTTCATTGGCTGCATTAAGTTTTCTTTCATAGATAAATGCCACTCTTGTAAAATACATGATCAGAATAGATACAATGAACATTAAGATCATTAATCCAAGTACCAGATAGGTCCTGATTTTATTATTATTTGAACTTTGTTCGTTATATTCTCTTTCTAATTCAGATTTAAAATCTTTGATGGCATTCTCATATACCTCTATCAATCCATTACTGTACACCAGTAATTTACTGAAATTTCCGTAAAACTGCAAATTATCCCTTTGAGTTTTGGCCGCTTTTAGCTGCACTTTCTTAATTTCATCAGAGTAATGCTTGTCCATAGACTTCATTGCATTATTCATTTTAGATTTTACCTGAGAAAGATCTATTGTCTTATTATTCGTTAAGGTGACCACCGTACTCTCCTTCTGAACATTCACTTTACCCGTTATGGCATCTTTTAAACGCCCCATAAATCCTTTCTTTTTAACAGTATCAGCATACGTTCGGGTCTGTATATTGAAGTCTTCAAAATCATTCTTATACTTTTCCGGCTCGTATTCCTTGTCCTGAATTTTTGCTGGAGAATTCAGGGAAGACTGATATGCAGAATCAATCAGTGTTTTTAGCTTGTTAACTTTAAGGGTATCCTTTTTACGCTTAGCAATAGTATTTTTCAGCTTTGGACTTGTCTTCTCATATTCCCCTATTTTATCAAAATTTCCCTTAAGTTTTCTAAGTGACTGAAAATAGAGCTGCAGATCTTTATCATCCTGGCTCACCATATATTTCTGTAGGTGATCCTGTGCATCCATGAAATCTTTCCTTGAATTATCCGTCAATCCTCCCAATGCCCTGCTTTCTTCCAACTGGCTTTTAATGAAATTCAATTTCTTTTCATTAACAAATTCATTATAAAAAAATATGGCTATAATTACCTGTATCAATAAGATACACAGAATCAATGAGTAATGAACAATTTTCCTCAACTTAAAATTTAAGAATTTATATTTCATATGTGCTTATCCGCTAAATTAGTTTTCGCCATTATCAGGTTTTTATAGTTTTATTTTCACATGGTCAATCTATGCTCAAAAACCTAGTAATCGCTGTATATCATTCAATTGACAAAGGTAAAGTAATTTTTGGCTTATCATAATATTAAATACCACATAAAATGCCGGGAATTTAATTTTTATTTACTTATTTTTTTGTGAGAGGTCCCCGGTATCAGGCAGAAAACCCTAAAGATAAGAGGCAAAAAGTGAGAGATTGCGGAACGGAAATCAGAAACTGCAGACTGACTCGTCTGGGGATTCTTTTTTAATTCTTAAAAAAGAAGTATATAATAAACTCATTATCAAAATATTACAATTATTTCAAATATTATTTTAAGAGAATAAGTATGAGATTTAAAATAATATATTACATTTGTATAACCAGTTATATAATCAATTATACTATGAGCTTATTTGAAAAGACCGGAAAAATAGCATTAGGCAGCCGACTGCGCTTTATGACATCCAACATGACGGAGGAAGCAGCAAAAATTTATGAACTATATGATGTTGATTTCTCTCCTAAGTGGTTTCCCGTATTTTTTGTTTTATCGGAAGAGGGTCCCAGGACAATAACTGAGATTGCAGGTGAAATAGGACATTCTCAGCCTTCTGTAACGAAAATCATCAAGGAAATGGCCACAGCAGGATTGGTGCAAGATAACCTTACCTCTCAGGACAAGCGGAGAAATGTTGTTGGGCTTAGTGAAAAAGGTACTGAGCTTTCGTCAAAGATAAAAATTCAGTGTGCTGATATTGACCAGGCTATTGACGGAATCATCAGTGAGGCTACCCATAATTTATGGGAAGCACTGGCTGAATGGGAGTTTTTATTGGCCCAAAAGCCATTGTTAAAAAGAGTACAGGAACAAAAGAAAATCCGTGAAAGTAAAGAGGTAGAGATTGTAGATTATGAACCCAAATACCAGACGGCTTTCCAAGCACTCAATGAGGAATGGATTTCCAACTACTTCAAAATGGAAGATGCCGATTACAGAGCATTAGACAATCCTGAGGAATATATTTTACGTAAAGGCGGAAAAATAATGGTAGCCTTATACCATAATGAACCGCTGGGCGTTTGTGCCCTCATAAAAATGGATGATCCTGATTATGATTTTGAACTGGCAAAAATGGCCGTTTCACCAAAGGCACAGGGAAAAAATATGGGTTGGTTACTAGGATGCGCAATGATCAGTGCTGCCAGAGAATCCGGAGCGTCCAAACTCTATCTTGAAAGCAACACAATATTGAAACCCGCAATCAACCTGTATTATAAATTGGGATTCCAGAAAATAACAGGACGCCCTACTCCCTATCAACGATGTAATATTCAAATGGAATTAAATTTAAAAGATTAATAATGTACGATAAAAAAGTAGCCATCGTCATTAAGGACGATTTATTAGCCTGGCAAAAACTTAATGTTGTTTCTTTTTTGGCAGGAAGTATTGCCATTCAATTTCCGGAGACCCATGGTCAGGACTTCATAACAGCCGATCAGGAAAAATTCCTGCCATTCATCAAGCACCCTACCCTTATCTATAAAGCAGACACTACCGAAAAACTGCAAAGAGCATTCCGCCGTTCCAGAAACCGTGAGCTAGCGATCGGAATCTACACCCGGCCGCTTTTTGATACCCGCTCAGGAGAAGAAAATATTGCAGAAATAGCAAAACATACCGCAGATACCCTGGATTTAGTTGGCATCATTGTGTATGGTGACCATAAAAAAGTAGATAAAGCCTTGGATGGCTTAAAGTTTCACGAATAAAATAAAATACATGTTTGACAGAATACAACAGAGCTTTGATCAGCAAGGTATCATGAAAACCATAGGAGCCCAACTGGATGAAGTTGATAAAGGAATAGTAAAAATCAGCTGTACGTTTTCCGATGCTTTAACACAGCAACATGGCTTTTTCCATGCAGGAGTTATGACCACTATTGTAGACAGTGCCTGTGGATATGCGGCCTTAACCACCATGCCCGAAAATGCCAATGTATTGACCGTAGAGTTTAAAGTCAACTTTATGAAACCGGCCAAAACAGATAAACTCATTGCCATTGGAAAAGTCCTTCAGTCAGGAAGAACACTGACCGTTTGTGAAGGCTATATTTATGATGAATACGAGGAGAAATTACTTGCAAAAATGACGGCCACTATGATTGCCGTATAATCATAAAACCTACCGGTAGCCGGTAGGTTAACATCTTCTCCTTAGAGAATTAAAAAACTCGAACTTTACTTTAAAACATTTATGATTTTACCTTCCATCCATTGGACTGATGCTGGATATCCCACATTCTACGATAGATTCCATTTTTAGACAGAAGCTCCTGATGATTGCCTTTTTCAGCAACCATCCCTTCGTTGAGAACAACAATTTGCCCGGCATTTTGTATCGTTGAAAGTTTATGGGCAATCACCACCACCGTTTTTGATTTTACAAGTTCCTGAATGGCCTTTTGAATATAAATTTCATTTTCAGGATCCAAACTTGCCGTTGCTTCATCCAGCAGAATAATGGGAGCATTCTTCAGCAAAGCCCTTGCAATACTGATTCTCTGCTTTTGTCCACCTGACAATTTGCTTCCACCCTCTCCTACTTTTGTATTGATTCCTTCAGGCAGTTCACTGATAAATTCCATACATTGGGAAAGCTCCATCGCTTTATAGATATCATGATCTGCGGCATCGGGATTTCCGATTTTAATATTATTATAAATGGTATCATCAAAAAGATAAACATCCTGAAAAACTTCACTGATGAGTTTGTAAAATTCTCTCTGGTCTATCTCTCTGATATCTACTCCTCCAATACTTATACTTCCGGTGTTGACATCCCAAAACCTGGCGATCAGGGAGGCCACAGTCGTTTTACCCGAACCGGAATGGCCTACCAAAGCAAGCATAGATCTTTCGGGAACAGTAAAGTTAATCTCCTGCAGGGTCATTTTATCCTGGTATCCAAAACTGACGTTATTGAAATGAATTTCATAGTGTTCAGGAAGCTTATTTTCTCCGGTTTCCATAGTAGGTTCTTCCAAAATCCCAATGATCCGGCTTAAGCTTTCATTCATATACCGCAATACCAGATAGTCAACCATGACCACTTTCAATGGATTATAAAGATTATACCCCATAATTAAAAAGGTAATCAGAACGGGAATTGTGATAGAATGGCTAAAAAGAAAGTATAGTCCAAGGGCCACCGTCAGAACAAATCCAATCTCAAACACAATGGACGCCGTAACAATAAATGGTCCGGGAACTGCTTCGAGGCGAATAGACTTCCTGCGCAGATCTTCAAATGAGTCTTCCAGTCCTTTGTACTTTTCACCCGTTAAACTGTAAGACTTTAAATGACGGATTCCCTGGACATATTCTAAAAATTTAGCTCCCACTGTATTTCTTGCCACAATCTGCTTTTTCCCCAGGCGGCTTACCAAATAATTGGCCATCCTCAAAAATGGATATACCAGAGGTAATGCTGCCAGCAGACATAAAGCTAATCTCCAATCGTAAATCAATAAAAATATGGACAGTACAACCGTTCCAAAAGCTGCAGAAGCAAGATTTCCAATACTATGGCCAAAGATTCCTTCAAAATTGGCCACATCCTGTAAAACTACCGAAGCAATTTCTCCCGGATCTTTCTGCTTGAAAAATCCCAGTGAGAACTTCTGAATATGGTTTCCCAATTTAATCCGCAGCTTGGTAGAGAGATCATATACCAAAATGTTTGACCGAACCATTGAACGTGATGCCACAAAAAACTGGATGACCAGCATAACAGCCATTACAGCAACAACTGACCAAACTCTGGTCGTATCCGGATCAGATGAAAATAATTCCCAAATGATAATCAGTAAGATTCCCGAAGGGGCTGCAATGAAGATGCTGTGAATAATCTCCATAATCATTACTTTCTTAGTTTCTTTCGAATTAAAGGAAGTAACGTATTGTAAGTTTTTGATCATTGTTTTTAAATGATTTAATGGTTATAATTCTGATCTTATTTTTTTTCTGAAAAGTAAAAACAGTGAGCTGAAAAATATAAGATAGGCTACATTAAATACAGCTCCTCCCAACCACCCGGAATAAGGCAAAGGCAGTACATTTTTGATAAAAACCAGAAAAACAGTCAATACAAAAGGGGTCACTACAGCCGTCCATGCAGGAAGCACCGTTTTTTTCATCACAATACAAACTGCAAACAGAATCCAGCCTACAGCTAATACTCCAATGGCTGTTCCCCAGGAAATATTCAGCATTCTCACAAAGCTTCTTCCCATCCCCAAAATATAAGGATGTGAAACAGGGTCAGTATGACCAACTGCTTTATAGATTTCACCTACATAAAAGAATACAGCGTGACCTAAAGGAGATAAAATAGCCCCTGCCAGTAAAATCCAATAAGTAAGTATAGCATACCATTTTGTTTTATCTCTGAAAAACTGGTACACCAGCCATGTTGCAGGAAAAAGTAATGGTGCACTTAAAGCCCCTATCAGAGCTCCAAACATAAGCCTGGAAGTGGATCCTTCCAGCATAAGCGTGGCTAAACCAACATCCATCAGGTCGGCATAATTTTCTGAATATAACGGATAATCTGCAGGATCAGGATCAAATCCGGCAATACAGATGTCCCCTATTATCCACAATATGGATACGAGAATGGCACAGGCAAATGCCCAGTTTATTTTGTTTGAATATTTCATATTTTCGTTTTTTTCTACTATACTTAGGTTTTTATAAATACTTGAATGAAGTTTAGCCGGCTGCATTTTCCTGATGCCTGTCTATGGTAGATTTATCTTCGGAAACCCCGGATTTCCAATAAGAATAGGCGTAGAGTTCTTCCTGCTTCCAGTTCTTTTCTTTCCGGAGATATCTGCGGATTTCTTTTACTGATGAGAATTCAGCAGCAACATACCCGGAGCGAGAGGTCTCAGGCAGAGACTGTTGTTTTACGATTTCTGCCAAACGGCTGCCCTGTTGTGGATTTTCATTATGAATCCACAGAAACCTTATGTCTGCTTTGGTTTCCAACCGCTGTTCCTCCATTTTACTATCGACCTCAAGAATGCAGGTTCCCTTCACTCCAGACGGTAAATCTTCCAAAATTGCAGCAATAACAGGAATCCCCGTAGAATCCGCAACCAAAAGATAATTTTCAGCTTTTGCATAGAGCTCTGTTTCCCCATCTTTCATTAAAATACCCAACAGATCCCCTTCCTTTGCCGTAATTGCCCAGGCAGAAGCAGGACCTTCGTCTCCGTGAGCTACAAAGTCAATCCAGATTTCATTTTTTTCAAGATCAATTCCCCGGTGGGTATATGTCCTTACAATAGGACGAACCTCTTCAGGCTGAGGCCTCCACTGCATCTTTTCATAATCAAATTCAGGGAAATGAATGGTATGTACCCCTTTTGGTGGAATAAGAATCTTATTATTCACCCCAATCGTCGTATTGGCGATTAACGGGACCTCTTTTCCTGTAAAAAATATCCTGATATAGTGTGGGGTAATATATTCTTTCCGGCACACCGTAAATTCACCCTGTATTGCTTTAAAATTCTTCATTACATCTATTCTTTAGTTATACTTTCTGTTAATACTTCATCATGTTTAAGATAAGCACGGCTTCGTTCATGGTTGTTTTTATCCTCCTGATAAACATTATTCTGATCATCAGTTCTTATTTCTTTCATTCTATTCAGTTACATGACAAATTCTTTAGCCCGGATATGAGCATTCCACATTCTTTCATAGATCCCGCTTTCCTGTAAAAGATCATCATGCCTGCCTTCCGAACTAAGGTGTCCTTTATCAAAAACAAGAATCCTGTCGGCATCTGTGATCGTACTCAGTCTGTGGGCAATGATGAGTACAGTTTTATTCTTAATTAATTTACTGAAGGCCTGTTGGATATTATACTCATTCTCCGGGTCTGCAAAGGCTGTTGCTTCATCCAGTATCAGAATGGGTGCATTTTTCAGAATCGCTCTTGCCAGCTGAAAGCGCTGCTGCTCTCCACCACTTAAATGAACCCCGGACTGTCCGAATAAAGTCTCATATCCATTGGGAAGGTTTAGAATTAAATCATGAATTTGAGCGGCTTTTGCTGCCTCTTCAACCTCATCACGGGTCTTATCCATACCCATTTTTATATTTTCATACATCGTTTGCTGGAACATAAAACTGTCCTGAAACACAAAAGAAACCATTTGCATCAGCTGCTCTGTCGGAAAATCTCTGATATCAACCCCTCCAATCCTGATGCTTCCGGTACTGACATCCCAAAATCTGGCTAAAAGCTGCCCCACAGTACTTTTCCCGGCTCCCGAAGGTCCCACCAAAGCTGTAATGGATTTTTCTTTGATGGCAAAGTTCACTTCTTTGAGTACGTAATTGTTTTCATCATATGCAAAGCTTACCTTCTCAAAGGCAATACTGAAATCTTCAGGCTGCAGGTTCTTATTATTTTCTGCGATACTTTTGTGATATAGAAGCTCATCAATCTGCTCAACGCCACGGTTAATAATAGAAATTTGTATTCCCATATTACTCAGTGCAAAAAGTGGTTTGATATACCCTGTTCCCAGAATTAAAAACACCAGCAAAGTGGCCAGGCTCACTCCATTTTCAAAATACAAATAGAGTCCCAACGCTAAAACAGGTAACATGGCATTGCTTACAAAACTCATAAATACAGCAAATGCAGGAGTACTTGTTTTCACCCAATCAATGACAAAACCATTAAATCTTTTTACCGTATTTCCATACTTATCAAAGGTTTCTGCAGACTGCCCAAATATTTTCATCACCGGCATCGCACGGACATATTCCACAATTCCGGAGTTCATCTCCTCAAGAGAGGTATGGTAATCCTTAATCAGCTGTTTATTTCGGCCACCATACATCCTGGGAAGCAAAACAGCCAACGCCAGCAATGGAACAAAACTGATAGCTGCCAGTCTCCAGTCCTGAGAAAAAAGAAAAGCAATGGTAACCACAGGTAAGGCAATTCCTTTTACAAAATCCGGAATTTGATGGGCAACAAAGTTTTCAATTCTCTCTACATCATCAGACAGGATTTTCTTAAGTGCTCCTGAATTTCTGTTATTGAGATACCCCATAGGCAACTTGCCTACTTTATCCACGATAAATCTTCGGAGTTCAAACAAGATATTATAAGCTGCGATATGGGAGAGAATTCCTGAAATAAAAAAGACAAGCATACTTACCACTGCTGCTATAAGTGCATATATGATATAAGTTCGGGTCCTATTAAAATCAACAGTCTCTCTGGTCAGTTCCCTGATGATATAAAATACCAAAATATAAGGAACCAGACTTAGGAATGCATGGATCACAGCCAGCAAACCTGACACAAACAATAAACCTTTCCTCCTCCCTGCAATCTCAAGCAATCTTGAAATTCCGTTTTTCTTTTTTTTAGAGTCTTTCATAAAAAACAAACTTAGTTATTAAGAATAATTCTAAATAAAAATTATCTTTGTGCAAAAGTATCAACTAAAGATGGGCTTGAGGGTCTGTAAAACGGAGTAAAAAGTCCGCGAAAAGGAAATTCTAACTAAAAGACCGGAAAAATGACATTAAGACTGTACGATGAAAAAATAGGACAAACATTGATCGAAAAAGAGTATCCGGATACATTTTTCCTAAATGACGGAGACATCAGAGAGTGTATTACTTATTTAAAACCTCCCTACGGAAGTGGTTTTTATCATGAGATTTGTTTTGGAAACGTTCATATCGGTTTTGGAAATATTTCTTTAGCCCATAAACTTCTTCTCTATTTCGAAACGGATTTTGACAGTGTGGAAATGCATTTCACACTCCATGGTAAAAGTTCGGCAATCTCAGAAAATTTTCAAAAAACCGTAAGCTTTGAGAGTTATCAGCACAATATTATCTACGCCCACCACATGCGTGGTAAGATGGAGTTTGACGGTAGTGATATGAAGCTTTTAGAGATCAATCTGGCTCCTGAATTTTTTAAAAAATTCCTGCCTGAAAATTCTGAATTATTTGATGCCTTCAGAACAGCTATTGAAGATCAGAATTCATGTCTGATGGCTCAGGATCATCACCGGATCAGTTTGGAAATGTACCAGATTCTGAATGACATTATGAACTGCGAAAGAAAAGGTGCTTTCAAACGAATTTATCTGGAAGCTAAAGTAAGTGAACTTTTACTATTGCAGCTTGAACAGTTTTTTAAAAATGAATCTTCAAAATCCTCACTCATAAAAAGGGATGAAGATAAAATATATGCCATAAGAGATTATATCCTCCACAACCTAAATCAAACGTGTTCTCTGATCGATCTCGCCCATCGGTTTGGCACCAATGAATTCACCCTAAAAAAAGGTTTTAAGGAAGTATTCGGGACAACGGTTTTCAATTTCTGGAACGACACCAAAATGGATCAGGCTAAAAGACTGCTTTTAGAGGGAAGTTTGAATATCAGTGAAATATCAGACAGGATGGGCTACAAAAATCCAAGGCATTTTTCAGCAGCTTTTAAGAGAAAATATAATGTCATCCCAAGTAAAATAAGGAATTAAGGTAATTATGTTGTAAGGAAGATGGAAGTGAGCTTACATCCATGATGTGATCAAATTTCCAGGTAATGATCAGAATGTATATATTCATCCCTCTTTCAGCTCGATCCCGAAATCAGGTTAATATTCCTTTTCCTATATATTCTGATTTCATATCGTTATCATTAGTATTTTCTATTTTTCATCAGGAATCTTGATATGATAATTTCCTAACTTGTAACGTTTAAGAAAATAAAAATTATAGAATATGGAGATCATTTCGAATGAAATAAAAAACGTTCATCAACGGTGTAACGGTTCTGCATTTCAACCGGTATCTCATGTATTCGCAACCCAATATAGCTTCATCATCTTATGACAAATAAAGATTTTAATTCTCAGAGAGGTTTTACGTTCAGTAAACATATTCCGGAAGAATTATCACATTTTGACCGGGTCTTTGATATTTTCAAAGATTTGCTCACCCACACTTCCGGCGATATTGAAGAAGCCTTTGAATGGCTCGATATGCTTGATAAAGAATATGATATTTTTAGTGATGAATATTCACTTCAGGATTTTGAAGAAGATTTAAAAAAACGGGGATACATCAAGGAAGAAGATCCTGAGGAGGGTAATTCAGGGCAAGGCAAAGGGAAAAACATCCTGACTCCCAAACTGGAATCTGCATTACGGGAATATGCCCTCGACCAAATCTTTGGGAAACTCAAAAAAAACGGAACCGGAAATCACCGCACCACCAAAGCAGGAATCGGAGATGAACGTGACGGTGAAAACCGCTCTTTCCAGTACGGAGATGACCTGGCCACCTTGAATTTAACGGAAAGTCTAAAAAATGCCCAGATCAATAATGGAATCTCAGACCTGCGCTTAACGGAAGATGACCTCATTGTAGAGGAAACCAAACATAAAGCACAAATGAGTACGGTGCTGATGATCGATATCAGCCACTCCATGATTTTATATGGTGAAGACCGTATTACACCGGCCAAAAAAGTGGCTATGGCATTGGTAGAATTAATAAAGCGCAAATACCCTAAGGACTCTATAGATATTATTGTTTTTGGAAATGAAGCCTGGCCTATTAAGGTCAAAGATCTTCCCTATTTAAAGGTAGGTCCTTATCATACCAATACAGTCGCCGGACTGGAACTGGCTATGGATATTCTTCGGAGAAAAAGAAATACCAATAAACAGATTTTTATGATCACTGACGGAAAACCAAGCTGCATCCAGCTACCCAGCGGCGAGTTTTATATGAACAGCTATGGTCTGGATGAAAAGATTGTGTCCCAGTGTCTCAATAAAGCAGCACAAGCCCGAAAACTGAAAATTCCTATTACCACCTTTATGATTGCCCAGGATCCTTATCTCCGTCAATTTGTAGAAGCATTTACAGCTCAAAACAAAGGAAAAGCATTTCTTACAGGCCTGTCCGGTTTAGGACAAATGATTTTTGAAGATTACGAAAAAAACAGAATAAAGAGAATATAACCAGATGCCGGAATTAAATACCAGTCATCAAAATTCACTGATAAAGGCATCACTATTTCTCATCAGATAATATAGTATTAGTAAACAAAATGAAAAACGATATCACATTTAAAGAATTAAAAAAATCAGGATATACTGATAAAACGATTAATGAAGAAATTCAGGGTAACCTCATTGCAAGAATTAAAGCTAAAGAACCTGTATTTGAAGGACTTTGGGGATATGAAGATACGGTAATTCCCCAGTTGAAAAAGGCAATTCTTGCCGGTCACCATATTAATCTGCTGGGACTCCGCGGACAGGCAAAAACAAGAATTGCCAGAAGTATGGTGAATCTGCTTGACGAATATATGCCCATAGTAAAAGGTTCTGAAATCAATGACAGCCCATACCACCCTATCTCAAAATTCGCCAGAGACCTTATTGCAGAATTAGGGGATGAAACTCCCATTTCGTGGGTACACCGTTCCAACCGTTTTTTCGAAAAACTGGCCACTCCCGATGTGAATGTTGCTGATTTAATTGGTGATATAGATCCTATCAAAGCAGCGACCCTAAAGCTGCCCTATTCTGATGAAAGGGTACTGCATTACGGAATGATTCCCCGTGCGAACCGTTCTATATTTGTGCTCAATGAGCTTCCTGATTTACAGGCAAGAATACAGGTTTCCTTGTTTAATATTTTACAGGAAGGAGATGTTCAGATCCGTGGATTTCAATTGAGAATGCCTCTTGATATTCAATTTGTCTTTACCGCGAATCCGGAAGACTATACCAATCGGGGCAGCATTGTCACCCCACTTAAAGACAGAATCGGATCACAAATTTTCACTCATTATCCTAAAACAATCGCACTGGCCAGACAGATCACAGAACAGGAAGCCATGATTTCGCCTGAGGATCAGTCACAAATACAAATCAGTAGCTTGGCAAAAGATCTTTTGGAGGAAGTTGCTTTTGCAGCCCGTGACAGTGAATACGTAGATGCAAAAAGCGGAGTAAGTGCCCGTCTGACCATCAGCGCTATGGAAAATCTGGTAGCCGCAGCAAAATTACGCCTGATTGAATCAGATACCGAAAAGACTACAGTACGTTTGCTCGATTTTATGTCTATTATTCCATCCATCACAGGAAAAATTGAACTGGTATATGAAGGTGAACAGGAAGGAGCGGATTATGTGGCGAAAATATTAATTGACAAAGCTGTGATGAGACAGTTTGAAAGTATATTCCCACGCATCCCTAAACTGGAAAAAGAAGATATAAAAACACCTTACACAGATCTCATCAGATGGTTCAATAAAAACCATCTTGAACTCAATTACAATGATACGGATGAGGAGTTCTATGCTAAACTAGACAGTATAAAACCTTTAGTGGCACTTATTGAAGAAAATGCGTCAGAATTAAGTACGGAAGATCAAAATTTCTGTAAAGAATTAGTTTTATGGGCATTGACCATCAGCAGCAAAATCGATAAGTCTGAAAACAAGTCTGTTTTTACCTTTGATTCTGTGGGAATTGGACAGTTTTTGCGTAATTAAAGAAAAGCAAGATAACATTGAAAAAATAAAACCTTCAGATTACTTCTGAAGGTTTTTTATATCCAACCGGAAACCCGGTATTATTTTAAGACAGAGGACCTTGTTAACCGGCAGCAGGATCAGCAAGCTCTGTTGTAAGACCTATAAATTTCAGAAGATTCTTATTGTCAAAAAGCAATGTTGTATAGTACTTCCCTTTTTTGAAAATCAGCTTTGCACCGCCCGAGAATGAGCTGTCATCTCCTAGCTTTTGGACCTTAGCACCATATTTACCGAATTTGGTTTTACTTTCCTCTAACGTTGTTTTATTCATGACAAGACCAAAAGGCAGACCTTCCACAATAATAACTTTATCATCCGGAATATCGAAAAACATTTCGTTGATCACATTATTTTTTCCAAGGCTGCAATATAATTCCAATCCTGATTTGGTAAGCCATTTAGCATATTTTTCCTCATTGGCATCTCCATAGAAAACAGTTTCTGTATGCAGTACTTTAGCAACTTTGTCTGTGGTTTGCGGGAAAATAAATTCAGCGTTTTTATCCAATAAGGAACTTAAGCCCTCAGCTTTCTGTGAAAATACAGTTAAGCTTACGAATTGAAAAAGTAGGGTTAAGATAAGGGTGAACGATTTTATTTTCATAGGATTATTTTTTAATGGTGATCATTTGATTTCTAAAGATATAAAGTGATGCCTTACTTCAGGTTTCTTGATTTTAATTCTTCTTCTAATGCTTTTTTGTCTTTCCCCCATTTATTGGCAGCAAAAAGAGCAAAAAGCACAGGAAGAAACGTAAAAAGTCCCAAACCATATTTTACAGTGCTGTAGGTGGCAATACCAATCAGAAATCCCAAGATTACAGCATTGGTAATGTCGTTAGACTTTTTCTTTTTTACTTTCTCTAATAGTTCCTGATCGGTTAACTCCGTTATTTCTTTTTCCATGGCTTGATACAATCTTTTAGTTATTATTTTTTAGTTTTTCATTATGAAATGTTTTATTCATTCATCAATTGATGAAATAATCCACTTTCAGGCGTGTGCTAAAATACAAAAAAGTCAAAACAAACCATGTGACTATAAATACCCGGAAAATCTACTGTATCAATTTCAGAAATCAGATCATCTTATTCTTGAGTTCTTTATACTTTGAGCGGCCTACAGGCAGTACTTCACCTGTTTTAAGCAGTACACTGTAGCGGGTACCTGTATTGACGAGCACCTTTTCAACCTGCGAAAAATTAACCAAATAGGATTTATGGATCCGTTCAAACTGATCAGGAAGCAGCTGGTGTAATAATTCAAGAGACTTGTCGTGGAGCTCACTCCGTCCATTGGTAAGGTGAAGCTCGGTGTAGATTCCGGCTCCCTTAATGTAAATGAGTTCTGTAATATTGATGAGACGAACCTGTCCGGCTTTTTTTACAGCAAGATATTTAATGTCTTCTTCCACTTTTAAAGCGGGGCTTACAAACCGTGTCAAGGCTTTAAAAAGCCGCTCCTGATCGAAAGGTTTTGGAACAAAATCAAGCACCCCATAGGCAAAAGCAGTAATAGCCTTATCGGTATTAGCTGAAACAATAATCGTATGAAAAGAGGACGCTACCATCTGTTCCAATATTTCAAATCCATTATCTCCATTGAGATTAAGGTCCAGAAGCAACAGATCAGGAAGCTGATTTCTAATTTGATCAAGTCCTTTCTGTAAAGAGTCACAAATACTAATTGTAACGGGTTTACTTGCAAAGAATTCGATGGTCATTCGTTCCAGGCGGCGGGCAATCCTTGCCTCATCCTCTATAATCAGTATGTTCATTGTCGTAAAATATGAATGGTAGATATCCAGCCGTTTTCAGTAGCAACTGAATCGAAGGTCCAGTTTTGGCCATAGCTTTCAGTCAGCCGTGCTCTAATATATTTAAAGCCATTTCCTCCAGTCCTCTTCGTCATCACTTTCCGGTTTTCTGCCAGTGTTTCAAAAGTATACTCATGGGTTTTCTCTTTCAAAAAATAAGAGAGCACAAATTTCACAGTATTTCCCGGTAAAGGTTCACTATGAGTTATTCCATTTTCCAGTAAAGTATGAATAATAGCCGGCGGTATGAGCTGCTCTTCATCTATTCCCACCTCTTCCCAAATGTAATTGATTTCTTTACGAAACCCCATAATCGATATATGCTGCCGGCAAAACTCCAGTTCTTTGGTAATAGGAATTAGAGTTTGCTCGGAAATTTCATTCATAATGTCAAATTCTGTAGCCAGTGCCTGTATGAACCGTGAGCCTTCCTTAGGAGATTCTTCTACCCAATCCATCATGGAGGTCAGCGTATTTCTTAAAAAATGAGGCTGAATATTCTTTTTAAGCAATTCTAACTGTAATCTTGAAGAAAGCAATACTGCATTCTGATGTTCTGTTTCAATGACACTTGCCCTAATGGAATGAAGGTAAAGCATACTCAATACAATGACGGTAAAACTGATAAACAGGCCAAAGTCATAAACCACCAATTTATTAACCAAAGCACTGATTACAAGTGCTGCTAGCGCTATAAAACCTCCTTTTTCTTTTTGAATAATACCATTCAAAACTACAATGAAAGCTGCAATCAGCATGGCCAAACTATAAAGACGTGCGGTAAGATCATAAGCTCCATAATGTACAATGTAAAGCAATACTAATGTAATAAGTAAGGCCCCCATCAACCATTTTCCCTGTTTACAATTAAACTGAATGATAAAATATAAAGGCACCAGCAGGGCATTGGCAAAGGTAAGCCATCCGATGATTTCAAGGCGTACAAAAAAATCAGTATACGGAATTACAACATGGAATTTCAGGTATTCCATGATCAGTAAAACAAAAAAAAGAAAACATATAGAAGCAAAGATCAGGGTATCCCATGGCCTGCGCCTGCTGTTCAGGTAAAGAAAAAAATAATAGACGGCCGCAATCAGAAAAGCTCCTGCCATCAGATTCATATAAGACATTGTCACCAAAGGTTTTGTTAATAATGCCGTATAGCTATCCATCTTAAAATCTACAGAACGTTGTACCTCAGGAAAAAATGATTGCGAACTGCGCAAGGCAACGGTATGGAAACCCGGTGAAATCAAATGGTCCGGAACCCTGTAATAACTGCTCTCAGTCCCCGGCATTTCTGGCTTTCCATGTTGGGGAAGCTGTCCGTTGTGTCCAATCAGTACTCCATCCCAATATACCTCAAAAGCACCAAAAGACTGAATCTGAAGGCCAAGAGGTTTCAGCTCATTTTCCACCGGACGTAGCTCAAAATGGGTTCTCGACCAAAATATCCTGTCCAGGGTATTTCCCCTGGTCTGAGACCAGCCTTTATCATCATAATCTTTTGCTGCCCATGCTTTGTTATCACCTGTTTTATAGACAGGTATCGGTTCTTCAGTACGGATCACAGGTCTGGTCAGTGCACTGAGCAATGTCAACAAAAATAACAGGTTATGCATGATGTAAATATACAAGGTAATTTTCAAAGCCTGATGGCTGTTTAGAAGCTTATAGAGTCGTTGAAATGTTTTCACAGATAACCGGTTTATCCGTGATCTAAATTTACATCATGAAACTATTAGCAACACCTTTTCTTATCTTTATAACTGTGTCTTACTGCTTTGCACAGACAGGTCAGATAACCGGTATCATCCATGAAAAACAAGGTACCTCCATACCGTATGTAACCGTCACGGTAAGAAGTAACACAGAAAGTCCTGTTGCCGCCGGAATTTCGGATACCAAGGGTGCTTTCCGACTGGAAAACATCCCTGCAGGGAATTACACAATCAGCTACAATCTGATCGGATTTCAGGCGATCAGTAAACCTTTACAGGCACACCCCAATGAAGTAATCAACCTTGGAACCATCGTTTTAGAACCTGATACCAAGTTATTACAGGAGGTAAATGTAACAGCTCAGCGATCATCGGTCAGTTTAAAACTTGATAAAAAGGTTTTCGAGGTGGGTAAAGATGTCGTCTCCCAATCCGGGGCGGTGACCGATTTACTCAATATTGTACCTTCAGTGAGTGTCAGTCCCGGAGGAACAATCAGCCTGCGTGGAAATAGCAGAGTATTGGTACTTGTGGACGGGCGGCGTACGGGATTAACCCAAAATAATGCCTTGGAACAGCTTCCTGCCGATCAGGTAGAGCGTATAGAAGTCATCACCAATCCCTCTTCCCGATTCGATGCAGCCGGTTCCGCAGGGATCATCAATATCATTCTTAAAAAAAATAAGAAGGCCGGATTCAGTGGCCAATTGCGTCTGGTGGGTGGTATTCCTAATGAGACCCGTATAAGTCCCAGTTTAAGCTATAAATCCAATAGAATTAATTTATTTGCGACTTATGGTTTACGGTTATCAGATTATGTTGGTTTATATACCATGCAACAATCTGCCGGACGTTCCGGGACCCCGGTATACCTGAACCAACGTCAGGATGAAGACCGGCATGATGATGCAAGACTACTCTATTTTGGTGCAGACTTTCAAATCAATGATCATAACACGATCACTGCTGCTTTCATGCGAAATTCAACCAATGATCATGACAAAACCCGGCTAAGTTATTCATATTCCGGAAAAAACAGTGTTCTTGACAGCAGCCTCAGCCGAAGTGGTGAATCATGGGAAAAACGAAGCTATAACCAGCTTGAATTTAATTATACTAAAACTTTTGAGAAAGCAGGTAAAAAGTTGACGGTAGATATGCAATATGATTTCTGGGACAGCGATAAAGACTGGAATTTATCCACCAGCAAAATTTTACCCGTTACCACTACATTCCCTATGATCAGGACAAATTCTTTCGGAAAAAGTAAGGACCTGATGATTAAGACCGATATGGTACAGCCTTTAGACAGCACTTCTACCCTGGAATTCGGTTTAAAAATGGAAGACCGCAGGGTAAACTCTGATTTTATTGCAGAGCAACAGAATACTGCAAGCTGGGAAATTATTGACGGGATCGACAATCATCTCTTGTATAAAGAACTGATAGGAAGTGCCTATATACAGTTTTCCGGTAAAACAGGTGCTTTTGGTTATCAGGCAGGCCTTCGTGGTGAGCTCACTCATATCGGTATTGATGACCGTGCAGGCAATTACACGAATCAAAAGAATTACAATCGTCTGTTTCCAACATTAAATATCAGCTATCGTTTCAATGCTGCCGCCAACTTGCAAGCCAGCTACAGTAAACGTATCAACAGACCCAGACTGGGAATGCTTTATCCGTTTAATGAGCTTACTGATTTGAGCACCCGTTATGTTGGCAATCCGGATCTTAACCCATCTTACGCCAATGTATTTGAACTGGCTTTCCTCAAAAACTGGAAAACATTTACTTTTAACCCATCTATTTATCACCAACGAAATAACGGCGTAATAGAGGATTATACTTTTCGGGATGCTAACGGTTTATTGATCACTATGCCAGTGAATATTAATAAAGAAACACGTACCGGTTTTGAGCTCTCTCTACTCTACAACCCTTTCAAATGGCTACAGGCAAATGCTGAGCTGAATGTGTATCACTATAAGGAGCAAGGCAGTTATCAAAATCAAAACTTTGATTATTCCGGTAATACACTTACAACCCGCCTGAGTTCCCAACTAAAATTTAAAAATAAGCTTTCTTTTCAGGCAGTCTATAACTTCAGAGGAGCTAATGCTACAGCGCAAACCCGTACAGACGCACTGCACAGTATTGACCTGGGGCTCAGCAAGACTTTTTGGAAAGATAAAGCAACACTTACGCTGGATGTAAGTAATTTGTTTGAACTCCGAAAGTTTAACACCAGAACTATTGGATCGGATTATGAAATTAATCAAACCAGCATTCCCAATGCGGCCCGTTATCGTCTGACATTAGTTTATCGTTTTAATCAAAAGGATAATCAGGCGGTGCGACAAGCTAAAAGTGGCAACAGAGATTAGCCTATATGAACATAAAAAGGACCTCTTTTGTAAGAAGGTTCTTTTTCATTCGTCTTATATTCCCAAGTTTTTTCTCCGTTATTTTAGAATACCCGGATTGGGTGGTCTTTGAGTATTTTATACAAATCCAGTGATTTTATTCTCAGATAATATTTTGATGACTTAAATAAGTTGATCTGATGGTTTATATCTGTTGGTTTCTTCAAACCAGTTCAGATAGCCGCTGATCCATAAGCCCTGCCCTTCCAGAAATTTCTTCACCACCGGCGTATAGATACCAAAATCGGGAATATCATTATACAGATCCATAAAGCACTCCACACGGGAGTTATACATCTGAACAGCTTCATCAAAAGCATCTTCAATTGAACATTTCCGTTCATTCTGGATAACCAATACAAGGTTCATCGCTTCATCATCCCGCATTTCTTTTTCCAATGAAATCAGATCATTACTCCAGGCAAATAAATCTCCTGCCAGGATGCGGGCTTGCTGGATAAAAGGATGCACTACAATATAATCAGGTAAAATACCTGTTACCAACTCTATCTTATCATTTACAGTAGCCATAGCCACATTTTTTCTACGAATGGGTATATATTCATTAATGGTGGGATAGTTAATGTTCTTACGGTAGCTTATCGATGAATCTATTTCTATCCCTTCAAGATATTGAGAGATATCGTATACATATCTTTTCATCCAATCTTCTGTTGCAATATTTTCAAATTCCCTCATAAAGATAGAAAACTGATGAATAATAGGATTTTCTTCCGGTTCTGGAATTGTACCCCGCGCTATTTCCATCATACGATAAGTTACCTTTGGCAATTCATCCCCCTGAAGTGGAGCATAATAATCATCCTGGGCAATCCCCCACAACAAAGCTCTGGTGATGGAAGTCAATACGGGGAGAGAAGCATCCGGCCAGCAATGGGCAGCCCAGGAAGCACCATTGAGCCTCATCATCATTTTGACAAAGGATGGGGATAAAGAACTATATTCTTCCCTGATCCATCTTTCGCTCTCTTCCTTAAGGAGCTCTGCATGTGGACTTATACGTTGCGGAAATGGGTTCAGTAGCAAAACTTTAAGGTCTTTTGTGATTGTTTTATTCATTAATTTGAATGTTTACATGATTTGAATTCAGTTTTATTTTAATTACTTACGTAATTTAACTATTATTAATCATAATATTGTTTATTTAAATTATTTAATCTAAAATAAAATAATTTAAATAAATACTTAAAACATAATAATTTATTATAACTATATTTAACAAATACAAATTCTCATTTAAAAATTTATTCTCCGTGAACGCTCATATTAAAACCAATGTCCCTCTTACTTCTGCTTTAGTGCTACAACAATCAAATTCAGTATACACTTCTGATCTGGAGAAAAGATATCTTGAATATATTGACTTCGGCTCTATAGCGGCTGCCAATGAACAGATGGCTTCCGTTTCTGCCACTATTAGCGATGTAATCTGCTTAAGGAAAAGATATATCAGAAAAGCACTTTCAGAACTACTCCTTTCCCATCCTCAACAACAGGTATGCATTCTTGGAGCCGGCCTGGATCCATTATCAATTTTTCTGTTGGAGCACTGTGCAGATAGGATCAGCCATATTTTCGAAGTAGACGGAAGCGATACTATTCACACTAAAGCAACAATTTATTCAGATTTGATTTCTGATACCGATCTTCCTCATTGTATTCAATGTAATTTAACGGATACCAAACTACTTATGGAGACATTGCAGCTACAGGGATACCAACCTGAAAAGCCTTCCGTTATTATTTTTGAAGGAGTTGTTCACTATATCCATAATCATCAATTTATTACACTGATGCAAAGGTTTAGATCTGGAGATAAGCACAATAGGGTAATCATGGATTATTGCCTAGAACTTACAGATGTACCTGAGTATGCGCAACCTCTTCACAATACTATTATAGACCTGTTTGAAAAGTTTATAGATGACCGTGTAAACCTGTATTCCAGAAAAGGAATAATGGCAGTCATCAATGATTTAAATGTCAGTAGCATCCAAATGGACAGCGTAAAAAATGTCGAATTTCAGCTGAATGGAAATAATAAACTGTTTCATCAGCAGGGTGAAGGACTGCTGGAAATGCTCACTTTTTCTATCTGACCCGGTTATTCCAAACATACACATCAGACGATATTCATACTGAGTCTTGAATTACAATAAAAAAAGACCTCTTTCGTAAGGAGGTCTTATTGGTTTTATATTCATGAGTTTCTTTTCCTATTCTTTAAAAATACCCGGATTGAGCAGTCTATGAGCATTTTATAAAATCCATTAATTATTTCCCGGTTTCTTTTTCTATTTTCAGAAGCATTGCTTTTGCGTTTGGATTTGTTGGCTCCAGTTCTAATACTTTTTGATAATCCTTTTTTGATAACTGATAATCTTTTTTATTAAAATAAGCTTCACCTCGGCTGTCATAGACATTTGCTGATGTTGGAAATTCATTGATATTCAAAGTGAAAATTTTGATGGCAGCATCTATTTCATTATTATTCAAATATTCATATCCCAGCATATTGAGTTCGCTTTCGTTCGAGAAATTGTAATCGTTAGGTTGAGTTTTCTTTAGTTTTTTGTAAAGTTCAAGACCTTTGTCTACACTTTTGGACAGCTCTTTTCTTATCGTTGCAGAAATTGACTCTTTACTCGATTGTAAAGGGTAATTTTTAAATTGATTCAAGCCTGCAATGCTTGCCACAATTTCTTCTACTATCTTATTGCTGTTACCATTGGTCATCACAACCACTCCATTTCCATCTTCAACGCTTCCCAAATAGAAACAAATAAACCCATCAGTTCCTCCGCTGTGATTAAAATATTTCACGCCATTAAAATCATCTGAAAATGTTCCAAAATCTTTCTCCAGTCTTTTTTGTGACATTTCTTTAGACAAAATTTTATTTGATTTTCCTACTAATGACAGTTGAGTTTCAATAATATATTTTGCTAAATCTGTTGGATTTGTCCATAAACCGGCCGCCGCTTTTTCGGGGTAAATATGATACTTCCCCCTCACCTCTTTATCATAATTATAGCCTGTTGCCAACAAATTTTCTTTGTTTTTTGCAGGGGGTTGGCTGAAAGAACTGTTATCCATCCCCAATGGAGTCAAAACATTTTTCAGCATATAATCTTCGTATTTTTTGCCGGTTGTATTTTCGAGAATTAATTGACTAATCGTCGTTCCCCCACCAGAATACTGAAACGTCACCCCTGGTTCAAATACAGACCTGACAGCACCGGAATTGGAAGGTTTCAATCCGTCAAGCGTTTGAATTGTCGTAGGTAAAGGGGTTCCTTTTTCATAACCTCCGAAACCATGAACCGACAACCCCGCATTATGATTCAATAAATTAGCAATAGTAATTTTCCTGCCTTTTGAAACATTATCATAAGGAAATTTCCATGTTTTCAGGTAATTATTAATATCATCATCCAAACCTAATTTTCCTTCCTGAACTAATTTTAAAATACCTAAGCTATTAATAGTCTTACTAATAGATCCTGCCTGAAACAGCGTTTGGGGAGTTGCTACTCTTTTCTCAGAAGCATCTGCAAAACCGTATGCTCTTGCCCATTCTATTTTGTAATCTTTAATCACCGCAATACTTACTGCGTTGACATTATAAAAAGACATTCTATCTTTTAAAGAAGTCTTCTTTTTTGATTTATCCCAATGGTAGAAGTCGTTTTCAAATAGTTTTATTTTGTCATTTACATTTTGTGCAAAAATGTTGAGTGATAAAAACAATATAATGATTGCATGTATTTTTCTCATATGTCAATAATTGAATGGTATGGTTATCCTATTTTTTCTCTGTTATTATCATAACAACTCATAAAACGTTTCTGTTACATTTTAATGATGATACTTCTATTCTCTATTGTGCCATTTTTTTCCAATTTTTAAAAAGTACTATGATCACCGTTTTGTTTTGGCCACAATCCTTTTATAGCAAAAAAAGTTGCAAACCACTTGATTTGCAACTTTTTCCGGAGATAGAGACTATGACCAAAAGCGTAGTCCTTCTTTTGATATTTTTATATATAATTAAAAATAGCCCAATAAGATATATCCTGTTTTTGCTATTATTAATTTTTGTTTTTCACCATTAATTTCGTCCATTTACTTTGGAATAAATTACCGTATCGATAAATTCTCCGTTATAGAATTCACTTTCTTTAAAATGTCCTTCTTTCATAAAATCACATTTCTCCAATACTTTGGCAGAACCTAAATTGGCAGGATCAATCAACGCTTCTATCGAGTGTAATCCCATTGTAGCAAAACCATAATTAACCACTTCAGCAATGGCCTCGGTAACATAACCTTTTCCCTGAAAATCAGGAAGCAGCATATAACCGATTTCTGCCCGGTAATGCTCAGGTTTAATATGATAATAACCGATAGTCCCAATCATTTTAGCGTCGCCTTTCAGGGTAATTGCCCAATTAATGATTTCATTACTGCTGATTTTTTCATCAATTGCTTTGAGGTGATCCGATGCTTCTTCGATTGATGTAGCTACTGGTTTGGGGATATATTCCATTACTTTGGGATCAGAGCGTAATGCAAATAATTCATTGATGTCATTTACATCAGCACGTCTGAGTTTCAGTCTTTCCGTTTCCAGTTCAGGAAACTCTGAGAAATTTATCGTAAGCATTATTAGTTTTATATTCCTGTAAAGGTATAGTTTTTTGCTATCAATTTTCTGTGAAAAAATATTGACTTATAAAAATAGAAAAAGGATTAAGCTGATTATTTTCACTTTTTTATAATTCTGATTTTCTGTATAATAAGACAGCATAATCAACTACCATTTGAACAACTCTAAAGATTACGTCACTATCTTTGTTATATAAGACCTATAGAGAAAATGTGAGAAAGAAAACTTTAATAAAAAAAACAAAACCCACTGATAATCAGTAGGTTTATATTTAATACTTGCGGAGAGTGAGGGATTCGAACCATATCGTGTAAATCATTGAAAATAAACAAATTGCTAATTTTATTTTCTGCACTAGTTACGAATTTGCCACAATCCAATAATATTTTAATCTGCAAAATCTAACAAAAGATTTAAAGAACGTTTTTAGTTTTACTATTTCAAATATAACAAAAAAGTCGTTATCGAATAAAAACATATTATAATAAACTTCTTTTATATCCAAATCCTCCTCCGGTCTCTTCTGCTTTATTTTCCTCAATCCATTCTATTGCAGATTTTTTAATTACTTCATCACACCATAGAATAAAATCAGTTGACTTTTTATCAGCCTCATCTATTCAATTATTTAAGTGAGTTTAAAACTTTGGCATTATTCTAGGGCTTCAATATCAGCCTGATCTATATTGTAATCATTCAATAACGAGTAAGCTTTTTCAGATATTGCCAAAGTGTTTTTTTCAGTAATAAAAAAATCATCTTTGTATGATTCTCCGTTTATTTTAGCCCAAAAGAAAATTGGAAGTTCTTTGTTTGGATACAATTCAAGAAAAGTATCTGATTTTGATACTAAAACAATATCGAAAGTAATACCTGTTAAAGTTTCGGATTCGATGTCTTTTTTTAATTGTTCTGTTACTATATAGCAAGGAAACGACTCAAGAATATCATTCCCCATCCATCCATCAAATTCATAATGGAGATATTTAACAATAGGAGGAAAAAAAGTATTATCCATTGCTGTTTTTTCACCTAATCCTCCGGCAACTTCCGGTTCAATAAGTTTATACATATAAATTTTTATAAAGAATAATCAACGAAAAAAGAAAAAGAGGCTGAATTAAAAACAGCCTCTAAATTACATTTATTCTTCTTCTATTAACTCCAAAAACAAACTCTGTAAGTCATCATTAATTTTCTCATTGCTATCTCCTGTAGTTAGAAAAAAATCCTGTGTTATTCCATCAACATATGTAGATCCATCTATTATTCCCAATACATGGGATAGAGTATTTATTTCCACAACTCTTAAAAATTTGATAAAAATTTCTTTTTCTTCTTTTGAAAAATTTATATAGATAGGGAGGATTCCTTTCCATACAGGATCTTTTGCTTCATTTGTTGTATCTAATAAATTTTTATACAATTCTAAATTTCCTTCAATGGTTTCTCTTTTGAGAACTCTTACTAATTCTTCTGGTTTCATATATAATTATTCTAATTTTTCTGGTTTAATGAATGCATTTGGATATTTAGTTTTATTAAGTTGAATCAAATCTTGCAATGCACTATTTGGTATATTTTGATCACCATAAACACGTCTCAATTCAAAAATATCTCTTGCTAAAACCTGTCTAGCATTTTCAAATCCTTTAGTACTTCTCGATACAATTCCATTTGGTCCTAAAAATCTATGTCCTATTGCTGGAACTAAGATTGTTGGTGCTGTATCATGCTCATAACCCACTACAAGTCTTTTCATAAGTGCACTTTGCCCAACGTGATGTGCATCTAATCCAATTTCAACACTTCTTAGTTGTTTATAAGATCCAACTGTCCATATTTTACTCTCTGCATTTATTATTCCCGGAGTCGCTTTAAATTTTGTAGTGATTACAGCCAAAGCAGCCAAACCAAGTGCAGCTTCTCGATTTTCAGGCTTTATATTAGAAATTATTATTCCTAATAAATCTGAAAAACCTAATACATCCCCGCCCATCATATAAGCAGAACCATTATACAGAACAGGTGTATTTATTCTCCTCGATATTTCTTCATTGGAAAGAGGACGAGGGATTACACCAAGGTTTTGTAATCCATCTTTTACTCCACCACCTGTATAGCAATAGGAACAGGTAGGTAAATTAGTACCAGGCATTGCCCTAATTGGAGCATTTAATACAATTTCCCCAACATCAATTGGACTTCTTTCAGTTCCTATGGATGCAGGGCCACCAGGTCCAGAATCTCCAACTACAGACTCCCCAGCTAAACCTGTTGGATCCGCAAAGAATATAGGATTATTATAAGCATAACCATATGGATCAAGTGTTGAATCACTTAGAGGATCATGCTGGCCAAATATTCCAAGCTCAGGAATGTAGAACCTGGCTCCCATGTCATAAAAGCCCGTTTCCTGTAGCTCATTGCCTACGAACTTATAATTTTTAAAACTGCTCTGCCCAAAGAACGAATTTCCGGTTTTCAGATGATTCATCCCAAAAGGATAATAATCATTGGCATCTACAATTTCTAGAACGCCTGCGCTGTTTCTCCCGAAACTTACTCTTACATTTCCTAAAAGGTCTTTATACTGGTAAATATACTGATCTTTTTCATAATCATAATATCCTTCAGCCGTTGGGAAAAACTGAAGATTTGGAGTCTTTGACGGTGGTGGTGGAACCCGGTTGGCATCAAGGGAAAATGCCTGCACTTCCATAGCCCTGGACATTTCTTTGGTAAGGGCCAGTAATTCAATACTTTCATTTCCTCCACTCGTGGTAGTGCTCAGATACTGGAATCCATCCAGATAATCTGTTATGGTGTTTATGGTATTGCAGTCTGTAATACCACATTCTAAGCTAGGATTTATTTTCTGAAGCTTATTCCCACTTGCAGTATAGGTATAAACAAGAAAATTTCCGAGCAGGTTAGACATTACAATATTGTCCGGTAGGTTCAGGTAGTTGTACTTAACGGAGGTTACTTTTTTATCCAAAAGAGTAACCATATTCCCATTCAAGTCATAAGTAATGGTATTTCCTCCTCCTTCATAGCCTGTTGAGTTACCGGTAATATCATTAACCGTAGATACTTTATTTCCTGAATAAGCATAATTAAGATTATCAATTACCGTAGCTGTGCTATTATTATTTTCAGTGACTGAGGTCCTGTATACATTCGAAATTTGACCATTCAGGTCATAGGCTAAAGATTCTGTATTTTCTTTACTGTAAGGATTGTTTGGATTCTGGTAATATCCGGCTGAAAGTCTGTTGAGCTTATCATAAGAGTAACCATACCTTTTAGGAGTAGCAGGTGGGTTTATTCCAACAGTCTCTACAGCCCTCCAATCAACTTCTGTAATATTTCCATTAAATCTCGGAAGCACATCTTTCCCCGGAAATAATGCGGAATCAGGATTGGTAATCCCGTCCTTCTGGTTGTATTTTACTTTGTATGAAAACAATTTTCCACCCAGATCCGGTAACGACATTTGTTTTTCATTGATACCTGCCATCCATCCCCTGATGTTGTAAGTATAATCAATACTCTGAAGACCATTCCCTACCTTTTTATTGATTAATTGGGATAGTTCGTTATAAGAATTTTCAGAAAGTAGCTGCTCAGGCTTACTATCGACCTGGTGCCAGTGTTTCAGAAGGCGGTTTTGACCATCATATTCAAAACGTTCTTTTATCATAACTCCAGCTTCTGTATTCCTTCTTTTATGGGAAGTAATCATTTGCCTGGGAACTCCGCTAAAGTCCAGCTCTGTTTCTGTTTTGGTGTAGCCTCCAAGATGATTGATAGAATAGGTGCCAATCTCCTGGGCTTTCACATCATACCATACATAATCTTTAGTCCAGTTGGTATCATTTATATTTCTTACATAGCTTGCTGTAGGAAGCCCCTTAATGGTACGGCTCGTTGTAATTCCATTGACGGTTATAGAAGAAGCTGCTGAGGAAAGTGTATTTTGCCCAAGAATCACATCCGGTTTTGCAGGGGCATCCGGGGGATATTCATCATAGTAGTTCACACTTAATATCGTGATATTTTCCTTCGGAAAAGCTTCCTTAGCATAATAGATATTCATCCCATTTTGGACGATTGGTGTGCTGCTGAATTTTTCATTGTTTCCTGCATTTGAAGGCATACTGTTTAAAGTATTCTGTATCACCTGCCTGGTCTCTGTATTGGAAAAAAAGCCTGTATAAACAACCCTTCCCAGCTGATCGTATTTGGTAAAGGTCCAGCCTTTTACTCCGAAATTGTTGTTGGTTGTCCTTAGATTTCCGTCCTGCATCAGCGCAATCCGGTCCTGCTGGTCGTACACCGTATATTCCCAATCTTTTCCCGGAAACTTCTTTTCCACCAGCCTGTCCTGATTATCATAACGGTATTGGTAGCATAGATTATCCAATACAGCAGTTGAAATACTATTATTCGCAGCTTCAATAGCTTTTACTGCTGAAGGTAGAATCACAAAAGCCTGCTGACCATATTCATTATAAACATAATAGGTATCTATATTCTGGGTGCCATCATTCTTTCTTAATAAAATAGTCTGTCTTTTGCTATTGGTGTATTTAATGGCAACATTTCCGTCTTCGTCAGTAATGGTATTTTTGTACAATGTTCCTGCTTTATAAAAACCTCCTGAAACTAATGGTGTGTTTTCAGTAGAAACACTTAATTTGGGGTTTGATGTTGGCACATTGGAAACAGTAGTCCATGAAGTATTAACAACAAATTTTTTAACCTCCGAATCATTATTGGATTCATAGATATATTTCACTGTTTTTCCGCTTCCCATTTTCCACGGATCTCCCGGAGCAGCCTGCTCCTGCAATCTTGCCAATGGCGAGTTTTCAATTTTATTTTCCCCGTAATAATTGGAAGCTGTACCGTAAACCGGCACTACTCCCGACATATCCGGAGTTGTGAAAAAACCTCCGTTATTTGTGATTTGCTGTGGTATTGGAAGTATGCTTTTCACCTGCCTTCCAAAGGCACCGTATTCTATAGGTATTACAATGTCTTTTCCCGAAGGAGTTGCTTTAATGGAGATATTTTGCTTAGGTCTTCCCAAGCCATCCATATAACCGACTCCCTGTATCTGCTTTGCAGTAGTACTGGAAGAAGTAACAGGTTCTAAGTATGTCCTGCTATAAACGTAGTTTTCTGTCTGTGTTAAGTTCTGGGCTTCCAAAGACAAAACCATAGATAAAAAAACTACTATGGAGAGCAAATATTTTTTCATGATTGTGTTATTGCTTGTAGTTATATTTTAGTTCTTTTATGATATTGTTGTTAACATCCACTACAGATTGTAATCTGCCTGCTGCGTCATACTTGTAAAATTCCCTTAATCCTGTTGGAGGGGTTACACTTGTAATGCCAATAAGTGGATCGTAGGTATAGGTAGTGATATTGTAGTTTTTAAAAGCATTTTGATTTCTATAGGCATCCATGGCGGTCATTAATGCTTTTTCTTTGTCAGCATCTATGTCTTCATTAGACTTTAAGATCATTTCGCCAGCAAAACTTACCGCTTCCTGATAGGTTGCTCCTTCTATTTTGGCAATGGGTAGTACATTATTATACCCCCAGATAACGGCTGTTGGCACACTTCCTTTTGTGGTATACTGCAACATATTTCCCTGTGCATCATATTGATTGAACTCAACAGTATTTTTTGGTGAAGCTGAATTATCTTTATCAAACTTTTGTGTTGTTACCGGAAGAATCAGGTTACCTGTTAAAGCATTTTTTGCATATACTGTTTTTGTTTTTGAGATTATTTTTCCGTTTTCTTTGGCTTCTGTCTGTAATGGAATACCCAACATATTGGCCGCAATCATATCAGTATTCGCTTGTTCTGGGGCATACTGATAAGAAGTTTCCATTGTAAAATCCGAAGAATTAACATTAATTATTGTTGGATTGGTATGCTTATAATTGGTATCATAAGTATAATTGGTAATCTCATCAATACCGTTGCTACTATTGGTTAAATAATTAGTGGTTTTCATCATTTTCTTCTTTACCCAGGCAGATGATATTTCATATCGGTTAACCGTAAACGTTGTAAAATTAGCAGCGATTGCTTTAATTCCAATCACATAAGGCCTTATCGGAAGCGTTGGAAATCCTGCACTATAATCATTGGAAAGACTGTTGAAATGATTATCAAAATCATAAGTGATAGTATCTTTTTTCAGCATCTTCTTCTGAGAATCATAATAATTTCGTCCGATTAAAATTCCACGGGCA
>NZ_FWXM01000001.1:1083977-1120886 GCF_900176315.1 Chryseobacterium sp. YR221
TTTCAGTCGAAGCCACCCCTCCAAAGGAGGGGAATTTCTTTCCTGGAAAACAAAGTGTTGAGTATAAAAATAAAAAATCTTACCGGAATTAAGACGACAAGCTATATCTGCTACACATATTGAAATAAACACTCAGATTCCCCTCCTCCGGAGGGGTGGATTTCAAAATTTACAGAATTTTGGAAGACGGGGTGGTTCCATAACTCAGAATAATAAATTCATGGCAACAAAAAACCTCACTGAAAATCAGTAAGGTTAGTATCTTGGGTTTCAAAACTTAAGTTAAGACATCATCGTTTTCTTCTTCATGATCGTCCTGATTATCACTAAGACTCCAATAGTTATTTTCTTCATCTTCCGCTCCTATTTCTTCCATATCGTCATCATCTTCAACTCCGGGGATATCCAGTCCTTTATCAATTTTATCATCGTCCTCTTCATTTAATATAGGATTTCCGTCTCCATCGAGCGAAATATGTTTTTCCTTGTTAAATATATCTTCGTTGGGATCATAGTCCATGCTTTCCAGCCTTTTATTCTGTTCATTAATATTGTTTTCAGGTACCATAATGTTTAGGTTTTATTGTTTACATCATAAGAACAAAAATAATTCCAAGTTGCTATATAGTATCAGAATAAACTTCAGGATTGGCACAATGTGGCATTTTTTCTCCTCTTGAAAAGGCAATAATATTTTCGGCAGCCAGCCTTGCCATTCCGTTTCGGGCTTCTATAGTGGCAGAACCGATATGTGGCAGTACGCAGACACTTGAAAGTTCCAAAAGGGGATTCTTTTCAGACATAGGTTCGGGATTGGTAACATCTAAGCCGGCTCCCCAGATCTGTTTTGAGGCCAGTGCTTCGTACAGGTCTTTTTCATTTTGGAAACCTCCCCTTGCTGTATTGATAAAAATAGCATTAGACTTCATTTTTTCAAAAACAGAACTGTTAAAAAGATCTTTCTGTTCGGGAGTAAAATTAGCATGAATACTCAATACATCAGATCTTTTAATGAGTTCTTCAAAAGAAACATACGCTGCTCCCAACTCTTTTTCCGCTTCTTCATTTCGGTGGCGGTTATGATAGATGATTTCCATATCAAAGGCTTTTTGAGATTTCTTAGCCATTTCAAAACCTATCCTCCCTAATCCTAAGATTCCCAAAGTTTTTCCATACAGCTCCTGTCCTAAAGCATGTAAGGGATCAAAGCCTTGCCATTTTCCTTCTTTTACTTTCTGAAAATTGTAACTTGCCCTTCTTGCTACCGACTGCATCAGTAAAAAAGCGACATCGGAAGTAGCTCTGCTCAACACATCAGGTGTATTGCCTATAGGAACATGCCTGTGAGTCGCTTCTTTGATGTCCACATGATCGAACCCTACCGAATAGAGTGCTATTGTTTTAACATTGGGGCATGCTTCAAAAAATTCCCTATTATATTTAAAATCATTTCCTATGCTTAAGAGTGCATCTGCGTTCCGGCAATAGCTTAACCATTCTTCATGAGAAAGGACTTCATTTTTTGGAAATACTACCTCCAATCCTTCCTGTTCCAGTAGCTTGATCCCTATTTCAGGAATTCTTTTATTTACAAAAACTTTCATTATATCGTTTATTAGTTTACATAAAAAACCTCACTCTGCTACAAGTAAGGTCAAACTTTAATATTAAAAATTATTTCTTTTGATCCGGATGGTTCTTATTTTTCTCCCAGGCTTCTGAAGCCATCTCCTGAATCTCCTCCCAAACTTCTTTTGCTGATTTCTGCGCGTGAGACATAAAACCTTGTTGGGTTGCTTCCTGATTCTTACCTTTCATCTCGTTGATATAATCTTTTACTTGCTGAGAATAGCTTTCTACACTATATCCCGGGTTATTATGCAAGTTTTTCTGAAGATTACTGAAATCGTGTGATGCCTTGAATCTATTCGTGTCCATAATAATAAGATTTAAGTGATTAGGTTCTAAAGAAGTCCAATTTTCATTCCGAAATGCGTTAAAATATTTTAAATTTTGATGCATTGTATTGCATAAAAAAACGGACTAAGGTCCGTTTTTATTTGATTAAATGGTATAAAATTGAGGGGTAAGACATCTCCTCTTACTTCCATTTCTCTTATTGATTGGTGCTTCCCAGCATAGGAACAAATTTATAAGCTCCAAATTCTTCTTTTTCAAACTCAGTAGGTCCTATTTTTGTAAATCTATACAATACCTGCTCGTCTGTTGGTCCCAAAGGAATAACCATTTTACCCCCTACATTCAATTGTTTCAACAATTCTGTAGGTAAGGTTGATGCCCCACAGGTCACAATGATTTTATCAAAAGGAGCAAACGTTGGAAGTCCTGCAAAACCATCACCAAAGCTTTGAAATTTTGGAAACAAGTGCATCTCCCTTAGTTTCTTTTTAGAGAAATCAAAAAGATCTTTTTGTCTTTCCACAGTATATACATGGGCCTTCATTGCCAGTAAGACGGCGGTCTGATATCCGCATCCCGTACCTATTTCCAGTACTTTTTCTCCTGCTTTTACCTGTAGCAATTCCGACTGTTCCGCTACCGTTGAAGGGTGCGAAATGGTCTGATGTGCCAGAATCGGGAAAGCCCGGTCTTCATAGGCAAAATCTTCAAAAATGCTTTCGATAAAAAGGTGTCTCGGAACTTCACTCATTGCCCGGAGTACATTTTCATCTGAAATTCCAATTCTCCGTTGAAGATATTCAACTAAAATCTTTCTTTTTCCTTTATGTACAAACGAATCCTGCATTTGACAAAAGTAATAAATTAGAAATTAGATTTCAGAGATTCCCACAAAGAATTATCCACAAAAAACTAATTTCTGACTTCTACAATCTAACTTCTTTCTTATCTTTACAAAAATATATTACAACTATGTTAAAAGCAGGTTTGGTAGGTGCCGGACACTTGGGGAAAATACATTTAAGACTTCTTAATCAATCAGATAGATATGAGCTTGTAGGTTTCCACGATAAAGATGTTGAAAACGGAAAAAAAATAGAGGCCGAATTCGGATATAAATATTTTGAAAATTTTGAGGAATTACTGAGCCAGATCGATATGCTGGACATTGTTACGCCAACGGTTTATCATTATGATTATGCTTTAAAAGCCATTGAAAAAAAACTGCATTTCTTCATTGAAAAGCCTGTTACACAAACGCTTGAGCAGGCAGAAGAGATTTTACGATTATGTCTTGAAAACAACATTAAAGCACAGGTAGGACATGTTGAAAGATACAATCCTGCTTTTATTGCCACTAAAGAATATATCAAAAATCCGATGTTTATTGAAATCCACAGACTGGCAGAGTTTAATCCGCGAGGAACGGATGTTTCTGTAGTTTTGGACCTTATGATCCACGATTTGGATATCTTATTGAGTATGGCAAAATCCAAGGTAAAAAACATCCATGCAAGTGGTGTTTGTGTGGTGAGTAAGACTCCGGATATCGCCAATGCCAGAATAGAATTTGAAAATGGATGTGTGGCCAACCTTACCACTTCAAGAATTTCTATGAAAGCTATGAGAAAAAGCCGATTCTT
Source organism: Chryseobacterium sp. YR221 (assembly GCF_900176315.1). Lineage (NCBI taxonomy): Bacteria > Pseudomonadati > Bacteroidota > Flavobacteriia > Flavobacteriales > Weeksellaceae > Chryseobacterium > Chryseobacterium sp. YR221. The sequence continues at coordinate 1,087,541 of NZ_FWXM01000001.1, forward strand.
CCAGAAAGACGCTTATATCTCTGTTGATTTTCTGGAGAAAAAAGCTGAAGTCATCAGAATGAAAGATGCTCCTGAAAACCCTACTCCATTTGATATGATTATTGAAAATGCAGATGGAGAAAAAAATCAGATCCTTTTTGAATATCCCAACATTGAACCCAATAATGCCATTTTGGATGAATTAAATTCTTTTGCAGATGCTATTACAGGTGATAAAAATGTGGAAGTTTCTCTTGAGGACGGAACTGAGGCATTGAAAGTCGCTTTAGAGATCGTAAGACTGATCAGTTAAAGAATGAAGATAAAATCTGCTTTGTTTACATTAGCAGCTATTACAATACTATCTTGTAATCAGAAGAAAAATGGTTACGAGATAGATTGTAATGATCAAAAAAAGCAGGCTCAGAATCAATTCAATTATCAAAATTATACATGGAGTGTTTTTTCCGGACAGGGCTATGACTATCTTGGCGAGCAAGAGTTCATACAACGTCTGAGTCAAAATCAGATCAAAACAAAAATACTTCATATAACCTGTATCCCAAGTTCTAACGAGAGGTATGAAAATTGTGGAGAAATTGAGATGAACAGGCTTATTGAGAAAAAGTTCGGGAAAAATTTCATCGATTCTCTACGGTATATTGCAAAGCAAGATTTTGCAAAAAATCATCCTGAAGAAATTTTTTCTTATGAACATTGTGACAAAGTATCACGTTATCCTAATTCTACAGCAGATCATCAATTTGAGAAAATTGAAACAGATTATTTTTCACGCTACCCTTCCCCTGCAAAATATATTGGTAAAAACAATGATTTCGACTCTTACACTTCCTGCTCTTTTATCATCACTAAAAACGGAGGAATTAAAGATTTATCAGTAAAAAGTCATTTTCAAAACAAAAAAAACAATATATTTGAAAAACAATTCAACAAACAATTAAAAGATTTTGTTTTACAGACTCAATGGATTTCCGGCAAAATAAATGGACTGAATGTGAACTCTTATTTTAATGTCACCATTTATTATGATTAAATTCTAACATATTCCTTAAAATCAAAAACTACTATGAAAAAAACCATTCTATTCTCCGCCTTATTATTGTCTCAATTTGGGACATCACAATTATTAAAAACCTCAGGGCAGAAAATCGTTAATGATAAAGGTGAAAATATTCAGCTGAGGGGGCTGGGCCCTGGCGGCTGGATGCTTCAGGAAGGGTATATGCTGAAAACAGCTGATTTTGCAGGTCCTCAATACAAAATAAAAGAAAAAATTGCCGAACTCATTGGCGAGGATGGTATGAATGAATTCTATAAAGCCTATTGGAAAAATGGAATTACTAAGCAGGATATCGATTTTTTAGCAAAGGCAGGTTTCAATTCGATACGTCTTCCGATGCACTATAATCTGTATACACTTCCTATTGAAAAAGAACCTGTAAAAGGTAAAAATACATGGCTGGAAGAGGGTTTTAAAATGACAGATGATCTTCTTCAATGGTGTGCAGCCAATAAGATATACCTGATTCTTGATCTTCATGCGGCACCTGGAGGTCAGGGGAACGATGTCAATATTTCTGATAATGATAAATCCAAACCCTCTCTTTGGGAAAATGAAGAAAACCAGAAGAAAACTATTGCTCTCTGGAAAAAACTCGCTGACCGGTATAAGGACAGTCCCTGGATTGGGGGCTACGATCTGATCAATGAGCCTAATATTAACTTTACGGGGAAAAATCCCAATGGAACAGACGAAATGTCAAACGCTCCGCTTTGGAAACTGCAGAAAGATATCACTACTGCCATCCGGGAAGTAGATAAGAAACATATTATTTTTATTGAAGGAAATGGCTGGGGCAACAATTATAACGGATTGACACCCATCTGGGATGACAATATGGTTTTCAGCTTTCATAAGTACTGGAACTATAATGATGGCCAAACGTTGAAATTTGCTTTAGATCTTAGAGAAAAATACAATATGCCGATCTGGCTTGGGGAAACCGGAGAAAATTCAAATGTCTGGTTTACAGAACTGATCCAGCTTTTGGACAAACATAATATCGGATATGCCTTCTGGCCCATGAAAAAGATAGATAATATTGCAGGAATCACCAATGTGAAAACCACTCCTGAATATGAAAAACTATTGGAGTATTGGAAAAACGGAGGTGAAAAACCGTCTAAAGACTATGCTAAAAAGGCATTAATGCAGATTGCCGAGAATTATAAGTTGAGCAATACCGAAATTAAAAATGATGTCATTGATGCCATGTTCAGACAGGTAACCGATCCATCTACAAAACCGTTTAAGAATCACCTGATTCCGGGAAGAATTTTCGCTTCAGATTATGATTTGGGAAGAATGGGAGCTGCTTATCTGGATAAGGACTTTATCAATCTCTGGGTAAGTGATCCAGCCAAAAGATCAGAATGGAATTCCGGCCAGCAGATGAGAAATGATGGTGTAGATCTCTATAAGTGTACTGATGCGATCACAAATCAGTATTATGTAGGTAAAACAGAATCCGGAGAATGGCTTCAGTATACAGTTGCATCAAAAGCTGACAAAAATTATACTTTTAGCATCCGATATGCTGCTGAAAGCAATTCTAACATAAAAATTGAAACCGCTTCAGGAAAGCTACTGGCTTCTGTGTCTTTAGATTCCAGTGGAGGAAAAGAAAACTGGAAAACGGTATCTGTAAAAAATATCCCCCTTCTGAAAGGAGAAAACAAAATCAGGATATTCTTCGAAAACGGTGGCGCCAATCTGAATTATTTTGAAATAAAATAGCAATAATTATCTTAAATTGCAGATCCCTTTTAGTTTTTTAAAAGGGATCTTTTTAATTCTATTATTATGAAGAAAATAGCATTTGTTTTTCTCTTTATTTCGGCATTTATATCAGCACAAAAATCAATATTGGGACAAAAAATAAACGCTGTCACCCAGGGTAAAAATGCCACGGTGGGAGTTTCTGTTCTTGATTTTGACAATAAATTCAGGTATAGTAAATATGGAGATCAAAAATTTCCGATGCAGAGTGTTTTCAAATTTCACATCGCAGCAGCTATTTTGAATTATGTAGATCAGGGAAAACTTTCGCTGAATCAGAAAGTTTTACTGGATTCATCAAATTTACTGGAAGACACGTGGTCTCCACTTCGCGATAAGTACCCTAATGGGAATATTGAAGTGCCTTTAAGTGAAATTCTTGAGCTTACAGTGGCCAGAAGTGATAATAATGGCTGTGATATCATGTTGAAATTATTGGGCGGCCCCCAAACTGTTCAAAAATTCATGGATTCAAAGGGGATAAAGGGTTTTCAGATCAAGTATAACGAAGCGGAAATGCATCAGAACTGGAATGTTCAGTACGAAAATTACAGTACTCCCAATTCGGCAGTGGATGTTCTGAAAAAGTTTTATGACGGAAAACTATTATCAAAAAAATCTACGGATTATCTGATGAAGGTGATGCTTTCGACTTCAACCGGATTAAACAAAATGGTTGAGCAGCTTCCCAAAAATACTCCTGTAGCCAGGAAAACGGGAGCTTCCGGAAAAAATAAAGACGGCTTAACCGGTGCTGAAAACGAAATTGGAATCATCACTTTGCCCAATGGCAAACATTATGCAATTGCCGTATTTGTCAGCAATTCAATGGAAACAGATGCCGTAAACTGCAAAATGATCTCGGACATTTCAAAGGAGGTTTGGGATTATTTTAATAAATAAAATTTTAAGCTTATTTTTAGAGTCAATTTAACATGAAAAAAATAATACTAACAGCAGCCCTATTTTGTTTCACATTCTTTTATTCTCAAAAGAATCAAAACTATCTGCAAATCGGCTATGCGAGTGTCTGCTGTGGCCCACCTTCCGAGAAACCTGTCATCAGCTATCTCAAAGAGTTTAAGAAAAAAAATCAGATAAAATCTCTGGAAATATTGATACAGAATGGTATGGGAAGAGAAGGTGAATTTAATGTGTACGTAGGTACCGATTATCTTAGTGTCAACCAAAAGAGCCGTCTTATAAGAGGCCTTATGGCTACCGTTTCCAATCAAAACAACAGAAGGGAACAAAAAGACAATGGTCTTGTAAATTTTAATTCAGAAATCACAGTAAAGCAACAAGACATCAATACTAAAAATCTAACTATCTATAAAAAATAAAGGAAAATGATCAAAAACATTGTAGTTATAGGAGCAGGAACCATGGGAAATGGTATTGCACATACTTTCGCACAAAGCGGTTTTAAAGTAAACCTGGTAGATGTATCTCAGGAAGCTTTAGACAGAGGATTAAAAACCATTACTACGAATCTTGACAGAATAATTGCAAAGGGAAACCTTACTGAGGAGCAAAAAGCGGAAACATTAGGAAACATCAGTACTTTTACAGCACTTAATGATGCGGTAGGAGCAGCTGACCTTGTGGTAGAAGCGGCTACTGAAAACCTTGATCTGAAATTAAAGATCTTTGGTCAGATGGATGAGCTGGCTCCTGCAGGCTGTATCCTGGCTACCAACACCTCTTCCATTTCCATCACTAAAATTGCAGCAGCTACCAAGAGAGCTGATAAAGTTATTGGAATGCACTTTATGAACCCGGTTCCTATTATGAAACTGGTAGAGATCATTAAAGGATATTCTACATCTAAAGAAACCTTTGATGCGATCTATGAAATGAGTAAATCGTTAGGTAAAGTTCCTGTGGAAGTGAATGACTATCCCGGTTTTGTAGCCAACAGAATTTTGATGCCTATGATTAACGAGTCTATTGAAACTCTTTACAACGGAGTAGCCGGAGTAGAAGAAATTGATACGGTAATGAAATTAGGTATGGCACATCCTATGGGTCCACTTCAATTGGCAGACTTCATTGGGCTTGATGTATGCCTTGCGATCCTGAATGTCATGTATGATGGTTTCAAAAATCCTAAATACGCTCCAAACCCATTGCTTGTAAACATGGTAACAGCAGGGAAACTGGGCGTAAAATCAGGGGAAGGCTTCTACGATTATTCTGAAAGTAAAAAAGCCGAAAAAGTTTCAAAAATGTTTTTGAAATAATTTTAAGTCAATAATTTTATTTATCTTTGAACCAGTTAAAACATTAAAAAAATGAAATTACCAAAGTTTTTATTAGCAGATAATTCGGAATTTCCAGAAGATTTATTCGTAGTTCACACAGAATATCCAAGATTTATCTTAAACGTTGAGGAAGAAGAAGTTGAGTGGTTAGATGATCTTGAGGGTGACGATGAAGAAACTATGGCAGACGAGGCTACGAAAGTGGTAGAAGCAGCATTCAAATGGTGCGATGAAGAGTTGGCTAAGTACGACGAAGAAGAGGAAGATTAATAACAATCTAAACATAAAAAAGGAACTCAATTGAGTTCCTTTTGTTTTTTTATTCCGTTTTATTGAATTTCAATAATAAAAGATTGTCTTTATACAATTCTAAGGTATTTCCTGAAATTACATATTTGTTTGCTTTTGCCATCATATCCATAAAGTTCTGCTCCACGCTGATGTTGGCACACATCATTTTTGTAGATCCCATTTGGCCTGCAGTGAAACCTCCTGAAGACGGATCTACTGTAGCTGTTCCAAAATAGTTATTACAACCTGCATTCCCTGTGATCTTTTCTCCTTCAATATTCAGTGTTGGAATTTTACCTTTTACATTATCAGCCAATGTCCATTTTGTATTGGCAAGAGCCGGCTGGGCTTTTCCTACTTTAGAAGCGGAAGGGCTGGTCATGGTTCCACATGATGCCAATACTGCTGCTGTACATATACTTAAAAAAAGATTTTTCATTTTTTTCTTTTTGAATTAATCAAATTTACGGATTTTATATTATTTAAACGGGATACGGTTAATTTTATTATTCATTAACAGTTGATATCTGAGATATTTTAGTTACAATAATATTGGCTATTACTGGAAAATCAAAGCCATTCTTCATACCAATACGGTTAAGATTTCTGGAGAATGACAAGACTCAAAGATAAAGCGGGAAGGAAATATTTATAAGTCGTCCTGAAAATCGGATAAAACAAAAAAACGGACTTTAAAAAGTCCGTTTCTGTTTTATATCAAATATCGTTTTTTTACGATTAAGATCTCAGTTCAGCATTGAATTCTTTCTGGAAAGATTTGATTAAAGAATCCATTACTTCTGCAATTTCTTTTTCTTCCAGTGTTTTTGCTTCATTTAAAAGCTCAAAACTCATTGCATAGGATTTTTTACCTTCAGGAAGGTTTTTACCTTCATAAACGTCGAATAGATTAATCCCTTTAATAAACGGAGACTTATTCTTTCTTGCTGTCTGGTATAAATCCTCATAGTTTACATGCTTGTCAATCAGTAAAGCAAGGTCTCTTCTGATCTTATTGAATTTTGGAATATCTTGGAACTTCAGCTCATTCTTGGAACGTAATTCCTGAGCCCATTCCAGTTCAATTTCAGCATAGAAACACTCCTGATCAATATCTGAATCTTTCAACAATGCAGGCGCTACTTTTCCAATTCTTACTAAAGTTTTACCATCTGCTTCATACGCTAAAGCATCAGAGAATCTTTCATCAGTTAAAGGTATTTCTTTATAGCTGACTGCAAGTCTTTCCAATAAAACTTTTACATATGCCTTAAGGTTATAGAAACTTACGGCAGATTTAGGCTGTAACCAGTTTTCTGCAACATCTCTTCCCGTTACCAGGATTGCCAATTGCTTTCTCTCTTCGTATTTATCTTTTTTATGGTAGATCTTTCCGAATTCAAAGAACTTAATATCCTGATTTTTTCTATTGATGTTGTAAACAGCATTTTCAAGAAGCCCTTCCAATAGGGACTTTCTCATGAATGCCAAATCACCGCTTAAAGGATTCAACAGCTTTACAGCATCAGTTTCATCTTTTACAGAAGTCAATGAATTGTTCATTACTTCGTTGAAACCTAGGCTCTGTAAAGTTCTTGCCCAGCTGTTTTCCAGCTCATCCTGATCGTTTGCACTTAATTTAACAGGTGTGAACGAAATTTTTTGCGGAGCATCAATTTTATTATATCCATAGATTCTTAAAATCTCTTCAATAACATCAATCTCTCTGGTTACATCAGCTCTGTACGCAGGTACTGAGATTTCAAAACCATTAGGAATTTCATTTAAAACCTGAATTTCCAACGCTTTTAAGATTTCTTTTACTTTCTCTCTGTGTATTTTTGTTCCTAAAATCTGTTCAATTTTAGAGAATCTCAGGATCACATAGCTGTCCTCAATTTTCTTAGGATATTCTTCCAACAAATCACCTGCTAATTTTCCTCCTGCTAATTCCTGAATTAATTTTATGGCATGAGTGATTGCTGTTCTTGTAATATTAGGGTCTACTCCTCTTTCAAATCTGAAAGAAGCATCGGTATTTAAACTGTGTAGTTTTGCACCTTTTCTTACCGCAATTGGGTTGAAATATGCACTTTCAAGGAATATGGTTTTGGTAGCATCAGATACTCCTGAAGTAGCACCACCAAAAACACCGGCAATACACATAGGGGTGTCTTTACCATCTTTGATCATGATTTCGGTACCGTTCAGGGTTCTTTCCACTCCATCTAATGTGGTGAATTTTGTTCCTTCTTTTACCACTCCTACTTTCACCTTTTTATCGGCAATTTTATCGGCATCAAATGCGTGAAGCGGCTGCCCATATCCATGAAGAATATAATTTGTAATATCTACAACATTATTGATCGGGCTTAATCCGATGGCTTTTAATCTGTCTTTTAACCAAGCCGGAGATTCTTCTACTTTTACATCTTCAATTACCGCTCCGATATATCTTGGACATAATTCTGCATCCTCAATGACCAGACTGAAATCATTTGTCCCTTCGTTATTTAAAGCTTCAGAAGCAACTTTATTAAACTGAGATTTCAACTGATTTGTAGAAAGATAAGCATGAAGATCTCTTGCCACCCCGTAGTGAGACATGGCATCCGTTCTGTTCGGTGTTAAACCGATTTCGAAAACTTCATCATTAGCAAGCTCAAAATAGTCTGCAAAGTTCTTCCCTACTTCATATTTTGTTTCATCCAACACCATGATCCCTCCGTGATCCTCACTAAGGCCAAGCTCATCTTCTGCACAGATCATCCCCTGAGAAACCTCTCCTCTGATCTTTGCTTCTTTGATTTCAAAAAAGTTTCCGGTTTTATCATAGATTTTAGTCCCTACTACAGCTACCGGCACTGTTTGTCCTGCTGCTACATTAGGAGCCCCACAAACAATGTTCAATACTTTTCCGTTTCCTACATCTACTGTAGTTTTGTTTAGTTTATCAGCATTCGGATGTTTTTCGCAGGTTAACACTTTCCCTACAACAATTCCTTCCAGACTGCCTTTTACACTTTCAAATTTATCTATCCCTTCAACTTCAAGACCTATATCTGTAAGAAACTCACCGATTCTTTCAGTTTTTAATTCCGTTTTTACAAAGTCTCTCAGCCAGTTGTTTGATATTTTCATCTGATAATTTTATTTTTTCTAAAGTCAGGTGCCCCCTTAATGGTTTCATCTGAGTATATTTTCAAAAATTTATTTGAATTTTGCACGACTATAGTCGTACAGTTTTAAGCGTACAAATGTCGTGTTTTTTTAAGAAATACAGAAATTTAGAATCAACTTTAAGATAATAAATTTTCGTTAATTCCACTTTCACAGGTTAAAGAAACGGCTCAGGCGTCAGGTCTCACTTTAGTCAAAAGATTCTCAGGCCCCTATCCCAATATTGAGTTCTTATCATCTGATGCTTTAACCACCTTTTTTAAACTGTCAGAAAACAATAGAAGTCCTGCTGCCATCATGATGATATCTTTCAGTACCAAACGACCTGCTCCCGACAGATAAGGAAATCCGTATTGAGGGGTTGGAAAATCTCCGCCAAGATTAGGAACATAGGCCTCAGGAGTAGTCCCTAAAAATGAAAGAGTCACCAGAGACATCAGAAAGGTCAGTCCCCCACCCCAGGCTCCTATTCCAGGAAACCAGATTCCAAGCAGTACCAAGCTCCCAATCACTACAATCATTGTTCCCAGACCATATGAGAATATATAAGTCCCATTTTGCGTATGCCATTCTATATTTTTCTGTACTGTTTTCCCTTCCGGATTTTTATACAAGGTGTATTCTGAAACCACTTTTCGATCTTCATTAAGGACTTTATTTCCTGCATTTTTATAGAAAAAACTCATTAAAGGGCTGTTGGCAACAAAGGGAACAATACCGTCTGCCTCGTAATGGAATGCCTTAAGCCCACCAATCCAAGCCATCACGATGAATATTGAAATTCTCAGAAAATTAAAAGAATAAGCGTCCAGCTTTGATAAGTAAGCGGATAATTTGTTGTTCTGCATATGATTTACTTTTTCTTACAAAAGTATTCAGATACAAACCTCCCGGGAATAGATATTTGAGGACATTACATGGACATTTTTGCCACTATGGAGATCCCTACTTTCTCCCTGTAATTTTTGGGTGAACATCCTACCGATTTTTTGAAATACCTGCTGAAATAGAACTCATCAGTAAATCCCAGTTCTGAAGCAATCTCCTTAACAGACCGATAGGTCAGGTGAAGAAGCTTTTTAGATTCCAGAATAATTCTTTCATTAATCAGCTGGCTGGGTGTTTTAGCAAATTCCTTCTTAACAGCCTTGCTTAAAGTATTGTTGGTAATATTAAGTTGATCACTGTAAAATGAAAGTTCCTTTTCATGTCTGAAATAAGATTCCAGCAGTTTCTGAAATGCTGCTGCATTTTTGTTAGGGAGCTTTTCGTTGGAAACAGGTCCGTTGCTGACTGTATTTTTCTGTTTGCTGCCGATGGCAAGAATAAGCTGTATATATGTTTTGATAATCGATTTTGAAAACTGATGATTTTCAGAATTTTCTTTTTTAACATGATTAAAAAGTTCCAGAATATACTCATAGTTCTCTTTCATCAGCTCTATCCCCGGATTCAGGTAAATATTATTGAATAGAAGCCCATTACAGGCCACTTCTTCTTTATGATATTCTATACAGTAGTAATCCCCATGAAAGAGAAGCACAGAAACCTCTTCATCGGATTCTGAAGCCATTTTCAGTTTTTGGTAGGGCGAAAGAAATAAAATAGTATAGCCTTTATGGGAGTAATTGATATCATCTACAGCATAAACACCGGTACCTTTCCATAAAACAACCGTATAATTTTCAGTGGAAAATTCTCCAGGGAAACCCGAGGTACGATATGACTGTATTTTTACTTCCATCATAAAAGGGGGCAACTATCTGTTTGATTATTGAAATAGCAGTACAAACTTCGGAAAAATAAAGTTTCTACTATAAATGATTCCCATCTTTTTCACCATGATCTGCTCTATACTCATCATTTTTGTATTTCAATCCGTAACTTTTACCTAATTAGTATTTTCTTAAACGCAAAGATTTAATAGCCAAATGATATATTTGAAGGCGGCAAAGATGGAATCAACTTTGTTGATCCTTTTTAAGCTTATGTTCTAATCTTATTGCTTTACTGTTTGTTTACATGATAATCTTTCAGTATCATATTTGTGATCTTTGTGTAAAGAATTTGTGTAATTAGTATTTTATCAAACATAACATTATAATAACCAAATACTTTACCTTGAGGAAACCAAGATAAAATTAACTTTGTTAATCCTTCTTAAACTGGTATTTTGAAATATTCTTTATGATGTTGTCTGTACATAAAAAACAAAAGCCGGAAAATTCCGGCTTTTATTAAAGTATTTTAATCTTTGTTCTACAATCCGATTACCGGCATTGATAACATTAAGATATTTTCGTTTTCTTCAAGACCATCAAGAGGTTCAATGATACCTGGTCTGTTTGGTTGAGACATTTTCATAGTAACATCATCAGAACCAAGAATTGTCAGCATTTCAGTTAAAAACTTAGAACTGAACCCGATATTGATATCTTCCCCGTTGTAATCACAAGGAATCTGCATATCTGCTTTGTTTGCATACTCCGTATCTTCTGCATGAAGATGAAGGATGTTTCCCGAAAGTTTAAATCTTACCTGATTGGTTGATTTATTAGACATGATAGATGCTCTTTTGATAGCTCCAAGTAGAAGGTTTCTGTTGATCGTCAGTACATTTGGATTTTCTTTTGGAATTACCGCTGTATAGTTTGGATATTTTCCGTCGATCAGTCTACAGATCCAGATATGCTTATCAAAAGTAAACTTGGCCATATTCTCATTGAAATCGATTTTAACGTCTTCATTAGAGCTTGCCAGGATATTTTTGAAAATGTTCAAAGGTTTTTTAGGCATGATGAATTCCATAGGCTCGGCATTCACCAGGTCTGTTCTTTTATACACAACCAATCTGTGAGAATCTGTAGAAACGAAATTCGTTTCATTTTCTCCAAACTGGAAAAGAACTCCCGTCATTACCGGACGAAGGGAATCATTACTTGTTGCAAAAAGTGTATTGGTAAGGGCTTCAGATAATACTCCCGCTGGCATTGTCACATTCTGAGAAGCATCAAATTCCGGCAATTCCGGATAATCATCCGCATTGTCTAACGCTACTGCAAAATTGTCTTTTTCATCTAAAATCTCAAGCTGGCTTCCGGTTCCTTCAGCATTGTCCTTTACGGCAAATGTTAAAGGCTGTTCGCCATATGTCTTGATAAAATCCTGAAAAATTTTAGCAGGAACAGCAAATTTACCTGTATCATCAGACTTCACGTCTAAAGAAGTAACAAGAGTTGTCTCGCCATCAGATGCTGTAATGGTAACATTATTTCCGTCTAGTTCAAAAAGATAATTTTCTAAAATAGGTCTCGATTGAGAGCTTGATATTACGCCACTTACAGTTTGCAAAGCCTTCTGCAGTTCACCACTTGAAATAATAAATTTCATAGATTTAAAAATAAGTTTCTACAAATATAATAAATAGATATAACAAAGAAAAAAATAATCCCTAGGAGTTTTTAACAAACATCAACATTCTGTTTTCAGAGCTGACATTATGCATGGATTTCTGCCGGCATTTATTTCCGCTTCAAAAATACAAGCTGTACCATCCCCTACATTCTTTTAAAAACATCACTATTAACGGGGAAACCCACATTATTACGAATTGTTTTTTCACACTGCCACTATCTACTCTCAAATATAACAGATTATCCGCAACAATCAAAATACAAAACCTATCTTTGTTAAAAAAGTAACAACTCATGCAAAAGCCTCCTCTTCATAAAAGTTTTCTGAATGCTTTCCGTGGAGTTTTTTTGATGATCAAAACGGAGAGAAATTTTCAGATTGAGCTGCTGGCTTTTTTTGCCAACTTATTTTTCATCTTTTATTTACACCTGTCCGCCACCGATGCAGCCATTGTTATTTTCCTTTCTTTTGCTGTTTTAAGTGCTGAAATTTTCAATACAGCCATTGAAAGGATCTGCGATATCATCCAACCTGATTTTGATAAAAGAATTGGCTTTATTAAAGATATTGCTGCCGGTGCTGTTGTATTGCTGGCTATAGCTTCAGTCATTGTTGGGGTACTTGTGTATTGGAAATATATTTTTACTTAAGAAATATCCCGTTCTTTCATTCCAATGCTTCCTTACCTGCTTTTATTATACAGCAATAAAAATATCCACTTCTGCATCTGATGGATTTTGTGCCTTTTCTCCATATACCTCAAAATCTGCAGTAAAAATTCTTCCCAGATCCATTTCCCAGATTTTCAACCATTGATTGATGACAAGGTTTTTTGTAAGATCTCCCCTCACTGTAAATTTCACATAATTTCCTCCATCAAAAGAATACCCAACCATTCCCTCAGGAATATGATCCAGATTGTTCACCCTACATCCAAGAAGTGTGGTATAAGGCTTTGTATGGTCTTTTTCGTAATCTGTATAGATTGAATAAACCGTAGTATCCATTTTGTTCGGAATAGCCTCCAGAATACCTTCATTCATAAACGTTCCCCATAATGCCCCGATATCTGTAGCGGCCTGGTTATTTTCATTGGTAGTTCTTACCGCAATACCGATAACCTGGCAAGGCTCTGTTTGTACATTGTTCATCTCTTCACTATTTTTTTATTGTCCATCAAAGATAATGTTGGATTGTGACAACCGTATGTCAGCAGGGATTGGATATTTTAAGTTTTGGCTAAAGCCAATGGAGATGGGTTACTTAAAAAAAACGGGCTGAAGCCCGTTTCTATTGAATAAATATCTTAATTAAATGAATAGATCATATCGGTTTTTGATAGATTATTCAAACTTATCTATGGTCTCATACTCATATATGCTCTACCTCAGATTTCAAAAATCTTTGTAATCTGCAAGCTGTATTTTTTAGGTTTTGGCTAAAGTCAGATGACGATGGATTAATTAAAAAAATGGGCTGAAGCCCATTTCTATTGAATAAATATCTTAATTAAATGAAATAGATCATATCGGTTCTTGATAGATTATTCAAACTTATCTATGGTCTCATACTCATATTTGCTCTACCTCAGATTTCAAAAATCTTTGTAATCTGCAAGCTGTATTTTTTAGGTTTTGGCTAAAGTCAGATGACGATGGATTAATTAAAAAAACGGGCTGAAGCCCGTTTCTATGAATGATATTGATTTTTAAACAAAAACGTTTCTGAAAAGTATTTGATTTTCAGAAACGTTCTGTTCATTAGATTATTTTTATCTTATAAAGTACAATAGTAATCCCATGATTCACCAGTCATACAGCCATCATATTTTGAACAATAGTAGTAATATGGTGAAGTGCTGCAGTTTCCGTTTTCATCTTTTGGATAAATAATCAGAGATGGTTTTCCTCCACCTTTTACAGTTTTTAACTCCTGTCTTTTAATTTTTTTTAAATTTTTCATAGTAATTTTTTTTGCAGCTTAAAACTACTAAAAAAATTCACTCATTATGGATAAATGCAGACCGTTTTATTTTCCTACATAAATAAATCCTTTCTTTCCTGATCTGAAAACGGTTTCTATTCTTTTATAATCATCTACTTCATATTCATCTGCCTGAAGGATTTCTTCTTCTGTAACTTCAAAAAGTATTCCTTCTACACAGTCTTCTTCATTTCCGGAAGGGGCTAAAACAGGATGAAATTGTTCTCCGCTTTTACGTACTACCTCAGGATCTGTAACTTCAATCATCCCCAGTGTATATCCGGAAAGTATATCTTTTTCTCCCTGTAAAATCCGTCCGAATGTTTCAAGCTGCACCTGCTCTTTCTGCAGGGTTCCGTAAGAAAATAAATGAGGCATTATAAGTATTTTTCAATGACTGGAATTGCAATTTCGGCCATCATTCCGTAGCCTTTTTCATTGGGATGAACTCCGTCTGCAGAAAGCAGGACTTCTTTATCATCAAACAATGCGGCATAAAAATCAATATACCCCAGGGAATATTCTGCTGCAATATCTTTCAGGATCTCATTGTATGCAACCACTTCCCTATTGGTTCTCAACTTTCCTGATCCTACGACCACTCCATCTATTTTTTGAGAAACCGGAAGAATACTTACCAAATATATATCGTTGGAAAACTGTTTCGCCTGTTGGACCGCTGCTATGATATTATTTTTGAATTTTTCAGGCTCTACGACCTGTATTCCTTCTTTTATGGCAAGGTCATTAGCTCCGTAACTTAGGAAAACCAGATTTCCATCAGCTGAATTTCTTGCACTTAATTCTACAGGCATTCTCTTCAATAAACCTTCTGTAGTTTCGCCACCGATCCCTAAATTGAATAAAATCAGTTCATCACCGTTTCCTTCATGGAATTTTTGCAGGGCATATCTCTTTAAAATATCTACCCAGCCTCCAAAAACACTATCATATTCTCCATATGTTATACTGTCCCCAAAGAACAGTCCATACACTATTTTCTTCATTCAGTTAATTCTTTTGGTTTTGCTTCTCAGAAGCTTTTCAAATATTTTTCAAAGTAAGATAAAATCTGCCGAATCCGACAAATCTGCAGGATATTTTTTTATTACAGATGTAATCTTAAGAATGTCACGGTTCTTAATGGTTTAAAAATCACGCTGTTTTTTTAACGTAAAGCTTTAGTATACATTCCGTAGACTTTAAGAAACAAAGATAGAATCAACCTGCTAATTCGATTAAGCTAAGGGTAAAATTCAAACCATCAATCATTTCCCCACTCTTAACTCTTAACTCTTAACTCTTAACTCTTAACTCTTAACTCTTAACTCTTAACTCTTAACTCTTAACTCTTAACTCTTAACTCTTAACTCTTAACTCATCAATCAAACCTCAACGTAATATCCCCATGCGACTCTATAATTTCCACCAAAATTTCAAATAACGTCTGCCCACTTCCGGCGATCAAATTCTCCAGTTTCTGCTGCATCAATTCTATATTAAAAGGCTTTCCCTGTCTGATTTTATTTTCGTAGAATTCCTGAGTTGCTTTCAGGCCCAGGTTCTTCTTTTGATTTTTCTGATTCTTTCCAAACGATTTCTATTTCTTCATGATATTCAAATACTCCAAAACCACCATACAGGATATCATTAAACCCATCAAGCGTTCCTACTTTCCAATCGGTACCTCTCATCAGAATATCTGAGACTTCCTCATAGAAACCTGCTAAAGACGAAAAATGACCGCCATTGATGACGATCATTTTTCTTGTATTGTTATTTGAAGTATTCAACACCGTTTTTGAATATATTGTGATAATTCGCTGTTGGTATGTTTTTCATGAGGCCATCGGTAAAACGTTCCGGGTGTCCCATTCTTCCGTAGATCTTTCCACATGGGCTGGTAACTCCTTCAATTCCGAATAATGAATTATTCGGGTTAAATGGCATACCATGGGCGATGTTTCCATCAAAATCTATGTACTGGGTTGCTACCTGTCCGTTTTCATAAAGCTTCTTGATTTCTTCTTCTGAAGCCATGAAACGACCTTCACCGTGAGAAATAGGAATAGTAAAGACCTGATCTTTCATTCCTTTTAACCATGGGCTTTCGTCATTCACCACTTTCACAGTTACCATCTGAGAAATGTGTCTTCTGATGGCATTATGAGCCAGTGTCGGAGAGTTTTCATCAAGATCTTTGATTCTTCCATATGGTAACAATCCTGATTTAACCAAAGCCTGGAATCCGTTACAGATCCCGATGATCATCCCATCTCTGTCTAGTAATTCATGAACTGCATTTTTCATCTTCTCGTTCTTTAAAACGTTTACAATGAATTTTGCAGAACCATCAGGCTCGTCACCTGCGGAGAACCCTCCTGAGAATGCTAAAATCTGTGATGTTCTGATCTCTTCCACCCATGCATCAATACTTTCTTCCAACAATTGGTGATTGATATTGATCAGTGGTAAACTGCTCACAACAGCTCCTTCTTTCTGGAATGCATTCAACGTGTCATATTCACAGTTGGTTCCAGGGAATACCGGAGCAAACACTTTCGGCTGAGCGATTCCGTGTTTTTTAATGATAATATTTCTTGGGTTGACTGAGTTTGACTGCTCATCTATTTCAACCGTTATTTTTTCTTTTTCTACAGTCGGGAAAAGGTTTTCAAAAGTATTGGTATAAGCAGACACAAGACCCAGGATGTCAGATTCAAGATTATTAATCTTTAACGTTCCGGAATCTTTTACTTCTCCGATCAATTGAAGAGTTGCTGAGCTTAGCTCTTCCTTCGCTTCAATGATCAGGCTACCGATATTTTTTGCTAATAATGCATTTTCATCTGCATTGATTTCAGCACCCAATCTGTTTCCAAAGCTCATTTTTGCTAAAGCTACTGCGATACCTCCTTCTTTCACCGTTTTTACAGAAACAATTTTCCCGGCTTTGATATTTTCAAAAATAAATTCAAAAACTTCTTTTAAGCTGTTATAGTCCGGAAGACCGCTTTCCTGTGGAATATGGTTGAAGAAATACAGTTTATTTCCTGCATTTTTCAATTCAGGAGAGATGATATTCTGTTTTTCTCCATTAGCACAAGCAAAAGAGATCAATGTAGGCGGAACATTCAGATCCTGATAGGTTCCACTCATGGAATCTTTCCCTCCGATGGCTGCTAAACCAAGGTTGATCTGAGCGTCATAGGCTCCCAACAGGGAAGCTAAAGGTTTCCCCCACTTTTCAGGGCTTTGCCCTAATTTTTCAAAATATTCCTGGAAACTAAGTCTGATATTCTTATAATCTCCACCCATAGCCACAATCTTTGCAACACTTTCTACTACAGCATAAGATGCTCCCAATAATGAGTTTTGTTTTGAAATTTCAGCATCAAATCCCCAGCTTGCCAGAGAAACGGTTTTAATATCTTTCGCTCCTAAAATAGGCAGTGTCTGAACACTTCCTTCCATTAAAGTCTGCTGATATTTTCCTCCTAAAGGCATTGCTACTGTAGTTCCTCCCACTGAAGAGTCAAACATTTCCAGTAATCCTTTTTGAGAGGCTACGTTTTTATCTTTTAGGGTATTCAGGAAGTTCTCTTCTGTAAAAGCCTTAGTTTCTTCTTTTACTTCTTCAAGGTGATTAATTTTCACCTCCTGAGATTTTGAACACCCATTGGTATCAAGGAATTCTCTTGAAAGGTCCACAATTTTATCTCCTTTCCAGAACATCTGCATTCTTCCTGAATCGGTCACTTTTGCCACTTCTACAGCAACAATGTTCTCCGCTTCACAGAATTTAATGAACTGTTCTTTATCTTTTGGATCTACTACAACAGCCATTCTTTCCTGAGATTCGGAAATGGCAAGTTCTGTCCCGTTTAATCCTTCATATTTTAAAGGTAGTACATCCAGGTTCACCTCTAAAGAGTCTGCAATTTCACCGATAGCCACGGAAACTCCTCCTGCTCCAAAGTCATTTGACTTTTTGATCAGCTTTGTCACTTCCTGATTTCTGAATAATCTCTGGATTTTACGTTCTTCAACAGCATTTCCTTTCTGAACTTCAGAGCTCATCGTGTGAATAGAGGTTTCATCCTGCTCTTTTGAGCTTCCACTGGCTCCACCAACACCGTCACGACCTGTTGCACCTCCTAAAATGATGATAGAATCTCCATTGGCAGGTTTTTCACGTCTTACCCAGTCTACAGGAACGGCTCCGGTAACGAAACCAACTTCCATTCTTTTTGCTTTATAGCCTTCATCATAGATTTCTGAAACCATGGTAGTTGCTAAACCAATCTGGTTCCCGTATGATGAATATCCGTTAGCAGCCTGTTTTGTAATGGTTTTTTGAGGCAATTTCCCTGGTAACGTTTTATCTACCGGTTCTAAAACATCGGCAGCTCCCGTCAGTCTCATCGCCTGGAATACAAAAGATCTTCCGGACAATGGGTCTCTGATTGCTCCTCCCAAACACGTAGAAGCTCCTCCAAAAGGCTCAATCTCTGTCGGGTGGTTATGGGTTTCATTTTTGAACAGCAAATACCATGGTTCTTTTTTACCGTCGTATTCGGCTTCAATCTGGATGGTACATGCATTAATCTCATCGGAGATCACCAGGTTATCAAGGTTACCTGTCTTATGGAAATATTTACCGCATACTGTTGCCAGATCCATTAAAGAGATTGGCTTCAGCTCACGGCCTAAGAATTTTCTTTTTTCGATATAGTCATTGAAAATAGTTTCCAATGTATGTTTGAACTGGCCTTCAAACTGAATGTCTGACAATTCTGTTTCAAACGTAGTGTGACGGCAGTGGTCACTCCAATAGGTGTCTAAAACTTTCAATTCAGTTTCTGTAGGATTTCTCTGTTCTGTTTTAAAATAATCCTGAATAAATTTCAAGTCATCCAATCCCAGTGCAAAACCATGATTGTTATAGAAACTTTCAAGCTCGGCATCATTAAAATTGATAAAATTTTCGTGGATTAAAACTTTTGACGGTATTTCATCTGCAGGGATATCCAATACAGACAGATCTTTTTCCTGAGATTCTACTTTATTGATCAAAAGGTCTTTGATCTTCACCAGATCAGCTTCAGAAACTCCTTCAAACTCGATCAGTTTACCACTTCTTACTTTTGACTTTTCATTTTCTGTCAATAATGCAATACACTGTTGGGCAGAATCTGCTCTCTGATCATACTGGCCCGGTAAAAATTCCATTCCAAAGTGAATCGATTTTGCAGGGTTTTCTGTGTGTAAAATATCAGTAACAGGGTCTACAAAAGTATTATTCACTACTTTTTCAAATTCTCCGTCATTCAAACCGAAAATATCATACACATTGTATACTTTCAAGCTTTGAACCGCCGGAACAACCGCTTTTACTTCATCAAAAATTTTTGGACTTTCCACATCGAAAATTCCTCTCTTTTCTACGAAAATTCTTTTGTTATTAGACATTAGATGCCAGATTTTAATATTAGATTTATTTTTCTTTTTTACTTTTTCAGAATTTAAAGTTTTTTTCTTTAAATCCGTCTATATTGGAAAATTTTGAAAGAGATTTTTCCTTCAACCATTATTCCGTACAAATTTAAAGGAATAAGGCTATCTTCTTCAAATTTGAGCCCTGGAATTTCCAATTTATTTGTTTATAAATTTATTCGGATTATCCTTATGTTCTTTCTGAAATTCTTCTGCGCTTTTTATTTCTGCTTTCAACCAGTTTTCAAAAGGAATCTTCTTTTCATTAAAATCCTCTATCCCATAAAATGCTTTTCCATCTTCTGAGACCAGAAACTTGAAACGATAAAGCATATCCAAGTCCTTCTTTCTGTGATTATAGGTATTTACCTGATAATACGGAAAGTTTTCTTTTGGTCTTTCTACAATTTCAAAAAACAGATTCTTTTCATTTTCAGACAGTTTATTGTAAAAATTCACATAATAAAGATCTGAAAGTTTTTTCTCCCGTTTTTCAAAAAACTGAAGGATACTCTTCTCTTTTTCATTGTATTGAAATGGGTTCGGATAATATTTCCCATCTATTTCAACATCCTGAGCTGTTGGGTTTGCCAATGACTGAACGGTTTGTCCTTTGATATTCATCACTCCCCATTTACCACCTACAATAGATCTGTGTTCGTCATTCGTTTTCTCCCAATCGCAGCCGTCACAAAATGCAGCATATCCGTAATTAAAAGGTGATACAAAATCATGCTCAGCTTCAATAATGGTCTTACCGTTACGGTCTGCAAATCCTACTTTACCATTTTTAACCAATCTTCTTAGTCCCTCAGAGAAATAATCCGCTCCATTATCATAAAGGAAAGGTTTGTAAAGGAATGTACCATTTCTGTCATATACATTTCCCCAAGCATTTTTCTCCGGTTTTTCGCCTTCTTTATTCCCATCAAAAAAAATGGTTTCTCCTTCTACGGGATCTCCATCTTTAAGATAGGAAAAGACTTTGAACTGTGCAGGAACGATTATTCTCCCTGCTTTATCTTTCACTCCAACCAGGGAATCTTTGGATTTAAAATACCGTAAGACTTCCTTTTCCTGAGAAAAAGTAATCATGGGTGTCAGTAAAATGGTCAGTAGTAGTTTTTTCATATAACGGGCAGGAAAAAAATATGCAGCCCGAAAGGCTGCATACTGCTTTATACTTTAAGATCAGCCTCCAATCCTATTAAGTCTTTATTTTGGTCCAGAATCGGCTGAACTTCATTCTGAATGAATTCTACCGTCTGAATCGGTGCAAAACCGACAAAGTTCTTAGGATCTAAAACTTCTTTTAATTTTGATTTATCTAATTTTAAAGAATCATCGTTTAAGATTCTTTCAATAAGGTCATTTTCTTTTCCTTCTTCTTTCACTTTCTTCGAAGCTTCCATAGAATGAACTCTGATTACCTCGTGGATTTCCTGACGGTCACCCCCCGCTTTCACTTCTTCCATGATAATATATTCTGTTGCCATGAAAGGAAGTTCTTCTTCGATATGTTTATTGATTCTGTTTGGATAGACTACGATTCCGTTCATAATATTGTTCCAGATCAGTAGAATAGCATCTACTGCTAAGAACGCCTGTGGAATGGTTAATCTCTTGTTTGCAGAATCATCCAGTGTTCTTTCAAACCATTGTGTAGAAGCTACCATGGCAGAACTTGTAGTCAAAGACATTACATACTTTGACAAAGCTCCGATTCTTTCGCTTCTCATCGGGTTACGTTTGTATGCCATGGCTGATGAACCGATCTGGTTTTTCTCGAATGGCTCTTCAATTTCCTTAAGATTCTGAAGTAAACGTAAGTCATTAGTGAATTTATGGGCAGACTGAGCGATATTACCTAATAAAGCCACTACTTTAGCATCAATTTTTCTGTCATAGGTCTGTCCTGAAACACCAAAAACTTTCTCAAAACCGAATCTTTTTGAAAGTTCTTTATCTAAGTGTTTTACTTTGGAATAATCACCATTGAATAACTCAAGGAAACTGGCAGCAGTTCCTGTAGTTCCTTTTACCCCTCTGAAACGAAGTGTTTCAAGGAAGAAATCAAGTTCTTCAATATCAAGAACCAAACTCTGTAACCAAAGGGTTGCTCTTTTTCCAACTGTCGTTAACTGAGCCGGCTGGAAGTGTGTGAATCCTAATGTTGGAAGGTCTTTATACTGAATAGCAAAGTCTGCTAAGTTTTTCATGACGTTCACTAACTTTTTCTTTAAGATCAAAAGTCCGTCACGGATCTGAATTAAGTCTGTATTATCTCCTACAAAAGCTGAAGTAGCTCCCAAATGGATAATTCCCTTTGCTGAAGGCGCCACATCACCATAGGTGTGAACGTGAGCCATTACATCATGACGGAATTTCTTTTCGTATTCTGCTGCTTTATCATAATCGATATTTTCAGCATTCGCTTTCAACTCTGCAATCTGCTCATCTGTGATCTCAAGACCAAGGTCTTTTTCAATCTCAGCTAAAGCGATCCAAAGCTTTCTCCAGGTACGGAATTTATTGTTATGTGAGAAATTAAACAACATTTCTTCACTGGAATAGCGCTCTTCCAATGGATTTTTGTAGGAATTCATTCTTTCTTTTACTTTTAGATGTACAAAAATACGGTTTTTCAGTGAGAGATGAAAATCCTGTTTTTATGATTTTTAAACCATATTCCGAATCAGATAAAGGATTTCATTTATACTTTTGCCTTGAAGCAAAAGTATACAAAAATTCAAGACGGGAATCATCCGCTAAAAATTTGATTGTACTCCTAAAATTTCCAAACTCCCATGGATCATACGATTCTGCTTCGGTTCTATATTATAACCCATGCTCAGACAGTGGAATTTTTTTAACGGATTACAATCAAATTTTCTTAACGCTCCTGGTTCCTAAATCGATTCGTGGAAAGGACATAAAATAGGCTGTCCATTTCTGAGACAGCCCCGTTCTTTACCTTATTTTCATGAATCAAATTAATCAATAAGTCCACATGGTGATCCTACTGAGATACATTTTTTTACAAATGAACACCAAAAGTATCCTGGCAGACACATAGGGATTCCTCCCTGAACTGTTTTCAATTCTCTTTTTGAAAGTTTTCTTAGATTTTTCATAGTCTTAATTTTTGATTTTTCTCCTACTCTATATGCTTTTCGGATTACGCTTTAATTTGGTACTCCCAATATACATATTTTTCAAATATAAAAACATAATCCATTCATTTCACATTATTTACAAATTAAAATGCGCTTGGTGACATTATTTATACTTTACCTTGAAACCGAAGCTTGAGTGATTAAACTCGTCAACCTTTTTTAGAGCTCGTCAATTTGCGGGAGAGCGGGGAGATGAAAATCCTGTTTTTATGATTTTTAAACCTTTTTTTTTTATAGATTTTCTTTGAAAAAGAAGTTGGATATCTCTGTTATGCATTGCTGTTATTGCAGACTTGCAGTGACGGCACCCAGATAATTGTTCAGGGTATTGGCTTTAACGCTTATTTCCGGGGTAATTCCTTTTCCTATTTCACGATATTCCTCTCCTGTTCTGTTGATTAAAATCCCTGTTGTCAGTTTCAGTATGGCGCCATCAGATAATCTGAATTCTGAATTATCTGAGGTTAATCCCTGAGTATTGACTCCAACTACTTTAGCATTTTTCTGACCTACAAATGCTGCTGTAACAAATTCTCCGGAACTGGCCGTCTTTTTACTTACCCATATAAAGATGGGTAGATCTTTATTTTTAAGCTTAATTTTAGCAGCATCTATAGTGGCAATCAGGGTGTTATCAAAAAGTATATTTTTATCCTTATTTCTGTAATAGCTTATCTTACCATTACTGTCTTTTGATCCTACTACATTCTGCTGATCCAGAAAGGGTTCAATCGCTTTAAACATCGGAGAAAACATTCCCCCATCATTTTCCCGAAGATCAATAATCCATGCTTTAAGTTTTTGAGAATCCAACCATTGTATTTTTTTATAAAAATCATTGACATAAAGGTTCCAGTCATCATTATTCAGATTTCCAATGGCTGGTAATGTAATATATCCCATATTTCCGTTGATCAGGCTATCTTTAGGAAATGGAAATTCAAGACCTGACTGTTTATAGGTTTTCATATAAGATTGAACCATTTCAGGAGGATAAAACCCGGAATGGTGGTCATCCAAATTACCAATACTATTACTAATGACCGGATATATTTCTTTATTGGTTTTCTTATTTTTTATAGCACCTATCGCTTCTGAGGTAAGCTTATCCCAATCAACCTTTCCCTTATTGACGGAATGATGCTTCATAAGCAAAATAGCTTCCTCAATATATTTTTTCGGATTATCCTGAGCGTTAATGTTCTGAGAGAAG
This sequence comes from Chryseobacterium sp. YR221, assembly GCF_900176315.1. Lineage (NCBI taxonomy): Bacteria > Pseudomonadati > Bacteroidota > Flavobacteriia > Flavobacteriales > Weeksellaceae > Chryseobacterium > Chryseobacterium sp. YR221. Next base: position 1,111,397 of record NZ_FWXM01000001.1, read on the forward strand.
AATACAAAGTAAATGAGTACAGAATATAAATATTTCATTTTTTTATGTTACATTTTATAATAAATGCTAGCAAACAAATCTACACTTTTATTTTATTCATTAATAATTTGATTTTCATTCAATTCCTCCTCATTATTTCATAAACGAATGCATTATTTTATTTTAGAATAGCACATTTTCTTTCTCATCAATCTCCCCTTCTAAATATCCAATAACTTGATCCCAATTTTGACTTAGGTAAAAAATTCTATAATACTGATCTCCAGAAATACTTACGAATCTTAAATTATTATCCAAACACTTTTCCAGACTTGAGACTAAGATTTCTATTTGTTGTGATAAATTATCATTCTCGTTTCTTATGGCACTGTAATTTCTGATTTTATAAATACCCATCAGCTTTTCCCTTTTAAAATTATTACTAGTGCTTATTTTAATTGTATAGATTTAATATCATCAAGAAACTTTCGTTCTTTTTTAATTAAAGTAAAAACCTCTTCAGTTGTCACCATTGGTATTGTTTATTATTTGATAAACTTCCCAGTTTAGAATGCAAATCAATCATTTTAAAATGTAAAAACCTCACTTTTTGTGAGGTTTTGTTATAGCAGCTCAAAATTATAAACTTTGCAAAGCTGTGAAATTTGTTTGGTAAATATTCCAATTAATTCCATCTGTAATTAACCAGCTCACAATATTCGCAGTAATCAAATCGGATAAATCTTTCTTTAACATACTATCATCTATAATTGTTTGCATATGATTAGTTTCAATAAAGTTTTTAAATTTCCAAAAAGAAAATTTGATATCATATTCATTTAAAGGAGCTTTGTCATATTCACAAATGATTCCATTTTTCTCTACTGTAAATCCTGAGCCATGGCATATATAGTTATATGTAGCAACGGTCCCCTTTTCATACTTTCGTTCAACCATATGACTCCAAATATTTATATCTTTTGGAATATCATACTCTTTTTTTAACGCACTCTCAAAATTTATTATGAAAATTAAATACTCTTCTAGTAATTTCTTCGTACCTATATTTTTATTTGAATAATCCACTATCAATTTGTTTTACTTTGTCTTTAAACATTTGCATTGCTTTTTGTCCTGTAACTTCAATAACTTCTAAAGTTTTGTTTTCTTGTATTGCAGCTTGTATCCTATGATGCCCATCTAGTATATACCTTTCACCATCTTTTAAATAAACAACAATTTTTTCACCATAAATACTGATATCTCCCTCTTTCATTAGTTTAGCTAGTTTTTGTACTTTCTCTGTATTTTGAGCAGCTATTTCCGTTGATTTGAAAGCCTCTAAAGCTTCTTTACTTGCCAATAAATATTTTAATTCTCCAGCACCACTAATGTATTCAAGTGGTCCAGCACTACCTATAGGCTTAATATGCGATATCTTACCATCTCTAGCTACAATATATGTAAGTCCGTCATTAGGGTCTGACCATTCTCTTTGATAAAAATGTGACCAAAAAGTATTAATTGGAGTAAGAACTTGAGGTTGTTTCTTATGTTCATCATTTCTAATAAATCCAGAAATAGGATTTATTATATTTCTTTGTACCCAATTACTTGTTCTTTTTACAGTAATTACAACTTCCTCAATTGCTGTTTCTTTTATTCCTTTTTTATTAGGTGGATCTTCTTCTGTTAAACCAACAGGATCAACAAAATTAATAGGGTTATTAAAACTATAACGAAATGGAGATAAATCTTGATATTTCTCCGCCAGTGGATCTACAACTCCCCATCTTCCAATATCTGCCATATACATCCTCGCTCCATAATCATACATCCCCGTCTCTTGCAACTCCTTGCCGTTGTACTTATAATTTTTATATGTACTCGGTCCAAAGAAAGCTGCTCCGGTATTTAAATGACTCATTCCGAATGGATAATAGTTGTTGGTATCGGTTACTTCAAGAACATCTGCGCTGTTTTTTTCAAAACTTACCAGGGTATTTCCAAGATGATCCTTGTACTGGTAAATATAATAGTTTAGATTGAAAATTATAAAACCATTGCATGTGCAATGGTTTTTAGTTTATTCATAAGACCAAGCGTTCAAGTCAGCAGAGAGTATATTTCATTTATTATCATTTAATAGAGCTGATACACAATCTTTAACATTCTGTATACCTAACTTTTGTTTAATTTCTTTCATATCCTCTTTCATATTTTTCATAGGATTACTATTGCAGAAAAAAGATACTTTTGCATTTTCATTATAATTGAATGTCCAACTTCCAACGTCATTTATTACATTATTATTAATATTATTTAGAAAGAAACTGCTTGTTCTTTTTGTATTTTTAAAATTTAATAACAAAATATTTTTATTTTCATCATTATCTGCATAGATAACGACTTTATAGCCTTTATATTCAATTATCGAATTTTTTTCATCGATTTTTCCCATACAGTCGAAACAATTATTATTTATATGGATATTTTTTTCTTTGGGATTCTCCTGTTCATTATTAATACCTAATTGCAGATATGTTTTACCAGGAGTAAAAATTTTATTTTTTTGAGAATAATAATCAATATAAGTATCAACAATATTATTAACATTTATTTTTTGTGCTGAGCAACTTAAAGTTGCAAACGATATAATACATAAAAATATTATTCTATTCAATTTTTGCGCTGGATCCATCATATTTAATATATTTTTTTTTAAACAGTTGAGTATACTCTAAGCTTGATATTATCATGAGCTCTTGCTACATTAATATCACAATTTTTACCAATATCACAATCAAAGGTATTTACTTTAAAACCTTTTGCTCCATAATTAAATCCACTAGGTGATATCTGATAATCAGGAGGATGGTTATGATCCTGTGCTGTTAAGCTACTTTGAAAAAAGTTATCGCCTCCTACTGAAAAATTAGACATATATCCCGTTCCTTTAGGATCGAGCGGAGAGGTACTGGGTAAATGATAAGTTGATATTACAGAAAAATTATTACCCGAAGTAGACGATTTATAAGTAGAATTTGCTGTTTCTACATTCGTATTATTGTAAAAATACTCTGCAACTTCTGATGCTTTTGATTCATTATTATGGAAACTTAATGTAGATAGTTTGCCACTACTATTACCTTCATTATCTGTAATCGGTGAACTTAATGTTTTTCCTGAGAGTTATTTTTAACATAACCTTTTTCACCAACTTCAACACCTCCATCATTGTCTGCTTTAAGATTTCCGTTTTTATCAAAATTCTTTTCAGCATAAATAACATCTGTTTTAGATTCTGCCATCCAAGTGAGATTTCCAGATTTATCTAATTTATAGATGTCAGTACCTTGTCTTCCATCTGGGTCAATATACCTCAAAGGATTATTAAATGCATAGTTGTACGGTGACCATCTTCTCATCTTCTCCGCCAATGGATCCACCACACCCCATCTTCCAATATCTGCCATATACATTCTAGCTCCATAATCATACATGCCAGTTTACTGCAATTCCTTGCCGTTGTACTTGTAATTTTTATATGTACTCGGTCCAAAGAAAGCTGCTCCGGTATTTAAATGACTCATTCCGAAAGGGTAATAATCATTGGAATCTGTAATTTCAAGAGCTCCTACGCTGTTTCTTCCGTAAGAAACCCTTACATTTCCCCAACTGGCCTATGTATTGGTAAATATAAATATTTCATAACGCCCAATAATAAACTTAAAAACATTACTATATTAGAGTTCTGTTTAGAATGCAAATCAATCACTTTAAAATGTAAAACCTCGCAAATTACGAGGTTTTATTACTATCTGCCACACGTTGCAATCGTGCGGTAGTAAAAGTTTTTTTTAATATTATCTTTCATGACTACTCATGATAAATGTTTACAACTAAGTTATGTTATTAAAATAAAAATCTTGGGCCGAAAAATTATTAGTATTATCCATGTAATCAAAATATTTATCATACAAAACTTTATCTACAGATAAGTATTCGTGGTTAATAGAATCTACATTTATGTACTGTATATAATCATACTTATCTAGAATTGTTTTTACTTGAGTAGAATATATATTTTCTATGAAAAATAATGGATGATTAACATATAGATATCCGACAACATTATCTTTAATTTCAATTACAGCAATTTTTTCTACATCAGCTTCATAACTTACATTAAAAAATTTAGTTAATTCATCTATAGCATCAAAAAAGTCATAGTGTTTCCAATTTACTTTTAAATTTATTGCTTTTTCTATAAAAGTTGTTATGTTCATAATTTTGAATTATTTTGGTGTTCCAGGTGATCCATGTATCAAATTATTTGAATTTTTGTAAACATTTATAAAATTAGTCGGCTGACCATTTCCTAATGTTCCAACATTTGTATTTAATACAGGAACTTTAGCTTTAGTTCCTCCATTAATCCAAAGGTTATTTTTTTCTGCATACTGAGCTGCTTTCAATACAGCCGCATCAGCGTTTATTGTTGGGTAAAAAATACTTTTCCCACCTATCCCTAAATCGACTTTATGTTTCAACATGGCATCTTTAGAAACAGTAAAGATGCCATCCGTCAAATTTCCCTGTTTATTTAAATTAAGAGCACCCTTCTCTACATTTAAAAGATTTAATGCACCTTTTCCATCTCCTCTTGTTATCATTAAAACAGCTAGAAGAGAGTTTGCATCAGAATTACCGCTACCTGACAAAGCAATTCCTGCACCTTCAAGAACTCCAAGTGGATCACCTGCGCCTCCCATCATTTTAATTGGTCCATCATTAAACCCTAATCCACCAAATCCTGGCTGCACATTGCCAATACCGGTACCTGCTTCCGTAGAAAAATCAGAATTAATTGAATTTCCTTGAGTATCATATACTGATCCGTTAGATGCCAAAGAATAAGAGTAATGATTTATTTCAACCCCACCAAGAGTCGTTTTTCCATTAATAGTAGCACTTTCATACACATTACTTACACCATCATATCCAGCCGCCTCTGCCTCTGCTTTTGTATTAACATTCGGGTCATAGGTGTAAGATGTACCACTACCTAAGCTAAATTGTTCAATCCATCCTTTCCCTTCTCTTCCGTCTGGATCTATGAAACTTATAGGATTATTATATGCATAATTATAAGGCGACCAACGTCTAGAAGTTTCCGCCAGCGGATCCACCACACCCCATCTTCCAATATCTGCCATATACATTCTAGCTCCATAATCATACATGCCAGTTTCCTGCAATTCCTTGCCGTTGTACTTGTAATTTTTATATGTACTCGGTCCAAAGAAAGCTGCTCCGGTATTTAAATGACTCATTCCGAAAGGGTAATAATCATTGGAATCTGTAATTTCAAGAGCGCCTGCGCTGTTTCTTCCGTAAGAAACCCTTACATTTCCTAGATGATCTTTATATTGGTAAATATACTGATCTTTTTCGTAATCATAAAATCCTTCTGCAGTGGGAAAGAATCGTAAGTCTACAGTTTTAACGGGTATTAGAGAACCCTTTCCTTCTACGGAAAACGCCTCTATTTCCATTGCTTTTCTCATGGGAGACATGGCAAAAGCGGCAGGTTCTTCCTCTCCGGTACCCCCTCCGCCAGGTGAACCGCCTCCTGTTGTTTCCATCCGACTGTACTGAAATCCATCTAAATAATCAGTATTGGTAGTAACCGTTACTATTCCGTTAATACCGTCATTCGATTCAATGATTCTTTTATGCAATTTTACTCCGTCAGCCCGGTACAGGTAATTCATATTATAATTAGGACCCCGGGTTATTGAATTGGGTAAATTCAAATGGTTATAACCAATTCCTGCAATCTGTTTATCCTGCATATCTTTCATATTGCCATTGAGGTCATAGCTAATTGTATTTCCTCCGCCTTCATATCCTGCCTGATTATTGGTACTATCCTTAATATGGGTAACCCTGTTTCCTGAATAGGTATAGGTAAGGTTATCAATAACCGTTGCCGTATTTATTCCTGCTTTAACTACTGAAGTTCTGTAAAGATTGGTAATATTTCCGTTTAAATCATAAGCTAAAGATTCTATATTTTCTTTACTGTTCGGATTATTGGGATTCTGATAATACCCCGCACTTAGCCTGTTCAAACCATCATAAGCATATCCATACCTTTTGGGAGTAATGGGTGGGTTAGCTCCGATACTCCGTACAGACCTCCAGTCTACTTCTGTAATATTTCCGTTGTATTGTGGTTTTACATTCTTTCCGGGAAATTGTGCAGGATCAGGGTTTTCGATACCTTCTCTCTGGTTGTATTTAATTTTATAAGCAAATAATTTTCCGCCTAAATCAGCAACAGGCATTTGGCTTTTATTAATATCGGTCATCCAGCCCATGATATTATAATCGTAATCAATACTTTGAAGGTTATTTCCTACTTTTTTATTGCTGAGCTGAGAGAGCTCGTTGTAGGTATTCTGAGCCAGGATCTCAATAGGATTGCCATTGACCTGATGCGTCACTGTTAACACTCTATTTTGAAGATCATATGTAAATACCTCCCGTAGCACTCGCTCTGGATCAGCAGCTAGTCTTCTATGGTAGGTATTGGTTTGAAGGATTGTTCCTGCAAAATCAAGTTTATGGTTTAGCACCGTGTAACCCCCAAGATGGTTATTGCTTCTTGTTCCTATGACTCTTCCTTTGGTATCATACCAGGTAAAGATTTTAGTCCATTGGTCATCCTCTATATTCTTGACGTAGGTAGCTAAAGGAAGTCCCATTGTGGAGCGTTCCTGAGTAGCGTTATCCGTGAGAAGAGGCTGAGAAAATGCATTGGTAACGGGTGGAGATCCTGCAGGGTAAGTGTCATAATAATTGACACTTAAAATGGTTTCAATATCAATAAAATATCCATTATTGTACAGAACCTGCATCCCACTTTTGGTAAATCCCGTACTGCTTCTAGCCTCTGTTATTACAAGATTTCCTGCCTGAGATTGCATACTGGCTCTGCTTCCTGCTGTAATGATCCCTGTATAGGCTACTCTCCCGAATGGATCATATTTAGTAATCATCCATTTACCTTTCTCATGCATATTAGCATCCTGTGTCATAATTAACCTGTCCGCTTTATCATACACCATATATTCCCAACCTTTTCCCGGAAGCTTCTTTTCTACCAGACGGTTTTTCTCGTCATAACGGTATTGATAGCACAGCTCATTGAGTGCGGGATTCACATCGGCAAGAATGGAGGCTGTGGGAGGAATCACAAAAGCCAGCTGGTCATATTCATTATATACATAATAAGTGTCTGCCTTTTCTGTGGCATTAATTAGTTTTCTTACCAGAATGACCTGTCCTTTCCCGTTTTTAAATTCTATGGTTTTGCTTCCGTCTTCATCGGTCACCGTATTTTTATAGAGCTTAGACTCGGAATAGATTCCTGTTGACGATGGAAGTTCACTTTTGGTAGCTGCATTTTCCCATGTAGTAGAAGGCATAAACATTTTTACAGCATCAGCTGCTGTATTGGCTTCATAATCAAACTTTACAGGCTTACCAGCCCAGTCATTACCCACCTGGATCTGCTGTTGGGTTCTGTTTAAGGGCGAGTTTTCCAATACTTTCTCTGAAAATATCTTTTCTGAACCATAAGGCGTATTGGTCACATTAGCTAAAGGATTAGGAACAATAGCACCATTCAGGGTTTGAGACTGGGGAACGGGTAAATACTCTTTTACCTGTCTTCCAAAGCCGTCATATTCAAAATAGGTCACTACATCCTTTCCTTGTGGTGAAGCTTTCACATTAACGACCTGTTTGGGTCTTCCCAATCCGTCAAAATACTGAACCATTTCAGCAGATTTTGTAGCCGTAGCTCCATTATAATCGAGATAGGTTTTAGCCTGGATATAGTTTTCTGTATTAGGTAACGGGGCAAGCTGTGCCTGTAAACTACCTGTTAGCAGTACTCCTATGGGGATTATTATCTTTTTCATCGTTCTTAGTTTTTATAGTTGTACTTCATTTCCTTTACTACCTTTCCATTCGCATCAGCTACTTTTATCAGCCTTCCTACCGAATCATAAGTATAAAACTCTGTGATTCCTGTTGGCGGAGTAATGCTTCTGACTCCCACCAGCGGGTCATAGGTATAGGTAGTGACCGGGGAATTAGGAAACTGAGTCCTGAATGTTTTTAATGCATTTAATAAAGCGGTTTCATCATTATTGGAGCCTGCTGCATTGTCCGTATCGGAAGCATTGACGATAGCACTGATTGCGGGTGATACCTGGGCATAAGTCACGCCTTCTATTTTTGCAATAGGTTTGGTATTGTTATAACCCCAAATCACTGCTGTTGGAGGCATACCGTTTATAGTGTACTGCTGCAGATTACCTGTGGCATCATACTGATCATAGGTAACTTCCGTAGATTGAACTCCTGTATCAATTCCATAGGAAACTACCGAAGTAGGAAACAACGTTGCAGGATTATCATATCTGGTTTCTGTTTTTGAAATCATTTTCCCGGTAGGATCACTTGCATTCTGCTTCTTTGTAACAGCCGTTTGCAAAGGAATACCAATCATATTGGCATTGATCAGCTTCTGGTTACCTTTTTCATGAGCATACTGATACAAAGTCTGTTGGCTGGAACCAGAAGTTTCAACATCTATCATCATCGGATTGGTATGCTTATAATTGGTATCATAAGTATAATTGGTAATCTCATCAATACCGTTGCTACTATTGGTTAAATAATTAGTGGTTTTCATCATTTTCTTCTTTACCCAGGCAGATGATATTTCATATCGGTTAACCGTAAACGTTGTAAAATTAGCAGCGATTGCTTTAATTCCAATCACATAAGGCCTTATCGGAAGAGTTGGAAATCCTGCACTATAATCATTGGAAAGACTGTTGAAATGATTATCAAAATCATAAGTGATAGTATCTTTTTTCAGCATCTTCTTCTGAGAATCATAATAATTTCGTCCGATTAAAATTCCACGGGCAAACTGATTGTTGGCATAAGTGAATATGGGGCTTCTGGCATTTTTAGCATTGGTATGACTAAGATTCATGTATTCATCTGTAGTTTCGTAACTTTCTGCTGCATTACTGATATTTTTGACCCTGGTTGTCACTTTATCATACACTGTAGGCTTTCCATTGATGGTGGCAATATTGAAGTTTCCGGTATTGCTGATCACCATCTGTTCACAGCTGTATCCTGCCACCTTATCCTCTGCCACTTCCTGGATATAAGAATAGTCTATATCATCCCCCATATATTTTCCGGTGGATTTGCCATTTGCATCTTTATAAATAAACTCAGTTTCGTAAGCCAACGTATTGCCATCGCTGTTCTTTATTTTTTCTACCCGGATTCCCCCTACAGATTTATTGTACTCTTTAGTTTCAGATATACTGTCAACCCATTCCACATTCAAGGTAGCATACTGACTGCTGTTTACGTTTCCTACTTTTCTGATCCTTATTTTATAGGAAGG
>NZ_FWXM01000002.1:0-90195 GCF_900176315.1 Chryseobacterium sp. YR221
ATATAACAGAGCATCCCGATTACAAATCGGGACGATCAAAGGTTCGAATCCTTTCGCGTTCACTGAAGAACTCATAAGAAATTATGAAACGTGCTTTTACAGGCAATACAGTCATTGATCACGGTATGCTCCTATGCTTTCAGGCAATGGTTTAGGGCATAGCATTCGGGAAGCTTACGGAGCAAAAAAATTAAAGGTCAATTGAAAAACTGCTGTTGAATTTTGCACTTCAGCCCGCTAGAACTAAATCCTTTTGTGCGTTCGTTTTTCTATTCTTTTCGTGTGTAATAAGCTTTCTCTCTACAATTGTTTTCTGCTTGTTTCATTATTTCTTCAAGAGCTTTGTCGTTTGCATAAATTGTCATCCATTCTATTCCATTTGATGCTGGAAAGCAAATAGCAATATTCCCTAACTCACGTTCTTCTTTACACCTTTTTGTCGCAGAAACGGTATTTCCCATATTTGGTGTTAAGGTTAAGGCAGGTCTGTATGTGCTTTTAAAAATGTCGGAAAAATCAAATTCGTCTCCTTGAAGTAATATAATTATTGATCCTCTTTTCCACATTGTTGCATTCCATAATTGTTCGTGTCCAATTACGCATTCTTTCGAAGAGTCAAACCTGAATTTTCCTCGTTCGCTAATCAATATATCAGAATTGGCATTGAACAGTTCGTCATCCTTTTTTAGTCCGAAAATATATGCAGATTTTGATTGTTCTAGTAATGGCTTTATTACTAAATTATGTGCAGGTAAAGAACTTTCTTCATCATAGTGATGTCTAATCTCTCCTGTTAAATTAACTTCTAGCATTGCGCAACTTGTTTATATAATTTTGTTATTTGCCGTGCACTCTTTTTTGCTGCTGGCATTCTTGCTATTTTTAGATATTCCAGAAGTCAGCCTTCGTTCATAGTTTCTAAGATAAAAAATTCGCGAAACTTGTCAAATAGAAATGTCCTTGAAATACCAAACACCTCTAAAGTTATTGATTTGTTTTCTCCGTCTTGTTCTTCTCCTTTAGGAAATTCTCCGTCATCTGCTGGTTGAGAAATAAAAAATTCAGTACACAAAATCATATATGACACAAGTTTGAGTCTAGTTTTTTCAAAATATGCATTAAATCGGGACAGCCGGTAAAAATTATCTATTTATTGTATCAGCCTGCTTCTTATCAGTTTATAGTTATCATTCACTCCGTTGTTTTCTATTGTATAACCATCAGCCAATTCAAGTATCCAGCCATCACCAAATATTTTACTACCTTCTGTTTTGACAGGACTCGATACTGAAATCTTATCCCAGTTTGGACTCATTAACGCTCCATTTTCAACTGTCAAAATACCCCATACATCTGTGACTCTGATATTAGGATAAACTGTCCCTTTATCTTCTATTGGTATAATATTTCTTGGGTCAAATGAGACATTCATTTTCTCAAACCTTATTTCAAAATGGGGTTGGTCAACAAATTTCAGTTTATATTCGGATATAAGTTTTTTCGTTTTTTCTTCTCTTTCCAATTCTTCCTGAATTATAGCCTTTCCATTATAGTTATTAGATATGTTTTCAATCGTCTTTTTTAAGTCAGTTGATATCTTGATATTGAATGCCTTGGTAAAATAATTCGTCAGATCTGTTTTTGCAGTAATTTGTTTGTTCCAGTTTTTGTCTATATTATACAGTAAATAACCGTAAACAGGAGTAGTATAATAAGCAAATGAACGTACAAATGTGGGATTGGCAAAAAAATCATTTATCCCATTTACAAAAAATGTTGTTGCTTGTGTTTTATTTCTACCACTAACTATCACTCCCGTAAATTCAGCAATACCTTCATTTAGTTCTAATTGGTTTTCAGTAATATTTGAATCTTTATAAAATGTATTTCGGTATTTTCTGAAAGTCAGCGCATTTGTTAGATGTAATCGTAATTCTTTTTCCGAAAACGATTGGATTGCCTTTTTTAATGCTTCCAACTCTAAACGCAGATAAATTCTTCCGTCTCTTTGGTCAAGATGGTTATTCTCAACATTTTTGAGTGTAAACCCTAACGAAGGCTGAACACTATGAAATGATTCATGAGCCAATAGATTAATTCTTTCTTGTTTGTTTTTAGGAAGTGGTAGCATAATCATAGCCCATCTTTTTCCATTCCAATTTATTGCAGTATTAGCAATATTGATATTATCAGGCAAAATTCCCGAATAGATATTTCTGTTAAGCTTTAAGATACCAGCGGTATCTGCTTCGTTTGCAAAAAGCTCTCGGGTCTGTGGATTGACTAAAAGCATTGGTCCATATAAATCTTTATTCCAAAGATTGATGTACTTCATGGAAGCCGTTTTAATCTCATCAAAGAAGTTGGAAGTGCGATCATGGGAAACCGATTGCTCTTGACCCATTACCTCCTGTATGGATATAAAAAGTAAAGCTATCAAAACTGCCTGTCTCATTGTTAAATTATTTGTTATTAAAATTAATACATCACTCAGATAGATACAATCGTTTTTTTTAATTAATCCTGTATCATAAGATATTTATTCATCATAACGCCTTTTTAGATTATTAATATAAGAATTATAATTAAAACTGACATCAAGCAATTAAATAAACTAACTGCACCAAATTCGTTATAAAAGTAATTGAGAGTGGCTCTTTCGTGCACTTAAGGAGGCACTATTGATAGTTGCCTCCTTTTTTTACATCCATAAAAAATCTGTGACTCAAACTTTCACTATTGTTCGATTTTTGAAGCTGGAATTCTTCTATTACTTATTTGAAATTATCTAGAAGTCCCTCAATATATTTTCTACAAGACTTCTTTGCAAATTCGAAATCCCTAAGGTGATAGTGTCTTTTTTTCGGTTTTTGTAGTTTTTGAGATGAGATCTACATTACATCTTCTTTTAACCCGTAATTACAGCATGATCTACCTTTAAATAGCCGCACTGCATTTAGCCACAAATTGTTCAAACTTTCGGTCTGTATTTCGCAGGATCGGTCCGTGACCGAAACAGATAATGGCAGGATTCAGTTTTGCTAACTTCTGGAGCGATTTGATATTGCTCTGTTGATCCGAGGTGAATATGTTCGGCGGAAGCCGCAGACCGGTCGCCGTCGTGATTAGGTTCATATTGGTCGCCACATCTCCAATGATCAGTACACCATCCCGCTCACGGAATAAAGAAATATGACCTGCCGAATGTCCGGGCGTCTCTATTACCCGAAAATTTCCAATCCTATCGTTTTCAACGACTGTCCGTTCTACTTTATGTCCCTGACCTGCCCAGTATTTCTGCTGAAGTTTTGCTACCCAATGTTGTGGCGTTGGATAGTCGTTGGTGACCATACCTGTTTCGGTCCTAAAAACTTCATCGGGATGACAGAGTAAGGGTATCGCGAACTCAGCGCATATCTGATCGCTACAGCCCTGATGATCCGCATGCGCATGTGTCAGTACATGCTGATAAACAGGGATTTTATGGAGAGCTTTTTTTACAGTGGTATATGAACTCCGTATTCCGGAGTCTACCAATACACCTTCAATAATATAGCAGTTGATACTGTTTCGTGGCATCAGTGAAATCTGGAACACTTCGGGAGCAATTTGACGTAACATCGTTTTTTTTATGCAAATCTACATCACTGATCAGGCCTGCATAAGGACATTTGTCCTATAATACGTTGGGTCTATGTATTTGTCCCTTCACCCGTGTAAGCGATCGCTGCGTAATGCCCAGGTACGATGCCAGATCCTGTGTCGCTATACGCTGGACCAGCATCGGTTCGCTAGACAGAACATGACGGTATTTATCCAGAGCCGACCTATTATTGTAATTCAGCAGATAACGTTCCTTTTGGTTATACTCCTGCTCTATCACCGATTTTATAACTCCGTTCCAAGCGGTTACCTGACCAAGCAGATGCTGATAATCCGGATAACTTATCCTATAGATTACGCTATCTTCTATAGCCATGATACTCCTTCTGGATTTTTCCTGTTTCACAAATTCCGGAAGCGAGGTGACAAATTCCTTTTCAAACTTGAAGCAGGTTATATTTTCCTTTCCTTCTTTGTCGGTAGCGTATGCCTTTACAGCGCCACTAGCGATAAATCCAACATGACCGCAGGATTCATCCTCACGAATAAAAAAATCACCCTTTTTTAAGCGGATCGGTTTGAAGAATTGCGCAGAAAAGTTGATTTCCTCAGCGGATAATCCTCCTGTCGAGGATAGGTAATTTTCAAATACATCAGCCATTTCGCAATTTTTTTGTCCTTTTATTTTCTTCTTAACCGTGTATGGATTACATCCCAAATTCGGTGTCCAAATCTAACAATTATTATACATTCAAAAAAGTATTAAAGTTCAACAAAATACCCGTTTGCAATAGAGGCAGTCATAGATTAGAATTCTTTCTCAACTTATTGGAAAAACTCATCTGCAATTATAATTTTTTCTTTGACTCAATATCATCTAAAAGCAAGTTGTTCATGGTGTTTGAGTAACAGAATAAGTTTTACAATTTGACAAAATTTGTTTTTTTGTCAAAATTTATTTATTTTTGTACACAAATTTCACTCATGTCATCTACAGAACAAGACCAACTTTCACAACAGATCCTTGAAACTGCTTCAGGGCTGTATCTGAAATATGGTTTAAAGAAAGTGACGATGGATGATATTTCTAAAGCTGTTGGTAAAAGCAGAACATCTATTTATTATTATTATAAAAATCGTGAGGAGGTATTCCAGGCGGTTTTGGATAATTTAATTAAAGAAGTTATCTCCGAGATTGATCTTAGCATGAATAAAAGAAAATCTTTTGAAGAAAAGATTAACGAATTCTGTATTGCTAAAGTAAAAACATCTCAGGAAAGAGCATCATTTTTCAGAGCTATTGAAACCGGAATGGATGCAGAAGAGAAATCAAAACACATGACTGATGCTCACGACAGGATGATGGAAGCAGAAAAAAATCTTTTATTAAAAGTATTTGCAAAAAGCATTACTGATAATGAAATTCCTAAAGTAAGTCTTAAGGAACAAGAAACCGTTATTTTCATCCTGCTAAGCAGTATCAGAGGGATAAGGCGTGAAATGGTTTTAAAAAACAATTTCAAAAACCTGAACCCTATAGTAAACACCTTAACATCAATGGTTATCAGGCATATCAGTTGATTTTTTTTATTTAAAATTTGACGTTTTTACGTTTTTTGTCAAAAAGTTTATTTCAAAGAGCATGAATAAATTAAGTAATATCAATGCATTCCAGGCTTTTAAAAGCACTAATTACACATTATATTTTTTCGGGCGTTCCGTATCTCAATTGGGAACATGGATGCAGCGTACCGCTGTAGTATGGGTCGTATACAGCATGACTCAATCGGCTTTTATGCTGGGGCTCACCATCTTTGCAGAACAATTCCCTTCATTTTTGTTTTCTGCTCTGGGAGGAGTTGCCGCAGACCGGTACAACCGATATAAAATTATACAGATTGCCCAGATTTTATCTTTAATCCAGGCTTCTCTACTTGCTTTTTTGGTTATGACAGGACACCAGAACATATGGAGTTTTTTAATATTAAGTGCATTTCTCGGAATTATCAACGCTTATGATATTCCGGCACGGCAGTCAATGATCAACGAAGTAATAACCAATGATGAAGATTTACCAAGTGCACTCTCTCTAACGGCTGCAATGGCAAGTATTGCAAAATTAGCAGGTCCGGCCCTTTCCGGAATTATTATCCAAAAGTTTGGAGCAGGAACCTGTTTTCTGATTAATGCGGCCAGTTTTGCGGCAGTAATGGGATCTATTTCCATGATGAAAGTGAAAGTCATTCAAAAAAAATCAAACAAAAAAGGAACTTTTACTGAATTGGCAGAAGGTTTCAGATACCTCAGAACAGTGCCCTCAATTAATTTAGTCATCATTATGCTAAGTATTACCGGTTTTTTGATTCTACCCTATGACACGTTAATTCCTGTTTACGCCAAAGAAATCTTTAAAGGGGATGCAAAAACTTTTGGTTATATCTCAAGTTTCATTGGAATAGGGGCAGTTCTTGGGACAGTATTTCTGGCTAGCTTAAAAAAAGGAGCTTCTATGAGAAGTATTCTTATTCTGAGTACAGTCGTCCTGAGTATTGGACTTATATGTTTTTCATATACGACTAACTTTTACTGGTCTATGTTTTTTGCTACCCTTACCGGATTGGGAGGTGTTGCACAGTTTACAACCTGTAATATCATCGTTCAATCTGAAGTTGTTCCTGAAATGCGTTCAAGAGCCATCAGTATCTTATTGACTGCAATATTCGGAATGCTGCCTTTGGGAAGTATATTCATTGGATTTCTTTCAGAAAAAATAGGAGCTCCAAAGACTTTACTCCTGGAAGGGATATCAGGAATCTTAATTGCTTTTATCTTTAGAAACTTATTATTCAAGAAGAGAAAAACCAAACCTGTCAACGAACAGTTATTAGAAGAAGCTGAAGAACAATTTATTAATAAAATATAATTAAAATGGAAAAAGCAAAAACAGCCCTATTGGTGATGGATATGCAATCATCTATTCTAAGCAGGCTAGCTGATGAAACAAAGTTGATTTCCAATACACAGGAGGCTATCAAAACGGCAAGAAAGCGACAAATCCCGGTTATATATATTACCGTAGGATTCAGACAGGGAATGCCGGAAATCAGCAAAAATAACAAAGCGTTTTCAGCCATAAAACAACATATGATTCATGTAAATATGAAAGAATGGGTTTCTATCCATCCTGATCTTTTACCTGATGAACAGGATATCATCATCACCAAAAAACGTTTTAGCGCTTTTACAGGAAGTGATCTTGAAGTTGTGCTTCGGGGGTTGAATATTGAACATCTGATATTAACGGGTATATCAACCAGTGGCGTTGTTTTATCCACATTAAGAGAAGCTGCAGATAAGGACTATATATTGACTGTCATTGAAGACTGCTGTAAAGATGAAGATGAGGAAGTGCATCGTGTATTAATGAGTAAAATTTTCCCCCGACAAGCTGATGTCATTACACTCAGCAATTGGACAGAAGGAATTTAAACTCAATCTGGAATAGGTTGTTCTCAATGTACGTTGGAATTCCTTGCTGAATAAGACAGGTTGGTTTCCGTCCTATTTTTGTGTGTATCCAATTATAGAAAAAGTCCTTACTTCATCAGTAAGGACTTCTATTTTTTAAGACCAAAAAAATTTATTTCAACCTATAAGAATTTCCATTCCAAAGATAAGTTTTGGAAGAACGTTTCTTCTTTTCCCGATCTTTGTCATCTTTTTCCATTTCCTCCACTTTAAAAATAAAAGCATCAGGAATCCCTCCTTTATCATTAGGGAAAATATATTGTTCACTATGGTAAAAAACATCTGCATCCCCTACATTCATCAGCTGCGGAAGAGCAATGAGTTTCTTATCCTTAAAAAGAACATATTGGTCATAGCTAGCAATACCACAAGCTTCACCGGAAACCAATGCCTTTAAGGTAAGTTCCACATTCTGCAGTTTATGATTACTTTCAATATTGAATGTAGCATAGCTCAGCTCCTCTCCTTTTCCGGTATCAAAATAAACCTCATCCACAAGCATATTACCTTCCATTACTTTGATTCCCGCAATATTCTGTTTCTCAAGAGTAGTAACCTCTTTGTTTTTTCTGTCTACGGTTTTTGAAAGTCCAAAAAGAAAATCATATCCGTTTTTATTACGGTATCCTACAGAAAGGTTACCTCCCCAAACATATCCTTCAGAGGTTACATCTCCTTTCTGATAAGAGATCCTGTACCAGTTGGCACCTCTTTCCCCCAGTCTTAGTATGGTTTCTTCTTTTTTAAGGATTAACACCTGTTGATTAGTCTGCAATGAGTCTATAACCTGAGATTTGACATTAGGCTCTTTTCTGATTCTTGTCCAATCTGTAAAAATCTTTTGGCTTTTATTTTCTTCAAAACCAAAAATCCCATCCGCATACACTTCATTTTCCTGTGCTGAAAAAAATTGCAGCATCAGTAATAATAAAGCCGTCCATAAAGTTTTCATATTCGTATTTGTTTTTATTTATTTTTCCAACAGCAGGCTTACCCACTCTTCGCGTTGTATTTGTTTTTTAAGTTCAAGACCACTTTCTTTACACACTTCAAGAATATCATCTACATCAAAGAAGCAAAGCCCGGAAAGCAACAGTTTTCCACCTTCATTCAATACGGAAACATATGTTGGAATATCTGAAATCAAAATATTTCTGTTGATATTCGCTAAAATAACATCAAAATTTTCTTTTCCTAAGTTTTCGGCTGTTCCCAGTTCAATATCCAGTTCAACACCATTTCTTACCGCGTTTTCTTTTGAATTTTCTACAGACCATTCATCAATATCAATAGCTTTTGTATCTCCGGCACCCTGTTGTTTTGCATAGATAGCCAATACGGAAGTCCCACAACCCATATCCAATATTTTCTTTCCAGTAAGGTCAAGATCCATCATCTGCTGGATCATCAGGTGTGTGGTAGGGTGATGCCCTGTTCCGAAAGACATTTTGGGCTGAATAATAATTTCATGCATTCCCGGTACAGACTCATGAAATTCTGCTCTGATCAATACTTTATCATCGATATTGATAGGAGAAAAATTCTTTTCCCATTCTTCATTCCAGTTGATATTAGGCATTTCCTCGAAAGAGTACTCAATCTTTACATTTTCATTTTCAAAAATAGGAAGTGCTTTTAGCTGTTCTTCATGAAACAGATCTGTCTGGATATATCCTAAAATTCCATGAATTTCTTCTGTAAAGCTGTCAAAACCTATCTCGATAAGCTCAGCCATTAATATCTCATTCCAAGGTTGCAGTGGAGAAATTTTGAAATTGAATTCTAAATAATTTTGCATGTGACTAATTTGCTGCAAAAATACTAATGTTATTATTGTTAAAAAAATTGAAGCATTAAGTTTTACTCTTACTCAAGAAATTATTCAGCTTTAAAAGGTTGGCATCACGTTCTTTCATTTGTAAAATTTCTTCTACAATACGCTAAAAAGTGAATATTTTTGATATACAAAGCATAAAAAGCTCTTATAAAATTTGTAAATTGCAGTAAGAGTCAATATCTCCGGGCCGGAATATCTAAAAAACAACAAAAACTCAAGCAATCCGTAACATGGTAACCTACGAAAATTTACATGATACCCTTTCTTTTTACAGGATTGATTGCCGCCAGTCTTATTATATTTCCTCCGGGAATCCTATTTTCAATTTTCCAAAAGCGCCGTTCAGAATGGATTATTATGCTCTCTGTATTTGTACGGCGGGAGAAATCAGTATTGAAATAGACAGTAAAAAATATAAAGTAACTACCCACAGTTTCTTTATAGCTGCTCCTTCTACCATTGTAAGATTCCTTGAAACCAGTAATGATTTTATGATGAAGCTCTTATTTTTTGATAAAAATTTTCTCATCAAAAATATATCCAACCCTTTTATCATTGAGAAAATGAATCTCTTCTCTAAGGGCTCCTACAGCATTATAAAAACAACAGAAAAAAATTCTCTGCAGTTACAGAATCTACTGGACTACCTTAAGAAAAAATCCAGAAAACAGGGGAAATTTACCGAAGAGATTATTCGTACCATTATTTTCAACCTGTTGCTTGAGACTGCAGAAATCATAGAAAAAGAAATCAATACGGTTTCTCAGAAAGAGGAAGGAAAAAAAGATCTCTTCCTGAAGTTCAGTAAACTGATCCGGGAAAATATCAGACAGCAGAGAACGGTTCAGTTTTATGCTGATGCGCTTTGTATTTCCAATAAGCACCTTATAGAGATTATTAAAAAAGCCAGTGGAAAAACTCCTCATGAAGTCATTGATGAGACTTTGCTGAAAGAAGCTTATGTCATGCTGGGAAATCCCGACATCACCATTTCAGAAATTGCCTTTGAGCTTCAGTTTAATTCAGCATCAGCTTTCGGCCGTTTTTTCAAAAAACAGACTTCATATTCACCCTCAGAGTATCGGACAAAAGAAAATATTCAGTCATAAGAATTTGGGGATAATAATTCCGACATTGGGGATATGTACCGCTTTTTGAATAGGTGTACCTTTAACCTGTTAATTAAAAACAAAACAAAAAATGAGTACGATCAATTCAAAATTCGAGAAAGTTTTAAATGCTTCTGAGCAGTTTGGAAAAGTAAACCACGAACCGGATTCAAGTAAAGAAGTTCAGATTAACACTCCTGAAAAAACGATGCCTTTTTCTGACCAGATCGGAAACTATCAACGTAATAAAGGGATTCCTTTACAATCTTATGAAAACAGTAAAATCTATATTGTAGGAAGCGGAATTGCAGGGATGTCTGCCGCTTATTATTTCATCCGTGATGGCCGGGTTCCGGGTAAAAACATCATTTTCCTTGACCAGCTGAATGTTGAAGGAGGTTCTTTGGATGGAGCAGGAAACGCAAAAGATGGCTATATCATCCGTGGCGGAAGGGAAATGGATATGACCTATGAAAATCTATGGGATATGTTCCAGGATATTCCCGCATTGGAATTACCCGCTCCATACAGTGTATTGGATGAGTACCGTCTTATTAACGACAATGACCCTAATTATTCTAAAGCAAGATTGATTCATAACCAGGGGCAGATCCAGGATTTCAGTAAATTCGGACTTGAAAAAAAAGACCAGCTGGCAATTGTTAAGCTTTTATTGAAGAAAAAAGAGGAGCTTGATGATCTGACTATTGAAGATTATTTCGCAGAATCTTTCCTTAACAGTAATTTCTGGTTTTTCTGGCGTTCCATGTTTGCATTTGAGAACTGGCACAGCTTACTGGAACTGAAACTGTATATGCACAGATTCCTGCATGCCATTGACGGGATGAAAGACTTCTCATGTCTTGTATTCCCTAAATACAATCAATATGACACGTATGTGACTCCTCTTAAAAATTTCCTTGTTGAGAAAGGAGTACAGATCCAGTTTAATACATTAGTAAAAGACCTTGATATCCATATTAATACTGAAGGTAAAACAGTAGAAGGGATTATTACTGAACAAAATGGCGAAGAAGTAAAAATACCTGTTGGTAAAGATGATTATGTGATCGTTACCACAGGTTCAATGACTGAGAGTACATTCTACGCAGATAATAATACGGTTCCTGAAATCACTATAGATAACAGCAGTGCGGGACAGAGTGCAGGATGGAAACTGTGGAAAAATCTTGCTGCCAAATCGGAAGTATTTGGTAAGCCTGAAAAATTCTGTAGCCATATTGAGAAATCTTCGTGGGAATCTGCTACATTAACCTGCCGACCTTCTGCTTTCACAGAGAAACTGAAAGAACTCTGCGTGAATGATCCTTATTCCGGAAGAACAGCTACAGGAGGTATTATCACCATCACAGATTCCAATTGGGTAATGAGCTTTACCTGCAACAGACAGCCACACTTCCCTACCCAGCCGGATGATATCCTTGTCGTATGGGTATATGCCTTACTGATGGACAAAGAAGGGAATTACATCAAAAAAACAATGCCTCAATGTACCGGAAATGAAATTCTTGCAGAGTTATGTCATCATTTGGGAATGACAGACCAGCTTGATAATGTTATAGAAAATACAATCGTTCGTACCGCATTTATGCCTTATATTACCTCTATGTTTATGCCTAGAGCTCAGGGTGACCGTCCGAGAGTTGTTCCCGAAGGTTGTACCAATCTAGGTTTGGTAGGACAGTTTGTGGAAACCAATAATGATGTTGTATTTACTATGGAAAGTTCAGTAAGAACAGCCAGAATAGCAGTATACAAACTTCTGAACCTCAACAAACAGGTTCCGGACATCAATCCGTTACAATATGACATCAGACATTTACTGAAAGCTACCCAAGCTCTTAATGATTATAAACCATTCTTAGGAGAAGGCATTTTAAGAAAAGTACTGAAAGGAAGTTATTTTGAACACATTCTGGTCAACCGTCCTGAGGAAAAAGAGGAACATGAATCTTTCTTTATGGAACAGGTAGGTAAATTCCAGGATTGGATCAAAGGCGTAAAAGGGTAAATACGTTCTTAACGGTTCACATATAAAAAACGAAAAGCAGGACTTCAGTGAAGTCCTGCTTTTATATAATATTGATCATCACCTGAAATTATTCAGGCTTATAAGAATCTTTTAGAGTTACTGTACGGTTGAAAACCAATGTAGCATCTGTAGAATCCTGATCTTTGGTAAAGTACCCGATTCTCTGGAACTGAAGAGGTTCTCCCACGGCAACATCTTTAAGGCTTGGTTCAGCAAAACCTTGAATAGTACTTACCGATTCAGGATTAATAAAGTTCAGGAAGTCAACATCTTTTTCAGCATCCGGCTGCTCCACTGTAAATAATTGGTTGTAAACCCTTACTTCTACAGGGATAGCATGTTTGGCAGATACCCAGTGTAATGTTCCTTTTACTTTTCTTAAGCTTTCTTCTGTCCCACTTCCGGATTTACTCTTTTCATCGTAAGAAGCATAGATCGTAGTGATCTCTCCATTTTCATCCTTCTCTACTCTTTCTGCTTTAATAATATATGCAGACTTTAAACGAACTTCCCCGCCTAACTTCAGTCTGAAGAATTTATTATTAGCCTCTTCCTTGAAATCCTCACGTTCGATGTATAGTTCTCTTGAAAAAGGAACTTCTCTGGTTCCTGCATTTTCCTGTTCAGGATTATTTTCAGTTTCCAACCATTCTTCCTTGTCTTCAGGATAGTTTTCGATCACTAATTTAACAGGATCTACGACCGCCATTACACGTTTAGCTACTTTATTAAGGTCTTCACGTACGCAGAAGTCAAGTAATTGGATCTCAATCAGATTTTCTCTTTTTGCAACTCCCACCTTTTCAATAAAGTTTCTGATAGAAGCCGGAGTGTACCCTTTTCTTCTCATCCCTGAAATAGTAGGCATTCTAGGATCATCCCATCCCGTCACAGCGCCTTCAGCCACAAGTCTTTGCAGCTTTCTTTTAGAAGTGATCATATAAGAAACATTCATCCTTGCAAATTCTCTCTGCTTAGGAGCTACTTTAGTTTCATCGGATACCTGCTCCAGATACCAGTTGTAAAGGGGTCTATGGTTTTCAAATTCCAGTGAACATAAAGAGTGTGAAACCTGCTCCAAATAATCTGATTCCCCATGTGCCCAGTCGTACATCGGATAGATTTTCCAGGCAGTTCCTGTTCTGTGGTGTGGTCTTTTCAGAATTCTGTACATCACAGGATCACGCATATTCATATTGGGAGAAACCATATCGATTTTTGCACGAAGTGACATTGTCCCTTCCTCGAACTCACCGTTTTTCATTCTTTCAAATAAATCCAATGATTCTTCAACCGGACGGTTTCTGAACGGAGATTCTACTCCTGGTTCCGTAGGATTTTTTCTCTGTTCGGTAATCACTTCAGACGGCTGCTCATCTACATAAGCTTTTCCTTCTTTAATCAGTTGTACTGCCCATTCATAAAGCTGCTGGAAGTAATCTGATGCATACAATTCTTTGTCCCATTTGAAACCTAACCATTCAACATCTTTCTTGATTGAATCTACGAATTCCTGTTCTTCTTTCTCAGGATTGGTATCGTCAAAACGAAGGTTTACGGGTGCATTGTATTTTTCTCCCAGGCCAAAGTTGATGCAGATCGCCTTTGTGTGGCCTACATGCAGATACCCATTCGGTTCAGGGGGAAAACGGAAACGAATCTGATCTCTTTTCAGACCGTTTGCCAAATCATCTTCTATAATTTGCTCAATAAAATTGAGTGATTTTTTTTCTTCTTCCATTAAATTAGCTTTTGTTTTTAGCAAAAAAAGTTGCACAAAGTTACGGAAAATTTGGGGCTTACGAAAGTGATAATTAAAAAGTGCAATGCTTAGTAATTCGGTATTTTTCTGTATCTTAGGGAAAGTTACAAACCTGACTATCATGGCTGTTTATATCTTAAGCAATCGAAAGATTGTGCGTCATAAAGGTGAAAGAGTGGACTCTTTTTCCAATGAAGAATATTCAATTCCTAATTTCAGAATTGCCAAATGTGATTTTGACGGTTATAAAGAACCTACTGCACAGGCCAAAAAGAAGAAAGATTACACGAACAGGAACATCCTCAACTACCAACTGTTTTCGGAACCCGAAAAACAAGGCTACGAAGAGGTTTTGGAAGTCCTTCTGAGTGAAAAAGGCATCAAAAAATCATCTTTAACAGCTCAGAACCTCGGTGGCACCCAAAGAATGTTCTACGAGCTATACAAAAATATGTCTTCCACCAAAGAACGGAGTGATGTACTCATATTCATTCATGGATATGCCTATGATTTTGATGATGAATTAAAAGCTATGATTGATCTTAAAAAGCTGTTTATTGATAATCCGGAATCTCCTGTTGAACATATTTTATTTGTAAGCTGGCCGGCTTCAAGCAGTATTGTTCCTCTGACTTATTTTGATGATAAAGCAGCAAGCATCAATTCCGGAACCTCATTATTAAGGCTCTTTTATTTTTACACTCAATTTTTAAAAGATATTTTTTCCAATCGGGACCTTATCCCATGCAACCAAAGAATCCATATTATGACTCATTCTTTGGGAAACAGAGTCCTTCAGAGTATGCTGTACAGTCTGAAAAAAGAAAATATCCTGAGAGTGATTGATCAGGTAATCCTGCTGAATGCAGATGTTACTTATAAAGTATTTGAAGACTCTGAAGATTCTTTTAATAAACTTCCTTTGCTTGCAAACCGCATTTCTATTTATCTCAACCGTCAGGATGTCATCCTTGGTATTTCTCAATTTACCAAAAACATCCTCACCCCCCGACTTGGAAAAAATGGTCCCAGTGATATTGAACGCTTTAAAGATATCGTCTCCGTTATCGACTGTACATTCGTTAAAGATGATATTTTAAACAGTTTTAAATTTGAGATTGGAAAGCATTGGGGATACCTTTCCAGTTCACAGGTTCAGAGGGATATTTTCCAAAATCTGTACGGAATAGACCGAAATCTTATCACCAACAGAACAAAGAATAACGAAAATATTTTCACAATTATTTCTTAATAAGAAATTAAAAAAATACTATAAAAATGAGCATGTGTTAAAGTTGCTAAGGTTTAAGAGAATGGCATAATGATTGCCAACTCAAATAGTAGAGAATTACACTTTTATTATGAAAAAATTTAAAGCCAAGTTTTCTTCTATAGTAGAATATATTAAGAAAGCAATTTTCGCAAAGAATGTGATTTAATAAAAAAATAACGCCAAAAAAAGCAGAATATCCGAACCTAAAATTACTTTATCCCTTAAATAGAGTCGAAAATATTATCCTGTTCCTACAAATGTATTGGAGGAATGTGTTTTTATGTTCTAACCTGTGAGGACACAAATATCTCCATCGATCGTTCGGATTGAAATCGGAAAACATGCAGAATATTTCATTCACGTAATAAGCACTTCTTACTCATCTTTGTCATTCTGGAAAAGTTCAAATATGATCATTGAATAGTACAGAACAAATGCCATCATATCAATAATTCACACAATACCAACAATATAGATTCCATAAAATTGTTCAGGTGGAAAAAATTTTCGATATTTATTGACCAAACCATTACTATCAATTATGAAAAATCAACAAGACCACATGAAGAAATTGGGCAAGAGGGCATTAAGAACAATTAACGGCGGTAATCCTCCTCCCATTCCCATAGGCTGCAACAATTGGGATGCGAAAAACAAATGCTGCAGAGCCTGGGATAATGATCACTGGGATAACCCGACCTGTCCTAATTAATTTTCTTTTCAGTTTTGAACCACAGCAACTCATTTCTGAGATCCAGGCTTGATTCAAAATTATTAACAAATAAAGATCCGGTGCCCAACCCTTGAGGCATTGGATTTTTTTTAGTTACTGTATATTGAGCAATGGCATTCAATCCTATATTACTTTCCAGTGCGGAGGTAATCCACCACCCTATATTTTGTTCTTCCGCCAGAGAAATCCATTCATCAGAACCGGCGAAACCTCCTACTAAAGCAGGTTTCAAAATAATATACTGTGGTTTTACTGTTTCTAGCAGAAGCTTCTTTTTATCGGGATCAGTTATGCCTATCAACTCTTCATCCAATGCAATTGGTGTAGGTGTTTTTGAACATAATTCTTTCATACCATGCCAATTTCCCGCTTTGATAGGCTGCTCAATAGAATGAATATCAAGATCTGCCAGCTGTTGCAAAACAAGTACTGCTTCTTCTTTATTAAATCCTCCATTCGCATCTACACGCAGTTCCAACTGATCTTTAGAAAATTTCTCTCTAAGCTTCTGAAGAATGATATGTTCTTCTTTCCAGTTGACACCGATTTTCAGTTTGATGCAATGAAAGCCTTTTTCAAGTTTCTCTTCAATCTGTTCTTCCATATACCCGATCTCCCCCATCCATATCAAACCATTGATGGTAATAGCAGATTTCCCTTCAGTAAATTCACTTGGGAAATAAAGACTGCCTTCATGCTTCAGATTCAAAATCGCCTGCTCGTAGCCAAACCATATTGACGGAAAGTCTTTCAGTTCTTCTCTTAGATCAGCAAAATCCTTTTCAATGTTTTCACAAAGCCATTTTAGCTTGTCTTCATAATCCGGTCGGTCATCAAAACTCAATCCTCTGAAAATGGCACACTCTCCTACTCCTTTTTTTCCATTTTCTGAAATTTCAAGAATAAAGGTTTCCTTATCAAGCAAAACGCCACGAGATGTTCCACTCGGGCGTTTAAATTGTAATAGATATCTAAAATAAGACGCTTCCATACTATGCTGTTTATTTCACACTATCGATACGCATAAATTCTTCTGCTTTTTCTACCATGTCTACACTTCCGCAGAAAAATGGAATTCTTTGGTGAAGTTCTGTTGGCTCGACCTCCAAAATTCTTCTGAATCCGTCTGTTGCCTTTCCACCTGCCTGCTCAGCAAGGAATGCCATAGGATTACATTCGTATAATAATCTCAGTTTACCGTTCGGAGCCTGAGAATAAGACGGATAAATATAGATTCCACCTTTCAGCATATTTCTATGGAAATCAGCAACCAAAGAACCGATATACCTTGAAGTATAAGGACGGTCTCCTTCTTCCATCTGACAGTATTTAAGGTAGTTTTTCACTCCCTGAGGGAATTTGATATAGTTTCCTTCGTTGATAGAATAGATTTTACCTGTTTTTGGGAAAGTCATATTGGGATGAGAAAGGTAATAAGTTCCCAAAGAAGGATCCAGTGTAAATCCGTTTACTCCGTTTCCGGTAGTATAAACGATCATTGTAGAGGAACCGTAAATAACATATCCTGCTGCAATCTGATTAATCCCTTTCTGTAAAAAGTCTTCCAGCTGTACAGGAGTTCCAGGTTCAGTAACTCTTCTGTAGATAGAGAAGATCGTTCCCACAGAAACATTTACATCAATATTGGAAGATCCGTCCAGCGGATCAATAAGTACTACATATTTACTTAAGTGACCGTTCTCCCCACATTTAATATCAATAAAATCATCATTTTCCTCAGACGCAATACCACAAACAACCTCTCTTTGAGACAAAGCCGTAATAAAAATTTCATTAGCGATCACATCAAGTTTTTGCTGTTCCTCACCCTGAATATTCTGGTTGCCGGCAGCTCCTGTTATATCTACAATTCCGGCTTTATTTACTTCTCTGTTTACCACTTTCGAAGCCAATCTTATTGCGCTCAGAAGACGAGAAAATTCACCTGTAGAATATTGAAAATCGTCCTGTTTATCTATAAGAAATTCTCCTAAAGTCTGTAATGGTTGATTTGACATATTTTTCTTTTTACGTTTTCCCCAAATTTCGGAAAATTTATCGCATTAGGAAAATTTAATTACAAAAGACGGTACTCGCTGTTTTTCAACACCATACACCTTAAAAACAATATAACATTGAGTAATAACGGCTCATTCCCTATCCAAATTTCTGTCATTAAGGCCATATTATTCTCATTTTAAGGAAATCTTAATTTCATCACATGCCTAGACTATTTCATATCTCGTTGTAAATTTATAATTTTGACGTCCGTAAAAAACTCATGTAATTTTTTATCTAACAATTTTATTTTTAACAATTTAATGAAAATTTTCAAGTTTGGTGGGGCATCGGTAAAAGATGCCGAAAGTGTAAAAAACGTGTCTATGGTTCTAAAAAGCCAGGGATTTGCCAAATGCTTGCTGGTAATTTCAGCAATGGGCAAAACGACGAACGAGTTGGAAAAGGTTGTAGAACTTTATTTCAAGAAGGATAACTATCAAACAGAGATTGAAAAGATAAAACGAAAACACATTGAGGTAGCGGAAGGTCTCTTTCCTGAAAATCATGCAGTTTTTGCAGAAATCAATCTCTTTTTTGATGATATAGATTCATTTTTAAGAAGAAACAAATCTCCTAATTACAGTTTTGTATATGATCAGGTGGTGAGTTGCGGAGAAATGATTTCAACTAAAATTGTAAGTGAATACCTGAATGAGATCCAGTTTACCAATCAATGGCTGGATGCCAGAGATTACATTAAAACAGATAATTCTTACAGGGAAGGTAATGTAGATTGGACAAAAACTGAGGATTTTATTTCAAATTTAAATCCTGAAATCTGCTATGTTACCCAAGGATTCATTGGTTCAGATGATAATAATTTCACGGTAACTTTAGGAAGAGAAGGTTCTGACTATTCTGCTGCTATTTTTGCATTCTGCTTAGATGCAGAAGCAATGACGATCTGGAAAGATGTACCGGGTGTAATGACCGGAGATCCAAGAAAATTCAACGATGTAACTCTTCTTTCCAATATTTCTTATGAGGAAGCTATTGAGATGGCTTATTACGGAGCGAGTGTAATACACCCAAAAACATTACAGCCGCTACAACAGAAAAACATTCCTTTTTATGTAAAATCTTTCGTAGATCCTACAAAAGAAGGAACCAAAGTAGGCGCTTCAGACAAAAACCAACAGGAAGAAACTTATATTTTAAAAGAAAACCAGGCTCTATTGAAGATTTCAACAAGAGATTTTTCTTTCATCGCAGAGGATCATATGAGCCTTATATTCGGCTATTTATCCAAGTACAAAATTAAAGTTTCCTTGATGCAGAATTCTGCTATTTCATTGGCTTTATGTCTGGAGGATAAATTTAACCACATTGAAGAACTTAACGAAGAGCTTCATAAAATTTTTAAAACCGAAGCAATTAAAAATGTATCTTTATTCACAGTAAGAAATGCGAAGATGGATCATATTGAAAAATTTTACCATGAAAAAAATGTATTACTGGAGCAAATTTCCAAGAATACACTTCAAATGGTAACACAATAATTTTAATTGCGACTAAACACACATGAGTTTAATTTCGAAAAACGATCTGATCAAAGCTTCCGGCTTAAGTAAAATTGGATTTCTAAAGAATCCAGTAGCATCTGCTGTGATGAGCATTGCTAAAATAAACGAAGTAAATAAACTATACGACAAACTAAAAGATAAGGAAGGTAAAGACTTTTTCGACTCATTTGTGAGAGAAAGAAACCTAAGCTATGTAGCTTTTGAAGAAGATCTTGCAAAAATTCCCAAAACGGGACCTTTTATTCTGGTGTCCAATCATCCACTGGGTGCTATTGACGGAATTTTAATGTGCAAGATCCTTACAGAGGTTCGTCCGGATTTCAAAATCATGGGAAATTTCCTTTTGGAAAAGATCAAGCCTATGGAACCGTACGTAATTCCTGTAAACCCTTTTGAAAACAGAAAAGAAGTCTACAGCAGTTCTTCGGGAATGCGTGAAACGCTC
This sequence comes from Chryseobacterium sp. YR221, assembly GCF_900176315.1. Lineage (NCBI taxonomy): Bacteria > Pseudomonadati > Bacteroidota > Flavobacteriia > Flavobacteriales > Weeksellaceae > Chryseobacterium > Chryseobacterium sp. YR221. The sequence continues at coordinate 19,928 of NZ_FWXM01000002.1, forward strand.
AAGCATATCCAAAACGGAGGCTGTGTAGGTATTTTTCCGGCAGGGGAAGTTTCCAATAAAAATAACCCTTACGGAGAAATCTTAGATAAAGACTGGGAAAAAACGGCACTTAAGCTTATAAGAATGGCTAAAGTGCCGGTAGTTCCTATGTATTTCCATGCTAAAAACAGCCGTCTTTTTTATCAGGTTGCTAAACTTCATCCGAGTTTACAGACCCTGATGCTGCCTGCTGAAATGATGAATGACAGGGAAAGACCTATCAGAATCAGAATCGGGAGGCCTATTACATTAAAGGCAATGGACGAAATGGAAACGATTGAAGAACTGGGAGAGTTTCTGAAACGTAAGGTTTATATGATGAAATCTTATTATGAAAAAAGAAAATCTCTGGCCCAAAGCATCAATCTTCAGAATCTGTCCGTAAAGTTTCCTTTATTAAAAGAAGAAAATATTGTTCAGAACATTATTGATGAAACACCTAAAGAGGACATTATCAAGGATGTTGACAAATTAAGAGGTACTGATAAGATGTTATTCAGTAACGGAAATTACGAGATCTACTTTACCACTTATGAAGAGATACCTTCTATCATGAGGGAAATAGGACGTCAGAGAGAGCTTACGTTCCGTGCCGTAGGTGAAGGGAGTAATCTTCCGTTTGACCTTGATGAATATGACAAACATTACCATCACCTTTTCCTTTGGGACAATGGTGAAAAGAAACTGGCGGGAGCTTACAGAATGGCTCTGGGTAGAGAGGTCATGAAAAAATATGGCATCAAAGGTTTTTACACCAGTTCTTTATTTGAATTTGAGCAGGACATTCATCCTTTCTTTAAAAAGGTGATTGAAATGGGACGTGCATATATCTGCCAGGAGTATCAGCAAAAGCCACTTCCTCTTTTCCTTTTATGGAGAGGGATTGTACATGTCTGCCTGAGAAATTCTGATCATAAATTTCTGATGGGTGGGGTAAGTATTTCGAATAAGTTTTCGGAGTTCTCCAAATCTCTGATGATTGAATTTATGCGTTCCAATTATTTTGACTCGGCGGTGGCTCAATATATCACTCCAAGAAATGAATATAAGGTAAAGCTACGTGACAGGGATAAGAATATCTTCTTTGAAGAAATGGAGTCTGATCTTAATAAGCTTGATAAGATTATTGATGACTTAGAGCCTGAATTAAGATTGCCTGTTTTGATTAAAAAATATATTAAGCAAAACGCGAAAGTAATTGCTTTCAACGTTGACCCTAACTTCAATGATGCCATTGACGGATTAATGTATATCAGGATCAGTGATCTTCCGGAAAACACCATTAAACCGGTATTGGAAGAGATGAGTGAACAAATCAGAAAAGAGCAGGAAAATAATCCAGCTGATAATCAGTAGGTTTTTAACTTTAGTAAAAAAAAGTACGATGAATACTTGCTTTGTATACTAAAACTTGCTACTTTTGCATCACTTTAAAACAACGAAGTAAGACACACAAAAATATAATGGTTTCTTAGCTCAGTTGGTAGAGCAATGGATTGAAAATCCATGTGTCCCTGGTTCGATTCCTGGAGAAACCACTTTAAAACCTCTAAATTATTTAGAGGTTTTTTTGTTTTTTTATATTCAGCAATGGAACACCTGAAATTCCAAATTTCACCCCCTCTCTTTGTCTTTATCATTTTACAGGTAACAATTCTTGTGATTTCTCAATTAATCAGCCATCTCTTTATGATCGGATTCAAATAATCAGGGAACTGAAAGTTCAGAAAAATTCACCATGTTATTTTAATTTTAATAGTTCACTTTTGTATTTTGATGATATTAAAAAAATACAATGATTACCATACATGGTGAAGATCCACAGCAGAGTCTGGGTTTTATAAGAAAGACCAGCCAAAAGTTACAGGAAAGAAAATATGAGATCCTTCTATTCGCTTTGCTACAGCATTTATTTGTGGGAGTATTTCTTACAGACATGGACTTTTACACCCATGTCATATGGCCAATTAATATGTTGATTCTAGGTTTGGGGTCTGTTTTCTTATTTATTGGAAAACATAGCTGGAAACACTGGTTCAGAAATCTACATTTCATTGTTATTTTATTACTGCCTATTGGCATTCCATTTTTTAAAGACATTTCCTGGTATTTTACATTTTTGAACATTAATTATGTAGTCTTCTTCTGTTTTCTTTTTATGGAAGTTTTACGGTTTCTTATAAAACCGGGATACATCAATACGGATATTATCTCTGCTTCCATCTGCGGATACATGTTGCTGATTGAAATTGCAGTTTTTTCCCTGCAGTTTTTCCAATATCGTAACCACGCTTCTTTTAAGGGGGTTGATATATCTTCTCCTGCTCTTACTTTTATTGATCTTGTGTATTTCTGCTCTATAACATTTACAAGTATTGGGTTTGGAGATATTACCCCCAATACCCATGTTACAAAACTGATAACAGCTTTTGTGGGTATAGCCGGGCAGTTCTATACGGTAGTGCTCGTGGGCATTCTGATCAGTAAATTTTCATCAAAAAATTAATTTGTTATGAATACAGGCTCACATTACAAGCTTTATCACTTCATTCCATGGACAAGGAAAAAAATCTATAAAATGCTTATTGTAAGCATTATTCCTACAGCTTTATTTTATTTTCTCGGATGGAAGTGGCTGGCCATTCCATGGGTTCCTGTAGCACTGCTGGGAACCGCTGCAGCATTCATTTCGGGGTTTAAAAACACCCAAACCTACAACCGAAGCTGGGAAGCCCGACAGATTTATGGGGCAATCATCAATAACAGCCGCAGTTTCGGCATGCTGGTAAAGGATTTTATAAGAGTTGATGATAAAACACAAGAAGCAGCCATACATCAGCAGATTATCTACCGTCATTTTGCCTGGCTTACGGCATTAAGATTTCAGCTCAGAGAAACCAAGAGCTGGGAACATGTAAAAACAAAAAGCTATAACAGAGAATATTTAAAATATTATACAGTTCCGGAATGGGAAAATACTATTGAGGAAGAGTTGAAACCTTTTTTAAACAAAGCTGAGCTGGACTATATCCTTACAACAAAAAACCGGGCGACTCAAATCATTTCTTTACAGTCTACTCATTTGAGAACCTTGAATGAAGAGGGCAAGATTTCAGATTATAATTATACAGCTCTGGAGAATCAGTTTAAAGAATTATATGATCAGCAGGGGAAATGTGAAAGGATCAAAAACTTTCCTTATCCACGGCAATTCTCCAGCATTAATCTGTATTTTACAAATGCTCTGTGTTTGCTATTGCCCCTGGGGTTTATAGGCGAATTTTCAAAAATGGTAGAAAAATTTGGTGAAGGCATCATCTGGTTTACAGTTCCTTTCAGTGTATTGCTGGGCTGGGTATTTTTGGTTCTGGAACAGATTGGCGAAAATACAGAAAACCCATTCGAAGGAAATGCAAATGATATTTCAATTACACAAATCAGCAGGAATATAGAAATTGATTTACGTGAAATGTTTGGAGAAAAAGAACTGCCTCCTGCTATACAGCCTGTTAATAATATTTTAATGTAAAAATCAGGAATATATCGCTGGTAAAATTGAGTACAAAAAAAAACAAAAATATGAGTATAGAATCTGTAAGAAAATGGTACCCAAAAGCTTTAACATCTATTGATACAGTCAACCGACTATTAGATACCCTTGAAAAGCATTTAGAACTAAAACCTAATCAGCTGATGCATGCCGACAGTATGTGTTGTGATGATGTCAATGCAATACAGTATCCACCGAGGGCTTATGAAATGCTTGGCCCGTTTCACCTGGGAGGACTTGATGGTTTCCCTTTTGCCGGCCTTACAGGAATGGGAGCTTTTGCTCATCATGTTCCTGAGGACGGAGCTGTAGTCATTTTTTACGCCCCTCATATTGGGATTACCAAAAGCGGACAAATTGGAGAAATAAGCAGAATAGGACAACATAATAATTCTGCCTGCTGTGGAGCAGCAAAAGGAGCATTGGGAAAGTTGGAAGCCGGGCAAATCATTGAGGGCAATATCACTTCACTGGATTTTCAGATGAATACCATTGAGCAGATATTCCTCCACAAGAAAGACAGAATCCTGAATGCAGAGAATCAGATTTTCGAAGCTACCGAAGTGATGTATGAAGCTATAGATGAACGTATCGAGGTATTGGTAAAAGAAACCAGCTATCCCTGCAAGTATGTCATTTTGGTAGGGGGCATTTTTATTAATGGCGATAAAGATATGGGATCATTCTGCCAATATAAAAAGTTTGAATATATCAATCTGGAAACTAAAGAACGGAAAAGCCTTATGAAAGAATATTATGAATAATCCTTTTCAGTAATATCTTTTAACAGATTGTTTAAAGTGCTTATCATTCAGATTCTCATCCAGGATATGAGATGTAAACAATCTTCTATAGCCAGCTTCAATATAAAACCCCTCAAAATTTAATTTTAAGGGGTATATAAAATAATCTCAGTATTTCTTATGGTCTACCCTATCAGCATTCACCAACAAGGTCATCCAGATTTTTGGATTTCGGTCGTCATTTGCTGATTTCCGGCCAGGCAAAACCCACCCCTCCATGCCGGTACCTTTCGGTTTCCAGATAAAAGGAATTCACTCCCTGAAGGCCCACTCCCGCATAATAAACGAATTGATCTACATGCTCCTGATACTCTCCAAACTCACGATATTCAGCATGTAAGGCAAGTAATTTTGCCAGTTCTTCATTATGTATCCGAAATGCCTGGTCACAAGCATCCTTCAGTGAAAGATTATATTCCTGCTGGAGTACAAAAACCAGGTTAAAAACCTCAGTTCCCTTTGCCATTTCTTTTGGCAGAGAATGAATGTCATTTTGCCAGGCAACTACCAGAGTCATATGCGATATCATTTTTTGAACAACAATATGCTCAAAAATATGCTCCGGAAGAACAAGACCTGATTCAATTTCACCTAAGATCAGGTATGGACGCATCAGAACGGAATACTCGCGAATGGTTTTAAAAAGGGTAAGTGACGGTGGACGTTGCGCTATTTTATAAGGATACTCCAATTCAATCCCATATCTGAAAGACTGGTAGAAATAATAAATAAAACGTTCAACCCACAGATCAGGCATTAGCGCACGGAACTCATCCCTTATGAGCGCCATATGCTGATAAAGTGCGTTTTCATCTGCTCTTGGCTGATCCCCCTTAAGGATATCAACACAACGAATCCGTAACTGCTGAATCTCTTCCAGAGAAGAATTTTCCACCTGATCGTCAAGAGCCACATACTGAAGCATAAATCTGTTGCATGGAATGGTCTGCTCATAGGTTAGATCGGGCCACATACGTGCAGTACACATATGCAGTCTCATTTTTTTGTATGTTTCACGCTGTTTTTCTGTCAGGAAAGTGTAGTCATTATCAATCCATCCATCCATATCTTTCCCCATTTGTTCTGCATGTGGATTGATAAGGTCCGGCCATGGATAATGGCCACGTGGCAAGTAATCTTTTGAATGATATTCTTCGGGTTTCATCTTGTTTTAGTTTTTGTATGATATAGTAATGGTTAAGTTTATTCCTCGTTCTTATTTATATTTTGTTCAGCTTTTCCCGGAGTTCAGCAGCATCGGGAAACTCCATGCTATTGTAGCGATCCAGTTTGGTAGAAATATTTTTCCAACCGCTGAGCACCATACTCATATAATGCACCCAGTTGACCACAGCTTCCTGCCATACCCCAAAATCAGGCAGAGAAGCTTGTAGTTCTAAAAACTCTTTCAGGTCCTTATTATGCAGACGCAAATCTTCAAGACATGCTTCTTTCAAAGACATTTGGTGTTCGTTCTGGATTACTTTTACAATATTGTAATAAATACTGCCTGTTGCTTCATCTTTTATTACGGACTGTACTTCATTGAAAAAAGTAACCAAATGACAGGCTAAGGCCTGCAAGCGTTGGATCACCGGATGATTATGAATCTCCGGAGGAAGAGTGACACCTGTTTCTACTTCTGTAAGCTGAAGAAACGGATATAAGCATATGGAATTTTCACGCAGTGCAATGCATTCTGACACACTAGGATACGTTTTATTTTTCTTGTATTTCAACTCAGTTTCTAAGCCTATAAAATATCTACTGATCATTTGTGTAAAACGGAAGATTGATTCCTCCGGAATAAACTGCAGCAGTTCCAATCTTAGAGAAGCCAGCATCTTTCCTAAAGGAATTCCTGAATCTTCACCACTTACTTCTCCTTTTAATACTGCTATTGACTGTGCATGGACATATCCAATATCTTCAGGTTCACTTTCTTCATACAAATCATCATTATAAAGTGTCCAAAGCATCAATCTGCAGATAGGCTTGAATCGTTCGGGGGTTGCGGTGGGAAACCACTGAGCAGCAATATGAGCTGTTTTAGTCTTCTTGTACTTTTTGCGAAGATCAGGATTCTGCTCATAAAGCCAGAGGTATTCACCATCAATCCATTGACTTTCGGTAATTTCCTGCAGCTGTTCTGCATAGGGATTTTTTAACGTTGGGAACGGGTACCTGAACTGTTTATGAAGCAGCTCAAGTGTACTAAATTTTTCAGTATTCATGATTATGGTTTTAGTATTAACTTACTGATTACTAATATAAAAATATTACAAATACAAATTTAATTTATTTCACAATATTTTGATATTTAGTATTAAATATTCTGCATTTTGTAATATTTAACCCCAACAAAACCACCATAAACAGATTATATAGAATATAATAAAACAATCGCTTGAAGTGATATTTATTCTTGAAATAATTACTGTTTTTAGGGGCTTACACCAAAGAACCTCACTAAATATTTTCCCGATTAGCTATCCTAAGCCTGTAATTAATAAGTTTCTTAGAAAAAAAATAAATCAACTGTGCCTCAACTCATTAAAAAAAAGATCTACCCATAAATATCTTTTTTTGAAAAAATAACCTAAAAAACTTGCACGGTATTACAAAATATTATACTTTTGCATCACTTTAAAACAACGAAGTAAGTCAAACAAAAATATAATGGTTTCTTAGCTCAGTTGGTAGAGCAATGGATTGAAAATCCATGTGTCCCTGGTTCGATTCCTGGAGAAACCACTTTAAAACCTCTGATTAGTCAGAGGTTTTTTTGCATTTATGATAAGCAATCCTGATAAACTATAAACTCCCTCAAATTAATTTGAGGGAGTTCTTATTTTAAATACTGTTAAACATAACATTGAATAGTACTATTTTTTAATAATAGCTTTCAGATCTTCTATTTCTTTGTTCTGAGAAATGACATAAAGAGTCAGCTCTTCAATCTTCTGAAGTAATTTCATCTGGAAATCTCCTAAATTGACACCATCTTTCATGATAGCCTCTCCTGAAGGAATTTCCGGAAGGTGTTTATTCTCTCTTACAAAAGATTCCAGTTCACTAATGGTTGGCATCTGATAGTCTGGTCTGATAGAAGATTCACCATCAAAATATTTTTGAAACACATAATCTGCCGGAACATTCATATCCACAATAACATCTTCAGCATGGATCTTTCCTTTTACAGTAAGTTTCTGATCCGGATTGTTGGTTCCTATTCCTACATTTCCTGCATCTCTGTTTAAAATAAGATTGTTACCAATCGGATTAATATGCAACGGCATTCCTGCATGCCCCTGTATCCAGGTATGATTTTCGCTGCAACCCAATCTTAAATTAGCCTGGTTTACATCTCCTATTATCAATGTCCCTTCCTGATCCGCAGTATGCATTGGTGAAACAATATTCATTCTTGCTTGCGGCGTTGAAGTTCCCACACCAATATTTCCGTTAGGCATTACGCTTAATCTTGTTTGCCCGTTGGTGACCATATTAACAGCACCATGAACACCGCCATCAATATTATTAACAATATTGAAATCACCATACGAGCCATATCTGAAATTAGTTCCTGTAAAAAAGGAGTTCAGTTCAAGATCGGCAGTGGAATGATATTTCAATTGTACGATATTACTTCCCCCGGCAGCTTCACTTCTGTCAAACAACCCGCCTACAACATTGGAATGTCCCCGATCTTTTGGTGCCTTTACATGAAGGCTTGTTTCCGGTAATAAGGTACCTACTCCCAGGTTATCATTATAATGGATATAATGCACCCTCTGCCCTATAAGAGGATGGGTATAGACATCTGAAATTTTCACCTCACTAAAGTCCTGTGTATTAAATGGGCAATGATAAGTAATTCTGACATCATATATATTCCCTGTATCATGAGTGTGATAAATAATTATCTTATATTGATTAGTATTAGCATCCCAAACCAGATCCCCAATATAAATATGATTAAGAATAGGTCCTGCCGCTTCCACAATTCTAGACGTAGGTGTATACCACACAGAATTATCCGGATTGAATCCCACCTGAAACAGTTTTTTAATATTTCCGACAGTATTTGTGTACATCCATGTTCCCACAATTTCTACTTCAACCGACCCTGACATTCCCCTGTTTCCAAGCAGGATGTCAACAGCCTGATCAGATACCTGATGAGGAAAGTCAATACTTAGTCCTTTTTTAATGTAATTCTTAGGAAACAGCTGTGGATCTTCCAGATTGGCCAAACTATCCATTACGTCCCCAAACTGTGCCTCTGTGGGTCTTTTCCCTGCTTTAAAATATTCCTTTAATTCTGTACTTGTTTTTTTTGCCATGATTAATTTAGTTTTGAATCCATCTCCTTCTTCAGAGAGATGATATAAAGTGTTAATTCTTCGATTTTCTGAAGTAATTTCATCTGGAAATCTCCTAAGGGAACACCATCTCTTGCGATTTCTTCTCCGGAAGGAATTTCCGGAAGGTGTTTATTTTCTTTTACAAAAGACTCCAGTTCACTAATGGTCGGCATTTGATAATCCGGCCTGATAGAAGATTGTCCGTCAAAATATTTTTGAAAAACATAATCAGCAGGAACATTGGTATCAACGATAACATCTTCAGCATGGATTTTTCCTTTTACGGCAAGCTTCTGATCAGGATTCTTTGTTCCTATTCCGACATTTCCATTAGGAGTGATCCTCATCGATTCATTCATAACAACGGGTGAATTGATAGCGCTTTGTGCATTGGCACTTCCCAGGAACTTTATTCCTTCATTTCCCAGGGTAACCGCATTTTTATAATTGGAAAAACTTCCGTTGCTTGATACCCATCCATAGGCTGTGCTAGGTGATGCCTTTGCCCCGTAACTCATATAGGTTTCTGCACCGCTTCTTAAAGAACCCCAGTTATTAAAAGATCCATTTTCATATCGTACGGCAAAAGCATTTACTCCTTCTGTTGCAGATCTGCTTCCTGCCAGTACTTCCCCCACTACATCTAGTTTTGTTGCGGGAGCTTCGGTTCCGATTCCTACATTTCCCCTAAGGAAAGTACGATCATCTCCCACGAAAAATTTTGCGATACTTCCACCATATTTTCCTATAAAATAATGATCAATCTGGTTATTGGTCCCCAACGCTCCGAAACCACCCAAATGTTGTGTATTATCAGGTGAGACAAAGTTATATCCTCTGGCCCACTGGGTAGTGTACCCAACAATTCCCACACCGCTTACCACACTAGACCCGGCATTCAACAAAATCCGTCCCTGAACATCTAAGGGAGCAAGCGGTTTCTTGGTACCTATTCCTACACTATCATTATAATTGACATAATGTTTATTCTGGCCGGTAAGGACATTGGTATAAATATCAGACAATACTGCCTTATCAACTACAGCAGTTGAATTACAATGCTGTATCAGCCTGATTGCATATACATTTCCAGACTGACGTGTATGATACAGTGTCAGTTTATATTGTGCAATAGTACTATCCCATACGATATCACTAAGATAAATATGATCTGTGATAGGTCCCGAAGCCTCTATAATTCTCGATAAAGGCTGATACCAGATACCTCCATTAGGATTTGCTCCAATCACTATTTGCTTTTTGATAACCCCTACAGTGTTTTCACTGTTCCAGGCACCTACAACAAGTACTTCAATATTTCCATTGACTGTATTTCCCAGTAAAATATCTACTGCCAAATTACTTTCCAGATTGGGAAATCTGACAGTTAGGTCTTTATGTTTAAAAGTGTTTGGAAATATGGTAGAGTCATCCAGATGTACATAACTATCCAAAAGATCCCCAAACTGGCTTTCCGTAGGTCTTTTACCTGCTTTAAAATAATTTTTTAATTGTGTAACTGTTCTTTTTGCCATGATTAATTAGGTTTTAAATCAATCTCTTTTTTCAGAGAAATGATATACAATGTTAATTCTTCAATTTTCTGAAGTAATTTGATTTGAAAATCCCCTACTGACAATCCACTGTCTGTCATTTCTTTAGCAGAAGGGATTTCCGGAAGGTGGCTTTTTTCAGAAATAAATTTTTCAAGATCGCCGATCTCTCTTAAGTTATAATCGGCTGCAAAAACATGATCGGCAGTAGGCGTGGCTGTAATCACTACGTCTTTTGCTTCAAGCTTACCATAGAGTGCCATATTACCGGCATCTGATAATACGAGTTTGGCTCCACCTCCACCATCGTTAAGATAACTCCAGAATTGTAAACTATTGGTGTATTGTCCTGTCATATTATAGATAGCCCATCTGTTCGCACTACTTGGCGCTGTTTTAGCCTTGTTATCCAAATAGATAGCCCCTCCTTCATTGCTACTGATTTGTGACATGATTGCTCCCTGTACATCAAGTTTCTGCTGCGGACTATCTGTACCAATTCCTACATTTCCATTGGGAACTATTCTCATAAGTTCTGACATAACCACTGGTGAATCCTGGGCAACTTTCTGATAATTTGAAGCTAAAAATCGGATCCCCTCATTACCAGCAGTGACCGCCGTTTTATAACTGGCATAAGAACCACTACCTGATAACCAGCCTGAAGCAGTCTTATTGTCTGCTTTAGCACCATAACTCATATAAGTCTCCGCACCACTTCTTAATGAGCCCCAGTTATTTACCGAACCATTTTCGTAACGAATGGAGAATGCATTGATTCCTTCCGTAGCATCAGTTCTACCCGCAAGGACATTTCCCCAAACATCTAATTTGGATGTTGGATTAGCTGTCCCAATTCCTACATTCCCACCAGGTCTTATGGTCATTTGAATATTCTGACTTGTCACGAAATTGATAGACCCAAAATTTGGATCATAAGAATTATCATTTTCTATATTAAAGTCAAAGTAATCCCCGTATCTTCTTCCTAAGCCTGAAAATCCAGAATTTAATTCCAGATTGGCTTTGTTATGGTAAGAAAGGCTCACAATATTACTACCTCCTGTCGCACCGTTTGTAGTAAATTTAGCAATCGTCGAATTTTGATTCAACGAGTTTTCATGCACTACATTCAGCTTTGTCTCAGGATTGGCTGTTCCTATTCCAACATTTCCCTGTGCATTTACTTTCAGTCCTATTTTGGCTGTTTCTGCAGAATTCAGATTTCCCACCCAGACGTTCCACTCATTGGTCATGGGCTGAAGAGGAACAGCGGCAAGACTATTACCTCTGTTATCTGTTACTGTCCATGAGTCATTTTTATTAATAGATCTTATTTTAATATAAACTTTTAGCACCTGATCTACAGATCCATAAGTATGGATTGCCCGGACACGAAACTTACCTATCCCACCATTGACATCAACCGTAAAACTATAGTTAGGTTCACTGTCTATATAATTATTTTTATTGATAGCACCACATTCTCTCCAGATATTAGGATTTGAATGCGAAACTGCAGCAATATGGGTTGCTCCACAAGCAATATTTCCTCTGGTATATGCCAGAGATATTTCATAGAAACCACTTGCCTGGGCATTCGAAGGTGTAAAATTTAAAAATTCTATATAGTCTCCTACCTGATAATTTGCAGGAAATTCTACAATGGTTGAAAGCTCCGATGAACTATCTACATGCACATAGCTATCTATTAAGTCTCCAAACTGATTTTCAGTGGGTCTTTTCCCTGCTTTGAAATACTCTTTTAAAGCAGCAATTGTTTTTTTTGCCATGATTATTTTGATTTTAAAATATCAATCTCTTTGTCCAGAGAAATAATATAGAGAGACATTTCTTCAATTTTCTGAAGCAGTTTGATCTGGAAATCTCCCACGGAAAGCCCATCATCTGTCATCTCTTTAGCTGAAGGAATTTCAGGAAGATGATTATTTTCAGTAATAAATTTTCCAAGGTCTTTTATTCCCCTTAAATTATAATCTGAAGCAAACACATGATCTGCTGTAGGTGTTGCTGTGATGACCACATCTTTTGCTTCAATTTTACCATATAATGCCATATTACCGGCATCTGACAAGAATAATTTCGGACCATATGTTCCATCTGCAGAATAACTCCAGAACTGAAGGCCATTCCCATAACCTCCGGTCATATTATAGAGTGCCCATCTGTTGGCTGTACCCGGAGCTGTTTTACTATGATTCTCTAAAAAAAGAGATCCACCCTCATTGCTGTTTATCTGAGATAGTATAGTTCCATGTACATCAAGCTTTTGTTGTGGGCTTTCTGTACCAATTCCTACATTTCCGTTGGGAACTATTCTCATAAGCTCTGACATCGCCACCGGTGAGTCCTGGGGCACTTGCAGATAATTAGAAGATAAAAATTTAATTCCTTCATTACCAAGGGTTACAGCAGTCTTACATCCAGCGAAAGTACCATCACCTGAGACCCAACCATAAGCAGTCTGATTATCAGCTTTAGCGCCATAGCTCATATACGTTTCTGCACCACTTCTTAATGAGCCCCAGTTATTTACAGATCCATTTTCATATCGTATAGCAAATGCATTGATACCTTGTGTACCATCACCCTGGCCTGCAAAAACGGTTCCTCGTACATCTAATTTGGCCTTAGGATTATCTGTTCCAATACCTATATTTTCATTATAATGTACCGAGTGTTTCTTTTGTCCGATAAGTGGTTTATGATACACATCAGAAAGTCTCGCCTGGTCTACAAATGCTTTATCGTAAGAAAACTGTGTGATTCTTATAGCATATGGATTCAGTCGGTTGCTTGTATGGTAAATAGTTAGTTTATATTCATTTCTTGCTGAATCCCATACAATATCTCCAATGTAAATATTATATAAAATAGTTCCTTCCGCTTCTACAATTCTGGAAGTAGTGGGATACCAAAGATTTCCATCAGGATTAAGCCCGATCTCAAATTGTTTTTTTATAATACCAACACTTGTCTGATATGCAAATGTACCTGCAACTTCAATTACTAAACTTCCGTTCAGATAGTTATTTCCCAGAAGGACATCTATTGCCATATCGGCTTGTTGATCAGGAAATTCGAAATATAAATCTTTATGTTTATAGTTATCCGGGAAAATAGTTTTATCCTCTAAATTGGCATAGCTATCTATAAGATCACTAAACTGGCTTTCTGTAGGCCTTTTTCCAGCCTTAAAATATTCTTTTAAAGCCGTAATTACTTTTTTTGCCATAATTTGTTGTTTTTTGATGATTATTCTTTCCTTTTATTGGCTTAACAGGAAAGATTTTAATTTATTTAAGCCAAAACTTCTACAGCAAACTGTCCAAGATTAATTACTTTTACATTCTCTGTGATATAGATGTTCATGTATTTCATTGGCTCTACTACAACCGCTGAACTTCCTTTTATCTGAAGTTTAATCAAAGAAGAAGTGGATAGATTGATAATTTTAATGTCCTGTTGAGAATATACTTCCGTTATATTACAAATCATATCGGACAGCTGGTTACCTGTAACAGTAATGAACTCTGTCTCATCGTTTAGTTCCAGATAAGAGGCTGAATCAATTTCATACTCTTTCTTAGTAGGCATATTCGTTTCCCCTACTGGTGCAGAGGATACTTCAGCTGATGACATTTTAGCTCTTGATGCCGAAGCTAGCTGGGTAATCACCCAATCTCTTGATGCAAGTTGCCTCCATGCTCCTTTGCCATCACCGGACTGAAACCATAAATTATCTGAATTATCCCTGGCTCCAAGTAATCTCGTTGAAACAGCTGTATTACCAAAAGAGATCAATCCACCTGCCTGTGTGAAAGGTAAATTGGGAGATCCCGAGCTCACTGCTGCTACATACGTTCCTACCGGTACTGCTAACATATCGTTTTGATAAGGTAATGCACTAACCGGAGTAGCATGATTTATGGGTACATATTTTCCTGCGTGATTTCCCCAGCCATAAGCTGCATTCCATTGGTCAGAACTTCCATTATTTAAAGTACTGATCACTCCTGTGCCTGATATCTTTACCAATTCAATAAGTGATACTGCTGAACCATTTGTTGTACTGTTATTCGCTCTGTTAAATGAAAAACCTTTATGATTATTAACTGTGAAAGCCCAGGAATTCAAAGAGGCTCTTGGCTGAATAAAATCTGTTCCGTTAAACTGAAGATTATGCGCCATCCATATACCATAACCAGGGGTATTAACTCCTGAAACATTGGTATGAAAAACAGATGATCCTGTGGTTGTCTGAGATCCAAAAAGTACGTTATAATTATCTACATATTGAGTTCCGTTCGCATTAACGATAACTTGATTGGTGGTAACCGTATCTCCTGCAGGTCTTAAAAATATTCCACTTGTTCCACTATTGGATCCTGCCGACAATATAGTGTTAGCACTGTCTGCTCTTAGTTTATTAACATTTAGATGCTGAACCTGCAACGAACCCTGATAGGTATTCAGGCCACCGGCAAAGGTTACATCTCCTCTTACATACGCATTTCCTATTACATCTAATGCATATCCGGTCGTTGGAATTACGGCAGCACTTCCTCCTATGGCGACTCTCTGATCCGGAGTCCATCTGATGGCATTTTTCCCATTATAGGCAATTCCACCAATAAATCCCCAATTCATCGTTACCGATCCAGTATTGGTTACAGCTCCATAATATCCAAAACTGTCAACATCTCCATTAGAACCTATCAGTTTTGTAAAATATCTGGAAAAATTACTATTAACCGATACATCTGACAAATCCCTGGAAATCCACGTTGTACTTGTATTCCCTAAACTTAAGACTCCTGACATTTTTCCTCCCGATAGCGGCAAATAAGCATTAGGATTAAAAGCATCCATATGCACATAGCTATCAATCAAATCACTAAACTGGCTTTCTGTTGGTCTTTTTCCTGCTCTAAAATATTCTTTTAAAGCAGCTATTGTTTTTTTTGCCATAATTTGTTGTTTGTTGATGATCAGTTCCTCCTCACCTAATAGGAAAGGAGGAACTTTTTTCATCTTATTAATACATAGGATTTAGTTAGGGTCTTACAATGAATGTTCCCTGTAAGATCATTCCGTCTGTTCCGTCATGTGAAATACCTCCGATATCCGTCCAGGTTTCTTCTTTATAGATCGTAAGGATTTTTTCTTCGGTACTGAACATATTGGAAGTATTCTGAGATACCATTTTGAAATGATGGTAAAGTACTCTTCCTTCTGCATCCTTAATTTTCATAGGGTCCAGTCCTAATTTTTCAACAGGAAGGAAAAACTCGTTTCCTGTCATATCAAATGCTTCCTTAAAGAACCATTCTTCTTTATTAGTTGCCGGATTATTACCGTACAGATACAATTTTGCTTTTGAAGTATCTTTTTCATCTGTATCTATTCTGGCCATTTCTTTCCAGTTCCCCTGAGGGCTCATTTTATAAAGGTGATATTTCCCTTTATAGCAAACCTGATCCCAGGACAGAATCACCCAATTGATCACATCAGAGTCTACCGGCTCAGAATGATATCTCAACACTGGCGCTGGTGGATTATAATTTTCTACCAGCATCGTTACCGTAGTTTTTGAAGGTAACGACGGAGCCTGTTCCTGTACATTTTTAGTTGCCGGAGGTGAAACAGCATAATTTGTGGTTGTGTACTCTACTTTTCTTGAAGCAACGACACGATAGAAAAGAGGATCACCATAAGGTTTTTCATCCAGATCTTCAAATTCATCATACACTGTCCACGATCCGTTTACAGGATTCACTTCTACATCAGTAATCTTCACTGTCTTAATGTGTTTCATGCTCAATATTGAATCTGCATCCAGTTTATTGGTTGCCCTGTACACCGAAATCTCATTGATCTTGTGTACATCTGTATAAGAATTGACCTCAATTCTTACTTTGGCAGAGATTCCTAATGTTGCATTGTCTACAACCGGCAATAAGCTTAAGATCTTTGGTGGTTCGGCAGGGTTGGTATTCACCAGTTTAATTGGTCCCTGGAATTTACTGAATTCGCTCATCTGCATCTGATTTCCTAATTCTCTTACTCCATAGAAGTAGAAGTTATCCGAAGCCCCGTCAAGGGTAAAATCGGTAAACAATGTCGAATGGGCAGTACCTCCCTGGCCTTGGCTGTATACAGCTGCCATTGGAGCCATGTCAAAATCCGGATGAGTAGTAGGTAATAAATACCCCGAAGCGTCCCTGATACTCTGTTTTTTATTTTTAGGTCTGTGACCTGTCATATCATTGAAATCAAAATTATGAATCTGCTGATAAATAATAGGCACCTCCGTAAGTGGCAGGAAGCAGTTGACGATCGCTTCTTTGATGAAATGCCCTAAATACAATACTGAAGAAACACCTGGAAGCTCTTTAATGATAGGCTCATTAAGGGATATTTTTCCTATTGCCGTATCCTCAATCGGGTGGGAATAAAGCGGGTTACCAGGGGTTAATACATAATGGGAATTATGTTCTTTAATAAACGCATTAATAGCAGCAAAGAAAACTATATTGTCTGGCAATGGTAAAGTATCATCCATAATGTCAGAGAAAGTTTCATAGGCATCTTTTTCACCCTTTGTAAGCATATCGAAATCCACAAAATTCATCCATCTGTTATTGAAAAAGACTTCATCATTTCCTCCTAAGCTATTCAGCATTTCTTTAATGGCGATAATCGTGTCAGATTCGTATAATGAGGCAAGTAATACTGCATTATTCGCTCTGAAGAATTGTACTGAATATGGTTTATGATCATATTCCGTGATAAAACTATAAGTAGCCTTTCCATATTTATCCGGTCTGGTTGCATATTTAGAACCTTTTGGCTGTTTTGGTGGCTTAGGTTCAACAATCCTGTTGGCAAACATCACAGCAGGAACACTGAATTTAGATTTATACTGAGCGCCCTGCATATCCACATTGTCATGATCTACACTCTTAAATCCAAAGATCGAATATCTTACATCAACACCTTCTGGTGGTAACACAGCATCTTCAATGAGATTATTAGCCGCGTTTTTATACAGATATACTCTGTAAGAAGGATAGTAATTTACCTTAAGATTAGCTCCCATTACAGGCTCAGAAGGTTTTATCGAAGTGACATTATCATATATGAATTTTGGCTGCTTATTAGCATCTTCTTCTATTCTGAAGTTTTCATCATAAACATATACTACCAAATCATTATTGGTTCCTATATTTTCTGTAAGCACAACTTTAAAAATAGATCTGGATTCAATAGGCTGATTATTATTGTAATGCTCATTTGTAAATAATCTTACAATTCCGTTTACCCACTCTACAGAATCCAAACCAGGTGAATACTGAGAATGCTGAGCCAATTTGAATCCTGGGAATGTGATTTTATAAACTCCCTGATGGACCATAGGATAAGGAGACTGAAATTCAATAATCTCATTCTTACTATTCTGATATATTGTAATTTTTTCAAAATGTCTTTCCACTGTTGCTGTTTTCCAGAATCCTCTACTTTTTTCAAGGAATCTCTGAACAGATCCGTCCGATTGCTGCGTATTAATAACTTCCCTGTGGATTCCCCAATCATTGGTTCCAATCTTCACTTTTAATGAATTTGGGTTTTTCACGCCCCAGGTTGATGTATTCTGCATATTTTCAGTAGCACTGAACAACCCTTCAGTCCCAGGACTGAATGTAGGCAGTACCAGACTGCTCTGGTCAATTACCGGTGAAGTTCCTGAAATAATAGCCGCACTTGGTACTTTTTTGAACACGGTAAATTTCAATCCTGAGGGCTCTACTTCGATCCCATTAATGATATAACTTACAGAATCCAATAAGAAAATTCCTCCGATAAAATCATTAATGGTTGTTCCTGCCGGAATTTCCGATTTTAAAATATGGGTTGGAATTGAAGGCTGAGCAGGTGTTCCTGATCCTGAAGGAATAGTTCCCCCTGAACTTGGAAGAATATAATCTGCTGTTCTAATATCCGCCAGAAGCTGGTTAACAGGATGATGTTCTATGTTTACAACCTTTGCAGAAATCTCCTTCATGGTATAATTCCTGTAGAAGATCTCCACTTCATCTGCCATTACTTCTTTATCATCCGGGAAAATTGTATTCGGATCCAGGTAATAATCATTTGGCAATGTAGAGTCAAATGAAATAGGATATACGACTTCATCCTGATAAATATGATGATCAAAACCAAGTCTTACCAACGTCTTATCTGTATCTGCAATCAAGTTTCTGCGGTCCTGTTCTCCCTGAGAAGTTAAAGTTGCAGGATATTCTTTCTGGATAAGGAAAGCTGTGGTTGCTGTAGGAGGTAATAATCTGTTGTTAGGTTTAATCTTCGTATCAATTGACAATTCTTCTCCACCAATCTGTGCTCTTGAGAACCAGTTGATCCCATATCCTTTATAAAAATAGGTTCCACTCTTATCCTGCTTATGCATATACAGTGGTGCATAGGTATCCGGAATCTGAAGAGGTAATGTTTCCCAAGAATTAGCTGCATTTGCTGAGTTATCTACATTCAGATATTTGGTATCGTGGCACAACTCCGGTTTAATCCAGATATAATCATCTGTTTTACCAGGTTCTACGACGCGATACTCCAAACCTCCGTACACAGGAAATGTGAATGAAGAAGCATCAAACTTCTGATACAACCCCATAAATGCAGGGTTTACTTCGAGTTCAGGAACCTGTTGATTATAAATACTGATATAACGGTATTTTCCATTATGAGAATAGCCTTCTGCATCGTATAAACCTGCAGACTGTGGATTACCAGAGTCCATTCCCTTATTCAGCTTCATCAGCTTTACCGGCAATGAAAGTCTTTCGATTTCAGTAGAAACAGGAAGAGACATTGAAAGTAACTGATACGTTTTATCATCCGAATTGATATCCAGGTTTTTATTGGTATAATATTCTGTGATATAAATATATTCGTTTCCGAAAACTTCATCCTTGATATCAAGATATCCTAATCCCAGCATTCTTGCTACATGATAATCCAGAGCCGCAATATTTAAAATATCCAGATTGGAAACCTGCATATCCCCTTCCTGAGGAAGATTCGTGCTAATATCAACCACCTGTTGTGAACCGGTAGGCGAAAGATTAATTGAAATCGTTTCATTCCCTTTTGGATTCGGCTGATCATTACTCAGCTCTACATATCTCTTGACTACCGTCTGAATATCTCTATCCAAAGGACCTGTAGAAGGATGCTCCCATTTTGTATGGTAATTTTTAGTATTTACGTAGGCTTCATCATTGTATCTTAACCATGCTCCATGAACAGGATTTTCCTTAGGTAAAGGATCTAATCTTTCAAAAGCAGTGTCTCTTTCAGAAGTGAGGGAGAATTCACCCATTAGCTTCCATGCGTTAGCATTATTTCTACTGATGATAAAATCTGAATAGAATTCAAATTTAACTCCTGTAACCACGCAGTTGGTAGGCCTGAAGCGCAGTGTCTTTCCGTTCTCAGCATTAAAATAAGTATTAGCGAGATCATTACCATAAGGCATTGCTCTATACGAAAGCTGCTGTTGGGATAAGTTATTGGGTTCTGCTACAGAAAGTGCCTCCAATTCAACTTGTGAATTAGGATTCTGATCATTTACATTTAATTCTGCAGCAAAGAAAATATCTGTCTTACAAAGAACTTCTACAATCTCATTACCATATAGCTGCATGAATTTAAGTGGATCAGCCATCGGATTAACAGATTGTCTTACCTGTGTGTATTTTGTTTTATTTTTGAAATAGACATAAAAAATTCTATTGTCATTATTAAACTTATACATCCACATCTTCTTACTTTCATCAATAAGCTGAGGAGCCTGTTTAAAGTCTAGGGTAAAAATTTCCTTTGTATAAAGGGTTCTGTATACTTTTACAAAGTCATCAGGTTTGTTGAAATTATTTTTAGTAGATGCCAATTTCCCTTTAGGAAGGTGATTTTCTCCCAATTCACCTCCGAACCCCCATCTCAGGTGAATTCCTTTTGTACTGTCGTCTCCTTTGGATCCGGCAGCCTGAAGATATAAATTAGGGGTTTGCAATCCTGAAAATTCATTGAAAGTAACTGTCGTTCCATCACCTCCATCTGAACCACACGCATTTGTATTGGTATAAGGTTTATCGGTAATATTAAAATTGATATCCTCTTCCTTAACATTTACTGTGGAATAACCATAAGGGGCCTTTTCTGTCTGGAGATCTTTTTTTGACAATTGGAAATTACTGATCGGCGAAGTGTTACAGGTATTAATTGTATTGGCAACAAGCCCTGTATAATAAGAGTTATACAAACCTCTAACGGTTACCTCATTACCTACAATCTGATCAATCACAAATTCTTTACCTTCTGATTTTTTCACCCATTGAGGAATATAATCATAAGAAGAGAAACAAAACTTCTGACCAGCACCTGTACGGGCATAGAAAAAGTCTTTTCCATAGGTAAATGTTACCAGCTGACCTTCCCAGGCTTCATATAAAAATACTTTTTTATCAGCTCCCAACAAAACAGGAGTTGTATTTAACTTACCGGACATATGCAGCTGATATCCGCCTTGAGTAAGGCGGCAATGCACTCCATTCAGAACAATAGGAGTTCCACCGGCTGATACATAATCAGCAGTGAGTACCGGTGCACTAACCTGCCCATATAATGATACTCCGCGTTTTACTCCATTAAGGGTTTCATTGGCGCTTATATGAACTATTTCACTGTAGGTACTGATTCCGGTAACTTCCAGGGTTGCCCCTGGAGTACCGTTATTAATAATATCTGCTCTTGACTCTATTTTTCCGTCCCAGCCCAGTATAAGAGTTCCGCTGGTCTTTGTGTTTACATTGTAAAAAGTAAGATAAACCATTGAATCGATAAATATATCAGCATAAATGCGTTTTTCATCGGTTTCAATCGATGGAAAACTTTTACACCATAGTATTTCTCCATTTCCTTTGATTCTCATCACAACAGGAGTTTTATAGGAGGTCATTCCCAAAACCGCAAACTCACCGTTTGTAAATGGCATTACCTTGATAAATTTGGTGTCTCCTCCCAGAAGAGAAGTAAACACTTTATTCCATTTCAGGCTACCGCTTTCATCCAGAACTGTAATCAATCCTGATGTGTCCATCGCTCCCACCTGCATTACATTTCCCTGGTTTTTCGTAGAAGAATTGATTCCTGAATTGGCACTGGAATTGAAATAATTATGATATTTAAAAAAACTCATTTTAGATTTAATTAATTGTTTAGTTGTAATTCATTGATTGTTACTGGCAATCCCTGTTTAGCGTATTTTACTCCATCCCAGGTCTTATAGATAAATTCCAGTTTTAATTTTGGATCTCTGATCTTTTTGCTCTTGTGCATCACTAAAATCTGAGAATAATCTTTAGCATAGATTACTTTGAAATTGTCATCATTATTACCCGCAGCGTTAAGAACCTTAAAGCAGTCTGCCATATCATCCAATGGAATTTTAGGATCATTGAATGGTTCCGGATTTCTGATCAGTAAGGCAACTACGTCATTATTTGTATTGACAATCTTGACAAATTCTGTATTGGTAGGTGGATTTAATGGTTTTAATCCCATCACACCTTCAAATGCACGGTCAAATACTTCTGAATAGGTATTGGCAAGTCCTTTTAAATATGGGTTTTCGGTACCTTTTGAAGCTAATATATAAAGGTCGTCCAGCTGCTGTTGCTTAAGATCTGCTTTCACTTCATATATTGCATCTTTCTGTCCTATTACGACAAGTCCTTTATCATCATATTCTTTAAGTTTATAACTTTCCACCTGCTCTTTAAAGTCTTTATATCTTGAAGTTCTAAATACAAACTCGTGGATCTTCTGGTTTTCTTCATATACCTTATCAGGTTTTCCCGGTACCGGTGTAATCTGTGGTTTATAATGTCCGTCTCCATCATCGTCAAAGGCATTGTATACAATAGCGGTATATAATTTTTCCGGATTCAGATTCGTGAGCTCAACTGAATATTTATATGATTTTGGCACAACAGGATCTCCGAGATCAATGTTACAAGCCATACCCGTATTCCCTTGGTTAACATGGTTCACATAGTTAAGCATCTGCTGGATTCCCAACGGTAAGTTTGGATCATCTTCAGCCCAGCTTTCCTGAGTTACCGGTACTGTTTCCTGCGTTGTCCAGTTCTGAGGTAAAGGATATTCAAGACTAACATTAGTTACAGGATCTTTAATCATAATATTAATACTTCCAATGATCTCCTTAACTCCCATTCCTGTATGGGCAGGCCATGTCTTAAGCATATTATAGATATAAGGCTTGGTAAAGAAAAATTCTATTTTACACTGCTCGTTACCATAGAATAATGGTTTTGCCATCAGAAGATCTCCGTCTGCATTCGGATATGATTTTTTCATATCGATATATGATTTCAGAGTGGTAATTGGGTATTCATCTGCATTTTTCTTCTTATCTGTCAGATTTCCATTGGCATCTTTAAGGTATTCAATATATTTCTCATTTTTCTTTTCAAAATGTCCGATAGGCCCTGCTGTTTTAAAGGCAAAGTAATAGTCAATAATCTTTGGTGTATCTCCGTTCACATTATCTTTCAGTTTAAGATTGATGTAATAGACACTATTAGGTCTCCAAACCGGCTGTATCACTTTACTCATCGCTTCCTGCATCAGTCCCATATCTGCCTGTATGGCTGGCTGTGACGGAATCGTCTGCTGATATTCGTAGTCTGTAACAGTCATCCAGTTCACTCTATGGAATAAAGTATAGCATTGGGTAACTGTATTTCCGCTATCATCGTCATCACCACATCCACAGTTTCCAAGATTAAAGATAATTTCACGAATCTGTTCTGTTAACTGGAGTGCTCCTGATAATGTGGATCCTTCAGTATTAAGATAGTCAGTCAGTTTCTTTAAATGTGCTCTTACATATCCAATACCCTGAACCAGGTTGTATTGTGGGAACTCTTTATCAAAACTATTGATCGCATCGATGAAGATTAAGAAACACTTCATATTATACCTCAGTTCGCTTACATCATCTACTCCATGATATTGAACACACTGTTTAAGATTATACATAAGCCCTGCAAGGAAATCACAAAGTCTCACATCTTTTGTACAAGGCTCCGGTTTTGCATCACAAC
Source organism: Chryseobacterium sp. YR221 (assembly GCF_900176315.1). Classification (NCBI taxonomy): domain Bacteria; kingdom Pseudomonadati; phylum Bacteroidota; class Flavobacteriia; order Flavobacteriales; family Weeksellaceae; genus Chryseobacterium; species Chryseobacterium sp. YR221. The sequence goes on from NZ_FWXM01000002.1 coordinate 43,469, forward strand.
CGCAATCAGGGGTAAACTTCAAATTAAGAGGCTTCTGAGTGGTCTTACTCACTTTAATGATCGCTACTTTGTTGGTTCTCTCTTTCGGATAATCACTTGAATAGCAGATATCAATACCATCGGCTTTGTCTGTAATTTTCGAGACAACACTATTATGCTTGATAAATTGAGCAAGAGGGCTGTCAGGTAAAAACAAGAAGATCACAGAATGGGTATTAAAGTCAACATATGGAGGAGTATCTCCTGTTATCATCATATATTGTGTTTCATAATCTGCCCACTTAGTGGCTACGTTAGACAGTCCAAAGTTTACAATACCTGATCCGAAAGCACCGTTATATCCATTTTCAACATGCATCACATCAAAGTCCAGTTCGTTGCACTGAGCAGTGGTACATCCTCCGGCTTTCAATTCCTTCATTATTTCGACAAGCTTATCGTATTCAGCCTGTTGCGTTGGAGAAAGAACTACGCTGGATACCTCACCTGTCGTGTTGGCTGTAGCATTCGCCCAAATCAGATCTATTTGTGCATTGATATCATCAATTTCCTGTTGATTAGCATTGTATGGAATAATTTCAATCTTACTTACATACTGTCCTCCGAAATTAGCTGCATCGTACATCAGCTCTGCTCCTAATTCTGCTTTTGTCTTCGTTACCTCATCAATTATAGCATAGTTCTGATAAATGGCAGTAGAGAATACATCTTTATAATATCTGATCGTCACCGTACTTGCCATTGTAGAAAGTAATAATCTTACTTTAGCAGAGGCTTCCGGAAGAAGAAGAACCATGGTATTTCCATTGGTGATCTTCAATGACTTCGCATAATTATGTGGATTGGAAGCATTCGAAACCGCCATATAATCCGTAGCATCTGATACCGTTCCTAAGAGATTGTAATAAGCTCCATTAATGAAGTTAAACGGTGCTCCCGCCGGCTGGTAATATACCGTTCCTACTGTTTTATCCAGTACATTAGACTCATGCCATACAGGCTCAGTTTGTGTACAGAATAATGAAGAAGCCGTAATTCCATACTGTTCAGGAATAAACCATCCCGGCTGTGCAGAATCTAAGAATGAGAATGGTGTAGACGCCAAAATTCTGATCGTGTCATACTTATCATTGATTTTCTGCCAGAATCCTAATTTGAATTTATCAATATTAGCAATGCTGTTTGCTTCATCGTTAGTCAATACTGCCCTGTAAGGATTATAGTTCTTCCATACGTTTTGCTGTTGATTTAGAATCTTAATCTCTACATCTTCAATGGAATACTGGTGTTTCACCTGACGAAGTACATGTCCTCCCGGCTGAGTTTTCTGAGGCGGGATAAGATCTGTAAATTCAGTTGCTCCGCTGGTATGTCCTCCAATTTTCTCACCTGCAACCGGCGTTGGAATAAGTCCTTTTTCAATTTTAATATCGATGTAGGTATCCAATGGAATCGTTGGCAGTTTATCATCATCTTTAATGGATGGCTCCGGTGCATTGAAAACCTGAACGACAGGAAGATCAAATGTCTCATTGGTCAACATATGAACCCCTTTTACGGCATTTTTCAATCGCTCTTCTTTCGGATAATCAATCCCTGGTGGGTCTGATTTGTAGGTAAGAGGTGGAACAGCACTTGTATCTACTTGATTCTCCCCTTTCTCCCATTTAATACTTAAATGAACTTTAAGTTTAATTTTAAAGATCGCCAGTTTGATTTTGAGTTCGAATTTAAATTCTGCCAGGATCAGGAACGGGAATATAAGTTCCACTCTGAAATAGATCGAGATAAATAAGGCAACACTTACAATATAAAGATTGATCTCTGCTCCTCCTTCCACGTAAATGTATCCTCCTACCTGAGGTCTTTCGAAACTGATATGGGCTCCTACTTCAATAGCCGCAAAAACTTTTACAATAATCAGGTTCAGGTTAAAATCTACCCTTGCTCCTGCTTCAATTCCTTTGGCGGCTATCATCAGATAAGACTCTGCCTTAATATTCACTGAATCTTTGAACAGACTGGCCCTGATCGGTTTGTCTCTCGTTCCGAAATTAACATACCATGGTCTTTGATTTTTAAAGAAGAAGCCCATCTGAACTTCAGCCTTAATGTCAATGAATGATCCGTTATTTTTGTTAAGCTGGAAGTTACCTCCCGCTCCGATTTCCAGTGAATTATCACCTACGATAACGAATGCATAGAATGGCGGAACTTTAGGATCATCTTCTGTCAATCCAAGACGTTCACTAATGATCGTTAATCCGGCATCAATGGCAAACATACTTGGTACTGAAAGCAATACCATTGCTCGTAATGAGGCAAGACGCCCGTCTAAGGTGGCCAGTGAAGCTCCTGCTCCAAAGGAGAAAGGTGCACTATACTTTTGAGTAAACTGAGGGCCGATAAATTTATCTGTATTGATTCCTCGCTGCGGATGTACATAATAATCGTACCAGGTATCGTTTTCTGTCATTCCGATTGCCTCTTTATGGGCTACATATCGGTATCCGATGAGTCCTCGGAATCCGAAAATACCAAATGAACCTAATGGGATCACGAATGGCAATTCGACGCTTGCATCTACCAGGAATCCCGGATATTTAGGATCAAAAGCCATTTCTGCAGAACCGGAAATATTCATTTTCGGCAACTGAAGAGAAACTTTTCCTCTATATTCTGTAGACTTTCCTGGCTCCGGAATGGTAAGAGCCCCTTTGATAATGGCTACTGCAGCACTTGCACTCGCCGTTCCTGGAATCACCAAGTCAACTTCTAAGGTTGAAATATGGAAATAATCGTCTTTAGTTCCACCGAACTCATCATTATCAGCAGTATAATAATATTTTACCCCATTACCTCTTACATCAAGACCTAATGGATTGATATTAATACCACCATCAAATCCCACGTAATTATAAGTACGCATATTCCCTTTATACATTCGCTGTATAGTTCCCATGTGGATGGCTGTAACGGCCATACGTACCGGACCTAAATTCAGGTGAAGGTTGGTTGGAATGATTGAACTTCCGCCTGCAATTTCAAATTTACCGTTGGCGTAATAACGGATAGCCGGCAGATCAATTCCTTCTTTTCCTAACAGTCTTTCTCCGAATGAATCTTCAGGGAAAGTAATTTTGGTATCTGCTTCAACATAGAAATTATCATTTTTCTTTCCAATTTCTATTCTTTGTAAATAAAAGTTAAGGATGTTAAAAAGGTTCATTCGCAGACCAAAAGGCAGAATAGCTGCAGAAAGTTTGAAATTTTCTTTGCTTTCCCATTCTCCAACAACATCAATGACCATATCCAGACCATTATAATCTTTGAATTTTTTGATTTTCAGCCCGGCATGTAATGAGGAATGTACTACCTGTCCCTGATGGAAATCAATATCAAATTTACTGAATCCTAATTCCCATGATTTCTCGGTATCTTTCCCAAGATTAAACCATAAGGTACGGTTATCTTTATCAAGACTATCAACAGACAGACTTGCCAGAAACTTGTAATAGTCTTCTTCTTTCTGGAATTCCCTGTAATCTCCTGCAACGGTTCTTAATCCCATTGGATAAACAAACTTAAGTTCAGAAGGCGATGCCAGACTGTTCATGAAATTCTTCAATTCATCCATGTTATGAATAGCCGTTTCATTAGAACTGCTCATGGATTTCACTTTCAGATTAGTATAATCCAGCGTAAAAAACTTGCTGAAATAATCAACAACTTTTGTCTCGGTTCCTGTTGTTTTTACAGCATAGGTAGGCCTAATAGCAATATTTCCTGAAAGTCCCCCGGTTCCGATCAGCATATGATTGGCTGAAATACCGATAGTCTGCTGAGTATTTCCTTCTGGATTTTTCTTTTTAAACCATTTTTTAGGAAGGAAAATTTCGGTGTATTCCATATATACGCCCATAAATTCCTTGGGTCTTCCGTCTGCATCAGCTTCAGCAATATTTTCCGTTTTGCTGAGGTCAATTTTAAGGTTGTGAATATCGATGATAAAACCTGTGTTTCCAATCTGAGCAGGGTTGCTCATATTCAAAACAAGATCCATATTGTATCCGAAACCTTTTTCAGTATCCGCATAGAATAAAGCTTCCCCAAAACTAAGGGTTACTTTTTTAGTTTCATCTTCAATGACTTCTAAAGGAGCAGTCGGGTGCTTTAATGGATTTACCGGTTTTAAAATACTTCTTGGAAACTCAATGGCTGCCGACAGCATTAAGGTTGCTTTAAATTTCGGAATGGCTACTTCTTTGATGAACTCATCAATATCCTGCGGCATTAAAGCTTTGAAGAAGGTTTTTACCTTTTCTGCTGTCTCCTGCATGTCGCTGGAAAGCAAGTAGGTTGCAAAAGCAACTAATGAAGCATACTTTCCTGCCGTTTTATTAAAAATATCCTGCACCACGTCTGTAACCGTTGTGGCATTGGATGGTAATGCAAGTCCTAAACTATGTGAGTCATTAATATCCTTCACAAACTGCATCAGAGGTGTGATATTCTGATTAGCTGGAGAGACAAATGTGTTCACAAAGTGCGCGATGGCCTGTTCTTCCGTTACGTTGAGCACTCTTAGTGCCACCTCGAAGATCTGCTGAGGTTCAAAGGAAAAGTTTCCTAAGCTGAAGTAGCGTAAATACGCCAGGATCTTCCATTGGTATTCAACGGTAATGGGAAATGCGGAGATAGCGGTGTCATCTGTTCCGTTCAGGACTAATGAAATCCCTGTTCCCGGAATTTCAATATCGATTCTCTTGGAAACGACAGATAAACTGTAAAACGCGGAATCTCCTTTCGGCCCTTTACTATACTGTAAATCTTTATAATAGATTTTATCGAGGAGGTTAGTAATCCCCGGTTTTAAGAATCCCAGAATGTCCGGGATGTCGTCTTTTGTAACCACAGAGGATAACCTCGGGTAATACCTGTGTGTTACCGGTGTTTGATTTGACATAAAAATAATTTTGTGTTTGGGTGAGTGGAAGGCTTTCGTTTAGGCAAACAAAAGCCTTATTAAGTAGGGGTTACTTAATTTTCCCGTGGGGATGTAATGTTTTTTTAGGTAGAATTATTTTTATATTATAAAAATATAGAATAATAACCTTTCTAAATTTACATTATTAGCATTTCAATAAACAAAAGTGTTTAAAATATCTTTTGAATTATTATAAGTCAAGATAAATATATAAAGTTTTTGTTGATTTTTAGCAAAAATTTATATATTGATAATCTTTACAAACTTTGAAAATGCTGCCATAATTCATTTACTTTTTCTTGATTAGGAATTCCATCACTTCCTGTTAATTGACATTCTAAATCAATATATTCTAAAAAAGAATCTTCTATTGAGGGTAATATAAGATTCATACTACTATTTCTCATTGTTATACCAGATATATTGATTCCTTCCATCGTATAGATATAATCATTTCGAAACATCTTAATAATACCTTCATACGGATGAGATAATTGAGGATTTTCTTTCATTATTTGCAATATTTGCAGATCATTTTTATATATTTCCCAATAAGCAAATAAGTAAATAAATAATGAGTTTTGAATTCGACCTTGAGGAATACTTATATTAAGGTGCTCACTTAAATGATTACTAAAATGTGAATAAGGTATCATTCCATCATTCCACTCTGAATTAATATCAGTCAAAAGATTATTTCTATCTAAGTTGAGAGATTTTCCAAATGGAACATATTCTATATTTAAAACATCTTTCCATGTTTTTAAACGAAATATATAATCTTTAAATAATAAAATGCTTGAGACATTATCATTATTATTCTTAGAAAAAGTTTTAGGATCTATACTGTACATATCTTGAACTTTTTCATTTATTCCTTTTAAATTCATATTATTTTTTTTAATCTAATTTATAAAATTCTTCAAACCACTTTACAATTTCGTCAACATTTGTCAAGTCAGATTTAAGCTGTGGAGGATCTGTTATTCTAGAAATTGGAACATATTTACCGTTATCAATTCTAACAGCAATATCATGAGCTCCAAATGAGAATGGTTGAAAATCAACAAACACATCAAATGATCTATATCCCATTCCATAGTTATCTATTAATTTACCTTCAATATACTCATGTGCAATAAAACATTTAAATGAATTTATATCTTCAAGAGTTCCTTCAACAGCATTTTTCCAATCAAGTAAATCCTCCGTAGTCTTAACAAATCTTCCGTAAGAATATTTTAAAGTCTCATCAGGAAGCTCTACAAGCAAAAACCTATCTTTTTTGAAAAAGTTTTCTTTTGCAAATGAAACAATATTTTCAGATACATTCAAATATTTCGCAATTGCTGAAACATCATTAGAATTATTTATGATATCAGAGATTCCATGTGCTATTTGCTCCGTAAATTCTATATCACCATCATTTATCCATTTCTGCCCTGGCAAGCTATTGAATGTTACTGAAGCATTAATTGGAGAATTCATTGATGGATGGAATAAATGAGCAATCTCACTCCATTGCTGATTTTTATATAGTTTTCTAGCTTCAAAATATTTCAACCAAACATTCGCATTCTGCGATAATGATATTTGACCTTCAGGATTATGATTAAAAAATACATAAATAGATTTTGGATAAAGTTTAATCCTATTAAAAGTTGCAGAATCTATATTTTTAAAGCTATTTAAAAAAGTCCATCTTCTATCATATCCAGATGCTTCAAGAATTTTTTTGATTGGAATTTCTTTATAAAACCTTTCCATCAGATTAGTTTTTGAGATATCAGTAATGATAGCTATAGTATTACGATCAGACGAACCTACTGCCAGTAATTTTTTCCAGTTCGACACAGCAATAACTTCACCATTCACAACCTTTCCCATCTTAAGAAGATCTTCTTTCCCCAAATGAATAAAATCAAAATAAAAAGCAACCTTCTGTTCTTTTGTCAAAGCTTGAACTGCATTTAGCAAAGGTGTTCCATCAATTCCCGTACTTGGAAGGAAAGTCTTTGAAATTTTATCTATAATACTTTCCAAATACTTTTCCGTTTGTGCAAGAGATATTAAAAACTTTTTAGCATCCTCATTCAATACAACTGTAACCTCAGGTAAACCTAGCATGCCTAAAATGACATCTGCTTCTTTTACAGCTTTTCCCTGTGCTACTAATGATCCAAAACCTGTTCCCAACATCACCAAGAATGCAAGGTTTCTCATTCTTTCATAAAATTCCTTATCTTTTGGATTATTAGAGGTTTCCCCCAGATAAGTGGCGAAATTTGCGAATGTAGAAGCAACAAAAGATATCTGTTCAGCAGTATTTACAACATTCCATAATTTTACGACATTGCTTGCATTTTTATAAAGATTCGGGTTTAAAATAATCTTCCCTGATTCTGATAAGTACTTAAGGTATCTAATTTCCATTAATTCAGAAGCTCCTCCAGTTAAATACATCAATAAGATATCAGAAGTAACCTGCACTCCCAGATTAATAAGAGCATTCGTATTTTTCTTTTCTTCAAGTTCTTTAAAATAAAAGAACATAAACGCAGGAACTCTTGGAAATTCAGGTATACAGAATTTTTCTTTTTTGTCTGATTCTACGTTCTGGTAACCCATAATAAATATCGGCTGATACAGATGATACCATAAATCAGTAACTTTGTCTTGAATATTATAAATCCTTCCTTCATATTTTCTAATACGAATTTTTTCCTGATGAAATTCTTCGTCAACTTTATAATAATTAAATATGACATCTTGCCCTACTTCAATAGCCTCAAATTCCAAACTCTTATCTGTTGCAGGCTCTCCATTTTGTTTTTCAAAATAATATTTTCCCGGAGTTGTTAAAAAGAAACTATTTGGATTAAGCCCTTCTGAATTGGGTGTTACTCCAGCAGGAATATAGCTGGGATTATACTTAGAATAATTCCATATTGTAAATAGCGTATAAACCAATACCTTTCTACTTCTTTCCTTATTTCCTACCGGAATACCCAATACAGGAATGTCTATCTCAATAATATATTCAATAATTTTGTAATAAAGGTTTTGAAAATTTAATAAATTTCCATTATTTTTCTTTAGAAGATAATTTAAAAAAGGATCTGCATCATCTGGATTTGCAAACGTTGAAATAACTTTTAAAATATTATTTTGGGTAAGCTCGCTTCCACTTTCTTTTGGTAATGAAGGCTTATTAAGAATATCAGCAACAAAGCCCAACCTTGTGTCATAGTCTAATAAACCAATTCCCGCAGTTGTAAGATGTTTTAATAAAATATTAATTCTCCTTTCATTATCTGCTTTATTTTTTTCCTGTTGAGTAGCCTGTCCCATAGCTCCTCCCGGTTGTATAATACCATCGTTAGTTATAGGTCTTCCATTAAAATCTAACGGATTATTGTGGCTATCATATCCAAAATATGTATTTTTATCAGCTCCTCTCAGCGAACTATAAAAACTTGACATCGAATTATAATAGGCTTCTGCAAACTCACAAGATTTACCATCAAAAATATAAGTAGGTTCTACCTGATCTATATATCCCCAATCTTTTAATAGCTCTCCAATGATTTGATCAATTTTCAAAAGGCTGTTATATTGTGAGCCGTCACCTTGTTGATATTTTTTGAAAACAGCTTGTTTAATAGTAGAAATATTTTCCTTTGAAATAATTCCAAAAATATCTCTACAAATCAGGTCTGCACGAAAGGCAATAAGTGTGATCGTTTTGGTATAACGTTGTTTCTTAATTGGCTCACTGTCAATAGCAGGAATATTCTTTTGATAAAATCTTCCTGATGGAGTTGGTAATAAATTTTCCGATCGGTCTAATACAAAATCCGTATATTTCTCCGGCGAAAAAAAGTCCATGTCAGGTTCTGTAACCGTTAAAAAGTATTTTTTTTGTTTATAATATTTAGCCGGTTCATTAAACTCTAGTCTATCTATTGTTATACTATCCGAGTTCTGCGCATACTCAAAATTATTATCAAACCAATTATCGCTCTGTAAAAATTTTTCCAGTGATAACTTAAAATTTTTATATTGTTCATATACTGTATTCAAACAAAATCCACCGAACTGTCCGAATTTATACTTTTTTTTATCTGTTAATAATGGTTTATCCGTATCCAGAATAAGTTCATAACCAATGTAAATATAGGTAAGAAAAGTAGTTGGACTTTTTTGAATTCTAAATTCGAGTACTTGCCCTTCTGGCGTTAATACAAATGTATTATTAGCTCCGGTCGGCAAAAGATTATATGATCCTCCATTTGGTGTTTTACCTTCTTTTCTTACAGCAATTCTGGTTGCTAAAAATAATGCTTCCATAATGTTATAAGATTTTTAAATTAATGGGTTCTGTGTTAATACTATTTGTAATTGGCAGCCATTTGCCATATTCCTCTGAACAAAAAGCAAGACTATCTAAAGTTGTAACATATACAGGAGTATCAGGAAAAGCAATAGTGAGCTTTCCTTCTTGATCCTCTCCTAATACTGCCAGAAAATATTTTTTATACTCTATTCCTTCGGAAGATTGATAAAAAGCACTTTCTTCTTCAAGTTCATTTTTAAAATAAAATTTTGGATTATTCAGAAGTTTATCTGAAATCAGAGTTTTAATTTTATTATTTTCATCTTCAGTGATTCCCAAAACTTTTTTACTTGGTAATGTCCCATTATCCATATATAATGATACTCCAGTAAATTGTACCCCATTCGCTCCTGAATATTTTTCTGTTTGCAAATAATATGGAAAAGCAAGTTGATAAAAATTATTTCTTTTATCACTATAGGAAATTGTTCCACTATTAGAATTATCCTGATAAGCTGCTCTGCTTTCAAAAAAACCACCTACATTCTGACGGATATTGTTCAACAAGGTTTCATAAGTAACTCTTGGCAAACTTTCTGTATCATTTTTCATGATCAGATCCTCAACCTTTTTAGTGGTCACCGTTGCAATGTCTTTTCTTCGTGTTTTACTTTCAAAATCAATCAATAATAAATTCTGATCAATTATATAAGCAAGCTCATTACCTCCTTTAGACTGAACTTTAGGAGTTACATTAATCAATCCAAAGATGTCATCAATGTCTTTCAAATCGTAGCTTGTGCTTACAGCGGGATCACCAGGGTTTGGACCTGGCGTTTCAGAAGTGATTTTCACTGTTTTCCCTTCATAAATCAACTGTATAAACGAAGCAACCGTTTTATTGGCACTTGTTTTATTTAAACTGAAAGTAATAGGCTTCGTAAAATTGGTATCTACTCCATTTCCTTCTTCCTGCAATAAGTTTTTACCTCTGATAAAATAATCTTCATTGGCTGTATCTGCATGTAAAACACCTTGTTTTACGTACATGGCAGCGGCATCATTATTATCAGTTGTAAGCTGCATTACCAATGATGGCTGTGCAACCAGCTCTTTTACCGGCCAGCCTGCTTCAAACTGCTCTAAGGAAAGATTACTAGCTGTTGGTCCGATTTTAATATTGTCAGTACTTCCTTCCAGATTCTGATTTCCGTAGAAATTATAAGATCTCTGTCTGCTGCCCTGGATATACAAATAGGTGGTCTCAGCTGTTTTAAAGCCTGAAATCTGACTGGCAATCTGTTCTACCGTTTGCAGGACAGAATTGTCACTCATATGAATTTTTCCTTTTCCCTGAGTATGTAAGCCATAAAAGGCGGCAATATCAAGGAACTGGGTGGCTGTTTCCCTGATCAGTTTCTTTTTAAAAGCTGTATTACCAATAGCCTGATCTAAAACATGGTCAGGATTTCGGGCAAAAGCCAGATTCAATTGAAATGGGTTCGGATCGTTTGCTATCGTATAGTCTCCTTCGTTCAGTACAATATCAATTCCAATGCTTCCAGTGACATTTCCAAGATGGGTTCCTCTTGGGATCATAGGCAGTTCAAAAGCTTTTTTAGGTTGTTCAGTAGCAGTACTTCCCGTGACTTCAACTTTAGAAATCTTAAGGAAATAATCATCAATAAGATCATCTACTGACTGATTAGTTCCTGCCGGAAACCCGATATGCTGAGCGGTAAACGGAGGCACAGTAATTCCCAGCATATTATAGAGTCCTGTGAATTCTTTTCTGATAACGTCTACAAAACCTGTGGTGGCTGTCGATTTGATCAGGTCGCCTTCAAAGAAATCTGACCTGTTCAGGCCTCTGTATACGATATATTTGATCGCTAGTCCTTTAATCGGCTGATTAAAAGGCTTCAGGATCGCATTTACTTTAGTGGTATCTGCACCACAAGGTTGTAAAAATACCTGCCCTTGGCAAATGGTATATACTTTGCCGGTAAAGCTTACTTTGGAGGTGGTCCTGAATACAGTCCCATTGGCTCCAAATTTTCCGGCCGGGTCTTGCGAGAAAATCTTTCCTTTCTCCAGGAAGAAGAAAGACTCCGGCAACAGATCTGGCCGTACGTTAAGCCCTTTGCTGTCGGGAGCTGTTGACAAGCTTCCCGATGGAATATTTTGTGGCATTTTTGTGATTTTTGGTGTTAAGTAAAAGATAAGACGGTAGTAATGATCAGTCTCCTAAAAACTGAAAAGCATTCTGAACGATTAAGGTCAATTAGGGCTTTAAGAATACTAAGCCTGGTTGCTTTTTAAGTAGTGTTTCCTTAAAAAGGCAATATGATTTTTCTTCATGTATCTTAGCTGCTTCAATAATTTTATTATTCAGAATTTTTTCAGATTTTACCTACTGTTCAATTAAGAAGAGGTCTATTTTTTTTCCGGTAAAGACAAACCCCTTCCTCTACAATCATTCCGGTTGATTGTATTATTGATTTTCACTGTGAAATAATCCCGGGGTTATTTGGTGAAAATTACATATCCGTCTTTATCTTTTGGTAAATTTTGTAAGTTTCTCCAGGATGCTTTGATCTTTCGCTCGCCTTTCCAGATGGAGCTTCGTTCAAAATGTGGCAGGTCTTTAAAGGTTTTCCAGTTTCCGCCCCAGTCCCAGCCGTGTCTTGCAAAGATCTTTACACATTCGTACCAGTCGGCTACGCCATCATTATCCCAGTCTTTCGCAGTGTCCCAGCTTGCTACTTTTCCGTCGATAATCAGGCAGATATCTACCGCTAATCCGTAATTGTGAATACTTTGTCCGGCTTTGGCATTGGTGACTTTTTTTCCGGCTTTTGTTCTTCCCTGCGCATATAATGCATCTTGGTCTTTAAAGGATCTTAACCCCTGGGTAATCCTCACTCTTGCTCTCCCGGTAAGGGCTTCATCACATTCTTTTACAATTTGTGTGACTTCTTGCCTTACCAATGGATGGAGATTTCTTATTCTGTTTTCACTTGGTTTATCCATGGATGATTACTATTTTGTGATTTGGTGTTTGATTCTTAAGCAAAGCTATTTCAGGCTGACGTCAAAACTTGACGTGTTATATTTTGTAATAAAAAAATGTGAAAATTTTACACTCCTTCGTTATGATCTTTGATTTTCGGACATGTGAATATCATTTTCATAAAAAGTGGTATCATCATTATAGCTTGTTGTTTATTTCTGAAACAAAAGTATAGGCGCTCAACGTCAAAACTTGACGCATTAAATTTTTTCTGAAAGAAAATTAAAATCTTATGATTTCCCCTATAAATAATAATCCGGCAATAGAATGAGAGCTCTATTGCCGGATTACGGGTTGTGTATTGATCTGCTATTTACTTCTTACATTTACTGTAGTCAGAAATAATCTGCATAAGGTTTTCTTCGTTTTTAAGATCAAAGCTTTCTTTTTTCAACTGATCAGAAACTGTTTTACAATCTTTGAGATAATCAGCCAGCTTTTCTGATAGTTTATCGTTTGATCTGTTATCAAGCATCTGCCCTTTGGGCTGAAGGTCTGTTTTGACGACATATTTTTGCAGCTCAACAGGATCCTGGAGCAGCATGATTTTATTCTCTTTCGCTATCAGCCTGTAGAAATAGGAATTGTTACCGTGCAGGCTTCCATAGTTCTGCATTTTCTTCATGAACTCCCCTTTTACATCCAATCCGTAATAGCATTCTTCGTTTCCATTGGCAGCAACACAAAAATATACACCGGAGTCTGCATCATAGATTTTGGTGGCCATACTTCTTATTCCCGGCAGTTGCTTCTTTAAAGTAACCCGCTGTCCAAAAAAGTCGGCCCCTCCTTCAGGAAGCTTTTGACCGGTTCTTTCAGTATCCAGCATTTCAAACCAGATCGTGATCGTTCCTTCCGTCTTCTTCCCTGATTTTTCTACCAGATACCCCGGAGCATCATATAAATTGATACTGCGGTTGACGGCATCTGTCACTTTTGCATGCTGAAGCTCCTGATTTTTATAATACGCCTGATGTTCCAGTGTATAACCCTGGATAAAAAGGTTGGCTATAAACTCGTTGACAAAAGCATAATCCGACTGGGCGTACGGTCTTGTCGCAGTAAAAGTAAACTCATTATGATCAAAAGTTCTTACTGCATATGTTTTGATCCCTTGTGTCTGATACATTGAAGCTACCTTAATCCCATCCAGATCACTTACCTCCAGACATGAGCCTGCCGTATTAAATCCAGCGCAGCTGTACCCTTTGGCATAGCCGATTATTTTAGCGGGATAATTTCCGTTATTGATCAGGATTTCACCTTTTGATCCCAATCTTGGGTTATAAAGACTTCTGATATTATCAAGTCTGCTCTTTCTTTCATTATCTTCTGCAATGCTGTTGGTTTTTGCGGTAAGGTATTTATCCGCTAAATTTTCTCTCGGTGTTGCAAAGAATTTCTCCACCTCATTTTTATCAAAACCATTTTCACCGAAGAGATGGTATTTTACAGCTAATTGATGGGCAACAATTCTGTCCGGTTTAAAAGAGGTGATTAATACTTCATATGGAATCTGAGTGGTCTTTCCATCTGCCGATTTCATATCCAGGTAATACAGAAACTGGTCCTTTGCCAGGGTAACCCCTTTGAGATCGGCATCGAAAACTTTTTCGTTGGCTAAGGTATAAAACTCAAAGTGATCCCGGTAAGGAGATTTTAGAATTCCGGCTTCTTTTTCATTGACCAGGATCTTGTCTTTCTTCAGCTGTATCTTTTGAGACCATACTAAAGAAGAAAATAATAAAGCAGCTAATAGATATATTTTCATGATTCAATGGTTAATCATTAATTGAAGGATGGAAAATACAAAAAAATAAGACACCTTATTCTGGAAAGGCTCTAAGATAGATGCGGATATTTTACAAAGTATATCAGCTGTTCAGCCAGTTTAAACATTCAGCAATCTGTATTTTGCTGATAAAAACCTCGGTATTCACTTCAGGTTCGGGGAAAAGCTTAAGTTCTACTTTCTGGCTTGAATGTTTAATAATTTCAGTGACTGCTGCTTTATTAATGATAAACTTTCGGTTTACTTTAAAGAAAACATTGGGATTTAATTTTTGAATAATATCCTTAATGGTATCATCATAAATATAGGTCTGGTGATCCTTTGTCGTTAAGAAAAGATATTTACCCGATGCAAAGAAATAGGCTGTATGATGCTCATCTATGGATTTAAGTTTATTCCCTTCTCTTACCATAAAACGTTTCATCATTTCAGAACCTCCCTGATGTAAGGTAGAAATGGATTTTAAGGTCGATTCCGGATCAAAATTGTTCCTGATGGAGATAAATTTCTGTAATGCTTTGTGTAAGTCTTCTTCTTCAAAAGGTTTCAGGAGATAGTCGATGGTAAAATGCCTGAAAACCCGCATCGCATACTCATCAAATGCCGTGATAAAAATAATAGGAGTAAACAGCTCTACCTGCTCAAAGATCTCCAGGCTCATTCCATCGCCAAGATGAATATCCATGAAGATAAGATCTGCGGAATCTTTTTTGAAAAAATCTATTGCCTGTTTTTTGGAACGAAGAATAACAGTCTCTGTAACAGGGACTATGCTTTGATTATCCAAAAGGGTTTTCAGATAATTAACAGCCAGCAATTCATCTTCTATAATGGCAATTTTCATACTATTGGCAAAAGTACAAAAAAACCGCTTAAACAATCAAGTTCAAGCGGTTTCAAAGGGTGTTAATATGAAGTGTTATAAATTCGGATTATTCTTCTTTGCACTCATCGGATATTCTATGGTATATCTCGGATCGTTTTGTTGAAGAATATATTCTTTACCTAGTACGGTATGCGTTATTTTTTTCTGGTTCGCTCTTCTCAAATCAAACCATCTGTGACCTTCCAGGGCAAATTCTCTGAATCTTTCATCCAGAATAAAACTCATGAAGTCTGTTGTATTCATCCCGTTGAGCTGATTCTGAACAGAAGTGTATCCATCTGTTGTATATCTGTTTTTTAAAACCGGAAGCAGTGCTTCTTTAGCTTCATCAAGCCTGTTTAGTTTCAATAATGCTTCAGATTTTATAAAGTATAATTCAGCTGTTCTGAAAGACACTCTGAAATCATTACTACCTCCTTTGATCACTTTATATTTGTTCTTACTTTTCTCAAAATAGATTCCAAATCTTTTGTCTGTAGCAGTATTATATTGTGCAATCAATTCCGGAGACGCAAAAATTACATTTTGCACATTGGTATTCAACGGGTTATCTAATGCTAAAATAGATTCCACTGAAGCATAATGGTTAGGGGCGGTATTGGTGGTATTTAAATTACTTAATTCCCCTTTTACAGTCAATAGCTCTTGGGCCTCATGCAGCGCCTTATTCCAGTCTCCCTGATAAAGAGCAACTCTTGCACTGAAAGCCATCAGTGCATTTTTGGAGAATTTATAGTTTGCACCGGCAGCCTGCTTCTGTTCTACCATAAGTCCTTTCGCCTTTTCCATATCTTCATGGATCTGATTGTAGACCTCCTGTACTGAAGAAGGCTTTAACACGGCTTCCATATCAGCTATCAGGCTAATGGGAACTCCCCTGTCTGCAGAAGCTGTAGCACCATTATAAGGTTTTGCATATAAATTAATCAAATCAAAATAGGAATAAGCACGCAACGCGTAAGCTTCCGCCAAAATCTGATTTTTTTCGGGAGAGTCTTTCATGGTCTTACTTCCTTCATTAATAGCCTGGTTCAGGTAGAAGATTACCGTATAAAAATCAGCCCACTGAAATTCTTTTGTTTCAGCATCATAATTGCTATCCTTCCACATTGAAAGTTCACGGTAGTAAGGAAAATCACTGGTATCTTCATCGATCACCATCTCATCTGTACGAAGTGCAGAAAGGGATTTATGAATAGGATATTTGGAATATGCTGATGTAAGTATTTTTCTATAATCTTCAACACTAACCGGGATTACTTTCCCTTCAGGCTGGATGTCCAGAAACCGGTCACATCCTATACTTGTAAAGCTAATGACTGCAAGAGCAATGAATGTAGTTATTTTTCTCATTTTTTTTCAAGTTTTAAAAAGAAACATTAAAGCCAATTGTAACTGATTTGGCAATAGGTTGTGCATAAATATTACCATAGGTCTCCGGATCAAAATATCCTTTATATCCGTTACTGAATACAAAAAGGTTACGACCTTCCACACTCAATCTCAGACTGCTGATTCCCATAGGACTCGTAAATTCTTTAGGAAGTGTATATCCTAAACGGATACTACTGATTCTCAGGTAACTGATCTCTTTCGCCCATATATCAAGCAGCCCATATGCATTATTCGGGCTATCGGTAAGCCATTTGTTACCCATCCATCCCGGATTATTTTCCATATTAGGACTTGTTATCGCCGGAAGAGAAACTCCTGCTTCATAAATATCCCTTGTATAATTTCTTCCTCTGTCCAGATCCATTCCTCTGTAAGAAGGCGACCTCATCACAGTCTGTTTAAAGCTGAAAGCTGCTGAAACAGTAAGATCGAAATTATGTACTTTAAAGGTGTTTATAATACCACCGGTAAATTTAGGGTCTCTGTCTCCAATGTAAGTGAACAGACCTCTCATTTCTTCAGCGGTAAGCTTTGTCCCTACCAGCTGGCCTGGAAGGAATTCTTCATACACATCATACAGTTTAAAGAAGTCTTCAATTTTCATCTTTTCATTCCCTTTCCAGAACATAGGATTTCCATTCTCATCCATCCCTGCCGTTTTCAAGGCAAACACGGCATTTACAGGAAGGCCTTCTCTTGAAGGAAGCATTGAGTTCTGACGAGGTTGTTCAGTAATAACATTACTCTTATTATGAGCAAAATTAATAGTGGTTGACCATTTGAAATTTTCTTTCTCGATATTTCTGGTTGAAATGGCTACCTCAAAACCTTTGTTGGTTAAACTTCCCCAGTTCATCATCGTATAATTGAAACCTGTTTCAAGCGGTGTTTCTCTCATACTGATCATATCTGTTCCCTTTCTGTTGTATACATCAGCAGTAAGGTTGATACGGTTTTTAAACAATCCCAGATCAATCCCGAAGTTCACATTAGTTGTTTTTTCCCAACGAAGCTTGTCATTCGGAGAAGTTATTACATTAATAATTTCTTCTTTTTTTCCTGGAAGAATGGTTGCTTCCCCATATTCTCCGATAAAAAACGGTGATGTATTACGGTCAATATTTCCCTGTAAACCATAAGAAGCCCTTAATCTAAGATTAGAAATAAGAGGTACATTCTTCATAAAGTTTTCCTTGGTAACCAACCAGGAACCTGAAGCGGCCCAGATTGGCAGATATTTGTACTTTTTATTGACTCCAAAAAGGTTGGTCCCATCATATCTCACACTTCCGAAAAACGTATATTTCTGGTCATAGGTATAAGAAGCCGTTGCAAACATAGAAGCATAAGCATTCTCTACCGTAGGCATTTCACGGTAGGTTTCGTATTTTTTATCTCCAGCAAAATCAGAGTTAGGAAATATAATCGGAGTTCCTGTTTTGGTAAGGCTATTAAAACCAAAAGCTCTGGTAACCCTGGTATTATCCTCTGTTTTACGAATTTCAGTTCCGGCCATTAAATCAATCTCATGTACCGAATTGATTCTTGTACTATACAACCCCTGTACTTTCCAGTTGTATTGAAAGAAATCATTATCCCAATTTTGTTTTACTCCTCCTACCGGTAAGAAGTAGCGGGCTGCTCCGTCTTTATAATAACGGGTTCCCTCTCTCATCTTTCTGGTAAAATAGGTATTTTCAGCAGCAAATTTTTCCGTTTTATTGGTATCATACTGCATACCTAGCTGTGAGGTAAACTTAAGGCTTTTGGATACCTTGTACTCTAAATCCAATATCCCTTTTAATGAATAATTTTTTAGGGTATAGCTTGTATTCGCTCTTTCTTCCAAAAAGTTGAAAGGAATATAGGCATCTCTTGTACCGTCTATATCCGGATCGTATTTATAGCTTCCATCTGCATTGAAAGGTGTCAGATAAGGATTGGCATTTCTAGAATAATTAATAGGATTAGCTGCAGCATCTGCATCCGTCATGAAAGACTCTTTTTCACTTTGAGTTCCAAAAATAGAGATTCCTGCATTAAATTTATCGCTTATCTTATAGTTATTCTTCAAGGTCAGGTTATATCGTTTGAACCCTGTACCTATTGTTGTTCCCTCTTCATCAAAATATCCTAATGAGAAATAGTAATCCGAACGGTCACTCCCTCCGGAAAGACTTAGTCCATACTGCCTGTTGATCGCATTTCTATACAGCAGCTTTCCCCAGTCTGTATTATTACCTCTCAGGCCGTCAATCTGCTGACGGGTCAGTGCATCCAGCCCATCTAAACCTCCGGTTCTGAAAGCGTCCAGCTGCCCGTTTTTGGTTAAAATTCTCATTACTTCCCCCTTATCGGCACGATACGTCAGATCTGCACGCTTGGCAAGCATTAACTCAAGATCTACTTTTTCATTAGAGTTCAAAAGATTAAGCTTGTCAAAATCAGGACGGGATGTAATGAAGGTATCTGCTGAAAAATTCAGTCTCATACTCCCCTTCTTTCCCCTTTTGGTAGTAATGGAAATTACTCCGTTAGCTGCTCTGGCTCCGTAAATAGCTGTTGCTGCTGCATCTTTTAAGATGGTGATATCTTCAATATCATTTGGATTCAGCCCTGCAATTGAAAAGTTCTGAAGCTGATCAATATTATCTTTATCACTAAAGTTTGGAATATCATTTCCTTCCAAAGGAAGACCATCTACTACCCATAACGGATCCTGAGGACCAGATAAAGAAGCTGTTCCCCTGATTCTGATCTTGGCAGGCCCTCCCGGAGCTCCTGTTTCAGGAGTAACCACTACCCCGGCAATCTGCCCTGACAACATCTGGTCAACACTGGCAACACCTGCCTGGTTAATATTATCCATCTTAACCGTTGAAACGGCTGAGGTCTGCTTACGTTTTTCAATTTTCTGATATCCTGTAATGATCACTTCCTGGATCTTATTTTTATCAGAAACCTCATCCGAAACAGCCATCAGTTTCACATTATAGTTTGTCTGATCTTCATCCATCTGAATCAGTCTGGATTCATATCCAAGATAACTTACCAATACGGATTTTGTACCTTCAGGAATTTCCAAAACAAATTTCCCGTTCTTATCTGTTACCGTACCTATTGAAACACTTTCAATAATTCCTTCCTGATTGGTTTTTGAAGAAACCGACTGTGTTTCTATTTTTATAGATGCTCCTGCAATGATCTGTGAGGTATTGCCATCCTGGACCTTACCTGTGATTGTTTTCTTTTGTTGGGCCAGCGCAATATTGGCAGCCAAAAGAGGTAAAAGTATTAGAGTTTTTTTCATAGCCGATTATTTATTTAAAGCCTCTTCAATTCGAATAATTAAGTCTGTGTAATGAGCCCTTGAGGCATCATCTCCTTTATATCTGGTTCTGTTCAGTAAATCCAGTACCTTATGCAGTTCTGCCCTTTTATAGGTCGTTACTTCAGATACTCTTTTCATTGAGGAATAATTAATGTTTCTAAGATCCTTATCATCTTCATGGAAATTACAGATCATTGGCATTTTCAGGGTATTGTCTACTTTCAGTGCCTTTACTGCTGTCTTTTCAAATAATTTATTCACCGAAACAATTAAAGCATCCACATAGTTCTTCTGCGTCATCTTTTCAAGAATAGTCAGGCTTCCTTTTTTACTGAAAACAGCAGCTCTTACCTGATCAAATAAATTCTCAACAGTATATATTTCCTCTTTTGATCCTGAAACCTCATGTTTTAACTCGTTCTCCAGGAGTCTCAACAGTCTGTCATCCATCAACAGAGAATAAATATTCGCATATTGCATTCCTCTTGCCAAGGTATACGGCGTCTGTTCAAACGGACCCATTGGAGAATTTTTAACAGGATATGTTTTCTCTGAGATCGGATTAAAGAATAACCATTCCGGAAGGTTGATCGCATTTTTCACAAGATAATCAACAGCTCTTTTCTGGGTCTCTGCAGGTACTGCTTCGTAAGCTTTTTTCTTGTTTCCG
Source organism: Chryseobacterium sp. YR221 (assembly GCF_900176315.1). Classification (NCBI taxonomy): domain Bacteria; kingdom Pseudomonadati; phylum Bacteroidota; class Flavobacteriia; order Flavobacteriales; family Weeksellaceae; genus Chryseobacterium; species Chryseobacterium sp. YR221. The sequence goes on from NZ_FWXM01000002.1 coordinate 63,939, forward strand.
AAATTGGTATTGTTCAGATAAATTCCTCCTACATTCGCCATGACATGACCGGTATACAGATCCCATTGTCCAATAGCTCCTAAATACAGTTTACCGGCATCCGTATAATCTTTACCATCCGCATAGGTCCATTTTAAAAGATTATCTACCACAATTTTCAGGTTTTTCATCCCGTACTCACTGGCCTTCATGGCATCGTCACCCAAATCTTCAGATTGTGAACGAGGATCTATGGTTTCCAGATAGCTTTGCTGCTCTCCATAAAAATACAGAGGGTCATCCTCATGTTTTTCTATTAAATTTCTCAGCGCTTTTTTCTCTGAAAATTCTTCAGGATACCAACGGTAGCCCCATTCGATAGCATATTTATCATAAATTCCAATTTTTGGAGTAATAGCTGTAACTCCATCTTCCGGCTGAGCGACATAGTTGTAACGGGCATAATCCATAATGGAAGGTGCGGTCCCCCCCATCTTATCGGTAAACTCTTTGGAACGGAGTGACTCTACAGGAAATGCAAAGGAAGATCCCATATTGTGTTTCAATCCGAAAGTATGTCCTACTTCGTGGGACGAAACAAATCGGATAGCCTCTCCCATATATTCATCACTGAATTTATTTCCTCTGGCTTTCGGATCTATAGGCCCGATCTGAATTCTCATCCATTCCTGAAGTGAAGTCATTACATTGTGCCACCAGATGATATCCGCTTCTATAATCTCACCACTTCTCGGATCCACTACGGAAGGTCCCATCGCATTAGATTTAGGGGAAGCCGCATAGGTAATCACCGAATATCTTACATCATCAATATCAAAATCCTCATCTTTCTCATCCGGCATCTTTGCGATAACCGCATTTTTGAAACCTGCCTGCTCAAAAGCCACTTGCCAGTCATGAACTCCTGCTATAATTTTCTCACGCCATTGCTTTGGAGTGGATGGGTCAATATAATATACAATCGGTTTTTTAGGCTCTACCAATTCTCCTTTCAAATACCTTTCTTTATCTTCATCCTTAGGTTCCAAATTCCATTTGGTAATGAAGAATTTCTCATCCATTTTCTGTTGGCCATCGTTAAATGTCCAGTGTTTTTCTGTAAAAAAACCAACTCTTGGATCAGAAACTCTCGGTTTCATTGGAATTTTAGAAAGCAGGACAAGATTAGTGGTTACCCCCAATGTTACCGGCAGATCAACGCCTCCTTCATTCACAGATGTTGACAGCTGGGATTTTACCACAAGGTTTTGAGGAAAGGTCTTCACTCCTTCAATGTAAGAAAGACTAGATTTTACTGATCCTCCCAATCCTACATTAGCCAGAACATCATTAAAGCTTTTCTGATTTCCGTCAAAAATTTTGTTAACCTTAATGGCTACCGCTGTAGAATCAGAATTTTGAGCTTCAATATCAAAAACTTCAATAATAGATTCTGAGAAGTTATCTTTTACCGATTTTGTAATAGCATCATTTTTAGGGGAAGAGACTTTCGCCTCTGAAGTTCTCACCCAAACTTTTTTAGCTACCGTATCTCGGTGAAAAGAAATGATCTTATTTTCATAATTCATTCCTTTATTTAAGCCAGCTTCATTTACCTGCATAGGTACCTGAGAGAGCTTATTAACCACCAAAAACTGACGGCCCATCAGGCTGTCAGGGATTTCAAAATAGACATCCGTTTTTACCTGGATCGTATTAAAAAGTCCTTTTTTATAAGTTCCTTTTTTGATCAGGTCTTCAATTTTTTTTGTTTTTTTCGAAGAAACGTCAGCTTTTTCAGTTTTTTCTTTAGTCGTTTTTACAGAATCTTTTTTCTGTGCCAGAACTGCCGGCGAAGCCACAGCAAGTCCTAAATACAGTGCCAGCCTGTAATTCTTCATTAAAATAGTCCGATTCATTCCAAATAGTAAATATCTTAGTTTCAGCGGGCAAAGCTATAGGTAAAGAGAATCATATATATAGTGTTAGGGAGTGAGAGGGGATATTTCGGGAGTGAATGGATTTTTATTTTCACTTCATTAATGGCAAAAAACATATGAAATATTCACCATCTACAGAAATATTAACAAAATTATTCTTAAAATATCCATAAACTTGATTCAAATAATCAATTCCGAACTTCTCTCCCTGAACAGGCTCTGTTTTGAGCTGCCAGGTATTCTTTACAATGATCCCATTTTCTTCAATGGTAATGATAATTTCTAAAGGCTGGTCTATGGTTGCTATATTATGCTTTATAGCATTTTCCGTTACAATCTGAAGGGATAGATAGGGAATTCTTTTTTCTAAACTCTCCTGATGATTAATCACTACTTTAAAATTCAATTCTTCATCAAACCTGCTTTTCAAAAGCTCCATATAATGCTGTATAAAATTGATCTCCTGGGCAACAGAAACAATATTTTCTTTTGGAGGTACAATAAGATACCGGTAGATCTTTGAAAGATTCATGGTAAACTTCTGTGCATTGTCTTTATTAATCCCAATCAGCATGTATAGGGAATTCAAAGAATTGAACAGGAAATGTGGATTGATATTATTTTTAAGCTGCTGAAGCTGGTTAATAACTTCTGCCTTATGCATCTTTTCATTCTCAACCAACAGTAAATTCTTTTCAGACTGTATCTTTTCTTTCTCCTTATAGGCAATATGAGCAGATCTTTGAAACAATATAAAGACCGTTACAATAAGAAACAAGGCTGCCAGAAAAATATAGGTTGTATAGGTTTTTACTTTATATACGTTTTCATCGATAATAAAATTGACATGGTTAACAACGGTATATCCTTCGAAATTATCCGTTTTCAGAGGTTTTATAAACCGGGTAACTTCAACCCCCAGATACTCAGAAATTGCAATACCTTCGGTATATCCTGATTTTGTCTTACCCGTCAACGTATCTTTGGGCTTAATATCTGTAAAATCAAAAATATTCTTACCTAAATATTTCTTTTCAGGATGGGTGATACAAATACCTTCTTTCGTAAAAACATAGGCGTAGGTATTCGAGCTTTTATCTACATTGATAAAATATTGGTGAAGATCATCCAGACTTACGGCAGAACCGTAATACAGTGTATTCTTATCCGGTAGCAACAAAGAATCATAGCTCACCCAATACAGGCTGTCTTTACGCGTCATTAAAAGATCTTTAAAATGTCCGGCTGCATTATTTTGTAAGGGAACAGACTTTTCTATATTTCCTGTTTTTTCAAAAACCTCGGACAAAGGGCTATTGGTCTCTGTTTTTCCGGAAACTTCATTATAGTAGTAATACCAGCTGTAGGCTAAAAGATTACGTTTTTTGTTGAGGTCATTTAAAACTGAAGAATAGTCTTTATAGTTTTTTAAACCGTCTTTTTGGATCAGTGCACGAAGCAGATATTGATAATCCTCAATATTTCTGAATTCATTTTCAACGGATTCATATTTGCGGACAAAAGTTTTTCTTGCAAAATCTTCAGTATTTTTCTGGCTGTCACGCGTAATTAAAAAGCTCAAAATAGCAAGCGCTACAACTGCAATTAAGCAAACAGATAAAGCAGCTATATAAACGGATTTTTGAGACAGTGCGCGTTTAAAATTAATATTCAATTTTTTCTAAATTCTTGTTTCCTCCTACAGGTAAATTATTCGTTTGCAAAATTATAACAAAGATTTCAGGACCATAAAGTGAATTAAATATATAATCAAAATACGTACAAAAATCATCTCAGAAAAATAAAAACCGTCTTCATGAAGACGGTTTTTAATATTATTTTTTTCCTTTTATTTGTTTTTACAGAAAAGCCTGTTCATCATAAAATCTTTATACTGATTGCTCATAGGAGAATCAAATAGATCAAAAACATGCAAGGCACCCGGAATAACCCATAATTCAGTCTTGACACCCTCCTTATACAGCAACTGTGCAAATTCAATATCTTCATCCCTTAAAGGATCCAATTCACAGGCAATAATAGTCGTGGGAGGTAATTGAGCAAAATTATCATAATGAGTTAAATCTGCATATCTGATACTCTTATCTACATTCTCTTTCCCCAAAAAATGAAGCCAGGCTGCCTGAGCATATACCCTATTCCATAAAAGAGCATCTGTAAATTCTTTCATCGAAGGAGTGTCTAACCGGTTATGAATTACCGGATACAATAAAAACTGATGCTTTATATTTTCAATATGATGATCTACAGCCATCTGGGTAACCGCTGCTGCCAGATGACCTCCGGCGCTGGCTCCGAAAACCGTAATATGATCCGGATTAATTCCCAACTGAGCTTCACCTTCACTAATCACCCATTGTAAAGCATCAAAACCATCCAGAATGGGAATTGGAAACCGATACTGAGGAGATAATCTGTAATCTACAGATATAATAGTTGCATTAAGCTTATCCGAAATTTCAAACATCTGATCATCCACCTGTTCGGGTAACCCAAATACATATCCTCCTCCATGAAAATAAATGAGTGTTTTATCCTTATTATATTTTTTCGGCTGATAAATGTGTAATCTGATTTCATATCTATCCACAGAACTTTCTATAAAAATATCTTTTGTAAGGATATGATCGGGATTCTTAAAAGGGTGAGCTTCTACAAATTCTTTTCTTTCCCGTTGGATGAGCTCGGGATTATTTAAAAATACTTCTTCGTCAATTTCTAATGAATAAGGAGTATTTTCTATACTTGTTCTTAAATCTTCATCAATTCTGTTAAAGTCCATGCTGTTATATTTTGTATTACAAATGACACCTTCAAACAAGATATTTCCTGTTTTATTTGTAAATTTAACTGATAGGTACTATGCTGTCCAAGTATGCATTAGATTGTATGAAACGAACAAAAATGTAAGTAATGAGTATTAAAGAATCATCCACCAATAATGAAAATAAAAAAACACTGGAACAATGCTGTTCAGAAATATATGCTGTTAATCTGATCAGCGGACGCTGGATCCTCTCCATTTGTTATCATCTTAAACACGGAAAGCTGAGATTCTATGAATTGAAGAACAGTATTCCCAATATTTCCGAAAGAATGCTTACCCTCCAGCTGAAAAAAATGGAACAGGAAAATTTGATTATAAAAAGTGTTTATGCAGAAGTTCCTCCACGGGTAGAGTATGAATTATCTGAGATTGGTAAAAGATTAATTCCCATCCTGAACCAATTGGAAATTTGGGGTAAAGAACATAAAAATGCTAAAAAATAATAACGGACCATCCTAGCTAAAAAGCAACTATGAAAGTTAAAAATGTTGTGATTAAGGCTTGTATTCAGAATACTTAAGTCTAAATTCCTGCTGTAATTTTTCACAGGGTCCGTCAACCAAAAGCTGCTTTAAATCTTAAAATTAGTTAATATACTCTATCAGAAAGCGGAATCAGCTCTTTATGTTTTGAAAATTAATTATCTTCGCTTACAAATCTAATTTGAAAATGAAGAAGATCATCTCCGGGATATCTATTTTTTGTTCTATCATTATCTCAGCTCAAGAGTCTATTCAATTCCAGGAATTACCATTCAAGGATATTATCGCAAAGGCTAAAAAGGAAAAGAAATTGGTCTTTCTAGATGCCTATGCTTCCTGGTGTGGGCCATGCAAAATGATGGAAAAAAATGTTTTCACCCAAAAATCCGTTGGAGATTACTTTAATGCGAGTTTCATCAATGCAAGATTCGACATGGAAAAAGGAGAAGGACGGGAGATTGCAGCTAAATATGGAGTACGTTCCTATCCTACTTATCTTTTTTTAAATGGTGAAGGAGAACTTGTTTCTCAAAACTCAGGGTATATGGAAGCGGGTATGTTTGTCACTATGGCTCAGGACATCAATTCTCCCGGCAATAAAAAAGGTTCTTTGAAAGAACGTTTTGCTAATGGTGAAAAAGATCCTGAATTTCTGATCAATGTTATGAAACTGAACTCCAGCAGTGATTTTGATTTTGCTAAAAAAGCTTCTGAAAGATATTTTGAAAATAAAAAAAAGACTGAAGAGCTTTCAAAAGAAGAAATCGGTCTTCTGCTTTATTTTGTAAAGTCAACAGAAGACCCCAATTATAGTATTTTCACTTCAAGAAAAGCTGAGATCATTAAGTTTCTACCTGAAGAGACCTATAAAGAATTTGATGCTCAGTTGAAATTATCTAAAATAGTAGAACAGTCCATTGATGAAAAAAACAAAAGAATCAATGAGGATACCTTTATGAAAGCAGCCGAACCTTTAGTAGGAAAAGAAGCAGCTACCACAAAACTTAATCAGACCAAACTTAGCTACTATGAGCAGAATGCCAATTTTCCGGAATTTGAAAAAGCCGCATTAGACTATTATAAAAACGCTGATGCCTTTGAGCCTAATGAGCTTTTAAGAGCGGCATGGATCTTCAGTGATCATATCAAAACACCAGCCTCATTAAAGAAGGCTACAGAATGGGCAGAAAAATCTGTAATGAGAAGTGAGACCTCTGAAAACACTTATATTCTCGCCAAACTGTATTTTCTTACTGGTAATAAAGAAATGGCAAAAAATTATGCAGAAATGTCTAAAAATATAGCCGTTCAAACCCATAAAGATTCCAAACTGGCCGAAGAGCTATTAAATAAAATACACTAACATATACTGATGAATTATAAATTATTAACAGGCCTTTTAGCTTTCCTGGCAATAGGTACTTTACACGCTCAGGAACAAGAACAGGATAAAAGTTTATACATAAAAGGGAATGCTCTTTTTCTACCTATAGGAATCATTAACGCCGGTGTAGAAAAGCAGATAAGTCCTAAATATACCATTCAGGGAGATGTTTTTATTTCCCCATGGAAATCTTTTGCCGGACATAAGCTTCAGTATTACTCTGCTTCCGTAGAAGGCAGGTATTATTTCAAAGAGGCCTTTAAGCACTGGTATTTGGGAGCGAATCTTGCTTTTGCAGCCTATAATGTTCAAAAATGGAACTATTGGAATGACAAAGTTATTGTCAAGGAAAATGGTGATACTTATATTAATTCCAATCTTTACCAAAAAGGATTTTCTATTATGCTAGGGCTAACTGCCGGTTATCAGTTTCAGTTATCTGACCGTTGGAATCTTGACATTTATGGTACTGTGGGAACATCCCAGAGTTTTTATAAAGGATATGACAAAACAACAGGGAAAAGATATGATCAGGCAAACGATCTTAATAAAAGTGGTGAATTTATCCCCTACAGAGGAGGAGTCATGGTCTCTTACAAATTTAAATAATACAATGAAACCATTCGGAAGAAATCATATTATCATTTCAGTGATCACTTTTGTGATCCTTTTTTTAATGAACTACCTTGGGAATGACCTTCCTGATAAACTGCAAAGAGCTCTGCTCACCGCTTTTGCGGGAGTTGTCGGATTAACTGTAGGTTTATTTATCCTTAACAAAGGTAAAAATGACAAAAACCCACCTCAGCATTTTGATTAATTAATTTTCGTACACCACATACCTGGTTCTGATCTTTTCAAAATCGGCCAGGTCTTTTTTCCATGAAGCTTTAATTTCCGGAATCGTTTTCCCTGCGATAATTTGCTTTCTGAATTCATCGGTTCCGGATAATGTATCAAACCATAGATTTTTCAGGAAGAAATCCTGCTGTGGATTTTTATAGTTTTGATATGCTTTTATAACCCATTCAAGATTCAGTTCTCTCAGATCTTTTGGGTATTTTGAAAGATTTTCACCGTGGCAAAGCCTTCCGTTAAGAAAAGGATCTTTAGCTCCATAACTTGGTTTCGGAGTAAACTCGAAGGGCAGTTTTTCTGTCCATGGAGAACCATAAATCTGGAAAGGCATATCTGTTCCTCTTCCTACCGAAACCTGAGTTCCTTCAAAAAAACATAGGCTGGGATAAAGATTAATGGCTTTGTCATTCGGTAAGTTCGGGGAAGGTTTATCTAAAATTGTGTACCGTTGTTTTTTATGGTAATTTTTCATTGGAATAAGGGTATATTTAGCCTGAACTCCATTTTTCAGCCACTTTTCACCGTTTACCATTTTTCCATATTCTCCAATTGTCAGCCCATATACTACAGGAACTTCATGCATGCCTACAAAGCTTGCCCATTTTTTTCTTAAAACAGGGCCGTCAGTATAACCGTCATGGGGATTGGGGCGATCAAGAACCATGATTTCAACATTATTCTCAGCACCGGCTTCCATCAGATAAGTCAAGGTAGAAATATAAGTATAGAACCTTACCCCTACGTCCTGGATATCAAAAAGAACAATATCAATTCCTTTTAATTGTTCAGGTTTTGGTTTTTTATTATTACCATATAATGAAACAATGGGTATTCCAGTTTTTACATCTACTCCATTTTTCACTTTCGCTCCGGCATCAGCATCTCCCCTGAATCCATGTTCCGGTGCAAAAATAGCTTTAATATTAATCTTATTTTTTACTAAAAAATCTACCAAATGATTCCTGTCACTCATCAGCCCTGTTTGGTTGGTCACAATCCCGATGGTTTTGTTTTTTAACAAGGGTAAATATAATTCAGGCTGATCGGCTCCGGTTTTAAAATCCTGTTGAACTTGAGTCTGAGAATAATATTGGTTGAATACTCCTAAAAAAATTAGGCAAATAAGAAGTAAATTTTTAATTTTGAAATCTAAATTCATAAGCTTGAAATTTCCTTTATATTTCTCTAGAAAAATAGCATTTTCCAAAGATAACAAAAATAACCTTTCAAGAGTTATCATCTTCATTGGCAGACTTTCTGTAGCTTTGGGAATCATTGTTTCCTTAATTACCGTAGCCACCGGCTTTGGTTCTAAAAAAGCTATTAAAGAAAGACTGGCAGATTTCAGCGGACACATTACCGTAAGATCTACGCGATCCAATTCTTCCTATAATACTTCGGTACTTGATAACCAGGGGCTTAATATTCCAAAGATCAAAGAACTTCCCGATGTGGAAAGCATCCAGAAATATGCAACTGTGACCGGGATTATGCGTAATGAGCATAGTTTTGCAGGTATTATATTTAAAGGAGTTGGAAAAGACTTTGACAGCCTTAGGTTTAAGAAATTTTTAATTGCCGGCACCACGCCCAAGGTAACAGAGGTAGGTTTCAACAACGACGTCGCTATTTCACAGAAAACAGCCAACGACTTACACCTGAAGCTCAACGACAGTATTGTTACTGTATTTTCAAAGGCAGATCAAAAGCCGGTCTATCGTAAGTTCCGTGTACTGGGAATTTACAGAACGGATATTAAGATGATTGATGATCAATTTGTAATTGGAGGAATTAATCATGTAAGAAGAATTCAGGAAATGAAACCCGATGAAGTAGGAGGACTTGATATTTTCCTCAAAAACGTCAACGATATAGATAAAGATTTTCCAGATATTGAAAAGCTGATTGGGTATAAAAATTATGCGGAAAAAGCGACGGAAAAATTTCCACAAATCAATGACTGGATAAGCATTTTCGATACGAATATTGCTTTAATCATCATTATTATGCTCATTGTAGTGGTCATTAATATTATTATGGTCCTTCTGATCCTTATCATCGAAAGAACCAATTCTATAGGACTTCTTAAAACATTGGGAGCCAGCAATTCCCAAATCCGGGCTACCTTTATCAACTATACACTTATTATTATGATTCCCGGGCTTTTATATGGAAATGCCATTGGATTAGGGCTTATTTTGATTCAAAAATTCTTCGGAGTTATTAAGCTTAATCCTGAAAATTATTATGTAAGTACAGTTCCGGTAGATCTTAACCCTATTGCCATTATTTCTATTTCAGTGGGAATTCTGTTTATTTCAGGGCTTGCTTTAATTATTCCTAGTTATCTGATCAGTAAAATTTCACCGGTAAAAGCAATTAAATATAATTAGTAACGGAAAGGATCGATAAGCAGCTGATCATATTTTGGAGGTAAATATTCCTGTTACCAACACGTTATCCACATGTTATCCACAATATGAATAATTTTAAAAGCCTTATCTTTGCTCCGCATATAAACCATTTATGAAATACGCAAAAAATATTCTTGAAACTATAGGTAATACACCGCTGGTAAAACTTAACAATGTATTAGGAGAAGACTTTCCAGCATTAGTTTTAGCAAAAGTAGAGACTTTCAATCCCGGAAATTCAGTAAAGGACAGAATGGCTCTTAAAATGATAGAAGATGCCGAAAAAGACGGCAGATTAAAGCCTGGAGGAACCATCATTGAGGGAACTTCAGGAAATACAGGAATGGGATTAGCGCTTGCCGCGATCATCAAAGGTTACAAATGTATCTTTGTAACGAATTCCAAACAATCAAAAGAAAAATGTGATATCCTTCGTGCTGTAGGTGCTGAGGTTATTGTATGCCCTACTGACGTAAAGCCTACTGACCCGCGTTCTTATTATTCAGTTTCCAAAAGACTGGCTAAAGAAACGGAGAACGGATGGTATGTAAACCAGTATGATAATTTATCAAACAGAACGGCTCATTATGAGTCTACAGCGCCTGAAATCTGGGAACAGACAGAAGGAAAACTGACTCACTTTGTAGCTGGTGCAGGAACAGGAGGTACGATTACAGGATGTGGAACATTCTTCAAAGAAAAAAATCAGGACATCAAAATAATCGGAGTGGATACTTACGGTTCTATTCTGAAAGAATTCCATGAAACAGGAGAACTTCACTATGACCATGCCTATACTTATATTACAGAAGGAATTGGCGAAGATATCATTCCTGAGAACTATGATATGTCTGTCATTGATCATTTTGAAAAAGTAACAGATAAAGACGGAGCGATCTATGCAAGAAAACTGGCTAAAGAAGAAGGAATTTTCTGTGGATATTCTGCTGGAAGTGCTATTGCTTCTCTGATCCAGATGAAAGATCAGTTCACGAAAGATGATATCATTGTTGTTTTACTTCATGACCACGGTTCAAGGTATGTAGGAAAAATCTACAATGACGAGTGGATGAAGGAAATGGGTTGGCTTGATTAATAAGCGGATACTTTACGATAAAATAAAAATCAGAGCATTTTGCTCTGATTTTTTTATTCTTTATTAATATTTTCTTTGAATGTCTTTTTGAGTAGGTTATACTCCTTTTCACTCATTGATTTCTTTGGAAACATATAACTGTACTTACCTTCCAGAGCGATGAATTCATTATTGCTATCAAAATATTCAAAATCTTTCCATTCGCTGGTTTCTTTCTCCCCGTCAATATTGACCGTAAAAAAAAGAGAATCAAATCTTATTTCGTAGACCTTACACTTTTCAAGCACTCCCAGGTAATGGTTCACCTGTTTCTTCCATCGGGATACTTTATTAATGCTTACAGACAGAAAAACCGTGCAAAGCAGAAATATAAAGCTCAGAAAATATAGGATTCCCACACTGTCTTTGCTCAAACTGTCTTTCAAAAGAAATGCAATAAACAGAATAACAGCAGCCACCATGGTCGTTATGGTTTTACTTCTGGTAGTAGGTGAGAAAAGCAAACTTCCCTGGTTTCCGCTAAAATAGATTTCTTCAAACGTCTTTCTGTCAGGTCTTAAGACAATCACCTTTTCTTCACTCATAATATAAATATATACTTTGCTTTATAAAGCTGCAAAGCTAGCTAAATATCTTCATATTGATCACTTATAGCAGCAAGTTTGTTCATCAGTTCCCTGTTTCTGTTTTTAAGGGCATTCAGTTTGTTCAGCATATTATGAATCACTTCAAGACCGGGAAGATTGATTTCAAGATCATAATGCCAGTTGGAAAACTTTTCAAGATCCTGCAGATCTTCATACATCAGATAATGAATATCATTTTCAATATGAATGTTTAGCAGACCATACTCTACAAGATCATCAAAAAAAGTGATTTCTATATTATAGATTTTTACGAGTTCTTCCCGTGATATTCTTTCACTCATAGCCTAGGAATTTTTTAGTTGTTCAAAAAGTTCTTTCTGCTTTTCTGTAAGGTTTACCGGCAATTTCACTTCATAGGTTACAAAAAGATCGCCATGCTGTCCTTCTTTTTTATAGATGGGAAAACCTTTTCCTTTAAGCCTTACGGTCATCCCGTTTTGAGTTTCCGGTTTTACTTTAAGATTGACACTGCTATCCAGGGTATTTACTTTTACATCTCCCCCTAAAACAGCGGTATACATATCGATAACGACCTTAGTTTTCAGGTCATCCCCTATTCTTTCAAAATCCGGATCAGTCGGAATATTGAACGTAATATACAGATCCCCATGAGGTCCACCGTTAAAACCGGGATTTCCATGTCCTTTCAACTTAATCTGCTGCCCATCATAAACCCCTGCCGGAATAGTAATTCTTACTTTTTTACCATTGATTTCAAAAGTTTGCGGATGAGTGGTAGCAGCATCTCTTAAATTCAGGTTCAGTTCTGCCTGAACATCTTTTCCTTTAAATTTTCCGGAAGCACTTCCCCGTGAACTTTTGCTAAAGCCTCCAGCCCCTCCAAACATACTTTGAAAGAAATCTGAAAAATCTTCCCCTTCACCAAAATCTGCTCCGGAATATCCTCCGTTATAATTCTGCTGCTGTTGATATTGTTTCTGCTGTTGCTGGGCTTTTTCGTATTCTTCGCCATGTTTCCAATGCTCTCCGTACTTATCATATTTTGCACGGTTTTCAGTATTACTGAGCACTTCATTGGCTTCATTCAGTTCTTTGAATTTTTTTTCTGCTTCCTTATCGCCAGGATTAAGGTCAGGATGTAGCTTTCTGGCCAGTTTTCGGTAGGCTTTCTTGATATCATCCTGTGTTGCGTTTTTATCTACGCCTAAAATTTTATAGTAATCTATATAAGCCATAGAAATGATGTTTACTCAAATTTATGAATTTTATCTTTGAAAACCCCATAAGAAAACACTTAAAAACATGAAAAAAAATATTAAAAATTCTGATAGACAAAAAAAGAGATGAGTAATCTCATCCCTTTTTATTAGAATTATAAATAAATTATCTATGAATAATTTTATCTGCCACTCCGTCTTTATCATAACGGTAGTCAGCCTTCGTATAAATATTTGTAGGACTATATCTTCCGGTAAAAATTGGACCATACGTAAAATCACTCCTAAATCCATTATAATATTCCCAATAAGCCGGTTTTGGAGTAGCACCATCTGTGTTTGGAGCTCCTAATAAAAGAACTCCGGCAGCATGGGGAGACGCCATGGATGTTCCGCTAATGGTATTGTAACCGCCATTTAACCATGTTGATTTTACCTGGAATCCCGGAGCTGCATAATCTACAGGAGATCCATAATTAGAAAAATAAGCCCAGTAATCTCCTTCAGCCGAAGCGGAAATAGTATAAACATTGGTAGCATTAACAGCAGCCGGTGAATAATAACTGGCATCATCATAAGAATTACCTGCTGCTATTGCTAGTCTAATACCTTTTTCTGCTACTTTCAAAACGGCCTGTTCTGTAGCTGAATCTCTATATCGTGATCTAGGACCTAAGCTCATATTGACAACATCCTCTGCTGAGGCATTTGCATATACGTAATCTAAAGCAGAAACAGTCCATGAAAAATCTCCTGTTCCATCACTCTTTAAAACCTTTAGTGCAACAACTTTAGCTCCGGCAGCAACTCCAACAACTCCAATATTATTGTTAATAGCTGCAATAGTTCCTGCCACATGGGTTCCATGCCCGTTTCCATCATCAGGATTGTTATCTCCGGCAAAGGAAACACTTCTTTGTGTATCTACATTAAGATCCGGATGATCCAAATCAATTCCGGAATCAATAACCCAGGCTGTTTTTCCAGTTCCATCTCCTGCACCTCCAACTCTTGTAATCCCCCAAGGAATCTCCTGTGTTGAAGCAGCTTTAGCAATCATCCCGGTTGTTTTCCCTAATGAAACCTGATAATCCTGTTCAACACTTTTGATTTTAGGATCTTTCCTAAGTGCTTCTACCTCAGCATCAGTAAGATTTTTTGCAACAAAACCTTCAAGGGCATATCCAAAAGCATTAGAAATCTTTTGACTATTAATACCCAAATTCAATCCATTATCTTTGCTTTTTAATTTATCCAACAGTGATCCTGTTTGTCTTAAATAAGCCTCTCTATTCTGGAGTGCACCTTTAGAAACAGCAAGGCCACTTTTATCAAGAACACCATCATTCAAAACAACAATGTACTGTCCAGAAATAGGCTTGGAATCAGCAGAAGCTACCTCATCAGAATTCACAGCAGCATTCGAATTGGGATTAGATTCAGGTGTATCACTGAGTCTATCAGAGTTACAACTTACAGTGATTGCTACAGCAATCAGCAATAACGAAATTTTGTTACTTCTCATCATATTTGTAATGTTTTTTAAATTAAACAGTTTACAAATATATTGTAATTATTTAATTTTAAAGCATTTTTCATAATAAAATCAAATAATAATTAATAATAAAATACAATTAAATACAAATTATTGAATTAAATGCAATTTAAATAATTTTATTAAATAGAATATTTGTAGTATAAAATTTCATGATTAACAAGACAAGCAGTTCAATTTCAAATAATATTTCAAAATTGTGTGATAAAATAGATTTTAAAATAATAGATCTATTTTCTGCTTACACTTGGAAAAGACTTATATTTGAAAAAAAACTTCACATGAAAGAGGTACTAAAAAACTACTCCGGAATTATATTTTTACTCTTAGGAATTAGTGTTGGAAGCATTATAGGAATTACTGCTCCCGGTATTGTAGAGTACATAAAACCTCTGGGAGATATTTTTCTTAATCTTCTTTTTGTAAGTGTAGTACCTTTGGTATTCTTTGCCGTTTCCAATTCTATTGCTTCTCTGGAGCAGCAGTCAAAATTTGGAAAGATTATTCTTATCATGGCTCTTACCTTTTTATTTTTCATCCTGACAGCCGCCATTTTTACGATCTGTGCAGTCTATCTCTTCCCGGTTTCCGGGGTTTCCGGAAGCTCTGAAGCTATTACAGAAGCAGCAAACAATGATACATGGGGTAACAGGATTGTAGGCTTTTTCACCGTAGGAGAATTTACGGCTCTTTTTTCAAGACAGAATATGCTGGCTCTTCTTATATTTGCTTTTATGACGGGTTTTGCAGCCCGGAAAACGGGAGAAAAAGGAGAACCTTTCAGGGTTTTTATTGCCTCAGGCTACGAGGTTATGAAAGAGCTTCTTTTATTGATCATGAATCTGGCTCCTATTGGTCTTGGGGCTTATTTTGCTTTTCAGGTAGCTACTTTAGGACCTCAGCTGTTTGGGTTTTATGCTAAACCTTTAGGCTTATATTATATTGCAGGAATTATTTATTTCTTTGTCTTTTTTTCTATTTATGCTTTTATGGCCAATGGTCAAAAAGGAGTGAAAAGTTTCTGGACCAATGCTATTTACCCTAGCCTTACTGCCATAAGTACCTGCAGCAGTTTTGCTACCATGCCTGCCAACTTACAGGCAGCGTCTAAAATTGGAATACCTAATTCTATTGCCAACCTGGTTATTCCTATTGGGACAACCCTCCATAAAAATGGATCCTCTATGTCTTCCATTATAAAAATCTATGTTGCTTTTTTAATTATTGGAAAAGACTTTTTTGATCCCTCGAATCTATTGTTGGCATTGGGAATTACTGTTTTTGTAAGTATTGTAGCCGGAGGAATTCCCAATGGTGGGTACATTGGTGAAATGCTGATGATTTCGGTATATAAATTACCTCAGGAAGCTATCCCTGCCGTAATGATCATCGGAACATTGGTAGACCCGTTAGCCACTGTTCTGAATGCTGTGGGCGACGTTGTTGCCGCAATGTTTGTCAACCGGTTTGTGAAGACCTGATTGTAGAATAATCCCCGGCCAATCTTCCCCATAAAAACGACTATAATAACCGTTTAAGCTTTATTTTACATGAATTCCTTTTGTCAAAGTATTGGTTTATACACGCATAAAAATCTTGACATTGACCTCAATACAGCTGAGGTTATCGAAAGGCTAAGGAAAATTACTTATCCAACCCATACTGCTTTTATATCCCTGATTTCAGATCCGGCAATTCCCACAAGATTTAAATACAGAGGAATGGTGTATGAAAAAAACTTCACGATTAAGAAAAGAAGGCGTTTTTTTGATATCAACCTGAATTATCCGGTGATTAAGGGAAGTCTGTATGATCAGAATAATAGAACTACTGTTTCCATAGCGTGTATTCCCTCTTTTTTTCAGATTGTCACTCTTGTATTGTTGCTGGGCTTTTTCTTAGTTGCAGTCACTGTCAATATAAAAAATGGGGTTCAGGATTTTTCTTTTATTGCTGTTTCTGCTCTAATGCTGGGAACCCAATATTTTGTTTTAAAAAGAGAGATCATAAAAGGAAAATACGATTTTGAAAAAGAGTTGGACCATATGGTTCAAAAAAGCAGCAATACAGTTCTCCACTATCCCTATTCTACCAGTCTTTAGACTCTATTCTATTCACTCCTTAGTATGGGTTCCAGGTTTTCATATTCTTCGGGAGTAAAAAGTCTGTACTGAACTTTAAAGGTCTTCCCCAAAGGTGTTTCCAGTGAAAAGCCTCCAGGTCCAAACCCTTCTGCCACATCCAGGGTAAAGTGTGAGTACTTCCAATATTCAAATAAATCCCGGTCTATCCAGAATTCATATCCATGGATGGTTCCGATCATAGCATCATTCATTCTGGGAAAAAAACCTCCTTTCTCAAAACATTGAGGCTGCGTTCCTTCACAGCATCCGCCGGCCTGATAAAACATCAGCGCCCCATATTTATTTTCAAGCTCCCGAATGACCTCAAGTGCCTTTTCCGTTGCTGAAAGTCTTGCTATTTTTCCTTCCATTTTTTTTGCTTTTATATTGAAAAAAGTCCGGCAGATGAATCTGCCGGACATAGGTACTCATTATGGTTTAATTTGAGCCGGCAATGTCTAATACGATTCTGCCATCAATCTGCCCTTTCTTCATTTTATCAAAAACATCATTAATATCTTCGAGCTTTGCGGGGGTTACCGTAGCTTTTACAAGTCCCTCATTGGCAAAATCCAGTGCCTCCTGCATATCCTTTCTTGTTCCCACGATAGAGCCTCTCACAGTTATTCTTTTTAAAACGGTCTCAAAAATCGGAAGTTCAAAAGATCCGGGAGGAAGTCCGTTCAGTGCAATAGTACCTTTTCTTCGTAAAACATCTATTCCCTGTTTGAAAGCAATAGGAGATACTGCTGTAATCAATGCGCCGTGCATTCCGCCAACTTCTTTATGCAAATATGCTCCAGGATCTGTATTTTTTGCATTGACTACCAGGTCTGCTCCTAATTTTTTTGCCAGTTCGAGTTTATCATCAGCAACATCAATGGCGGCAACATGCATTCCCATTGCCTTAGCATACTGAACCGCTACATGTCCCAATCCTCCGATTCCTGAAATGGCTACCCATTCTCCGGGTTTTGTTTCTGTTTCTTTTAATCCTTTATAGACCGTTACTCCAGCACATAAAATAGGAGCTATTTCCAGAAAGTTAACATTGGATTTTAAATGTCCTACATACCTGGAATCGGCAATTACATATTCTGCAAAACCTCCATCTACACTGTATCCTCCGTTTTTCTGAGCTTCACAAAGTGTTTCCCATCCCGTTATACAATAATCACAACAGCCACAGGCACTATACAGCCAGGGAACTCCTACTGCATCTCCTTCTTTTACGAAGGCTTCGGGTCCGCAGGCTACTACAATTCCTACTCCTTCATGTCCCGGAATAAGTGGCATTTTAGGCTTTGCCGGCCAGTCTCCATCTACAGCATGTAAATCTGTATGGCAGACTCCACAGGCGATCACCTTTACCAAAACTTCATACCTTCCGGGTTCTCTTACGGGTACTTCTTCAATTTTCAGTGGCTGTCCATAGCCCTGAACTACTGCGGCTTTCATTGTTTTTGGGATCATATTCTATGTTTTGAGTTGTTTTTCTTTGGGTTATTCTATTTCATGAATTAAATAGGCTGCTATCCCGGTACACACGGTATTTCTCCGCGTGAGGGATAGTAAGGGCGGCGAGGTACGAGCCGGTGCGGAATGTAATGGAGCACCGAAACGAAGTGAAGCCCTGAATAGCCCGGCCGTTTTGCCCTGGAATAGCCAAGGCAATCGGGCACGTCCTACATTAAATATTAAAAGAAGCCTAATTTATTTTTGTTATAAGAAATCAGCATGTTTTTGGTCTGACGGTAGTGATCAAGCATCATTTTATGGTTCTCTCTTCCGATTCCCGACTGCTTGTATCCTCCAAAAGGAGCTCCTGCCGGATAGGAATGATATTGGTTTACCCAAACTCTTCCTGCCTCGATCTGACGCGGAATATTGTACAGCTGGTGTGCATCTCTGGTCCAAACTCCGGCTCCAAGACCGTAAATGGTATCATTCGCAATTTTCACTGCTTCTTCCTCATCTTTGAAAGTTGTAAACGCCAGTACCGGACCAAAGATCTCTTCCTGGAATATTCTCATTCTGTTGTTACCTTTGAAAATTGTTGGCTGAATATAGAATCCGTCTTCAAGATCTTCTCCCAAATCATTGACATGACCTCCCACCAATACTTCTGCTCCTTCTTCTTTTCCTAACTGGATATAGGAAAGTATTTTATCTTTTTGAATCTGTGATGCCTGAGCTCCCATCATCACAGTTTTATCCAATGGATTTCCAACTTTAATCGCTTTTACCCTCTCGATCACCTTTTCGATAAAAGCATCTGCAATATCTTCCTGAACCAGCAACCTTGAAGGACATGTACAAATCTCTCCCTGGTTAAGGGCGAAAAGAACAGCTCCTTCAATCGCTTTATCCAAGAATGCATCATCGGCATCCATTACCGAGTTGAAGAAAACGTTTGGTGATTTTCCTCCCAACTCCAACGTGACAGGAATAATGTTTTCTGTAGCATACTGCATCACCAGACGTCCTGTAGCTGTAGAACCAGTGAAAGCCGCCTTAGAGACCTTAGGATTGGTTACTAAAGCTCTTCCCAATTCTGCTCCGAATCCATTTACAATATTTATAACACCTGCAGGTAGAAGGTCACCAATAAGCTCCATCAGGACCATAATGGAAACCGGAGTACTTTCCGCAGGTTTTAATACGACACAGTTTCCGGCAGCCAATGCCGGAGCCAGCTTCCATACCGCCATCAGTATAGGAAAGTTCCATGGGATAATCTGTGCAATAACGCCAAGAGGTTCGTGTACAATAAGGGATACGGTGTCTTTATCCAATTCGTTATGAGAACCTTCTTCTGCACGGACTACAGAAGCGAAATATCTGAAGTGATCAATAGCCAGTGGTAAATCTGCCGCCAACGTCTCTCTTACTGCTTTTCCATTATCAACGGTTTCTACAATGGCAAGATATTCCAGGTTTTGCTCTATTCTGTCTGCAATCTTATTCAGGATAATACTTCTTTCTGTAGATGAGGTATTTTTCCAGGTTTGAAATGCTTTGTCTGCAGCATTTACCGCAAGTTCTAGGTCTTCTTTGGAAGAATGGGCTACCTGAGTGAAATTTTTACCGTCTACGGGAGAAACTACATCAAAATACTGCCCGTTAACAGGCGGTGTAAATTTTCCGTCAATATAATTATCATATTTGTTTTTAAATTCAGGACGCTGTAAAAGAGTCGCTGATCTTGGTTCTGTAATAGTGCTCATATTAGTATATTTTACATTTTTCTGTAATGCCAAATTACACGTACACCTCCAAAAACATATAGCACAATCGTATAAAAAAAGTGCAGAATAGTGCAGATGTTCAATTTTTATCATTTTATTAACAGCAACATACAGCCAAATTCTCTATATTTGAGTTACCTGCTTCATAAAAATGTTTAGAAATGAATAACAATAATAAATATTTAATAGATACTCCTGAATTAACGAAGGAAAATCAGCTATTGAACATTGTTGAGAACCAGACAAAATTCAATCTAAACAATTGTGAATTCAGTATCTATGAAACCCACAAAGCGGCTTTTGATGTAAAACTTCACTTCGATAATATAGCATTTACAGCAATGCTGAGAGGCAAAAAGCATATGAAACTGGATAATAAGACCAACTATTTTGATTATTTCCCCGGTGAAAGCATTCTGGTGGCTCCGGGAGAAACCATGGTCATTGATTTTCCTGAAGCTGATGAAACTCCGACCCAATGTATTTCTTTGAGTCTAAATCCTGAGTTTATAGAAGACTCCCTGAATTACCTGAATTATAATCTCCCCAAAGTGGATGAAACCTCACAATGGAATATTCAGCTGGATGAGTATTTTCTTTTTAATAATCAGGCTCTAGCCTCTGCAACCAATAATATCATGAGAATTGCTATGGACGATAATTCTCAAAAAGATATCATGGCTGATTTTGCCCTGAAAGAGCTGCTGATCAGACTGATGCAAACCCAGGCAAGAAGCATGGTAGAAAAAAACATGGTGAAAAATAAATCAAGGATAGGCTTTGTTGTAGATTATATTAAGAAAAACCTTCATCAGAAACTTTCTATTGACAGCATTGCAAGGCTGGCTTATGTAAGCAAATCTAACTTTTTTAGAATGTTCAAGGATGAGCTGGGAACTTCTCCCAATGAATTTATTTTGCAGGAGAGAATCAACAGAGCTAAAGAATTACTGGCAGATCAAAACAGCATTAAAGAAACAGCTTTTCAGACCGGCTTTTCAGACACCAATTACTTTACACGAGTATTTAAACAACTTGAAGGCACTACTCCCAAGAATTATCAGAATAAAATTATATTTTCGAGATAGAATTAGACAATTTCCTTTTATCTGGAACTACAACGACTTGCGTTTGCGGATTTGTAAATCCAATATTATTTCTTTTCAGATCACTTCTTCTTGTTCCTTCTAAAAATCAAAAGGATAGATTGTAATTTTTTGCTAACTTAATTATATTGAGCTCGCACCAGCAGAGGGCATCAGCGATAAGGCAAAACTCTTCGTAAATACCTCCCCTTCCCGCCCTTAATAATGGTAATTTTTGATGCGTTTTCTAAAACCTTCTTCGTGTTTTATGACCATTTATAGAATTCTTTTTTTTCAATAGGAAAGAGAGTTGGTCTTTGTGCTTGCGTTTTATTTTATTCTTGTTCAGGTTTCTGATCCAAACTTTCACATCCGAAAATCTATAAGGCATTAAGTTTTTGTAATCAACAATAAAGCTTGGATCAATAAAAAAAACCGAGACTTCTTTCTTCATTATCGTTTACAGTGCCAATGAATTCATCTTTTTTATCCTGTTTGTATGATTATAAAAATTGATTTCGCTGGTGTCCTAAATACATAAAACCGATTTACTCCCAACACCCCCACATAATTAGAAGACATATTCTTGATAATATCTGCCTTACTAGTATGGTCGTTTTGATCTCAGAATAACTACCCGATAATTAACGAATCGAAGATATACTATTAGAAAACAAGCGATTGAGAATAGTGTTTCCTCTATCCGTCAATCGCCTATCTTTTAAATTATCAAATGTCTTGTTTGCAATTTTTACTGCAAAAATACAAACTTATTTGTGTCCAAACCCACGGTTTGGAGCAGATGCCTTTTATAAATATGTTGTTGCTTATTTACCATTATTTACCGATTCATCGATATTAGGATTCGCATCAATTTCGGCCTGCGGCACTTTTAATACAAATCTTTTGTCGTCTGGAGTAAGATTTACAACAATTCTGTGATTAGAACTCCTGATAATTCCTCTTCTTAAGCGTTTAGCATCAAACCATTCAACACCATTTTCACCATATAATTCTTTTCTCCTTTCAATAAGAATTTCTTCCAATAAAGCAGATCCTGTATTAATAGATTTAACCGCTGATGCATCACGATTCTTTTGCAATGCATATAGTAAATTATGAGCCTCTGTAGATTTTCCTTGATTATATAAAGCTTCCGCCTCAATTAAAATCATTTCAGGATATCTAATTATTGGAACATCTGAACCAAAATTAAATTTGAATTTAGTCGTAGTATAAGATCTCCAGTCATTTTGTGGCATTTTTGTAAACAGCTTTCTAACATCTGTATTAGAAAAAAGATTAACAAAATTACTATTTACATAAGTTGTTCTATACCCTGTCGTCGTAAAATCTGTAAAAGGAAATATAGCAGTATAGTAATATGCTGATTGATCATCACTTTGTGGTGATGCGAAAAGCCAATCAGTATTATTCATTTCATTAAATCCATTTCCATACTGAGCCGCATTAAGTACAGCTGATGAATTTCCTCCATAGGCATTATGTGCGGCTTCTTCGGCCCTTGCCCAATTACCCATTACCTGATACACTTGCGCCTGTAATGCATAAGCAACTTCCTTATTCATATATGATTTATCAATTCTATCATATGAGCCTAATTTAACAGCCATATCAAGATCAGCTAAAATAAATTCATAAAACTCTTTCATCGTAGACATTGGCTTTCCGTCTAAAGATGAGGAATCTTTATATATAGGAGGTGCCGGCAAATTCGGATTATAAGTATATGTCTGTTGAAATTCTAAGCTTAACTGAAAATACATAAAAGCTCTATATGCATATCCTTGTGCCAAAAATGCACCTCTTTCCTCTTCTGTCATTACTGCTTTACTAGCTTTTACTCCCTCAATAAATATGGTAAATCTACTTGCTAATTCATAAGGAAATTTCCAACTAAATAAAGTTCTTCTGTAAGTTGGCTCTCTATTAGTTTGCTCATAATCAGTTCCAAACCAGTTATTAGACTGAATTAGATCATTCCCTTTAAGAGATCTTGTAAAGAAAATAGACCCCAGATTTGCAGTATCTACACTTGTGTATTGCCCTCTTGACTGTCTTATTATTCCTGCCATAACAGCAGTAATGGCTTCTTTAGAGTTAAATGCCACTTCTTGATTAACTAAATCTGTGGGCTTTGGATCTTCCAAAAAATCATTTGAACAACTGATCGACCCAAAAGAAGAAGTTACTACACCTATTATTAATATTACTTTTTTCATGTTAATTAAAATTTAGAAAAATTAGAACCCAAGTTTAAAACCAAAAGATATAGTCTTAAGGTTATACGATCTGTTATTAACTGTTCCTCCAAATGACTGCTCAGGATCAATTCCTTTATGGGACTGCCAGGTCCAAAGGTTATCTGCCTGAACATATAATCTAAAATCACTTATACCCAATTGTTCCACATATTTACGAGGAATATTATACCCCAAAGTAATAGCTTTTAATCTTATATAATCATTTTTAAATAACCATCTGCTTGATGTACTGCTAAAGTCATTTTGTGCTGAAGTTAAGACTGGTATATCAGTAATATCTCCCGGGGTTTGCCATCTACCATCAATATCTGCAGAAATCTGCCTTCCTGGACTATCAGCTACAAGTAAGTTAGCATATTGAGAATCTAAAATATATGAACCAAAGCTAAAATTAAACAAGAAATTTAAATCAAATTCTTTAAACTTGATATAGTTTGAGAATCCCCCTTGAATATCTGGCAATGCACTTTTCCCATTGAAATATCTTGTAGCATCTGCATATGTTTTTGTTGTCTCTCTACCTATTATATTTCCATTTGCATCTTTAACATCCTTATACCACATCATATATCCATCCTTTGGATCAATACCAGCATACTCCTGAATCCAGAAGTCAAATAAGCTTTTCCCCACCTCCCATCTTTTTGTACCATTTACAAAGTTTCCTCCTTCTAATTCTTTAATTTTATTTTTATCAAATGAGAAGTTAAGATTAGTTGTCCATGTTAAATTCTCCTTTTTAATGTTAGTTGAATTAATACTGAATTCCCAACCATAGTTTTCAATTTTACCGGTATTAAGAAGAATTTGAGAGAAACCACTAGAAGGTGCAAGTGGCTTAGGGTATAGTAAATCGATCGAAGCTTTCTTATAGTAGTCAACTGTTACATTTACTCTTTTAAACAACTCAAAATCTGCTCCAACATTTAGTGATGACGTTGTTTCCCATGTTAAACGAGGATAACGAGTATTTGTTAAATATATACCTGCCTGATCTAAGTTAGAATATCCAGTAGTATATCCGTTTATATATGGAAAATATTCGGAAGAAACAATTCCTTCAGCGTTCGCAACATTATCAATATTTAAAGTACCATTATTTCCAAGTTCCCCATAAGATCCTCTAAACTTCAAATAAGTAACGACATTGTTTTCAAAAAAGCTTTCTTTCGATGCTACCCAAGATCCTCCTATTGAATAGAAATTTCCCCATCTTGTATCTTTAGAAAATCTTGATGATCCATCTGATCTGAATGACCCTTCAACAAAATATTTATTTTTATAATTGTATGCAAGTCTCCCTAAAACAGAAACTATTCTATCTTCAGATAAATTTCCAGAAACACTTTCAGGCTTTGTTGAGCCTGAATGATAAAAAACTCCTGGAAGGAATCCTGTAGACTGTGTACCAATCGGAGAATATTGCAACTGATAAGATTCAAAAATACCATCTACATTAAAATTATGATCTCCAAATGATTTTTGATAATTTAAAATATTTGAGACATTTATTGTTTGAGTAATATCTCTATTCGTTGACACCCTACCACTTACATTAGACGCAGCCCCATATAAGCTGTTATTATACTGATAACCATCAAATATATACAATTGATATCCTACCTGTAGTTTATTCTTCAAGCCTTTGAAAATCTCAGCTTCAAGATATCCTGACAAATTAATATCATATCGCTTATTATTAATTTTGTTATTAAAAAACACACCCGGTACGTTTTCATTATTGAAAACTGGTCTATTTTGATTTTGTCCATTTCCATTCGCACCATAATCATAGATAGGACTACCATTGTTATCTAGGATCATATTCCCACTCTCATCTCTTCTATAAATAGGATATATACTTGCTACATTATAAATCCATTGGATTGCAGAGGTAAATGAATTTCCAGATTGAGTAGGATAATTCTGTGAAGACACCGCCATTGAAGTATTAACTCCAGCCTTTAACCAGCTTTTAACTTGAGTTTCTAAATTAAGCCTGGTTGTAAATCTTTTAAAATAAGAACTAACTACCGAACCTTCCTGATCTAAATAATCTGCCGAGAAGAAGTAAGTAGTGTTTTCACCCCCTCCTTGTAATGTTAATCTATAATCATTTCTTATTGAAGATCTGTTCAATATTTCTTTTTCCCAATCTGTATTCCAAAGAAGATTTGCACCAGGAACAACTTTTCCATCTACTCCAATAGGATTCGTTATATTTCCATAGGGATTATACCCTAAATTGGCAACTAAATTATTTGTAGCATAATTAGCAGCCACCGCAGGAGTATCACCAGCAATAACCCTAGAGTTTCTTAAAGCCTCCCAATATAGCCCCATATATTTTCCGGCATCCACAAATTTATACATATTCACCGCAGGTGAAGAAAATCCTGTCTGAGCTGAAAACTCCAAACGAGGTGCTTGGTTTCTTCTACCCTTTTTGGTATTTATCAAAATTACACCGTTTGCACCTCTAGATCCATATAAAGATGTTGATGATGCGTCTTTCAATACGTTAATTGATTCTACTTGGTCCTGGCTAATGGAATTAATATTTCCATTATATGGAACACCATCTAGAATAATCAAAGGATTAGTTGATGCATTAATTGAAGCTGTTCCTCTAATTTTAATCAGCGGGTTCTCCCCAGGCTGACCACCAGCACTAATCAACTGAACTCCCGGAACACTCCCTTGAATAGCTGAGGTAACAGATGTTAGCTGTTGAGTTTCTAATACTTTTTTATCAATAACAGAAACAGAACCAACAAGAGCCTCTCTTTTTTGCTTACCAAAAGCTACAACCACGACCTCATCAATTTTAGTAGTAGCCGTGTCTTTTGCTTTTTGTGCAAAGGAAACCTGTCCTAAGAAGAACAAAGCTCCTGCACTTAATACATGTAGTTTAACATTCATATTTAACACATTTTAATATTTTCAGAAAACAAATATCCCAATAAACATTAATAGTATCAACTTATAAAGTATTGAAAAACAACACGTTATTGCAAAATAATTTCATTGCAAATAAATAATAACATTAAAAAAAATAGTGAATTAAAAAAAATGATAAAAAAAATTTAGTTCAAGAATGCATTAACAGAATTTTAACAACCATTAAAAATATTG